>CBDHDU010000054.1:0-8900 GCA_965261725.1 Endozoicomonadaceae bacterium | reverse complement strand
CGGTGGAGGCTTTTGGTGGCTTTGGCAAAATGGACGATCCAGTCCTTTTGGTATTGCTCATCGAGAAAATCATTGAAGCCGGAAAGGTCATGACAGCTGTCTTTCAGCTCGGAAGGCAGATCCAGCTCGCCACGTTTAAACGCTTCCCTGAGCAGGTTGATCACGCCGTAACGCCACGCGGGCATGATGGCGTTTTTGGTGAAGTAGACTGACTTCCATTGATGGTTTCCGTCGTATAATCCGCCACGGGTCACAGAGAGGTGAATATGAACATTCCAGTTCAGCTTTCGGCCAAAGGTATGCAGTGCCGTGAAAATGCCAGGTGTCACGCCTTTTTCCCGGCAAAGGCCTGCAGGCTTTTTGCCGCCAGTGGGCTCAGTTTACCCAGTAAGGTGCGGTTGATTCTGAACAGCTCCCAGAGTGCATCAGGCATCGTAAAGGTGATGTGTTGCCACTCAGTATCCGGCAACAGCGCTTTCTGGTCAGCAATCCACTGATCGGTCAGTTTTTTGCCGCAGGTATTACACAACCGGGCTTTACAGCCAAAGCAGATCTTTTTGGTGTGAGAGCATTCATGGTTGCTGCATACAAAGCTGGCATACCCCATGATCACCCGCCCGCAGGCCAGTACTTTGCTGATCGCATCAACCACAGCAGGGCGTATCGTATCGGCGTTGCGCTGGTAATAACGCCACCATAACTGATCGCGTAGCAGTAATTGTTTTAGTTTGGACGGCGGTCGGCTGGTCATACGGCCTCATCAATACAGTCGCACGGATGATAACGAATGCAGCCGGTGAAGGGGGTGGCATCCTGAGAAGCCGTCTGAAAAGTCCTCCTTCAAGCCAAACGCCGCAGCATCAGGTGAATCATGGACAGTTGAATCATAGCCTCAGCGGTTTCAGGCAACACCTCGTAATCTTTGCTGAGTCTTCGGTTATGATTTAGCCAGGAAAATGTCCGTTCGACTACCCAGCGTCGTGGTAACAGCTGGAAGCCTTTTTGTTTATCACTGCGTAGAACAACTTGCAATATGAATTGGAATTTCGAACTGACCCAGTCCACTAACTTGCCCCGATAGCCGCCATCAACCCAGATCAGGCGTAACTTTTTACAACGACCATTCAAGCGTGTTAATAGCAGTTTGGCTCCATCCCGATCCTGAATCTCAGCGGAAGTGACAACGATTGCTAGCAGTAACCCCATGGTGTCAACGAGGATATGACGCTTGCGCCCCTTGATCTTTTTGCCTGCATCGTAGCCGCGATCAGACCCACCGATCGCCGTGGTTTTAACGCTCTGGCTATCGAGACTAGCTGCCGTTGCATGCTTATGACGCCCTGCTTTCTGACGCACTTTGGCATGAAGCGTGTCATGAATCCTTTGCCAAGTTTGGTCTCGTCGCCAAACCCTGAAGTAGTGATACACTGTTTTATAGTTCGGAAAATCAGTAGGAAGGGCAGCCCATTGACAGCCTGTTTTCAAAACATAAAAAATGCCATTGATAAGCTGCCGACGGCTGATTGTTACAGGTCGTCCTCCGGGTTTGGCAGGTGGGAGCAGAGGTTTTAACTTTTTCCACGCTCCCTGACTCAAATCTGAGGGATACCTTTTCTTCTTTTTTTGACGACGCTTACCCATTACACCCCTGAAAAATGCCTGTTTTTTCAGTATATATGGGCGGCTATGCTACTTTTCAGACGGCTTCTGAGGTTGTTTTTCAGTCGTCCTCCTCTGCCAGTCTTTTGCGTTTACGGTGTTTTCTGAATTTGTGATCGTCCAGCGCCTTCGCACCGTTGAGGGTCACCGGGGGCTGACACTGGGTACAGGTGCGTTCCCCGCTGTGGTGACTGCGGTTGTGATCGGCCAGCGCCTGAGCACTGTTGAGGGTCACCGGGGGCTGAGGCTCTATGCTTTTTATTATTACTCTTAACTTCAATATTTCATGACCTTTAATATATTTATTTAGATAATCTAACCAATTTTTGTAGGCTCCTTCCGCATTGGCAATGGATTGGCATTTATTACAATCTGGAAAAGGTAGAATAGCTGTAGCTGATGCAGTAGAATCATAAAAATCACCATGATCATTTCCTTGATGGTTGCACATGTCATAACCATTTACTCCTAAAGGGTTATATGCTTTAACACGAGGTGTATAGAGATCAAAATCTGAAAAAAACATATTTGATAAGACCTGATCACTATCATCAAGCAGTTGTATTTCAACTTGTAATTCAGAGAGAACATTTTGACTGTTTGAAGGAAACTCTCCAGTTAAATTAATAAAGTCTGAACTTAATGTAGGTCTAGGTCTTTCGTTTGAGCCTAGTACTACCATAAAACACTTAGGTGAAGGCGCTGAGGTTCTTACTGCTGGCCATAATGAAAGCTGATTACTTTCATAATACCAGCGCAGAGTTATTTGAACAAAACTTGATCCCTGTGTGAGAGCAATTTTTCCCCAAGGTGAATTACCAGAGATTACCATTAAGTCTTCTCTTTTCACTTTAAATATAAAGCTAATAGGTGCTTGCCCTACCTGCACAACTTTTCGTAGAGAAAATGGTAAACACTCTGCTCCACAAGGCTCTTTTTTATCCTCTTTAGGTGGCAAAGGTGGCTTATCATCACCTTCATCATCTGTATGCTGGTTTTGTAAGCTACCTTGAGTACTGGTAGTTCGACTAACACTGCTAGAACTATCAGAACTACCTCCAGCATTGCTTTCTTTTGATTTCTTTACATCTTCTTTTTTTTTCTCATCATTGTTGTCAATCGGATATGATGTCAACAAGTCAGAATACTTATATTGAGTAGAAAAAACTAAATGGTCAAGGTTTAAAGCCCTATTTTCAGCAGAACCATAACCTGCAAGCGCAACTGTACTTTTACACACTATCAATATAAGAAGAACTGTGATTTTCTTCAGCATAAGTTAAATCTTCCTTACAATTAATCATGAGCATTGAAGGTAGTTAAGTACTCAGACAAATGAAAGTAACTATTCAGCACCCTCACAATAAGCTGGTATTTTCGTGATTTTGTGTCATTTTCAAATACAGTTCTTCTCTGACCAACGCTTGTTATGAGTCAACTTGATCCCGAGTTTCAGATTATCGTCACCCTCCTTGCTATCGTAAATGATCAGCAAGAGCAGATCGGTGGCCTGGGCGATCAGGTAGCAAAACTGGAAACAGAAAATAAGGAACTCGCGGACAGACTCAACATCAACAGCCGGAACAGCAGTAAGCCTCCCTCTACAGACGGTTATGCAAAGCCTGCTGCCAAACAGAAAGACTCATCTGCCACGGTGGAGGGTGAGCCACAAGACGACAAACCTAACCCAAAAAGCTTACGACAGAGGTCTGGTCGAAAGCCCGGCGGTCAGAAAGGTCACAAAGGTTCAACGCTTCAGCAAGTCGCTGACACTGACCGCACCCAATATCACCCGGTTATAGACTGTGAGAAGTGCCATCAGTCCCTGCACTCTGCAAACATTGCCAAGTTGGTTGAAAGGCAAGTATTTGAACCGGGTCGTTTTGGTCACTTTGAAGTGACAGCCCATGTGGCCGAAATCAAAGAGTGCCGCTGCGGTCACATGACACAAGCCCGTTTCCCTGAAGGAGTTGATGCTCACGTGCAGTATGGACCGGTGACTCAGGCGCTGGCCGTGTATCTTTGTCAGTATCAACTTATACCTTGCAAGCGTGCCTCCCAGTTCTTCATGGATATTTTCGGATTGGAAGTCAGTCCGGGTTCCATCTGCACCTTCCAGAGCAATGCTTATGACCGGTTAGCCAGCACTGAGCAGGCAATTAGTGACGCCCTTAAGGTTGAACCCATTGCAGGCGCTGATGAAACAGGCATGAGAGTAGCCGGAGCGCTGTGGTGGATGCATGTCCTGCGTACTGACAAGTGGACGTACTATCATCTGGACTTGAGTAAAGGACATTCCGCCATAGAGACGATGGGTATTTTGCTGACCTTTGCCGGGATACTGGTTCATGACCACTACAAGGTTTACTTCCGCTATGCTGCGGCTCATGTACTCTGCAATGCCCACCACCTGAGGGAGTTACAGGGTGTCGTTGATCGCGACTGCAACTATCTTGCGGCTCGTCTTCAGCGGCTGCTGAGACTGGCCTGTCACCTCAGCAATGGTTTTAGAAAGCTGGGAATGAAGGCGATGCCGGAATCCATCCGCCAGCGTATCTCTTCACTGTTCGAGCGAACAGCAAAAAGGGCGCAAGCGGAAGAAGCCGACTATACCCATGATCATTGAAGTTGCTTGATTTTCCAGCCGATTTTCAACATTGTACGAACATGCCGAAAATCACCCTGACAGCCCAACAAAAAGTAGCCTTGGAATCTCGCCACAAAACATCGCGAGATGCACGGGAGTGTGATCGTATCAAGGCTGTTTTGCTCAGGTCTGAAGGGTGGTCACCGTCTGCTATCGCTCAGGCATTGAGAAAAAGTGAATACACTATTTGTCGCCATCTGGACGCCTATCTGGAAAAGGAAAAGCTCAGGCCGGAGAACGGGGGGAGTGAAAGCCGCCTGAGTGATGAGCAAACTCGGCAACTGGTCGAACACCTTTCTGAATATACTTACGCACACGTCCATCAGATCGTCGCCTATATTACCGATCGCTGGGGTATCAAATATACCGTATCAGGCCTGAACAAGTGGCTGCACCAAAAAGGCTTTACCTACAAAAAGCCAAAGGGCGTACCGCACAAGGCTGATGTTGATAAGCAGGCTGGTTTTGTGGAGCACTATGAAGCCTTGAAAGCCACGCTACCAGAGGACGAGGTGATACTATTCATGGATGCGGTACACCCGACACAAGCGACCAAAATCACTTCCGGGTGGATTCGAAAAGGGATTGATAAAATCATTAATACGACAGGTAGCCGTACTCGGCTGAACATTATCGGTGCGATTGATCTGGACAATATTGAAGCTGCTGTTTTCGGTCAATTTGATACGGTTAACAGTGAAGCGGTTACCGAGTTTTTCAAGAAAGTTCGGGATAACTATTCATCCATGAACGTTATTCACATGGTGCTTGATGGTGCCGGTTACCATCGTTCACAGGAGGTAGTGAAAGAGGCGGAAGAGCTGGGAATAAAGCTTCATTACCTCCCCCCTTACAGTCCAAACCTGAACCCCATTGAGCGATTATGGAAGGTGATGAATGAGTATGCCCGGAATAATGAATACTTCGCTCAGGCAAAAGAATTCCGGGAAAAGATTAATCATTTTCTGGACGTGACATTGCCCGAAATCGGTTCTTCCTTGGGCAGCAGGATTAACGATAATTTCCAGCGGTTAAATCCGGCATCTTGAATTCACTCAGGTATATATGGAACGAGTACGGCAACGGTTGGGGCGTGACAAAGTCAAGAATACGAAAGCGTTCAACTTGTTTAAGCGGTTGGTGGAGTACAAGGACGAAACTTTGAGGTTCATGACCGACCTCAACATCCCCTTCGACAATAATGGCAGCGAGCAAGACATCAGAAATGGCAAGGTGAAGCAAAAAATATCGGGCTGCATCAGAAGCGAGGAAGGGGCGAAATGGTATTGCCGAATACGAAGTTATGTTTCATCTGCGAGAAAGCAGGGGCAGAATGTTTTTGAAGCCCTGCTTATAGCCATGAAGAATTACTGCGGTCACTCTTTGCTGGGTGCTGAATAGTTACAAATGAAATCATATATTCCTGACCAAACATATCAAAAACACGTTTTAGTTCTTTTTGGAATTCAGCAAAGTTCATAATCTTCAAGAGGTTAAGCCACTCATACTTTACCTTGTCCCATAAAATCTCAATCAGATTTAATTCCGGTGAATAGGTGGGCAGATAGCAAACAATCAGCTTCTTTTCGATCATCCAATCATCCAGTTTCTCTCGGAACTTTTTGCAGGTATGAATGCTGGCATTATCGACTACCACCAAAGTGTACCGGTCGCCAGTGCTGTATTTCGGGTCTTGCATCTGTTCAGCAAAATCTTCAAATACACGGATGACTTCATCACCAGTCACTGCTCCGCAGACAGGATAGTAAAACAAATCGTTATCACGATTCATGAAACCCAGAACATTTATGCGCTGACTATTGACCGAGGAAACTCTCAACTGCTCTCCCTTCTGTTGCCAGGCATATGGAATGCACGGTTGTTGGGAGAAGCCCGACTCATCAAAATAGAACAGATTTATAAGGCCTTTGCGCTCAGCTTCCTGAGCATTTTTCAGCGCGTGATGACGGCGCTCAAAAGATTCTTGATCTCGCTTATGCCGACAGGACTTTCGTACCCGCTTGTAAACCAGCCCGATTTTTTTTTGCCATCCTCTTCAGAGTTTTTAATGAAGCCGATTTGCCAGTTTCTTCTTCAAGTTTTGCCTGCGCATAAGATATGCGGCGAGGCTCCTCTGAAATCAGTTCAGCGAGGCGTTGCGTTTCCTGAGCATTGTAGATCGGCTGCGGACCGCCGCCATGGGCTTTGTATAGCCCTCGTATACCTAAGAACTCCCAGTCATCAATCCACCGAGAGACTGTCTGATACTGAACATCAAAAACATCCGCTATCTGGGACAGAGAGTACCCCTTCAAGCTGAGCAATACCGCATGAGCACGCTCTCTTACGCAAGGCAAAGACCCGTTGCGCATGGCGCACTTTAGCGTATGGATAATGGCACTATCAGTGATGGAGCAAGCAGTCTTCTTCATAACAACAGACGCAGAGTTGCAATAACAAATAATATAGCTCACTGCCAAGCAGTACTATCGTATGCTGAATAAGCATTCAATATATGAAAACTATTATCCGGGTACTTAGTGCCTGTCAGAAAACGCATGAACTATAGCTGCCTGTGTTAATGAGTCACTGTTAGGTGGATCATTTGAGTTTGCTGTTCAATCAATGCAGCGGTTTTCAGTCACAATTGTTCAAAAAATGTTCAAAACCTTCACTCCGTAGATGTCAGTAAGCCTCACGACATGCATGATCTGAACGAACACCGGATTACCAAACCATCAACAGGCGACTATTGCCGATCCCTTTCCAACAGCACTTTGCCCAGACGCTGCAGGTTATTTGCCACAACAGCCAGCGAAACATAACGCTTGAAGGCATCCAGCCCTTTATCCGGACATTTATCCAGACCATGGGCTTCCAGAGCATTAATATCCGACTCAACAGCAGAGTGCTGTCGTTTTGCACGGACAAACGCCAGGTGTGATTCCCGTTTTTTGTCCTCTAACGACATCTTTCCTTTTTTAGGTAGTACAGCCCTGTCCAGCAAGTTTTCCAGTTTTACAAGATTATCCGGACTCCAGAACCCCTTGTCGTAGCTGACTTGACTCAAGACTGGAAAGCGCTCTTTGGCTCCCTTGGCCATAGGAACCGTTACCTGGTCGTCCGTTTGCTTTTCCATGACCTGGTGGTGAAGCGTAAAGCCGAACTGATCCTGCAACACACAAACACGCAAGCCCAGTTCAACCGGTACGCCCGCCTTGCCTTTGCTGACCCACTCGGTATGAGGTTCAAACAGCGAAAAGATTTTCTCTGCATGCGGTATGGTTTCATGCTCAATGACCCGCCGATGAATCAGACTAACCTGATGTTTGGCATACAGCAGATAGTAGCTGAGCGCTTCAAGGCGTGGTTCATCAGGTTGATGCTTTGTCAGCACGGAGTACGTTACATCGGCCATCCGAATGATTTTCAGGCTGAGCTTCAGGTACTCAATATGCGCCATTCCAATGTCATGCTGTCGTTTGCTTTTTTGTAACTCGTCAGCTGACGTAGAGTGCTTCAGGTTACGCACTGTATGGTAAAGCTTCTTATGCTGCCGCTGCAGGTAGCGATGCTGTCGCCAGCCGGGGAGTTTGTGCTCATGAGCTGAAGCCGAAGCAAACTCAATGATTTTACGACAAGCATCGCTCAGCAAGTTAATGTCGGTGGGGAAATGGACATTGGTTTTTACGACAAACGAATCGGCACGGCCATGTAACGGTTCGCTCTTTTTTTTTTACCAGCGAGTGCCCTGCCGCAACGACAACCTGATTGATCTGATCCAGCACCTGCGGGGTAAACAGGCTGATATTATCCTGCAACGTCTGTATATGGTAGGTGTGCGTGCAATAAGGGCCATGTCCGAGCATCTGACGCAAAGTGCCGTGTTCATTGGCCAGTTCCTGCAAACGGTCATAATCGCAATTGATCACCAGGCGGAGGGTGCCAAACACGAGTATTCTCCAGAGTTCCATCCCGGGGCGACCGTTGTTTTGGTCAGATAGAATCATGGAGTCGAGTACCTGAAAGACCTGCTGTCTCAGCTCTGGCGTTGTGTAAATGTGCTGCAATGCTCGCAGGATACGAGGGATATCGTCTCTGGACTTGGGGTTAAACTGGACGGATGAGATATCGACTTCACCCAGCTGCATTTGTGGATTGATGGTCCTGGCGCATAAATTTGAAAAACAGCCTGTTTTGGAAAATCTTCAATAGTTATATTTGGTTGCAGGCTGCTATTTTCAAGGTTTGAGGGTTTTCGGACAGGCACTATTTAAAAATAGGGCTCTTCAGGGATAACTGTGGGTAAAAGCGAACAAGATTTGAGGATAGAAACACCAGTGCCTGACTTTTGATAGTTTTTTGTTGATGGACAAAAAAACAACAAAAGGCAGCACTGATGCTGATTAAAACTATCCTCAATAAAGTTCATAAACTCAAGTCTTTTGTTTATCAGGATGTAAAACTCGGCTTCTATCAGGGCTCTGAAGTATTCAATGTGACTGTGGCTCCACGGAAGAACAGTCATGCTATCTGCTCAGGATGCAAAAAAGCTGCTCCGGGCTATGACCGCCTTACTGAGCGTCGCTTCGAA
>CBDHDU010000053.1:0-97620 GCA_965261725.1 Endozoicomonadaceae bacterium | reverse complement strand
CAACTATTAAGCGCTTCATCTTACCCGTGCCGAACTCAGCACTTATTAGCAGAGCACTAGGGATAATCCACCAGCGCCGGTACTCAGGCTTCCCCGGGCAGCGCCACAGTTTCACCGCTTTTATCAGGTAAGTGCTGGGTTACAGCTTCAATACGATGCTCCAGATTGCCATTAATCTGGGCGCCACGCGCCATTTCAAGCAGGTTGTAGTAAACATTACCGGTAACAATTGCACGGGGAGCCAGCTCCAGATGATCCGTGGCAACCACATCACCTTTTACCGTGCCGTTAATCAGCACCCGGGAAACCCGGATATTACCTTCCACGATAGCGGTTTCTGATAATGTAATATAACCGCTTTCAGCATCAATATTACCAATCACCCGACCTTCAATATGCAGTGTACCGCTGAAGCGAATATCGCCGGTAATCACAGTTTCAACTGAAATCAGTGTTGCAGCATCAGATTCAACTGCAGCTTCGTTGTTACGTTTGTTCCACATCATAAAATATCTCCATCAACTACAGAAGATTCTGGCTCTGGCCAGTCGAAATCCTGTTCTATCTGCTGGGGCTTGCGACCTTCCAAGGTAATTAACACGCTCAGCAATGTTGGCCTGAAGCCATCCGGCAGTGTTAATTCAAGCAACCCGCCATCCAGCGGAACAGACTGAAAATAACGGAAACCCAGCTTAACCGGGTATTCCAGACCTTCCGCCAGTGATGCCAGCGGTATCTTTTGCTCTTTGTCGTTGCGGTCTATCCCGACAACCCATGCTTCCAGAGAGCCACGTTGAGCAACATGTTTTTGAGCAACCTGAGTCAGCACCAGTTTAAGATAGTACTGATCATCAGTTTCTCCGGGTCTCAAGTCCAGACGCTGAACCCTGACACCTTCGGCTAACTGCTCCGGCACGATAATACTTTTATAGAGCACCAACTCCTTTTCCAAAAGAGCTTTTTTCTCTTCCAGCTGTAGTAATTCCTGCCTGACAGACTCCAGCGCCTTCTGGTCAACCTTGCGCCCGCGCTCATAAATAGCCAGCTGCTGTGACTTTTGATCGAGCTGTTGCCTCTGTTCAGCTGCAAGTGCCTTCAGTCGCTCATTATCAGATGTCAGGACAACCTGTTCGGTGCTGGCATCATAACGTCCGAAAAACCAGCTGCCGGCTACCAGTGATGCAGTTACGCAGCCCCAGATGAATTGCTTGAGCCATTGATTCCGGGGTTCATCACGTACGACCCGGAAATGCCCGCTATCATGTTTAACCTGCATCTACTTCTTTCACTCCGATACACCAACAACCGGCCGATAAACCAGCACCATTGATTTTTATATCATGGTGCCAGAGGCACATGCTTTAAGCCCATAGCAGGCTCAAAACCAAACATGATATTAAAGTTTTGCAGCCCCTGTCCTGCAGCCCCTTTCACCAGATTATCGATCACTGAAAGCACAACTATGGTGTCACCGTCACCCGGACGATGTACAGCTATACGACAAATGTTTGAACCTCTGACACTACGGGTATCCGGATGGCTACCTGCGGGCATGACATCAACAAAAGGCTCATCAGCATAACTGCGTTCATATAATGTCTGCAGATCAACCGAACGATCCGGCACTGAAATATAAGTCGTTGCATGAATACCACGAATCATCGGCACCAGATGCGGTACAAAGACCAGCTCCTGTGACTGCCCACTGACCCGGTTTAAGCCCTGACGAATCTCCGGCAAATGACGATGACCGGGCACACCATATGCCTTAAAACTGTCGCCTGCTTCACACAGCAAAGTACCCACATTGGCCTGACGGCCGGCACCACTAACACCAGACTTGGCATCAGCAATTATTGTGCCACTGACCAAGCCTTCCCGCATCAGGGGTAATACGCCCAGTTGTACGGCAGTAGGGTAACAACCGGGATTGGCAACCAGGCGTGATTTGGCAATGACTTCCCGGTTAATTTCCGGAAGTCCGTAAACAGCTTCATCCAGCAGTGCCGGGCAGGCATGCTCCATGCCGTACCACTGTTGCCATTCAGCTGCATCCTGCAACCGGAAATCAGCTGCCAGATCAATAACTCTGATACCTCGTTCAAGCAACAGCGGCACCATCTTCATTGCTACGCCATTAGGCGTCGCGAAAAACACCAGATCGCATTCAGACAATGTGTCGAGATCAGGTTCACTAAAGGCTAAATCAACATACCCACGAAGACTGGGATAAATATCGGAAACTCGGGTACCTTTTTCAGAACGAGAGGTTACCGCCGTCAGCGCAACCTCCGGATGAGCAGCCAGCAGCCGTAATAATTCAACGCCGGTATAACCGGTTCCCCCAACAATACCGACTTTTATTTTACTCATCATTATTCTCTGCTTTTGTTAACTTCAGGGCACGTCAAGCCCTTTTTCCGAAAACCATGCCTTTTAGTGCAAGCCGGAAAGCCCTCTATAATAAGACTCCCGTTCCTGCCTCTCAAACACTTCAGGGCGATTTATCTACGTTATGGACAGACTCAAAATATAACAACTCATGCCTTATAAACGTCCGACAATGCAGGCTTTCAGGCACCGCCTTGCTGAAGCCGAAGCCCTGCCACAACTTGCCCTGCTGGGAATTTTATCCGGATTATTTACCGGAGCCATTATTATCGTTTTCAGAATACTGGCCACCCTGCCCTTTAATGGCCTGTTTATGGAGGGCAGTACTGATGATGTGACTGGGCTCCCCTGGATAATAAGATTAATCCTGCCTGTAATCGGTGCCTTGCTTAGCGCCTGGCTGTTCAGAAAATTCAAACCTGCTCAGCGACAGGTCGGGGTTGCCCACGTTATGGAGCGGCTTGCAACCAACCAGGGGCGACTACCCGGCATTAACTTTATTGCCCAGTTTCTGGGCGCGCTGATCGCCATTGCCAGTGGCAACTCTGTCGGCCGTGAAGGTCCTTCCATTCATCTTGGAGCGGCGGGCAGCAGCTTAATCGGTCAGTGGCTAAAGCTGCCCAATAATAGCCTGCGGACGCTTACAGGCTGTGGTTGTGCTGCCGCCATCGCAGCCGGGTTTAATACGCCTATTGCCGGTGTCATCCTGACGATGGAAGTCATTATGCTGGAGTATAATTTCAGCAGCTTTACACCCGTTATTCTGGCTTCCGTCACCGCCGCCATTCTGTCTTCACTGGTCTTTGGACAAAGCCCGGCCTTTGAAGTACCCATGCTGACCTTTTCCGCAGTGGGAGAATTCCCGCTGATTATTCTGCTGGGCATTGCCACGGGGCTGCTGGCGTTTTTATTTTGTTATCTGGTACTCAGAATTCAGCGATTACCGATACAGTCTCTCACTCTCAAGTTTGCTATCGCTGGTTTACTCACAGGAATAGTTGCAACCATAATTCCTCAGATTATGGGTATTGGCTATGAAACTGTAAACCAGATGCTAATGGGACAGCTGCCACTGACCGTAATGATGGTTATTCTGGCAGGAAAGTTACTGGTAACAACCACGGCTATCGGTATGGGGGTTCCCGGCGGGCTTATTGGTCCGACACTGGTTATCGGCGTTACCGCCGGCGCTATCACCGGCCAGATTGCAGAGCATTATTTTATTTTGGAATCCGGCAGTGAATTCTACGCTTTGCTGGGTATGGGAGCCATGCTGGCAGCCGTGTTACAGGCACCGCTGGCCGCATTAATGACGGTGCTGGAATTAACCCGCAACTCGCACCTTATTTTGCCCGCCCTGCTCGCTATTATTACGGCAACACTGGTTTGTCGGCAGCTATCAGGGCTACCGGGCATATTTATCGCTGTGTTACAGCAGCTGGGTCATGACCATCAGGCAAGCCCTCTGAAACAGACATTACAACGTGCCGGGGTCGCCAGCCTGATGCAGCGTCATACCACCGTACTGGAACGCTTCGCATCTTCAGAACAATGTGAACAAGCAATCAGGGAACAGCCCTTCTGGATTTTGATCAGGCATCAGGAAAGCATCAGGCAAATATTACTGGCAGCAGATTTATCACATTATCTGTCTCATGAGCTTTCACAGGCTGAGCTGGACTTGTTGGGCATTCCGGGTGAAAGACATGAAATTCAGGTTATTGATATCAGCGCCACACTGCTGGAAGCACATCACCTGATGACCCGAAATAATCTGGATTTTGTCTGCATTGCAGCACAGGAGAAGAACGGGCAACGGATTCGGGGAATCCTTACCCGTCAGGCAATAGAAGTTTATTATCGTTAGGCATGTCGCCACACCCGGCATATACTCCTTCCATACAAATAAAGAATGGATTTCAAAGGAGACCCCCGTGCTCTGGATTAAAGCATTTCACATCATTGCCATGGTGTGCTGGTTTGCCGGTATTTTTTATCTGCCGCGCCTTTTTGTTTATCACGCATCTTGTGAAGATGCTGCCGGACGTGAACGCTTCAAAGTCATGGAACGTAAACTGTATCGGGGCATTATGACGCCTTCGATGCTGGCTACGATCGCACTGGGCGTATGGCTGATCACCCTGAATCCTTCCTATTACATGCAGGCCGGATGGATGCACGCCAAGCTGACACTGGTGATTCTGCTGATTGGTTACCATCATATGTGTGGCAGTTATCTGAAGAAATTTGCCCGTGATGAAAACACCCGCACTCACACTTTCTATCGCTGGTTTAATGAAGTGCCAGCCTTCCTTTTAGTTGCCATTATCATTCTGGTTACTGTGAAACCTTTTTAAAAAAGCCTCGTCAGCAAAATCTATGGGTAGTTTCTGGTTCAGGCAGCTTGCCAAGCGCATGATATAAAGCAATTTCTGCACATTTATAGGTTCTGAATCCATACGATTTTCTCGTAGTGAGTTTTATCCTGGTATTCAGCCCTTCAACAATTCCGCTGGAAAATGCCTTTTTTGCCCTGAACCAGTTCAGGATAAGCGGCTTATGTCGCCGAACAGTTTTAGCCACTTTCTTCATTGGCTCTATCATTGATCGCATGACTCTTGTACACCACCGATCCAGATACTTTCCTGCCCAGTGTGGTGAGATGGGTGAGTAGACCGGCGGAACTTCCCCGCCAGCCCCTCTTAGAAGCCGTCTGAAAAGTAGCATAGCCGCCCATATATACTGAAAAAACAGGCATTTTTCAGGGGTGTAATGGGTAAGCGTCGCCAAAAAAAGAAGAAAAGGTATCCCTCAGATTTGAGTCAGGGAGCGTGGAAAAAGTTAAAACCTCTGCTCCCACCTGCCAAACCCGGAGGACGACCTGTAACAATCAGCCGTCGGCAGCTTATCAATGGCATTTTTTATGTTTTGAAAACAGGCTGTCAATGGGCTGCCCTTCCTACTGATTTTCCGAACTATAAAACAGTGTATCACTACTTCAGGGTTTGGCGACGAGACCAAACTTGGCAAAGGATTCATGACACGCTTCATGCCAAAGTGCGTCAGAAAGCAGGGCGTCATAAGCATGCAACGGCAGCTAGTCTCGATAGCCAGAGCGTTAAAACCACGGCGATCGGTGGGTCTGATCGCGGCTACGATGCAGGCAAAAAGATCAAGGGGCGCAAGCGTCATATCCTCGTTGACACCATGGGGTTACTGCTAGCAATCGTTGTCACTTCCGCTGAGATTCAGGATCGGGATGGAGCCAAACTGCTATTAACACGCTTGAATGGTCGTTGTAAAAAGTTACGCCTGATCTGGGTTGATGGCGGCTATCGGGGCAAGTTAGTGGACTGGGTCAGTTCGAAATTCCAATTCATATTGCAAGTTGTTCTACGCAGTGATAAACAAAAAGGCTTCCAGCTGTTACCACGACGCTGGGTAGTCGAACGGACATTTTCCTGGCTAAATCATAACCGAAGACTCAGCAAAGATTACGAGGTGTTGCCTGAAACCGCTGAGGCTATGATTCAACTGTCCATGATTCACCTGATGCTGCGGCGTTTGGCTTGAAGGAGGACTTTTCAGACGGCTTCTTAGAACGGTACGTGAACCTCTCGATTCATACCGCTCCCATCAGGTAAACGCCTATCACAATTCTGAGACATTTTCTGACCTGTACTTTTTCCAGCCAGTGACAAACAGATTTGCCTCCATGTGACAACCGCCCTGCCCGTTGAGCAATGTCATCCTGTCCCTCCGGTTGCTGACTACGTCCCTTTATAGGCATCCAGACAAGATCCTTTGGGACAGTTGCATTCCACAACGAGCCACCTAACGCAGCCCCTTCGCTCCCCCCCTATTACAGGAGCTTCAACACTACTACGAGCTACTCCGCCCCTGTGCGCAGTATCGGTACTCAGTCTCTTGTGGTGGTCGCCACTTGAGAGTCTCCCTTAACACCTGCACGACAGGTTCCCGCAGTTCCATGAAAGAGCCCAGTACAGAGTCATGCCTTCTCAACGCCGGACACCGCCTGCACAGCATTCGAAATTCACTTGCAGACTTATCCCTGAGGAGGACTAAGCCTCAGGTTTTGATGCCGAAAAAGTTCCTTACGACGCTTCAACAAAAATTCGGGTTTACTCATCTCTCTGTACCATACCTGACGAATTGGCTCTTAATGGATTCCGGGGGGTTACCCCAGCAGCAAGCCAAGCAACCCTGAAATAGCTGCTTTTCCCCTACGTTTGATGTTATGGATGCATTCAAAAAATCCCAAGTATAGTGGCAGCTTATCCTGTGAAATTCCACGGTGAGGGCGCAACCAGGATCGCAGCAACGACCAGAAGCCCTCCATCGTATTCACATGCACCTCGTGAAAACCATCACCATCTTCATCCCGGGCATACTCCCCAGCGCCATGACAGACCAGCAATTCCCGAACATTAAACGACAAACTAATTATACTTCGGAGTGGCCAATAGAATTAGTTGGAGACGAAGAAGCCTTCTCCACCGTCGCAGAGCAGTCAATTTCTCTACATATCAAACACTGAAACACAAGGCTACTCAGCCTCTATGTGGTATCAAGCTCCAGGCTTTTGAGGCTGACACTTTTTCCCCTTGCGATCGCCGTAAGAAACTCTGTCCATGAATCAATGAAGAACCAGTCGAACAAGCCCCTGATAGCGTGCCAAAGCGCTTTCTTTGATTTCGATGCTGATAACGCTTTTTGAAAAAGAGGGCAGGCAAGCTGCTCGATTTGGTCAATAAGGAAGGCGGTAAACGTCAGGCTGGCGAAGTTAGTCGCCAGGTGCATTTTACCGTGCCCGTAGTTGTGTTCCAGGTTGTAGCCTTGTGTTTTCAGTGTGTTAAACGTCTCATTCTCTATTTTCCACTTAGCGCGTCCTCCTCGCATGATTTTTGCCACGCTTTCTTTGGTGATTTCAATATCAGTCACCCAGGTATTGGTGTACTTCTTGTCATTGGGGCTGATTTCCACGTACTCAAGGTAGTTGACCAGAATATCCTGATGGGATTTGTTGATGGGAACGCCATTGATGAACCGGAACCAATGCCGGTAGCCGTCTTCATCGGTGAATTCATAACGTGTGACCTTACCGGCGATGTCCATCTCATCGACGGCCTCATAAAGCGACACATGGCTGGTGTCTTTCGCGACCATAATGAAGCTGTAGTCGTAGGATTTCACCAATTTGATCGTGGGACCATCGGAGTACAAGTCGTCAAAATTCAGTACCAACTTAAGGTGTGGGTGTTCTCTGGCAATATTCGACAGGAGCCTTTCGAGTGCTGTTTTTTCACAGTCGTTTTTTGAAGCATCGACTTGTTGAATAATGGGTTCCGGCATTAAAGGCAGCACTTCTTTCTTGCCCGGCTTAACCAGACAGCAGCCCAATAGTTGGTGATAATACTGGGGATTCTTGCTGTCTGGCTTTTTCACACAGCACTCTGGACAATCAATTTTTCCCGAAGAAAAATGCCCCGTCCCATCAATAGGCGCAAGATAGCCTTCCTCAAAGTACTCAAACTGCCTGAGCCGCCCGGAGCGCTGAACATAGGCGAATAACGCCGTGAAAAATTTCCGCAAATACCGAGTTTCGATCGGGTCAAGCAGCTCAGCGAGGCGAGAATCACTCGGCACTCTATTGACATTGTAGAGTGATTTCAGGTTGTGAATTTTATCTGTATTCTGTACGCAGTCCTGATCAAATTTCAGCAACGACGGATATTTAAGGTGCATGACCGCCAGGCCACACATGATGGCATCATGCAGTGCGATCTTGTCATGGTTGTTCACCGGCCTAAAATCTGGAACCTTGGCAGCTTCTTTGGAGACGACGCTGATTAGTTTTTCAGCCAGCGCTTTTTGTTGTTTTTTTGTTGAAGACACAGAGAATACGACTGTAGATGTATAGTCTGCATACTGTACCTCAAAGTCTGCGATTTAGGGAATATCAGAACTACCGCTATCCCTTGGTATCACTGGTTTTAATCAAGTGCTCGGGAATTACTGATGACAGACAGATTTACGATCATAACCCCATTGCTCAAGCCTGTCGTAAATGCTGTATTCATCAGTATAAATCAGCGTTCCCGGCGCTATGAATTCTGTAATCAGGGGCTTGATTGTTACCTGCTTGACATTAGGCAGCATACGGATCACAACCTGCCCACCCCGCTGGATCATGCCAAAGATCGGAGGCTTTTCTTTCTCCAGAGTACCGCGACCACGAGCACCTCTCAAACGGTTACGGCGGGCTGTCCGCCCTTTTTTTCACCGCTTCAGGCTGGCCTTTATGCCCCGATACAACGTAAACCTCGTCACATTCAACCTTGCCGTCCAGAACGGTGACCGGGCGTTTGTTGCAGACACTTGTCCTGAGTTGCTGTGTCATCTTTTGCACATCGCTTTTGTTCAGGTCAAGTTCAAGTGCAATCTGTCTGTTCGACTGATTGAGTGACATCAGGTACAAGCAGTGTATCCAGATTTTTAAAGGCTGGTGATGCCCTGAAAACACCGATAAAGTCAGATCATCAAAGCGACGACGACAACACTTGCACCAGTAACGCTGTCGCTCCGGCTGAGTGTCATCTTTACCTTGTCGGGTAATATCAGGGCTTTGACAGCGAGGACAAACGACACCATCCGGCCAGCGCATTTGCCTGACTTGTTCGTAACATTTGGCGTTATCGAGGAGATCATGAAACTTCATCATACCGCTGTTTTACACTAATGTGGACGTTAGTTTCAACCGCAGTTACCTCAACACCCCGGAATCCATTAAGAGCCAATTTTGGCTCTTAATGGATTCCGGGGGGTTACCCCAGCAGCAAGCCAAGCAACCCTGAAATAGCTGCTTTTCCCCTACGTTTGATGTTATGGATGCATTCAAAAAATCCCAAGTATAGTGGCAGCTTATCCTGTGAAATTCCACGGTGAGGGCGCAACCAGGATCGCAGCAACGACCAGAAGCCCTCCATCGTATTCACATGCACCTCGTGAAAACCATCACCATCTTCATCCCGGGCATACTCCCCAGCGCCATGACAGACAGATTTACGATCATAACCCCATTGCTCAAGCCTGTCGTAAATGCTGTATTCATCAGTATAAATCAGCGTTCCCGGCGCTATGAATTCTGTAATCAGGGGCTTGATTGTTACCTGCTTGACATTAGGCAGCATACGGATCACAACCTGCCCACCCCGCTGGATCATGCCAAAGATCGGAGGCTTTTCTTTCTCCAGAGTACCGCGACCACGAGCACCTCTCAAACGGTTACGGCGGGCTGTCCGCCCTTTTTTTTCACCGCTTCAGGCTGGCCTTTATGCCCCGATACAACGTAAACCTCGTCACATTCAACCTTGCCGTCCAGAACGGTGACCGGGCGTTTGTTGCAGACACTTGTCCTGAGTTGCTGTGTCATCTTTTGCACATCGCTTTTGTTCAGGTCAAGTTCAAGTGCAATCTGTCTGTTCGACTGATTGAGTGACATCAGGTACAAGCAGTGTATCCAGATTTTTAAAGGCTGGTGATGCCCTGAAAACACCGATAAAGTCAGATCATCAAAGCGACGACGACAACACTTGCACCAGTAACGCTGTCGCTCCGGCTGAGTGTCATCTTTACCTTGTCGGGTAATATCAGGGCTTTGACAGCGAGGACAAACGACACCATCCGGCCAGCGCATTTGCCTGACTTGTTCGTAACATTTGGCGTTATCGAGGAGATCATGAAACTTCATCATACCGCTGTTTTACACTAATGTGGACGTTAGTTTCAACCGCAGTTACCTCAACACCCCGGAATCCATTAAGAGCCGACGAATTTACTTTCGCCTTTTCCTCAACGCTCACTACCACCGCTCTTAACGACAGCAGCTTGAGGTGGTTTGAAACCTGCTTTCGACAGCCGATTTCGGCGGGTCTACCGCCATCTCTTCCATAGCTTCCACATCTTCAGAAAGTAATCCTTTTACTTCCCTTGTATGTGCTACGGCACACTAGTCCCAGAAAACCTGGAACTCTTCTCTGAGCAGGTAACCCCTGACACTTTTCAGGTTGTACCGGAGTACTGTGTTTAGCTTGATCTCTTCTTTCTCGGTCAGGTTCTCTTTTCTCTTGAGTAGGCACCAGCGAGTTTTTTTCAGAACAGGTTCATATCCGGCTGCCTGAAGCTGTTTGTGTTCTGAGGCTCTGACTTCATCAATGGCCTTGTTCAACATGGCAACAATATGAAAACGATCCAGAATATGCAGCGCCTGGCTGGCATACTCCGCAATCGCTTTCACGTAGGGCTGCCACATGTCAGAGCAGACATATTCCAACTGCTGGCTTCTCTGTGCACCAAAGAATGAGAAGAAACGGCGAATGGTGGCTTCGGTTCGCTCCTGTCCAACCCACAACAGCCGTGTGTAATCACGGTCGATCTGGTAAACCACAGTCAGGTATTTATGACCTGTTTGATACGCCACCTCATCTACACCAATGGCCTTGATATTGTCGAGAGGGCGATGTGCTTTGCCCCATTCAACCACATACTCAACAGCATGAAAGACCTTCTCCCATGAGGTATTGAAAATGCAGGCAACCTCTTTCCACGAGAGCTTTCGGGCCCAGCTTGCCAAAAACTGCATGTAGACTTTGGTAAGTTCTTTCTTGCCATCCGCCCATGGAACCTGTTCAACCTTTACACCACATGTCTTGCATTCAACCCGACGCATTCTGTAGAGCAGAAAAACCCTGATGCCCCAGAGGGGAACGAATTCGAAGCGACGCTCAGTAAGGCGGTCATAGCCCGGAGCAGCTTTTTTGCATCCTGAGCAGATAGCATGACTGTTCTTCCGTGGAGCCACAGTCACATTGAATACTTCAGAGCCCTGATAGAAGCCGAGTTTTACATCCTGATAAACAAAAGACTTGAGTTTATGAACTTTATTGAGGATAGTTTTAATCAGCATCAGTGCTGCCTTTTGTTGTTTTTTTTGTCCATCAACAAAAAGCTATCAAAAGTCAGGCACTGGTGTTTCTATCCTCAAATCTTGTTCGCTTTTACCCACAGTTATCCCTGAAGAGCCTTAAAAAAGGCCACAGATAGTGCTCACAGGAAAGAATGTGAGCACTTGCTATTTTTCTCAAAAATGAAATCATTGCCGTAGAAAATAATAAAAATAAAGCCATCTAAAAGGATCTTTATCATGGCTATCCGGCTGATTTTTTCGCTGCTGAGCAGTATCAATCTATTTTTGAAACAACATAAACGACACATTGCATTCTGGTGCTTTGGACTGTTTATTATTGTGCTGCTGACGCTCGCCGCCGGAAAAACCTACCAGATTCTGGATCGCGATAAAGATCGTGGCGCTATTGCGATTGAAAGCGGTGCCTATGGCGAAAGCTATGAAACACCGGTTTACCTTAAACAGGGGTGGTCGCCCTCCGACACTCTCTGGTTCTATAACACCACTCAGGGTTCCGCCCTGCTACCTTACGACTTTTATTTATCGCTGGAACAGAAAAGCTCAACCGAGCTGGTGCGCGCCAACAGCAATATGGATCGCTATCGATACCTGCCCCAGAAAGCAACATTCTTTAATCCGGATGGGCTGGCTGTCGGATTTGTCAAAGAAACCTATAAAAGCAAAGACTATATGGGTTTCACCTGTGCTGCCTGCCATACTGCGCAAATCAACTATCAAAACAAAGCTATTCGGATAGACGGCGGCCCGGCCATGGCAGATATGGTTGGTTTCCTCACTTCCATGGAATCGGCACTTCGTCAAACCCTTGAAAACGATGAAAAGCGCAACCGTTTCGTAAGCAAGGTGCTGACACTGGAGAATGATTATGAAACAGAACAGGATGTACTAAGTGACCTTTCTAAATGGCTGGATACTCGCGAGTTTTACAACACCATCAACCACAGTGATGTGAGCTATGGTCATGCCCGCCTAGATGCATTCGGTCGTATTTACAACCGCGTTTTACAATATGTTCTCAGCAAGAAAAATGTTGCCGATACATTAGCCGACTTAACAGATACATCAGGACAGCCAGTGCTGACAGATGAAGAAGTTGATAATGTCCTGAGTGATGTTAATGACACTATTCTCGGTGATAAAGATTTCAGTCTTATCGTCAAACGACTGATGTCCGGTGAGCCCGGTTATCCGGACTTATCCATGCAGCAGATTCTGCAAGTGCGAGATGCGCTGTTTAATGAACCCAATGCCCCCGTCAGCTATCCGTTCCTGTGGGATATTGCGCAGTCTGATTATGTTCAGTGGAACGGGCTGGCATCCAATGCCGGGCTCGGACCTATTGGTCGTAATACCGGAGAGGTCATCGGTGTTTTCGGTATTCTTGACTGGACTGCCGAAGATGCCGGATTCAGTATTTCTGCTTATCTGACAGGTCAGAGTAATAAACGCAAACATGTCGATTTCACATCATCCATTGATCTCATAAACCTCCAGCGGCTGGAAGCTCACCTTAAAAGCCTGAAGTCCCCGGTCTGGCCTGAAGCAATTCTTGGCGAAGTTGATAAGGAAAAAGCACAACGGGGACAGAAAATTTATGCCCGTTATTGCCAGTCCTGTCATGAAGTGATCGACAGAAACAACTGGGATCGAAAAGTTATTGCCCAGATGTCCGGCCTGAAACAGGTTGGCACTGACCCGGCGATGGCTGAAAACAGCGTTAATTACACCGGCAAATCAGGTAATTTTGAGCACACCTATCAGGATGTCGGTGTCGGCACCATGCTGATCAAGGAAACGGCACCTGTTGTGCAGGTTCTGACTTCTGCAACCAAAGGCGTTGTCGGAACACCCGATGCAGACAAATGGGCAATTCGCCGTTTTGCGGACTGGGTTTATACATTAGGCATGTCGTTTTTCAATAACGATATAAAAGCCAGCATAAAGAATGGCAACTATGAGCCAGACACCACGGCACAACCCTATCAGTCACTACTGGCTTATAAGGCTCGCTCACTGAACGGCATCTGGGCAACCGCCCCTTATCTTCATAATGGCTCTGTCCCCACCCTTTATGATCTGTTACTGCCTGCCAAAAAGGCCGGAGACTCTGAAAACGGAGAATATCGCCCCGATAGTTTTATTACCGGCAGTCGGCAGTTTGATCCTGAAAAAGTAGGCTTTATTACCCAAGGCTACGAGGGTACTGAGTTTACCACTGGCGCAAGAGGCAATCTGAATTCAGGGCATGAATATGCCGCAGGACGCACGCCACAAATGGATGGCACCGTACTTCCACCGCTTGATGAACAACAACGCTGGGATCTGGTCGAATATCTCAAAACGCTTTAATTAAAAACAGACCCGGTTACATAAAGTAGCCGGGAGACTTGCGATTACAGTCAAGGATGCTGATAAAAATATGGAAGCCCCGAATTATCGTATTGTTTTTAATGGACAGGTTCAGCCGAAACAGGATCTGCATACCGTGAGGCGTAACTTTGCCCGCCTTTTCAATATCACCGAAATTCAGCTGGAACGGTTATTTTCCGGTAAGCCCGTTATTCTGAAGAAAGGACTTAATCAGACTCAGGCGAGCCATTACGAGAAAGCCATTATAAAAGCCGGTGGACACTGTATTGTTATTCCTCCGGCGGAAATACCTGCCAAAACCCATATCCGCCTTGAACCAAAAGAAGAACAATCATCTGCCAACCTGTTTCAGAAATCGGGCTTGCGTATGGGACGTTCCCGATATTCAGCCTGGAGCTGGGGAGTATTTCTTGCTTCAGCGCTTATTACAACGATCCTTCTCACCTTTCAGTCCCGTGTATTAGGCGAGCCGAACGCAATTATTCACACCACTTTATTCATGATATGGGCAGGCTGCTGTATCTGGCAGATTGTTCTGGTCGTTCCCAGGCTTCATGATCTGGAACATTCAGGCTGGCTGTCCCCCTTGCTCGCCGTACCGATACTCAATCTTTTTCTGATGTTTTATACGACAATCGCTGGAGGGTCGCCCGGTATTAATGAATATGGAAACCCTCCTCCCAAAGCAAGTACAGGAATACAAGCAGCAGGCTATATATTTCCACTGGCATCGCTGGCTCTGTTGATCGCTGCCGGAGTCTATTACCTTCCCATGGTCGGCAGTATGATTATGTCTATCATGCCGCTGGAGCGCCCCTGATAATTAAAACTTCGGGAGGCAGGAAATTACGCTGGCCACCCGGCTGAGCGCTTTAAGACTATTGCACAGCTATCGTTGTAGATAGCTGTGGTTATGTTCATTTATCTTATTTCATAGTGATGAGTAATATTCACGCCACCATTACCCAGCATTCTGGCAACCGAGCAATATTTATCAGCTGAAAGAGAAACCGCCCTTTCAACCTGTTTTTCTCCAACATCGCCGGAAATAACAAACTGTAAATCAATATCAGTAAAAACAGCCGGAACAGTTTCTGCTCGCTCAGCCTTCACCTTCACTTCACAGTCGACAAATTCCTGACGGGTTTTACGCAGTAGCATGACCACATCAAATGCCGCACAGCCTGCCAGCCCGAGTAGTACCATTTCCATTGGGCGAGTGCCCAGATTACGGCCACCGTGATCCGGAGGACCATCCATTACAACTGAATGCCCGCTACCCGTTTCGCCCACAAAACGCACACCATCAACCCATTTGACGCTGACTTCCACTGCTTTTCTCCTATTTATTATCCGCACCATTCTAGAGAGGATGGCTGTAAAAGCCAGTGTTTACTCAAAACTTCAAAAGCTCGCTAATAACCTTTGATTAATACGACACATCCACATTACTATCGCAGCATAGGTAATAATACGATCGTATAACTTACTACGGTCTTATAAGTACAAAAAAGAAATCAGGACTGTAATGGTAGCCATTAATATTCGACCGCCACTGAACAACCAGGATAAGAAAACCCTGCTTGCCCAGTGCCAACGTCGCAAGTGCTCTGCTAAAAAGCCTTTACTTGATAACAGCACACCTGCAGATTTGCTTTTCTATATTGTGAGCGGTTCCATTGCCATTACTGCGATCAGCGACTCTGGAAAAACGATAAACATCGTCAGTCTGCGCTCAGGTGATTTTTTCTGCCAGACAGACCTGAGCCTATCCGACAACATTGAATCCATAAACATAGAAGCCAGTGAAAATTGTGATATTGCCGCTATTGGCTATCAGGAATTCAATAAGCTGGCTGCAGAAAACTCCCGCTATCGCTCACTGCTGAGCCCTACGATGGCAGCACTTATTTTTCATGGAAGTGCTGCTTCAGAGTAACAGACAATTGTCGCTCTGCTACCTGGGTAATGATTAATGAACTACCTCGAAGCAAGCTGTGGGGAATTTAGGCTCAAGGATTAGAATATTCCCCCTGTATAATCTGCTACTTTAATTTAGGCTCTGCGTGTAAAAATCTATAAATCAAAGCAACCATTCCTCTCCAAGGAGCGGAACATGAAGTAAGTTTGAGTAATTCGCCGTAAGCAGCGGGGAATATGCTCCAAAGATACTTAAGAATACTCTGGCAATAATCAGAAAATGATGGGTTGTTTTATCAATCGAAAGTGCCTGTTGCTTTGCAAAATAACAACTGTATCACACCTCATTATTATGCTGAGTGTGATCGCTGTTACTACACACAGCCAAGCAGGCAAAAAACAGAAACTTGAGTGGATTTTTTATTTCTATCCAAAAGCAACTTATGATGAACCGGATACCAAATCAGCCACCCTGGCTATTCAGGGTCACGGCCATTACCTTATCGAAAGCCGGAATACAAAGTCCCCTGTCCGAAGTTGCAAGTTCCGGATTGACCAGCCAGATACTGTACTGGGCTTCCAACTAGATATCCCTGCCAGAAGCCCTTCGGTTATAAAACTTTATTCACTGAGCAGCTCATTACCCAGCGAGGAAAAAGCGCACCCTGATTCCAAGCCACCCGACTTTGTCTGCCAGCACTCGTCAATCAGCCAGTTTACATACAGCGCACGTGAACTAAGGTTAGTGAAAAATCGGACGGCGCCCGTCACCCAACTGCGATGCTTCCAGGTTGAACTGGGTTCACGCAGGGATAGCGGAAAAATGACCTACAAAACGCTTAAATCCATGGTGTTTGCAACCGACAGGCAACATTTCCACCCGGTCTCGATTTTTCCTGCCTTAAGATCGAGGCAGCCGCCTGAGACAGGTATAAATCAGAAAAAAGACACAACAGAAGAACAGATTAAAATGATAACAGAGGCTTTCACCGAGCTGACAATCACCGGGAAGCTGTTGTTGTTTCATCTGCTGGGTGGTGATTTTAAACTGGCAGCCGGGTTTAAAAGCTCCGGGATGATACTTGAGCCTATCCTGAAAAAGGAATGTATCACACTCGCGCTTATCGGTGACTTCTCAACAGCGGAACTCGGCGCTATTGCCACATACATCAATTGGCTCAATACCAAGGAATTTGACGATAATAGTAGCACCCCTTTTTGGGTCTCTGACTATAACCCTGACACAGGAGACCCGGTAGCGGAAGCGTTCCTGACTTTCCTAGTGACCAATCGAGCCAAACGGCTAAAAGAGAAACCGCTACTTGTTAACTGCCTGCGGGAATTAATATGGAAGACCTTCACCACTTCTCCACAAGCCTTTCCGGCCAACATGTTTGCCCAACTTGTTGGCAAAAAGATATTGACGCTGATAGAGATCATGGCGACAGTTACCGGTCCCATCAAGCCAGACAGCACAACATACCGAGACCTGAAAAGTTTTTTCATGTCGTGTACAGAGAGAGAGGATGTCTATGAAAGCTTTATTGATATTCTCAATAGTCGTCTGAAAAACACTAAAGAGCAATATACTGCTGTTCCAACCAAAGCTATTCAGTGCACTGTTCTGGTAGAAAGTGCCAACCAGCAAGCCAGAGCCGAAAAAGATGACATCAATAGAACTGTATCACTGGACGACATCCGCTTAAGACTTGGGAAAAACACCTGGCAACCAAGAGCCAGAGAAGACACTCTCAGCTCCGCAATGAAGGAAGCTGTACACCTAATTGAGCTCGGCTACGAAACTGCCACCAACGGTTTACCCGAGATACCCCAAGCTCCTTTCCCCATCACTGAGCCAATACCTCTGGAAGACTACCCTTACAACTCTGCCTACAATGCCAGTGTTCCGGAAAAACTTCGCAATGAATTTATGCTTCTGAAGAGACTTGGCAGTGGTGGTGAAGCACAGTGCTATCTGGTAGCACCGACAAAAAAGGCGGGCACCGAGTCAGCTTCGCCACTGGCATTAAAGCTGGTTGCCAACTACCAAAAACCGGAACATGCCGATTACAAAGAAGTCGGGCTGCTCAAAATAGATGCCCTCAGGCACCCGTACGGCGTTCAGGTTCACAAGCAACATACATTCTCACTAAAGGCCAGAAGGCGCAGCAAACAGGCTCCTCAATATAAACGTTGGCATTATCAGCTGCAGGCATTTTGTCCAGGTGGCGATCTCTCCAGCTGGATTAAAGAACACGGCAGACTGACTGGTTTCCAGTGCTGGGCAGTCAATATTCAGCTGTTGGACTACATCCTGTCGATACACTCGCGCCAGATTGCTCACCGGGATATCAAACCGTCCAATATTTTTATTGATGCCGATGGTTTTATTCGCATCGGTGACTTCGGCATTTCAGAATTTTATTTTGGCAGCGGTCAAAGCGCCGCCAGTTCCGTTACCGGCACCGTAGCTTACAGCGGCGGTGCATTTTCCCGTTCGGAAACTGACAACAGTGGCGGGTTGCTCTCCTATGATCCGTTTACCATGGATCTTCAGGCACTCGGTACAACATTATATAACCTGGCGACAGGAACCTTTTTCTATCACCCTGAATTATTGCAAGACCCGCAGCTGAGGATTTATTCCCACATTGAATACATAGAATCTCTCTGCCAGAACATGCCACACGGTGACGCAGTCAGATCAATTCGGCGGGAATTACATACCCGCTACCAAGAACTACAGATTCCGGAAGATGAACGACAGATCAATTTCATTTCGCTGTTATTGTGCTCCCATCTGAACCAGAATCATACCAACCCGAAGGCGTTGAAATACTTTGCCGACCCCTATGTTGTCAACCCGCCACAGTCCACCGTTTCACATACTGCTGATACCGTCGTAAATGACCAACCGGCTGTCTCTGTCTACCGTCCCGAACAGCTTTTGTCCGATCATACCGACATTCTGCGCCCCACCCTGATGCACGCGCTTGTCAGGCAGCTGGCTGAAGTAAAAGGTACCGGACAAAAAGACAGAAAACGGCTCATAGCTATGGAATCTAACCTGCGCAGCCTTTACTTCTACCAACCACTGCCACAACAGCAGCAGGATCTGAAACATGCCTGCCTGATGGGGTATCTGCTTAAACTTTCCAGAAAAGCTACCTGGCTGAATGCCAATGATAAATCCGGTGATAACTGGCTGAAAAAGACTCGCGAGAATTATGGAAAGTATCATCAAAGCAATGGCGTTGATATCGCTCCACTAATGGCTCTTATCGAGCAGCTGGAAGCAGGTGAACCATCGGGCAATTACCTGCGACACCTTTATCAAACCGTTCTGAAAGGCTGCTCCCTGATTATGGCCAACCCGGCATTCAAGAAAGCAGCAGAGTCATACTGGCAATATCTACAGCATCAATATCCTGACGATGACCGCATGCCACCCCAAGAATACTTTCACATTATTGATACAGCCGACCCGGCAACCCTGTCCGATAATGTTTCAGGGAAGGTCGTGTTAATCAAGGTGGCGAACAACTGGGGAGTTCTGGTTCCCAAAGTGCTGATGTAAGGCCGGCATACACATCTCAGACACAGTCCAACAGCCCACCTGCCAACCCAGAGGGAATGAGCATAATGCAGAATCTTTCGCCTTTGTTTAGTACTAAGTGCGCGGTAACCGCCACTCTGTTTTTGGGTACATTGCTGCTGTATTTAATACTTTCACTGTCAGCGCCGCAGGCTGCAGCCATGTGGAATGGAGAAACAACAGAGAATCAGAATACTGATGAGGAAGAGGTTTGTGAGGAGGAGGATGACACCACTGACTTTGTGGCACTGCGTTATGACCCCGTTACCCAGACAATTTCTGTATCATCACTGCTGCCAACCGTGCAGGATATTGATGCCGGAACACTGGCTATTATGGCCACTCTCAGGCCCGATCTGCTGGAAACGACCAAGGGAGCACCAATCACAGCAGTAACGCTGAAAGACCCGCAGACCCAGCTGGCGGACAAAGCTGCCGATTTCAAGAATGATCATGATCTGCAGACAACCCACCCACTATTTCACGCCGCACTTACTTATTTATCCCGCAAAAAAGCACACCTTGAACCAGATGCAGGGGCAATAAACCAACCCACCGACTATGCCCAGACTATGAGCCACAAGTTTTATGTAATCAGTCAGTGTTTTCTTGACAGCTCAGAGGAATGGCTGACCCGAAAGCTTAATAACAAGGACTCGGCTGTTTTTCCTGCAAAAGGAAAAACTTTGGCAGACTATCCGGATGACCTCTCTGATCTGGAGACCCTGAAAGCCAGAATGGGATTGTCTGCTGCGGAAGCGATTAATGAAAAAGTAAAACGTCACCTTCGTTTTCAATGGTTCTACCGCACCCTATTTATGAGTCTGGCAGTTAATTTGAATTCGCTTGTAACATCCGAGCATGCATCCCTTGAATTGCTGGATACCCAATTCGAATCTCACGACAGACAGACAGTACTCGGTGCTATGGTTCTGGATGAAGCATGGGCTTTTAATAAGGCTCTACTGCAGTTCAAACCGGCCACTGGCAAGATTGTTTCGGAATTAACCACGTGCCTTGCTAAATCGGAAATCGGTTGGAAGGTGGAAGCATTTATCAAACATTTTCCGGTCTGTGCCGTTATTCTGTCTCAGGCAATGAGTGGCAGCATGCAAGATGAGTTGAAGTTATACTCCACATCTCATCAACGACTGAATAAAAGAAATGATAGTGAAGAAATTAAACTGCATGAACAATGGCTGATGGAGATCAACAGTCAATACCCCGAATTGGTCAGCCAGCTTTCCGGTTTGATCGCCAACCGCTTTTTCCACGATGGAATGACTACCACAACAACCGACAGGGCAGCGATTCAGCTGATATATTGTCTGCAACATCTGGGCTCAACTCTAGCGTCTTTTCACGGTTCACCGCTCAATGCCGGTGATGCCGCAAGTCAGGCTAAATGTATTTTGTTCAATCTAAACCAGACTGCAGGACATCCAGGTTCTACGGTCAACAACGCTGCTACAGAATCCGTATTACTGCTCTGCGAATGGCCACAGTTGATACCCGTGGTGACCGATATGTATAAAATCGGCGAACAAAGTCAACGTCACCCTGAAGCAATACAAGTCCTGAAAATTGTACCTGCCTGGCTGCAGCAGGTTGCTGCCATGGAGTATAAGGATGTTTATAAGCATATCTCTACCCACAGCCTATTATTACTGGGATTACTGATCCCGCCCGTACATACTGATGAATTCGTTCCCCCGAGCTGGCACGCAACACTTGACACTTATGCTACGAACCAGTTTCCGATCATTTCCGATTTTAACCTGCCGTCTTTAAACGCTACCTGTTACCTGGTTGAAAATCATGGTGAAACATTTACCGATATCACCTGCAACCAACAATTACTTGAATCACTGAAAGCAGCAACCGAAAACCAGTATAAACCATTTAAAATAACAACCTGGTCACAATAAATATTCATATAGACAACATAATCAAGCTGAACTTTTATTATTTAATGCATTCTAACTATCCTGAAAAGCATATTTTTTCATTTTATCCCGCATCAGGAACAATGATAATGGATGCAGCAGAGTCACTTTCAGAGCCTCCGGGCAATAAAATACGCCACCTGCTTAAGTTCCTGATTCCCTCAGGGCTGGGAATATTCCTGTTTCTGACCCCGGTTTCCTACCATGGACAGCCTACGATTATGGTCGGGGTTATTGGCAACCAGTTAATTGCCTGGTTTGAGCAGTATTTACCTGCATTTGTAGCCAGTCTGATGGTGATTTCTGCCGGAATTACCCTGATCGTCCGGTTTGCTGATATCCGTCAGATAAGAAACAGCAAACTATTATCATCTCTATTTTTCACCAGTGATTTCTGGTTGCTTATCAGAATTGCCGGAGCCAGCCTGTCGCTGCTGGTGCTATTTCAAATTGGCCCAGCATGGATCTGGTCGGATGATACCGGTGGTCTGGTGCTGCATGAACTGTTAAAAATTCTGGTGGTTTTCTTTCTTCTGGCCGGACTTTTTCTGCCACTGCTGCTTGATTTCGGTTTGGTTGAATTGATCGGCTGCCTGATGAACCGGGTGCTTCGCCCGGTATTTACTATTCCCGGATTTGCGACTGTTGATGTGATTGCCTCGCTGCTGGGTGATGGAACCGTCGGTACGCTGATCACCAGCCGGCAATATGAGCGTGGTTACTATACCGGCAGAGAAGCGGCGGTTATCGCAACCAGTTTTTCTGTTGTTTCGATCACTTTCAGCATCGTGGTTTTGAGCTTTGTTGAACTGGAGCATATGTTTCTGTGGTATTACGGCACAATTATTCTTACCTGCCTGATTGCTGCAGCAATTTTACCCAGAATCCCACCCCTTTCTCGTATCCCGGATACCTTCTACCCCGAAGCCGTTAATGAAAAGCCTGCTGAAGAAATAATGACATTGTCGAAGGGAATGGAAGCAGCCCTGCAACAGGCTAAAAATGGCCCCGGTCCTGTTGCCCTGTTAAGAAATGGTGTTCACAGTGCACTGGATATCTGGATGGTGTTCCTGCCCGTTATTATGACTATTGCCACACTGGGACTGGTAATTGCAGAGCACACAAACATATTCCATACACTCGCGTCACCGTTGTCCTATCTACTGGAATTATTCAACCTGCCCGAAGCAGACAAGGCAGCACCGGCAATATTATTGGGGTTTGCGGATATGTTTTTGCCAACGACACTGGCACGGGGAATAGAAAGTGAGCTGACCCGCTTTGTAATTGCGGCTTTGTCTGTCACCCAATTGATTTATATGTCGGAGGTGGGTGTGTTAATTATGCGATCAAAAATACCTTTAGGTTTTTTTGATCTGTTAAAGCTTTTCCTACTGCGTACAGTCATCACGCTGCCAATTATTGTAGCTTCCGGTCATCTGTACTTTTCGTGATATCAAATGAAAACCCCGGCTAAACAACCGGGGCTTTTCATTCAGGATAAAGAGCCGAATAGCTCCTGCAAACGGCTTCCCGGATCATCAGCCCGCATAAAGGCTTCGCCGACAAGAAAACCATAGATTTCATTATCCAGCATCAGCTTCACGTCATCCGGCGTATGAATCCCGCTTTCTGTAATAAACAGAGAACCTTCGGGAGCCTGCTTATACAGCTCCAGCGTCGTTTCCAGAGAAACATCGAAGGTATGCAGGTTGCGATTATTAACACCCAGCAGCCTTGGGCTCAGTTTCAGGGCACGATCCAGTTCCTGCTGGTCATGCACTTCCACCAGCACATCCATACCCAGTTCCAGTGCCAGCTGATTCAAATCATGCAGTTGCGCATCATCCAGCGCTGCAACAATCAACAAAACACAGTCGGCATTAATCGCCCGCGCTTCATAGATCTGGTAAGGATCAACCAGAAAATCTTTCCGGATTGCCGGTAGTGAACAGGCTTCACGCGCCTGCTGCAGATAATCCTCATGTCCCTGAAAAAAATCAGCATCGGTTAAAACCGATAAACAGGCGGCACCGGCTCGGGCATAGCTTTCCGCAATTTCAGCCGGTTTAAAGTCAGGGCGAATAACGCCTTTGCTTGGCGATGCTTTTTTGATTTCAGCAATAATCGCTGCTTTGCCTGCAGCTGCGCCCTGCTCCAGCGCAGATGCAAAGCCTCTTACCGCATCTGCACTCTCAGCTGTCCGTCGCAGATCAGCCAGTGTGGCGACCTGACTACGCTCAGCAATTTCTTCATGCTTGCGAGCAATGATCTTCTGTAAAATTGTAGGAACGCTCACTCGCTTACCTCTGCCATCAGGTTAGAAAAACTGGCCAGTTCACGCATTTTTTCTAATGCGAGCCCACTGGAGATAGCGTCCTGCGCCATCTCAATACCTTGCTTTAATGTTGCAGTCAGATTCGCGGCATAAATGCCTGCACCGGCATTCAGAGCGACCATATCAGCGGCCTTGGCTGCGTATTTGCCTTCCTGCTTGCCCAGCGTATCCTGAATCAGCGCCAGAGATTCAGCAGGCGATTCAACACTCAAACCAATCAGGCTTTGGCTTTCAATACCAAAATCTTCCGGCTTGATGCTGTATTCGGTGATTTCACCGTCTTTCAGTTCAGCAACCCAGGTTTCATTGGCGAGACTGATTTCATCAAGGCCATCCGCTGAATGTACTACCAGAATATGATCACTGCCCAAGCGCTTCAGCACTTCAGCCATCGGGCGGCACAGTTCTTTGGTAAACACACCGATCAGCTGGTTTTTAACACCGGCAGGGTTCGTCATGGGTCCCAGCACATTGAACATTGTGCGAATGCCCATTTCACGACGCGGACCAATTACATTTTTCATTGCCGCATGGTGAGCCGGGGCAAACATAAAGCCAATGCCAACTTCTTCCACGCAACGGGCAACCTGCTCTGCACTGATTTCCAGATTAATACCGGCAGACATCAATAAATCAGCACTACCGGAAGAGCTGGAAACACCACGGTTACCATGTTTGGCAACATGGGCTCCTGCGGCCGCAGCCACAAAAGATGAGGCAGTTGATACATTGAAGATGTGTGCGCCATCCCCACCGGTACCCACAATATCAACCTGGTGATCAGCATTAACGGTCACCGGCTTTGCCAGCTCTCTCATCACCTCAACAGCCGCTGTGATTTCATCAATACTTTCACTTTTGATGCGCAATCCCATCAGGAATGCACCGATCTGAGCCTGGGTGCATTCACCGGTCATGATCTGTTGCATGACGGTGCGCATTTCATCCCGGCTCAGATCCAGGTTTTCAGCAACTCTTGCAATTGCTTCTTTAATGTTCATCGCTAACCTCTGTTATTTAATTGTCGTCTTAACGCCTGATGCCGTATTAGCGTTTTAGAAAGTTGGCCAGCAGTTCATGACCCTGTTCAGTCATGATTGATTCCGGGTGAAACTGAACCCCTTCAATATCCAGCGTTTTATGGCGAACGCCCATAATTTCATCAAACTCGCCGGACTCTTCACCAGACTGTGTTTGTGTCCATGCGGTAATTTCCAGACATTCAGGCAACGTTTCCTTTTCAATTACCAATGAGTGATAACGTGTCACGGAAACAGGGTTAGGCAGCCCCTCAAAAACACCTTTATCTTCATGAAAAACCGGTGAGATTTTGCCATGCATCACCTGTTTTGCCCGGATAATTTTGCCACCGAAGACCTGTCCGATGCTTTGATGCCCAAGGCAAACGCCCAGTATCGGCAGTTTTCCGGCAAAGTGTTTTATTACATCCATGGAAATGCCTGCTTCGTTCGGGGTACACGGCCCAGGCGAAACAACAATACGCTCCGGGTTCAGCGCTTCAATTTCTTCAATGGTGATTTCATCATTACGATGAACCTGAATTTCAGCCCCCAGCTCACCAAAATACTGCACAAGGTTGTAGGTAAATGAGTCATAATTATCGATCATCAGCATATTTCTTCTCCTCCCGAACCGCATCATCATGTTTCTCGATTCGGGCTTGTAATCTTGTCAGCGCTTCCCGGGTTGCCTGCAGCTCCCGCAGAATTTCCGCCTGATCAGGTATCGGTGTCAGTTCTTTCAGGCGCTCGGCTTTGGCTTCATCTAGGTTGTTGATGACTACGGCAATAAACAGGTTAACCACCACAAAAGTGCCACAGACAACAAAGCTCACAAAATAAATCCACGCCATGGGATACACTTCCATGGCGCTATACATAACCTTTGACCAGTCTTCCAGCGTCACAATGCGGAACAGTGTCAGCAGTGCAATACCCAATGAGCGCCAGTGTTGCGGATCAATCTCGCTAAACAGGTGATAACCCAGCACGCCATAGATGTAGAAGATAATCCCCATCAACATCACGACATGTCCCATACTCGGGATAGAGCGAATCAATGTTGCAACAATCAGTCGCAGCTCCGGAAACGCGGAAATAATTCGCATCACCCTCAGCAGTCTCGCCATTCGGGCAAGGCTGGCGAGACTGCCCGCCGCAGGCAGCAGGCTCAATACCGTTACCGTAAAATCAAAGCAGTTCCAGCCGTTGCGAAAGTAATCATGACACCGGGGCGCATGCGCACTTATTTTGATGACCACCTCAACAACAAAGACGACAACCACCAAATAGTTCAGCGCACAGAACAGTTCACCATATCGAGCCTGCATATAACTGCTGGTTTCCAACCCGATGACAATGCCGTTCAGGGTAATCAGCCCAATCACCAATCCCTGGAACCAGATTGATTCCGAAATCCGCCGACATAAACGTACCCAGCTATTACTCTGAGTATTGCTACGGTTTAACTGAAACTGCACTTCCTGCATACGAACCACGCAAAGACTTTTGGCTGCAGAGTTAAACGTCAGTTAATCCTTGCTGGGTCATGGCAACAGCGCGGAACATGGCCCGCCCCTTGTTGTGGGTTTCTTTCCATTCCAGTTCCGGTTGTGAATCAGCAACAACGCCGGCACCGGCCTGAATATACAGGCGATTATCTTTGATCACAGCGGTACGGATCGCGATCGCAGTATCCATATTGCCGTTCCACGCCAGATAGCCAACTGCACCACCATAAACACCGCGCTTGACAGGCTCCAGCTCATCAATAATTTCCATCGCCCGCACTTTCGGTGCGCCGCTGAGTGTTCCCGCAGGCAATGTTGCCCGCAACACATCCAGTGCTCCCAGACCTTCTTTTAACTGACCTTTTACGTTGGACACAATGTGCATCACATGTGAGTAACGTTCGATAGTCATTTTATCGGTGAGTTCCACGGAACCGGTCTTGGCTACCCGGCCAACATCATTGCGTCCCAGATCGATCAACATCAGGTGTTCGGCAATCTCTTTCGGATCAGCCAGCAGTTCCTGTTCCAGCTCCAGATCGCGGGCTTCGGTAGCACCACGTTTACGAGTACCGGCAATCGGGCGCACAGCCACTTCACCTTCTTCCAGTCGTGCCAAAATTTCTGGTGAAGAGCCGACAACATGATGGTCACCAAGATTCAGGAAATACATATAAGGAGAAGGATTCAGACAACGAAGCGCGCGATACAGGTTCAGCGGCGGACATTCAAACGGCACGGACATACGCTGGGAAACCACCACCTGCATGCAGTCTCCAGCCAGAATGTAATCCCGGATTTTTTCAACCGCACCTTCAAAGGCTTCCTGACCGATAACTGATTCAAAATCATCTTCGGTGACCGGAACTAATCCGGGTTTCGACTGAGGTGAACGGGCATGGCTATCACGCAGGGTTTGTTCCAGCTGCTGCAGACGTTGCTGCGCCTGCTCCAGTGCATTATCCGTTGCCGGATCGGCATGAACCACCAGCATCAGTTTGCCGCTCAGGTTATCAAACACTACCAGTTCATCTGTCAGCATTAACAGAATATCCGGTGTCCCCATATCATCTTCTGGTGTCGAGTTATGCAGTTTCGGTTCTACATAGCGAACGGTATCGTAGCTGAAATAGCCAACCAGACCGCCATGGAAACGCGGTAAATCAGGCAAATCAGGCACCTTGAAACGTGCCTGATACATACCTACCCAGTCAATAGGATCAGCGGCCTGCGTGGTTTCGAAGATTTCACCATCGCGGGTAATTTCAACCTGATGCCCATAGATACGCACGACTTCACGGGCAGGCAGCCCAATAAAGGAGTAACGCCCCCACTTCTCGCCACCCTGTACCGATTCAAGCAGGCAAGAGTATGGACCGTCAGCCAACTTCAGATAAGTACTGAGCGGCGTTTCCAGATCCGCCAGGATTTCACATACCACAGGGATGCGGTTGTAGCCTTCCGCGGCCAGCTTACCGAATAACTCCGGAGTCATAAGATATAAACCTGCAATGTAACCAATACCTGAAATCGGTATTTATTCGTTATAAACGTTGTATTCGGAATATTTCGCATAACTACAGCAACAAGCATCGGGCATGCGAAAAAATAAGGCTGAAAGGGGTGGTTAACGCCAGTGGCACCATCGCCAGGAGGAGAAAGAGACGTGCAGCAGCTTGCTGACCGGCAAAGCGGTCACTTGGGTATGGTTCTTTGAAGCGCCTGTCGAAGGTCGCGAGTACTGGGGCACAGATATATCCACAGTCTGTTCCTGATTCCCTGCCTCTGGGTTGAATAGCTTAAATCTATAAGAGCAGCAGGTGGTACGTCAATCACTTATCTGCCCGCTCGTGAAATTTCATCATTGGTCTATTTTGCCATAGAACTATAGAACAATTTTTCGCAAATATAAAAAAACGCCTGCAAGCAGCAGGCTTGCAGGCGTTTAAGAAAAAATAATCAGCCTTTAGCAGGCATAAATTTGTACAGCATCTCCATTATTGCATCCACGTTAAACTTGGCTGGCTTCTGCCTTGGCGGATAGTCCTTGAATGTCATGACAAACTGTTGAACTTGCCCTGCCATTGGCATAATCAGGAATGCATGGTTAACCCACCACTTTTCGTAGACCATTGAATCAAGATCTGCCCGTTCAAATGGGTCTCGACGCAGGTTGAAGATTTTGGGCAGACGCAGCCAGACAAAAGGCTCACTCCATACTGCAAAACCACGTGCACGCTGCTCTGCAAAGACCAGTTTCCAGTCATTCCAGCGCACATTAACCAACTGGCCATCATCATTGAAATAGAAGAAGGTATTACGGCGGGATTCATCTTCCCTACCCATCAGATAGGGAAGCTGATTATAGCCATCCAGATGAACCTTGTAGGTCATGTCTCCGGCACGGTGACCTTTCAACAGTTTATCCTTGATATCATCATCACCGGCAGCGGCCATTAATGTTGGTACCCAGTCAAGGTGAGCAAACATACCGTTGGATGTATGATTTGCCTTGATTTTTCCCGGCCAGCGAACAAATGCCGGAACGCGATAACCACCTTCCCAGTTGGTGTTCTTTTCACCACGGAAAGGTGAAATGGCACCATCAGGCCAAGCGTTGTAGTGCGGACCATTATCGGTAGTGTAGACGACAACTGTATTATCAGCAATATCGAGATCATCCAGCAGTTTCAGCACCTGTCCGACATGGCCGTCATGCTCGACCATCGCATCGGCATAGAAACCCTGGCCGGTTTTACCCAGGTTAGATGCTTTAACATGAGTCCAGAAATGCATGCGGGAGGTGTTGAACCACGCAAAGAAAGGCTTGTCAGCTTTTACCGCACGCTGGATAAAATCAACAGTCGCAGCAAGGAATTCCTCATCGCAGGTTTCCATACGTTTTCTGGTCAGAGGGCCAGTGTCTTCAATTTTTCCATCAGCAGTCGATTTGATAACACCGCGTGGACCAAACCGCTTTCGGAACTCAGGATCTTTTGGATAATCAGGTTCCTCTGGCTCTTCCTCAGCGTTCAAGTGATACAGGTTGCCAAAGAACTCATCGAAGCCATGATTCGTGGGCAGAAATTCATCCTTGTCACCAAAATGGTTTTTACCAAACTGGCCAGTCATATACCCCATGGGTTTAAGCAGTTCAGCCAGTGTCGGGTCTTCCTTACGAATACCCAGATCCGCACCGGGTAAACCTACTTTGGTCAGACCGGTTCTGACGGTTGACTGGCCGGTGATAAATGCCGAACGGCCAGCAGTACAGCTTTGCTCTGCATAGTAATCGGTAAACATGGTGCCTTCCTGGGCAAGCCGGTCAATATTCGGGGTTTTGTATCCCATCATCCCTCGGTTGATATGACTGATATTCCACAAGCCAATATCATCACCCATGATGACCAATATGTTCGGCGGTTTGGCTAAAGCTCCCTGAGTAAGGAAAACACTTGAAAACGCAACGACTAGCAGCATCATTCTGCACAACACAGAAGCACGCATAGGAACCTCCATAAATGCACGACAATGGCTGCCATCCCGATCGCACTATTGAACCGTCGATGTATATCCCGAGCACAAGCACCCGAAAACATCTGACCTGAATGGCAGCCCCGGAAAGGAGTGTAGTCACGATTCAGTGTTTATTCTGATCAAGATGCTCTCCACATGAAGCTGAAAATTATTTGATCGCCAAGCAATCCGCTAAAAAGCCAACCGTTATAAAACAAATTAATGAATAGTCATGAAAAAAAAATGCTTTTTTTGTAGTATTTAACTGCCTGCAGCATTATTTGCTGAATAAGCAACAGGCCGGATCAAGGAGAATAATATGAAAATGATCACAGCCATTATTAAGCCATTCAAGCTGGACGACGTGCGCAATGCACTGGGTGATGTCGGTATTGAAGGCATGACGGTTACTGAAGTAAAAGGCTTTGGTCGTCAAAAGGGGCACACTGAACTTTATCGCGGCGCCGAGTATGCAGTGGATTTCCTTCCCAAAACCAAAGTTGATATCGCTGTTAATGAAGATCAGGTGGATATTGCCATCGAAGCCATTCTGAAATCTGCCAACACCGGAAAAATCGGAGATGGCAAAGTGTTTGTCAGTAATCTGGAACAGGTTGTGCGGATACGCACCGGTGAGACGGGCACAGAAGCCGTTTAACGATTAAGACAGATAATTATTCTGCTTTCATCGTTCCTCCCAGGATAATGGAAGCTGTCTAGCTGTTTATATAGAAAATAATAAAAACATATGAATATACATAAAAAGCTGGCAGTGGCAGCAATACTATTACTGCCCGGCATCGCCATCGCCAAGGATCTAAACGGTTCCAATACCGCCTGGATTTTAACATCAACCGCCCTTGTTCTGTTTATGACCATCCCCGGACTGTCGCTCTTTTATGCCGGACTGGTTCGCTCCAAAAACGTACTATCTGTTTTGATGCAGTGTTTTGCGATTACCTGCATGGCTTCTCTGCTGTGGCTTGTTGTGGGTTACAGTCTTGCCTTTGGCGATGGTTCCGCATTCCCTTCTTTTGTTGGCGGGCTTGAAGCCATTATGATGGGACATATGAGTGTCGACAGCATGGCAGGCGATATTCCTGAAAGTGTTTTTGCTATGTTCCAGATGACATTTGCCATTATCACTCCTGCCCTGATTGTGGGTGCATTCGCGGAACGTACCCGTTTCAGTGCCATGTTGCTGTTCAGCGCGCTGTGGCTGCTGGTTGTTTATGCCCCGATTACTCACTGGGTCTGGGCCGAAGGTGGCTGGCTCTATGAAATGGGTCTGCTGGATTTTGCAGGCGGTACTGTTGTTCATATTACAGCGGGTGTCGCCGCATTGGTTGCCGCTCTGGTAATCGGCAACCGGAACGGCTTCCCGCAACAACCGATGATGCCTCACAATCTGACCATGACTGTAACCGGCGCAGGTATGCTCTGGGTCGGCTGGTTTGGCTTTAATGCCGGATCTGCACTGGCAGCTAACGGTGATGCCGGATTTGCCATGCTGGTAACACATATTTCTGCGGCTGCCGGTTCTCTGGCCTGGATGACAATGGAGTGGGTTAAGTTTGGCAAGCCTTCGGTGCTGGGTATTGTGACTGGTATGGTTGCCGGCCTGGGTACGATTACGCCAGCATCTGGCTTTGTCGGTCCCGGCGGTGCACTGGTTATTGGTTTAAGTGCTGGCTTTATCTGTTTTGGCATGACTCAGTGGATCAAGCGCACATTGAAGATTGATGACTCTCTCGATGTCTTCCCGGTTCACGGTGTGGGCGGTATTCTCGGTACTTTCCTCGCCGGTATTTTTGCCTCTGCAGAGCTGGGGATTTTCAGCGGTAAAGGTTATGCCGAAGGTGTCACCATGGGCGAGCAGCTTATTACTCAGCTGACCGGTATCGGTGCTACCTTCCTCTACACAGCTGTTGTGACCTATATTTTATTGAAACTGGTTGATCTGCTGATTGGTCTGCGAGTTTCTGCTGATGATGAAACTGAAGGCTTGGATATCAGGCTGCATGATGAGCGGGGCTACGATATCTAATTAGTTTAAAAAGCGGATTAATGACTGATCCGCTTTTTCAATTCGGCCAAGTTCTGCTAAACCAATTACTCCAAGAATTAAAAAGTAGTTGGGGCAGCGCCTTGTTTCCATTCTGTTTACGGCCTGGTCAGCTAACGCTGAAAACACTTCGAAATATTTATACACAACCTGTTGAGTTATCACTGGCTTCAGAATGCCTGCCAGCTATTCATGCTTCTGCGGATATAGTCAGTAAAATCGTTGCCCAAGGACAAACGGTATATGGCATCAACACCGGATTTGGGTTACTGGCCAACACCCGGATCAAACCGGAAGACTTAGAACAACTTCAGCAAAGCATCGTACTTTCTCATGCGGCAGGTGTCGGCGAATTAATAGAAGATAATATTGTTCGCCTGATGATGGTGTTGAAAGTAAATGCACTGGCACGAGGCTATTCCGGCATCCGCCTGAATGTCATTCAGGCACTGATTACGCTTATAAACAAAGCAATATATCCCTGTATCCCACAACAAGGCTCAGTAGGCGCATCCGGCGATCTGGCTCCGCTGGCACATATGAGCAGTGTATTGCTCGGCCATGGAAAGGTTCGTTATCAGGGAAGAATCATTTCCGGGAAAGAAGGTTTGGATATCGCTGGGTTACAGCCAATATCACTGGCCCCAAAAGAGGGGCTGGCATTACTGAACGGTACTCAAACATCAACAGCACTCGCTCTTGCCGGACTTTTTAAAGCCGAAGATTGCTACGCCACCGCGACTATTGCAGGTTCACTTTCCATTGAGGCAGCCACAGCCAGCCGACGCCCTTTTGATTCCCGCATTCATACTGCACGAGGATTACCCGCACAGGAACATGCTGCAGCTGCATTTCGCTATTTACTGGGGGATGAATCAGAAATCAGTATTTCGCATGACCGTTGCGACAAGGTTCAGGATCCTTATTCTCTGCGCTGCCAGCCTCAAGTGATGGGAGCCTGCCTTTGGCAGCTTCAAAAATGCGCGGAAGTGCTTCAGATAGAGGCAAATGCTGTATCAGATAACCCTCTGATATTCGCAGCGGATAATGATGTCATTTCCGGTGGTAACTTCCATGCCGAACCGGTTGCCATGGCTGCTGACAATATGGCGCTGGCAATTGCGGAAATCGGTGCTTTATCAGAGAGAAGAACAGCGCTGTTAGTCGATTCCAGATTATCCGGACTACCGCCTTTTCTGGTTGATAACAGCGGAGTTAATTCCGGCTTTATGCTTGCCCAGGTAACGGCTGCTGCACTGACCTCGGAAAATAAAAGTCTGGCACACCCTGCCAGTGTTGATAGCCTGCCCACTTCTGCGAATCAGGAAGATCATGTATCCATGGCAACCTATGCTGCTCGCAGGCTAAGCAGTATGGGCACAAATACCGCCTATATCATCGCAATTGAACTACTGGCAGCTGCTCAGGGCATTGATTTTCGCCGCCCACTTAAAACCAGTGACAAACTGGAAACAGCACTCAGTCGTTTAAGAGAGCATGTGCCATTTTATTATCAGGACCGTTATTTTTCTATGGATATAGAATTAGCTGCAAAATTAGTGGAAAAAGGCTGCTGGAATGACCTTCTTCCTTCAGCGCTTTTCCCAAGCTTCAGGAATCGCTAGCTGATATTGATAGAATGAAGCTTTTTGTGATCACTCATGAGCCAGAGGTAGTTAGTAGTATTTATCCTTTGACCTATAAGCCTCCCAGGCTTGGGTGATAAATTCTTGATGTTCTTCAATCGAACCCCAAGGCTGAATATCTGCCAAAGTGATCTGTCTGCCTTCCAGAAGGCAGCCTTTTGTCCGAGCCATATTCAAAACATGAGCCAGCGAATAGTATTGACAGCTCCCTTTAATCATGACCGGGTGCTCAAGCGTATGTTCCTTCCCTTCACATGTGTAACTGTCAATGTATCGCCCTTCTGAAGTAGCTTTTCGAATAGTCTGTGACTGCTCATAACGAGCCATGCACCGCTTGTGATCACAACTCAATATCTGCCGATGGCGTAATTGGTAAACATGGGCTGGAGCGTTATTTTTATAACTTCTTATGATACTCCCTGTGACAGCTCCGGCTCCAGCAATAAAACCAGCTGATGAAATTCCCAGAGCGGCTTTGGTCAATTGAGTCATCTGCTCCGAGTCTATTCCCTGACAAGCAGGACCCAATTCATTCTCCCCACTCAGAACCACAGCGGAAAATGCTGCGGCTACTCCACAGGCTCCTACTGCAATACCTACCCCCCCTTGATATAGATGGTACAAAACCTTATCTACCCGTGATTGATTCTGAGGATTAATACATTTAACAACAGGCTCACACCCAGACTTCCACGGGTAATCAGCAAACTCCCCCCCTGAAGCACAATGTATGCACGAGCACAAAAAAATCACCACGACAAGAAAGTCTCTCACGACTTACCTCCTTGATAACATATGAAAATATGCACATCAATAACAGTAGATATCATAGCATCTTGTCTTTTATTGAGCGCTGCTTCCACCTAACCTGCATTTTCAAGGCCTGTAAAGCAGGAGGCTGCTACGCTTCACACTTCACACAAAGAGGTATGAAAATCATGTATGCACCCAAAAGACTATGCTGGTTAGTTTTTTTATTGAGCGCCTATGCTTCCGCCGGAGAAGTTTTTTTGAATCTGAGAAGGTTTGAGCTGACTTGTTTCGATAAGAGCCTCGACGGACATTTACTATGTCAATGTATAATTGTTGTTACCTCGGATACGCCCGAAAGGGAAGAGGAAACCAAGCATCGTGAAAAAGGTTCAGCATACTGGATAGTACGCGACAAGAATAAAAATTTTAAATATCGCCTGAATGGACTACCTAGCTTTAATTCATTCTCCAATAAAGTTTTATTCGAACTAAAGGAGAAAGATGAAACAGAAATAGAGTGCAGCTTTTCTGCTGTGAGCCAACCGGAAGACTCAACCGATAACTCAATACTTGCTGAGCACTATGCAAAAAAATATCCAACGGAGTCTGGGACGTGAACAAAATAACAGTTTGTCACTGACAACGGAAAGCCATAGTGCCGACATATATCAGGGAAATGCCTCGTTCTGAAATGGAAAATAGAATCATCTATAAACTGCTGTTTACCTGTAAAATGAAAAAAATAGTTGTCACATCCCAAAACCGCCGAACAGTTACCGGCTTTGCAGCACGTTGCCGGAACTTTAATCTTTTTATTGTTCAGCCGGAAAGAAAGCGCATTATCAGCAAAGAGGCTTATGAGCTTTTTCGCCATGAGACCTATTTCGAAACCCCGTCTGATCAGCCTCATCCACTGGATGATGTCGATGTATTAATTACCGGCGGTATGGGAAGCGGGTTACTGAAAGAACTGGAAATGCGCGGCATAGAAAGATTGGTAACAACAGAAAAAGATCCCGTCTCTGCAGTAAAAATGTATTTACGGGACACCCTCCCCACGACAGCAGTCGAAGAATTTTATGATACAGACGACTACATTGAAGATCTGAGCCGCTTACCCAACGAAATACGCCGCAAGTGCTGTGGTAATACGGATGCCAGTGGTGGCTGCTGCGGGTGGAGGCTGAAAGGGTTAGTTTGATCTGGCACCAATCATGCAAAGATAACTACAGGTCGTGTAGGGATGACCTCTTGTTACTGAAACGTGAACCACGGTGGAGCATCCCTCAGGAAGTGTTCAATTAAAGTGCGACCCTGATTCAGGAACAACCAATAAGGGACAAGTACTATGAACTCTCTGCAAGTATCAGATCTGATGGATACCCGCCCGTTAACAATCAGCCCGGATATCGGTGTTATTACAGCGCTGCGTCAGATTCTGGCCAGAGGTTTATCTGCCGCACCGGTCGTTGACTCTGAAGGTCAGCTGATCGGCATTCTGTCCGAGGCAGACTGCATTCGCGGAACGCTGATGGGAGGCTATTTTGAACAGGTAGGTGAACTGGTCAGCGCTCAAATGACTCGGGATGTATGCACCGTCACACCTCAAACAGATCTGGTCAGTGCTGCTCAGTTAATGCACGAAAACAAAAGAAGACTATTACCGGTTGTAGAACAGGGAAAAGTTGCAGGCTTGCTCACAAGAACAGCCGTATTATCGGAGCTGATTGACTGCATTGATAATACATCGCATGCGGCATGATTTATTTGGAAAGCTCCCGGCAGGTTACAGCCGGGAGAAACAAAAGCTGGTTACGAATTATACCCATGATCATTGAAGTTGCTTGATTTTCCAGCCGATTTTCAACATTGTACGAACATGCCGAAAATCACCCTGACAGCCCAACAAAAAGTAGCCTTGGAATCTCGCCACAAAACATCGCGAGATGCACGGGAGTGTGATCGTATCAAGGCTGTTTTGCTCAGGTCTGAAGGGTGGTCACCGTCTGCTATCGCTCAGGCATTGAGAAAAAGTGAATACACTATTTGTCGCCATCTGGACGCCTATCTGGAAAAGGAAAAGCTCAGGCCGGAGAACGGGGGGAGTGAAAGCCGCCTGAGTGATGAGCAAACTCGGCAACTGGTCGAACACCTTTCTGAATATACTTACGCACACGTCCATCAGATCGTCGCCTATATTACCGATCGCTGGGGTATCAAATATACCGTATCAGGCCTGAACAAGTGGCTGCACCAAAAAGGCTTTACCTACAAAAAGCCAAAGGGCGTACCGCACAAGGCTGATGTTGATAAGCAGGCTGGTTTTGTGGAGCACTATGAAGCCTTGAAAGCCACGCTACCAGAGGACGAGGTGATACTATTCATGGATGCGGTACACCCGACACAAGCGACCAAAATCACTTCCGGGTGGATTCGAAAAGGGATTGATAAAATCATTAATACGACAGGTAGCCGTACTCGGCTGAACATTATCGGTGCGATTGATCTGGACAATATTGAAGCTGCTGTTTTCGGTCAATTTGATACGGTTAACAGTGAAGCGGTTACCGAGTTTTTCAAGAAAGTTCGGGATAACTATTCATCCATGAACGTTATTCACATGGTGCTTGATGGTGCCGGTTACCATCGTTCACAGGAGGTAGTGAAAGAGGCGGAAGAGCTGGGAATAAAGCTTCATTACCTCCCCCCTTACAGTCCAAACCTGAACCCCATTGAGCGATTATGGAAGGTGATGAATGAGTATGCCCGGAATAATGAATACTTCGCTCAGGCAAAAGAATTCCGGGAAAAGATTAATCATTTTCTGGACGTGACATTGCCCGAAATCGGTTCTTCCTTGGGCAGCAGGATTAACGATAATTTCCAGCGGTTAAATCCGGCATCTTGAATTCACTCAGGTATAAATAAGCTCTGCTAACGACTCAACAATCAAATCAGGCTCTGCGGTGCTGATTGGTTCACCATGGTTATAGCCATAAGGTAAACCAATTACTCTGACATTCGCCGCTCTGGCTGCCCTGATATCATTTCTGGAATCGCCAACCATCAGAGCATGATCGGTTGTTGTTTCGAGTGTTTTGATTGCATGCAGCAGCGGCATCGGATGTGGCTTCATTTCTGAAAGGCTGTCGCCTGAAAGCAGTAAATCAAAGTAATAGTTCAGCTTCAGGCAAACTAACAACTGACGTGTAAAAAGATCAGACTTATTAGTGACGACGGCCTGCTTTACGCCCTTCGTCTGCATGGCATCGAGAAACTCTCTGACGCCCGGATAAGCATCACTGAATTTGCCACAGCTTCCGGCATAAGCTGTTTTAAAGAAACCATAGCCCGCTTCAAACAGGTCATCTGCAACCCGTCCGGGCTGGTCACCGTCGATATCATCCGCCAGCGCCCTGCGAACCATTACTGGTACACCATTACCGACCCATTCGGATACTTTTTCAGCACCTGCAGCCGGACGTCCCATGGAGATCAGCATTTTATCTACAGCAGCCGCCAGATCGGGCACACTGTCTACCAGCGTGCCATCCAGATCATACATAATCAGCTCGGGCAGACTGCCGCCGAACCATTCCTGAAGTTTCATACTTCAGCTAACTCCTTACGCATTTCTGCAACTACCTGACGGTAATCATTCACACCAAAAATAGCTGACCCGGCAACAAATGTATCTGCACCGGCAGCAGCAATTTCAGCAATATTCTGTACACCCACACCGCCATCAACCTGCAGGCGAATATCGCGTCCGCTGTCATCAATCAGCTGACGGACTTTCTTCAGTTTATCCAGCGTTGAAGGAATAAATTTCTGGCCGCCAAAGCCTGGGTTCACAGACATCAGCAGAATCATATCCAGTTTGTCCATTACATATTCGAGACAATCTGGTCTTGTCGCAGGATTCAGAACCAGACCCGCCTGACAACCGCCGGAGCGAATTAATTGCAAACTGCGATCAATATGACCGGAAGCTTCCGGATGAAAGGTAATGGTGGTCGCACCCGCTTCAATAAAATCACCAATCAGGCGATCCACCGGACTTACCATCAGATGGACATCAATCGGCGCTTTCACTCCATGCTTGCGCAGCGCCTTACAAACCATAGGTCCCAGTGTCAGGTTGGGAACATAGTGATTATCCATCACATCGAAGTGTACCCAGTCTGCACCCGCTTCCAGCACGTTATCGACCTCCTCTCCAAGCTTGGCAAAGTTGGCTGACAAAATACTGGGCGCTATGACGTAATCTTTCATTGATAACGACCTTTCAGTTAGCAGTTAGCTTTTTCTGGCATTACGAATGGCATCGTAAGCAGCCTGAATTTCCTGCGTTTTCTCTTTTGCCACTTCCATCATTTCCGGCGGCAGACCTTTTGCTACCAGTTTATCCGGATGATGCTGGCTCATCAGACGACGATAGGATTTTTTAACTTCAGCATCAGATGCATCCGCTTTGACGCCCAGCACACCATAAGCCTTATCCAGAGAATAACGCTCTGTCTGTACTGACTGCTGACGATAGGAATGACTGCCCTGACGCCACTGTTGCTGGCGTGAATGAAAAGACTGCTGAGCCAGAAAGCGCTGGTGAATCACTTCAAAGGTAAAGTTGCTGACACCCAACATGCTACAGACATGTTTCAGAACTGCCCGCTCAGCAGCGGATATTGGTTGCCCGCCGGCATAAGCGGCCTGTAACTGAATCTCCAGAAAAATCTGAGTCAGACTACCATCAGCAACCCGTCGAAACGCGGAGAGCGCACTTTCAATATCACTCCCCGGCTCTTTACCCTGATTGAACAGCCCAATCGCTTCCCGGCGTTGCTCCTGAGTGAGACCCATGCGGCTCATCAAAGCCGTTGCGACATCGATTTCAGACTGAGAAACCAAACCATCCGATTTTGCCACCCGCCCCATGACCATGAATGTGGCACGGAAAAATGCTGACTGCGCCTGCGCCCGCCCCTGCCTGGTTCTTGCCTGGGCTGAGCGCATTAATTGCCGACGTTGCTGACTGTCAAGCCAGTAACCAATCAATCCACCAAACAGTGCCCCGAATGGACCACCGAATACCAAACCGATCAAAGTACCGAGAATGGTTGTTACATGCATTTATAATTCAGCTCGTAATGTTGCGTTAAGTTTTTCAAGACGATCCGGCGTACCAACATCACACCAGTGGCCGCCATAATATTCTCCGCTAACCTGACCAAGCGCCATGGCATCGCGTAAAAGTGGTGCCAGTGGAAACGCCTTTGTTTCATCGTCGACAGGAATATCTTTAAACAGTTCAGGCCTGAGCACACTTAACCCGCTAAAGGTATAGGATTGTTCAAGCTTTGCATCAGCTTTTACCAGCCCCCGACTCAGGCCAAAGTCACCTTGAGGATGCTGGGGGGGATTATCCACTAAAACCAGATGCGCCACACCCTCCGGAGCGGAAAGGTTTTGTAAAGGATAATCGATAAAAACATCGCCATTGATCAGCAAAAAAGGCTCATGCCCCAGCAAGGGAAGTGCTTTAAATATACCGCCCCCGGTTTCCAGTGGCTCACTCTCCGGGGAGTACTGAATGTTCAGATTCCAATGATGACCATCTCCCAAAGCCTCAGCCAACATATGCCCCAGCCAGGCATGATTGATAACCACATCCGTTATCCCGGCTGCCGACAAACGCTCAAGATGGTACTCAATCAGCGGTTTCCCATTGACCGGCAACAAGGGTTTGGGACATTTCAGGGTCAGCGGACGCATACGCTTTCCAAGACCTGCAGCCAGAATCATTGCCTTCATCAATGCCCCTCATCAGCCATCATAAAAATAAAATATGAGAAAGCGGAAATGATATATGACTCTTCGAATAAATATCTATTTATCCACTAACGAAATCACAACAAAACAGCCCTATCAGACATGAATTTCATGTATTTCCCTTACAGGACTAGCTGAATAGCCGGATGATGCTTTATTATTTCAATCTTAAAGATTTCTTTGCCACCGGAGTGGAAAGGAACTTTTCTTCGCCATGGCTGTTATACATCAACGAAGCAAAGATATAAGAAACATTGCTTGCTGCCATAGTGCAGAAACTGAAGTGCGGAAACTTGGAAGCCGAACGGTTAACGCCAACGAAAACTGGACGCCGGATTCATCACGCGATGCCCCAGAACAAAATACCCTTTGCACGCAAGATTCCTCTTGTGGTTACCACAGGACTGCTTGCAACACCGCTGTCGCCTTTATTTGCGGCAGAAGTTACCGACACGGACTGGCAGTGGAAATGTTCCGCTGAAAGTGGCAAATGGGCTTGCACCAAGGTACCCAAAAGAACCGGCCCACTCCCGGCTGCGCCACTACCGGCTACGCCGCCACAAGCTCCCACGCGGGGTCAGAGTGTAGAACCCGCTGCGACAACGGCAGCAATAGCAAGCACTGCTGAAACAACTGAAAAAGTTACTGCCCCTACAGCTGCAAAACCTGCAGTAAAGCCTGTTCCTGAGATTCATGACACCATCCGCAGGCTGGACTGGGTATCCGTACTACCGGAAGAACTGCAATCGAAAAACCCCTACTGCAAAGGTGGATATCTGGAGCCTGACCGCCCGGGTAAAAACTTCAAAGGCAACGCCGGAGATGCTCCGATTCATGCAGAAGCGGATAACACCACTTATCAGGGTGAAGGCGGCGAGAAAGGTGTTGCACAGCTCAGCGGTAATGTTGTAATCCGTCAGGGATACCGCCAGCTGGAAAGTGACTCGACTGTTTTTGACCGTGAATCCCAGATCACAACAATGCAAGGTAATGTTGTGATCCGTGAACCCGGTATGCTGATGACCGGTAGTGCCGGTGAAATTTACATGGATAGTGGCCGGGCGCGTCTGGAAGATACCCAGTATGTCATCCATGAAGCGCACGCCCGCGGCTCTGCTGAAACCATTGAGCGTGGTGAAGATGAAGTTATTGATCTGGATAATGCAGAGTACACCACCTGCCCTCCCGGCAGTACTATCTGGGCTATTGGTGGCAGCCAGGTCAGCCTTGATCCAACCACCGGCTTTGGTAGCGCTAAACACGCGATTGTAAAAGCAGGTGGTTATCCTGTTTTTTACTTCCCTTATCTGTATTTCCCGATTGATGACCGGCGTCATACCGGTTTCCTGTATCCAAGCTTCAGTTCCAGCAGTAAGCGTGGTCTTGACCTCACAACACCTTACTATCTGAACCTTGCGCCTAACTACGACGCAACCATAACGCCACGTTATATGAGTAAGCGTGGCACACTGCTGGAACTTGAAGGTCGTTACCTGACTGAAACAATGGAAGGCGAAGTGGGTGGCGGTTATCTGGGCAAAGACACTCAGAAAAAAGAGAACATCAATTACGAAGAAGACCGCTGGCTGGTGAACTGGCGACACAAGCAGAACTTTACTGATCGCTGGAAAGCAGAAGTCGATTATGCCAATGCCAGTGATAAAGAATATCTCAGCGATTTCGGCACTTCATTGAATGCCAGTGCCAAAGATGTGCTTAACCAGAATGTGTCCACAACCTATCTGGGTGGTGACGACTGGCATCAGTGGCAAGCCATGGCGGCTGTCGAAAAGCACAAAAATATGAGCAATAAAGATGATCCTTATGACAAGGAGCATCAGTTTGCGTTCAACGGGAAATTGTTTACAGACTCCGGTATCAATCTTGATTATCTGATTGACCACACAAAATTCACCCGTGATAAAAAATGGCAATTCAAAGGTTTTGAAACAGACAACGAGAAGTCAGAATACGATAAACAAAATGAGATCAACCGTGCTATTTACGGGAAGGGCACAGGTATTAACAACGCCATAGGCAACCGTCGCTACCTTGAAAGTGCTGTCAGCTATCCCATGATCAACACTTGGGGATATGTAAAGCCCAAGCTGAAAGTCCGTCATGTCAGTTATAGTCTCGATGGTCTGAACCGTGGTGATTTCACCAATACTGATTTGAAATACGATACCTCTCCGGGCACTACAGCACCAACAGCCTCAATAGATTCCGGGTTGTTTATGGATCGTTCTATTTCCTTGTTTGGCAATGCATTTACTCACACATTTGAACCTCGTGCGATGTATGTTCTGACTCCTTACAGAGAAGATCAGGAACAAAACCCCGTATTCGATACCTCGGAATCAAACTTCAGCTACTCATCTCTCTGGCGAGAAGACCGGTTTACAGGATATGACCGCATTGGTGATACTAACCACCTGGCTCTGGGAGCAACCACTCGCCTGATCGAAGATGATGGCTTTGAGCGAGGTCACTTTGGTTTTGGTCAGATTTATTACTTTGCTGACCGAAAAGCAGTAATCGATCCAGCTCTCGCAATTGATGGTAAGCGGGATCCAAATTATATTGCTGACGAAGCAAAGCAAAGACAGCTTGATCAAAACAAAAATGGATCATCTCCATTTGCAACAGAGCTGGTCTGGAACTTCACACGGGAATTGAGTCTGAAGCAAGACTGGATACACGACTTCGAAGAAAGTCGTAACAGCGAATATGGGATTACCATGTCATGGCTACCAGATAATCTGCGGGCAATTAATGTCGGATACCGTTATCGCAATGAGGTAGACCGTACCGTCAAGAACAGCGATGGCAACGTCATTACAGAAAACGGCGTTATCAAAACAGCCAGCGGCGACCTCGAACAAACCGATATTTCTGTCATCTGGCCACTGGCATACAATTGGGGCACCATTGCCCGCTGGCAATATGACCTGACCAATAAACGCCATATTGAGCGCTTGTTTGGCCTTGAATATAACAACTGTTGTTATCAGATTCGGGTTGGTTGGCGCAGCTGGATTGATCCTGCAGATGATATAGATAATGCCGAACAGGATCGTGGCGTATTCCTACAACTGGTTCTGCGAGGACTCGGGAATATCACCGACGGTAAAGTTGAAGGCTGGTTGCAAGACATCCAGGGATATCAAAAGCGAGAGAATTGATTGAATGAGTTTTAATCGTTGTAAAAACCTGCTGCAGCGGCTGTCTGCTGCCATGCTGATGTCTGCAACACTGTTTGCTGGCACAGCGCTGGCAACAACCGATGCCGCATCAGCACCAACCGGCAAAGTCACTCCGCTGGATCGCGTTATTGCGATCGTGGATGACGATGTCGTAATGCAGAGTGAATTTGAACAGCGCCTGAGCGATATCAAACGCCAGATTGCCAGCCGGAACATAACTCCACCGCCTGAAGACACTCTCAAGCAGCAGGTACTGGAACGACTGGTTATTGACGAACTGCAACTGCAGCGTGCCAATCGTGCCGGTATCCGGGTTGATGACCAGACCCTGAATGATGCAGTGCGCCGGATTGCCAGCCGTAATGGCATGACACTGGAACAGTTCCGGGCAGCGCTGGAGCAAGATGGCATGAGCTTCACTCAGGCCCGTGATGAAATCCGCAAAGAAATGATTATCACCCGGGTGCGCCAGCGCTATGTGGGTGAGCGTATCAATGTATCTGATCAGGAGATTGATAACTTCCTGAGTTCAGAAGAAGGCAAACAGCAGATGAGTATCTCTGTTCGTCTGGGTCATATCCTGATTTCAACCCCTGAAGGTGCTAAACCTGAACAGTTGCAAACCGCACAAAAGCAAGCTGAAGAAATCTACAACGCTCTGAAAGGCGGTGCGGATTTTGCCCAGACAGCCATTGCCCGCTCCAGTGGTCAGAATGCACTGAAAGGCGGAGATCTGGACTGGCGCAAAATGGATCAGCTCCCCACTCTGTTCGTTCAGCAGGCAATCAAGCTGAAAGTTGGTGAAATCACGGTACCTTTCCGCAGTCCCAGTGGTTTTCATATTCTGAAGCTGAACGACAAGCGCGGTGATGAGCAACGTATTCTCGATCAGTATCAGGTACGCCATATTCTGATCAAGCCCAACGAAATCCGCAGCGATCTGGAAGCTCAGAGCATTGCAGAAAAGCTTTATCAGCGCATTAAGTCCGGCGAAAGCTTTGCTGAACTGGCACGGGTTTATTCAGATGATACTGCTTCTGCACTGAATGGCGGTGATATGGACTGGATTGATCCGAACGATATGGTTCCCAGCTTCCGTGACATGGTATTTGACTCATCAGTCAATGAAATCAGCAAGCCCTTTGCCTCTCCTTTCGGCTGGCATATTCTGGAAGTTCAGGGCAAGCGCAAGACGGATGTCAGCGATATCTATCGTCGTAACCAGGTGCGTCAGATTCTCTTCAACCGCAAGTTTGAAGAAGAACTTCAGGTCTGGATTCGTGAAATCCGCAATCAGGCCTTTGTTGAAGTTAAAATCTAAACCAATACTGATAAACTGACCGGTATTGAAATCTTGCTTCAGGCCCCGCTGGGTATTTCCACGCGGGGCCTGATTTTTTCTTACAATATCATTTATATACTTCTCTCAGGCATCATCATCCCCCATGAATGACCAACCTTATACCCACCGGGCCCGCAAGCGCTTTGGACAGAACTTTCTGCACGACCCCGGCGTTATTCAGCGTATTTTACGAGCCATCAACCCCAAACCCGGACAGCAAATTGTCGAGATCGGTCCCGGTCAGGGCGCACTTACAGAATCGCTTTTGAATGGCGCAGAATCACTGGATGTGGTCGAGCTGGACAGAGATCTGATTCCCATCCTGAAACTGCGCTTCGGGCTTAATCCTGAATTCCGTATTCATAATGCCGATGCACTGGCCTTTGATTTCTCCCAGCTCGGCCTGACAGAAGACGGAGCCAACCCGCTGCGGATCGTAGGCAACCTGCCCTACAACATTTCCACACCGCTGCTGTTTCACTTGCTGACATTCAATGAGCGCATTGCTGATATGCACTTTATGCTGCAGAAAGAAGTGGTACAACGCATGGCAGCGGGGCCGGATGACAAACATTACGGCAGACTCGGTATCATGATTCAGTACTACTGCAAGGTAGATTACCTGTTTGATGTCGGCCCCGGCGCTTTCAACCCACCACCCAAAGTGGATTCTGCAATCGTCAGACTGACACCTTACAAGGAGCTTCCGGTTCCCTGCCAGTCAGTAAAAACACTGGAACATGTTGTCCGTACAACCTTCAATCAGCGCCGTAAAACCTTGCGTAACACGCTGAAAAATGACGTGTCGGAACAAGAGCTGATTGACCTTGGTATCGAACCGACATTACGCCCTGAGCGTCTGGGACTGGACAGCTTCGTAAAAATTGCCGACTATATTTTCCAAAAGAAGCCGCAATAGCAGTAAATACAAGCGGACGTTAAAGGTATTTTTCGGATTTTGTAATACGATGCATCCGACGCAACAGCAATATCACATTGATGTCGAAGTTACGACAGAGTATGTCCCTCAACAGTCTGATCCGGCAGAAAACCGCTACCTGTTTGCCTATTACGTGACTGTTATCAACCGGAGTACCTGCGCCGCGCAACTGCTGTCCCGCCACTGGCTGATCACTGACGGGAATCAGTTACTTCAGGAAGTTCAGGGTGAAGGAGTAATCGGTCAACAGCCGGTTATTCCTGCCGACGGTCGCTATAGTTACAACAGCTTTTGTGTGCTGCAAACGCCAGTCGGCAGTATGCGGGGCAGTTATCAGATGCTGGCGGATAATGGTCATCGTTTTGATGCCAATATTCCGATCTTCACGCTGGCAGTGCCTCATGTGTTGAACTAAAGCGTACGGTAATCCAACCGAATTAAGTTTCATATACCTTCATTCATTCTCGAAACCCGCCGACTGGGAGATTTGTTATCAAAGTATCGAGAACATTTGTTGTAGGCGATATTCAGGGGTGCTTTGATGCCCTTGACAGGTTGCTACGCAAAGTTGAATTCAACTCAGGGAAAGATCAACTGTGGGTCTGTGGTGATCTGATCAACAGAGGGCCGGATAACCTTGAAACCCTGCGCTTCCTGAAATCGCTGGGTAAGCGCTGTATTCCTATTCTGGGCAACCACGACCTTCACCTGCTGGCAATCGCTCTGGGCGGACATTCAGAAAAACGCAGCGACACGATTGCCGATATTCTGGATGCACCTGACCGGGAAACCCTGCTGAAATGGCTGCGGAAAAGACCACTGGCACATTATGACCCTGATCTGGATACGGTGATGGTGCACGCAGGCATCCCACCCATCTGGACGCTGGAGAAAACCCTTTCACGCGCCGCAGAAGTGGAAGAGATGCTCCGCAGCAAGGAGCATATCTCATTCTTCCGCGATCATATGTATGGCAACCTGCCAACGATGTGGTCCAAGGATTTACGTGGCTGGCCCCGCATGCGCCTGATTACCAATTACCTGACCCGGATGCGCTTCTGCAACGTTGAAGGGCGGCTTGATCTGACAACCAAATCAGGCCCCGGTACTCAGGTACCCGGTTATGCACCCTGGTTTGAATTTCCGAATCAGCTGGGTAAAACCAAAGTTGTGTTCGGTCACTGGGCGGCGTTAATGGGAGAAACCAACAAGAAACGCATCCATGCGCTCGATACCGGCTGCGTCTGGGGTAACACCCTGACCTGCATGCACCTTGAATCCGGAGAACGCTTTTCAGTCGCTGCTGGCTGAAAAGCGCTGCACTGCGCCTTTTCCTGATGAGTTTTCATAGCCCCGCTTACAGATACTCCCGGTTACTCATAGTTCCAGCTCTTAAGCCGACAACATATAAACAGGATTAGCAATCTGTCGGGCAGACATGGCGGAAAAAGCAGGTAAACTCGCCACATTCCAGTGGGAAGGAAAAGACCGTACAGGCCGGGATCTCAGCGGAGAACTGGCCGGGCACAGTATTGCCCTGGTAAAAGCAGAACTGCGCAAGCAAGGCATCAACCCGACCAAAGTCCGCAAAAAAACCCTGTCACTGAATTTTGGCGGCAATACCATTAGCCCGATGGATATTGCCATCTTCACCCGCCAACTGGCGACCATGGTTAAAGCCGGGGTTCCTTTACTGCAGGCATTCGACATTACCGCAGAAGGGATAGACAAAGCGGCCATGAAAGATCTGGTCAATCAGGTTAAAACGGATGTGGCCGGCGGTACTAACCTCGCAGACTCATTAAGAAAGCACCCCCAGTATTTTGATGACCTGTATTGCAATCTGGTCGAATCCGGAGAGCAATCCGGCGCACTGGAAAGCCTGCTGGATCGTATCGCCACTTATAAAGAAAAAACCGAAGCACTCAAATCCAAAATCAAAAAAGCCGTCAAATACCCCATTGCCGTTATTCTGGTTGCCATGGTGGTATCCGGCATTTTGCTGATAAAGGTGGTGCCTCAGTTTGAAGAAGTCTTTGCCGGTTTTGGGGCTGAGCTTCCGGCATTTACACAACTGGTCATTGGTATATCCGAAATCATGCAAGCCTGGTGGTATATTGTGCTGGGCGGTGTTGTCGGTGGAGTATTCGCTCTCAGAACCATGCTGGCACGCTCAAAAGCACTCAGAGACTCCCGCGACCGGCTGGTATTGAAGACTCCGATTATCGGCGAAATCATCGACAAGGCAGCCACCGCACGCTTTTCCAGAACACTGGCAACCACCTTTGCCGCCGGTGTCCCACTGGTAGATGCGCTAGATTCCGTTGCCGGAGCAGCCGGTAACGTCACCTATGTGAATGCAACCAATCAAATCAAGGAAGATGTATCCTCCGGCCAGCAACTACAGTTTGCCATGCGCACCTCCGGCATATTCCCATCCATGGCAGTTCAAATGGTTGCTATCGGAGAAGAGTCCGGCTCCCTTGATGAAATGCTCAGTAAGGTTGCCACACACTACGAAGAAGAAGTTGATAATATGGTGGATGGACTGACCAGCCTGATGGAACCTCTGATTATGGCTGTGCTCGGAGTAGTTGTCGGTGGTCTTATAATCGCAATGTACCTTCCAATTTTTCAGTTGGGCAGTGTCGTCTAATTAAGCTATGTATAGATGTAGGCTCTTAATGGATTCCGGGGTGTTGAGGTAACTGCGGTTGAAACTAACGTCCACATTCGTGTAAAACAGCGGTATGATGAAGTTTCATGATCTCCTCGATAACGCCAAATGTTACTAACAAGTCAGGCAAATGCGCTGGCCGGATGGTGTCGTTTGTCCTCGCTGTCAAAGCCCTGATATTACCCGACAAGGTAAAGATGACACTCAGCCGGAGCGACAGCGTTACTGGTGCAAGTGTTGTCGGCGTCGCTTTGATGATCTGACTTTATCGGTGTTTTCAGGGCATCACCAGCCTTTAAAAATCTGGATACACTGCTTGTACCTGATGTCACTCAATCAGTCGAACAGACAGATTGCACTTGAACTTGACCTGAACAAAAGCGATGTGCAAAAGATGACACAGCAACTCAGGACAAGTGTCTGCAACAAACGCCCGGTCACCGTTCTGGACGGCAAGGTTGAATGTGACGAGGTTTACGTTGTATCGGGGCATAAAGGCCAGCCTGAAGCGGTGAAAAAAAAGGGCGGACAGCCCGCCGTAACCGTTTGAGAGGTGCTCGTGGTCGCGGTACTCTGGAGAAAGAAAAGCCTCCGATCTTTGGCATGATCCAGCGGGGTGGGCAGGTTGTGATCCGTATGCTGCCTAATGTCAAGCAGGTAACAATCAAGCCCCTGATTACAGAATTCATAGCGCCGGGAACGCTGATTTATACTGATGAATACAGCATTTACGACAGGCTTGAGCAATGGGGTTATGATCGTAAATCTGTCTGTCATGGCGCTGGGGAGTATGCCCGGGATGAAGATGGTGATGGTTTTCACGAGGTGCATGTGAATACGATGGAGGGCTTCTGGTCGTTGCTGCGATCCTGGTTGCGCCCTCACCGTGGAATTTCACAGGATAAGCTGCCACTATACTTGGGATTTTTTGAATGCATCCATAACATCAAACGTAGGGGAAAAGCAGCTATTTCAGGGTTGCTTGGCTTGCTGCTGGGGTAACCCCCCGGAATCCATTAAGAGCCTTGATTTATATGAAAAATTTGAAGATACAGCTATTAAGTGATCTGCATATTGAATTTCAGAATTATCAATATCCTGAATGCGATTCTGATGTTGTTGTTTTGGCCGGCGATATTCATGTAAAAAACCACGGCTTGCGATGGGCGATAGAAGAAATCAAGGATAAGCCTGTTTTATATGTTCTTGGAAATCACGAGTTCTATGGAAAAACTTATCCCAAGCTTATCGATCAATTAAAAACAGAAGCAGCCGGCACAAACGTACATGTGCTGGAAAAAGATGTATTCACCATCGGTGAAGTAAATTTTCTTGGCTGCACCCTCTGGACAGATTTTGAACTGTTTGGTGATCCTAAAATTGCCGGTTATCACTGTCAGCAGATCATGACTGATTACAAAAAAATCAGGAGACTGCCGTCATACTCTAAATTACGGTCACTGGATACCGCTGGTTACCATAGGCAGTCCAAGGACTGGCTTGGTAACACACTTGCAAGCCTGAAGGGGCAACAAAATGTAGTTATCAGTCACCATGCACCATCAACAAAATCTGTTCTACCGGAGCAGGCTGGGGATATGATCACCGCCGCATATGCATCAAAGCTAGATGAATTTATTCATGAATATCAACCGAGTTTATGGCTGCATGGGCATATGCATAACAGCTCTGATTACTCTGTTGGCCCATGTCGTGTGGTCTGTAACCCTAAGGGCTACCCTGGAAAAGAAAACGAAAATTATGAGCCGACGAAGATATTGCAGCTAACGTTATGAATGCGTTCATGAAAATGATAGATATTTTGGATAGGTAAAATGGTCATCATACAAAATATTTCACCTGCTGATACTCCGGGGACAGGTCAGAATGAGTATGAGGTGAGAATAAACCACAGGTTGATTTGCAGGTTTCACCACGATCGGGAATATAATGGTTTAGCTGCATAGGTTGAGGCGACACCTTCCTTGAAAATCACTGATATTGCTGATAGAAAATTGATAATCAATGATATTTTGTAACTGCCGTTTTGTTGCACTAAATCATGTCTGATTATCTCAATAGCCCCACCATAGCCTGAACGGATATAATTCCACCAATCATTTTAACCGGCAGGCTACTTGATAACCTGTTTCCCTTGCTGCCCAACAGAACGAACACTTTATGCCCAACACCCAAGCATCCAACAACCTGGCCGCCTTCATCTGGTCAGTAGCCGACCTCCTGCGCGGTGATTTCAAACAGTCCCAATACGGTCGCATCATTCTGCCGTTTACCCTGTTACGCCGTCTTGAATGTGTGCTGGAACCCAGCAAAGACGCCGTGCTGGCGCAATACGACAAAGTAAAGGCAATGAACCTGCCGGAAGACGGCAAAGAGAAGATGCTGCTGCGGGCGACCCGAACCGCCGACCAGCCGGAAGGTATGGTGTTCTTCAACACCTCCCCCATGAACCTTCAGAAACTGGGGCAGTCGGGTATTAAGGACAACCTGGAAACCTACGTTCAGTCGTTCTCCCGCGATGCCCGTGAAATCTTTGAACACTTCAAGTTTGATGAATTTGTCGGCACTCTGAACGAAGCCAACCTGCTGTATAAGGTGGCAAAGAAGTTTGCCAATATCGACCTCAGCCCGAAGGCGATCAGCAACCACGATATGGGGTTGGTGTTTGAAGAACTGATCCGTCGTTTTGCCGAAGGTTCCAACGAAACCGCCGGTGAACACTTCACCCCACGGGATATTGTTCAGCTCACCACCTCGCTGGTGTTTATGGAAGACGACGATGCCCTGACCAAAGAAGGCATTATCCGCACCATCTACGACCCTACAGCGGGTACGGGTGGCTTTCTGTCGTCCGGTATGGAATACGTTTACACCCACAACCCCAACGCCGTGATGCGTGCTTTTGGTCAGGAACTGAACCCGGAGTCCTACGCCATCTGTAAAGCCGATATGATGATCAAGGGGCAGGATGTCAGCCGTATCAAGCTGGGCAACACCCTGTCGCAGGATCAGCTTGTCAGCGACCAGTTTGACTATATGCTCTCCAATCCGCCGTTCGGTGTGGACTGGAAGAAGATCGAAAGCGATATCAAAGACGAGCACACCGTTAAAGGCTACGATGGTCGTTTTGGTCCCGGTCTGCCAAGGGTATCCGACGGTTCCCTGCTGTTCCTGATGCACCTGATCAGCAAGTTCAGAACTGATTCAAGCAGTAATGGCAACCCCAGCCGCATCGGTATTATCCTGAATGGCTCCCCACTGTTTACCGGCGGTGCGGGCAGTGGTGAAAGCGAAATCCGCCGTTATATCCTTGAGGCCGACCTGCTGGAAGCCATTGTCGCCCTGCCTACCGATATGTTCTACAACACCGGCATCGCCACCTATATCTGGGTGCTGACCAACAAGAAGTCAGCCGAGCGCAAAGGCAAGGTGCAGTTGATTAACGGGGCGAACCTGTTTGGCAAAATGCGTAAGTCGCTCGGTTCCAAGCGCAATATTATGAGCGAGGCGGATCGGAAGAGCATCACTCGCAGCTTTGGAGCCTTTGAGGCTACCAGCGACGAGAAGTTTGCATCCAAGATTTTCGAAACCCACGAATTCGGCTACCGTCGTATTACTGTTGAACGACCGCTGCGCCTGTCTGCACAGATCACCGATGAAGCTGTTGCCAGTCTACAATATTCCCCTAAACCACTGAATGCCGTCATGCGCTGGATGGAAGAAGAATTTAGCGGTGATATCGGTATGGGGGTGGGTAAGAACGCATTCCTACCAGAAAGCAAAGAGATCATTCGTAAAAAAATCAAAACCGATTTTAAAGAGCTAAAAGAGAAACAGATTAAAGCTGTTATGGATGAACTCACTTGGCTTGTGCAGTCAGAGTTGATGGCAAAGGCTGAGCAGATTCAGGAAATACTGGGTAAAGAACAGTTTGATGATTTCAATGATTTTGATCAGAAACTGAAAGCTGCCACCCAAGACACAACATTCAAACTGGATGCCAAGGAAAAGAAACAGTTCCTCGATGCCATCACCTGGAAGAACCCTGAAGCCGAACCTGTGGTGAAAAAGGTTCTGAAAGAGGAAGCACAGCCTTTGTACGGCGCATTCGAATACAAAGGCAAAGTGGTCGAGTTCCAGCCCGATGGCGACCTGCGGGATAACGAGAACATTCCTCTTGATCCGTCCGTCAGCAACGCCGAACTGATTGAAACCTACTTCAACCGGGAAGTGGCTCCCCATGTGCCGGATGCCTGGATCAATGCCGACAAGTGCGACGCACAGGATGAGCAGATTGGTGTGGTGGGTTACGAGATTCCCTTTAACCGTCATTTCTATGTGTACCAGCCGCCCCGTGCGCTGGAAGCCATTGATGCGGATCTGGATGCCGTAAGCGCCAGAATTATGAGCCTGTTACAAGAGGTTCATTCATGAGCAAATCAAACAAAAGCGTTAATCTGAGCCTGAACAGTGAATACAAAAGCTGGTTGAAAGCACTGAAACAAAAGGTGCTGACAACCCAGCTCAAGGCTGCGGTTCAGGTCAACTCCACCTTGCTGGCTTTTTACTGGGAACTGGGAGAAGACATTGTTCGTCGGCAGGCAGAAGCCAGTTGGGGCGATGGTTTCCTGAAACAGCTCAGTAAAGATTTGATGGCAGAATTCCCTGATATCAAAGGGTTTTCGGAGCGTAATCTCAAATACATTCGCCAGTGGTTTCTATACTACACCGGTGAACAGGAAATTGGGCAACAAGCTGTTGCCCAATTAACTCAGGTGCCCTGGGGACATAATTTACAGATCATCAGTAAGTGCCAGAGCATACCGGAAGCTCTGTATTACGTGCGAAACACCATTGAGTATGGCTGGAGTCGGAATGTTCTCACCCACCAGATAGAAAGTGGCCTCTGGCAGCGAGAAGGCAAAACCGTCAGTAATTTCAACTCAACACTACCGGCTGTTCAATCTGATCTGGCACAGCAAACCCTGAAAGACCCTTACGTATTCGATTTTCTTACCCTGACCCAAAGCTACAACGAAAAGGAGCTGGAACAGGGGCTGATTGAGCATATCACGCAGTTTTTACTGGAACTGGGGGCTGGCTTCGCCTACATGGGCAAGCAGGTGCATTTGCAGGTGGGGCAGCAGGATTTTTATATCGATCTGTTGTTTTATCATGCACATCTGCATTGTTATGTAGTGATTGAGCTGAAAGCCGGTGACTTTAAGCCGGAACACGCAGGCAAGTTGAATTTTTATATCACGACGGTGGACAGACAGTTACGGCGTGAGGGTGATGCGCCCACTATTGGTATATTGCTGTGCAAGAATAAAGACAAGATGGTGGCAGAATACGCTTTGAGCGACATACAAAAGCCTATTGGGGTTTCGGAATATCAGCTAACACAATCACTGCCGGAAGAATTGCAATCGCAACTGCCCAGTGTTGAAGAGATTGAGCAGGGTTTGGGAGGTGAGTTGTGATCAACCATCAAGTAATGATTGAGATACTCTTTAACCGTCGTGCTTGTAAAAGACAGCCTGTGTACCAGCCGCCTCGTGCGTTGGAAGCTATTGATGCGGATCTGGATGCCGTAAGCGGACGGATTATGAAGCTGCTGGCGGAGGTGCATTCGTGATGGGTGGGAAGTATAAGGCTTATCCTGAATACAAAGATTCTGGGGTTGAGTGGTTGGGCGAGGTTCCTGAACACTGGAATACCATTGCCATTGGGCGTTTATTCTCAAGAACCAAACGGACAGGCTTTCACGATAAAGAATTGTTATCCGTCTATCGGGACTACGGGGTAATTCCGAAAGCAAGTAGAGATGATAATTTCAACAAGCCATCAGATGACCTTTCGCCATATCAGTTGGTGAAGGCAGATGACTTGGTTATGAATAAAATGAAAGCATGGCAAGGTTCAATAGCGATTTCAGAATATGAAGGTATCGTGAGTCCTGCATACTTTGTGTATGAAGCCAACTCAAAATTATTTCTGATTACCACTGAACATCCGCTAGCTTAAGCAGCCTCTCTGGCATGGGCGCGGTGTGAACGGCTGCCTGTGCTAATCGCTTGATCATAGAGGGCATGTCAAATCGCCTGTTGAACCGGTAATTAAATTCAGCCAGATAACGACCAAGGTGCTTTGGATTCAGTGTATGGTAAGTGCCTGCCAAAGCTGTCTTCACGTTACCCAACATGGTATTGACCCATGTGAACAGCTCATTCTCCATTGATTCATGGCCGCCTCCCGTGACAACGGCAGTATGCCGACACCCGGCATCGACAACACCACGAAAGCAGGACAGACCATCGCTGACGACCTGAGTACCCAGATTCAAAGCATGCTCCGCCCATTCCTTCATGGTCTTACGACGAAAGTTTTCTACCGCATTGAAGCGCATGTAAACAGGATGAGCTTCGCTGTTTGTTTGAACGGCAGCAACAAAAGGTGCCTTGTTCTCCGAACCTCTTCCGCGTCGCCCACCATGGCGTTCACCTCCCCAGTAGGCGTCATCGACTTGAACATGCCCTGTCAGCAGCCAGCTGTTATCACGTTCCATCATTACTTGCATGAGTTTGTGCTTCATGCGCCATGCGGCGTTGTACGATATACCGAGCTGTCGATGAAGGTTCAGTCCTGAGATGCCCGTTTTGCTTTGGGTGATGAGATAGATACCCAGGAACCAGCATGTTAAGGGTAATTTCGTTGATTCAAAAATGGTGTTACTGGTAAGAGAGGTCTGAAGATGGCACTGGTTACACTGGTATTTAGCTTTCTTGTTAAGTTTACAGAAGTGGCCGGAGCCACATTTGGGGCATATGAAGCCGTCAGGCCAGCGCCATGAAAACAGTGCATTCTCACACTGTTCTTCAGTGCCATAATCTGCCAGAAAGGCCATAATGCCAATGCCTTTCTGGAATTGAATGGTATTTTTACACATCAACGTTGCTTCCAAAAAAGGTTAGTAGACGTTTAATGATAGCTGTTGTCTGATAGCGTAGAGTCGGTGGTAATCAGGAAATTATTTGAGGTAGCTCACCCCAAGTATGTCCATTACTTAGTACGAAACCCGATTTATGTCACCCAGTATCTGAGTCGGTCGAAAGGCATTCGGGTTAATCAGTGGGACCTCGACCCTGATGAGTTCAAGTGCATCGAATTGCTTTTGCCAACCAAGGATGAACAAGCAAAGATATTTGCCTTCCTCGACCACGAAACCGCCAAAATCGACACCCTGATCGAAGAGCAGCAATCCCTGATCCGGCTGTTGCAGGAAAAACGACAGGCGGTGATCAGTCATGCCGTCACCAAGGGGCTGAACCCTAATGCGCCGATGAAGAATTCCGGTGTGGAGTGGCTTGGGGAAGTGCCGGAGCATTGGAAAACCATCCCTCTAAAATTCGTAGTCAGCACAAGAAAAGGGGTTGCATTCAAATCTGTTGATTTTGGGGATACAGGTATTCGGGTTGTAAAAGCAAGCGATATCAAACAGAAAACGATCAGAGCAGCAGATGTTTTCTTGCCTGAGGCTTTTCTTAATGATTACCCAAAGGCAATACTCAAGACTGGCGACATTATTCTAAGTACTGTAGGCAGCAACCCTGATGTAAAAAATAGTGCAGTTGGTCAAGTTGGTGTAGTTCCAGAAGACTTGAACAGAACACTGCTCAATCAAAATACAGTCGTTTTTGACCCTGACGAAAAGAAAGTAGTCAGAGAATACCTGTTTTATATTTTGCAGACAGGTGGTTACCGAGACCATTTAGACCTTAATGCTCACGGTACTGCGAACCAGTCAAGTCTAAGTATTGCAGATATGCTGGATTTCAATATTCCACTTCCTCCTGTTGAGGAACAGGTAGCAATATGTAACCACTTAAAAGAATATCAAGCGAAAATAGTCGAACTTGGGAAAGATGCAGGCAGCTCTGAATTTTTACTTCAGGAACGCCGCACCGCCCTAATCTCCGCCGCAGTCACTGGCAAAATCGACGTAAGAGAATGGTCAGCCCCTGAACCTACTTCAGAACAAGCGCCGGAAACGGTTCCCGACCATTCCGGCATTCCCGCCGTCCATGGCGGTCAACAACAAATCCCAGAGGCCGCAATATGAGCAAGGACGCGACAAAAGAAGTCGTCTTTCAGGATGAAATGATCGCCCGAATGCAGTCCAATGGCTGGCTGCTGGGCAAACCCGATCAGTACGACCGGGAAACGGCGTTAGTCACCGCCGATGTGCTGGCCTTTGTGAAAGACACCCAGCCGAAGGAATGGGCAAAGTTCTGCAAGCTGTTCCCCAATGATTCGGACGCGCATTTTATCGCTCACTTAACAGCGCTACTGAAAAAGGCACCCCCCAACGCCATCGACAAGGAAATGCGCAGCTATGGCACCCTGGGCGTGTTGCGTCACGGGCTGAAGATTCGCAATGCCCGGTTCTCTCTGTGTCAGTTTATGCCGGAACATAACCTGAATCCGGATACGCTCGCCCGTTATAAGGAAAACCGTTGTCGTATTGTGCCGGAGCTGGTGTATTCGCCTTATGCCACGGCAGAACATTTAGCCGAAACCGGCAAGAAGGCGAAGGCTTGGCGTATTGATCTGGTGTTGTTTATCAACGGTTTGCCGGTGGCGACGCTGGAGCTGAAGTCGGAGTTTAAACAGTCCGTCGATAACGCCATTCGCCAGTACAAAAAGACCCGTCTGCCCAAAGACCCGGAAACCGGCAAGCCGGAACCGCTGCTCACCTTCAAACGGGGGGCGCTGGTGCATTTTGCCGTGAGCCAGTACGAAGTGTATATGGCGACCAAGCTGGCGGGCAGTGATACTTTCTTTCTGCCGTTTAACAAAGGCACCAAGGAAGGCGGCGCAGGCAATGATGTACCGGTGGATGATAATGAGTATGCGACGGAGTACCTGTGGAACGAGGTGCTGCTGCCCGATAACCTGCTGAATATTATTGCCCGGTTTGTCCATCTTGAAATCAAGGAGGTGGAAGACTGGGAAGGCCGCAAGTCGAAAAAGGAAACCCTGATCTTCCCCCGTTACCATCAGTGGGATGTGGTGAATAAGCTGATCGGTGCGGCGAAAGCGGAAGGGACGGGGAATAAATATCTGGTGCAGCACAGTGCCGGTTCGGGCAAGTCCAACTCCATTGCCTGGACAGCGCATCAGTTATCCACCCTGTACGACGACTCTCCAGGAAAAGAAGGCAACAAACAGTTTCATTCGGTGATTGTGGTCACCGACCGCACGGTGCTGGATGACCAGTTGCAGGACACCATCTACCAGTTTGAACACGCCGACGGTGTGGTAGGCCGGATCAACCGCAAGGAAGGCGATGGCTCGAAATCCGAGAAGCTGGCAACGGCTCTGGAAAACGCTCAGCCGATTATTATTGTCACCATTCAAACCTTCCCCCATGTGCTGGCGGCCATTGAGAACAGCACCAGCCTGAAGGAACGCCGTTATGCGGTGATTGCCGACGAAGCCCATTCGTCCCAGACCGGCTCGACGGCACGTCAGTTGAAAGAAGTGTTGATGGTGGAAAACGATGAAGGCAGTGATGATCAGCCGCTTTCATCAGAGGATATTCTGGATAACACCATTGCTGCCCGGAAAGGCAGCAGCAACCTGAATTACTACGCTTTCACGGCAACGCCCAAGGCGAAGACGCTGGAACTGTTTGGTCGCCTGCCCAAGCCGGATGAACCGGCATCAGAGAAGAACCTGCCCGAAGCCTTCCACGTTTACACCATGCGTCAGGCCATTGAGGAAGGGTTTATTCTCGATGTGCTGAAGAACTACACCAACTATCAGGTGGCGTATCAACTGGCCCAGAAGATGGAAGCCGCTGATGATGAGGTAGACAGCAAAAAGGCCAAGGTGAAGCTGAACCAGTGGGTGCGGCTCCATGAGTACAATATCGCCCAGAAAGTGAAGGTGATTGTTGAGCATTACAAAACCCATGTGATGCACCTGCTGGGTGGTCAGGCCAAGGCGATGGTGGTGACCAGCTCCCGTAAAGAGGCGGTGCGGTACAAGCTGGCGTTTGAAAAGTACTTAACCGAACACAAGAGCCGTGTGGCGGTGATGGTGGCGTTTTCTGGCGAGGTGGAATTCAACCCCAATGACCCGGACAGCACCACACTGCTCGATCAGAAGTTTACCGAGAACGGCATGAACCCCGGTCTGAAAGGTCGGGATATGCGTAAGGCGTTCGATACCGACGATTACCAGATCATGCTGGTTGCTAATAAATTCCAGACCGGCTTTGACCAGCCCAAACTCTGCGCCATGTACGTAGATAAACCACTGGGTGGTGTGGAGTGTGTGCAGACCCTTTCCCGACTGAACCGGCAGTACCCCGGCAAGGCGGAGTGCGGCACCTTTGTATTGGATTTCTTCAACGAACCGGATGAGATTCTGGCTGCCTTCCAGCCTTACTACCAGACCGCAGAACTGGCGGATGTGACTGACCCGGACAAGGTGTTTGAGCTGTATGAAAAACTCCGTGCCAGCGGCATCTTCACCTGGAGCGAAGTGGAGCGGTTCTGCGAAGCCTTCCTGACCAAAAACAAAAGCAATGCGGCGATCAGCAACATTGTGAAACCGGCGGTTGAGCGTTGGCAGCAACGGTACAGCTCGGCGATTGAGGCTTATATTCAGGCCAAAGATGTGTTTGAACGCACCAAGAAATCAAAAGATGCGGTGCTGATGGCGAACGCCGAGAACAGCTTCAAAGCGTGCAAAGAGGAAAAAGACCGGCTGGAAATCTTCAAAAAAGATTTAGGCACGTTTACCCGCTTCTATGAGTTTATGTCCCAGCTCGTGGATTATGACGATAAAGAGCTGGAAAAACTCAGCCTGTATGCCCGCTACCTGCGCCCGCTGCTGCGTGAAAGGGTGGTGCAGGAAGATGAGATCGATCTGGATAACGTGGTGATGAGCCACTACCGCCTGTCGAAGATTCGGGAACAGCATATCAAGCTACAGGAAGACGCCGAAGGCCATGAACTGGAACCTTCTTCTGACGTGGGCAGTGCCAAGCCCAAGGATAAGAAAGAAGAGTTTATGTCGCAGATTGTGGCGCGGTTGAATGAGATGTTTATCACCGACAATCTCAGCGATGGCGACCTGATAAATTACGCCTTTACCGTTCGTGACAAGCTTGCTGAGAACGATATGGTAATGAAGCAGATTGGGAACAACACGGCAGATCAGGCGCTGCTGGGCGACTTCCCTCAAGCTATTGATGATGCGGTGATGGAAAGCAATGATGCGCAGCAGGAGATGATGATGCAGTATTTGTCTAACCCGGAACTGGCGCGAGGGTTTGCGCGGGTTGTGTTTGATATGTTGAAGAAGTAAGTCCCGTCATGATAAGAAAACTTTTCCAGTTAATTCTGCTTCCGCTGTTTATTCCACTGAGGTTGCTTTATGCCGACATGTTGAGACAGCCATCAAATGTGCTTTATGCCTGGTATCGTTCCAAAAAGGATTTTGATGCCATTAATGAGAGCAGCCAGCCAGAAGAAGACGAGTACAGACTCAAAACCTGGCATGAGTGGCAGGAGGGAGCAGAAGAAGAGTGTGCAAAATGGAAGGCCTTGGGCACACCGTTCATTAAAGTTATTGTCAGGCCACAACCGCTGCTTCGCTGGTTGCGGGAAAATCAGCTTGCCAACACTTCCGGCAACCGGGAACTCTACATCAAGCATGTGTTTGATAAAGCTTGTGATGAAGGTTTTGAACCAGCCAGGAAAAAAGCCTGATTTCAAAGCGAAAAAGGGGCGGAGTAATTAAATGCACAGGCTATAGATAACGCCGTGATGGATAGCAACGAAGCGCATCAGGAAATGATGATGCTGTATCTTTCTAATCCGGAACGGGCTCGGGGGTCTGTTCGGGTTGTGTTTGATATATTGAAGGGGTGAAATATGACTTCAAAACCGTTGAGCAAGCGCAATGCCAATACAGTCATTGTGCTCGACTTTGAAACCACCGGCCTGTCCCCTGATATGGGCGACAGAGCTATTGAGATTGGCGCTGTGCTGCTGGAGGACGGTCGGATCACCGACCGCTTCCAGCAGCTGATGAATCCCGGTATGCGTATCGATTCGTTTATCGAGAATTATACCGGCATTACCAACGCGATGGTGAAAGGCGCAGATTCCTGTTCGTCAGTTATAAAGAACTTTGCTGAATTTATTGATCAGCATAATCTGGTTGCACACAACGCCTCTTTCGATAAGAAGTTTTTAGACGAAGAAATGTACAGAGCAAAGGTTGGCTACGATGGCACGTTTGCCTGCTCCATGTTGATTGCAAGGCGACTGTATCAGGATGCCCCCGACCATAAGCTGGGTACACTGGTGAAATACAACAAACTGCCCACAGAAGGCGTATTTCACCGGGCTTTGGCTGATGCGGAAATGACCGCACACCTCTGGCTCGGGATGCTGAATGACCTTGGCAGTAAATATCAGTTATCTGATGTACCTTTCAGCCTGATGAAAACTCTCTCGCGGACATCAAAGCATTCAGTCAATGCTTTCCTGAGCAAGCATCAGGAAAAACTTTCAGCCTGAAAATCAGGTATCTCATCTGTAGAAGTTCCGACAGGTCGGAACTTCTACAGTTCAGTTTTCCCTCGATTTACCATATACTGCCCGGAGCACAGTATTTGATCCAAGTGTAAACAGGTTTAATACACCGATATCTTTGATACGGACTATCTGTAAACTTATAATGCATATTCACCCTTTAGCCGCTCCTCTGGAAGCCGCTAAAAATGCGGGCATGTGTAAACCTTATTAATCCACCTGAACAAGCTAAGCCTTTTATATATTCGTTTCAATAATTGCATCTACTGAGCACAACCTATTGCTTCAGGTCAACAGGGTTGTTGTTTTCTGACAGGTACCTTGGTCTATGAAATAGCCACTTGCTAGCATGCCTGCTGATAACGACAACCCGTACGACAAAATGCGCAGAAGACTACCACCGCTTAATGCCATAAAAGCTTTTGAAGCTGTCGCCCGTCATGAACACCTTGGTCGTGCAGCAGAAGAACTTTGCGTATCTCACAGTGCACTCAGTCAACAGGTTAAACATCTGGAAGAGTGGTTCGGACTGAATTTATTCGAACGTCGTAAAGGTTCCCTGAACCTGACACCGGAAGGAGCCAAACTGTTACCACCTTTCAGCGCGGCACTGGATACACTGGAAGAAGCCAGTCAGGAGCTGACCTGCCAGTTAGCAACCGACAAGCTGGTAATTCAGTGTGAGCCGACCTTTGCTTCCCGGTGCCTGCGGGGAAAACTGCATCAGTTAAGAAAGGCGCTTGGCGATATCGATATTGAACTGATCACCAACCAGCATCTGCCCAATGAATTTCCGAAAAAAATTGATGTACTGATTCACTACCAGCATTTATCCAGCTGGAAAGATATTAAAACAACACGTTTGATGGACTTGTATGGTTTTCCTGCCTGTAGCCCGGATACCCTGAGCAAAGTACCTGCAATCAAAACACCGGATGACCTTCAGCATTTCCACCTGCTCCACGGTGAAGACCGGGGCAGCTGGGTATCATGGCTGAAGAAGCATCAGGTTGAGTCTGTTCAGGGAGAGAAAGGGACGTTGTACGAAGATTTCGGACTGGCAATAGAAGCGGCTGTTGCTGGTGAAGGGGCGATTATTGCTGACCCGGTTTTCTGCCATGATGAGCTGGCAGAAGGTAAGCTGGTTCCCTTGTTTGACAGTACAGTGCATTGTGCCAACTATCACATCATCTGCCGCAAATCGAACTACCAGCGTCCGCTGATTCGGCGTTTGTATGACTGGATTATTGAAGAGGTGAAGCCTTTGCATACGATGCCAGGGAACACCCAAAAATGAAAAACGCCTTCTTATTGATACAAACAAATTCATGACCCTATCATTGACAACAAAAGAGAATAGTATTTTGAATGTAGATTTTTTCGTAAATGGCTTATGTTCTCACTCAGGGCGAAAGCACCGCGCTGACCATAGTTCCACACTAACCGGTTTTTAGAACACAAAGTCATAATTGCGACTATCGTAATGCAGATATAGCGATAAAAATACAATAAATTGTGGAGCTATTATCCGTCAGTTCACATTTATTTGCACTAAAGTACACCCCGTACTTTCGCCCTGCATCACCCATGAGCCGGGCAGATTTATCCCGCACCACGTCTGACAGTCTGGGAATCATCTGGGTTCCGCAGATTCTATCTTTTAGATAGTTGGAGAAGGATATGCCGTGCAGCCTGCATGTTTTTTTCAGGCTTGCAAATGTATCCCGGCAACGCTGACCGAGATGACTTCGAGTGCCACCACTGATCTTTCGTCGTTTCACGTACTCCCTGATTTGCCGCTCACTCAGGTTATTATGAAGTGGCAGCCATGGACACTTTAGTATCAGCAATAACTCCTCCCGTGCCCGGTGAAGCTTACCCAGGACAGCACGAAGGTCAGGATAGTCAGACTGTGTCGCCACCCAGTGATTAAAATCCTGTTCAATCTGCGCCTTCCGTATGGCTGTCGGCGCTTGGCAATAGGTCTCAATATCGTCGTATATATGCCAGAACTGCTTTTCCATCCAGTCACGGGCAGCCCGTTCCTGCTTATTGGCAGGGATCAGCTTTGCCAGTGGGCGGCTGGCATGGAACCAGCACAGGGAATGTTCAAACGCCGTGTCAAACTGCCGGGCACCGTCACTGTGGATGACCATGGCTTCAGGGCAGCCGTTGTTTAACAGGCCTGCCTTGAGAACAGCCTCTGTCGCTTTACGACGCTGCTCTTTGGCAAAGAGTTTATGGTCATCCAGAAAGGCTTTCCAGGCAGCTTCGTTCAGAAAGTGGATTTCCCCATAAGCAGACAAGGTATCAATCCACCTGTCAGCCATTTCTACCTGCTTCATATAACTGAGTGCAGCCGGGTTCAGGATATGAGAGCGACGCTTTCCCTGAAGCAGGGTCAGGAAATTAATGCGGCTTTTGCTGTCGGTTGAAGAAAATACGGTAAAAGTGTCGTTACCGATTACCGTGCAATAGCCGTTTTTTCCATCATGTCGAGCACCTGTGTCGTCTACAAGCAGCATACGGGAACAGGCAATACCTGTTTCGAGAATATCTTCCCGCTCCTGATGAAACAGCTCATGCCCCTGCGTCAGTAAGGCATTGAGTTTGCCCTCAGAGATTGGGCAGCCATGGCTGTGCAACCAGTCAAGCAACAACGGTTGGGTAACACTACAGGAATGATAAAGATCCAGCACCATGGATCTGAGGTTATCACCGAAGCGACCTTTTATATGGATAGGCAACGGTGCAATGACAGTCTGACCTTCAGGGGTAAGCCATACTTCGCGACGGTAGCGTGTTGTCGTGAACTCCAGATTCACATCAACATAGGTAAAATCCTGATAGCCTTTGCGCTTCCAGTTATCCTGTACACCCGCTGCCGGGCAAATTTCCTCACGAACAGAAGAAGGAGAAGGCTTGGCTGTGCGACCCGGTTCCGGTGATCGGGAACGTTTGCTCCTGGGTGGCGTTTCAGCTGGCGACGTTGACTGACTGTCCTTATTTTCAACGTCTTCCGACGTTTTTTTGTTCGGGCGAATTTTTGGTTGCCCCTTGAGTTTTTTGCCTCGTCAGCAAAATCTATGGGTAGTTTCTGGTTCAGGCAGCTTGCCAAGCGTATGATATAAAGCAATTTCTGCACATTTATAGGTTCTGAATCCATACGATTTTCTCGTAGTGAGTTTTATCCTGGTATTCAGCCCTTCAACAATTCCGCTGGAAAATGCCTTTTTTGCCCTGAACCAGTTCAGGATAAGCGGCTTATGTCGCCGAACAGTTTTAGCCACTTTCTTCATTGGCTCTATCTTTGATCGCATGACTCTTGTACACCACCGATCCAGATACTTTCCTGCCCAGTGTGGTGAGATGGGTGAGTAGACCGGCGGAACTTCCCCGCCAGCCCCTCTTAGAACGGTACGTGAACCTCTCGATTCATACCGCTCCCATCAGGTAAACGCCTATCACAATTCTGAGACATTTTCTGACCTGTACTTTTTCCAGCCAGTGACAAACAGATTTGCCTCCATGTGACAACCGCCCTGCCCGTTGAGCAATGTCATCCTGTCCCTCCGGTTGCTGACTACGTCCCTTTATAGGCATCCAGACAAGATCCTTTGGGACAGTTGCATTCCACAACGAGCCACCTAACGCAGCCCCTTCGCTCCCCCCCTATTACAGGAGCTTCAACACTACTACGAGCTACTCCGCCCCTGTGCGCAGTATCGGTACTCAGTCTCTTGTGGTGGTCGCCACTTGAGAGTCTCCCTTAACACCTGCACGACAGGTTCCCGCAGTTCCATGAAAGAGCCCAGTACAGAGTCATGCCTTCTCAACGCCGGACACCGCCTGCACAGCATTCGAAATTCACTTGCAGACTTATCCCTGAGGAGGACTAAGCCTCAGGTTTTGATGCCGAAAAAGTTCCTTACGACGCTTCAACAAAGATTCGGGTTTACTCATCTCTCTGTACCATACCTGACGAATTTACTTTCGCCTTTTCCTCAACGCTCACTACCACCGCTCTTAACGACAGCAGCTTGAGGTGGTTTGAAACCTGCTTTCGACAGCCGATTTCGGCGGGTCTACCGCCATCTCTTCCATAGCTTCCACATCTTCAGAAAGTAATCCTTTTACTTCCCTTGTATGTGCTACGGCACACTAGTCCCAGAAAACCTGGAACTCTTCTCTGAGCAGGTAACCCCTGACACTTTTCAGGTTGTACCGGAGCACTGTGTTTAGCTTGATCTCTTCTTTCTCGGTCAGGTTCTCTTTTCTCTTGAGTAGGCACCAGCGAGTTTTTTTCAGAACAGGTTCATATCCGGCTGCCTGAAGCTGTTTGTGTTCTGAGGCTCTGACTTCATCAATGGCCTTGTTCAACATGGCAACAATATGAAAACGATCCAGAATATGCAGCGCCTGGCTGGCATACTCCGCAATCGCTTTCACGTAGGGCTGCCACATGTCAGAGCAGACATATTCCAACTGCTGGCTTCTCTGTGCACCAAAGAATGAGAAGAAACGGCGAATGGTGGCTTCGGTTCGCTCCTGTCCAACCCACAACAGCCGTGTGTAATCACGGTCGATCTGGTAAACCACAGTCAGGTATTTATGACCTGTTTGATACGCCACCTCATCTACACCAATGGCCTTGATATTGTCGAGAGGGCGATGTGCTTTGCCCCATTCAACCACATACTCAACAGCATGAAAGACCTTCTCCCATGAGGTATTGAAAATGCAGGCAACCTCTTTCCACGAGAGCTTTCGGGCCCAGCTTGCCAAAAACTGCATGTAGACTTTGGTAAGTTCTTTCTTGCCATCCGCCCATGGAACCTGTTCAACCTTTACACCACATGTCTTGCATTCAACCCGACGCATTCTGTAGAGCAGAAAAACCCTGATGCCCCAGAGGGGAACGAATTCGAAGCGACGCTCAGTAAGGCGGTCATAGCCTGGAGCAGCTTTTTTGCATCCTGAGCAGATAGCATGACTGTTCTTCCGTGGAGCCACAGTCACATTGAATACTTCAGAGCCCTGATAGAAGCCGAGTTTTACATCCTGATAAACAAAAGACTTGAGTTTATGAACTTTATTGAGGATAGTTTTAATCAGCATCAGTGCTGCCTTTTGTTGTTTTTTTGTCCATCAACAAAAAGCTATCAAAAGTCAGGCACTGGTGTTTCTATCCTCAAATCTTGTTTGCTTTTACCCACAGTTATCCCTGAAGAGCCAGTTTTTTAAGGTGCCGGATTTCCTCGCGCAGGGCGGTATTTTCGGCTGTCAGCTTATTGATTTTGTCGAGTAGCGTGCTGACAAGAGCCTTGAGTTCGCTGACTTCTGTTTCAAGGTCTGAAATTGTAGGCGAGTTCATAGACTTGATTATGCCCGATTCCGAAGGACAAAGTTTTGATGTCAGCGTGTTGACTCGCCTACGAATTTTGAGCAGTTACAATTTTTGTTAGGTTGCTGAGCTATGACTATATTAATGTATTGCCTCGTCGCACTTCATAGAGTCGACTTACTGTAAACCTTTTTATACTATCTGATTATATGAATAAAAAACTCCATCTTTTGGCCTTTTTTATGTTTTTTTGCCCATGTACTTGGGCGATAGTAGAAATTACTGGTACAAATACGTTTACATACACGGATAGTGCTGGTAATACAAAAACTCGACAAATTTACGGTTATACAAAACCTGAAAATGTTGATCATTATTTACAATCAGCCATTTCAAGCTCTACAGCCATTCTAGAAATTGATAAAGATGTTAAAGAAAGGACAATAAGTAAAGTTTACGTTATTCAGTTTTCAGCTGATCCAGAAGGCTTCAGAGAGCAGACTGAAAATATCGGTTTTATTGTTATTTTAAATGATAGAACAGCTCTCCTGAGTTTTGATTATTTATATTCAGCAACCACAGCTGCAAGCACTTATGACCAAGCTACATCAAATGATAAATTAATGTCACATCTCCTTGGTCATGGAAACTATATTGGAGAGGTATCTCAAGGCTCAATGGCCTCTTTGGGGCTATGGTCTACAGCTTCACCCATATATAAGGATTTAAAGAGGTTTGGTTTTCGAAGAGACAAGAAACAAACTGATAGATATCAGGCAACATTTTTGATCCCCCACCTATCTATATCTGGTTATGGGGCTTTAGTAATAAGGAATCTTGGCTCATACCAATACACTATTCTTGAGAGTTCTTGATACAGACGCTATCAACTTTTGTGCAACCTAATCGGGATAGGGCGAAGCCTCACGGCTCCGCTCCTCCCAGTCGAGTCAACCGAAGGAACCTCCCCTTCAGCTGCTCACAGAACCGGACTTGAAAGTCTCCCCTCATCCGGCTCTTCTTATCCAACCGCTGACACACAGCCTGCTCGCCAATGTGTCATTAACCACGGAGCCCTTTTTGCGATTCGCCCCAAACAGGAAGCTGCCCGCTTCTTACGGCCCCTCAATTTCTTGCATTTGCCCATAGCCCAGCGAACCAGTGTTGCTTCCACATAGCTCAGGACTCTTCTCATTGCCGAGGGATAAAATTTCCCAAAGTAATTTATCCAGCCCTGAACGAATGGATTGATCAGCTTTGCAAGCTCTTCAAGAGAATACAGTGATCGTTTGGTGGGAATAGCCAACTCTCTTATCCTGTCCCGAATATGCTGGGCCGAGGCTTTGCTTATTGCAGGCAGAAAGCTGACAAAGAACTTCCCATACCGGTTTCGGGCCATCCTTGGACGGAAGGTGTAACCAAGAAAGTCAAAAGAGGTGTTTTCATGCTTTTCCGGTCTGTCTTCATCCATGCAGTAAACCAGCTTCGTCTTTTCCGGGTGCAGTGTAAGACCACAGTCGAGTAAACGACTTCTTACTGCTTCCAGTATGGATTCCGCCTCCTGTTTGCTGCGACAGTGGATCAGCGCATCATCAGCATATCGCTCAAACCAGACGTGCCGGATATTTTGCTCAAGCCAGTGATCAAACGCATAATGCATAAACAGATTTGCCAGTAAGGGACTGATAACGCCCCCTTGTGGGGTTCCTTTTGTTCTCTCTATTCTCTCGTGCTCACCCTCAGCTGGAGCTTCAAGCCAACGTTTGATGTACAACAATATCCAAGGTTCTTTGATGTGGTGCTCTACTGCTCGCATGATGAGTTTATGATCAAGATTGTCAAAGAACCCTTTGATATCCAGATCAATGACCCAGTCTCGTCTCCAGCAGCGTTTTCGGGCTAGCGCCAACGCATCATGCGCTGAACGATTCGGCCTATAGCCATAGGAGTTTTCATGAAACGTTCGTTCCACTACCGGCTCGATTATTAGCTTCACCACGGTCTGGGCAATACGGTCGGCTACTGTCGGTACTCCCAACGGTCTCGTGCCTCCACCTTTCTTGGCGATGTCGACACGCATGACGGGGGGAGAAAAGTAACTTCCCGATGACATCCTGTTCCAGAGTTTGTACAGGTTACCGCCAAGATGTATTTCAAAGTCAGACAAGCTCTGACCATCAATACCAGCGGCTCCCTTATTGGCTTTCACTCTCAGCCTGGCTTGCCAGACAAGCCTTTTAGAAATTGTGAACGGTTTTGCTTCTGTCATAGATTCATCCCAAAGATACAACTGGTTGATCTACTCCATCCACTGGATAAGTCAGCCCCTTCGCTCCACCGCCATTACAGAGGCTTCAACACTACTACGAGCTGATCCGCCCCTGTGCCCTGTATTGGTACTCAGAGCCTTGCTGTTCGTCAACTCGGCTGGCTCCCTTAACACCAGAGCGACAGGTTCTCATGTTCCGTAAAAAGAGCCTGAAATCAGTTCATGCCATCTTTGTGCCGGACACCGCTCAGGCGGTAACTGGATAACCCCTGAACTTATCATGAGGTGGTGATGCCCCTCACTTTTGATGTCGATGTATATGCTTACGACACGTCATCAATGGTTCACTTGCGTTCATCTCCTGATCTCGTACCTGACGCAATCTTGTTACGCCTTTTCTGTGACGCTCACCACCCTGACTCTTAATCAGCGCAGCTCACAGTGGTTTGGTGGTCGCTTCCAGAAGCCACCACCGAAGGGCCTTCCTCCATCTCAATTACAGTTACGAACAGACCGACTCTGTTCTCATGACACACCATCACCCATCATACGCAGAATATGTCCCTGCAAGCTCAGTGATTGCGGGGTTTCTTTTTCCTAGCGTGAACGTTTTACCAGCGCCATTGCTGCCTGTAAATTCTTATTCGTATCCGGTACCGACCCTGTAATGATTTCCCTGCATGCCAGGGTAAACCGGGTTACTGCGATCACATGGAATAGCTGCCAGTTGTGACTTGTGGCAAAAGCCTCCAACAGGATTGTGGCGAGTTGATCCGCTTTCGAGACGTTATCTGTTTGGTGGTCCAGACACGCCAGCAACCCCAGCTCAATCTGGAGATGGCCGCAAAAGTCAGTCGGCGGCTGGTGCTTGCGTTGGTTCTCCTGTTGGCGCAGCTGCCGGAACAGCCCCTCGGCTTCGGTTAGCTTCTCAACATCGCCTGTTTCTTCAAGACACCGAGCCAACCCCAGCTCAATCTGGAGATGGCCGCAAAAGTCAGTCGGCGGCTGGTGCTTGCGTTGGTTCTCCTGTTGGCGCAGCTGCCGGAACAGCCCCTCGGCTTCGGTTAGCTTCTCAACATCGCCGGTTAAATCCAGACAGGTTGCCAACCCCAGCTCAATCTGGAGATGGCCGCAAAAGTCAGTCGGCGGCTGGTGCTTGCGTTGGTTCTCCTGTTGGCGCAGCTGCCGGAACAGCCCCTCGGCTTCGGTTAGCTTACCCATTCCCTGTTTAGTTCTGGCGATTCCTATTTTTAAATAAATGTTCTCAGGAGCTTGTCGGGGATAAACTGGAAAATAAACTCAATGCTTGGGGATAGTTTTTCTTTTTTAAGAAATCCCAGGCTGCCTCTTCTCTTTCTCCTGCTGAAATACAAAAAGTAATCAAAAAGGCAATGACAGCTTTTATTAATCTGTTCATCAGCTATATGAGATAACAATGAATAATTTGTCTGTATGAAGAGTGGTGTAGTGTTTGAAATTATAGATGTGGTATCAGTGTCGTTTGAGGCATGTTGCAAACAATAATCAGAGTTGTGCTGTTATTGGTAGATGGCTTTCGTCGTGCGCTCACTTTTAATCAATTCAACTAATATGACTGGACGGCTGTGTTGCCGGCAATAGTTGGCGTACTAACGCACCAATCACAGGTTGTCCGATGGGACTTATGATTAGCAGAAGTTACAAAAATTATGTAATGCCCACGAGTCATAGGCTTATCCAGAAATGCAGGAAATATAGGGGTTGTAGCCCTTCAACTATCGCCGACAACACAGCCTGACTGGACTATTTTAATCACACCTCAGCTAAAATGCCTTGTTTTCCAGCCTTTTTCAGTCGAGTAATACTGACCTCAATAAACGTCATCGCAATCACAATAGCCGCAACCGTTGGTCCGCTGTACGCCCAGTCGATTGTTCCGGAAAAAGCATCCGGGAAGACAAACAGTACACAGCCAAAGAACAGGATTACAGACGGAATGGCCGCCACAACCAACGCAAATGTATTACCACCCGGCACCTTGAACGGACGCTCTGCATCCGGCTGTTTCTGACGCAGCTTGATGAATGCACCAAAGAAGAAGAAATAGGTGATAAACAGCAGGAAGTTGGCAAAGGCAAACAGGGACCAGAACAGGTCATCCGCATTACCTGCCATAAAGCCATAGAGAATCAGGGCGATGGTTGCCACATAACCGGTCGCCATATTGGCTCCCTGTGGTGCTCCATGCTTGTTTTCTCTGGCAAAAATAGTGGGCATCTCATTGTTACGCGCTGCTTCTGCAGCCGCACGGGATGCTGCCATTACCCAGGGAATGATGTAAGCAAACATACCGAAAATAGCCACCAGTGACAGGATAACTGTCAGAGCTGTACCAAAGGTGCTGTCACCAAACAGTACACTGAAAGTCTGTACCAGACCACCCACCAGCGTCAGTTCTTCCAGCGGCAGTGCCACCATCATGGAAGAAATAGACGCCCAGTAAAGCACTACCACGATACCCACTGAAATCAGAATACCCAGTGGCAGATCACGCTGCGGGTTACGCAGGTTAGAACCCATACATGCCACAGTTTCAACACCAATCAACATATACAACAATGTTGGTGCGTACATAAACGACGCATCCATGGATGGCATCATGCTTTCCAGTGTCAGTTCATTGGCGGCACCATTATCACCGGCATAAATAATACCGCCGACAATCAGGGCAACCAGAATCAGTACTTTAGCCAGCGCACCCAGCGTATTGACCAAATCACCAATATCAAGGGAAGCATTCACGGTAAAGACGGTAGCCCAGACCAGCACCAGCGCAATACCGATCATTCCCCAGATACTCATATCCGGAAAAAACAGTTCAGACAGAATGCCTGCACACATCAGGTAAACCGATGGCATCCAGAACGGGACATTAATCCAGTAATACCAGCCCACCCGCGCGGCGTTTCTTTCGCCCAGTCCGTGAAGCGTCCAGTCATAAACGCCGCCTTCACCGGGAAAAGCAGAACCCAGCTCACATACCATCAGCACATACGGCACCACAAAAAACAGCAGAATCAGCGCCCACCAGCCAAAAACAGAAGGCCCGACTGCCGCTGATGCAGTCAGGCCATCAAGCCCAATAATCCCGGACAGTATAAAAAATATAATACTGAACAGACCCAAACCCTTTTTTTGTCGGGTTGCCATTAAAAATATCCCCCGGACTTTATTAACAAGGCTGCCATTTGTTTTTAGTTAGATAAACACGGCAGCACTGTTAATAAATCCATATCTGTTAATTACAGTTCAGTTTTATAAAGCAGGAATTTGCTGGGTTATACAGTGGATATTACCTCCTCCCAGTAAAATATTTCGTGCCGGAACACCTACAACCTCATACCCCCGGAAAATATCCTGCAGAATGCCTTTTGCTTCCTCGTCATGCTTTTCACAAAGCAGCGGGAACACAATACGGTTATTGGTAATCAGGAAATTGGCATAGCTGCCAGCCAGACGTACGCCTGAAGAACGCTCCATACCTTCGCAAACGTCAAAACCGTCCGCTTCATCTTCACGAATATAGAGTGGTCCCGGTATTGGTAGTTTATGTACTTTCAACACCCGCCCCTTGGCATCTGTCGTGCTTTCAAGGATATCCATCGCTTCGCGGGAAATCTCATACTGGGGGTCTTCAGGATCATCACACCATGACAATACGACTTCACCCGGCTTTACCACATGCATCAGGTTATCAACATGACCATTGGTGTCTTCATCGTTATACAGACCACGTGGTATCCAGATGACTTTTTCAGCATTCAGATATTCTTTCAGATGCTCTTCAATCTGTTCTTTGCTTAAATCCGGATTACGACTGGGGTGCAGCAGACATTCCTCTGTCGTAAATACAGTGCCTTCCCCATCAACATGAATTGAACCACCTTCAAGTATAAAGGGTGCACGATAGCTGTCGTCACCATGAAACTCACAAACCTTTCTGGCTATCGCATCATCGGCATCCCACGGGAAATACAGCCCGTCGGTCAGCCCTCCCCAGGCATTAAATTCCCAGTCAACGCCACGGCGTTCACCTTCATCGTTCACGACGTAGCTGGGGCCCATATCCCGCATCCAGGAATCATTGGTGGTCATTTCTACAACGCGGACATGCGGTGGGAGCTGCAGGCGGGCATTATCGTATTGCGCCGCCGAAACTATCATATTAACGGGCGTTTCTTCTGCAATGGCTACGGCAACTTTAACAAAGGCTGCCTGAGCCGGTTTGGCTCCCCATTGCCAGCTATCGGTTCTTTCCGGCCATGCAATCCAGATGGCTTCTTGTGGTTCGTGCTCTCCGGGCATCCGGAAACCGTCGGTCCGGCTCACACTGTTATGAACTTTCGCCATGTTCTTCCCCCCGACAAACGACAACAAACTATAAAAACCGTTTGCCTGAAAAATAAAAAAGGCGGGATCATTACTGACCCCACCTGCAAAACGTTTTAGAAGTAGCTGGCAATCAGTGCTTCAGCTTCTGCCTTGCCTGCATTCTTCAATGCCTTGGAAGCTTTTTTCAGCCTCAGGGCAAACCAGTGCGCAGAGAATCGCCATTTCACTGTACATGCGGTTTTCAGCCTGATCGAAGACGATGGAGTAATCGCTATCCATCACTTCGCTCGTCACATCCACATCACGCAGTGCTGGCAGATAGTGCATGAACTTGGCATGTGGCTTGGCCTTCTTCATCAGATCCATATTGACATGGTAGCGAGGGATAAAGAGCTTCATACGCTCTTCTTTCTGCTCCTCGAAATAGCCCGGGTAGTACAGGCAGCCGGTGTATACAAAGTCAGCTTCACCGATATATTTTTCCGGCTCGGTGGTGCGGATAAAGCGGCCCATGCCTTCTTCTGCTGCACGCATGGAAGGTTCAGCTTCTTCATCCGTCAGGGTATAACCTTCCGGTGACGCATAAATAACCGACATGCCCAGGCGTGGGAATAACTGCGATACAGCGTTGGCACCGGTTTCTTCAACATCAGTCGGACCGATCCAGAACATGGTCATATCTTTCAGTTCTTTGTCTTTTGGCTTGTGTTCGATCACAGTCATCAGATCGCACATTGCCTGACAAGGGTGCAGATAAGCGGTCATGGCATTGATAACAGGCACATCGGCATACTTGGCAAAATCCAGAACACTCTGGTGATCCAGGTCACGAATCAGTACCGCATCAAGGAAGCGGGACAATACTTTAGATGTGTCGTAGCTGCCTTCATAACCGGTGCCAAGATGAATCTCTCCCGGACGCAGGTAAAGAGCATGACCACCGAGTTTTTCCAGTGCAACCTCAAAAGAAACGCGGGTTCGTGTGGACTGCTCGGCAAAGATCATGCCCAGGGAAACGCCCTTAAGCAGTTGTGGGCAGGCACCCTGTTTATCCAGCTTTTTCAGCAGAAATGCCAGATCAATCATGCCTTCCAGTTCTTCAACAGACCAGTCCCAAGTATTCAGAAAATGGCGCATAAATCCCCCTAACTCCCGTTATGATTTCAATGTTTACAGGGTTTCAAGTTGTTCCCTGCTGGGTTGGTTGGAAATTTATAGCAACCAAAATTCGATTAAAATTTAGTTTTACTGCGAGCACTGTAAGTTTTTCTAAACACCCAGAAAACAAAACATGATATTTATCCGGATACGCTTATTTTCAGGCATAGATCACTTTTTAAACACGATATCGGTTATATAACTGACCATAATCAATATTAAAAACCGGTAGTTTTTGCACACTGTTTTCGTCCTTAAATTCCGAATTCGCCGACAAAGACCTCACCAAATACGGCACATAACCACAAACTGGAATGAGTAACGGATGATAAAAAGAAGCAGAAAACTGCTGTCCGCAGTAGTCGCCCTGACCCTGTCTATGAGTGCATCAGCCGCTATTATCCCGGACGGGATAAAACTGGCAGACACTCAGCACATCACCATCAGCAACGGCGCCGAACCGACATCGCTTGACCCGCAACTGAGTGAAACTATCGAAGATTTCCGCATTCAGCGGGACATGTTTGAAGGGCTTGTTATTCAGGATGACAACGGGGGAATCCTGCCCGGACAGGCGGAATCCTGAACTATTTCACCAGATTACAAGACATTTACCTTTAAAATCCGGGACAATGCGTTCTGGTCAAATGGCGACAAGGTCACCGCTCAGGACTTCGTCAACAGCTGGCATCGTCTGGTTTCTCCTGCCACCAGCTCACCTTATGCCTGGTACGTTGAGATGACGATGATCAGCAATGCTGCAGACATCATTAACGGCAAGAAGGCCCCGGAAGCACTCGGCGCCAAAGCACTTGACGATAAAACACTGCAGGTTACGCTTGATCAACCCGTCCCTTATTTTCTAAATATGCTGACACTGTCAACCATGTCACCGGTTCATATTTACAGTATTGAAGAGCATGGTCGTAACTAGACTCAGCCGAAAAACATTATCACCAACGGCGCATACTCACTGCAGGACTGGGTGGTTAACGAACGGGTTACCCTGAAGCGTAACCAGAAGTACTGGAATAATGCCAACACCGTACTGGAAACCGTGAACTTCCTGCCCGTCAGCGGTAACCCTGAATTAAGCCGCTACAAGGCTGGCGACATCCAGATCACCACCGGCATTCCCATCGAACACTTTAAATCACTACAGAAACAAAGAGCCGATGAAGTGGTTCGCACTACCAGTATTGCGACTTATTACTACGTATTTAATACGACCGCAAAACCCTACAATGATGTTCGTGTTCGCGAAGCGTTGTCCTATGCCATCGACCGCGACATCATTACTGAAAAAGTATTGGGTCAGGGACAAAAGCCTGCCTACACCTTCACGCCTGATGTTGTTTACGGCTTTACACCACCTATTGTTGATTACCAGCAGTGGACTCAGAAACAGCGTAATAATAAAGCCCGAGAGCTGTTAGCAGATGCCGGTTATGACAAAAATAACCCTTTAAAGGTTGAACTGCTCTACAACACCAATGATGGCAATAAGCGTCAGGCTTTTGTTATGGCGCAGATGTGGAAAAAATCGGGGTTCAGACCACGCTGAAAAATCAGGAATGGAAAACCCTGCTCGATACCAAACGTCAGGGTGATTTCGAGGTGATGCGTTACACCTGGCTGGCAGATTATAACGAAGCTTCCACTATGCTGGATGTTTTAACTACCGGTCACGGTTCTAACGACAGCCGTTATTCCAACCCCGCTTATGATGCGCTGATGAAAGAGGCGAAACTGGCTCCGACCGATGAACAGCGCAACAAAATGTATGCGGAGGCAGAAAAAATTCTGGCGAAGGATATGCCTATCCTGCCGGTATTCCATCTGGCTAATGTATTCCTGAAGGATACTTCTGTAGGCGGTTATCCGATGAATAACCCTCAGAACATGGTGTATTCAAAAGATCTGTATCGCATCAGGCAGTGATGCTCCCTGCGTGCCACTTCTCATTATGAACCGGATAAGTGGCACCTTTCTTCGATTACAGATAGCTCAGGATACAAACACTCATGCTTACATTTATAATCAAGCGACTGGCGATCGCTATTCCTACACTGCTGGTGCTTATCACTATTTCATTTTTTCTGATGCAGGCAGCACCGGGCAGCCCGTTTACCGGTGAACGTAATTTGCCGCCGGAAATCATGAAAAACATTGAAGCTAAATATAATCTCGATAAGCCTGTCTGGCAGCAATATCTTTATTATCTGCTTGATCTTGCCAAAGGTGATCTTGGTCCTTCATTCAAATACAAGGATTACACGGTTAACGATCAGTTAAGTCAGAGCTTTCCGGTTTCCCTGAAAATCGGGGCGACGGCTTTTGTCTTTACCGTACTGATTGGTGTCAGTATCGGGACGATCGCAGCACTCAAGCAGAATACATTTTTAGATTACCTGATTATGGCACTGGCAATGACAGGTGTCGTACTGCCATCTTTTGTTATTGCCCCACTATTAGCGCTGTTATTTTCAATTACGCTGCAATGGCTTCCTGCCGGTGGCTGGCAGGGTGGCAGGGTGGCAGGGTGGCAGGGTGGCAGCTGGACTTACATGATTCTTCCGGTGACGGCGATGGCGATTATGTGTATGGCATCGATTGCCCGTATCCAGCGCAGCAGCATGATAGAGGTGCTAAACACTAACTACATCCGCACTGCCCGGGCTAAAGGGCTTTCCTGGCCGGTCATTATTATGCGCCATGCTTTGCGCCCTTCCCTGCTGCCTATGGTTTCTTATCTTGGCCCGGCATTTGTCGGCATTATCACCGATTCTGTTGTCGTTGAAACCGTCTTTGGTTTACCGGGTATCGGTCAGCACTTTATTAATGGTGCGCTGAACCGGGATTACTCACTGGTACTGGGACTGACGATAATTATCGGGGCTCTGACGATTATATTCACAGCCATTGTCGATATTCTTTATGCGATCATTGATCCCAAAATCCGTTATCAGTAAGGAGCGCTGAAAATGACAACGCTGACACTGGATGCGGACAAGAAAGCCGCTGTCGAACAGTTTTCTGAAAATCTCGAAATAGAAGGTCGTAGCCTGTGGGCTGATGCCCGAACCCGCTTCCTTCGCAACCGTGCTGCCATGACCAGTCTGGTAGCACTCACTGTTATTGCCACGCTGGTTATTATCGGACCGATGCTTTCGGCGCATGAATTCTATGCCATTGACCGGGGCTATATGGCTGCGCCACCGGATATGGAAAGCGGACACTGGTTTGGTACCGATTCCCTCGGACGTGATCTGTTTGTCCGTACCATGATGGGGGGACGAATCTCATTTATGGTTGGCATTATGGGCGCGCTGGTTGCGGTACTGATCGGCACTCTGTTTGGTGCTACCGCAGGTTATGCGGGTGGCAAAACTGATGCCATGATGATGCAGGTGCTGGAAATTCTACAATCCTTCCCGTTTATGTTTCTGGTTATTCTGATGGTGACCATGTTCGGTCGCTCCATTATGTTGATATTTATCGCGATTGGTGCGGTTTCCTGGCTGGATATGGCGCGGATTGTCCGCGGGCAGACCATCACCTGAATCCGTGAGTTCGTGGCCATTGAATTTGCCAAAAAGCCAGTAATAGCAGCATATGTAGGCTAATATTTGCTCATCTAGATTTTCACCATATAAGTGAATTTTTGTGGAACTAAAATTTGAGCAATCCGACACGGAATTTTATACTCCGGCAGCGGGTCTGTGCTTTGTCGGTGATGCCCTGAACAAGAAAACATCTTTAAAAAAGTCATTGCGTTCTATCAAGAAGCGCCATGGCATCCCTAATATTGATCTGGTTCGAGCTTTTATCGGCCTGTTGGCCTTAGGCAAAACTGATTTTGATGCCATTGATAATTATCGCCATGATGATTGGTTCGTAACTATTCAGCACCCAGCAAAGAGTGACCGCAGTAATTCTTCATGGCTATAAGCAGGGCTTCAAAAACATTCTGCCCCTGCTTTCTCGCAGATGAAACATAACTTCGTATTCGGCAATACCATTTCGCCCCTTCCTCGCTTCTGATGCAGCCCGATATTTTTTGCTTCACCTTGCCATTTCTGATGTCTTGCTCGCTGCCATTATTGTCGAAGGGGATGTTGAGGTCGGTCATGAACCTCAAAGTTTCGTCCTTGTACTCCACCAACCGCTTAAACAAGTTGAACGCTTTCGTATTCTTGACTTTGTCACGCCCCAACCGTTGCCGTACTCGTTCCATATAGTCGGCTTCTTCCGCTTGCGCCCTTTTTGCTGTTCGCTCGAACAGTGAAGAGATACGCTGGCGGATGGATTCCGGCATCGCCTTCATTCCCAGCTTTCTAAAACCATTGCTGAGGTGACAGGCCAGTCTCAGCAGCCGCTGAAGACGAGCCGCAAGATAGTTGCAGTCGCGATCAACGACACCCTGTAACTCCCTCAGGTGGTGGGCATTGCAGAGTACATGAGCCGCAGCATAGCGGAAGTAAACCTTGTAGTGGTCATGAACCAGTATCCCGGCAAAGGTCAGCAAAATACCCATCGCCTCTATGGCGGAATGTCCTTTACTCAAGTCCAGATGATAGTACGTCCACTTGTCAGTACGCAGGACATGCATCCACCACAGCGCTCCGGCTACTCTCATGCCTGTTTCATCAGCGCCTGCAATGGGTTCAACCTTAAGGGCGTCACTAATTGCCTGCTCAGTGCTGGCTAACCGGTCATAAGCATTGCTCTGGAAGGTGCAGATGGAACCCGGACTGACTTCCAATCCGAAAATATCCATGAAGAACTGGGAGGCACGCTTGCAAGGTATAAGTTGATACTGACAAAGATACACGGCCAGCGCCTGAGTCACCGGTCCATACTGCACGTGAGCATCAACTCCTTCAGGGAAACGGGCTTGTGTCATGTGACCGCAGCGGCACTCTTTGATTTCGGCCACATGGGCTGTCACTTCAAAGTGACCAAAACGACCCGGTTCAAATACTTGCCTTTCAACCAACTTGGCAATGTTTGCAGAGTGCAGGGACTGATGGCACTTCTCACAGTCTATAACCGGGTGATATTGGGTGCGGTCAGTGTCAGCGACTTGCTGAAGCGTTGAACCTTTGTGACCTTTCTGACCGCCGGGCTTTCGACCAGACCTCTGTCGTAAGCTTTTTGGGTTAGGTTTGTCGTCTTGTGGCTCACCCTCCACCGTGGCAGATGAGTCTTTCTGTTTGGCAGCAGGCTTTGCATAACCTTCTGTAGAGGGAGGCTTACTGCTGTTCCGGCTGTTGATGTTGAGTCTGTCCGCGAGTTCCTTATTTTCTGTTTCCAGTTTTGCTACCTGATCGCCCAGGCCACCGATCTGCTCTTGCTGATCATTTACGATAGCAAGGAGGGTGACGATAATCTGAAACTCGGGATCAAGTTGACTCATAACAAGCGTTGGTCAGAGAAGAACTGTATTTGAAAATGACACAAAATCACGAAAATACCAGCTTATTGTGAGGGTGCTGAATAGTTACATTGGTTCAAGCGCAGCATGGGCATTAAACAAATGCCGTCCGCCAGCCGGCTTCGCCAGCGTTTTAATGAAGATGCCACCCAACTGATTCCGTTAATTGAAGAAGCGCTTCCCGAACTGTTGTTGGAACTGGGCGCGCCGATCTCTCCGCTTTCAAAAGAACTGGATCACCTTCAGCATATCCCACTGGATATAGACGTTACTCCGCAAGATAACAGCAGAACCCAAAAAGAAGGTTCTCAGTGGACATACAAACACTTCCATGGCTTCGCCCCGATTATGTCTTATGTAGGGAAAGAAGGATGGTGCATAGGAGCTGAGCTTCGCCCTGGCTCACAACATTCCCAGAATGATTTTGTACCTTTCCTGAACACGGTATTGCACAGACTTCGTCGCGTAACCCGGACCTCGGTATTACTGCGACTCGACAGCGGGCATGACGCAGAAGACACTCGCAGAGAGATAGCGGATCACAGCAATGTTGATCACATAATCAAGCTCAATCCACGCAAGCAATATACCGTTACTGCCTGGCTGCCAACCTTTGAGAAAAAGGCGTGCAGTGGGATGAGCTTCGCCCTGGAAAAACCTGTGCGACACTCTCGATCATCCATGAAACCGACTACGGCCAACAACGGCTTATTATCCGTATTATCAAGCGTACTACCGACTCGGTTGGTCAGTATTTTTTAGCACCGGACTACGAGCTGGAGGGTTGGTGGACGACACTAGATGAGGCTGAATATAGTGATGATAATGTCATATTGCTTTATGAAGATCATGCGACCAGCGAACAGTTTCACAGTGAGTTCAAGACTGACATGGATCTTGAAAGACTGCCTTCAGGAAAATTTGATACCAATGATCTTGTAATGTGCCTTGGTGCGGTGGCTTACAACATTTTACGTTACATGGGGCAAACCTGCCTGACCGGCCCTAAATCACCTGTTCGTCACAAAGCGCAGCGTCGTAGAATTAAGACAGTTATGCAGGAACTGATCTACCAGTCAGCGCGATTATTAGAACGAGGTCGTCAGTTTATTCTACGTTTTGGTCGTCACAGTCCCGGATTATCCGCCTTCATGGGGCTCTTTCCTGAAAAACAGCTCTGTTAGCTGATCCTATTCTTTTAACGGTTGAATGGAGAGATGCTGCTTATGCTGGCAGGATTTCATTCATATTCAGGGTTGAAATTCCCCAACATCATTTAAATACATGCTGATTTTTTTGACTTTGCTTTACCATTCTCTGGCAAGTTTCAAAAAAACATAACCCTATTCTGTAGGTTTGAATCCATGGGTTGAAAAAGCTTCTCTATAATCAAGAAGTCACGGATTCAGGCATCAGTTTAAAAAACCCGGAATTTATTGAAGCCGCCAGAGTCTGTGGAACTAAGCCTTCAGCCATTATTCTGCGGCATATCGTGCCGAATGTACTGGGTATTGTGGTTGTTTACGCCTCGCTGCTGGTACCGGGCATGATTCTGTTCGAATCATTCCTCAGTTTTCTCGGGCTGGGAGTGCAGGAACCGATGACAAGCTGGGGGGCTCTGGTCAATGAAGGCGCTCAGTCAATGGAAGTCGCCATCTGGCAGCTGGCTTTTCCGGTTGCTTTTCTGGTCGTGACCCTGCTCTGTTTTAACTATGTGGGTGACGGACTGCGCGACGCCCTTGACCCCTAAGACCGCTAGGGAGAAGCTAACAATGAGTCTTCTGAAAATGAATGACCTGCAGGTACGCTTTTCCACACCGGATGGTGATGTTACAGCGGTCAATAATCTGAATTTCTCCCTTGAAGCGGGTGAAACGCTGGGCATTGTGGGTGAATCCGGTTCCGGCAAAAGCCAGACGGCTTTTGCCATCATGGGATTACTTGCCCAAAACGGACATACCGCCCGCGAAGCCCTGTTCAGTGGTAGGCAAATTCTGAACCTGCCGGAACGGGAACTGAACCGGTTTCGGGCCAAAAAAATCGCGATGACTTTTCAGGACCCGATGACATCCCTGAATCCCTACATAAAAATCGGCACCCAGCTGATGGAAGTGTTGATGCTGCACAAGGGAATGGGGGAAAAGGAAGCCTTTAAAGAATCCGTACGCATGCTGGATGCGGTCAAAATGCCTGAATCCCGCAAGCGAATGGACATGTACCCTCACGAGTTTTCCGGTGGTATGCGGCAGCGGGTTATGATTGCGATGGCATTACTCTGTCGTCCGCAATTGCTGATTTCAGACGAACCCACAACGGCGCTGGATGTTACCATTCAGGCACAAATTATGGAGTTGCTGGGCGAACTGCAGAAAGATTTTAATACTGCCATTATCATGATTACCCATGACCTTGGTGTCGTTGCCGGAATCTGCGACAAGGTGCTGGTGATGTATGCCGGGCGCACCATGGAATACGGCACCACTGAACAGATTTTTTATGATCCCAGGCACCCCTACAGTCAGGGGCTGCTGAAATCGATTCCACGACTGGATACCAATAGCCATGATGCCCTGCCAACTATTGCCGGCAATCCACCCAACCTGCTGAACCTGCCGTCAAGCTGTCCGTTTCAGGATCGCTGCGATCATGTAATGGCACGTTGCCGCACTGAAATGCCGGTACTGGAAACGTTCGGAGACCAACGGCAGCGCGCCTGCTTCTGGACACCTGCTGAACAGGAGAACAGAGTATGATAGGGAGCAATCAAAAACCTTTCTGATTACCACTGAACATCCGCTAACTTAAGCAGCCTCTCTGGCATGGGCGCGGTGTGAACGGCTGCCTGTGCTAATTGCTTGATCATAGAGGGCATGTCAAATCGCCTGTTGAACCGGTAATTAAATTCCCCCAGATAACGACCAAGGTGCTTTGGATTCAGCTTATGGTAAGTGCCTGCCTAAGCTGTCTTCACGTTACCCAACATGGTATTGACCCATGTGAACAGCTCATTCTCCATTGATTCATGGCCGCCTCCCATATCGAAAAAGGCACTACAATTTAATACTTTCAAATAGTGCCTTTAAATTATTTATAAAACCTTAAAAACCAAGTCTAATACTTTATTTGATAACTCAAGGTATACGCTCGCCCTTCTGCTTTATGTGCACTCAGCCCGGTGTATGTGGTTCTTGCCCACTGGCTGTACACCGTTTCATAGTTTCGGTTTAACAGGTTAGTAACCGCCGCCTTGAGCGTACCGACAGGTAGTTTAAAAGAAGCCAGAAGATCTACTGTTGTATAACCATCAATATTGAGGCTTTCTACATTACCGCCACTGACTTTTTTACCTTTATCATAATCTGCAAAAGTAATGGACTGGAGACGTAGATTCATATTTTCCTGATCATAGGTTACGAAGGCGACATACTTCCCTGGAGAAACATCAGCTGCCTGCAAATCCAGCCAGCGACCCAGCTCCTTGTAGTAACTGCGTCCTTCAGTAAAAGCATAGCTGCCGCCCACACTCCAGTAATCATTAAGGAAATATTCCAGCGAGCCTTCAATACCATAAACCTTTTTGCGTTGATCCAGCAGGTCAACATTGTGATCTGCATTAAAGGCAATGGTTTTATCGGATTCGTTATAGAAGGCCGACACATTGGCATGAAGATCATCAAAACGTCCCCGCCAGCCTAATTCGTAGCTGTCTGTCTTGATAGCATCCAGATTGGCTTCAGAAACATTGGTACCGTTTATCGCCGGGTTAGCTGCCAGCGGGCTGGTTGGCGACACTGCATTTCTGAGGATTCGTGACGCATCCGGCACTTCAAAACCTTGGGAATAATTAGCAAACACTTCATTACTGTCGTTCAGCCGATAGACGAGACCGATATTAAACAGGTTATCATCATATTTTCTGATATCACCTTGCAGCTGAGATCGTGCCGCTGCTGGCAACAGCCAGGTTTCCGCCAGAGGCATATAGTCACTAATATCAACCTTGGCCCGCTCATGACGCCAGCCAGCATTTAAAGTCAACTGTTCAGTAACATCATAGGATGACTGCAGATACAGCCCCAACGTTGTTGCCTTCACATCGGGCCCGTATTCATATTCTGCCCCGGTAGGAACAATAACCCTGCCGCCACTGGCCAGATACTGTTGCAGGTCGTGCAGCTGGCCGCGTTGTTTGCCTTTATCAATATCATGATCAAGGCCATAGGATATTCTGAATGCGTCGCTCAATTCCCGATCAAGGTTAAGCTTTATCCCGAATACTTCGGCTGTCGAAGTGGACTGGTTAACAAAAGTGCTTGTACCTACAACGTTCGGGTATGAAAAAAAGCGAGCTTCCCTTTCCCGGTAATAAGTCTGAAACCGGAAGTTATTCCCGAACAGCTCCTCATCACGATAAACAAAATCAAATGAATTTCTTTTGCTGTAAGGCTGATTATCCAACTGCAGCCCTTTAACCGCAGCAGGTGAATCGGCAATCGTTCCAGTGGTCAGTGATGAGATATCCGGCGCGTAATCAGAGTCCATCTGGTCATCAAAAATCTGGGCGGTAAACTCCAGTCGCTTTTCGAGGTCGAGGTCATAACCTAGCTTGATTAAGGCATCTTTGGTATCGGTATCGCTGCGGCTGACCTGTGCAGGATCAGGGTTTATCCGGTCGCCTTTAGCATCGTACATACCTTCTCTGCTCTCATATGTACCACTGAGCAGATAGTCAAAGCTCCCTTCCCGGCCACTGGCGCTCTGATGTAATATGTAAGTATTCAGCTTACCGCTAGATACTTTAATTCCGGCCTCTGAAGTAAACTGGATATCGTTGCCTTCCGGTTTGCGGGTAATAATGTTAATGATTCCCCCGGTAGCCCCTCCACCGTATATTGCACTGGCACCGGAGATAACTTCGATGCGGTCAATATTTTCGGGGCGGATAGTATTGAGGTGCCGACTGATCTGACGGTTATCTGCCTGTGATATGCCGTCTATCAGAACCAGTGCTTTACGACCGCGAATACTTTGAGTTCTGTCAGTGACTGTCTGCGTACTGGGACCAAAGCCGGGAATCAAAACTTCGAGGATATCAGCCAGTTTCTGACCTGGCTGGCTTTGCTGAACAATTTCCTCCTTATCAATGACCTGCACGGTTCCGGCAATCGAAGAAACACTGGTTTCAGCCCGCGAAGCAGTCACGACGACAGGTCTCAGTTGCTTTGTTGTTGGGTTTTCTTCGGCAATTACCTTCATACTCAGGGGCTGGGCAGCTATGGCAATAGCTATAGCCAGAGGTGTTTTATTATTCTTCATGTGTTCAGGCTTCCAATGTATTAATTATTATTTTCAGTCCTCCATGTTGTTGTGTTGGGCCTGCATCCTGCTGACCTCTGATTCAAACCGTGGTTAACGGCTTTGAACGTATTTGCCGGTCATCAGCAGCAAAATGAAATACAGCCCCCCTGCACCCGATACCAATAGCCCGGCTGGTATTTCGAAAGGACTCAGTAAAGTTCTGGACAGCCAGTCACTTATCACAAGCAGTACAGCCCCCGTCAGCGCAGTTGCTGGCAATAAGTGCCGGTGGCTGGATAGTCCTGTCACACGACAGATATGCGGTGCCATCAGACCAATAAAAGAAATACCACCCACAGTCGCCACACTCACCGCACTGAGCAGCGCCACCAGTAACAACAGCAGGCAAACAGAAAACCTGACACGAATCCCCAATAGTACCGGCCAGCATTCTCCTAACTGCAGAATATCCAGCCTGCGCCACATCAGCATTAACAGGGGAAACATAACGACCAGACAAACAAACAGCAGATAAGTCAGTTCCCGACTGGCAGCATAGGTACTGCCAGACAGCCACAGCAATACTTCGCTTGACTGGTTACTCCCCAGTACCAGCACCACACTGATCAGCGTTGCAGAAATAGAAGCAAGGCATAGCCCTGACAGGGCAAAGAGTTGCGGATTAAAGCCGGTAATACAATTGAGGATAAGTAACAGAACCAGCGCAAAACCACTGCCCAATATAGATAGCAGCGTCATATCTAATCGTTCAATTCCGGGGAAAAGCACTGTAACCACAACAACAAACAACACACCGGTTGTCGTTAAGCCTGATACGTCTGGGCTTGCCAGCGGGTTGCGCATCAGTGTTTGTAATACGAGACCGGATACTGCCAATGCCGCCCCCGCTAAAGCTGCGGTTAAAACCCTTGGCCAGCGCAGGTGAAACCAGGACATATCGAGTTGACTGAACAGACTGTAAAACAGGGTCAAACCCAGCAAACATACCAGACTGAAAATCACCCATACCGGAGACCAGCGAAACAGTGCCTTTATCCCGGTTTCTTTTGGTACTTCTGCCAGACTGCTGATTCTTCTGCGCTGACATAACAGAAAAATCATACACGGCGCGCCCACAACCGTTGTCATGGCTCCGGCTGGAATACTGTAATGCGCCTCTGAAATCAGGAAAGGAATCGTACGCGCCAGTACATCTGCTGCCAGCAATAACAATGCACCAATTATTGCTGCCACCAGCAAGCGCAGCCATGCAGGTCTGAAGCCAAGGCCGCGGGCAATATGAGGTGCAATCAGCCCCACAAAACTGATCATACCCACCTGACTGACAACAGTGGATGACAAAACCAGCGCTACAAAGAGCGACAGTCCCACTGTTTTTCTGACATCAATCCCCAGACTTGCAGCCTGCTCATTCCCCAGTTCAATCAAATCAAGACGTCTGGCAAACAACAGCCCCATCACAATCATTACAGTGACAACAGGCCAGCTAAGACTGACAGCCTGATAATCAAACTGGGCAAGGTTACCTGCACCCCAGGTATAAAGACCATCCAGACGATTTTCCCAGAAGATCAGCAAGCCCGCACTGAGCGCTCCCAGCGACAGAGTTATTGCCATACCCACCAGCACCAGATTAACCGGCGACGAACTGATAGCCTGTGCCAGTTTAAATACCAGCCATGCCGTCAATGCTGCACCGGAAAACGCTACAGCAACCTGTAACTGTCCGGTAATACCGGGAACAATAACCATTGCCAGCACAGTCGCCAGCATAGCTCCGGCGTTTATACCCAGTGTCGCCGGGCTGGCGAATGGGTTGCGGGTAGCCGCCTGAATCAGTACACCTGCCGCACCCAGTGCCGCGCCACAGATTAATGCCATCACTGTTCTGGGCAACAATAACCACGTAACAATTTCAGATGTCATTGGTCGGTTTGTTGTTTCCAGAAAAGGCAGACCATTTAATAGTGTCGTATCAATTCCAGAAGGGCCGACACTGAGCGAGAGCATAACCAGCAAGGTGAAAAAAAAGATCGCCAGTACTGTTGTCATGGACCTGGACATAAACATCAGGCCTCCGGCACCAGCTGCTCAACCAATGCTGATGCCATTCGGGCAGCAGACACCGGGCCGCCAAATGACCATAAAGAAGGAAGATAATAAACCCGGCCTTCTTTAACGGCAGGAAGCGCTTGCCAGACCGGTGAACGGGTCATTTCCGGAAGTTTGTCAGGCTGGGAGCCAATAATAATCAGGCTGGCATCACCAATAGTGGTCAGTTTTAACAGATCAATGTGAGTAAAATCTCTTCCGGGTAACGATGTCTGCCAACTGTTTACCAATCCTAATTCATTAACAATAGCGCCTGTAAGCGACTGATCACTGTAGACCCGTAACCCAAGCCCCATACCAACAAATTTACCTGCAACAACCTTATGCCCTTGCAGCCCATTACCCCGGATAGCCTTTCGCGCCTGCTTCAGGGCAGTTTGCATTTCCTGCAGTTTTTGTTCTGCCAGCTGTTCACGTCCTAAAAGATGAGCAACAGAACGAAAGACAGATTGCATTCTCACATAGTAACTGGCGGGGTCTTCACTGTTTGGATACTGTTGAAACAATACGGTGGGAGCTATCTGATTAAGCTCTGAAATAATACGACTATGGCGCCATTTATAACCCAGTATTAAATCCGGTTTTAATGCCGCGATGGCTTCCAGTCCAGGCTCTGCACGTTGCCCCAACTCCTTTACACTTTCAGGAATAGCAGGATCTCCGGACTGCCAGCGTTGATAGCCTTTTATAGACGTCACACCTGCTGGTACTACTTCAAGCGTCAACAGCATTTCAGCCTGTGTCCAGTTTAAAGCTGCAACTCTGACAGGAGCCGGTGTTACAGATTTTTCCGGTTGATTCACGGCTGCCCACGATAATTCCGTAGACAACAGCTTTATAAAAGTGAACAGTACGAGCAGCCGTATTGTTATAACCTGCCTGCACACACACTTGAATAGTTGAGGCATTCAGGCAACTTCCCGCTTAGATAATGGTTGCTGAGGTCTACTTCCAAGTTCCGCCACCGGCAGAAATAACGGCCTGCTATGCCCATTGATTTGCAGCTCACTGGTTTTAACGTTGAATACATCTGCGATGATTTCAGTATCCAACACCTGTTCAGCAGTACCCTGTCGAACAATCTTCCCTTCATTCAGCAATACAATTTCATCGCTGTATTGCAGTGCCTGATTAAGATCGTGAAGAATCCAGATAACTGTTGTTTTCTTCTCTTCATTCAACTGTCTGACGATTTCCAGCAGCTTTAACTGATGTGCGATATCAAGCCATGAAGTGGGCTCATCAAGCAGTAAAATTCCTGTTTCCTGAGCCAGAACCATCGCCAGCCAGACTCGCTGCATTTCACCACCGGAAAGATGATCTACCAAGTGACTGGCATATAAATCCATACCCACCCGATTAATCGCAGTATTAATAGCCTGCTTATCTGCCGATTTAAGTCGACCAAACGGACCCGCATGGGGATAACGACCACAGGCCACTAAATCAGCGACCGACATTCCCAGCGGTACAGGAGAATGCTGTGGTAATAACGCCAGTTTTTTTGCCAGATCTTTGCGATGGAACGAATTTAGTAGCTGACCATCAACCAATACTTTCCCTGCAGTTGGTTCAATCAATCCTGCAATCAGCTTTAGCAACGTGCTCTTTCCTGAACCGTTAGGACCAAGAATGGCTGTCACTTTCTCTGATGCCAGCTTCAGTGTTACCGGGTGCAATATTGTGTTGCCACGCACCCTGTAGCTGGCTTGCTCAAGACGTACTGTATGCCCCATAGCCTTCAGTTTTTTTATTTATTATTCGTAGTCAGTTTTATCTGATGCATTCACATCAGCAGAGGGTTTGCTTACTGATAATAGACGCGAATAGTAATGATTATCATTAACCGTATCAAACATGTATTTCCGGCAGCTTCACTTGCCTGATGGCCCATTTCCGCGCCTGGTCAAACTCCAGACAGGCGGCCATAGGAAAAGGCATCGCCTGTTTCATTTTGTCACTGACTACTCTCTCTCCCTCTGCTTCTGTGCGTACAACTCTGACAACTCCACGACAATAAACACCGAGTCGCCCCCGGTGTCCCTTAAACCACAACCCAAACTGCCTGCGGGAACTGGCAGAAAACTGACTTTGCGGACTGACCTGAATAATCATGCTGAATGGCTGCTGTCTGGTGAGCAGCTCAGAGAGATCAGTAAACCATTGATTAGCATCAGCAACAGACGCCGGGCGATTAAAGCTGACAGTAACCACCGGCCAGCCCATCATTTGTATTGATGTCATGTGTTTCTTACCCATTCTTGATTAATTATTGTTGTCAGATGAATCCACCAGCAGAAAGGCAACCGTTATATTCAGCACAGCAATTGAGATGCAGAAGACAACCGCCAACTGGTTTTCCAGCGTTACCCCAACACCACCCAACAGTGCTCCCAGCGTGTAACCGGTGGTATGAATCATGCTCAGCGTGCCAGTTAATAAACCCCGGTTTTTTCCCGCCTGAGTGATAGCAATCGTCGTATAAACTGGCGTTAGCAGAGCAATGGAAGCCGCACAGATCACCAGACCAGCCAGCAACCAAATCATTTTTTCTGCAAAAACTATCCCAAGGCAACCTGTTAATAACAAAACACTACCTGTCTTCAGCTTGTTGATAAGTCGCCCCTGATTCCAGCGGGATAACAGCAGGTGAGCAACAATGGTCGAGAGTGCCGCCGCCATCATTAGCATTGATAAAATGCGGGATGCTTCTACCCCACCAAAGCCAAAGCGTTGCTGCATAATTGGGCCGATAAGATACTGCAACAAGCCAAACAACGTTGTGACTGAGCAGGCAACCAGCAAGATCGGCCAAAACGAAAACACCAGCCTTTGCAACTGACCTGTTCCCGGATTTTTATCAGCCAGATTTTGCGCGCGAGAACTGCAACTTTCCTGCAGAGAAATGAGTAAAAGTAGAGGTGCTGAAAGCAACGACAAAACAAGCACCGGTAGCATACTGCCATGGTCGATCAAAGCGGCTGGAATAACGGGGCCGAGTAACCTGCCGGTATTAATGCTGGCCGAGATATGGCTCAGACTGCGCACTCTTGCAGAAGAGTCTGTGTCGTCTATAGCCCAAGCCTGCAATGCAGGGTAAAGACCTGATACCGTCAATCCGTAAATAATTCGCGCAACAAACATCAGCCCTATGGCTGATTCTGTCGATACTATTCCGGCAGTTAACCAGTAGACGGCAAAAGCTATGAGACTGTAGCTGGCTGCAAAGCCAGCCAGCCCGATGCTCACGACAATCTTCCGTCCATGACTATCGCTGATACGCCCCCAGGATGGCGCCGAAACGATAAACAGGCAGGTCCCCAAAGCAATCATTGCGGTCAGAGTTTCATAACCAATCCCGGTCTCAGCGACCATTGCCGGTAAACTGATCAACAGTGTTGTTTGCCCTGCACCGAGCAGCACGGCAGGTGAAAACCGCCCCAGATTCCTTACAACGTATCCGGTTTTAGAGCCTGCTCCGGCAACGTCAGAAACATATTCGTGTGATTGCATGCTAAATCATTGTTATTTCCAACTTATTGCAAATGATAACGATTATCGTTTAGTATTCAACCCCCTTTGTAATCTTTCTGTATTTAACCGATGTCAAAACACGGAAAGGTTTAAGTATTAACAATAAAAAATACGCCGGAGGATGATGGTAATGTTCACTTCATCACTCAGATATTCAGCTTTAACCGCTTTGAATAGTCCGCAAGATAAACAACTAAGAAACTCTAATAGTGGATTTGATTTTTGTATCAGAAATCAGGCAGAAAGTTTGAATGCTGGCTGTTTTTTTAATGCCCTGCTCCGGGAATGGAAGTCCTGGTCTCTTGAGCTGACTTTTAATTCCAGCCAGGCTCCCGCTGAAGCTACTGCCTGCGTATCCATCCCAATCAAGAAGCAAAACAGTTTATTGCGAATTTACATCAAGCATCTTTCATCCTGTGGTCGCCATCAGTTTATTACCCCCATTTTACTGGTTAACAAAAACAGCCAAATAATCAGTGAGTTAACCTTTATTGAAGCAGTGAAACTGATAGTGGAGGAAGATGTTTTATGGGAAAACAGCATCAACAACCGTCAGCTTTTTATTCAACGCGTTAAAAGCAGTGTTGCGAATATTGAATCATCGTTATGTGCCAGAAAAAACGACTTTGATGATATATTTTCAGGTTTACAAAACCTGCAGGATTCCGAGCAGTCACTACTGTCAGGGCATTCAGTACACCCCACCCCGAAAAGCCGTGACCAGTTTGATTCTGAGGATTCACAGCGCTTTATTCCTGAATACGGGCAAAGCTTTCAACTGCACTGGTTTGCTATCAACAGTGATTTACTGGAAACAGGCAGCGTTCATCAACACACCTTTGAACAGTTAAGCCGACAACTGGTCAACGAAGACCCAATGTTTACCCGGCAGCTGCTGACAGATATTCCGGAACACTACACATTACTGCCAGCTCACCCGTGGCAGGCACAACAATGGCTGAAAAACAGCTATATCCAAGAACTGATCAGCAGTGGCAGACTGATTGATTATGGTTTGCATGGCAGTAACTGGAGCGCCACCTCATCGGTGCGGTCCGTTTATGCGCCCCATGCCTCTTTTATGCTGAAGTACTCCCTCAGTGTCAGGCTGACTAATTCACTGCGGCACCTGCTTCCCAAGGAAGTGATTCGAGGCAAGGAGATTCATCAGGTCAAATACCATACGCCTGTAGGTACTGAACTGACAAAACGTTACCCCAACTTTGAAATTATTACCGAACCCGCTCACGCCGCGATAAAAGATGCTGATGGTCAGGTAATGCCTGAAACCATAATCGTGCTGCGAGAAAATCCGTTTAACAATGACGTTATTAATAACAGCACAAAATTGCTGGCAAGCCTGACGCAGGACAACCCGGACGGTGAATCCAGACTGATTAATCAAGTCAGATCACTTGCACAAAAAGAAAAAACCTCAGCTTATAACATTGCCCGAAAGTGGTTTGATAAATACCTGAACAACGTTGTTGAACCTTTGCTGATTGCCCAGGCTGATTACGGACTGTTGTTTGGTGCCCACCAGCAAAATCTGCTGATCAGTATTCCTGAGGGTTACCCGGAGAAAGTCTATTTTCGTGACTGTCAGGGTACCGGCTACAGTCAGCTCGCCAGAACACTGCTGCAAGATTGCCTGCCTGAACAGGAAAAGGAATCGCAGCAGGAACATTACGTCAGCGAACAGCTTGGGAATTACCTGTTTACTTATTACCTGCTGATTAACTCCACGTTTGGCGTTATCAGCGCGCTGGGAGCCAGTAATATCATTGCAGAAAAAGAACTGCTTTCAGCTCTGACGGCATTTCTCAAGCACCTGCGCACTCAAGGTCTTCGTGATAACAGCTGCCTGAATTACATGCTTGAAAGCCGAACGCTTTGGTCTAAAGGCAATTTCTATTGTGCTTACTGCAACCTTAACGAAAACACACTACAGGACCCCATGGCCGTCTATCATACCCGGCGAAATCCATTACGAGAATTCAGCCAGCGTAGTTAATCATTTGAAACACCCCTGATTCTGTTAACGCTATCCACAGAAACAACGATGAGAATAATTATGAAAACAACATCAACAATTAACCTTCCGGACACATTTAACCAGCCGATATCGCTGCGACCGGTATCGCACAACACACTGGCTATTGAAGATAATAACCAGTCGTTGCTGCTTAGCCTCAGCAACCAGCAGCAGCCCTTGATTACCGCCGCTAATGAATCCGATTTACCAGACAGAATTCCAGCACATTTACCGGCTGCAGCCCTTGACTACCTGTTTTCCTGTAACCCCCGGCTGCCAAACATCACTATTGCCCCTACAATCGCTGAAAGACTGTCGCGTACAACACTGATTCACGAACATGATGATACAGGTACAGCAATCAGCTATCGCGCGGGTTTATATCAGGATCGAACTCTCTGGCACTGGCAAAAGAATGATCAGGTTATCCCTGAAATCTGGACTAGCAATGACAAAGGTATTGTTCACCCGTTACGACAGGAACAGCCCGAGGGCATCGTATATGAACGCTATGACTATCAGAGTGATCTGACGGTTTCCTTCAGAACCATCGACCCCGAGCAGGATCTGGAGCTTTTCCACCAATGGATGAATCAACCCCGTGTTGCTGAATTCTGGGAAATGGATCAGAGCAGAGACAAGCTAAGGAATTACATTCACTCACTACTGCAAGACAAGCGAACATGGCCTGTCATTGGCTGCTTTAATGGTGAACCTTTTGGCTATATCGAAATTTACTGGGCTATGGAGGATCGTATCGCCCCCTACTACGACTGCCAGCCATGGGATCGGGGCTTTCATGTGCTGGTCGGTAATACGGACTATCTGGGCAAACGCTATTCGTTAAGCTGGTCGAAATCCATGACTCATTTCCTGTTTCTTGACGACCCCAGAACCAACTGTTTAGTCGGCGAACCACGGGCAGATAACCAGCGTTTAATAAAACTGACTGGCCCGGCAGGCTGGTCATTTGTCAAAGAGTTTGATTTTCCCCATAAACGCGCAGCGCTCATTGACTGCCGTCGTGAGAATTTTTTTGGGGTGGTACAGTTATGAATCAAACTGTTTCTCCACCGGTTACCGAAAACCAGAGCAGTTTATGGTATCACGCCAATTCCAGACTGTTAGCCAAGACACTCAGCGAATTAAGCTGGGAACAAGCCATTAAGCCACTTGAGCAAAATAATGGGCATTTTATTCTGCCGCTGAAAAGCGGTGTGACTTACCAGCTCCATGCCTGGAAAAGCATCTGGGATCAATTGTTGATTGATCACGCTTCGATTACTCGCCACGATTCACATAATAAAAGTGACTCTCCCCTCGAAGCAGGTCAGTTCTTTATTGATGCAAGAGAAGAGCTCAATCTGGATCATGCAACACTGGCAAATTTCCTTGAAGAACTGGCCAATACACTGATGGCCGATGTTCGGGTGCTGCAAAATTATCGCCAGATGACAGCATCTGATCTGGTTGAGCTCGAAGACGACAAGTTACAGTGTTTCCTGGATGGACATCCCAAGGTAACCGTCAGCAAAGGACGTATTGGCTGGGGCCTGAATGATTATCAGGCCTATGCCACCGAATACCTTCCGGATATCCAACTTGAATGGCTGGCTCTCAGCCGCAGCCATTGCCAGCTCTCACTGGCAAGTGATATTCAGGAGCAGGATTTGCTTGATGCTGTCCTGAATGGCGAAGAACAGGATCGTCTGATGGCTGCTTTCCAGCACCAGAATCTGCATTCTTCCACATTTTTCCTGATGCCGGTACACCCCTGGCAATGGAAGCACCGTCTGGTGAATCTGTTTGCAGCTGAAATTGCGGCGGGGCATATCGTTCATCTTGGCCGCTTTGGTGATCTGATGCTTCCACAACAGTCACTGCGAACGTTATCTAATAAAAAACGACCAGCGCAATTCAATATTAAGCTGCCACTCTCGATTCTGAATACATCCTGCTACCGTGGCATACCGGGGCGTTATATAGCGGCAGGGCCGATTATTTCGCGCTGGCTTGCAGAAACGGCAACAAAGGATCAGACACTATCGAGTCGTCAGGTTATTATTCTGGAAGAACCTGCCGGAGCCTTCTATCCCAATCCTCAGTTTGAACAAATACCCAATGCCCCCTATCGCTATCATGAAATGCTGGGATGTATCTGGCGTCAGAGTGTGCACAGCAAAATTGCCCAGACGGAAAAGGCCATTTTGATATCGACCCTCTTTCAGAAGGACGGCTTTGGCTACCCATTAATTTGTGAATACATAAACCGTTCTGGTCTGACGACAGAACAATGGTTACAGAAACTCTTTGATACCGTCGTGATCCCACTTTATCACCTGCTGTGTAAATACGGCGTTGGTCTGGTGGCTCATGGGCAGAATATCACTCTGGTATTGCACAACAATCAGCCTGTAAAAGTGGCACTGAAAGACTTTCAGGGAGACCTGCGACTCATTGATCAGAGCTTTCCCGAGCTGGACACTCTGAATGATTATGCCCGCCTGGTAACAACCCGCTTACCGGCTGCTCACTTAATTCACGATTTACAGACAGGTCACTTTGTAACGGTACTGCGTTTTATTTCTGCAGCTCTGGCAGAGAAAGGTTTTGCTGAACAACGCTTCTATCAACTGCTGGGGGAAACCCTGCAGTCATATATGAACAATCACCCTGAACTTGCAGAGCGCTTTCAGTTATTTGACCTGTTCACCCCAGAAATTGCCCGAATCTGCCTTAACCGGGTGCGTTTCAAAATAGGCTACAGGGATAACAGTGAACGCCCCCTGCCCGAACTGGGAACACCGCTTAAAAACCCGTTAGCAATTACGCTCAGAGAAGAATCACCATGTTTATAAATTATAAAGATGAATCTGAGACTCTGGACCTTGCCGGACTGGGTTCCGGTCCTTTTAATCTCAGCCTCGCGGCCCTGCTAGACAGCCTTCCTGAACTGAAAGTACAGTTCTTCGAAAAAAAACCAACCTTTGGCTGGCACCCCGGACTGATGTTACCGGGCGCTCATATGCAGACTTCCTGCCTGAAGGATCTGGTAACGGCCGTGCAACCGACAAGCCGATGGTCTTTTCTATCCTTTCTGGTCAGTAAAGGACGTTTTTATTCTTTCCTTTCCACTGAAAAAACGGTCATCAGCCGTGCAGAGTTTGTTGACTATATGAACTGGGTGGCTGAAAACCTTGGCTCGATTCAGTTTGCTTCGGAAATAAAAGAAGTGAACTTTACAGACGATTATTTCCAGATCAGATCTGACAATAAAACCGTCCAAGCAAAAAACTTATGTCTCGGTACTGGTAAAGTCCCTTACGCCCCCGACTGTACAATCAAACTGCTGGGAAAAAATTGCTTCCATGCCAGTGAACTGATGACCCGTAATCCGGATTTACGTGGCAAAAGAGTTGCTGTTATCGGTGGCGGGCAAACAGGTGCTGAAGTTTTTCTAAACAGCCTGCGTGGTGAATGGGGCAAAGCCGAGAAAGTATTCTGGGTATCCCGCCGGGCTAACTTTGAACCGCTTGATGAAAGTCCATTCACCAATGAATATTTTACTCCCGACTATGTCAGCCACTTCCTGTCACTGACCGAAGAAAGAAAAGAACCCATTGTCCAGTATCAGAAACTCGCCAGTGATGGTATTACCCCGGCTTACCTGTTAGAGCTATACAGAGAGCTCTATGACCGCACCTACCTTCGTCAGGGCAATATTAACTGGTCGCTGCTACCCGACAGAACATTGACAGGTATGCGTCAGTCCTCCACCGGATTTTATGATTTGCAGCTAAGTAATACACCTTCAGAAGAAGATGAAACCATAGCGGCTGATGTCGTAATCCTGTGTACCGGTTTCCAGAATGTTCTGCCCCACTATCTGGAGCCACTACAACCACAACTGCATCTCGACAAAAATCACCGCTTCAAGCTGTCCTCAAACTTCCGGGTGGCATGGGACGGGCCACATAACCGGCGAATCTATGCTGTAAACGCTGGCATGCACAGCCATGGTATTGCTGAGCCACAGCTCAGTCTGGCTGCCTGGCGTTCAGCCACAATCATTAATGATCTGGCCGCCAGAAATGTATTCTCCCTTCAACAGCCGGGCAGCTTAATTAATTGGCAATGAATGGTTACCCATGGCAGGCACAACTGTAATCAGTGCCTGCATAAAGCGTTTGATTCTTTTTATACAACAGGCACAATGCGACTCATATAATAGACTTCCTGACGGCGTATGTGATACGCCCGCACCTTCTCTGGATTAGCAATTCCCAATGAAAATATCGAAGCAGAGTCTCGAAGAACAGGCCGCTAATTTTCTTCGTGAGCAGATTCTGTCTGGCGTTTATACCTCCGGTGACAAACTGGTTGAAAGCAGCCTTGCCAAATCGCTGGAGCTGTCGCGCACAACTGTAAGAATGGCGTTGAATACGCTGGCAAGTGAGGGGCTGATTACCCAGAAGCCTTATACGGGCTGGCAGGTGATTACCATGGAAGACAGTGATCTGTGGGAGATTTACCATCTGCGTGTCGCACTGGAAACGCAGTCTGCAAAAATGGCTGCCGAGAAAATAGATGATGAAAAACGCGACACTTTAAAAGAATTCATGAAAGGCTTTCTGGAATTATGTGAACAGCCCGGCGTTGATATTAACCAGATCAGCCACCGTGATCTTGAGCTTCACAAGTTGATTGTTAAGCTCAGCGGCAGTGAACGTGTAGCAAAAATGTACAACACCGTTGCCAACCAGATGGTAATTTATATGCACATGACTCATCTGGATTACAGCATCCACGACAGTGCCCAAAGTCATGTGCCACTGGTAGAAGCCATCTGTAATGGCGATATAGAGCTGGCAGGACAACATGCCAAAGAAAATATCAGCACCTTCTCAGAACTCTGCCACAAGTTAAAAAGCGCATAATGCAAAAAGGCCGGGCTATAACAACCCGGCCTTTTTCCTTCCCACAAATATGGGAAACTGCTTGTTACTTTAATTGTTGCTTCAGCAATTAAGCAGGTTGAGCAACCAGATCTTGTTCTTCAGCAACAGCTTCCTGATCACCGGCTTTCTCGCGGCTTTCTGTCAGAATCTGTTCAGTACTCTTCAGTCCATAATCCGCAGTCATCCACTTGATGAAGCCGTAAATCTGGTAACCCAGAATAAACGTCAGCGGAATAGACGTCACAATCGCACAGGTCTTGATCGTGTTCAGCGGCGCGTCGATAAACATCATCGCCAGAGGCACCGCAGCCAGCATCACACACCAGAACAGACGGTGGAATGGTGATGGGTCTTCACCGGTCTTCAGACCCGGC
>CBDHDU010000052.1:0-9226 GCA_965261725.1 Endozoicomonadaceae bacterium | reverse complement strand
CTGCTTACCTTTCTCCTGAAAACGGAAACAGATGTAATCACCTACAGCAACATCCAGTGTTTTATCACCCACGAGGTATTGATACTCGGTGTCGTCTACCGTCAGGGTGTGGATGTAATAGTCAGGCATTCCCAGCCAGTCGCTGAAAGGGCCTTCGGTGGTGACGTTCTGCAGGGTACCGCGTGCTTGTTGCTTCTGGACGCGACGACGCCCAGCATAACCGTTATAGCTCATGACAAATCTACCGTGATAATCATTGAATACCGGAAGTGCTCCGAAGACCACCGTTGCACGCTATGGTGAACAGTGGAGCTCAGAGATACTTCAGATAAACTGTAAGGAAACTGCTTCAGTGGGAGTTGCGGGACTGCGTATTTCGCTGCTGCGCGGCACTGAAGCGTTTGCTGATGCGGTTGCGCCAGCTGCGCACGACGTGAATCCGCCAGTAAACACGGATCAGGACATAACTCAGGCTGCCGAAAACCAAGCCGCATACAACGGAACCCAGATAAAGTGGTTTCCAGATATGATGCAATCCGCTGGTCAGCCATTCAAGTGAAACTTCAAAACCAACATCATGCACAGGTGTATTCAGTATCAGACATCCTACTTTATATGAGAAGTAGAACATAGGGGGCATGGTTAACGGGTTCGTAATCCAGACCAGAGCGACTGACAGGGCGATATTGGCTCTGAATATCAGCGCCAGCATGGCAGCAACAGCCATCTGGAAAGGAATCGGGATAAAGGCAGTGAAAATACCAAGAAAGAAAGCGCTGGCCACCGACCGACGGTTAAAGTGCCACAGGTTGGCATCATATAAAAACCGACCCAGAAAACGCAGAGACTTGTGGGCTCTGATTTTATCGGGGTCTGGCATGTAACGCTTGATCAGTTTCTTGGCCATGAATAATTCTTTCGGCTAAATCCTGAAACCCTGAATTGTCCGGCGGATACGCTAAAGGGCGGCTATTATGCCCGTGCTTATCCTGAAAAACTAATGATGTGCGGTAATTACTCGTCAGCACTGTACTTTTACCGGAGAATAATCCTTTATGCGTGCCGGGATGGTAGCGTTTTCTCTTGGCATTTTGTCCATGGTACTGCTGACCCCTGCAGAAGCAGGCTTCGTAAGCAGTATCATCAGTTGGTTGCTTATCCCGGTGATCCTGCTTGCTTTGACGCGACCTCATGGACAGAGGTTCCGCTACCTAATGATAATTTTATGCTATTTGGCGGGATTCTTCTGGAGTATTTGGCTGTTGGGGGAATATTTTGCAAAACAGCTCCCTGAAGAACTGGAAACATTGACGCTGCAGGTAACGGGTACGGTTCAGGGAATACCGGCGGTGCAGCAGGGAAAAAGCCGCTTTGATTTTCAGGTTGATCATCTGGAAGTGACCGGAACTGGCTGGGCTGGCAGAGTACGTCTTAACTGGTATGACGCGCCGCTATTAAAACCCGGAGAAGTGTGGAAGTTAACTGTCAGGCTGCGGCGCGTGCATGGCTTTGCCAGTCCCGGTGCTATGGATTATGAAGCCAGACTGGCCAGAGAAGGCATTCACGCGGTGGGTTATGTTCTGCGTGGCGAACGGCAAAGTGATCAAAGCACTTCTGCTGAGCTGGATAATCTGCGCTTCCGCCTTGGTCAGCATTTTAATACATTGCCAGAACCCGGAGGCGGCATGTTGCGGGCACTGCTGACGGGTGACCGGCAGGGAATCAGTGCGGCCCAATGGCGAGTCCTGGGGCAAACGGGAACAGCTCATCTGGTTGTTATATCCGGGCTGCATATCGCTCTGCTGGCGGGGCTGGGTTATTGGTTAACGACTGTGTTGGTACGCTTTGGTTTGTTACCGGTATTGTGCCCGCTGCCACAGCTGGGGGCTCTGGCTGGAATCCTTCTGGCAATTGGCTATGCATTGTTGGCGGGGTTTGGTTTACCGGTTCAGCGTGCACTGATTATGTTAGCGGTTGCTCTGTCCGGACAAGTTCTGGGGCTGGCTTTTCGTTCTTCTACTTTGTTGCTGGCAGCTTTTACGCTGGTGTTAGCGTTTGAGCCGCTGGCATTTACCTGTCGGGGGTTCTGGTATTCCTTTTTTGCAGTAGCGGCTTTACTGCTGGGAATGACCGCCCGACCCGGTTTGCGACCGGGCTGGCTGTATTCTCAATATCTGGTTTTTATTGTACTGGCACCCTTGCTGGCAACAGGCATGCAGCCGGTATCCTGGCTGGCACCCTTGGTTAACCTGATTGCTATTCCTTTGATCGGGCTGTTTGTTGTGCCCGCGCTGATGTTTTCAGTGACTGTGTCAGTGATGTTCCCCGAAACAGGGCGAATATTATTATCCTTGTTGGCTGAGGGTGTTAGTTACGGTTTCTCTGGTTTAGAGGCGGTTGCAGCTTTGCCATTATCGGGGCATTTGCTGCCTGTGCCTGATATGACCGCGATGCTGCTGGCGCTGACCGGTAGTTTGTTGTTGATTCTGCCTCGTGGTCTGGGGTTGTTCTGGCCTGCATTATTGTTTTTTCTGCCATGGCTTTGTCCACTGAATCCGCGCCTTGATGAAGGGTGTGTTCGCTTAACCCAGCTGGATGTAGGGCAGGGGCTGGCGGCAGCGATACAAACCCGCAATCACCTGTTACTTTATGATACCGGTGACCGGTTCAGTGATACGTTCTCTGCTTCCGGCGCTGTTGTTCTGCCTTTTATGGCAAACAGACATATCAATAAAATCGATATGTTGATGGTGTCTCATGCAGATCGCGATCACAGTGGTGGTATTGACGATATTTTTCAGAACATAAGACCTGACAGAATACTTGCCGGGATGCCCGAACGGTTACCGGTGCTGTTTAATGCCCGGCAATGCAAAGCCGGGCAGCAGTGGCTTTGGGATAATGTGCACTTTGAGGTTTTATCTGGGGGTTCAGAGGGTACTGCCAATGACCGTTCCTGCGTTCTGCTGGTTCGTTCGCCGCATGGACGCCTGTTGTTAACGGGCGATATTACCCGCAAGCGTGAACAGTGGTTACTGGAACAATATCCTGATTTGCAGGCAGATGTTTTGCTGGTACCGCATCATGGCAGTCGGTCGTCGTCCTCTGCTGGTTTTCTTGATCAGTTAAAACCGCAGTTGGCGCTGGTTTCTGCCGGTTATCGTAACCGCTTTGGTCACCCGTCAGCAGCTGTTATGGACAGAATGAAGCAGCGCGGTATTTGTGTGCTGAACTCGGCCGGACACGGTACGGTTGATGTTTTATTGCAGGATGCTGCTATTACCGTTTCCGCTCAACGTATTCACGACGCACATTTATGGCAGGGACTGGCGGCACCGATTGTTGATGAGGTGTGTCATCCTTTTCTTGTCCGTTAAATAACGGCAGATGTCCTATAGTGGGGATGCCTGTTTCTTTTTCTGATCAGGGTGCCTGCCATGATGACCCTGTTTCCTCTCAATAAAGTACCGGAAACCTTTCCTTCTTTTTCTTTGATTGGTGACGCCGGACCGTTGATACGTATTGATTTCTGGTATGAGGTTGAAGATCCCTGCTTTGTTTTTGTGTTGTATTACAGTCCGGCTAAAGCGCGCTTTCCTAAAGTGTGTAAGGCGTACATGACGATTTATCAGACCTTTAATGATCTTGCCCAGACCGATTACAGTCAGTTCAAAGAAGAGCTGGATAATCTCCAGAGTACGCACCGGCTGCATATACTGGCGTCGAATTATTCTGACCAGTATGAGCGGTTTATGTTATTTCTAACTACGTTGGGTGCGGGTAGCCGGTCTTTTGAGCAGAATTACCAAAAGATAAAAACCAGCTGTCTGTCTTCTCTGCCTCAACCTAACTGGTCTCATTTGGGTGAAAGAATTACGCCACAGAAATCCACATCAACCCGTTATGGATCAATCTGAATGCTCTTCGTGCGCTGTTGTAATATGATAGAGTCTGTTTTTTACTAAAAGAGCTGTCGCCGTTACGGTTGTTGGGAATGGCAGAATAGTCACAATCAACGGAGAGTGAATTTCAGTGCTGGAAATTGTTAAATCCGGTGGCTGGCTGATGCTGCCGATTATCCTGTGTTCTGTTATTGCTACTGCAATCGTGATTGAGCGGATGTGGACGCTGCGCGCTAACCGGATTGCGCCAAGGGATCTGTTGTCCAAAGTCTGGGAAACAGTAAAGCACCGTCGCATGAATCAACAGCAGTTGCAGGCGCTGCGTGATGGTTCTCCGCTGGGCAGTATTCTTGCTGCCGGGTTGGGTAATGCCCGCTACGGACGCGAAATTATGAAAGAAAGTATTCAGGAAACCGCCAGCAAGATCATTCATGATCTTGAGCGTTATCTGAATACATTGGGTACTATTGCAGCAGTTGCGCCTTTACTGGGTTTGCTTGGCACTGTTATTGGTATGATCAAAGTGTTTACTGCCATTATGCTGCAGGGAACCGGTAATGCTCAGGTGCTGGCAGGCGGTATATCTGAAGCGTTGATTACGACGGCTGCGGGTCTGACTGTTGCGATTCCGGCACTGTTCTTCCATCGCTTCTTTGTCCGCCGGGTTGAAGAGCTGGTGGTGACGATGGAGCAGGATGCCACCCGACTGGTTGAAGTAGTGCAGGGCGAGCGCCGAGCCGAAAATGGTAATGGTATTAAAAGTGGTGGTCGCGGAGCTGACGCATGAAGTTTCGCCGGCAGATTCAGCAGGAAGTTGATATCAATCTGACACCATTGATTGATGTTGTGTTTCTGCTGCTGATCTTCTTTATGGTCAGCACGACCTTTACCCGTGATACTCAACTCAGCATTGATTTGCCTCAGGCTGCAGGAGAAGAAGCTCAGCGAGAGGAGCGTGAAGTTGAAGTCGTTATCGGGCGTAATGGTGAATATGCCGTGAATGGCAAGGCGTTGGTTAACAGTCAGGAAGCCACGCTTAAAGCGGCGATAGAGACAGCGGCGGATAATGATGTCTCGTTACCGCTCATTATTACTGCCGATGCCAATACGCCTTATCAGGCGGTGGTAACAGCAATGGATGCTGCCGGGCAGCTGGGTTTTGTGCATATCAGTATGACAACCCGCAAGCCGGCGGGTGATGACAGTCAGTAAGTTTGGAATAGATAAGTTATCAGGTTCATGAAGCAGGTTGAGCAGCGTATTTTAAGAGCCTGGTATCAGGGAAGCCCCTGGATTAAGTTACTGGCTCCTTTCGGGTGGTTAACTGCTTGGGTAGCCGGGCGTCGCTACCGACAGTATATAGCAGGAAAAAACTGTCAGCTATACGCCGAAGGTGCCTGTTGTGGTGGTCGGTAATATTACCGTCGGCGGAACCGGAAAAACGCCGTTTGTTGCAGAATTAACCCAGCTGCTGAAAGAAGAAGGTTTGAAGCCAGGTATTATCTCCCGTGGGTATGGCAGTCGTTCCGGAGACTATCCAAGACTGGTCAGTGTCGGAGATGATGTTGCTGAGTGTGGTGATGAACCCCTGATGCTGGTGCAGATGACGGAGGTACCGGTGGTGGTCGATCCTGATCGCCCGCGGGGGCTGGCATGGTTACTGGAAAAGCAATACTGCGATGTGGTGATCAGTGATGATGGTCTGCAGCATTATCCGCTGCACCGGGATCTGGAAATCGTCGTACTGGATGGAGAAAGGCGGCTGGGTAATGGTTATTGTCTGCCTGCAGGTCCTTTACGTGAGTCAGCTTCCCGCCTGAAGCATGTTGACTGGTGTGTGATGAATGGTGATACATCAGGCTGGCATGGTGTGCCGGTGCAGCCCATGCAGCTTGAGCCGGGTGATCTGGTTTCACTGGCGCCCTCTGGGCGAAAGCTACCGACTAAAGTCTTACAGCAACAATGCGCCCAAAAGGGTAAAACAGTGCATGCGGTTGCCGGAATCGGTAATCCGGGGCGTTTTTTCTCGACACTGGAAGAAATGGGCTGGAAAGTTATTCGTCACCCGTTCCCGGATCATCATGACTATACGGCCGCCGATTTGGCCTTTGGTGATAATCTGCCAGTGATTATGACCCAGAAAGATGCGGTAAAATGCCAGCGCTTTATGTCCTCTGAAGGACAAAATCAATTCTGGTATTTGCCGGTTGAAGCCCGGCTTGATAAAGCATTTACCGCTGCCTTGACTGACCAGATAGTGAACTTGGTGTATAAAAAACAGTCAAAGCATTGAAATCAAAGAATATTTTCAGATAGATCAGCATTGATAAGCGTAGCCTCGCGGTTTGAGGCAGTTAGGGAGTATTTTCGTGGATAACAAGTTGTTTGAAATTCTGGCCTGCCCATGTTGTAAAGGTGAGCTGAAATTTGAGCGTGAAAACAAGGAATTGATCTGCCGTCCCTGTGGTCTGGCTTATCCGATCCGTGATGAGATTCCGGTGATGCTGGAAAGTGAAGCCCGTACCTTGAATGCTGAAGAGCGAGTGGACTGAGTTATGTCCTATTCCGTTGTTATTCCGGCCCGCTTTGGCTCCAGTCGTCTGCCTGGTAAGCCATTGCTGGATATTGCCGGTAAACCAATGGTGCAGCACGTCTGGGAGCGTGCCTGTGAATCCTCTGCCACGCGGGTGATTATTGCCACGGATGATGAGCGGATTCTGCGGGTATCTGAAGGGTTTGGTGCGGAAGCGCTGCTGACGCTGCCTTCGCATCCGTCCGGTACCGATCGTCTGCATGAGGTGGTAACCAAGCTGGATCTGGCGGATGATGAAGTGGTTGTAAATGTGCAGGGCGATGAGCCGCTGATTCCTGCAGTGATTATTGATCAGGTCGCACGTAACCTGCAGGCGCATCAGGAATCATCAGTGGCTACGCTGTGCGAGCCGATTCACGATGCCCGTGATGTATTTGATCCACATATTGTAAAAGTTATTACCGATCGTGACGGCAATGCCATGTATTTCAGTCGCGCAGCAATGCCGTGGGCGCGCGATGCCTTTGCTGTTGAGCGGGAAAATCTGCCCCAGTCGCATCTGTTTCAGCGTCACATCGGGTTGTACGCTTATCGTGTAAACCTGTTGAAAGAATATGTCACCTGGGGCACTTGCCCGCTTGAAGAGCTTGAATCCCTTGAGCAATTGCGAGTGCTTTGGAACGGACGTCGTATTCATGTTGATGTAGCACTCGAAGCCCCGGCTGCCGGTGTCGATACTCAGTCTGATCTGGAAAATGTACGACGGCTGGTGGAGGCCCGTGACGCGTTAGCATGAAAAAACGGATTTTATTTGTTTGCTTGGGAAATATTTGCCGCTCACCTGCAGCGCATGGTGTGTTCAGAGAAAAAATTCGGTTGGCAGGTTTGGCTGACAGGGTGGAAATTGACTCCGCCGGTATCGGTGCCTGGCATGAAGGTGAGGCACCAGACCGTCGTATGCAGCAGGCAGCGAAGCACCGGGGCTATGATCTTGGTGATCTTTCTGCCCGGCAAACGACACTGAATGATTTTTCCCGTTTCGATTATATCTTCGCCATGGATCACGATAACCTGTCAGTGCTTCGTCAGCAGTGCCCGTCGGCGTTGCAGGATCGTATTCAGTTATTTCTCTCTCTTGTTACTGATTCTGATATTACTGAAGTGCCTGACCCATATTATGGCGGTGCGGCAGGGTTTGATCAGGTGCTTGATTTGGTAGAAAGCGCTTCTGATAAGTTAGTTGCCCATCTGCAGGACGTGTTATGAATAGAAATGTTGTGAACAGTGCAGTGCAGCCTGTTGTAAGAGAGAATAGTTCTCTTCAGAAATTTAATACGCTGGGGCTTGATGTTAATGCACGGTATTTTGCCGAAGCCCACACTGTTGATGATGTGACTTTTCTGGCTGCCCACGCCAAGACACTGAATGTCCCTCTGGTGCCGCTGGGAGAGGGCAGCAATATTGTTCTGAGTCAGCCGCTGGAAGCATTGGTTATGCCGTTGAAGCTGGCGGGTAAGCAATGCATTGAAGCTATTGCTGATGGTACGGTCATTGTAGAAGCTGCGGCCGGTGAAAGCTGGCATCCCTTTGTTCGGTGGACGCTTGCTCAGGGCTGGTATGGTCTGGAAAACCTGTCGCTGATTCCGGGAGCTGTCGGAGCAGCGCCCATCCAGAATATTGGCGCTTATGGTGTCGAGATCAAGGATTGTTTTCATAGCCTTGAGGCGCTGGATCTGGTGACCGGTGAGGTGGTTACTTTTGATACTGAACGCTGTGCTTTTGGTTATCGGGACTCCGTGTTCAAGGGTAACGCTAAAGATCGCTACATCATTCTTAAGGTTCGTTTTCAACTGAGTACCGAGCTAAAGCCAAAGCTTTCTTATGGCGGCTTACAGCAAGTGCTGGCAGCGCGTTGTAATGAACGTGAGCCGTCGGCTATGGATATCAGTGATGCTGTTATTGATATTCGTATGCAAAAATTGCCTGACCCTGCCGTGCTTGGCAATGCCGGGAGTTTTTTCAAAAACCCGGTGATTGATGTATCTGAAGCAAAACAGCTTAAAGAGGCTTTCCCCAACCTTGTGATGTTTTCTGTCTCGGAAACCCAAACCAAACTGGCGGCAGGCTGGTTGATTGATTACTGCGGATTCAAGGGGTATCAGTATCAGGGTGCTGCCGTTTATAGTAAGCAGGCATTGGTTCTGGTCAATGAAAGCGGTGCAACGCCGGCAGCCGTGCTGGGGTTGGCGGATGAAATCAAGAATAAGGTAGCTGATGTTTTTGGGGTAACGCTGGAAATTGAGCCAAGGGTTTATTAATACACTCCGACTGGTTGAGGGGCAGTTTTACTGCCCCGGTTAGTCGGATTTCAAATTAAAGTGCTTTATTCCAGTGCACCCGCCAGATCACTTCCAAAAAATAAACCACACTGTGTTGTTACGCCTGCGTCTTCGGCCTTCATACCCTCTGTGTAGTTTGCAGGTCCACAATACTCCAGTGCCATCTTCCGGCTTTCTTCAGTAGACATCATGCTGCAGCCGGTTAAAAGAATCGTAGTTATCACAACAAACAGCTTTTTCATTGTTATGCTCCTGATGCATGGATTTTGCTTTGACAGAGCTTTGCTACAGTTGCGAGATATCTTTCCAGAAAAACTCGCTACATTTGTTGCTTAGGGGTGCGTCAGCCGGAACGTTTTCCGAATAGTTTTCGGGCTGACAATAGGGTTGCTGGAAGGTACTGCAGCCGGCAAGCATTGCCAGTAGCAGTCCTGCAAAAAAGACTCTCATTA
>CBDHDU010000051.1:0-135692 GCA_965261725.1 Endozoicomonadaceae bacterium | reverse complement strand
CTCTCAGATTGGGTTATTGCAGATTGAATAGGGCTATGCAGATAGTAGCTTCGATCAAGGTCTCGGATCTGGTCTCTGATTCCGTCGGCAGCTCTGTTTCGAATTTCCTGTGATAAAGCATATTCTGTTGCTAAACGGTTTATCAGCTTCCTTTTAAAGCCTTCCGCCTCCTGTGATCCGGCTTGGAGAGTCAGAACAGCAACACCACAGAGTCCTCGTTCTAATATTGTCCAGAGAGAGTATTTTCCTGCTTTCATTGACCAATCGAAAAGAAGGTCTTTGATCACTCTCGCTACGTTATCGCAGCCACGATGCAAAGCATCTCTACCAGCTTCAAAAATGTTCTCTGTGACCTGAGACGACTCTATAAATACGATCACATCTTGATCATCAGGTATGCAGCTAAATACAGATATTAAACATTCTGCATGGCCTCGGAATTCTTGTTGGTAGTGGGGTTCACAGGATGGGGCATTAGATATTGCCAGCAACAAAGCTGTTACATCTTTGATCCACTGAACAATATTAAGCGTAAACTTCGAGCGTTCACTAAGTGCTTTTAGAAGAACCTCTTTTTCTGTTCGGTATAAACCGTCTGCCCATTGATCAATATTCCGGATGACACGTTTTGCTTCCTCGTCTTCTGCATCCTTGCTACATATATACCCATGATCATTGAAGTTGCTTGATTTTCCAGCCGATTTTCAACATTGTACGAACATGCCGAAAATCACCCTGACAGCCCAACAAAAAGTAGCCTTGGAATCTCGCCACAAAACATCGCGAGATGCACGGGTGATATGGCAAGAGTTCTCCGGACACTTTTTTACGCTGCCTCGGCAAGCTGTTGTTCATACTTGAACGGTGCAAGGTAGCCGTTAGTTGAGTGCTTTCTCTGGCGGTTGTAATACACTTCAATGTACTCAAATATGGCCTGCTGAGCCTCTTCTCTAGTCTGGAAGTCTTCATGATGAATCAGCTCAGTTTTCAGTGTGTGGAAGAAGCTTTCAGCCACCGCATTATCCCAGCAATTACCTTTGCGGCTCATGCTACAGACAAACTCATTTTCGCCCAACAACTTCTGGTAGCACTCTGAGACATACTGGCTGCCCCGATCGCTATGCACCAGCAAGCCAGCTTTTGGTCTGCGCTTCCACATAGCCATCTGCAGAGAATCTGTCACCAGCGTCGCTGTCATCCTGCTACTCATGGACCAGCCCACAACAGCCCGTGAGCACAGGTCAATGAAGACGGAGAGGTAGAGCCAACCTTCCCGGGTTGGGATATACGTAATATCGCCGGTGTAGGCCTGGTCAGGCTGCTCCCGGTGGAAGTCACGCTTCAGTATGTTGTCAGCCACCGGCTTGTTGTGGCTTGAGTTCGTTGTCGCCTTGAATTTACGTTTGGTCTTACAAACCAGGTCTTCCTCTCTCATCAGACGAGCCACGCGCTTACGGCTGACGGTTTTACCCAGATCAGCAAGGTCATTTTTAATACGGCGTGCCCCATAGCGCTGACGGTGTTTTTCGTGAATCTCCCGAATGTCTGCCTTCAATGCCTGATCCTCCTGAGAACGCTTGGATACCGGGCGAGAGAGCCACTCATAGTAGCCACTACGGGATACCGACATGACCCGGCACATCGCTGAGAGGCTGAATGGCTCCCGGTTATCACTGATGAACTGAAACTTCAGTGACACTCTTTGGCAAAGAAGGCGGCCGCCTTTTTTAATATGGCTCGCTCTTCTTTCAGTCTGGCGTTCTCTTTGCGCAAACGCTTGAGTTCGTCGTATATATGCTCATCGTTCTTCTGAGGCTTACTGGTAGCCTTAGGACGGTGATACTTAGCAATCCAGGTGTGCAGGGTGTTAGCGTTCACCTCAAGCTCTCTGGCTGTTTCTGTCACCGGTTTATCAGACTCTACAGCCAGTTTTACTGCAGATTCCTTGAACTCAGCTGTATATGTTTTCGTTTTCTTTTCTGACATTTGGACACACCTTAATGGGCTGCAATATTACCCGTGTTTGTGTGTCCGGAGAACTATAACCACTTCAGGGAGTGTGATCGTATCAAGGCTGTTTTGCTCAGGTCTGAAGGGTGGTCACCGTCTGCTATCGCTCAGGCATTGAGAAAAAGTGAATACACTATTTGTCGCCATCTGGACGCCTATCTGGAAAAGGAAAAGCTCAGGCCGGAGAACGGGGGGAGTGAAAGCCGCCTGAGTGATGAGCAAACTCGGCAACTGGTCGAACACCTTTCTGAATATACTTACGCACACGTCCATCAGATCGTCGCCTATATTACCGATCGCTGGGGTATCAAATATACCGTATCAGGCCTGAACAAGTGGCTGCACCAAAAAGGCTTTACCTACAAAAAGCCAAAGGGCGTACCGCACAAGGCTGATGTTGATAAGCAGGCTGGTTTTGTGGAGCACTATGAAGCCTTGAAAGCCACGCTACCAGAGGACGAGGTGATACTATACCCATGATCATTGAAGTTGCTTGATTTTCCAGCCGATTTTCAACATTGTACGAACATGCCGAAAATCACCCTGACAGCCCAACAAAAAGTAGCCTTGGAATCTCGCCACAAAACATCGCGAGATGCACGGGAGTGTGATCGTATCAAGGCTGTTTTGCTCAGGTCTGAAGGGTGGTCACCGTCTGCTATCGCTCAGGCATTGAGAAAAAGTGAATACACTATTTGTCGCCATCTGGACGCCTATCTGGAAAAGGAAAAGCTCAGGCCGGAGAACGGGGGGAGTGAAAGCCGCCTGAGTGATGAGCAAACTCGGCAACTGGTCGAACACCTTTCTGAATATACTTACGCACACGTCCATCAGATCGTCGCCTATATTACCGATCGCTGGGGTATCAAATATACCGTATCAGGCCTGAACAAGTGGCTGCACCAAAAAGGCTTTACCTACAAAAAGCCAAAGGGCGTACCGCACAAGGCTGATGTTGATAAGCAGGCTGGTTTTGTGGAGCACTATGAAGCCTTGAAAGCCACGCTACCAGAGGACGAGGTGATACTATTCATGGATGCGGTACACCCGACACAAGCGACCAAAATCACTTCCGGGTGGATTCGAAAAGGGATTGATAAAATCATTAATACGACAGGTAGCCGTACTCGGCTGAACATTATCGGTGCGATTGATCTGGACAATATTGAAGCTGCTGTTTTCGGTCAATTTGATACGGTTAACAGTGAAGCGGTTACCGAGTTTTTCAAGAAAGTTCGGGATAACTATTCATCCATGAACGTTATTCACATGGTGCTTGATGGTGCCGGTTACCATCGTTCACAGGAGGTAGTGAAAGAGGCGGAAGAGCTGGGAATAAAGCTTCATTACCTCCCCCCTTACAGTCCAAACCTGAACCCCATTGAGCGATTATGAAAGGTGATGAATGGTAACTATTCAGCACCCAGCAAAGAGTGACCGCAGTAATTCTTCATGGCTATAAGCAGGGCTTCAAAAACATTCTGCCCCTGCTTTCTCGCAGATGAAACATAACTTCGTATTCGGCAATACCATTTCGCCCCTTCCTCGCTTCTGATGCAGCCCGATATTTTTTGCTTCACCTTGCCATTTCTGATGTCTTGCTCGCTGCCATTATTGTCGAAGGGGATGTTGAGGTCGGTCATGAACCTCAAAGTTTCGTCCTTGTACTCCACCAACCGCTTAAACAAGTTGAACGCTTTCGTATTCTTGACTTTGTTACGCCCCAACCGTTGCCGTACTCGTTCCATATAGTCGGCTTCTTCCGCTTGCGCCCTTTTTGCTGTTCGCTCGAACAGTGAAGAGATACGCTGGCGGATGGATTCCGGCATCGCCTTCATTCCCAGCTTTCTAAAACCATTGCTGAGGTGACAGGCCAGTCTCAGCAGCCGCTGAAGACGAGCCGCAAGATAGTTGCAGTCGCGATCAACGACACCCTGTAACTCCCTCAGGTGGTGGGCATTGCAGAGTACATGAGCCGCAGCATAGCGGAAGTAAACCTTGTAGTGGTCATGAACCAGTATCCCGGCAAAGGTCAGCAAAATACCCATCGTCTCTATGGCGGAATGTCCTTTACTCAAGTCCAGATGATAGTACGTCCACTTGTCAGTACGCAGGACATGCATCCACCACAGCGCTCCGGCTACTCTCATGCCTGTTTCATCAGCGCCTGCAATGGGTTCAACCTTAAGGGCGTCACTAATTGCCTGCTCAGTGCTGGCTAACCGGTCATAAGCATTGCTCTGGAAGGTGCAGATGGAACCCGGACTGACTTCCAATCCGAAAATATCCATGAAGAACTGGGAGGCACGCTTGCAAGGTATAAGTTGATACTGACAAAGATACACGGCCAGCGCCTGAGTCACCGGTCCATACTGCACGTGAGCATCAACTCCTTCAGGGAAACGGGCTTGTGTCATGTGACCGCAGCGGCACTCTTTGATTTCGGCCACATGGGCTGTCACTTCAAAGTGACCAAAACGACCCGGTTCAAATACTTGCCTTTCAACCAACTTGGCAATGTTTGCAGAGTGCAGGGACTGATGGCACTTCTCACAGTCTATAACCGGGTGATATTGGGTGCGGTCAGTGTCAGCGACTTGCTGAAGCGTTGAACCTTTGTGACCTTTCTGACCGCCGGGCTTTCGACCAGACCTCTGTCGTAAGCTTTTTGGGTTAGGTTTGTCGTCTTGTGGCTCACCCTCCACCGTGGCAGATGAGTCTTTCTGTTTGGCAGCAGGCTTTGCATAACCGTCTGTAGAGGGAGGCTTACTGCTGTTCCGGCTGTTGATGTTGAGTCTGTCCGCGAGTTCCTTATTTTCTGTTTCCAGTTTCGCTACCTGATCGCCCAGGCCACCGATCTGCTCTTGCTGATCATTTACGATAGCAAGGAGGGTGACGATAATCTGGTGACGATAATCTGAAACTCGGGATCAAGTTGACTCATAACAAGCGTTGGTCAGAGAAGAACTGTATGAGGGTTGACCATTAAATCGGGAAAATGCAGCCACATCGACCTATCCATGAAAACGGACGTTTCGATAGGCATTATGTGACTACGAAATCGTCTGACTTTCGTAGGCTGTATCTGTTCAGGAAAACGCTGAGTGAGGTTTTCTTGGTCAGCCGTTAAACGACAGCAAAAAAATTCAAACTTTGCGATTTTTTCCATGTGTCACAATACGTTATGCAACAAGTGGCTGCATTTTCTTCACTTAATGGTCATGGGTCTGTATTTGAAAATGACACAAAATCACGAAAATACCAGCTTATTGTGAGGGTGCTGAATAGTTACGATCATTTACGATAGCAAGGAGGGTGACGATAATCTGAAACTCGGGATCAAGTTGACTCATAACAAGCGTTGGTCAGAGAAGAACTGTATTTGAAAATGACACAAAATCACGAAAATACCAGCTTATTGTGAGGGTGCTGAATAGTTACGAATAGTTACCTAATTTTTTCCTGAATCTTTTGCAATATTTCTATCACCTCAGGGTGAAGGCAGGGCGAAAGCACCGCGCTGACCATAGTTCCACACTAACCGGTTTTTAGAACACAAAGTCATAATTGCGACTATCGTAATGCAGATATAGCGATAAAAATACATAAATTGTGGAGCTATTATCCGTCAGTTCACATTTATTTGCACTAAAGTACACCCCGTACTTTCGCCCTGAGGGTGAAGGCGTTTGGTTCTGTTTCCTGAATTATCATATTTGTATAAAACTTTTTCGTCCCAACCACTCTCAACATAAGCTGTTAGCCAGCGGAGGAATGTTCTCCAGTTTGGTGGTGTTGGGTCACTAATAGATGCGGCATGTTTTTGTAACTCTGGGGTAAGAGGCTGAGTTCCCTGAAGTAGTTGAATGAACTACACTTCCCATGCCTTCTACCTTTTAGGGGTTCTTTATGCAATCAGAACTCTTTCGGGACTTTATTAATTCCATACCGTCATTAAGCGATGAGCAGTGGAAAATTCTTGACAGGACACTGCTCAATGCCCGAATACCGGATGAGGATATAGTAGAAAAACCTGAATCTGATGTTATAGAAAGAGAATCATCTGTAAATAATCCACCTGCCACACCTGATCTTGAAGCAAGCATATTATCTCGCTTTGCTGAACATCCGGAATGTCCCGTGTGTAAAGACCATAATATTCATCGCTGGGGCTTTCAAAGCGGGCGGCAGCGCTACCGCTGCAAGTCATGCAAAGTGACTTTCAATGCATTCAGCAAGACCCCTTTGGCAAGGCTTAGATATCCGGAAAAATGGAATAACTACCTCACGGGTATGACTTACTCCATGACACTGCGCTCGGCAGCCAGTGAGTATGATATTAACCTGAAAACGGCCTTCCGATGGCGCCACTGCTTTCTTGAGGTCATAAATAATGATCAGGCAGAAGAGCTTTGTGGCATCACAGAGCTTGATGAAACTTTTTTTCGTGAATCATTTAAAGGGCAGAGGAAAGACCTGCCAAGGCCTTCTCGAAAACGCGGAGATGATCCGAACAAAGCTCGGAAAGTCCCGGTAATGGTAGCCAGAGACCGTGAACGGCACACTGTTGATGGTATTTTGGAAAACGAAAGTGCTAATGAGTTGTGCCGCCATTTAAACGGTCGTATATCGATTGAAGCAACGGTCTGTGCGGATGCACACCTTGCACATGAAAAGCTTGCAGAGAAGCTTGGATTTGAGTTTAAGGAACTGGTTACCTCGGCAGGCCAGCATGTTCTGGAAGGTGTCTATCATATTCAACACGTTAATGCTTACCATAGCCATTTAAAGCGCTGGATTGGTGGTGTGTTTCGGGGAGTGGCTACCCGCTATCTCCCGCATTACCTGGCTTGGAAGCGAGATCTGTCAGAAGCCGTTCAGCTAAGCACTGACCGATTCGTCAGAAAAATCATGGAACATTGGTGCTTTCAACTATCTCCGGGAACTTAGCCGGGGTAAGATGTTTATCTGTCAGAGCCTTGAGGCTAAGGCCATTGATATGATTGATATAGCTAATTTTTCGTTTAATAACCTCTTTCTTTTTGGATCTGCTTTTGGTGATATTTGACTTCCGCTTAGGGAGTTCTATTTTGTATTGAAGCTTTTCAACATGACTAATTTTTTCGATTGTTGTAGTTGATAATACACCTCTTTTAACAAAGTCTTTGATATTATCTTCATCGAACTTGAAAGTAGAGTTGTTTGCAATATCAACGAGAGTTACTGATTTATCATGTTTTTTTAAAACTTGATAGTATGAGGCTTTCTTTTCACTCTTGCCCTTAACAAAAACAAGATTGGGATCGTTAAAATTGAACATCATTGAAGCCTTATTCTAGGTTGATACCGGAACAGTGTTCGACTACTTTTTTTATTGCGTTTACGTAGCCATGTTTATAGATTTCAATACCTTCTTGAGACTTTACTTGGCCAGCGGGAGTAAAGAGCCAGCTCATTCGGTTAAAAAATTCATCACTAATAGCCTCCTGTAGCGCAGAGAGTTCCATGTGATTCAAGTTGATAGTGGAACCTTTATTCTGGCTGTTTTTTCGGGTATCAATAGTTACATTAGCGTGCTGCTTTAAGGTGTTGAGTTGATTCCTATATCTATTCCTCTCAGCCAAAATTGTGCCCACTAAAGCTCTTAGCACCGGGTCGGTGATGTTTTTGAGGATGTCCATATCATTTGCTTCTGCTTGCCGACTTTTGTGCATTAAAGGCTTCTTCATGGTGACGTTGCTCCAGTCAGCCCATGCAGAAATCAAGGTTTGATAGTGCAAGCCCGTTTTATTCCTGATAGTTTGCGTTGAAGGACCTCCTGCCTGTTCAGATAACTTTCCGATTGTAACAATAGAAAAATCTTTGGTTGACTGTTTGCTCTGTTTTTCAAGTACAGAGTAAAGCAAGTCCAGTGACTTAGATGTTCTTTTGCCAGAGTTTTCTTTTAGTGAGGCTAAAACTTCCTTGGGATCAAGCTTATCCATGTGCTATCCCTTTTGAATCATTGGACAGCAGCTCGGTCAACTTAAAAACAGGAACACCACAACTCTCATTAAGTTCCGATATTCCTCTTTCTATAACACCTGAATCGGATAAGTATTCCTGAGCTTCTATATGGTTAGCTACTTCATGAAATCCGTTTTCATTTCCATGGCGAAACCTTTTAGCCATTGCCCTGATCATTGCATTACCCGTTATAAGCTGCATATTTTCATCCATATTCATAAATACGGGAGCATAACCATTATGCATTAATGCATAGTTCAAAATATTGGATCGTTGTAATACCGCAGGTGACTTTTTTAAAGTATCAGATAGATCAGGATAAATTTCGGAGTCTTCGCATATTTGTGATAATTGCCAGAGTTCGGAGTCAGTTTCAAAAAAACTGATATATTGCTTTAAATCATCGACTGTTCCTGATGCTATTATTTTATTGCCATCATCTTCTGTTTGCCTTCCTTCTTCGATGTCGATAATTTTTTTCATTGTCTGGAAACAAGCTATCAAGTCTTTGCAGTATTCGTCAGCGTCAGACAGCTGCTTTTCCCAGCGCCTTTGAGTTTTAATAAGCTTATCTTCTCCATCGAACCTTTCTTGTCGCTCTATGCAGAAGTATCGCTCATCAAGAAGGCGGTCTTTTTCCTGCTCTAACTCTGCTGCTAACTTTGCTGATAATGATGCCTGGTAGCTCAGGTTATTAAAATGAGCAGTGAGGGCATGCAAGTACATAGCGTCAGTAATAAACCACCGACATCTGATGCAATTTTCTGCTCCGTGTGGCACGGGACCATACAATTTCGTTGTAGTCTTAGTTGCTTTTCGGATCAGCTCGCCACCATTCCAGCAGCCAATAACCTCTGGATTTTCCTCTGACTTCGATGCGTTTCCACCGGCAATGCATACCCCAATATTTCTCTCTTGCCATCCCGCAGGATTTCTTACACGAAGAATATTGGCTACTGAGGCCAGATGATTGCAAACAGACTTTTCCTCTATCTGCCGGATTTCTGCATCTACAAGAAAGTTTCGTAATGATGCCTTCTCACCATCTCGCATTTTTTGTTCAGCTTCTTCCATTTTTTGAGCAATAACAGAAGGGGTTATCTTGGTGTAATACAGCGTCATTATCAGCCTGCTATGACCAACTAATAGTTTTGACAAAACAGGGGCGGGAATATCCCCTTCCATTGCATAGCAAGTGATCAGTGTTACTCTCAAACTATGTAAAGGAAACAGGGGTTTCTTGGTGGCAGGGCAAGTGAAGCGAATTCTTCTTCCATCAGATAACGTCTCTCCTGCTTTGTATTTTCGTTCCTCCAGCTCCTTTAGGAGAAGATACCACAGACAGCTGATCCAGCTGGTGCCCACCGGCTTATTTCTCTCTTCTAAATCAACATTAGGAGCATTCCTGAACAGGAAGCAAATATCACCAATAGCTTCTCGCTGTACTTCTGTCTTGGTTGAGCCAAAGTGGTGAAAATCAAGAGAGTCTATCGGGGTTGGCTCAGTGATGGGATTGTATTTTTCTTGCCAGTTCCGCATTTTTTCCAGCCAGTAAAGAATCAGTTTGTGCTCCCACGGAATGACGTAGCCACGATCCAGCTCATTTTTATTTCTATCAGCAGTCTTATTGGTATTGATGTAAAAACCAGTCATTACATCACCAATCTCTGGCACCCTGATTCGCCTGAAAACACCTTTTTGCCAGGGGTACTTTTCACTCCCTTTAACAAAGGTGTGTTTTTGGTTTATTTCCCATGTTCCTTTTTCATAACGCCAAGTATCAGCTTCACCTGAATCAAGCATTCTTACTTGATATGTGCGTAATGGGAGGTGCAATTTCATATAAATTATTGTTGCCCGGACAGGGGACCAAATCTGATAGAGAGTGGTGCCCTTTGACACTCGTTTTTTACTTCCATTTATGTGAATTGACTTTGCTTTTTCTGCTGAAAAACTACGCCATACACAATCTGGGTCATTCTTATCTATCAACTCTTTATCAACAAAAAACCAGTCGCCAGTGCGCCCGTTATCTTGTCCATTTTGTCTCTTGTTTCCTGTCTGCGCCTGCGCCCAAATCCAGTCACGAAAGTTACCGTAAGTCTGGGGACAAATAATTTGGCGCAACTCCTCAACGAAGGAGTATGGCAGGGGAGAGTAAACGGATTCATCTTTCCGTACGGGTACACTCTCCTTAGTTATAGGGTTATTAATCAGGGGGATTAAAACACCAGTAATTCCCGAGCACTTGATTAAAACCAGTGATACCAAGGGATAGCGGTAGTTCTGATATTCCCTAAATCGCAGACTTTGAGGTACAGTATGCAGACTATACATCTACAGTCGTATTCTCTGTGTCTTCAACAAAAAAACAACAAAAAGCGCTGGCTGAAAAACTAATCAGCGTCGTCTCCAAAGAAGCTGCCAAGGTTCCAGATTTTAGGCCGGTGAACAACCATGACAAGATCGCACTGCATGATGCCATCATGTGTGGCCTGGCGGTCATGCACCTTAAATATCCGTCGTTGCTGAAATTTGATCAGGACTGCGTACAGAATACAGATAAAATTCACAACCTGAAATCACTCTACAATGTCAATAGAGTGCCGAGTGATTCTCGCCTCGCTGAGCTGCTTGACCCGATCGAAACTCGGTATTTGCGGAAATTTTTCACGGCGTTATTCGCCTATGTTCAGCGCTCCGGGCGGCTCAGGCAGTTTGAGTACTTTGAGGAAGGCTATCTTGCGCCTATTGATGGGACGGGGCATTTTTCTTCGGGAAAAATTGATTGTCCAGAGTGCTGTGTGAAAAAGCCAGACAGCAAGAATCCCCAGTATTATCACCAACTATTGGGCTGCTGTCTGGTTAAGCCGGGCAAGAAAGAAGTGCTGCCTTTAATGCCGGAACCCATTATTCAACAAGTCGATGCTTCAAAAAACGACTGTGAAAAAACAGCACTCGAAAGGCTCCTGTCGAATATTGCCAGAGAACACCCACACCTTAAGTTGGTACTGAATTTTGACGACTTGTACTCCGATGGTCCCACGATCAAATTGGTGAAATCCTACGACTACAGCTTCATTATGGTCGCGAAAGACACCAGCCATGTGTCGCTTTATGAGGCCGTCGATGAGATGGACATCGCCGGTAAGGTCACACGTTATGAATTCACCGATGAAGACGGCTACCGGCATTGGTTCCGGTTCATCAATGGCGTTCCCATCAACAAATCCCATCAGGATATTCTGGTCAACTACCTTGAGTACGTGGAAATCAGCCCCAATGACAAGAAGTACACCAATACCTGGGTGACTGATATTGAAATCACCAAAGAAAGCGTGGCAAAAATCATGCGAGGAGGACGCGCTAAGTGGAAAATAGAGAATGAGACGTTTAACACACTGAAAACACAAGGCTACAACCTGGAACACAACTACGGGCACGGTAAAATGCACCTGGCGACTAACTTCGCCAGCCTGACGTTTACCGCCTTCCTTATTGACCAAATCGAGCAGCTTGCCTGCCCTCTTTTTCAAAAAGCGTTATCAGCATCGAAATCAAAGAAAGCGCTTTGGCACGCTATCAGGGGCTTGTTCGACTGGTTCTTCATTGATTCATGGACAGAGTTTCTTACGGCGATCGCAAGGGGAAAAAGTGTCAGCCTCAAAAGCCTGGAGCTTGATACCACATAGAGGCTGAGTAGCCTTGTGTTTCAGTGTTTGATATGTAGAGAAATTGACTGCTCTGCGACGGTGGAGAAGGCTTCTTCGTCTCCAACTAATTCTATTGGCCACTCCGAAGTATAATTAGTTTGTCGTTTAATGTTCGGGAATTGCTGTTAAAACACCGTTGTCATTCGGCTCTGAGTAATGCTCTTTTATTACCCAGTCAAAGAAGTCTGACAGCTCGTTAATATGCCTGACCTTGTAGTTTTCAGAGAGGTCAGACTCTGCAACGAATTTCTTGTAATCATGTGCCTCTTCAAGAAGAAATTGCTCTGGAGAGACGATGAAGTTCGGAACAAGGTATTTCTCAAAAAACCTGACCACTGCTGCTTTGTGATGATCTACTCCGTGGTCAAACCTGCCAATCCAGGTTGCTGCCAAGCTTCTCCAGTCTTCCCATCCCTCGCCATATGTTTCAGTAAACCAATTGAGCTCCAGATCACGAACTTTAACTCCATGAATTGCGGACATAATTACCTCTGAAACCTTGGGTTAGCACCAGTGAAGAGGTGGTTGGGATCAATATCGTCAAAGCCTGTTTTCAGTAGTTCATACCAGCTGGAACAAATGTGTGCTGAAGGAGAAAGGGGTTCTGAACCTGACATGAGTTTGTCTGTAGCTTTCTCACAAGCTTCTGTCACCTCCAGTGCTCCAGGTTGCGTATAAACACTTTGAGATTCCAGAGATGCATGGTGAAGGGCTTTTTTCCGGATAATAGGGTCCACTCCGGCTTTAGATAACCTGCGTCCATAAGCATGTCTGTGACTGTGGGGGGTTAATCCATTAATCTTGGAGGCCGATAGTTCTATCCGATCTAGCGCCACCTTATAGTTCTGATTAAAAGCGTTCAGGGTGTAGGGCTCAGAGAAACTTACTGAATTGAAAGATAAAAATGCGTAGGGATGGTGACGCTCTATAGGCATTATGGCTAAAAGATATTGCTTCCAAAGTTTGAAAAACACTTCTCCTAGAAAGCTTGGAAACCAGTAGAGCTGAATATAATTATCGCTGTTATCTACGACACGGGTTTTCCAGCCAACCCTTGCAGTTCCTGCCAGCCTGTTTCTCGGTGTTAAACCAAATTTCTCCCTTAAATATGCTGCTCGATTGGCCTGATTTTTTTTGCCTTTCCAGCCGTTCGGAGCCTTACCAAGCTCTGGGTGATAAAGCCTGATAATGACATTATCTTCTTTGCGGGGATCAATCAGTACATCTTCAATCCAAAGATGCAGAGCATCACTTTCTCTGACACCGCACCCATGCAGCATTAACAGAATAAGCTGATCTCGAAGGCGAACACGATAATCTTTGCTCCCGCCAACCCCCTCCAGCAGAAAAGGAAGAAAGAGCTTTTCAGAAAAAGCAATGGCATCATCATCCACTTTAATTACATCGTGCTGGCCTTTAATTTTTCGAACTTGCTTTATGATCTTGGGCATTCGGGCATCTTTGATATGCCCTAAAAACTGCTGACAGTTCTTTTTGTGCCACGCTGCGTAATTCAGCCTTTCCTCATGGGAGTTGGCTTCAATAAGCGGGTTCAGACTTTCTGAGAGACGGTTCATTTCGAGCCAATCAGTGAAAAGGTTCAATGAAGCAAGTAGTTGATTAGTGTTGCTTGTAGAACGTGGCAACCAGTAAAGACCAGAGGGGTCATTCCCATCAGCTCCAATAGTTCCAGAGCAAAGACGTTGGGCAAAGTGCAGAAACAGCTGAGAGGGGGAATCAAATAAGTCTTTGTTAGCCTCAAGGTACTCCAGCAATAAGTGAGTACCAAGTACAACTCTGTTCATCCAGGATAAACTTCGGCGGTGATGCTGGCTAAGGACATATTCAAGAAGGGGCTTAAAAGCACCGTCACCAAACAGCAGGACAGGAATTTTAGCTTTGTAGCCGGAGTTGTCAGTAATGACATCGGCTGTGACTCTAACAGCAGCAGTCATGGTAAAGCGATCTGCTATATTACAGGACAAGTCTGGTATTTATAGTATAAGTTTCCCTATCAACATAAGATAAAAGAGGTCTATAGAAAGACCTCTTTTATGCTTAAAACGGCAGTTTTAGTATATTTTATCTACTATCAATAAAATCTTTACTTAAAAAATCAACAATTATGAAATTTCGATCAAATTACCCTTTGATTCCAACCAGGACTTCCTGTCACCACTCCGCTTCTTCGCGAGCAACATATCCATGTTCTCCGTAGTTGCAGCCAGATCATCCAGAGTTAGCTGAACCAAACGGCGGGTATCCGGTGCCATGGTGGTTTCACGCAGCTGCAGTGGGTTCATTTCACCCAGACCCTTAAAGCGTTGGACGTTGGGTTTACCGCGTTTCTTTTCAGCTCGCAGTCTGTCCAGTACGCCTTCTTTTTCAGCATCATCCAGTGCGTAATACACTTCTTTGCCAAGGTCGATACGGTAAAGTGGAGGCATTGCGACGTAGATATGACCTTTTTCCACCAGTGGGCGGAAGTGCTGGGTAAACAGGGCGCAGAGCAGGGTGGCAATGTGCAGGCCGTCGGAGTCCGCATCAGCCAGAATGCAGATTTTGCCGTAGCGCAGGTCATCAGTTTTATCTGAACCGGGATCGACACCGAGCGCTACAGAGATGTCGTGTATTTCCTGAGAGCCGAGTACTTCGGCGGAATCCACTTCCCATGTATTCAGGATTTTACCGCGTAGTGGCATGATTGCCTGAAACTCACGGTCGCGTGCCTGTTTGGCAGAACCGCCTGCAGAATCACCCTCTACGAGGAACAGTTCGGTACGGGTAACATCCTGACTGGCGCAGTCAGCCAGCTTGCCCGGCAATGCAGGGCCTTGAGTTACCTTTTTACGGGCAACCTTTTTGGCTTTGCGCATCCGGCGCTGGGCGTGGCTGATGCACATTTCAGCCAGTTGCTCGGCAAGGTCGGTATGCTGGTTCAGCCATAGGCTGAAAGCATCTTTGACGACACCGGCAACAAAAGCAGCACATTCACGGGAAGACAGGCGTTCTTTGGTCTGACCGGAGAATTGTGGGTCTGCCATTTTGGCAGAGAGCACATAACTGCAGCGTTCCCAGATATCATCCGGCGTCAGCTTTACGCCACGAGGCAGCAGATTACGGAATTCACAGAATTCACGCATCGCGTCCAGCAAGCCGGAACGCAGGCCGTTAACATGCGTACCGCCCTGAGCGGTAGGAATCAGGTTAACGTAGGATTCGGTAATCAGTTCACCACCTTCCGGTAGCCAGATAACTGCCCAGTCAGCGGCTTCCTTTTCGCCAGCCAGTGAGCCGGTGAAAGGTGTTGCAGGTAGTAGTTCCCAGTCAGCGCAGGCACCGAGCAGGTAATCTTTCAACCCGTCGACATAGTGCCAGGTTTCAGATGCTTCACCGGCAATATCAATAAAGGTAACTTTCAGATTCGGACACAGCACGGCTTTGGCGCGCAGTACATGCTTCAGGCGCGGAACAGAGAACTTAGCAGAATCAAAATACTGGGCATCCGGCCAGAAACGGACACTGGTACCGGTATTGCGCTTGCCGCAGGTATCAATGATTTCCAGCTCACGCTTTTTATTACCATCGCCAAAACCAATGCTGTAAACCTGACCACCACGACGAATGGTAATATCCAACTGAGTAGACAGTGCGTTTACAACGGATACGCCCACACCGTGCAGACCACCGGAAAACTGGTAGTTCTTGTTGGAGAACTTGCCCCCGGCATGCAGGCGGGTCAGGATGAGTTCAACACCGGATACTTTGTGCTTCGGGTGAATATCCACCGGCATGCCACGGCCGTTGTCTTCCACTTCCAGTGAATTGTCCGGATGCAGGGTCACTTTGATTTCGGAGGCATGACCCGCCAGCGCTTCATCGACACTGTTGTCGATGACTTCCTGTGCGAGATGGTTGGGGCGGGTGGTATCCGTATACATGCCCGGGCGCTTGCGGACCGGGTCCAGGCCACTCAGTACCTCAATGGATTCGGCGTTGTAATCGTTGCGCATGGAGTCCTTGCGTCTTAAGACTGATGTCAGTGAGTACGCTTCCATGAAAGACGATTCAGGGGGGGCGCGTCAATGAAAATTCGGGATAAGTGATCAAGTTTAACCGCTTCGTAATGGGCTGACTAGACTGCGGGATTATCATGCGACGGGTTGTTTTTCCCAGTCAGCTTATATTTCTTCAACCACCGGATAACAGAAAAGCAGGCTATTGCCCTGCAGCCATCCCGACATTGTTGATGATAACCAGTAGGGGTAACTCAGGGTATTTGATTGCTGGCTTTGGAGTCCCCAGGTTCTGGCTTCCTGAACATGTCCGGAGTCGTTATCGATCAGTATTACATTGCCATCATCCAAGTCATCGAGTTCGTCCATATCATGAAGGTAAGACCACATTTTCTCACCCTTGGCGGTATTCAGTCCTCCATAGCTGCGGTTGAAAATGTCGATTTCCTCCCAGAAAGATTGAGGGATCTGGTCGCATGAAAAAAAGAACTTCAGCATGTTGCGGATGCTCTGCTCTGCAAATACCGCGTGAGTGAGTATTACCAGCTAAACCCACTCGGGAGACTGGCTTATCAGTTTGAAGATGTGCTGGTGATGTGCCCTGTATAAGGGATAGTACATGTAGTCGACATGCTGGGAGCCTGTCTGAGTGATGACATAAGCTTTATCAAAGTCGATGTTCTGTTGTTGCTCGGCTGTTAGTCCTTTGGAGCTATACGGGTTGCTGCAAACCAGTGTTTCGTCAAGGTCGTAAAAGATAGCTTTTTCCATCATATTGCCCCATATGAGCTTATACTGCGGGGCCTGCGCTCAGGCTACTCCGAGTTAATGTAGCCCGAAGAAGCTGATTATTTCCGGAATCATTTCTTCAAATCCTTCGAAGCTATGACTTCCACCTTCCTGAACAAGCTGGTGGCAGCCCGGGTACTTATCCACAGCTTTGCAGTAATCCAGAGTCTCATCGCCGGTTTGCAGGAGAACCATGATGTTTTTAGGGGAGTCGAGAGTTTCAACTTCCAGTGGCTTTAACTGCTCGACATGTTCCTCCGTCAGTTCATACTGCTCACCGGTATGATAGTTGGTCTGGGTGCCGAGGTAGTCTTTGAATAACTCCCAGGGGCGAACAGCCGGATTGATGATGGCAAGTTTGCCGGTGTTTTCAGCGTTCACTTCCCGCAACCGAGCCTGAAGCCATGTTCCGATAAATCCTCCCATTGAACTGCCAACGATATGTATCGGGCGGATAGCAACCTCAGCCAGCAGTTGAGCTTGTAGTAGCTGAACGACTTCTTCAGGTACAACTGACAGTTCTGGTATCCAGCAGTCAGCGATATCTGGATGTGCATCAAGCCATTGTTTGAATTGTTGAGCTTTGGTTGATGCGGGTGAGCTGTTGAAACCGTGGAGGTAGACAATCAGGGGGAGGACTTCAGACACTATTCATACCTCGAAAGAAAATATACATATGTAGTGTCTTATATCCGTATAAATCAAACAATAAGATAATACAGATATTGTCTGTAATAATTTACAGCAAATATTTTTAAACTATTATGACTAGATTCGAAGTTCAGCTTTAAGGTTTATTATGAGCTTTTTAAATAACAGAAAATTGGTTGGTATAATAATTTATAAGTCTACCGCTAAATATAGGTGCTATTGCAGATGCCTTTTTCTTTTTTTAATTTCAACTAATGTTTTTGCTAGTAACGAGTGTATTCCATACCAAGTTGATATGCTGAAATGCCCATCTGATCGAAAAGGTGCAATGTCTGTTTTTTCATGGGCTTTTGAACAAGCGCCTGAGGATTGTCCGGTTATGGAAGTCTGGAGAGATCATACAGGATGCCGAACGCTTTTTCCTGTTGACCCACTACTGGTTAAAGCATTATTCAAAAATCATGAAGCTAGCTTTGTAAAAGGTAGCTCGTGGGATGGATTGCGAGAACTGCTTGGTAATCAAAGTATAATCTGCACACAAGGAGGTGATATTCACAGGAAAGATAAGGAATGTGTGAGAAAGTATATTTATCCGGATCATATAAAAGATTATCAGTGGAGGCGTCTTGAGTCACGAGTTGATCATTGCATCGATGAATGGGAAACAACTAAAGACCTGCTGTCCGATGTCAGAGCAACACTCATGCGGTTTTTTATGGATTTGTTTTATAGCAGCCCACACTTGACAAATTCAATCTCTGAAGAAGAAATTATTCAAGCAGGACTGAGTGTATCAACTGCTTTGAAAGATGCATTTGTTCCGATGTTTAAAGTAGCTCCAGACTATTCTTTGTTTGGTAATACACCGTTGCTTGGATTGAACAGGCTATGGCATAAAGGCGTTATTCATACTGCTTATCCGGGTATATTAGCAACAAGAGCTGCGATGACTGAGTTTGTTGAAAAGCGTCTTGAGTTTTATTTTGATCAGGTTGCTTCGATCAATAGTCGCCCGAGCTATGTTGAGTATTTGGTCAGGAACACTGAGGGTGAAGAAGTACTTCGTACTCATATGAGGACAATTATTCTGGCCGGGCTGGATACAACAGCGCCTACTGTAACGTTTTTTATTGAAAAGTTAATGCTTGAGGGAGAATTGCAAGAAAAAATATATCAAGAAGTTAAAGCAAATGATTCAACTATGGGGACATGGCCGGAAAGTTTTAAAGATATAAGTTTTATGCCGGAGTTTAGTCAGGTTGTAGAGAGGTTTCTTAAAGAAAATCCTGCAATTGGTGTGACTTTCAGGGATGTTATAAGGCCTATCGTTGTTCAGGTTGATATACCAGATCAGGGGGAAAGCACATTAGAACCATACGATGTTTGTTTGAGAAAGGGAGACAGGGTGGTTATAAATCTTTTCCGTATGACATCAGAAAATTCTTTTAATAAAAAGAGATATGGAGCGGAAGTGATGGAAAAGATGCCTGCACTTACTTTTTTAAATCCATCCATGAATCACTTGTGTCCAGGTAATAAACTGGCAAGGATTATTTTGAAAACAATGGTTGCTCGCTGTCTGATGAAGAAAAAAATTGTACCTGTAGAAAGTAGTCAAAAACCAGTTAACAAAGCATTACAGGTAGGGATTGTACCGTTTGGGAGAATTCCGGCTACGTTTGTTGGCAGAGATTCCTGAGTTTTGGTGCGATTTCTAAAAGTATTCTGTTGATGCAGTACCGGGGTTGTCGGGATGATTTTGATTTTCAACTCGGCAATAAAAAATTATTGCTTGTCATTTGTCTGGGTAAAAACCACATCTATCAGGTTTTTCTGGTTGTTTCTTCTGTATGGGCTAGATTCCGTCGCACTTTTATTAACTTTTAAAGTAATACTAATGGATATTCTTCTACTAAAGAGATTAGTAGTCAGTGGGTTGGTATTTAGCGTTTGCTGGCTTCCGGTTACTGATTTCAATTCATGTTATGCAAGGCAAAAAGCAGAGAGTAAACCAGGTTCATTAGGCATTGTAGAATTCATAAGTAAGACTGGGAATGCAGAGATAAAACGGCTGAGTGGTATTGGTAAGTATGCTTCTACAGGCGTTTACATTCCCCCAATGTTGGAAGATTGTCCGGTGTCCTATGCTGATGCGGGTCAGCTTTTGGTTGTCAATTTAACTTGGGGACAAAAGATGTCTGAGGGGGTTCTGGCTGAAGCTCAACCATGTATTTATACCGTAGATCCTCAGACAAAAGCATGTGCCGAAAAGACCAAAATGAGCCGTAAACCAGAGTTCGCTTACGCACTGGCAAGAGGGATGGACGAAGCGGGTAAAATTATTATTGGAACGCAGGTACGGCCAGAAAGCGCCTATATATTTGCAGAAAAAGGAGAAGGAGGGTGCTGGAATGCTGAAACCGGAGCGTGGTACCCGTTGCCTTCACCTGATTTAAGCGAAAGCCCTGCAACAGAGCCGGGTGTTATGTATGTTCCGGTGAAAATCAGCGCAAATGGCGAGTATATTGTCGGTGAAGCCAGTACGCTGAAAGACTCCAGTGGCAAATCATTTGCGCCAAACTGGAAGATTTCTATGAAAGAAAATGGATTTGATCTGACGAAAGCAGGTTCAAAAATAACATATTTATCAGCAGAAGAGGCGCCACAAAACTTTTTATGCTGCCTCTGTCCGCGACAAAAAGGTTGGTATTTACAACGAAAGGGAGCTGCCCCGAAAAGATTGTCACCGAAAAAAGAAAAGAAAATTATCAAGCATTACAGAGCATCGCAGCGGGCACAGGGTAGGTTATTAACTGCCGGACAGAGACCCAGTTTTGTACTTTGGAAAAAAAACGGTGATTTCCAATATGAGGTTGCAAAGGTGTTTAACAACTTCTCATATAATCAAAAAGATTTTCAGTTTGATTACCTCGTCGACCTCGGTGAAAAGGGTGATGTTTTGTTCTCTGTGGTTGCAGATGGGGTCGGAGACTCTCCACTACTGATAGCTGGAAATGATGACTCTGGAAATTATAAGCCATATCTTGATTTATATTTGCCTTTACGATTACATAGATCGGGCAATGACGGCTCTGTAGATGGATATATTGCAATTAATACATCGGAGCAAAATACGCAACTTGTAACAATGAATAATGGATCGCCTACAGTAACCGATTATTCAACAAATATGCCTCAGCTTTTCTCCAATGGCTGGAATCCTTATATGCCATTGCGATGTCCTCGTGATAACAACATTGAAGTTTTTTATGCTGCTGTTTCGGCGGCTGCTAATTATGCGATTCCTCCGGGTTTTATTGTTGTGACTGATCCGAAGACAAATAAGAAAGCTTTTGAAAGTGCATATAACTGGCTGGCCTCTAAGGGTGCAGATGCCTCAGGAGATCAGAGACAGTATGATTATCCTGCTTATTTTTATGGTGGTGATTTGTCTGGCAATGGGCTGACTTTACATGGGCAGATAGACACTTACGGCAAGGGTGATACCGTCATGGTTGATACAATAATTACCGATTGGGTTTCTCAGATGAAACCGCCACTCTAACCGTCGCAGAGTAATCTAAAAGGCTTAAAAGCGCCCGCAGGCTTCGGTGGGGGGGGATAAACCTGCAGGCGCATAGAAAACTGTCTGTGTTGCTCTTCCTGGCAAATAAAGGATCCACATCCATGTGGTTGCACTGTGACCTTAATTCAAGGGTGAAGCGATACCCTGTGACAGAGCTAAGGTTCGGGAGCTATTGTGCAGGTAAAGACAGATTCAACAAACTGGCATATATCGACGCTGTTTGTCGGATAGCTGAAGTGAGTCGTTCAGATTGCTTACAGGGTTCTTGAAGGCATTGCGATGATGCAACGCTCATCTCGTCCCTATGACGTTAATAAGCTTGGTAAATAGCGCGGGTTGATTTCAGCTCATCATCATATGCTGGGGCTCGGTACGTGCTTTGCGGGACAGGCAGAAGCTCAGCAGGTTGCCGCCAACGCCTGCTATTACAGGTGTGAAGAACAGCTGCCCTTCCAGCAATGTTGACCAAAGCAACATACAACAGATGCCTGTTAGTGCACCTGCCATAAAATCAACCGGGCGGGCAGGAATATCAAAGAACACAGCAATCAGTGGAACCAGTACGACGGGTGCCCAGAATTTATAAGCGTAAAGCAGAACATCCAGCATATTGGTGGAGTAAAGAGAAAAGGCAACGGATGCAATGCCTACCGTGAGTGTTGCCAGTTTTGCCAGGCGAAGCAGCTGATTTTCGTGAAGGCGGTTCCCATAGATAGGTCGCACAATATCATTAACAAAAGAAACGCTGGCTGCATTCAGAAACCCGGCAGCAGAAGACATAATCACTGCAACCAAAGCACTGATAACAAATCCTACAAGCCCTGCGGGCAGAACATTCCGTACCAGCCAGGGAAGAGACTGGTCTGAGGCAAGTGCCGGGTTTAATGCCAGAGCAACCAATCCTGAAGCGCCGATAATCAGAAAAAAAGGAATGGATAACAGTCCGCTTAAAACAGTAGCATCGCGGGTTTTGCGGGCATTCGCTGCCATAAACAGGCGCTGGGTGTACGGGGGAACCAACGTTTCCCCCAGCATGAATGTGATAAACATGGCAATGAAGAAACCAATATTATCCATGGTGGGTAACAGGTTAAGGCGATCCTGCGGAACCCTTTCGGCAATAGCTTGAAGCCCGCCTGCCTCGTAGGCGCCAAGAATAAAAACGAGTGGCAGTCCGATAACCAGCACGATGAACTGCAGGATGTCGGTGTAAACAACGGCGCGCATTCCGCCAAGGGTGCAGTAGATTATGATAATCAGAAAGCTGATCAGCGTGCTTTCAATAATACCGACATCAAAGAATGCACCGAATATTGCGCCCAGCGAGCCGACCTGAGCGCCGAGGATTCCACAGCAGACAATGACAGCAAAGATGCCGGTCATGACCCTGGCTACTTCGCCATAACGTCGGGCCATAATATCGCCCACCGAAATGCAGCCCCGGAAACGGTCCATGCGTGGAGCAATCAGACTACCAACCAGAATTTCCTTAAGGCTGAACCCAAGTAATGCTGTGGCGAATAACATACCGCCTTCATAAACTTTGGCGGCATTACCCAGTGTGTAGCCACCGCCAATAAAAGAGGCGGAAAGCGTTGCCATAATGGCAAACGTACCAAAGTTGCGGTGTCCTACTGAAAACTGATTCAGTGATCTGATTCCCCGGCTGGTGAGGAGTCCCAGCAGGAGGTTGGCGAACAAAAAGATCGCAATGATCAGGATGTCGATACTGACCGGCATAATATGATGTCTGACTAAAAGCTGGTTGGTTCCCTGCTTTGTTGGCAGCAGGTGAAAGAAAGACCAGTGAGTTTGGTATTACTCGCTTATTGTATATAGAACAGAATGTTCTATGTTGCAGAGAATTAATGCCCTACATTGGTTTTTTTAGTGTCTCTTCGTGTTGGCCGGTGATGCTATATGGAGTGCCGTCGGCCTTGATAGGTTGGGAAGGTGTAATTACTCAAAAACTGCTGCAAAGCCCGCAAAGCAAAGTACGTGCCGTTTTTTCAATCAAGCTTGCCAGCCTCGGAAACAACCCGCTGCCTGTTAATCTGTCTGTCAGATAATCCCAAAACGAGAGACCATACAGGCGACACGTTTTCTTCAGGCTGGCAAAGGTGTCGCGACATTGCCGCCCTGCATCGCTTCGCGTACCACCACTGATTTTTCGTCGCTTGGCGTATTCCCGTATCTGGCTTTCGCTCAGGTTGTTATGCAATGGCAAGTTCGGGTCTTTCAGTACATGCAACAGCTCTTCTTTGATCAGTGCCAGACCTGACAGGGCTTCCTGCAGTGGTTCACAGCATGTTCGGGTCTGGACAAGCATATGAAAGCCCAACCATACCTTCAGTGCTTTCTCGGCATCGGGCTCAGCCTTGAAGGCTTTCAGGTCATCGTAAATCGCCCAGAACCATGTCTGGCACCATTTCTGAGCCATAGCTTGCTGGTCGTTGACCGGGTGGACTTTTGCCAGCCCTCGCTCTGCATGAATCCAGCACTGGCTGTGTTTGAATACGTCAAACTGTCGTGCGCCATCGCTGAAGGTGGTCAGGTGCCCTGCTCCATGCTGTATCAGGCTGCCATAAATCAGGGCTTCACTGGCTTGCTGGCGACGTTTTTTCCCTGTTAAACCCTGGTCGTTCATGAAGGCTTCCCAGGCTTGACGTTCAGGAACGTTACTCCGTTGTGCGGTTTGAGGATCCTAAGCCATTTTTGGGGATAATGATGTTCTTCCAGATAATCCAGGGCTTCTTCTGTTAATGTGTAGGTTCGCCATGGGCGATGCAGCAAACTCACAAAATTTTCCCGGCTTTTACTGCCTGTGCTGGCAAACCAGGCAAAGGACTCGTTGTTGATAATGGTGCAATAACCATTCTGCCCCTTGTGCCTTGTACCCGTGTCGTCTGTCTGAATATAGCCAGAACAACGAATACCGGTAATCAGCAGCTCATCCTTCTCAGCATGGAATTGATTATGCTCCTGGGTCAGGAGCAGACTCAGTTCTCCTGCTGAAATAGAAATCCCAATGTCCCATAGCCAGTCCAGCAACTCAGGTTGGGTAACAGAGCAACCATGGTGTTGGTACAGGACATAAGCTTGCAGTACGGGCCCATAATGATGCCCATGGAGATCGACTGGCGGTTTAGCGGTAATGGTTTTCCTGTCGGGGGTTATCCATTGTTCCAGCTGGTACTCGATACTGGACGTATTGATTGTCAGTTCCTGTACATGAAAGGGTGTGTATCCATTCCAGGTGGATCCGGGTGGAACCCCTGTGACTTCAATAGTGACTGACTTTTCAGGTGCCGGTTTTGAGGGTTGTTTGCGTTGTTTCCGGGTTTTCTCATCGGGCTTGTTGACCTGACGCGTTAACGTAGCATCAGGTTCAGCCGTATCGTTGTCCTCAACTGCTGACTGCTCATTGCCTTCAGAGCTCTCGGCAGCATCATCATGAGGCGCGGTGTTGGGCTGGATGTCCGGTTTTGCTGGCAGTTTTTTCAAACGACGAATTTCAGCCTCAAGCACTTCAACCTGCCTTTGCAACTGAACAATCTGTTCCTGCTGCTGGGCAATCTGCTCCTGCTGCTGGGCAATCTGCTCCTGCTGTTGGGCAATCTGCTCCTGCTGTTGGGTGATAAATTCCAGTAGCTTCTCAGGTAGAGCCAGTTGCTGTTCATCATGAGCAAAAAAAGTCATAAGAAGAAGATAGCCGATTGAACCGAGTTGTTCCTTATCCAGCACTTATTGAGTAATTACGGGAAGGTTTGCATTTCTTCTCCTATCTCATCCAGAATTTCCCAGTCATCATTGGGTAAGCGCTTGGCTGGTGCTGGTATTGGAGCCGGTATGCGGAAAAACGTAGTCAGGCGATCGAGCAAAATACAGCTTTCAAATAAGCAATTATTTTCGTTAGCGAGTTGGGATAGTTGCCATAGCAGGTTGTGTAGCATCTGACGACTGGTGAAGTATGTGCAGGGCAAAAACATGATCATTTTTTGAACAACCCCAATACATTCTCCATGTGGTTTATATCCCAGCCGCAGCTCTTACGCTTGTTCTTGATCCCGCCTTTTACAGTTGTATCCATTTTCAGGAGGTTGTGAGTCACCTGACGAGTAATGGCCAGATTCTCAGCTGTATTATCCTTTCGGGCTCGGCAGCGATCTTCATCAAATGCAACATCCATCACCCAATGAAGCTGATTTTCCACTCGCCAATGCATACGAGTGGCTTGCAGAATCTCTTTAGCTGAGAGCTGTCGGCTGGAGATAAAATAGCGTAGCAGGGTTTCACCTTTATTCTTTTTCTGACAATCTAACTGTACAATGGCAATTGTTTTCGCGTTCCAGCTGGCGGCTACCGGAAACTGCTCTATGTCCTGTACAGCCCAGCAGCGGCGATGTTCTCCACGACCATGGGCGTATTCATCTGTTTCTGCAAACCGGGCAGAAGGAGCATCTGCCGGGTTATCTTGCCAATACTGATCAAACAGGCGAGTCACTTCACCATAGAGTTTTTTCTGGTTGCCTTTTACCGCCAGCAGGTAATCTGCATCTTTCTTCAGGATGGCATCAGCTATCTTTTTCTGGCACCCCATCGCGTCGATAGTGACCAGGCTACCTGTGAGTTCCAGCAATTTCAGCAGTTCGGGAATCGCCGTTATTTCATTCGACTTAGAGTCAACCTTATACTGCCCGAGAGACAAGCCGACTTCGGTACACCAGGCATTAACCATATGAATAGCATCTTTGCCCTTGTTCCAGGCTGAGCCTTTTACTGTCTTACCGTCCAGCGCGACCACTCGACTATCTGACAGCTCGAGGCCTGTCATGCATCTCTCATCCAGGCAGCAAAAATCATCCGGAACTCTTCTGGGTTAAGCGATCTGAAAAGACGATTGAAGGTCATGGCACACGGAATGCCGCCGGGAAGGGAGAGATGCTTGCGGAACCACTCTTCCCGTGTCAGGGCGAACATTCTCATACTATTCCAGTCGTCTGCCCCGCAGAGAATGGCACAGGTTGCCATAAATATGACCTCGGCCAAAACGTGGGTCACTTTTTTGGGGTCTCGGGAGTCAGTGAAGGTTTCAAAGCGAGATAGCAGAGCGGTATTGATCATGAAAAAGTAGGTATTCTACTCTTTCAGGGGTTAAAAGCCTTGGCAACAACTGATCAAAAAATGATCATGTTTTTGCCCTGGAAGTATGTGCGATCCCCATGAAAATCTAAACTGAGGTAACTTCTTCTGGAGTTAGTTGCCAAATGGCTTTGGGAGCATTGCTTTATTTCTAATAAGGCTTGCTCCCAGCGCATTAAATTGATCCCTTTATCAGGAAGAAAATCGCAGTACTCACTTCGGCAATACATTACAATTTTTAAAGCCATTGCCGAATCAGGGGACTTGGCTGATACACCCTGTATTTCCAGGGCAATCGCTTTTTGGATGTGGATATAAATATAGTAATGAGCATTATTCTCTTCAGTATGGACATTGTACATATTAATGGCACATGGTAATTGAACAATATTGGTCTGTTTCCATTATAAATTATTTGCGATCCTGATCATGAGTGCCCAGAGCGGATTATAGATTCTGAATGGAAATATCAGGCTTACAGCAGGGCTCGGCAAGCCTGATATTTTTGGATCGTTTTTCAAGGGTGTTCAATCTGAAAACTGGTTCGCAATTGAGATGTCGTGTTTTTATTCTCGGATGAAACGACATTCTCTTATTATAATATATACTTTTATCGTTATAGCTTACTGTTTAAGCAGGCTGGCAACTGTTTCGTAAAGACTCTCAACCGGTGTTCCACGCACAGGTGATATAAACATGGTGTCATCACCGGCAACGCAGCCGAGAATACCGTCAGATTTTCCTAATGAGTCCATCAGGCGCGCTATAATTTGAGCAGCACCTGGGGTCGTTTTAACCACAACCATATGGTCGTTGTAGTCTATGCCGATCACCATACTAGCCAGAGAGGCGTTAACGGAAGGCACGCTGAGTTCAGCAGGAAGGCAATAAACACTTTCTTTGCGGGCATTGCGGGTACGAACAGCACCAAGCTGAGTGAGAATGCGGGATACTTTGGATTGATTAATGCTGTCGAAGCCCTGTTCTTTCAATGCATCGACGATTTCAGCCTGGGAGCTGAACTGCTGCTCCTGCAGCAGGACTTTGAATGCTTCAACTAAATTAGGATCCTGTACACGCATAGGACTTGATTACCAGTTTCAGATTACAGAAAAGATAACGGACGGAACCAAAGGTTCTGCCCGTTATCGTATTAAGATAATCTTATATCAATTGGCTTGATATGATTACACTGCAGCAATACTAAGTGCTGTCATGGAAATCGCACCAAGAATTAGCAGCATCGGCCACATAAATTTGAACCATTGCACGATGGACACACGACCAATCGCCAGAGCAGCAACAACGACACCATAAGTCGGCGTTACCAGATTCATCAGACCTGCTGCTGTTTGATATGCAGTAACCGCCAGTTAGCGACCAACACCGGCAAAATCAGCCAGTGGGGCAATGATTGGCATGGAGAAGACAGCCAAGCCCGAAGTGGACGGAATAAAGATAGACAGTACCACAGATGGATCAGGTACATCACATCGACGAACAGGACAGACGGTAAGTCAGCCAGTGCGCCTTCACCCCAATTCAGGATAGTTCCGGTGATCAGTCCATTGTCCATTGTCCATTACGGTACCGATACCACGGGCAATACCCGGCACCAGCACAACACCCAGCAGATCTTTGGCACCTTCCACGAACTGAGAAACAAACTCTTCTTCGCTCAGGCCACCGACGACCGCAACCAGTATAGATGACGCCAGAAAGAAAATAGACATTTCATCCATCCACCAACCCGCTGACGCGACACCCCAGATCATAATGCCGAATGTGGCAGCAAAAGTACCCAGAATAACCTTATGTTTGCCGGTAAATTCACTGATGGTCTGTTTGCCTTTCTTTTCCAGAAAATGCTTCTTGTTTTCTTCAGTTTTGTTTGCAACAAGAGATAGTTCCGGATTACTGCGAACCCGCTTGGCATAACGCATCACGTAGATGACGGCGACGATATAGCTAAGTGTCAGAATCACTACACGCAGCAGCATGCCCTGAGTGAAAGGAATGGTCTCTTCCGCCATGCCATAAACGGTTCCGCCCATGGCAAAGAAAGCCATCAGGAAAGGAATCATTAACTGTTCACGGCCTTTCATTTTGGTAACAGAGCGGTCAATGCCGGCATCAATGGCACCGGTAGCGGTGATGACCATCAGGAAACCACCAATAATTAAAATAAACAGGCCAAGATCAATAATATTCTGTACACCGGTAACGGGTGCTAAAAGAATATCATTGAACGTAATTACTCAAAAACTGCTGCAAAGCCCGCAAGGCAAAGTACGTGCCGTTTTTTCAATCAAGCTTGCCAGCCTCGGAAACAACCCGCTGCCTGTTAATCTGTCTGTCAGATAATCCCAAAACGAGAGACCATACAGGCGACACGTTTTCTTCAGGCTGGCAAAGGTGTCGCGACATTGCCGCCCTGCATCGCTTCGCGTACCACCACTGATTTTTCGTCGCTTGGCGTATTCCCGTATCTGGCTTTCGCTCAGGTTGTTATGCAATGGCAAGTTCGGGTCTTTCAGTACAAGCAACAGCTCTTCTTTGATCAGTGCCAGACCTGACAGGGCTTCCTGCAGTGGTTCACAGCATGTTCGGGTCTGGACAAGCATATGAAAGCCCAACCATACCTTCAGTGCTTTCTCGGCATCGGGCTCAGCCTTGAAGGCTTTCAGGTCATCGTAAATCGCCCAGAACCATGTCCGGCACCATTTCTGAGCCATAGCTTGCTGGTCGTTGACCGGGTGGACTTTTGCCAGCCCTCGCTCTGCATGAATCCAGCACTGGCTGTGTTTGAATACGTCAAACTGTCGTGCGCCATCGCTGAAGGTGGTCAGGTGCCCTGCTCCATGCTGTATCAGGCTGCCATAAATCAGGGCTTCACTGGCTTGCTGGCGACGTTTTTTCCCTGTTAAACCCTGGTCGTTCATGAAGGCTTCCCAGGCTTGACGGTTCAGGAACGTTACTCCGTTGTACGGTTTGAGGATCCTAAGCCATTTTTGGGGATAATGATGTTCTTCCAGATAATCCAGGGCTTCTTCTGTTAATGTGTAGGTTCGCCATGGGCGATGCAGCAAACTCACAAAATTTTCCCGGCTTTTACTGCCTGTGCTGGCGAACCAGGCAAAGGACTCGTTGTTGATAATGGTGCAATAACCATTCTGCCCCTTGTGCCTTGTACCCGTGTCGTCTGTCTGAATATAGCCAGAACAACGAATACCGGTAATCAGCAGCTCATCCTTCTCAGCATGGAATTGATTATGCTCCTGGGTCAGGAGCAGACTCAGTTCTCCTGCTGAAATAGAAATCCCAATGTCCCATAGCCAGTCCAGCAACTCAGGTTGGGTAACAGAGCAACCATGGTGTTGGTACAGGACATAAGCTTGCAGTACGGGTCCATAATGATGCCCATGGAGATCGACTGGCGGTTTAGCGGTAATGGTTTTCCTGTCGGGGGTTATCCATTGTTCCAGCTGATACTCGATACTGGACGTATTGATTGTCAGTTCCTGTACATGAAAGGGTGTGTATCCATTCCAGGTGGATCCGGGTGGAACCCCTGTGACTTCAATAGTGACTGACTTTTCAGGTGCCGGTTTTGAGGGTTGTTTGCGTTGTTTCCGGGTTTTCTCATCGGGCTTGTTGACCTGACGCGTTAACGTAGCATCAGGTTCAGCCGTATCGTTGTCCTCAACTGCTGACTGCTCATTGCCTTCAGAGCTCTCGGCAGCATCATCATGAGGCGCGGTGTTGGGCTGGATGTCCGGTTTTGCTGGCAGTTTTTTCAAACGACGAATTTCAGCCTCAAGCACTTCAACCTGCCTTTGCAACTGAACAATCTGTTCCTGCTGCTGGGCAATCTGCTCCTGCTGCTGGGCAATCTGCTCCTGCTGTTGGGTGATAAATTCCAGTAGCTTCTCAGGTAGAGCCAGTTGCTGTTCATCATGAGCAAAAAAAGTCATAAGAAGAAGATAGCCGATTGAACCGAGTTGTTCCTTATCCAGCACTTATTGAGTAATTACCATTGAACTCATATTCACTCCAGCTCTCTGATTTTCATCGTTATCGAATTGTCAGGATGTGTCTGTGACCTGTACGAGGGGGGGGCGCACGCAGGGAGAGCCTGTGTGTTCATACGTTCAGGAGGGAAGTCACTTCCAGATGCGGAGCAAGTTTCGGGTATCAGGCGCTTGTTTTAGTTGATTTGGGTCAAGATAATGATCTCGGTTAAGTACTGCATAAATACGTATTAATTAGTGCCTGTCAGAAAACGCATGAACTATAGCTGCCTGTGTTAATGAGTCACTGTTAGGTGGATCATTTGAGTTTGCTGTTCAATCAATGCAGCGGTTTTCAGTCACAATTGTTCAAAAAATGTTCAAAACCTTCACTCCGTAGATGTCAGTAAGCCTCACGACATGCATGATCTGAACGAACACCGGATTACCAAACCATCAACAGGCGACTATTGCCGATCCCTTTCCAACAGCACTTTGCCCAGACGCTGCAGGTTATTTGCCACAACAGCCAGCGAAACATAACGCTTGAAGGCATCCAGCCCTTTATCCGGACATTTATCCAGACCATGGGCTTCCAGAGCATTAATATCCGACTCAACAGCAGAGTGCTGTCGTTTTGCACGGACAAACGCCAGGTGTGATTCCCGTTTTTTGTCCTCTAACGACATCTTTCCTTTTTTAGGTAGTACAGCCCTGTCCAGCAAGTTTTCCAGTTTTACAAGATTATCCGGACTCCAGAACCCCTTGTCGTAGCTGACTTGACTCAAGACTGGAAAGCGCTCTTTGGCTCCCTTGGCCATAGGAACCGTTACCTGGTCGTCCGTTTGCTTTTCCATGACCTGGTGGTGAAGCGTAAAGCCGAACTGATCCTGCAACACACAAACACGCAAGCCCAGTTCAACCGGTACGCCCGCCTTGCCTTTGCTGACCCACTCGGTATGAGGTTCAAACAGCGAAAAGATTTTCTCTGCATGCGGTATGGTTTCATGCTCAATGACCCGCCGATGAATCAGACTAACCTGATGTTTGGCATGCAGCAGATAGTAGCTGAGCGCTTCAAGGCGTGGTTCATCAGGTTGATGCTTTGTCAGCACGGAGTACGTTACATCGGCCATCCGAATGATTTTCAGGCTGAGCTTCAGGTACTCAATATGCGCCATTTCAATGTCATGCTGTCGTTTGCTTTTTTGTAACTCGTCAGCTGACGTAGAGTGCTTCAGGTTACGCACTGTATGGTAAAGCTTCTTATGCTGCCGCTGCAGGTAGCGATGCTGTCGCCAGCCGGGGAGTTTGTGCTCATGAGCTGAAGCCGAAGCAAACTCAATGATTTTACGACAAGCATCGCTCAGCAAGTTAATGTCGGTGGGGAAATGGACATTGGTTTTTACGACAAACGAATCGGCACGGCCATGTAACGGTTCGCTCTTTTTTTTTACCAGCGAGTGCCCTGCCGCAACGACAACCTGATTGATCTGATCCAGCACCTGCGGGGTAAACAGGCTGATATTATCCTGCAACGTCTGTATATGGTAGGTGTGCGTGCAATAAGGGCCATGTCCGAGCATCTGACGCAAAGTGCCGTGTTCATTGGCCAGTTCCTGCAAACGGTCATAATCGCAATTGATCACCAGGCGGAGGGTGCCAAACACGAGTATTCTCCAGAGTTCCATCCCGGGGCGACCGTTGTTTTGGTCAGATAGAATCATGGAGTCGAGTACCTGAAAGACCTGCTGTCTCAGCTCTGGCGTTGTGTAAATGTGCTGCAATGCTCGCAGGATACGAGGGATATCGTCTCTGGACTTGGGGTTAAACTGGACGGATGAGATATCGACTTCACCCAGCTGCATTTGTGGATTGATGGTCTGGCGCATAAATTTGAAAAACAGCCTGTTTTGGAAAATCTTCAATAGTTATATTTGGTTGCAGGCTGCTATTTTCAAGGTTTGAGGGTTTTCGGACAGGCACTAATTAATAGGTTTGATGAGGGAAGTTAATATGAATTATGTAAATGAATGCGCTCTTTCCGGTTAATTACGCTTTATAAGCGCTAAAAGCGGGGTTTTATTTCGGTTCGTGGTTTGATTTGGGTCAATATTGAGGTGTGGGTGTGGTGATAATTTGCAACCAGGCTGTGTTGTCGGCGATAGTTGAAGGGCTACAACCCCTATATTTCCTGCATTTCTGGATAAGCCTATGACTCGTGGGCATTACATAATTTTTGTAACTTCTGCTAATCATAAGTCCCATCGGACAACCTGTGATTGGTGCGTTAGTACGCCAACTATTGCCGGCAACACAGCCTTGCAACCACGTTATTCAGAGAGCGAAACAGGTAAACGCTTGATTACGAATTAATCAAGAATCGCTGTTTCCTCAAATAGTGAAATTGATTCAGCTGCATAGTGTCTTGTTATCGCTTGTTGTTAGTTGAGGTAATATTTTTTATTAATCTGACGTGTACGTTGATTAATATGTATTGATTACCGCAGGTAATTAAATATAAAAATGGCTCTTCAGGCATATCTGTGGGTAAACAGAAACGAATTTTGAGGGTAGAAGCACCAGCGGCTGACTTCTGGTAATTTTTTTGTTTGCAGACAAAAAAGAACAAGAAGCGCGCTGATGCTGATAAAAACTATCCTCAATAAAGTTCATAAACTCAAGTCTTTTGTTTATCAGGATGTAAAACTCGGCTTCTACCAGGGCTCTGAAGTATTCAATGTGACTGTGGCTCCACGGAAGAACAGTCATGCTATCTGCTCAGGATGCAAAAAAGCTGCTCCGGGCTATGACCGCCTTGCTGAGCGTCGCTTCGAATTCGTTCCCCTCTGGGGCATCAGGGTTTTTCTGCTCTACAGAATGCGTCGGGTTGAATGCAAGACATGTGGCGTAAAGGTTGAACAGGTTCCATGGGCGGATGGCAAGAAAGAACTTACCAAAGTCTACATGCAGTTTTTGGCAAACTGGGCCCGAAAGCTCTCGTGGAAAGAGGTGGCCTGCATTTTCAATACCTCATGGGAGAAGGTCTTTCATGCTGTTGAGTATGTGGTTGAATGGGGCAAAGCACATCGCCCTCTCGACAATATCAAGGCCATTGGTGTGGATGAGGTGGCGTATCAAACAGGCCATAAATACCTGACTGTGGTTTACCAGATCGACCGTGACAACACACGACTGTTGTGGGTTGGACAGGAGCGAACCGAAGCCACCATTCGCAGTTTCTTCTCATTCTTTGGTGCACAGAGAAGCCAGCAGTTGAAGTATGTCTGCTCTGACATGTGGCAGCCCTACGTGAAAGCGATTGCGGAGTATGCCAGCCAGGCGCTGCATATTCTGGATCGTTTCCATATTGTTGCCATGCTGAACAAGGCCATTGATGAAGTCAGAGCCTCAGAGCACAAACAGCTTCAGGCAGCCGGATATGAACCTGTTCTGAAAAAAACTCGCTGGTGCCTACTCAAGAGAAAAGAGAACCTGACCGAGAAAGAAGAGATCAAGCTAAACACAGTGCTCCAGTACAACCTGAAAAGTGTCAGGGGTTACCTGCTCAGAGAAGAGTTCCAGGTTTTCTGGGACTAGTGTGCCGTAGCACATACAAGGGAAGTAAAAGGATTACTTTCTGAAGATGTGGAAGCTATGGAAGAGATGGCGGTAGACCCGCCGAAATCGGCTGTCGAAAGCAGGTTTCAAACCACCTCAAGCTGCTGTCGTTAAGAGCGGTGGTAGTGAGCGTTGAGGAAAAGGCGAAAGTAAATTCGTCAGGTATGGTACAGAGAGATGAGTAAACCCGAATCTTTGTTGAAGCGTCGTAAGGAACTTTTTCGGCATCAAAACCTGAGGCTTAGTCCTCCTCAGGGATAAGTCTGCAAGTGAATTTCGAATGCTGTGCAGGCGGTGTCCGGCGTTGAGAAGGCATGACTCTGTACTGGGCTCTTTCATGGAACTGCGGGAACCTGTCGTGCAGGTGTTAAGGGAGACTCTCAAGTGGCGACCACCACAAGAGACTGAGTACCGATACTGCGCACAGGGGCGGAGTAGCTCGTAGTAGTGTTGAAGCTCCTGTAATAGGGGGGGAGCGAAGGGGCTGCGTTAGGTGGCTCGTTGTGGAATGCAACTGTCCCAAAGGATCTTGTCTGGATGCCTATAAAGGGACGTAGTCAGCAACCGGAGGGACAGGATGACATTGCTCAATGGGCAGGGCGGTTGTCACATGGAGGCAAATCTGTTTGTCACTGGCTGGAAAAAGTACAGGTCAGAAAATGTCTCAGAATTGTGATAGGCGTTTACCTGATGGGAGCGGTATGAATCGAGAGGTTCACGTACCGTTCTAAGAGGGGCTGGCGGGGAAGTTCCGCCGGTCTACTCACCCATTTCACCACACTGGGCAGGAAAGTATCTGGATCGGTGGTGCACAAGAGTCATGCGATCAAAGATAGAGCCAATGAAGAAAGTGGCTAAAACTGTTCGGCGACATAAGCCGCTTATCCTGAACTGGTTCAGGGCAAAAAAGGCATTTTCCAGCGGAATTGTTGAGGGGCTGAATACCAAGATAAAACTCACTACGAGAAAATCGTATGGATTCAGAACCTATAAATGTGCAGAAATTGCTTTATATCATGCGCTTGGCAAGCTGCCTGAACCAGAAACTACCCACAGATTTTGCTGACGAGGCATAAAAATAGATACTTACGACTCATGGCAATATAGCTGACAAAACAGACAAATAAGCGCATCACACAGGACTGCCAAACGAAATGAACAATAACTTCTATGTCGGATCTGAAGTCGGCCAGCTGCGTAAAGTACTGCTGCATCGCCCGGAACTGTCCCTGCGTCGTCTGACCCCAACCAACTGCGAAGACCTGTTGTTTGATGATGTGCTGCGTATTGAGCAGGCGGGTGCTGAGCATGATGCATTCCAGCAGGTGCTGCGTGACCAGGGTGTAGAAGTTTTCCTGCTGCATGATGTGTTGGCTGAAACACTGGCTAACCCGGAAGCCAAAGCCTGGGTGCTGGATCGTCAGGTTAATGAAAACCGTTACGGTGATGCACTGGCACGTGAAGTGCGTGCCTACTTTGAAAGCCTGAGCAATGTTGACATGGCTTCTCACCTGATCGGCGGCCTGACAGTGAACGAACTGGGTTCTGCCTGCGGTAGCCCGACACTGGGTATGATGTCTGAAACCGACTTCATTCTGGATCCGATCCCTAACCACCTGTTTACCCGTGACACTTCCTGCTGGGTATACGGCGGCGTATCTGTAAACCCGATGGCCAAGCCTGCCCGTAAGCGTGAAACTGTGCATCTGCGTGCGATCTACAAGTTCCACCCGATGTTCAAAAACGCTGACTTCCACACTTACTACGGTGACTCTGACCGTAACTACGATCACGCAACTATCGAAGGTGGCGATGTTCTGGTTATTGGTAAGGGTGCGGTACTGATCGGTATGTCTGAGCGTACGACTGCTCAGTGTGTTGAAAACCTGGCACGCGCACTGTTCAAGACGGGTCAGGCGAAAAAGATTATTGCACTGGAACTGCCAAAGGCACGTAGCTGCATGCACCTCGACACCGTCTTCACTCATATGGATGTTGACTGCTTCACCTACTACCCGGACATCATGAAGGGTAATAACTGCTGGGAGCTGACGCCGGGCGACAAGGAAGACATCGTCTTCACTCAGGTTAAAGACGGCTTCACCAACTCTATTGCCCGTGCACTGGATTTGGATTCCCTGCGCATGATCCCAACCGGTGGTGATGTATTCGAAGCAGAACGTGAACAGTGGAACGATGCCAACAACGTACTGGCCGTTAAGCCAGGTACTGTTGTGACTTACGAGCGTAATGTTCACACTATCGAAAACATGCAGAAGGCTGGTATCGAAGTACTGACTATTCCGGGCGAAGACCTGGGTCGTGGTCGCGGTGGTGCTCGCTGCATGAGCTGCCCGATGCAGCGTGACGATATCTGATAAAGAATCTTGAAAGGGTAAATGCTGCCCCAGCGCATTTACCCGATGTTTAAAAAACTGATTTTTATCTTGCGATAAGCAAGCGCAATTGGAAGAAACAAGGAATTAACGAACATGGCATTTAACCTGCGCAACCGTAGCTTTCTGCGTCTGTTGGACTTCACTACCCAGGAAATCCAGTATATGCTGGACCTGTCCCGTGATCTGAAACGTGCCAAGTATGCTGGAAATGAGCAGCAGCGCCTGAAAGGTAAAAATGTTGCGCTGATTTTTGAAAAAGCCTCTACCCGTACCCGCTGTGCATTTGAAGTTGCTGCCTTTGACCAGGGCGCTCAGGTAACTTACATCTCCGGCGGCTCCCAGATGGGCAAGAAAGAAACTGTAAAAGATACCGCTCGTGTTCTGGGTCGTATGTATGATGGTATCGAATTCCGTGGTTCCAAGCAGGTTCACGTTGAGGAACTGGCTGAATTCTCCGGCGTGCCGGTTTGGAACGGTCTGACTGACGACTGGCACCCAACCCAGATTCTGGCTGACATGCTGACCATGGTTGAGCACGGTCGTGGCAAGCAGCTGCACGAAATGAAATTCTGCTACCTGGGCGACGGCCGCAACAACATGGGTAACTCCCTGATGGTTGGCCTGGTTAAGATGGGTGTTGACTTCCGTATCGCTGCTCCAAAGGAATTCCAGCCTGAAGAATGGCTGGTGGAAGAGTGCCAGAAAATTGCTGAAAAAACCGGCGCCAAGATCACTCTGACCGAAAACGTAGACGAAGCAGTAAAAGACTGTGACTTCCTGTACACCGACGTATGGGTATCCATGGGTGAGCCTGCAGAAGCATGGGATCAGCGCGTAAGCCTGATGAAGCCTTACCAGGTTAACGCTGAAGTGATGGCTAAAACCGGAAATCCTCACACCAAATTCATGCACTGCCTGCCAGCATTCCACAACGACGACACCACCATCGGTGCTGAAGTTGCTGAGAAGTGCGGCATGAAGGGCCTGGAAGTCACTGAAGATGTATTCGAATCTGAAGCTTCCATCGTCTTCGACGAAGCTGAAAACCGTATGCACACCATCAAGGCTGTTATGGTTGCCACTCTGGGCGACTAATCCGGTTAGCGGCTGGTTCGATTAGCAACGAGTCGATTTACGGCGAAGGAGGTTTTTTCTTCCTTCCTCCTTCGCCGACTTTTATCTGGTTTTACTCTTTCTGAATTTCGCGAATTTATATTGATCTCAGACAAAGTAAGCATTTGTCGGGTGTTGCACACTCTGATTTCGCGATAAAGTCGACAAATATCCGTTTATTTGAGGTTTGTCGCTCAGAATAATTCATCGAGAAATGAAAATGCGTGTAGTAATTGCTCTCGGCGGTAACGCCATTCTTCAGCGTGGACAGGCTCAGGAAGCTGATATTCAGCGTGAAAATATCCGTGTCGCCGCTAAATCCATCGCTCGTATTGCCAAAAATCATCAGGTTATCCTGACTCATGGTAACGGTCCTCAGGTCGGCATGCTGGCGCTGATGAATGAAGCGTATGACGCTGTGGGCAATTACCCGCTAGACGCTTTGGGTGCTCAGACTCAGGGCATGATCGGTTTCATGTTCGAACAGGAACTGCGTAACGAACTGGAAGGTCACGAAATCTGCACCGTTTCCACTCAAACTATCGTGGATACCGCTGACGCAGCTTTTGCTGACCCTGACAAATACGTTGGCCCGGTTTACACCAAAGAACAGGCTGATGAACTGCTGAAGCTGAACCCGGACTGGACTATTAAGGCAGATGGCGAATACTTCCGTCGTGTAGTGCCTTCCCCAATGCCGAAAGAAGTACTGGAAATGAAATCCCTGAAGCAGCTGGCTGCTTCCGGTGATATCACCATGATCTGTGGCGGTGGCGGTGGTGTGCCGGTTACCCGTGATGCAGAAGGCAAACTGGTACCGGTTGAAGCGGTAGTCGACAAAGACCGTGCATCTGTTGTACTGGCTGAAGGTCTGGAAGCTGATGCGCTGCTGATTCTCACTGACGTACCAGCCGTTGCTACCAACTTTGGTCAGCCGGATTCCAAAGATATCCACAGTGCGACACCTGACGTAATGGACAGCTTCGGTTTTGCTGCTGGCTCCATGGGTCCTAAAGTTGAAGCTTGCTGCAACTTTGTTCGCAATGGCGGCAAGATGGCGGGTATTGGTTCTCTGGATCAGGCAGCTGAAATTCTGACCGGTGATTCCGGTACTGTTGTTCGTGCTGATGTTAAAGACGGTGCTCGTTACTACGGTTAAGCTGAAAGCTATTTAAAGTTTCTTCTGAACAATACGAGCCGACTCTAATCAGAGTCGGCTTTTTAGTGCCCGCTCTATTTCCTGATTCATTAAAATAAGCCTCGTCAGCAAAATCTATGGGTAGTTTCTGGTTCAGGCAGCTTGCCAAGCGCATGATATAAAGCAACTTCTGCACATTTATAGGTTCTGAATCATACGATTTTCTCGTAGTGAGTTTTATCCTGGTATTCAGCCCTTCAACAATTCCGCTGGAAAATGCCTTTTTTGCCCTGAACCAGTTCAGGATAAGCGGCTTATGTCGCCGAACAGTTTTAGCCACTTTCTTCATTGGCTCTATCTTTGATCGCATGACTCTTGTACACCACCGATCCAGATACTTTCCTGCCCAGTGTGGTGAGATGTAGTCCCAGAAAACCTGGAACTCTTCTCTGAGCAGGTAACCCCTGACACTTTTCAGGTTGTACCGGAGTACTGTGTTTAGCTTGATCTCTTCTTTCTCGGTCAGGTTCTCTTTTCTCTTGAGTAGGCACCAGCGAGTTTTTTTCAGAACAGGTTCATATCCGGCTGCCTGAAGCTGTTTGTGCTCTGAGGCTCTGACTTCATCAATGGCCTTGTTCAGCATGGCAACAATATGGAAACGATCCAGAATATGCAGCGCCTGGCTGGCATACTCCGCAATCGCTTTCACGTAGGGCTGCCACATGTCAGAGCAGACATATTCCAACTGCTGGCTTCTCTGTGCACCAAAGAATGAGAAGAAACGGCGAATGGTGGCTTCGGTTCGCTCCTGTCCAACCCACAACAGCCGTGTGTAATCACGGTCGATCTGGTAAACCACAGTCAGGTATTTATGACCTGTTTGATACGCCACCTCATCTACACCAATGGCCTTGATATTGTCGAGAGGGCGATGTGCTTTGCCCCATTCAACCACATACTCAACAGCATGAAAGACCTTCTCCCATGAGGTATTGAAAATGCAGGCAACCTCTTTCCACGAGAGCTTTCGGGCCCAGCTTGCCAAAAACTGCATGTAGACTTTGGTAAGTTCTTTCTTGCCATCCGCCCATGGAACCTGTTCAACCTTTACACCACATGTCTTGCATTCAACCCGACGCATTCTGTAGAGCAGAAAAACCCTGATGCCCCAGAGGGGAACGAATTCGAAGCGACGCTCAGTAAGGCGGTCATAGCCCGGAGCAGCTTTTTTGCATCCTGAGCAGATAGCATGACTGTTCTTCCGTGGAGCCACAGTCACATTGAATACTTCAGAGCCCTGATAGAAGCCGAGTTTTACATCCTGATAAACAAAAGACTTGAGTTTATGAACTTTATTGAGGATAGTCTTAATCAGTATCAGTGCTGCCTTTTGTTGTTTTTTTGTCCATCAACAAAAAGCTATCAAAAGTCAGGCACTGGTGTTTCTATCCTCAAATCTTGTTCGCTTTTACCCACAGTTATCCCTGAAGAGCCTAAAATAATACTGATTAATCCCGCCAGACTGTTTCCGAGTAACATACCCCAGAAGGCTCCGGTACTGCCCGTCAGTATTCCCATCGCCTAGCTAGTGCCTGTCCGAAAACCCTCAAACCTTGAAAATAGCAGCCTGCAACCAAATATAACTATTGAAGATTTTCCAAAACAGGCTGTTTTTCAAATTTATGCGCCAGACCATCAATCCACAAATGCAGCTGGGTGAAGTCGATATCTCATCCGTCCAGTTTAACCCCAAGTCCAGAGACGATATCCCTCGTATCCTGCGAGCATTGCAGCACATTTACACAACGCCAGAGCTGAGACAGCAGGTCTTTCAGGTACTCGACTCCATGATTCTATCTGACCAAAACAACGGTCGCCCCGGGATGGAACTCTGGAGAATACTCGTGTTTGGCACCCTCCGCCTGGTGATCAATTGCGATTATGACCGTTTGCAGGAACTGGCCAATGAACACGGCACTTTGCGTCAGATGCTCGGACATGGCCCTTATTGCACGCACACCTACCATATACAGACGTTGCAGGATAATATCAGCCTGTTTACCCCGCAGGTGCTGGATCAGATCAATCAGGTTGTCGTTGCGGCAGGGCACTCGCTGGTAAAAAAAAAGAGCGAACCGTTACATGGCCGTGCCGATTCGTTTGTCGTAAAAACCAATGTCCATTTCCCCACCGACATTAACTTGCTGAGCGATGCTTGTCGTAAAATCATTGAGTTTGCTTCGGCTTCAGCTCATGAGCACAAACTCCCCGGCTGGCGACAGCATCGCTACCTGCAGCGGCAGCATAAGAAGCTTTACCATACAGTGCGTAACCTGAAGCACTCTACGTCAGCTGACGAGTTACAAAAAAGCAAACGACAGCATGACATTGAAATGGCGCATATTGAGTACCTGAAGCTCAGCCTGAAAATCATTCGGATGGCCGATGTAACGTACTCCGTGCTGACAAAGCATCAACCTGATGAACCACGCCTTGAAGCGCTCAGCTACTATCTGCTGCATGCCAAACATCAGGTTAGTCTGATTCATCGGCGGGTCATTGAGCATGAAACCATACCGCATGCAGAGAAAATCTTTTCGCTGTTTGAACCTCATACCGAGTGGGTCAGCAAAGGCAAGGCGGGCGTACCGGTTGAACTGGGCTTGCGTGTTTGTGTGTTGCAGGATCAGTTCGGCTTTACGCTTCACCACCAGGTCATGGAAAAGCAAACGGACGACCAGGTAACGGTTCCTATGGCCAAGGGAGCCAAAGAGCGCTTTCCAGTCTTGAGTCAAGTCAGCTACGACAAGGGGTTCTGGAGTCCGGATAATCTTGTAAAACTGGAAAACTTGCTGGACAGGGCTGTACTACCTAAAAAAGGAAAGATGTCGTTAGAGGACAAAAAACGGGAATCACACCTGGCGTTTGTCCGTGCAAAACGACAGCACTCTGCTGTTGAGTCGGATATTAATGCTCTGGAAGCCCATGGTCTGGATAAATGTCCGGATAAAGGGCTGGATGCCTTCAAGCGTTATGTTTCGCTGGCTGTTGTGGCAAATAACCTGCAGCGTCTGGGCAAAGTGCTGTTGGAAAGGGATCGGCAATAGTCGCCTGTTGATGGTTTGGTAATCCGGTGTTCGTTCAGATCATGCATGTCGTGAGGCTTACTGACATCTACGGAGTGAAGGTTTTGAACATTTTTTGAACAATTGTGACTGAAAACCGCTGCATTGATTGAACAGCAAACTCAAATGATCCACCTAACAGTGACTCATTAACACAGGCAGCTATAGTTCATGCGTTTTCTGACAGGCACTAGCTAAGACCGACAACCAGAATAAAGTGCCATATAAATGAAAACTTCAGTGCCTTGGTCGGGTTGTTAAGGGAAATCATGACGCAGATAGAGAAGTAGCAGATTCCCTGTCCAATATATCCGAAAGGCACAATTTGCAGGAATCGGGTTGTTATATCCTGAATGGCCACATTTGAACTAAAACTATGACTGATCAGGACAGAGCAGCCGACAATTAACAGGCAGATGATTATTTGCGAATAAATAACAAACAACAGCGTTTGTCTGATTGATTGCTGTATATTTTCATGTTGATCTCTTTTCAGGTTATAGCTGATATAGGGAGCCAGCACCTTACGCAGAGAAAAACAGCTGATAAAAGCAACGAGTTCCAGCCTTGCGCCAACGCTATATCCGGCGACAGCATTGTGACCGAACATTAGCATTTGATGGGCAATAACTGCAGCGGAGAGTGGTTCGAGAAGAATCGAAAAACTGGCAGGCAGAGCTGTTGGTAAAAATACTCTGCAATAGTGTTGATAGTGTTTAATTCTGCAAGAAGGAGCCGATAGCCGCTCCAGCCTGTAAAAAGTAACCAAGACAACAGTCAGCATGATCGCTGATGTGAACAATACTGATAATGCCGCCTCCTGAATACCAAAATGGCTGATCAGCAGGAGCAGCACCATGGTATAGATCAATGTATTAACAATATTAAAGCTGGTTGCCAGCCAGATCATTCCAGCCCCTCGCATAATCACTGTGGTGACATACAACGAGGCAGAAATGAAGAGAGCAGGTAGCCAGATATTGAGGTAACTCATGACGGAAGCATGAATATCAGGAGGAATCTGAAGCAAGTGATAGAGGGGAGATATAAAGGCAAGTGCTCCCAAGCCCAAAAGCCCGCCAATAAATAAAGACGTTATTAATAACGCGTGTGTAGCATATTTTCTGGCAAGCTTTGCATTCCTTCTCCCCCATGCCCCGGAGACTTTCAGTACCACAGCATTACTCATTCCGAACTGAAACGACTGAATGCAGAAGCAAAAAGGGAAAATAACACCAGGGGCGGCCAGTTCAGGGCTGTCTATCTTGCTGATAAACCAAGCATCAATACTGTAAGTCAGAATGGTAAACGTAAATTCAATTGCACCAGGCGTTGAGAGTCTGAAAATGTCGGGTATTGAAAGTGTTTTGTTATATCTGCCAGAGATAACTTCATCGGTATGATGTGCCGCGCCATCAGCGTGATGAAATATATGCATGGAAATTAATAAACTATCGTCGAAAAGTGTACAGTGAAGTACAAATAGCTAATGATAGGCTGTGTCAGAGGGCTTTGCGCAGATATCAGCGCAGTATGAAATCAGCCAGCAAAACTAAATAGCTGGCTATAGTCGTTTACTTCAGGCTGTTTCCTGAACCGGGAAATGGACATCTCCCCAGTCTATTTCAGCTCTGTCGAGCGATGCGGTCAGCATAATCTGGACGATAACGGGTAACAGCTCTCCCATTATTCTGGCGCCGTCCTGCACTTGGTTTCTGTTGATTTTGCTACTGTACGTTGCGCCGCCGTGAATAAGTTGGTTTCGCAGGATATAAAGGCGATCCAGCACCGTGCTCATTAACTCGGGAATATTGCCATTGGCCAGATTCCTCAGCGCAACACGACGGTCTTTATCGAAGAGAATTTCCCAGTTGTCGTCTCCCTCGCGTACAGACTGCCAGAAGCGACCATAGATATATTTGTTATTTATCAGCATTCGTACCGGCCCCGGAAAGTTCTTCCACAGACAGCGATAGATAGCTTCACACTGGTCGTGTTTTACAAGCTTATTAACGAAATCGTGGAATTGCTGGCGATCACCCAGAGCTTGCTGCTGTATCTGGTCGGCCGCATAGCAGGCATTGAAGCCTATCCAGAGCGATATAAATGCCAGATCCAGGTCCTCTGCGTGCTCTTCTGCACTACGAATCCAACTGACAGCGCGATGCAGGCGCACAGAAAGACGGCTGTCGATATCATCCCGAGTGGCGCGCAGGGTGGCATTGAGTTCCCGGTAGCTTATTGTCATATCCATCCCCCCCCACTTTTTTCTACCATTCTAAAATGGAATGGTGATAAAAACATGAATATTTTTTATAGAACGTCAATAGCCCCTAGGTAGAGCGACAGGCTTATAAGGACGTAAAAATTTTTCTAAGAGTTGTAATTCCATTTTGTATATCTTGATGCGTGCTGTTGGCAAAGCCAAGAGCAAGTCCGTATTTTTTATCTTGCCCAATAAAATAGCTGCTTAGCCTAGTGCTAAGAATCTGCTTGCCCAGGAGCCTGTTGTGTACCTCTTCTTCCGAGATATCGGTTTTAAATTCCAGCACCAGATGCATGCCCGCCCCACTGGCGTGAACTACACACCACTCTTCAAGTTCCCGGCAGCAATCGAGTAATAGACTCAACTTTTCTCCGTAGCTTATTCGCGTACGTTTCAGATGACGGCTGAAGTGGCCTTCCTGCATAAATGCTGCTGTTACAGCCTGAACGTGAAGAGGTGTCTGACCTGAATGTTCGGCTTTAGCTTGAGTGAAGACATTAACCAGATGAGGTGGAAGAATGAGATAACCAAGCCTGAGCGAAGGGAACAGCACTTTGCTGAAAGAACCGATATAAAGCACTTGCTGATGCTGATCCAGACCCTGAAGACTGGCAAGTGGACGATGGGAGTAATGGTATTCACTGTCATAGTCGTCTTCCAGAATCCAGCATTGATGCTGTTGTGCCCATTCCAGTAATGCCATTCTGCGATCCAGTGATAATACCGGTCCCATCGGGTATTGGTGGGCAGGTGTCAAATAAATCAGGCGCGGGTTATGAGGCAGTGATTTCAGGTGTTCGACTTGCAGCCCCTGATGATCCACCGGGCAGGGTAATAAATGAGCACCAGTTGATAATAATGCCCGGCGCGCGCCGATATAGCCGGGGTTTTCTATCGCAGCGTAATCTCCCTGATTAAGAAAAATTCGTGCACATAAATCCAGTGCCTGCTGGGCTCCGGCAGTAATTATTATTTGATTGGCTTCGCACTGAACAGCCCAGGAGCTTCTTACGTAGTCTGCAATAGCCTCTTTCAGTGGTGGGTAGCCTGAGGTATCTCCAAAACCCATAAGGCTTCCTGATTACCACTGAAGCTACGCATGTCTACAGGAGTACCTTTGTTAATTACTCTGTCTCGTAGCATATACGGATGTACTATTAACCCCGTGATCAGAACGTTAAAAGCAGCAATATATAGTCTCTCGCTAACAAGACGATAGTTCATGAATTTTAAAGGTCATGCACGCCAAGCCTTTAAGCGATAGCCATTCTTCTACATGCTGGCGTACGCTCAGTGGTAATCAGGTAAGGCTTTGCACTCCTGTAGGCGGCAACTGCTGTGAAAGACGATTCCATATCTTTACCAGAAACGCTTTCAGGTCAGGCACGCCGACACAGAAGCGCTGATTACCTTCATTAGCGCTGACTGGCTATTTATTGCTTCTGCATAGCGGGAAAGAGTTACTGTTCTTCTATTAGGAGTTTTTGACTGTCTATTGGTCTTTGTATGAAACCAGCTTTCGGGTAAATCTTTCGCAACAAACGTACCTGCTCCGGGCTTCGACTGCAGGTAACCCTCAGCGATAAGCTGATCATAAGCAGCGATAACAGTATTTCTGGAAACCTTCAGTTGTTCTGCCAGCGCTCTACTGGAAGGCAGGTAAGTTTCAGGTCGAATACGACCATCCAGAATTCGCTCTCCGAGCGCTTGATAGAGCTGCTGGAACAGAGGAGCCTCTGCATGCTTTAGAAAAGCAATGTCTCTGATTTCAGCAACAGGTATTCGGGGATGTCGGCTCAAACTGGTTCCCTGTATTTGTGCAAATTGGTTCTCTTTAGGGTGCCAGTAGCTTTGTATTATTTTCCATCAATGACAAGCAATAAACGGGCTGGACGCTAATGGAACCACTAAAGCAGACTCAAAAAAACAGAATCAGGCGCGGTCCTAAACAGGCAGTATTTGATCGTGAGATGCTATATAAGATTTTTGATGAGGCTCATGTTGCCCATGTTGGCTTTGCTGTTGAAGATCAATCCTATGTGATTCCAATGCTGTGCTGGCGTGTGGTAAACCGACTATATATTCACGGCAGTAATGGCAGCAGAATGATTAAGGCATTAACGACGGGTGCTAACTGTTGTGTGACGGCAACGCTGCTGGATGGCATGGTGTTGTCAAAGTCAGCTTTTCATCACAGTGCGAATTATCGGTCAGCTGTTGTTTTTGGCCAGTTCCGTGAAGTGACTGACCCATCAGAAATTAATGAATCCCTGAAACTGTTTCTGGAACACATTGCGCCGGGTCGATGGGATAAGGTGCGACCTCCTTCTGAAAAAGAGCTAAGGGCAACAACCATTCTTTCCATTGAACTGAAAGAAGCATCAGTCAAAGTGCGAACTGGCGGGCCCAATGAAGACAAAGATGATATTGATTTGCCTGTATGGTCGGGGGAATTGGTGATGAAGCAGACAGTCAGCCAGATGGTGCCGGATCAGTATTCTCCTGATAATGAAAGAGCGCCTGACTATAGCGCAGCATGGGGGAACCGCTGGCAACTGTAATAATCAGGGCAGTATTTTTTCAAGGCTGCCCAGCGTTCTGGTATCGATGACCTGACAGCCTGCTTCTAACGCTGAGTCGATACCGGGCTGGGAATCTTCAATGGCAATGCAGTCTTCAGGCGCTAAATTCAGGTGCTGGCAAGCGATCAGATAAGGTTCCGGGTGAGGCTTGTTATGTGATACATCATCGGAAGCGACAATTTCATCGATAACCTGCATCAGGGGAAACTGCACCAGCATCTTGTCAACGTGGTGCCTGCCGGAAGATGTCACCAGCGCTGAGGGTATTCCCGCGCTTTTCAGCCATTTCAGAAGAGCCTCGGCTCCGGGCATATAACGAATCATGGCATTGATGTTGTTCTCTCGGCGGTACTGCATTTGCAGGCGTTGGAAGGTGGTTACATCGAAATCACTTCCAGCCCGGCTTTTCAGCTCATCCAGAAATGCAGTGCTTTTTCGGCCGTGGCCGATACGAATCAATTCCGCGTCGTAACAGAAGCCCATCTGCTCAGCGGCCCATTCTCTAGCCTGAATATAGAGTGCCTCAGCATCCAGCAGTGTGCCGTCCATATCCAGTAGTAAAGCTGAAGCAGTTTTGAGCTTCTGTTTTAACGTTTCCATAATATTTGATTATTTATATGGGTGTATCAGCCGCCCAAATACGCTTTGCGAACATCTTCGTTTGCTAACAGGTTTGAGCCTGAATCCTGCAGTACTATGCGCCCGTTCTCCAATACATAACCCCGGTCAGCAAGTTTGAGTGCCTGGTTAGCATTCTGCTCAACAAGAAAGATAGTAACGCCTTCTTCCCGCAGTTTTTCAATAATTTCGAAAATCTGCTGAATCACGATGGGTGCCAGCCCCAACGAGGGCTCATCGAGAAACAATAATCGAGGTTTACTCATCAAGGCTCGACCAATGGCCAGCATTTGCTGTTCGCCGCCAGACATGGTGCCACTTCTTTGCTGGTAACGTTCTTTCAGACGCGGGAACAGTTCCAGCACATGTTCCAGCCGCTCTTCAAAATCTGCTGGCGGCGTGAAATAGCCGCCCATATGCAGATTCTCTTCAACGGTAAGGCGCGAAAATACCCGACGACCTTCGGGTACGATAGCGATACCGTCCTGCATGATCTGTGAAGTATTGAGCGCTGTAATATCCTTGCCTTCAAATATAATGCGCCCTTCAGTGGCATGTGGATTGCCACAGATAGTCATCAGCAGGGTAGTTTTGCCTGCACCGTTTGCACCGATCAGGGTGACGATTTCACCGGGTCTTACACTAACACTGACGTTGTGCAGTGCCTGAATTTTTCCGTAATGGGTCGAGATGTTTTCAAGTTTCAGCATGGGAGCACTGTTCAGTTGTATGACTTTATTGGTAACAGGGACTGATGTTGTTTGTATTGCTGTTGCAAAAGACATCAGGTTTCTCCCAGATAAGCTTTGATTACCTCAGGATGATTACGCACGGCTTCCGGTGTGCCGCTGGCTAACGGTCTACCCTGGTTGATGACATAAATGCGGTCAGAAATGCCCATAACCAGCTTCATATCGTGCTCAATTAACAGTATTGAAACTTTATGGTGATCCCGGAGTTCGCAAATCAGTTTATCCAGCTCATCGGTTTCATTTGGGTTCAAGCCAGCAGCAGGTTCATCCAGCATTAGCAGCTCTGGCTTGGTCACCATACAGCGGGCAATTTCGAGTCGGCGCTGCTGTCCGTAAGCAAGATTGCCAGCGCTGCGGTTGGCTGCATCGAGCAGGTTGACCCGTTCCAGCCACTCCATTGAATGGTCGAGCGCGCGGGCTTCACTGCGTCGAAAGTTTGGCGTATTAAAAAGTCCGGATAGCAGGTTGGTATTGAGGTGTCGGTGCTGGGCTACCAGCAGGTTTTCAATGACCGACATATCTTTAAATAGTCGTACATGCTGAAAGGTACGGATAATGCCTTTACGGGAAATTTTATGTCCGGGCTTTCCTTCAATGGCTTCGCCTTTGAAACGGATAGAACCCGCAGTCGGTTTATAAAACCCTGTTAGACAATTGAAAACAGTCGTTTTCCCTGCACCGTTAGGACCAATAATTGAAATAATTTCGCCACTATTTACTTTCAGGGCAACATTATCAACTGCAACCAGACCACCAAAGCGCATATTGAGTTCGGAAACTTCAAGTAATGGAGTACTCATCTCACACCTCCTTGATCAGGTTGCTATTGTTGGCAGTCGCTGCAGGTGCGATCACACCCTGTTGTTTGCGGTTCAGTTCAATATGCGGGCGCTTCATTGGCAACAAACCCTGAGGGCGCCAACCCATCATAAAGACCATCATCAAACCAAACATCAGCATCCGATATTCATTAAACTCTCGGGCAAACTCAGGCAACAGCGTCATAATAATGGCCGCCAGTACGGTACCAACTTGGGAACCCATACCGCCCAGTACGACAATGGCGAGAATAATGGCAGACTCGATAAATGTGAACGACTCTGGACTGATAAAACCCTGACGTGCAGCGAAGAAGGTACCGGCAAACCCGGCAAAGGCCGCACCAATGGTAAATGCTGAAAGTTTAACGGCAGTTTTATTCAGGCCGAGTGACTGACAGGCAATATCATCTTCCCGCAGTGCTTCCCAGGCACGGCCAATCGGCATTCTCAATAAACGGTTGATGACAAATACCGTGGCGATTACCAGCAGAAGCGCAACTAAATAAAGAAAGATAACTTTGTAACCACTGCTGTAATCAATGCCAAAGAATTCATGGAATGGCACATTGCCTTCCTCCTTAGCGCGGCGTGTGAATTCCAGTCCGAATAGTGCTGGCTTGGGAATCTGGCTGATGCCATTGGGGCCGCCGGTGACACCCGTCCAGTTATTCAGCAGAATCCGGATAATTTCCCCGAACCCAAGCGTTACAATCGCCAGATAATCGCCCCGGAGTCTCAGGACCGGGAAACCCAGAATAAAACCGAAGAAAGCTGCCAGCAGTCCACCTGCCAGCAGTCCGGTCCAGAAATCGATACCGAAATACATATTCAGCAAGGCATAGCTGTAGGCGCCGACAGCATAAAAACCGACATATCCCAGATCGAGCAGGCCTGCCAGCCCGACCACAATATTGAGTCCCAGACCGAGCATGATGTAAATCAGGGTCAGTGTTGCCAGGTCAACAGCACCACGGGACGCATAGAAGGGCCAAACCATAAGACCGGCAATCAGAAAACAGAGTGCTGTTATCTTCAGGCTGCCAAAGGAGGGTGATTTTTTTATTTTGCCTGTCATCGCTGGTGAAACTGAACTACCCAGCAATTCTTTCAGGTTGATCCAGCCTTGACTGATTTCTGCTCGAAAAAACTGAAACAGGAAAACAATGGCGACCCCAGTGAGAATCCACGACAGCCGGGTACCTTCAGCGACTTCGATTGTCAGCCCAGTACCTTCTGATTCGAGACTGAGACCCAGCAGCATTGAGGTCAGGAGCAGCAGTACAAAAGTTGCTGCAATCGCATTGAGTAAACGGGTTTTCATCAGCTGTGCTCCTATACTTTTTCTACTTCAGGCTTGCCGAGCAGCCCTGTAGGTTTGAACAGCAGAATCAGAATGAGCAGAGAAAAAGCGACAACATCCTTATATTCGGAACTGAAATAGCCAGTTGTAAATGCTTCTGTTATCCCGAGAATCAATCCTCCCAATACTGCGCCGGGAATACTGCCAATGCCGCCAAGTACTGCGGCAGTAAAGGCTTTCAGTCCAGCCATAAAGCCAATGTAGGGGTTGATAACGCCGTAATACATACCCAGCAAAACACCGGCGACAGCGGCCAGCGCGGCCCCCAGCACAAAAGTGAGCGCAATAATGCCGTTGGCATTAATGCCCAGCAGGTTAGTCATTCCCTGATCTTCAGCGCATGCCCGGCAGGCTCTGCCCATACGTGAACGTGAAATAAACAGTGTCAGTGCTGTCATACTGATAAAGGTGACAACAAATATAAGTACCTGCATGTACGACAAAGTTGCATTGAATTCATCAGCAGGGCCAATAGTCCAGCCACCGGTAATCAGGCTGGGCATCGCAATATCCTTACTGCCCTGTGCAAGGCGCACATAGTTCTGCAGAAAGATGGACATGCCGATGGCAGAGATCAGCGGAATCAGACGGTTACCACCTCTTAATGGTCGATAAGCAATGCGCTCAATACTCCAGCCATAAGTACTGGTGATGATAATGCTGATCAGAAAGGCTGCGGTTAGCATCAGGGCAACACTGTCGACACCGATCATTGAAAGACCGGCAAGTACAATGAAGGCGACATAACTCCCGATCATATAAATCTCGCCGTGGGCGAAATTGATCATGCCGATAATGCCGTAAACGAGAGAGTAACCAATGGCGATAAGTGCATAGGTGCTGCCGACGGTGAGGCCGTTCAGCAACTGCTGGATAAAGTAGTAGGCTGATTCTGGCATAGGTACTGCTTTGTTGTTGTTCGCTGATCGGCTTTGTAAGCGTCCATGAACGAATATTTTTGTTATGGCTTTGTTATAGCTTTTATAGCAATGATGAGCTGCCTGCTCAGGCGGAAGGATACTGTATCTGTACTTTTACGTATAGGGTTGTAGTCAAGTTGTGACATGTAGACTATTTTTAATTTAATGAGTTTTATAAGACATTTATTGTGTATGGACTTCTCTTTTGCTCCGTATCCATGGTGTTAACACCGTTGGTAATCCGGGTCAAAACAGTTGTGATGGTGTCGTTTGTCCTCGCTGTCAAAGCCCTGATATTACCCGACAAGGTAAAGATGACATGTAGATCGGTGTTTTCAGGGCATCACCAGCCTTTAAAAATCTGGATATGCTTGTACCTTTTAATTTAATGAGTTTTATAAGACATTTATTGTGTATGGACTTCTCTTTTGCTCCGTATCCATGGTGTTAACACCGTTGGTAATCCGGGTTTGAAAATGGTTGGTTTCAAAAGGGGAGGAGGATTGTGCCCTATAGAGTCATATGATTTCAGCGTTTATCGCCCAACCAGTATGAAAATCGGTGCTACTGATTTCCTATCTGCTGATGCCACCGGTAACGGGTTGTACTTGTCGTATATATATAAGTCTCGCTTACTAACCAGTGAGATTGAAGGTTCAACTGTTTGTCCATATTTCAGGCTGGAGCTGGATAATGCCAGACTGATCAGGCTCGAATATGATCTGGAAGGAGAAAATCTAACCGAAAAACTTTCACTATCTTTTGCTCGCATGAGAATGCAGGTCTATAACCTTGACGGTATGTATGGTGATTTGCCGAAAAAACGAGGTGATATTTGGGATTATAATCTTGCTACCGGTGTCGCTATGACAAGCTCCAAAGGGAACAAGTAAGTCATTATGAGGATCGCTCCAGGGAAAGCTTCAAAATAAGGCTCTTCAGGGATAACTGTGGGTAAAAGCGAACAAGATTTGAGGATAGAAACACCAGTGCCTGACTTTTGATAGCTTTTTGTTGATGGACAAAAAAACAACAAAAGGCAGCACTGATGCTGATTAAAACTATCCTCAATAAAGTTCATAAACTCAAGTCTTTTGTTTATCAGGATGTAAAACTCGGCTTCTATCAGGGCTCTGAAGTATTCAATGTGACTGTGGCTCCACGGAAGAACAGTCATGCTATCTGCTCAGGATGCAAAAAAGCTGCTCCGGGCTATGACCGCCTTACTGAGCGTCGCTTCGAATTCGTTCCCCTCTGGGGCATCAGGGTTTTTCTGCTCTACAGAATGCGTCGGGTTGAATGCAAGACATGTGGTGTAAAGGTTGAACAGGTTCCATGGGCGGATGGCAAGAAAGAACTTACCAAAGTCTACATGCAGTTTTTGGCAAGCTGGGCCCGAAAGCTCTCGTGGAAAGAGGTTGCCTGCATTTTCAATACCTCATGGGAGAAGGTCTTTCATGCTGTTGAGTATGTGGTTGAATGGGGCAAAGCACATCGCCCTCTCGACAATATCAAGGCCATTGGTGTAGATGAGGTGGCGTATCAAACAGGTCATAAATACCTGACTGTGGTTTACCAGATCGACCGTGATTACACACGGCTGTTGTGGTTGGACAGGAGCGAACCGAAGCCACCATTCGCCGTTTCTTCTCATTCTTTGGTGCACAGAGAAGCCAGCAGTTGGAATATGTCTGCTCTGACATGTGGCAGCCCTACGTGAAAGCGATTGCGGAGTATGCCAGCCAGGCGCTGCATATTCTGGATCGTTTTCATATTGTTGCCATGTTGAACAAGGCCATTGCCATGTTGAACAAGGCCATTGATGAAGTCAGAGCCTCAGAACACAAACAGCTTCAGGCAGCCGGATATGAACCTGTTCTGAAAAAAACTCGCTGGTGCCTACTCAAGAGAAAAGAGAACCTTGAAGTGGTTATAGTTCTCCGGACACACAAACACGGGTAATATTGCAGCCCATTAAGGTGTGTCCAAATGTCAGAAAAGAAAACGAAAACATATACAGCTGAGTTCAAGGAATCTGCAGTAAAACTGGCTGTAGAGTCTGATAAACCGGTGACAGAAACAGCCAGAGAGCTTGAGGTGAACGCTAACACCCTGCACACCTTGATTGCTAAGTATCACCGTCCTAAGGCTACCAGTAAGCCTCAGAAGAACGATGAGCATATATACGACGAACTCAAGCGTTTGCGCAAAGAGAACGCCAGACTGAAAGAAGAGCGAGCCATATTAAAAAAGGCGGTCGCCTTCTTTGCCAAAGAGTGTCACTGAAGTTTCAGTTCATCAGTGATAACCGGGAGCAATTCAGCCTCTCAGCGATGTGCCGGGTCATGTCGGTATCCCGTAGTGGCTACTATGAGTGGCTCTCTCGCCCGGTATCCAAGCGTTCTCAGGAGGATCAGGCATTGAAGGCAGACATTCGGGAGATTCACGAAAAACACCGTCAGCGCTATGGGGCACGCCGTATTAAAAATGACCTTGCTGATCTGGGTAAAACCGTCAGCCGTAAGCGCGTGGCTCGTCTGATGAGAGAGGAAGACCTGGTTTGTAAGACCAAACGTAAATTCAAGGCGACAACGAACTCAAGCCACAACAAGCCGGTGGCTGACAACATACTGAAGCGTGACTTCCACCGGGAGCAGCCTGACCAGGCCTACACCGGCGATATTACGTATATCCCAACCCGGGAAGGTTGGCTCTACCTCTCCGTCTTCATTGACCTGTGCTCACGGGCTGTTGTGGGCTGGTCCATGAGTAGCAGGATGACAGCGACGCTGGTGACAGATTCTCTGCAGATGGCTATGTGGAAGCGCAGACCAAAAGCTGGCTTGCTGGTGCATAGCGATCGGGGCAGCCAGTATGTCTCAGAGTGCTACCAGAAGTTGTTGGGCGAAAATGAGTTTGTCTGTAGCATGAGCCGCAAAGGTAATTGCTGGGATAATGCGGTGGCTGAAAGCTTCTTCCACACACTGAAAACTGAGCTGATTCATCATGAAGACTTCCAGACTAGAGAAGAGGCTCAGCAGGCCATATTTGAGTACATTGAAGTGTATTACAACCGCCAGAGAAAGCACTCAACTAACGGCTACCTTGCACCGTTCAAGTATGAACAACAGCTTGCCGAGGCAGCGTAAAAAAGTGTCCGGAAAACTCTTGCCATATCACCTGACCGAAAAAGAAGAGATCAAGCTAAACACAGTGCTCCGGTACAACCTGAAAAGTGTCAGGGGTTACCTGCTCAGAGAAGAGTTCCAGGTTTTCTGGGACTAGTGTGCCGTAGCACATACAAGGGAAGTAAAAGGATTACTTTCTGAAGATGTGGAAGCTATGGAAGAGATGGCGGTAGACCCGCCGAAATCGGCTGTCGAAAGCAGGTTTCAAACCACCTCAAGCTGCTGTCGTTAAGAGCGGTGGTAGTGAGCGTTGAGGAAAAGGCGAAAGTAAATTCGTCAGGTATGGTACAGAGAGATGAGTAAACCCGAATCTTTGTTGAAGCGTCGTAAGGAACTTTTTCGGCATCAAAACCTGAGGCTTAGTCCTCCTCAGGGATAAGTCTGCAAGTGAATTTCGAATGCTGTGCAGGCGGTGTCCGGCGTTGAGAAGGCATGACTCTGTACTGGGGTAACTATTCAGCACCCTCACAATAAGCTGGTATTTTCGTGATTTTGTGTCATTTTCAAATACAGTTCTTCTCTGACCAACGCTTGTTATGAGTCAACTTGATCCCGAGTTTCAGATTATCGTCACCCTCCTTGCTATCGTAAATGATCAGCAAGAGCAGATCGGTGGCCTGGGCGATCAGGTAGCAAAACTGGAAACAGAAAATAAGGAACTCGCGGACAGACTCAACATCAACAGCCGGAACAGCAGTAAGCCTCCCTCTACAGACGGTTATGCAAAGCCTGCTGCCAAACAGAAAGACTCATCTGCCACGGTGGAGGGTGAGCCACAAGACGACAAACCTAACCCAAAAAGCTTACGACAGAGGTCTGGTCGAAAGCCCGGCGGTCAGAAAGGTCACAAAGGTTCAACGCTTCAGCAAGTCGCTGACACTGACCGCACCCAATATCACCCGGTTATAGACTGTGAGAAGTGCCATCAGTCCCTGCACTCTGCAAACATTGCCAAGTTGGTTGAAAGGCAAGTATTTGAACCGGGTCGTTTTGGTCACTTTGAAGTGACAGCCCATGTGGCCGAAATCAAAGAGTGCCGCTGCGGTCACATGACACAAGCCCGTTTCCCTGAAGGAGTTGATGCTCACGTGCAGTATGGACCGGTGACTCAGGCGCTGGCCGTGTATCTTTGTCAGTATCAACTTATACCTTGCAAGCGTGCCTCCCAGTTCTTCATGGATATTTTCGGATTGGAAGTCAGTCCGGGTTCCATCTGCACCTTCCAGAGCAATGCTTATGACCGGTTAGCCAGCACTGAGCAGGCAATTAGTGACGCCCTTAAGGTTGAACCCATTGCAGGCGCTGATGAAACAGGCATGAGAGTAGCCGGAGCGCTGTGGTGGATGCATGTCCTGCGTACTGACAAGTGGACGTACTATCATCTGGACTTGAGTAAAGGACATTCCGCCATAGAGACGATGGGTATTTTGCTGACCTTTGCCGGGATACTGGTTCATGACCACTACAAGGTTTACTTCCGCTATGCTGCGGCTCATGTACTCTGCAATGCCCACCACCTGAGGGAGTTACAGGGTGTCGTTGATCGCGACTGCAACTATCTTGCGGCTCGTCTTCAGCGGCTGCTGAGACTGGCCTGTCACCTCAGCAATGGTTTTAGAAAGCTGGGAATGAAGGCGATGCCGGAATCCATCCGCCAGCGTATCTCTTCACTGTTCGAGCGAACAGCAAAAAGGGCGCAAGCGGAAGAAGCCGACTATATGGAACGAGTACGGCAACGGTTGGGGCGTGACAAAGTCAAGAATACGAAAGCGTTCAACTTGTTTAAGCGGTTGGTGGAGTACAAGGACGAAACTTTGAGGTTCATGACCGACCTCAACATCCCCTTCGACAATAATGGCAGCGAGCAAGACATCAGAAATGGCAAGGTGAAGCAAAAAATATCGGGCTGCATCAGAAGCGAGGAAGGGGCGAAATGGTATTGCCGAATACGAAGTTATGTTTCATCTGCGAGAAAGCAGGGGCAGAATGTTTTTGAAGCCCTGCTTATAGCCATGAAGAATTACTGCGGTCACTCTTTGCTGGGTGCTGAATAGTTACGTACTGGGCTCTTTCATGGAACTGCGGGAACCTGTCGTGCAGGTGTTAAGGGAGACTCTCAAGTGGCGACCACCACAAGAGACTGAGTACCGATACTGCGCACAGGGGCGGAGTAGCTCGTAGTAGTGTTGAAGCTCCTGTAATAGGGGGGGAGCGAAGGGGCTGCGTTAGGTGGCTCGTTGTGGAATGCAACTGTCCCAAAGGATCTTGTCTGGATGCCTATAAAGGGACGTAGTCAGCAACCGGAGGGACAGGATGACATTGCTCAACGGGCAGGGCGGTTGTCACATGGAGGCAAATCTGTTTGTCACTGGCTGGAAAAAGTACAGGTCAGAAAATGTCTCAGAATTGTGATAGGCGTTTACCTGATGGGAGCGGTATGAATCGAGAGGTTCACGTACCGTTCTAAGAGGGGCTGGCGGGGAAGTTCCGCCGGTCTACTCACCCATTTCACCACACTGGGCAGGAAAGTATCTGGATCGGTGGTGCACAAGAGTCATGCGATCAAAGATAGAGCCAATGAAGAAAGTGGCTAAAACTGTTCGGCGACATAAGCCGCTTATCCTGAACTGGTTCAGGGCAAAAAAGGCATTTTCCAGCGGAATTGTTGAGGGGCTGAATACCAAGATAAAACTCACTACGAGAAAATCGTATGGATTCAGAACCTATAAATGTGCAGAAATTGCTTTATATCATGCGCTTGGCAAGCTGCCTGAACCAGAAACTACCCATAGATTTTGCTGACGAGGCCAAAATAAAGAGGTCGTTAAGATGGCATCCCTTTTTTTGGCAATTCCCGATTTCAAAACAAAAGTACAGGCGGATACGGATTTCGTCGGTGTGAAACCGGAAGGAACCCTGCTACCGCTACAGTCGTTTGAGTTTTCAGTATTTCGTCCTGCCAGCATGAAAATCGGTGCTACAGCTGTTAAAGGTACACCGCATTTAACATTTACCCCGGTGAAAATGGTGCGCTATCAGGATGAAGCATCAGAGCAGTTACTTTCGTACCTGCTGATGCCCGGATCAAAAGGGTTGGATTGCTGCTTTTACAAGTGCCGACTGTTAACCATGCCAACGGGGGGCAAGGCAATTTGTCCTTTTTTGAACGTAGATATCTTTAATTGCCGGATCAGGCATCTCACATACGATCTGGAAGGCGACACACTGCTCGAAACCTATCATCTGGCGTATGCCCGCATGTCTATGTGGGGAGCAAACTATGATGATATGAACGAAGGTGTACCGAAGTCGATTCAGAAAACCTGGGCCTATAACCTTGCTACCGGCGTTGCCCAGGCTCGTCGTAAAAGTAAATGATATCCTGCCGTAGAGAGTTACTGCTCAGTATCAGCGCAACACTCATCCTGTAGAAAGCAGACGACGGACTCCAGTCGATCATACTCCGCCACACAATAAAGTGTGCGACCTTCCCGCCGCTGCGTAATCAACCCTGCTGATGCCAGACTGGAAAGATGGTGGGAAAGTGTCGAACCCGGTATGCCCAGATCTTCCTGCACAACACCAACAGCCAGCCCCTGATGACCTGACTTTACCAGCCGCTTGAATATTGCCAGCCGTGTCGGGTGTCCGAGCTCTTTAAGGGTCTTGGCGGCTTCATCCAGTTCCATGATCTGATAACCCGTTAGTTCTGATATTTCGATTTTAGTAGAAATATGTTGACGCGAACAAGTGGTTGAATCTATTATTTCCATAATTCTGGAAATATAGTTATGGTGGTTTTATGTCTGTAACACCTGAAATGATCACAGAAACACTGAATATGTTCGCATTTCTGGCGGTAGAGCTGACGGTACTGTTTCTGGCGATCAGTTATTTTGTGGGCGTGCTGCAGGAATATATTCCGCCCAGCAAAATCCAGAGTATTCTGAGCAGTAAAAATGGCAAGGGATATCTTGTGGCTGGTTTTCTGGGAGCGATTACACCGTTCTGCTCCTGTTCTACGATTCCATTCCTGAAAGGATTGCTGCGGGCAAAAGCCGGTTTTGGAACCATGATGGTCTTCCTGTTCGCCAGCCCGTTGCTGAATCCTATTATTATTGGCCTGTTTGCCGTTACATTCGGATTGGAGGTTACTGCTTTTTATTTTGCAGTAGCGATGGGTGTTTCTGTTATCGCAGGCTATACGCTCGAAAAGCTGGGCTATGAGAAGTATGTGAAAGCGGACGTCTATAGTGAACCTGAAGCCAAAAAATGTTGTGGCAGTTCATGCCAGCCAAAGCCGGTTAATAAGTGGCTGAAAATCTGGAACAGCACTTGGAAAGACTTTAAGAAAGTACTGCCTTTCCTGATGGCAGGTATTGCTTTGGGCTCCATGATTTACGGCTTTATGCCAACAGAGTTTGTTGCCAGCGTTGCCAGCGACAGCAATCCGTTTGCGATTCCGGTTGCGGCAGTTATCGGTATTCCGCTTTATATCCGTGCTGAAGCTGTGATTCCGCTAAGTGCTGCACTGGCAGCCAAAGGTATGGGGCTGGGCGCGGTAATGGCTTTGATTATCGGTAGTGCCGGTGCCAGCCTGACAGAAGTCATTCTGCTGAAATCGATCTTTAAAAACCGCATGATTGCTGCGTTCCTGATCGTTATTCTGGGTATGGCGATGGGCGCGGGATTCCTGTACAGCTATCTCTTTTAAAGTACTCGTAACCGATCTTCATACTGCGTATGGAGATCGGTTTGTCTTTTGCTGAATAAGAAAATTACGCTTCCACTGTCAGGTCTATTGTCTTCTTCTCTGTCATCACAAAAGCATGACCTTCCCGGTAATAGGCGGCTTCGTTAATAAAGATGGGATAACCGGGTGTACCTGTATACTGAATTTCCTTGTTATCCAATCCCATAAATACAATGTCGTTTGTTTTCAGCAGGGTAAAATCCTTATCCTGAAAGTCCTTGTGGATCATTGCTGTGATCTCGCCGTTTTCATCTTGAGGGTAGATGACTTTTTCACCGGACTGATAGGCAGTAATTTGCTCAGGATAGCTGCTGGCTTGTTTTTCCGGGGTGAAGTTCGGGAATTCAACCAGAGCGCGTATAACCTGCTCCGTCATTTCAAACAGCTCATGACGCACGACGCCGTTATGGATTGGACCCACTTCAACACCCAAACCAAACTCTGATATGCTGTTTAGGACGACAGAAGCACGCTTTTTATCGCTGACAATGATTTTTATATCAGGCATCTGCCGCTGAACATAAGCTGCCGCACGCAGGGAAAACATATTGCCGTTGCGAACAAGCAGCGTCATGCCCATATTGGAGGTTGTGCTGTGCAGATCAACAATAAAGCGTGTGTTGCACGGCTTTGGCCCCAGTAGCTGATTGATCTCTTTGGCGCGCTTGTGCTCATAACACTCACTATGTTCTGTCTTCAGAATGGCTTCTGAGAATGAACGGTTGAGGTCGGTATCAATAAAGCGGGCAGATGCTTTAAAGGCTTCCGGATTGGCCAGCAGATAATCGACAGGAATATGGCTATCTGAAAAAGCCTGCTGATTTTCAAGCTTTCGAATCAGGTAAGGCCCTATAAATTCATTGCCGTGGGTTCCACCCACAATAGTGATATTTTGTATCATAGAGTGATATGAGCAGTATTCTTGTCTGATAGGCTGACAGCATAGACTTTTTTTGCCTGCTCGAATATCACCGGCCTAGTACATCATTTCAATGCGATTGAAGGGTAAAGCTTTCTCAGCTTTATTCGCGCATCCTTGTTGGTAAACCGCCAGTCCATTTTTGTCTGGCACTGGTTTCGTACCGCTTCCCAAGACGAAACCTCTGCTTTCAAAGTGTTTTGATCCGGAATCCTGCGATCGAGGCACTGGCGGCTTAAAATACTCAGTTTAATTTCAGCCATGTTTAGCCAGCTGCCATGCTTTGGGGTGTAATGGATTTCCAGCTTACTGGCTATACGGCGAGCTTCTTCAGGTTCGAATACTTTGTAGAGCGATACCGGTGTATGTGTGTTCAGGTTATCCATTACCAGACGTATAGCCACAGCTTCAGGGTAATGCACATCAACCCGTTGCTTGATCTGGAATGCCTAGTCTTCAGCCGTTCTGCGGTCTGTTACCTCCACATGCCGCCACCCTTCAAGCGGAGCGAAGAACATGAAGAGATTGCTGACGCCATTACGCTCATACTCATTGTCGTAGCGTGCAGGCTGACCTTCTTTCATGGGTAGCGGTGTTCTGACTTCTTTAACTTGTTGTTTACTGCTTTCATCCATGCAAACCAGCGGCTTTTGGGGATCATGAGGGAGCTTGTAGACATCAAGGACATCTTCCATGGCACTCACAAACTCCGCATTGGCTTTGGCGGGAATACACCACTCCCGCTTTTGCCACGGTTTTATTTCGTTTTTTTTAACTCTCGGCAGATGGTAGGAGCAGAAACCGTATCAACCACTTCCAGTTCAACCAGTTTGTCTGCGAGTAATCCCAGCGTCCATCGGGTTCTTCCTTCTGGTGGTTCAGAGCAGGTCAGGGCAATGAGGTGGGCGTGCTGCTCACCATCAAGGCTTCGGCGACGCCCCTTGCGGCTAAACTTGCTCTCAACCGCAATCCCAAGTCCTTCTTCAACACAGCGCTTACGAACTCTTTGAATGGTGGGTATAGAAACGACGCAAACATCCGCAGCGGCAGCTTCACTTAAAGCGGGACCATTTTCATCAAGGGCGAGAAGAATTTGAGCATGGGTACGCTTATGTCGTGCAATCTTATCGGCTTGAACAATTTGCTTTAGGTTATGCTGTTCTTCACTGGAAAGGCGGAAGTGGTATTTGACTGGCATGAGTAAAAAATGGACATCATGCCTTAAGAGCAGGCGCTCTTCCTTGTCAGACATCAATCGTATTGAAACCATGTACTAGTCTGTTTAAATCAATGCAACGTTACGTTTGGAGGGGCTTTTAGGGAAGGGTTTTTTTGACTTCCGAAGGTCAGAAGTGATCCTGCGTCCGGAGCCTCCATAACCTGTAACGGGAACTGAGTAATCCATTCTCTCATTCTTTCCAGCTCTCCCCGACAGCACTTGCAGATACGTTGACGTTTGGAGAACTCAAGCAAAGGGATCATAGCACTACGCATAGCATGGTAGAGGGATTGCTGGAATGCCTGAGGCAGGCTGACTTCCTGCATCAAAATCCTGATTCGCCGGTAAGGCAGCATAAAATAATTTCCGGCAATCTGCGGGCGCTCGGTCACTTCATAAAGTGTGGCGAGGTTATGCATATTGGCGATCCAGGCCATCATCAGTCGGGTGCTTTCAAGGTTGGCAAACCATGCCTGCTCCAGCTCAGCCGCAGCATTCAGGTATGCCTCTTCGGCAACATGCCAGTGCTTATTATCGAAGCAGGTATTACCCCGGCGGATTTCCTCTTGCCATGTTTCCATAGATCTGAACCCAAACTTTAAAATGCAATTGCGAATCATTATTATCTGCATTTATGTATAGTTCAACTATGAATCTGCTTTTTACCGTAAAATAGTCATGGATGGGAAACAATGATCACCTCCAACTATGAAAATGACTATGGAGGCTGATATGACTGCGCTTTTATAGCAAAATAAGTTCGACAGGCATGGGGTGAGAGTAAATCTTGTAATTTTTCAGGTGATAAATGATCAGTTTTGTATTCATGTTCTTAGGCGGTTGCTTTTTACTATGCGTTGTTTCAAGAAAAATCAAACTTGATAAGGATCATGAAAAAAATGAAAGGCTATATGCTCGGCTACGTCTTCCATTTTTAGTTGGAGGAGTATCTCTTATTGTCCTCTCTATCACTTATCTTTTCTAACAGAAAGGTATCGAGAAGCTCCATACACAGGACAGAAACTTCTGCGGACAATTTGGAGAATCATAAATGTTTTATGATTCTCATGGATGACCGTAAAATTCCCTTATGGTCATCCATCTCCACCAATTCCTAGCTTAATTCAGCGATGTTTTAGTGCCGTCAGCATGCCACTCATAAACGACAAAGCTAAAGTCTTTCAGGTCACCTTTGCTGTCGAAAGCCAGAGAACCGGTTGGAGTATCAAAGCTATTACTTCGTAGAGCTTTGGCGACTGCTTCCGGGTTTTCACTTTTAGCCTGAGTCATACCATCCGCCATAACCTGCACGGCAGAGTATGATGGGAAAACAAAAGGGCCGGTGGAATCCTGGTCTTTTGCTTTGAAGGCAGCAACCAGCTTCTGGTTTGCCGGGTCTTGATCAAAGCTCTTGGGCAGCGTTACCAGCAGGCCTTCAGAAGCTTCACCGGCAATAGCAGAAATATCTTTGTTGCCAACACCTTCAGGACCCATAAATTTGGCACCGAGATTCTGGTCTGCACTCTGGCGCAGAATCAGCCCCAGTTCCGGGTGGTAACCACCGTAGTAAACGAAGTCGACATCTTCTTTCTTCATTTTGGCGATCAGGGCGGAGAAGTCCTTGTCACCGGCAGTCACACCTTCAAACAGCACCACATCAATGCCTGCGGCTTCTACAGTTTCTTTGACAGCGGTTGCAATGCCTTCACCGTATTGCTGCTTGTCATGAATGACGGCCATACGCTTCGGTTTGACGCTTTCAGTAATATAACGACCCGCAGTTGGTCCCTGCAGACTGTCCAGACCGATGGTGCGGAAAATCATCTGATAACCACGGGACGTAATATCGGGGCTGGTAGATGCGGCAGTAATCATCAACACGCCTTCTTCTTCATAGATATCAGACGCGGGCTGGGTTGATGAGGAGCACAGGTGGCCAACAACAAAACGAATATCTTCATTCACGATTTTGTTAGCGACAGCAACCGCCTGTTTAGGATCGCAGGCATCATCAAAGCGGATCGCTTCAAGCTTTTTACCGTTTACACCGCCGCTTTTATTGATTTGTTCAACGGCCATTTCAGCGCCGATAAATTGCATGGTGCCATACTGGGAAACCGGGCCGGATTCCGGACCTGCCAGCGCAATCTTGATGGTGTCAGCCTGAACCATGCCTGCTGTCAGCGTCATAGCGGCACCAAAACCGACCAGGGTTTTGTGGAGAGTTTTAATCATAAGCGCACTCACTTGTGTTGTTATTGTTGCTTTCTTTTACTGCGAAGCTTTTACCCGGAAGCGCCGTTATGTTTGTTTTTATTTAAAGGCGTTTCCCGCTATAGACATAAACTGCAGCAGGTTTTCATTCTACGTATTTTTACGTAAAAGCAAAGTGTCGTTTTATGGCGGCAACAATGAGGCAGGATTCCCTGTTTATCGGGCGATGTGATAAACAGGGTAGGGGAGATAGTCAGGGTTTGATTGTTTTCACACCATCAGCAGTACCCAACAGTAATACATCCGCCGCGCGGGCAGCAAACAGGCCATTGGTCACCACACCGGTAATCTGATTAATAGCCTGTTCGGTAGCAACCGGATCGGTAATCTGCATATTCCAGACATCGAGAATAACATTGCCATTATCTGTGACGACGCCTTCACGGTAAGCCGGATCACCACCCAGCTTCACCAGCTCCCGTCCCACATGGCTGCGAGCCATGGGAATCACCTCAACAGGCAGAGGGAATTTGCCAAGCACATCAACCTGTTTGCTTTCGTCGGCAATACAGATGAATTCTTCGGCAACAGCCGCAACAATTTTTTCGCGTGTCAGTGCTGCACCACCACCTTTTATCAGATGCAGCCAGCTGTTGGCTTCATCAGCACCATCAATATAAAAACGCAGGCTGCTGACACTGTTAAGGTCATAAACAGGAATACCATGGCTCTTCAAGCGTTCGGCAGATGCTTCTGAACTGGCAACGGCACCATCAAACCGGTCTTTCAGCTCTGCCAGCATATCGATAAAGAAATTGGCAGTAGAGCCGGTGCCAATGCCCAGAATCATATTGTCTTCCAGATGTGGCTTGATCAAATCAATGGCCGCACGGGCGGTGGCCTGTTTCAGTTCGTCCTGAGTCATGGTGCAGTCCTGAAATCGGGTTGGGAAGCGGGGATTATAACGGAGTCTTGTGTGTTCTGAGACAGGAAATCATTGGTAACAGGGGATTTTTGCATAGTCATGTCCGGTCGTCGGATGAACCCTCAGTAGCAGGTTGATTTGGCTATGCTTCAGGCTCTGTGCGCTTACCCAAACCAAAAAGGAGTACTAGTTATGCTTGTCAGGCAACTGCTCGGATTAACCCGTGTTTGGTATTGCTGTTTTATGGTTCTATTTTCTTATTCTTTGTGGGCAGCCAGAATAGAACTTCCCAGTGGCCTGATAGTGGATACTGAATGTGGAGTTGATATAAACCAGCCACAAGAGAAATATCAGCTGAGTGTTACTGGTGAAACCACCAACCCCAAGTTAAGTTTGTTTGTTGAAGATGATGGATATCTGATGACAGAAAGTTATAAACATTGTAACCGGTCAGGGATAGGTTTTATCAGTTTCGAATCGTCAGCAGGTACAGTGTCAGGGCTCTCTCCAAGGTATAAGGGAACATTGGAGGTTGTTTTGGTTAGAGAAGGTTCAGGTACATTACCAGATTTAAGCAAGCTCAGTTTGTCTGATGAGTTGAACTCTAAGGTAATTCAAGATAATACGGCTACATTAGAGAATCATCTCTCTTTTAGGCAACGTCAAGAGAATCAGTATTTGATCAGGCTTGTGTGCACAAACGTGCAGCGAAATAAGTTTAAGTTCAGGGAGCTCCAAATATTAGGGGGTGATGAAGGTGTCGTTTGTGTACCAGGAAGGGTTGACCTTAAAAGGAAAACAGGTTGCTTTTCTGCGATTGTAATCAGATTCAAACCTGATCATTTTGCGTACAAAACCGAATTTTTTATACATGTTGCAGACCAGAAAAAGGTAGCTGAAGTAGAAGATGCTCTGACTGAAATGCATGAGCTTACTAATGATACCTCTTCTGCAATCGCTAGATTAAGTGAAAGAGCGCTACCGCTTAGGAACAAGACACTGGACGGAGAATTGCGTAAAAAAGGAACTAACTGGATATCGAGATTCATTCAGGGGCTAGGTGCCCATTATTATTTTGGTTACGATGTAGACAATCTGTTTCCAAGTTTTGATTATATTCCTGAAGAAGGGGTTCCGGCAGCGAAGTTAATAAGTGTGGCAAAACTATTAGCGAGTGAAGAGAATAAAGAGTGGAGCACAGGTCAGGTCTCAGGGTCACTTTACAGTGGTAGCATCAAGCATTATGAACAGCTAGGAGAAGCTTTTATACCCTTCGCACATACTAATTTAATACAGCGGAGTTTGAATGCCAGCGGTGCATATTTTGAAGGGCAAATCGTTAACATGCTTCTGAATATGCTCAATGCACCTAATATGCCTGTTGGTGAGCCTGCGACAGAAGATGATGCCGACGATTCTTCGACAAGCGGAGATACAGACAGTGATAAAGATTTTTCTCGACCTTCAGGTCTTTTAACGCCAGGGGGGACTGAAAGTATCAAGGCTGCACTTTTGGCTTATGGAAATATTGCGCACCAATCTGGAAACATTAAACCGGAGATTATTGTTCCGACATCTGTACACCCGGCCTTTAAAAAAGGTGCTGAAGCGTGTGGAATGAACGTCATTTATGCTGATATAGAGGAAGAATCAGAAGGTGATAATACTCCTGCATCATTCAAGGTAAAGTTAACTGATGTAGAGAATAAAATAACTGACAGAACGGTACTTTTAGTAGGTTCAGCTTTTAACTATCCTCATGGCGTTATGGATGATATTAAAGGGTTGGGTAAACTGGCTGCTAAGCATAATCTGTTTCTTCATGTTGATGGTTGCCTAGGGGGATTTCCCTTGCACTGGCTTCAGGTACTTGGAGAAGAAGATAAATCAATAACCAAAGTACCGCCATTCGATTTTTCTGTGCCGGAAGTGACCAGCATATCTGTTGATACTCATAAATATGGTTACTCCTTGAAAGGTAGCTCTGTCGTGTTATTCCGGACGACTTCTTTAAAAAATATGGTTACTTTTGTTGATGCCAATTGGTCGGGAGGGTTTTACCTTACAACAAACCTTCAGGGGAGCACTTGTGTAGGAAATTATGCGGCAGCATGGATGGCTCTGCTTAAAACAGGTAAGGCTGAATACATGAGACAGGCCAGAGAGCTTCACCGTGTTACTTGCGGATTTGCGGAGATAATCAACAGTTATCCTGAGCTCGAAGTCATTGGGACACCTTATACACAAGTCTGCTTCAAAACCAAGAAAGGCACTGATTTTTCAATTTTTCATGTTAATGACTCTTTAGATGAAGATAAATGGAAGCTCACAGTGTGTCAAAATCCACCCGTACTACGCTTTTGTGTAACGGGACCTCAGGTGGCGCAGAGTGATATTCTGGCCCGGTTCAGAGAATCTATGGATAAAGCCATCGAATATGCAAAATCTCATAAAGGAGAAAAACCTATCTCCGCAAGCTTTTATGGGCTGGCTAAGTATGGAATTAACCTAAGGCATGTCGCCAATCGGGAAGCATTTGCGAAAGTTGCTATTGACTTGATGCAGGCATCAAGTAATCAAGCGGATGAAGATGTTGTTGCTGATTTTAAGATACATTGGCAGCAGGAACTGCATCGTATTTTAGGTGTTCATGAACTAAACGACCCCTTTTGTGGTACAAAAAAGGCGAACCCTTTTAGTCCTTTTATGGGGAGAACGCTGAAAGCAGAGTAATAGATAGCTTAATCGTTGTGGCTTGGTATTTCGATGTAAGCGCATTACTGTAAGATATGGAAGACAGCAGTCAAACAACAAAAGCTGTCTTCCCGCAGTATAACAAACACAGTGAAGTGCCATGCCTGACCAGTATATCCGCAAAATTCTCGAAGCCCGTGTCTATGATGTCGCGGTGGAAACACCCATCCACCCGGCACCTTTCCTGTCAGCAAGGCTGAATAACAATATTCTGATCAAGCGTGAAGACCTGCAGCCGGTATTTTCTTTCAAAATCCGTGGAGCCTATAACCGGGTTGCCAGACTGTCAGCAGAAGAAAAAGCCAAGGGAGTAATAGCTGCGTCGGCAGGCAATCATGCACAGGGTGTGGCGCTGGCTGCAAAGCAGCTGGGAATCAAGGCGGTGATTGTCATGCCCCGCACAACACCGGAAATCAAGGTTAAAGCAGTCCTTGCCCGTGGTGCTGAAGTGGTGCTGGAAGGTGATGCTTTTGATCAGGCTTTGGCTCATGCGATGACTTTGGTGGATAAGCATGGCTATACCTTTGTTCACCCTTATGATGATGTCGATACTATTGCCGGGCAAGGTACCATTGCCATGGAAATTCTACGGCAGAACCCGGAGCCTCTGGATGCGATCTTCGTTCCTGTTGGCGGTGGTGGTCTGATTGCGGGTATTTCAGCCTATATCAAATATATCCGTCCGGATATTCGGGTGATTGGTGTTGAATATGAAGAGTCTGCCTGCCTGAAGGCGGCGTTGGAAGCCTGTGAGCGTGTTGTTCTGCCTCATGTGGGCATTTTTGCGGATGGTGTGGCGGTGGCTCAGATTGGAGAAGAAACATTCCGTATCTGTCGTGAATGTGTTGATGAAGTGATCACTGTGAGTGCCGATGAAGTGTGTGCAGCTATCAAAGATATATTTGACGACACCCGGTCAGTAACTGAGCCAGCAGGTGCGCTGGGTATCGCCGGTATTAAAAAATACGTTGAAGAACGGGGCGTTAAAGGTCAGTCGCTACTGGCTATCGATAGTGGAGCCAATATTAATTTTGACCGACTGCGTTATGTTTCCGAACGTGCCGAGCTGGGCGAGAAGCGTGAGGCGATTATATCAGTCACGATTCCTGAACACCCCGGTAGCTTCAAAGCTTTCTGTGAATCTGTCGGTAAGCGGAATATTACTGAGTTTAATTACCGCTACCACGATGAAAGTAATGCCAGTATTTTTGTTGGTGTGCAAACGCATCCGGAAAAAGACCCTCGAGAACAACTCCTGTCAGAGCTCAATGAAAAAGGCTATAAGGCGCATGATTTAACCGAAAATGAGCTGGCAAAACTGCATATCCGCCATATGGTCGGTGGTCATGCGGCTCAGGTTGAAAATGAAGTGCTGTATCGTTTTGAGTTCCCAGAACGCCCCGGTGCCCTGCTGAATTTCCTGAATAAGCTGGGTGAACGCTGGAATATATCCATGTTCCATTACCGAAATCACGGTGCCGCCTATGGTCGTGTGGCCGTGGGTCTGCAGGTTCCGGCAGAAGAGCGCAGTGACGTGCAGGCATTTCTGGACGAGATTGGTTACTACTATAAAGAAGAAACCGGTAACCCTGCATACGAGGCATTCCTTTCCTGACTCCCGATCTTCCTTCCGGCTGCCAGAATCTGACTGGCAGCTATTTCTCTTACTGACTCTTTCAGTCTATTTTTTTGATTCCTTCAATCATTGGTTTCCCCGCTTTCATCTATAAGACTTAGGTCAGCAGAACCTTCGGTGCGGGATAAATAAAATGTCAGAGCTGCGTTTTGATGGTCAGGTCGTTGTTGTTACCGGAGCTGGCGGTGGTCTCGGGCGTTCCCATGCTCTGGATTTCGCCCGGCGTGGCGCCAGTGTTGTTGTCAATGATCTTGGTGGAAGCACGACGGGGGAAGGCAGAAGCAGTGGTGCAGCGGATGCTGTCGTGGCAGAAATAACGGCTTCTGGTGGCAAGGCGGTAGCCAACTATGGCTCAGTAGAAAATGGTCAGGATATTATTAAAATGGCAGTGGATGCTTTTGGCCGGGTTGATGTTGTTATCAATAATGCCGGTATTCTGCGCGATACCAGTTTTGCTAAAATGACAGATGAAGACTGGGATCTGGTACAGCGGGTACATCTTAATGGTGCATACAGTGTAACTAAAGCAGCCTGGCCAATTATGCAGGAACAGAGTTATGGTCGTTTAATTTTCACCAGTTCAGCAGCAGGAATATACGGTAACTTTGGTCAGGTTAATTACAGTGCTCAGAAACTGGCATTGTTTGGTATGGCGCAAACGCTGGCGCTTGAAGGCGCAAAATATAATATCCGGGCGAACTGTATTGCCCCTGTTGCGGGTTCGCGTATGACAGAAACCATTTTGCCACCGCAAGCGGTTGAAGCACTTAAACCTGAAGCGGTAACGGCTCTGGTCGTCTATCTGTGTTCCCGTGAGTGTCAGGAAAATGGCGGAATTTTCGAGACTGGTGCAGGCTGGACATCCAAGCTACGCTGGGAACGTTCCAAAGGCGCTATTTTGCAGAGTAATGAACAATTCAGCGCTGATGCCCTGGCTGCAAGATGGGCTGAGGTAACAGACTTTACTAACGCAGATCATCCTCGAAGTGTTCAGGATACCTTCGCCGTTATTATGGGGTTGATTCAGTCAGCTCATAATAAATCTGGTCCCCACTGATTGTTGCCTTAAGTCCGACAGGCTCCTAGTTAAACATTAATAACGATAATAATGAGGTAATCGTCATGATGCAGATTATTGATCAGGAAGAACTCAACCTGTTCCGGGATAATGTTCGTCGCTTTATCCAGAATGAAATTCTGCCGGAATATGAAAAGTGGGAAAAGGCAGAAATTATTCCCCGTGAACTCTGGAATAAACTGGGAGAAAACTGCCTGCTATGTGTCGATATTCCTGAAGAATTTGGCGGTATCGGGGCAACCTATGCCCACTCCATGGTGATTCAGGAAGAGTTTGCGCTGGAAGGCCTTGCCGGGCTGGGTGGCAATATTGCTGTTCACGCCGATATTGTTGCGCACTACATTTTGAAAGCAGGCTCTCAGGCTCAAAAGGAACGTATTCTGCCCGGTATGGTTTCAGGAGAAATGATAGGGGCGATTGCTATGACTGAACCCGGTGCCGGATCTGATCTGCAGGGTGTGCGCACCTCAGCAGTTAAAGATGGCGATGACTGGGTAATTAATGGTTCGAAGACGTTCATAACCAACGGTCAGCACTGTGATTTTGTCATTGTTGTTGCGCGCACCAATCCTGATGTACCGGGAGCCAAAGGGACTTCATTATTTATTGTTGAAGATGGCTCTACGGGTTTCGCCAAGGGTACTAATCTGGACAAAATTGGCCTGCACTGTGCCGATACTTCTGAGCTGTTCTTTGATGACGTCAGGGTGTCGGATTCAGCGCTGCTCGGGCCGGTTGATGCTGGTTTTATGGTGCTGATGAATGAATTACAACGTGAGCGTCTGACTCTGGCAGTTGGTGCTGTCTATGGTGCTGAAGGCGCTGTCCGAAAAACGGTTGAGTACGTTAAAGAGCGTCGGGCATTTGGGAAAACCATTGCCGATTTGCAGAATACCCGCTTCAAGCTGGCAGAAATGGAAACCGAAGTGCGGGTTAACAAGGCGTTCGTTAATGAATGTATGACCCGGTTTATGGCTGGCGAGCTGGATGCAGCATCCGTCAGTATGTCGAAGCTGAGTTCAACAGAAATGCAAGGACGGATTGTAGATGGTTGCCTGCAGCTGCATGGTGGTTATGGTTACATGACTGAATATCCCATTGCCCGGATGTATGTAGATGCGCGGGTGCAGCGGATCTATGGTGGCACTTCAGAGATCATGAAAGAGCTGATTTCCAGAGATGTATTAAAGTAATTGTCTTAAAATGATTAGAAAAGGCAGCTTCCATGCTGCCTTTTCTGACTATTGACGCTGCTTTAACAGAGCTTTTATTTCTGCTAGTTCCTGGCTGATTGTTGCGAGTGTCGGCTCGCCGGAATCAACCATTTCTTCTTTATTAAGCTGCTGTCGTTCCTGTTCCAGCACATTGACGACAATACCGATAATCATGTTCAGAAAGGCAAAGGCTGTGAAGAATATAAAGCTGATATAGTAAGCCCAGCTGAATGGGTATACTTCCATTGTCTCATACATCACATCTGTCCAGTCCTCGAACGTCATCACCCGGAACAGCGTTAAAATACTGATCCCGATATCGCCCCACAAATCGGTATTAATGCTAAAGAAAAAAGTGCTGCCAATGGCTGCATAGATATAAAAAATGATAAACATCAGTAACATAACATAGCCGAGCTGGGGGAGTGCTTTGATCAGAGCACTGAGCAAAAGTCTGAGCTCAGGAATCAGCGACACCATTCGGAGTACCCGGAAAATTCGGATAAGACGACCAACTAAGGCAAGTTCTGTGTCGTTGGCAGGTATCAGGCTTACCACAACAATAATCGTATCGAATATATTCCAGCCGGACTTGAAGAAATCCTTTTTACTTTGCTCTCCCAGAAACCGAATGGTTATTTCAACCATAAAAAACAGACAAACCTGTAATCGCCCAGTCCAGTACATTGACAAGCTGTAGTATGGAATCTGGAATTGCGAATGTTTTCGCGCCAATGACCAGCGCTGAAAAAATGATAATGCCAATAACAAAGAGCTCAAAAACTTTGTTCGAGCGAATGGCATGGAAACGGGCTTGTAGATTATTGGATTGCATACTGCGTATTTAATAATTGTTGTGACAGCTGAAAGACGCCATTTTAACCACAGAAACTTGCAACGTCAGTCGTTTTGCCAGATATTAAGTGCCTGAGCAGTAGAGCGGTACCAGATATAACAAGGCAAATAAAAGCCTGTCTACAGTAAAACAACTTCACAATTTTTATATAAAAACGTGGTAAAATAGTGTTTCCCTGTAGATATATTGTACTGTTTCACTCTGCAGGTTTTTAGTTATGTACATAAAAAACAACCATGACCCGTAGAATACTGTTGTTGTTACCCTGAGGTAATGGAAATAGTGTTCCCATGGTAAATAAAGGGGGAATCATACTATGTACGAGAAGATCTTCTTGGCGAGCCTGGGCACCTATGCCCGTTACGAAAAGCTGGGTAAAGAAGGCTCTAAGCTGTTTGATGAACTGGTTGAGGAAGGCGAAAGCGTCAACGAGCGTACATCAAACAAGCTCGAAGAATATAAGACCAAAGCTAAGGATAAGGCTCAGGAACAACTCGATAAGCTGAAGGATCTGCTGAAGCTCGAGACCAACAAGGATGAAATTGCTGAGCTGTCTGCTCAGGTTGAAGCACTGTCTCTTTCTGTAAAAGCACTCACTGTACGTGAAGTGCTGGTACGTGAAGAAATTGCCCAACTGAGCCAGCCAAAGAAAGTTGTTGCCCGGAAGAAAATTCCGGCTGCTAAGCCTGCAGCTAAACCTGTGGCAAAGAAGGCAACTGTCACCAAGGCCAAGGTTGAAAAAGCGGCTTCCTAAGCTTGAGCGGGGTCTGGTTTTATAACCAAACCCCGTTTAGTTTCAGCTATATCTGCATATAAAGTAATATATCCTGCCTGAATATCTAAATACGTCTCTGGCGTGAACGCCTTCGGATAGAGTCTCTCTGTATATGTTACGAACTGTTTTTATTACCGGTGCTACTTCCGGTTTTGATGAAGCTTGCGCGCGTAAATTTGCTCAGGAAAGCAACTGGCAACTGGTTCTGACCGGACGTCGTGTAGAAAGGTTAGAAGCACTCAAAAAAGAATTATCTGCGTTGTGTCCTGTTCATACTATTCAGCTTGATATTCGTGATGAACAGGCTATTCGCCATGCCGTTGCAGAGCTACCGGAAGCATTTAGCGACGTTCATACACTAATCAATAATGCAGGTCTGGCTCTCGGCACGGAACCGGCTGATCAGTGTGATACTGATCAGTGGATGAATATGATTGACACCAATATCAAAGGGCTGGTTATCTGCACCCATGCACTGTTGCCTGCGCTTAAGAAAAACAATACAGGCGGTATTATTAATCTTGGCTCTGTGGCGGGTAACTGGCCCTATCCGGGTGGCAATGTTTACGGTGCGACCAAGGCTTTTGTGCAGCAGTTCTCCCGTAATTTACGCTGTGATTTGCTGGGGAGTGGGGTACGGGTGACGAATATTGAGCCGGGTATGGCAGAAACAGAATTCTCAGTTATACGCTTCGATGGCGATCAGGCAAAGGCCGATGCCGTCTATCAGGGTGTTGATCCGCTTACACCTGGAGATATTGCTGAGACAGTTTACTGGACTGCCAGTCGCCCTAAACACGTTAATATCAACAGTCTTGAAATTATGCCGGTACAGCAGGCATGGTCACCTTTTGCAGTAAACCGCAGATAATAATCGTAAAAATTGCTCTCGAGTACTATCTGGCAGCATAGCGTGATTTCAGTCTGTCAGTATATTTCAGGCTAAAACACGCTCCTCCTTGGTTTTTTCCGGGTTTTGGTGCCTGTGATGGAGGAAATTCAATACTTCTGACCGCAGCCGGTTATATTCGGGGTCTTTTGCCAGCATCAGGCGGTTTCTGGGTCGTGGAAGGTTAACTTCCAGAATTTCACCGATAGTTGCTGCAGGACCGTTCGTCATCATCACGATACGGTCAGAAAGCAGCACGGCTTCATCCACATCATGAGTAATCATAATGATGGTGCTATCAAGTGTTGCCTGAATTTCCATTACCGAGTCTTGTAGATGAGAACGTGTCAGGGAATCCAGTGCGCCAAAAGGCTCATCCATTAACAATACTTTGGGTTGCATTGAAAGTGCCCGGGCGATACCAACACGCTGCTTCATTCCTCCGGAAATTTCTGCGGGTTTTTTATCCAGTGCATGTTCCATATGAACCAGCTCAAGGTTGTGATGAATCCAGCCACGCATTTCCTTGCGGCTCTTCTTCCCTTTAAATACCTGACGGACAGCCAGCTCAACGTTCTCATAGGTTGTCAGCCAGGGCATCAGAGAATGATGCTGGAATACCATGGCACGATCCGGCCCGGGACTATTGACTTCTTTTCCGTCGAGAATAACGCCACCCGTAGAGGCCTGATTCAGGCCTGCAACCAGATTAAGCACTGTTGACTTACCACAACCGGAGTGACCGATAAGGGATACAAATTCACCCTTCTTGATCTTCAGGTTAAAGTTCTCCACGGCACGGAATACACCGCCCTTAACAGGAAAATCAACACAGACCTGCTCAAGACTCAAATGATGTTTTTGCATTTCTTTATTCCTCTTCAGTTAACGTAAAACAGCATCTTTATCCCAGCTGATCAGGCGCTGGAGCCTCAGCATAATCTGGTCGAGCATAAAGCCGATCAGGCCAATGGTTATCACTGCAACCATGATTCTTCCCAGTGAATCAGAGCTGCCATTCTGGAATTCATCCCAGACGAATTTACCCAGCCCCGGATTCTGGGCCAGCATCTCGGCAGCAATCAGCACCATCCAGCCCACCCCTAAAGACAGCCGCAGCCCGGTGAAGATCATGGGCAGTGCAGACGGTAAAACAATTTTCTGAACCTGAGTGAATTTATTCAGTTGAAGTACACGGCTAACGTTTAATAAATCGCGGTCGATAGAAGTAACGCCGACAATCGTGTTAATCAAAGTAGGCCACAGGCAGCACAGGGTGACTGTTACAGCTGAAGTGACAAAAGATTTGGTAAACATCGGGTCGTCACTGACATACAGAGCACTGACTGCCAGCGTTACAATGGGTAGCCACGCGAGCGGCGAAACCGGTTTGAATATTTGAATGATCGGGTTCATGGCCCGATACATGTGATTGCTTAAACTACAGATAACGCCTAATGGTATGGCAATTAATGATGCCAGTACGAAGGCAGTGAAAACGGTATAGAGACTGGTAATAATCTGATCAAAAAATGTTGGTTTACCCCGGTATTCACGCCATTTGATAACAGCATCAGGATCTTTTTCCAGTTTGGCCGCATTACGCTTTTCCTGTCGTTCATAGAAAGCGTCAGCTTTAGCTCTTTGTGTCAGGTGCTCGTCATAAAGATTAACGGCTTGTTCAGCCACTTGTATTGGTCCAGGAATCTGACCCAGAGATGTCGTGATACGACTGGCAGCCATATGCCACAGCATCAGAAAAATAAGTGCTGCAACAACTGGAAATGCCAGTGCTTTGGCGGTGTTTACGGTAGCTTCACTCACCATTTTGCTATCGGGTAGCCGGCTCCATAGAGAAGGTTTCTCGGTACAGGTAGCAGAGGGTAATACCGTTGTTTTTGTCATGATTCCCGTCTCTGATTAACTGCCCGGTGTACTGGTACACCGGGCAGTGAAAATAACCATTGCTGAATTGCTTTAGCTCACTGAATGGTTTCTTCACCTTTCAGCCCGATATCGAACTTGGCAAGGTAGGCATTGGGCTGGCGACCGTTATAAACGACGTTATCGATAAAGTGTTGCTGTGGTGGTCGGAAGCCTTCTTCAACGGCAAAGTCAGGAAAGTGAGCAGAATGCATCTTGCCTTCAGCAATTAATGATTCTGCCGCCTGGCGATAGATGTCGGGGCGATATACTTTTTTGGCGATATCCATATACCATTCATCGGACTTGGGTTCGGCAATTTGCCCCCAGCGGCGCATTTGAGTCAGGTACCAGACGGCATCGCTGTAATAGGGATAGGTGGCGAAGTAGCGGAAGAATACGTTGAAGTCTTCAAGCTTGCGCCTGTCGCCTTTTTCATATTCAAAGAAGCCGGTCATACTGTTGGCGATCACCTCTGCATCAGCCCCGACATATTCACTTTGCGACAATAGCTTGACGGCTTCTTCGCGGTTACTGTTATGGGCATCATCGAGCCACCTGGCAGCGCGGATCATGGCTTTTACAACACGGATATGAGTATTCGGATTATCGTCAGCCCAGCCCTTGGAAACACCAAAAACTTTTTCCGGATTGTTTTTCCAGATTTCATAATCAGTCACCAGCGGTACACCAATACCTTTGAATACCGCCTGCTGGTTCCAAGGCTCACCGACGCAGTAACCTTCGATGGTGCCAGCTTCCATAGTGGAAGGCATTTGTGGTGGCGGGGTAACAGAAAGCAGTGTGTCGGCATCAATCTGACCGCTGGTATCACCTTTGTGCGGTGCATAATAACCGGGGTGAATGCCGCCGGCTGCCAGCCAGTAGCGCAGTTCATAGTTATGAGTTGATACCGGGAATACCATGCCCATATTGAATGGTTTGCCGTCGTCTTTGTATTTCTCAACGACAGGCTTCAGGTAATCAGCCTTGATGGGGTGAACTGGCTTACCTTCATCATCTTTAGGAATCATCGGTTTCATCTGTTTCCAGACATCATTCGAAACCGTAATGGCATTACCGTTAAGATCCATACTGAAGGCGGTAATAATATGTGCCCTGGTGCCATAGCCAATAGTGGCACCGAGCGGTTGCCCTGAAAGCATATGTGCACCATCAAGCTCACCAGTAATGACTCGATCGAGCAACACTTTCCAGTTGGCCTGGGCTTCCAGCTCGACATATAAGCCTTCATCCTCGAAGAAGCCTTTCTCATAGGCGACTGCCAGCGGAGCCATATCAGTCAGCTTGATAAAACCAAACTTCAGATCCTCTTTTTCAGGCTCTCCGACTTTGGCTGCCTGCACATGACAGACAGCCAGCGATAATGTGGTCAGGGCTATGGCAAGTTTTTTTATCATTTTGGGCAACCATCCTGTGCAGATTTTTCTGACTCACTATTTATCATTCAAGGATTGTGCCACCTCGATAAAGTGCTTTTAAAACAGCCAGATAGTCAGGTTGTTTGATTGCATGTTGCTTTCGGATGCACAGATAACAAGCGGGTACACTGTCTGTTTGCACTGAATATAAGCAGACAGGAACCAGTGATTTGTACTGAGCTGCTTCAGCCTTTCAATCTGTGTAAGATCTGCTGAAATATTTAGGGGCTGGCTTCTGCACGGGCATGTTTATGTATTCACACGCTGTTCTGTTTTTATGCACAGGCAATTCCGCTCGTTCGCAACTGGCTGAAGCGATCTTCCGGCATTTGGCTGGTGATCAGATTCAAGTGCTCAGTGCCGGAAATTACCCCGAACCGATTGATACCCGCGTTTACCAGGTTTTGGAAAGACGGGGAATATCCTGTGATGGCCTTAGTAGTAAAGGGCTGGATACACTTTTAGACCGATCTTTTGATTACGTCATATCACTGTGTGACAAAGCAAAGGATGAGTGTGCTGCATATCCGCCGTCAGAAGCCTTGTTGCATTGGGATCTGGCAGACCCCAAGCAGCAGTCGTGTATTGAGCCATTTGAAGCCATTGCGGATGAGCTGGAGGAAAGGTGTAGCCTGTTTATAAAGCTGAATCTATCGACGGAGAGAATGAATCCTGCTGTACCTCCAGAGATATTCAAGATAATGAGCGACAGCACCCGCCTGCGGATTCTGATGCTAATTGAGGATGAGAAGGAGCTTTGTGTATCTGATATTGCTGAAGCGATGCAGGAAAGCCAGCCCAAAATATCCCGTCATCTGGCTCAGATGAGAGCGCAAAATGTGCTGTCAACAAGGCGTCAGGGGCAGCAGGTCTTTTATCATTTAGATAATAAACTGCCTGTGTGGGCGAAGCGGGTGCTGGCTATCGTTCGGACTGGTAACCCGGCGCTGATCAACGCTGAGAAAGTGCGGTTGAAAGCATTAGCCTCGACGTGATTGCAGCCATTTAGAGCGTAGTTTGGCTCGTATTGATGATGGTAGCAGGAAGAGTAAAGAGCTGATTAGGAAAAAAACAGCAAGGAGAATACCTGCCTTGTCAGCAACAGGTTGATATTGTTTTCGTCTTTCATATGAAATGAATGTGTGACCATTAAAAATCATTTCATATACCTCCAATACTCTGGACACTTTCATGCAGCGATAGCACCATAGCTGCTGAACTCCTGATATGCGCCCATGGCTTTTCTATCATTCATGGTCAATCCTAACTTTTCAAAAACTCTGCACATCAAGTGTTGGTTGAACAAACGACGTTTCCAGCTCGTAATTGAGATCACCGTTTTGCCTGTGGTACCTTTTTCTTCCCGATCAGCCAGTTTGAGCAGATTAAGGGCAGAGAATGAAGCATTAATCTGAGTATGAATCGCCTGCTTATTACATGACTGGCAATCTATCAGGCCTGTATATTGCTTGGCATCCCGGAATACAAACTCAATTTGAAAGCGAGCTTTGTAATATTTGACGATAGTCATTGCGTCCAGCCCTGCATCTGTTGAGTAAATCAGGGCTATGCCTATCTTGTTTTTTCGCTGCACCCTCAGCATCACAACCCGAATGTGACGCTTCAGGCATTTGGAATGAACGATGGCAGTATAAACCTCTTCTCCGGCTTCTAACTGACCTACGTGTTCAAACCGGTTCAAGTCTTTTTCGAGATTCACTTTGCCGTCGTAAAGTTTTGGACGACCTTGCCCTGAGTATGAGCCGTTATAGAGCCACTTCAGGTCGGCATCTGTTCTTAACTTCCCAACAATCTGTAAACCCGCAGCAAGGACTGCGGACACGAATTTTTCCTTGAAATAGTAGGCGTCCACAGCCAGATAGATTACCCCCATAGCAAGAAGATCTCCGGCCAGTTTCAAAACTTGCTCAGCGTAAAGGTCAACACGGGTTTTATCTTTCTCGTCCAGCGTCTGCCGGGCATCAAGCGCATAAGCCGTATTGGACTGCAAATCAACAACACCAAGCAAAGATAGCTCAAGCCCTCGCTCTGATTGACCTGTGCAACCACGCCAAAACATGCCAAGGCCATCGGTCTTCTTGCCACTTTTGGTCATAAAGCTGGCATCGAGCGCTGCGATTTTCTCTTTGGACGTTAACAGTACGCCGGACAGCATCAGGCAGTTGAGTTTGAAGAAATCGAAGGTCCGGCGATACCAGCGTCTGAATCGTTTTTCACTCATGGAGGAGTAACGGCTCATGTTGCAGAAAGTGGCTTTACCCTGAACGATAATGAGCGTGATAAGCAATTGGAAGATGAATGTTTTTTGGGGCTTTTTGACCTTGGACATCTTGCCCAGAGCGGTCTTTACTATGTTATCCATGAGAGGAAAGTGGCAGCGAGCATAGAGGGTTTGGCTTCTCTATTATCGCTATTTTCTCTCATGGTCACTTTCGTCTGAAAACTGTCCACAGTATTGATACCTCGGGGTACTCAAAGAACACGATGAAATCTGGCTCATAGATGTATCGTATGGAGAGCCTGTTTATGGGGCCATTGTAGTTTTCCAGAGGAATATATTTTTTTCCGCATGTTATTGTGAAAGTTTTAACTGCACCATTTTCTACTTTCATCGTCAGTTTACGACTGGAGGTCTTGTTCCCTTTGCATTTGGGTATAGACTGGAGCTTTCCTTTGATATGAGTTAAGTCCAGATACTCAGGAAATGGTCTTGTTGAGTCGCAAAAGAAGTGGACGGAATTGGCAAGAATGAAGGTTGCCACTAGGAAAGGACCGAATGTTTCATATATTTTGAATATTACTATCATTTTTTTGCTTATTCGTATCAGGCAAGAAGCATTCGCTTTATACCTTGCCTTCAATCCCTTATTCTTCAAAGCAGTTGCAGTAAATGATTAAAACAATCTGCAATCGGCAAAACAACAAGAGTTACTTGAGGGGGATGTATGAAAGTACTGTCCGGCTTTACACCCGCAGTGTGTGCCGTTGCAATCGCAATGGCTACCAGCGGTATTGCAATGGCTGAGGTTGTCGACAGTGGAGTGACATTTACTGTAGGCGGCTCCTATCATGATTTTGACAGTTATCGCAAACTTGATAACACCGTAGCTCCGGAACTGGGGCTTGGGTATCGGTTCGATGATCGCTGGAGTCTGGAAGCGATTTATTCAGAGAGGAAAACTGATCAGAAAAACAACAATGATGCTCGAGTGAAGAACTACCGGCTTGATGCTTTCTATGATCTGCAACCCTGGGATGGCAGTCTGACTCCTTACCTTGTTGCAGGTATTGGTGAACTGGATGAACATCTGCAGCATGCCAAAGATCGGGACGATACCCGCATGAATGCAGGTATTGGTTTACGCACCGCCCTGACACCTAACCTTTCACTCCGTGGTGATGTTCGTGCGGTACGTAGTCTGGATTATAACCAGACTGAAAGCATGATGAATGTTGCTCTGACATGGACGTTTGGTTCTGTCGGTAAACCCACTCAACAGGTTGCTGCTGCACCGTTAGTTGCAGAACCGGTTCAGGATCCAGTGGTAGAACCTGCGCCACAGCCGCTTGATACAGATAATGATGGTGTGCCTGACAGTGCAGACCTGTGCCCCGATTCTGCTCCGGGTGCGGTTGTAAATGCTGCGGGTTGTGTTGGGGTAGAAAAGATCAACCTGCATGTTGAGTTTGGCTTTGATTCTGCCGAGATCAGACCCGAAGCGGCTGATCGTATTGCTGAAATGGGGGAATATCTGCAGCGTCACAGGGATGTTGGGCTGCTTATAGAAGGCCATACCGACAGTTCCGGCCCTGCTGCTTATAACAAGAAGCTGTCACAGAAGCGTGTTGATGCCGTACGTCAGATACTGATTGATAAACATGGCATTGAGGGCAGTCGTATCGAAGCAGTTGGTTTGGGGGAAAGTCAGCCGATTGCCGACAACAGCACTAAAGAAGGGCGTCAGGAAAACCGTCGGGTGACTGCGGAAATCGTAGAATAAACGACTTCTGAGAAAACTTAATAAGTAAAAAGAAACCCGTTGCACGTTTATGGTGCGCGGGTTTCTTTTTAGGGCGCGAGATAAGGACTTAAATCTCTTTGGGTCATATTCCCCGCTGCTTGCGGCGAACTACTCAAACTTGCTACATACCCCGCCCCTTGGGGCGGGGTTATTGATTATAAGTTTCCGTTCAATAATTCATTAATACCCTTTTAATAGCTGGGGATTAAGCGAATATTCCAAGTTGGCAAGCCCTTTGCAGTAACACCTGTAAACAATAAAACAGGAGGACTGCCTCAGTGGATTCAAAACAGAAGTTGGTTGTGGTCGGCAACGGTATGGTCGGTCACCGCTTTGTAGAATTGCTGGTTGATGCAGGCCTGCACAATACTTTTGAAGTAACGGTTGTTGGTGAAGAAAAAGAACCTGCTTATGACCGTGTTCATTTATCGGAGTTCTTTGCCGGTAAAACAGCTTCAGATTTATCAATGGTTTCTCCCGGTTTTTATGAGAAAAACGATATTCAGCTAATACTAAATGATCCGGTGACGGCGATTGATCGTGAGAATGCTGTCGTTGAAACTCAGTCAGGTAAACAGGTTTCCTATAACAAGCTGGTGCTGGCAGCAGGTTCATATCCCTTTGTGCCGCCCGTGGAAGGCAATGATCGGCCGGGTTGTTTTGTCTATCGAACGCTGGATGATCTGCATGCCATTAAAGCGGCGGCGGCAGAGAGTAAAACTGGCGTTGTTGTGGGGGGCGGCTTGCTTGGGTTGGAAGGTGCAAAGGCACTGAGAGACCTTAACCTCGAGACACATGTAGTCGAATTTGCGTCGCGACTAATGGCGGTTCAGCTTGATGAAGGCGGCAGTGCCATGCTGCGTCGGAAAATCGAGGCGTTGGGTGTCAATATTCATACCAGCCGAAATACCCGCTCAATTACACAAGGTGAGAATGCCAATCACCGTATGACGTTTGCAGATGGTGAAATACTGGAAACCGATATGATCGTGTTCTCGGCCGGTATTCGTCCCCGTGACGATCTGGCTCGTACCTGTGAACTTCAGGTAGGGGAGCGTGGTGGTATTGTCATTAATGATCAGTGCCTGACATCTGATGAGAATGTATATGCCATCGGCGAATGTGCGCTTTGGGAGGGGCGGATATTTGGACTGGTTGCACCGGGTTATCAAATGGCGAGAACCGTTGTTGATGACCTGAGCGGAGAAAAAGAAACCTTGTTCAAAGGTGCTGATATGAGTACCAAACTGAAACTGCTGGGCGTCGATGTGGGCAGTATCGGTGATGCTCAGGCGCAAACGCAAGGTGCCATCAGTTATCAGTTTATTGATGAAGAAAAAGAGATTTATAAGAAACTGGTCGTTTCAAAAACTAAGAAGAAAGTACTGGGCGCTGTACTGGTCGGTGATGCCAGCGACTATGGATCATTACTTCAGACGGTTCTCAATGGTGTGCGCCCACCGAATAATCCTGCGGAACTGATTCTGCCCTACGTTGATGGTGCTGCGCCAAAGAGCGGTGGTGTTGCGGCGTTGCCTGATTCTGCCCAGATATGTTCCTGCTACAACGTAAGCAAAGGCGATCTTGTTAGTGCCGTTGCTGATGGGTGTCAGGATCTGGCCTCACTGAAAGCCTGTACCAGCGCTGGTACCGGCTGTGGTGGTTGTGCTCAGTTGGTCAAACAGGTGCTGGATCATGAGCTTGAACAGGCCGGAGTCGAGGTCAAAAAAGATATATGTGAACACTTCGCCTATTCCCGGCAGGAGCTTTATCATCTGGTTCGCGTAGAAGAAATAAAAACCTTTCAGGAACTGCTGGATAAATACGGTTCCGGTTTAGGGTGCGATATCTGTAAACCCACAGTTGGCTCTATTCTCGCGTCCTGCTGGAATGAGTATGTGCTCAAGAATGAGCATGCCACCCTACAGGATACTAACGACTATTTCCTTGGCAATATGCAGAAAGACGGCACTTATTCTGTTGTACCTCGTGTGCCTGGCGGTGAAATTACGCCTGATAAATTGATTGTCATTGGACAGGTAGCCAAAGACTTTAATCTATACACCAAAATCACCGGTGGTCAGCGTATTGATTTGTTTGGTGCACAGGTGCATGAGCTACCACAAATCTGGCGACGGCTGGTGGATGCCGGTTTTGAAACTGGTCATGCCTACGGCAAATCCATGCGAACCGTTAAGTCCTGTGTCGGCAGCACCTGGTGTCGTTATGGTGTGATGGACAGTGTGGGAATGGCAATCAAGGTTGAGCATCGTTATCGCGGCTTGCGCTCACCACATAAAATTAAGCTGGCTGTATCAGGCTGCACCCGTGAATGTGCTGAAGCACAAAGCAAAGATGTGGGTGTAATAGCAACAGAGAAGGGCTGGAATCTTTACGTAGGTGGTAATGGTGGTATGAAGCCTCGCCATGCCGACCTGTTTGCCACTGACCTTAATGATGAAGAGTTAATACGTTATATCGATCGCTTCCTGATGTTCTATATCAGAACGGCTGATCGCCTGCAGCGCACCTCTGTATGGCTGGAAAACCTTGAAGGTGGCCTCGATTATCTGAAAGAGGTCATTCTTGAGGATAGTCTTGGTTTGGGGACGCAGCTTGAATCAGAGATGCAGGCGAATGTGAATACTTATGCCTGTGAATGGAAAGCAACAATAGACGATCCTGAAAAGCTGAAGCGCTTCAATCATTTTATTAACAGTGAAGCGGCAGATGACAACATTGTGTTTGTTGAAGAGCGTGGGCAGCGTCGTCCGGCATCCGCCAACGAAAAGAAAGTTGAACTTATTCCTGTTGCTGAGACAGCTTAAGACCATAAACGAAAGGAGAAAACTGTCATGAGTCAGTGGATAACCGTTTGTGCAATGGGTGAGTTATATCCGTCTCTGGGCTGTGCAGCGCTGGTAGAAGGGCGACAGGTTGCGTTGTTCCGGATGGGTGACAGGGTTCATGCTGTCGATAACTATGATCCGTTCAGTCACGCCAACGTGATTTCACGTGGAATTGTGGGGGATTTGAAAGGCAAACTGGTGGTAGCTTCTCCGGTTTACAAACAGCATTTTTCTCTGGAGTCAGGATATTGCATTGAAGAACCTGAGCAGAAAATACAGGTTCACCTGGCAAGAGTACGTGATGGTATGGTCCAAGTGGCGCTGTCGCTTGATGCCAGTCAAGCAGCCTGAGGAGATGAATTGTTTTGTTACAGGATTCAAGCAGCTCCGTTTCCGGTACAACAATAAAAACTACATGTGCTTACTGTGGTGTTGGCTGTGGTATTAAGGCAACCGTTATCGATGAGAAAAATCATCAGGTAACGATCAAGGGCGATGAGCAACATCCCTCTAACTATGGGCGCCTGTGCTCCAAGGGTAGTGCACTGGGTGATACCGTCAGTCAGGAAGGGCGTTTGCTTTATCCTCAAATCGGTTCGATTCAGGCTGACTGGGATATGGCGTTGGACGATGTTGTTGCCAGACTAAAAGATACACTGGAGCGTTTTGGTCCTGAAGCGGTTGCTTTATATGGTTCCGGTCAACTGCTGACAGAGGATTACTATGTTGCCAATAAACTGATGAAAGGTTTTATTGGCAGCGCCAATATTGATACCAACTCGCGTCTTTGTATGGCCTCAACGGTTGCCGGTCACAAGCGCGCTTTTGGTACTGATACAGTGCCGGGCTGTTATGAAGATCTTGAGCTGGCTGATCTGGTTATCCTGACCGGCTCCAATACAGCGTGGTGCCATCCGGTTATTTTTCAGCGATTACAGGCGGCAAAAGAAAAACGACCACAGATGAAAGTAGTCGTCATTGATCCTCGTCGCACAGCAACATGCGAGCTGGCTGATCTGCACTTACCTATTCAATCAGGGACTGATACCCAATTATTTTCTGGCCTTCTGGTGTGGCTGGCAAATAGGGGGCGAATAGATTCGCCCTATATTACTAACCACACAACAGGATATGAGCAGGTCCTGGAGCAGGCTGTTTCGACAGCAGCTGATATTGACTCAGTTGCTATTACATGTGGTTTGGAGCCCGACACTGTCAGACAGTTTTATCAATGGTTTGAAGAATATGAAAAAACAGTCACTGCCTGGTCGCAGGGGGTGAATCAGGCACGACAGGGAACTGATAAGGTTAATGCCATTATTAACTGCCATCTGGCAACCGGACGAATTGGAAAGCCGGGCTGTGGTCCTTTTTCTCTGACGGGTCAGCCTAATGCAATGGGTGGCCGCGAAGTTGGTGGGCTGGCAAATCAGCTGGCGGCGCATATGGAATTTAATCGAGCAGACGATATTGATCGTGTATCGCGCTTCTGGAATGCCGCTCATATGGCTCAACAGCCGGGTCTGACAGCTGTTGATATGTTTGATGCCGTATACGATGGTAAAATTAAATTTATCTGGATTATGGGCACCAACCCGGTGGTTAGTATGCCCAATGCCGATAAAGTCAGAAACGCATTGCAGCGTTGCCCAAATGTTATCGTTTCTGACTGTATAAAAGATACCGATACCACCCGGGTTGCAGATGTATGTCTACCTGCCTGTGGTTGGAGTGAGAAGGACGGAACCGTAACGAACTCTGAACGGCGCATATCAAGACAACGGGCATTGTTTCCCGCTTCCGGTGAAGCCCGTCCTGACTGGTGGATTATCAGTGAAGTGGGCAAGAAATTGGGCTATCAATCCACTTTTAATTATCAGCAGCCTGTGGATATCTTCCGGGAGCATGCATCGCTATCTGCTTTTGAAAACAGTAAGCCGGATGATAAAAATCCATCGGCGCGCTTACGTGATTTCAATATTGAAGCCTTAGCAGGGCTAAACCAGAAAGAATACGACAGTCTTGAGCCTGTACAGTGGCCTGCTGTAAGACGCATAGAAAATTATGGCCGAATGTTTGCGGATGGCCACTTTTATACAGAGTCAGGAAAGGCGACCTTTGTTGTACCTGAAAACATTCCACCGGTAGCAACTGATGCACAGTACCCAATGATTTTAAATACCGGACGGATTCGGGACCAGTGGCACACTATGACCCGAACGACATTGGCTCCGCGACTTAATCAACATATCGACGAGCCGTTTGTAGCTGTGCATCCGGATGATGCCAGAGCAGCAGGGCTGGCTGATAATGAGCTTGCCTGTGTTGTTTCTCCTTATGGTAAAGCCATCCTCAGAGTGAGCATCAGTGAAGAGCAGCAGGAAGGGGCATGTTATGCACCCATGCACTGGACGGGTGTATTAAGTAGAAGTGGACGTATTGATTCTGTTGTTCATCCGCTAACGGATCCCTTTTCACGGCAACCTGATAGTAAAGCAAGTCAGGTTAAGCTCGAACCATTTCATGCCAAGCAACATTCCGTTCTTATTACTCGTACCCGGCAGGCATTACCTGAGGCTGATTACGGTGTAGAAGTACATTCAGCACATTGTTTTCGTTATGAGATAGCACACGGTGAAGAGGTCTCACATGATAGTTGGCTGCCTTCATCAAAAGAGCTGAAAGAGTTTTGCTATCATGACCCGGCAATGGGCTATAAACGTCGAGTGTTAGTTAATAGTACCGGACAGTTACTGGCAATACTGCTGGTTAGTAAGAATCCGATAGAAGCTGATCGTCAGTGGCTGGAACAATGTTTTGATAAGCAGGATATGCCTGAAGAAGATGTATGGCGACGAATGGCAGCAGAGCCGCCGGTTGGGAAAAACGCTGGGCCTGTAGTCTGTGCCTGCTTTGGTGTTGGAGAGAAGGCAATATGTCGTGCAATCAGTAACGAAGGCTTGAATACGCCAGAGGCTTTAGGGAGGACACTTAATGCGGGTACCAACTGTGGTTCCTGTATTACTGAATTACGTCGTTTGATAAAAAGGGAATTTTGTGGTAACTATTCAGCACCCAGCAAAGAGTGACCGCAGTAATTCTTCATGGCTATAAGCAGGGCTTCAAAAACATTCTGCCCCTGCTTTCTCGCAGATGAAACATAACTTCGTATTCGGCAATACCATTTCGCCCCTTCCTCGCTTCTGATGCAGCCCGATATTTTTTGCTTCACCTTGCCATTTCTGATGTCTTGCTCGCTGCCATTATTGTCGAAGGGGATGTTGAGGTCGGTCATGAACCTCAAAGTTTCGTCCTTGTACTCCACCAACCGCTTAAACAAGTTGAACGCTTTCGTATTCTTGACTTTGTCACGCCCCAACCGTTGCCGTACTCGTTCCATATAGTCGGCTTCTTCCGCTTGCGCCCTTTTTGCTGTTCGCTCGAACAGTGAAGAGATACGCTGGCGGATGGATTCCGGCATCGCCTTCATTCCCAGCTTTCTAAAACCATTGCTGAGGTGACAGGCCAGTCTCAGCAGCCGCTGAAGACGAGCCGCAAGATAGTTGCAGTCGCGATCAACGACACCCTGTAACTCCCTCAGGTGGTGGGCATTGCAGAGTACATGAGCCGCAGCATAGCGGAAGTAAACCTTGTAGTGGTCATGAACCAGTATCCCGGCAAAGGTCAGCAAAATACCCATCGTCTCTATGGCGGAATGTCCTTTACTCAAGTCCAGATGATAGTACGTCCACTTGTCAGTACGCAGGACATGCATCCACCACAGCGCTCCGGCTACTCTCATGCCTGTTTCATCAGCGCCTGCAATGGGTTCAACCTTAAGGGCGTCACTAATTGCCTGCTCAGTGCTGGCTAACCGGTCATAAGCATTGCTCTGGAAGGTGCAGATGGAACCCGGACTGACTTCCAATCCGAAAATATCCATGAAGAACTGGGAGGCACGCTTGCAAGGTATAAGTTGATACTGACAAAGATACACGGCCAGCGCCTGAGTCACCGGTCCATACTGCACGTGAGCATCAACTCCTTCAGGGAAACGGGCTTGTGTCATGTGACCGCAGCGGCACTCTTTGATTTCGGCCACATGGGCTGTCACTTCAAAGTGACCAAAACGACCCGGTTCAAATACTTGCCTTTCAACCAACTTGGCAATGTTTGCAGAGTGCAGGGACTGATGGCACTTCTCACAGTCTATAACCGGGTGATATTGGGTGCGGTCAGTGTCAGCGACTTGCTGAAGCGTTGAACCTTTGTGACCTTTCTGACCGCCGGGCTTTCGACCAGACCTCTGTCGTAAGCTTTTTGGGTTAGGTTTGTCGTCTTGTGGCTCACCCTCCACCGTGGCAGATGAGTCTTTCTGTTTGGCAGCAGGCTTTGCATAACCGTCTGTAGAGGGAGGCTTACTGCTGTTCCGGCTGTTGATGTTGAGTCTGTCCGCGAGTTCCTTATTTTCTGTTTCCAGTTTCGCTACCTGATCGCCCAGGCCACCGATCTGCTCTTGCTGATCATTTACGATAGCAAGGAGGGTGACGATAATCTGAAACTCGGGATCAAGTTGACTCATAACAAGCGTTGGTCAGAGAAGAACTGTATTTGAAAATGACACAAAATCACGAAAATACCAGCTTATTGTGAGGGTGCTGAATAGTTACATTTTGTGATGCATGAGAATCAATGTATGGGCGCTTATGTTGGCGAGGTCACTTGAAAGTCTAATCGCTAATGTATAGCATTTTGTGTCTGTGAAAATAATAAGTAGAGTCTCATGTACATGGATGAATCGCATAGAAATAATGATGAAATTGATATTGTAGAACTTATTTTAAATATATATGAAAAGAAAAATTTTATTGTTATAAGTGTTTTATTCTCATTGTCTATAGCAGGGGCTTTATTGTACTTCACCCCCGGTAAGTATGAAACGACAGCGACTGTTAATGCCGCTCCTGTCTGGGCTTTTCAAGAAATAAATACTAATTTAGCTTTGATTGATGAAGTAGATAACGATTCATCTTATGAGGTGAATGAAGAAGAGGGTAGCAGGCGTAATAATCAGGTTTTTCCTGAAGATGCTTTGTCTCTTTTCGAAAGATCTATTAATTCCAGAACGATACAAGAAAAAGCATTCCTTAATATGCATAAAAGCCAGCAAGCAGGAGGACTGGCTGATGATAGCCGTTCACTTGGAAATCTTGTGCTTACACAAGATAATACGCTGGATTACCCCGCTTTATCTCTTGTTTACAGCACAGACTACGCTCAGGATGCTGATGTATATATCAATGACTATCTCATCCCTTTATCTCAGAATGCGGTTGCAGAACATTTTGAAAAAGAGCACAAGCTACATGTTGAAATCCTGAAAAATAAATTGGATCAGGATATCAGAATTCTTGAATCTAACTTTGAGGAGCTGAACAAACTTGAAATTGAAGCGTTGTCAGAATTGCTTATTCAGGCTAGAAACGCAGGAGTAGTGGAAAGTTTAAAGACGGCTGGGGGGGAGCTTAGCTATTTAGATGGTGAAGTTGTTATTCAGTCTCAAATAGATTTAGTAAAGAGCAGAAACCTTCGATATAAAAAGTACCTGTCTAATGAAAATTCTCCATTACAGCCTTATGTTCCTGGTGTTGCTGATAAGGTGAGCCGTATAAATGAATTGGGAAAAATTAATGCAGATTATAGTAATCTCTCTTTAATTGTTTCCAGCATGCCAGCTATTAAACCGAGTTCACCTGTATCGCCTAAAGCAGGGCAGTATATCGCGATTTCAGTTTTTCTGGGGCTATGTCTGGGAGTGGTTATATCACTGCTGTCTATTGCAGTCGATAGCCGAAGGATGTAAGAGCCTTCAGTTGGTAAACTGCTACTCAAAAATACTATAAAACCTGACCGGAGTAAGACATTAACTACATAGCATTTGCTTATTGTCTGGCAGATTCGATAAACACTTGGTTTGCCAGCATCAATATATAAGCTTTGCCATGATGAGATGGGTGTGAGCGGGAATTGATGTAGGAAAAACGACTACCGTGAGCTACTTTCATCAAATCATAATAGACGTAAGCACGGCCTTTGCCCCGTATGACTGCTCAAATTCTATCATCTGAAAATCAAGAAACGCAGATACTCATCACTATTCAGCACGGCAACTCAATGCTCGATTTCGAGACCAGCCTTCAGGGTAGCCTCAATCAAGCTGGAACGCTTGGAGTAGAAAAACAACTGGAACACATGGACACCGACGGTTCGCCCATAAAGGTAGATGGTATTCATATGACCAGCAAGAATAAAAAAGAACCCAAGGTCTACGAAACGTCATGGGGAGCCGTCAAAGTTCCGCGTTACATTTACCAGAGCAGTCAGGGGGGAGAAACCTTTTGCCCTCTGGATCAGAATGCCCGGATTATTGTCAATTCGACTCCGGCTTTTGCTCGCATGGTGAGCTGGAAGTATGCCCAGATGGCAGCCCCTCAGGTAGAAGACGATCTGCGACAAAATCATGGTCGTAATAGCAGTCGTTCAACACTTCGTGATTTAGCCGATGTGGTGGCAAGTATTGCACAGGCCAAAGAAGAAAGGTGGGTATACGATATTCCAGAGTTACCAAAGCCCGTGACAACAGTAGCCATAGGGCTTGATGGAGCAAATCTGTTGTACTACGAAGGCTATCGGATCGCTATGTGCGGCACTATCAGCCTCTATGATGATGAAGGCGAGCGTCTTCATACAATCTACTGTGCAGAGGCACCGGAATACGGCAAGCAAACCTTCATTAACCGTTTTACTGGAGAAATCCAGAAGGTTAAGGATAGATTCCCTGAGGCGGTTTATGTGGGGGTTGCTGACGGAGCGGCGGATAACTGGACATTTTTAGAATCCTTTACATCTATCCACGTGCTGGACTTTTATCACGTGTCTGAATATGTTGCTGACGCTGCTGAGGCACTTTATCCGGGAAAGAAAGCCACACAGGAAAGGCATGCATGGTTCAAGCAGAAGCTACACGACCTGAAACACGATGAAGGCGCAGCACAAAGCCTGCGGCGAGAGCTTGAACGGGCAACACCGGGCAACAACCGTACCGCCTCTATGGAAAAGTTGATGAAAGCGAGAACCTACTTTAAAAATCACTGGCACCAAATGATTTATCCTGAAGCCAGAAAGAGGAACTTACCCATTGGTTCAGGTGTTACGGAAGCGGCTTGCAAGAGTTTGGTAAAGCAACGTATGTGCCGCTCTGGCATGCGCTGGAAAGAGCAAGGTGCATCAATGTTGTTGACGTTGAGAGCATTAGTTTGTTCGTCCGGGCAATGGGATGCATTCTGGTCAAAAATGAATCGCTATGGTTTTTCCGTCGCACACAACCTCTTCCCGGTACATTGATCAGGCAGCACACCCGATGAGAGTATCACGATAGCTGCCATCGTCCAGTTTGATGGCATTCTTGCGGCGGCCTTCCTTCAGGAAACCAAACTTCTTATATAAATGAATAGCTGGCTGGTTGTCCGCAAAAACTTCCAGCTCCAGCCGTTCAAGTTCCAGATTCTGCTCTGCCCATGCCATCATTTCTTTTAGCAGGCGGCTGCCAATCCCCTGATTCCGAAACACCCGCTTAATGCTGATAGCTATAACACCGATATGACGCCCTCTAAACATCGACGGATTTTGTATAGCTGCAATGCCGACGATGCCGGTTTCATTGCTGACATTCCACGCCTTTTGGTTAGGATGATTGTGTATGGCAGACAGAAATTGTCGTTCCATTTCAACCGTCGGGCAGTCATGCAGCGAAGTCATCAGGGGGGGTTCTCTTCGAGCATTGCTCTGAAAGCCCTGTGTATATCTTTTGCCTGTTCTGGAAGCGCTTCATCTATTTTGATCATGGTTATAAATTAAATTTGATCAGCGACAGGAGCCTGATATAAAAGTCTCAATTATAAATATATATGCTTATACGTATATTTTAATGTTTGTGGGTTGGTATACTTTTGCCCGTTACCCGTTCAAGCCATTGTAGCTGCAGACAAAACGTGGGAGTTGTAAGTCATGGCAATTAAAATCGGTATCAACGGTTTTGGTCGCATCGGCCGGTTGGTGATGCGTGATGCTTTTGAGCGTCCGGAGTTTGATGTTGTCCGGATAAATGATGTTGCCGGTGATGCGGCCACTTTGGCGCATCTGCTGAATTTTGACTCAGTTCATGGTCAGTGGCAGTACAACGCAGAAGCGGATGATTCTGCACTGCTAATTGAAAATCACCGTATCCACTGTACTCAGGAGCGTGAAATTAGTGCCATTGACTGGTCTGACTGTGATCTGGTGATCGAAGCGACCGGTGTACACAAAACGCGCAAACAGTTAGATCAGTATCTGGCTCAGGGTGTTAAGCGAGTTGTTGTTTCTGCACCGGTGAAAGATGATTCTGTGCTGAATGTGGTTATGGGCGTCAATGATCATTTATATGATCCTGAGCAGCACCCGATTGTTACAGCTGCTTCCTGCACGACTAATTGCATGGCACCTGTAGTAAAAGTTATTCAGGAAAAGCTCGGTATTGAACGGGGCTCAATGACCACGATTCATGATCTGACCAATACCCAGACCATTCTGGATGCACCACATAAAGATCTGCGCCGTGCCCGTGCCTGCGGTATGTCTCTGATTCCCACCACAACCGGTTCTGCCAAAGCAATTACCGCGATTTTCCCAGAACTTACCGGCAAACTGAATGGTCATGCTGTCCGGGTTCCACTGGCTAATGCTTCGCTGACCGATATGGTCTTTGATGTGAAGCGGGACACAACAGTAGAAGAAGTTAACGCTTTGCTGAAAGATGCAGCAGAAAATGAGCTGGCAGGTGTAATGGGTTATGAAGAACGCCCGTTGGTTTCAATTGATTACCGCAGTGATAAACGTTCGTCTATTGTCGATGCACTTTCTACCATGGTCGTCGAATACCGTATGGTGAAAATCTATGCCTGGTACGATAACGAGATGGGATATGCCTGTCGTACACTGGATCTGGCCAAGCTGGTAGCCTGATCAAAAGGACGGATGTCATGTTTGCTGCTCTGAACCGGCTGGACAGACAAGTCCGGCAATATCTGTTGGTGACGTTCAATTACTGGAACTTCACCATCACCGATGGTGCCCTGCGAATGCTGGTGGTGCTGTATTTCCACCAGCTGGGTTACAGTCCGCTGGAAATTGCCATGCTGTTTCTCTTTTATGAGTTCTTTGGCGTGGTAACCAACCTTGTTGGTGGATGGTTCGGAGCACGACTGGGGCTTAATCGCACCATGAATATCGGGCTGGCGTTGCAGATTATTGCATTGGTAATGCTGGCTTTTCCACTGGGGGCTTTGTCGATTCCCTGGGTGATGGCCGCGCAGGCACTTTCAGGTATAGCTAAAGACCTGAATAAAATGAGTGCCAAAAGTTCGATCAAGATGCTGGTTCAGAGTGGTCAGGAAGGTAAGCTGTATAAGTGGGTTGCGATCCTGACCGGTTCGAAAAATGCGCTTAAGGGTGCCGGTTTCTTTATCGGCGGTGCTTTGTTGTCATTAATGGGCTTTCAGTATGCCGTATTGGCAATGGCGGTTGTGCTGGCTTTGGTGCTGATTTTGAGCCTGTTCTCTCTGGATCAGGATATAGGCAAGGTTAAGTCGAAACCCAAATTTACCCAGATTTTTTCCAAGAGTCGCTCGGTCAATATTTTGTCTGCTGCGCGCCTGTTTCTTTTTGGCGCCAGAGATATATGGTTTGTTGTGGCATTACCGGTTTACCTTGGAGCGGTATTTGGCTGGAGTCATACCGAAGTGGGTGGCTTTATGGCGCTCTGGGTGATTGGCTATGGCTTTGTTCAGGCGATAGCGCCTCGTATTACCGGCTCTGAAAACGGGAGAACCGCAGCTTTTCTCTGGGCATTGGCGTTGACAGGTGTAACCGGTCTTGTTGCCGCCGGAGTGCAGTTCAGGTGGCATCCTGAGCTGACTATTATTGCCGGGTTAATGCTTTTTGGTGCCATTTTCGCCATCAACTCGTCTTTGCATTCTTATCTGATTGTCAGCTATGCCAGAGGTGATGCAGTATCGCTGGATGTTGGTTTTTACTATATGGCGAATGCCATGGGGCGTCTGATCGGTACTATTTTATCTGGCTATCTGTTTCAGGTTGCCGGGTTAAGTGCCTGTTTATGGGTGTCCTGCGCCTTCTTGTTATTAACGACAGTTATCTCTTTATGGCTACCGGTTAATCAGCAGCAAGCCACTGCCGGATAAGAGTATCCGGAGTACTGGCTGAATCCAGCATGGCATGGTTTTCAGGGCGTAATAGTCCTGCTTTTACCATGCCTTCAAGCTGCTGCAGCAACTGATCATAATAGCCATCGGTATTGATCAGCCCGCAGGGTTTTCTGCAGAGCTCCAACTGATTGAGGCTGAGCGCTATGAAGATTTCTGCCAAAGTGCCATAACCTCCGGGCAAAGCTATAAATGCATCAGATAACTCAGCCATCTTGTTAATTCTTGCTGTGAGATCAGGCATGGTGATGAGCTGACTCAAGCCGGTGTGAGTCATTTCATGAATCGCAGCCGCAGGCGTGATAACGCCTGTAACAGTGCCATCACGAGCTAATACTGTGTCTGCAATAAGCCCCATCAAACCCACATTACCGCCACCATAAACAAGAGACAGGTTGTGCTCTGCCAGAGTGTCTGCCAGCTTTATGGTTGCTTCTGCAATGTTTTCATTTTCAGGTTGGTTGGCACCGCAGAATACAGCAATGGTTTTCATAATTTATTTTTAACCTGATTTTTTGAATTTAAAAAATGTTCAGTAAACAACAAAACTGTCTTCTAACCCCTCTCTGCCACTGACTTCTGTAAACGTATCTTCCTCTGAGTTTGAGGGCGTCAGCTTCCATGCATTCAACAGTATATTTGTTGACCGATTCCTGATGGTTTCTATATCAACCAAATGATTGACCAGGTCCGTAAGGCTGGCTTCATCATTATCTGATAAGACGGCATGCCCCTTGAAGCTGTGACCTACTCCTTTGGAGTTAAAAAAGCACCAGCCAGCAGGTGTGTAAAAAAGCTGGTTATGTGACTGTTTCCGCCCGTTATTGCCGCGACGACTGAACATACGCCGGGATTTTTAAAAGCAATGGAGAATGCATAACCTTTAGGCCAGTTACCCGGAATAGTATCTTGAAGGTTATGACCTGTTTTTAAGGCATCTAACAAAGAGTTTTTACTGTGGGCATCGATAGTAAGATAGGTCTGAAAAGCGGCTTCATCTTCTGGAGCATTAGCAGTTTTCATCGATAAAAGGCTTGATGAACTCGCGAAGCTTGAGTCATCAAGAAGAATGTTGCTTGCAGCGGCTCCGGTCATATACCCATGATCATTGAAGTTGCTTGATTTTCCAGCCGATTTTCAACATTGTACGAACATGCCGAAAATCACCCTGACAGCCCAACAAAAAGTAGCCTTGGAATCTCGCCACAAAACATCGCGAGATGCACGGGAGTGTGATCGTATCAAGGCTGTTTTGCTCAGGTCTGAAGGGTGGTCACCGTCTGCTATCGCTCAGGCATTGAGAAAAAGTGAATACACTATTTGTCGCCATCTGGACGCCTATCTGGAAAAGGAAAAGCTCAGGCCGGAGAACGGGGGGAGTGAAAGCCGCCTGAGTGATGAGCAAACTCGGCAACTGGTCGAACACCTTTCTGAATATACTTACGCACACGTCCATCAGATCGTCGCCTATATTACCGATCGCTGGGGTATCAAATATACCGTATCAGGCCTGAACAAGTGGCTGCACCAAAAAGGCTTTACCTACAAAAAGCCAAAGGGCGTACCGCACAAGGCTGATGTTGATAAGCAGGCTGGTTTTGTGGAGCACTATGAAGCCTTGAAAGCCACGCTACCAGAGGACGAGGTGATACTATTCATGGATGCGGTACACCCGACACAAGCGACCAAAATCACTTCCGGGTGGATTCGAAAAGGGATTGATAAAATCATTAATACGACAGGTAGCCGTACTCGGCTGAACATTATCGGTGCGATTGATCTGGACAATATTGAAGCTGCTGTTTTCGGTCAATTTGATACGGTTAACAGTGAAGCGGTTACCGAGTTTTTCAAGAAAGTTCGGGATAACTATTCATCCATGAACGTTATTCACATGGTGCTTGATGGTGCCGGTTACCATCGTTCACAGGAGGTAGTGAAAGAGGCGGAAGAGCTGGGAATAAAGCTTCATTACCTCCCCCCTTACAGTCCAAACCTGAACCCCATTGAGCGATTATGGAAGGTGATGAATGAGTATGCCCGGAATAATGAATACTTCGCTCAGGCAAAAGAATTCCGGGAAAAGATTAATCATTTTCTGGACGTGACATTGCCCGAAATCGGTTCTTCCTTGGGCAGCAGGATTAACGATAATTTCCAGCGGTTAAATCCGGCATCTTGAATTCACTCAGGTATAGAAAGAAAAAAGTAGATTGGTTTTAGTCCAAACCAGGTAAATGCTTCGTAGTTCATCTGGTGGAATCTGGATATTTTACGCGCTTGTTTGTATTCGCGGCAGGCTCTGATACCACCACGAACAAGATCACCCAAGCTATCCCTTGTGGCAACGAAGCTGTCAGTTCCTGATATAGTTCTATAAAGTGTATATGCGGTGATAAAAGTACACCTGATTACCACTGAGCGTACGCCAGCATGTAGAAGAATGGCTATCGCTTAAAGGCTTGGCGTGCATGACCTTTAAAATTCATGAACTATCGTCTTGTTAGCGAGAGACTATATATTGCTGCTTTTAACGTTCTGATCACGGGGTTAATAGTACATCCGTATATGCTACGAGACAGAGTAATTAACAAAGGTACTCCTGTAGACATGCGTAGCTTCAGTGGTAATCAGGAAAGTACAAGCCTCAGAAGAATAAAGCTTGGAGGTAACGAGCTGGGAAGTTTGACCACAGCTTGCTGTTATATACCGCATATAGGAAGCTTTACTCTCTATGTACGCGAATAAAAGTGTAGCTCTTGCTGTTCAATAGTGCCTAGTGATTATTCGGGGCTCTATCGAAGAGAAGCCAGAAGGAATTGGATAATTTTAAACTCAGGGAAGCGAAATGCGCCGGATGCTGCTTTTGTGCTCACTAGTGAGCTTTATAGGGATGTTTTTTATGTTTCTTCTACTGTTTCAGTACTACGATTTTCCTCCAAACGATTCGGATGCCATTGATTTAGGTAAGCGAGCCTTCTGGAAGCTGAGAAGAATGATTTTTGGCTGAGCAGAAATAAAAAAGCTCAGAACAGTTTTGAAAACTGTCCAGAGCCTCTTTTAACAGGAAATGTGCCGGGTTTTACTCGGACTTACTGGCTTTTTCCTCGACCATAGCAGGTGAAGGCTTTTTCATTTCACTGGCAATATGTAGCCCTTTCAGAATGTTCAGCGCCTGACTTAGCTGGTAATCACGACTTTCCAGCGGCAGGGCTTTCTTGTCTTTAGATTCTTTTTCTTTACCCGCCTGTGGCTTTTCAGATTTCTTCTCATCCTGAGACTTGCCTTCATCACCTTTGTTACCGTTGTTCAGGTGACCTTGAAGATCCGCCTCACGGTAAGACAGCGAGTTTTCAACCAGAGTAACCTTGGCGCGTTGCGCAATCACATCAGGTACGATGCCTTCTGCCTGAATAGAGCGGCCGCTGGGAGTGTAGTAAAGCGCGGTTGTCAGTTTCAGGCCTCTCTCATTATCAGCACTCAGCGGCAGAACGGTTTGCACAGACCCTTTACCAAAGCTGCGGGTACCTACCACAACGGCACGATGATGATCCTGCAGGGCACCGGCAACAATTTCTGAAGCTGAGGCGGTACCACCGTTAATCAGAACAACAACAGGAATATCCCGGGCGGGTGTTTCACTGGTTGCACTGAAGCGCAGATCTGAGTTTGGAATGCGCCCCTTGGTATAAACAATCAGCCCGTCGTCAATAAAGGCATCTGTTACCCCGACGGCAGCCTGAAGTACACCACCGGGATTGTTGCGCAGATCAATTACCAGACCATTCAGCCCCTGTTCGTCAGCTTCCTGCTTCAGTTTCTCAATGGTTTTAACCACTTCTTTATCGGTATCAACCTGGAATTGGCTCAGGCGCAGATAACCGTAACCGGGCTCAAGAAAGCGGGAACGCACGCTGGTGACTTTAATGATGTCGCGTTTAACTGTGATCTCCAGTGGCTTGTTAGCCCCTTCGCGGATAATCGTCAGCTTGATGGGTTCACCGATTTTACCGCGCATTTTGTCAACAGCTTCGGTCAGCGACAGACCTTTTACGTTATCGTTATCAAGTTTGATAATCAGGTCACCTGCCTGAATACCCGCTTTCTGAGCCGGAGTATCATCAATCGGTGCAACGACTTTGACGAAACCGTCTTCCATGCTGACTTCCATTCCCAACCCGCCAAATTCACCGGATGTACTGATTTCCAGCTCTTTGTAATCTTCCGGTTTCAGGTAGGCTGAATGGGGATCGAGCCCTTCCAGCATGCCGCGTATGGCATAGTCGAGCAGTGTTTTGTCATCAACCTTTTCGACATAAGCTGTCTTGATGCGCTGCATAACCTCGACAAAAACTCGGAGATCCTCCAGTGGCAGTAAAGGTTTACCCTGAGAGTCGACGGCCTGCTGAATAGCCGGAGCTTCTGCGGTCTGGGTTTCGACAGGTTTTTCATCCGCCGCGGCTGGCAGCATAAAAGCCACAGCCATGCAGAACGATAATCCGCGGCAGGCCTGACGAAGAAAAGGTGTTGGCATGGCTGAGCAAGCTCCTGCTTTATTTCTGTAATTTGATTTGTCCGAACTGTCGAGTATAGCTATTCAGCATTTCTAATGCATGACTCAGGTTTTTTTCAGCCAGCGGGCGGGGTCGACAGGGTTGCCGTTATGGCGAATTTCAAAATACAGCCCCGCTTGTGACTGGCCACCTGTGTCGCCCACTGTAGCGATAGTTTCTCCGGAAAGCACCTGCTCCCCGGGTTGTTTCAGTAATGTGGCATTATGGGCATACAGCGTCATGTAATTGTTGCCATGATCGACGATTATCAACATGCCATAGCCACGAATCCAGTTGGAGAAGACGACTTTTCCATCATGCACAGCGCGTACTTCGTTACCATTCGGGCTTTTAATGTACATGCCTTTCAGTGGTAATGCGGCATCCGGTTTTTTCTGACCAAAACGATAGCGGATCTTGCCCTTTACCGGCCACGGCAGTTTTCCCTGGTTAGACGCAAAGACCGGATTGTTTGCTTGTTGCTGGCGGCGCTGCAATTCTGCCAGTATCAGCTCCAGCTCTTTACGTTCTTCCTTAAGGTTGCTGAGACGTTGATTGCCGCTGCTGGCCTTCTGATTCAGAGAGGCAAGAATCTGTTCACGCTTCTTCTGTTCACCACCAAGTTGTGTCCGGCGGCTGGTCAGGTTTTGCTGTTGCTGATTTAACTGTTTGGCGAGCCTTTGCTGTTCCAGTTGTACTTGCTGGAGAGAAGTAATTGTCTGGTTGAATTCGCTGATCTGAGCGGCACGCTGCTGGTTAATATAAGTGTCATACGTCTGCATCCGGGCGCTGCGTGCTGGGTCTTCCTGACTTAATAATACCTTCATCCCGGAGCTTTGGCTGGCAAGAAAGGTTGCTCTGATACTGTCCCCGACATTGTTTTGCTGAACGGTGCGCTCACCTGCCAGCTTCTGCTCCTGTCGTTGCAGTGTGCGAATTTCTTTGCGGGTTTGGCGGAAGCGATCACTAATATCTCTGATTTCATGTCCCAGTGATGCCATTTCCTGTTCTACACGTTGTAACTGCTGCTGGCTCATGCTGCGTTCAGCGGTTATCTCGGCAAGGACATTTTGCAGCTTGCGGATATTGCTATCGACTTCTTTAAAACGGCTTGCTGTGTCATTAGCGGCGTTGGTCAGTGAAGAGAGTGTCAGTAAAAAGGACAGGCACAAGGTTGGAATCAACCTTTTAGCCGATAGGGAAAAAGGCTTCTGGTTTTTAGTAATACTGTGGGGTAATTGGCTCATCAGATAACGGCGCACATTGCTCTGGCAGCTTCCATGGTTATCGGCAATTTAAAAAGTGCCTACAGTTAGCAGCCTACAGGTTTGCACTGCGAACTGAAATAGCTGGAGCGAACGTTTGCTTTATTCTAAGCCGGGAGGAAAGCCAATACTGGCGCTGGCAAGCGACAGCGCCAGTATTGGATAATAAAGACGTGTTATGAAATCAGAGAAGAGCCTGTCATTTCAGCTGGTTGCTCCAGCGACATTAATGTCAGCAGACTTGGCGCAATATCAGATAACACACCGGACTTCAGGTTGATTTTCTGAGGGCCAAAATATACCAGTGGCACATGCTCGCAAGTGTGAGCGGTATGTGGCTGGCCGGTTTCGGTGTTTTCCATCTGCTCGGCATTACCATGGTCGGCGGTGATCAGGCACTGGCCGCCGGTTGCCTGCAGTGTGGCAGTAATTCTGCCCATGCATTCATCAACACATTCAATGGCTTTAACAGCCGCATCCAACACACCGGTGTGGCCTACCATGTCACCATTGGCATAGTTGCAGATAATCAGGTCATGTTCGCCGCTCTCGATGGCTGCAACCAGTTTATCAGTCAGCTCCGGAGCACTCATTTCCGGTTTCAGATCATAAGTGGCGACCTGCGGTGATTTGATCAGCGTGCGGGTTTCGCCCTCATACTCTTGCTCTCTGCCACCACTAAAGAAGAATGTTACGTGGGCGTACTTTTCCGTTTCGGCGATACGCAGCTGGGTTTTACCTTGTGTAGACATGAACTCACCCAGCGTGTTTACCAGTTTTTCCGGTGGGAAGGCGCTGGGTGCGGGAATGTCTGCAGCATATTCGGTCAACATGACGAATTCTGCAAGCTTTGGCTCCTTATTGCGGATAAAACCGTCGAAGTGATCTTCAACGAAAACGCGGGTTAGCTGGCGGGCACGATCAGCCCGGAAATTCATGAATATGACTGCATCGTCATTCTGGATAACCGCGGGAGACTGGCCGGCAGGCACAATAGTCGTTGCCTGAACAAACTCATCGTTTTCGTCTCTTTGATAAGCGGCTTCAAGTCCGGCTTCAGCCGTTGCTGCGGTATAAGGGCTGTTACCCTCGGTCAGCATTTCCCAGGCAGTAAGAATCCGGTCCCAGCGATTATCACGATCCATTGCATAGTAACGGCCAATGATGCTGGCAACCCTGCCGGTGCCCAGTTGCTGTAACTTTTCATCCATAGCTTTCAGAGAAGGTGCGGCGCTGCGTGGTGGTGTATCACGCCCGTCAAGAAAGGCATGTACATAAACTTCTTTGGCACCACGGCGAGTAGCCATTTCGGCCATCGCATGAATATGATCTTCATGACTGTGAACACCGCCGGGCGATAGTAAGCCCAACAGGTGAACCGGACGATTATTGGCGATAGCTTTATCGATGGCCTGACATAAAGCCGGGTTTTCCTGAAAATCGCCATCTTTAATGGATTTGGTAATCCGGGTGAAATCCTGATAAACCACCCGTCCGGCACCCAGATTCATATGGCCGACTTCTGAGTTTCCCATTTGCCCGTCAGGCAAACCTACATCACCACCTGAGCCGGAAACCAGTGTATGGGGGCAGTTTTGCCATAATTTATCCCAAACCGGGGTGCTGGCGGCCGCGATAGCGTTGGAATGGGTATCCTCGCGATGACCCCAGCCATCAAGAATAAGAAGAAGGGTTGTGGATTTGCCAGCCATACGTAATCAGCTCCTGAGTGTAGTGGAAAGCTGTGAGATGCCGGGCGATTGTAGCGGTTGTATCCGGTCAGGGCTACTTTGCCTGTTCAGTGGGTTACATCAACAGTATTTAGGGGCTCTTCCAGTGTCTGTTGCTGTTTTCTCTGCAGCCTTTCATTTTTCAACCTGATGGCTTCTTCTATCAGGTATTGTTCAGCAGGCAACTCGTAGCCGTTATCAGGGATGATATATTGACCTGGCTCTTTGCCGTTATCGTAATACTCAAGAGAGACAAGCATCATTGAACCAACAGCGGGTGGTCGTGGCATATCCATACCTTCTGTCCATTCCATGGGGTACGAGAGATCGATTCTTTCTCTGTCCTTGCCCTTGAATGTTGCCATAACTTCACAATGAAGCTCATAGTTCAGGTAACCCCCGCCCTGACCCTGATCAACCCCGTGATTGGAAACCGATGTCACGCGTAATAGTGCGGTATAAGGCTGCTGGTGGAAATTGCTGCGTAGCAGTTCAAGATAGGTTTGCTGCTGCTCAATAGCATGCTCTTCCGGGAAAGAAGAGGGCTGTTTTGTATGGTATGCCACGAGAAAGAGCAGATTTACAGAGAGTAATACAGCAGCAATTGTTATCGGTTTAGGCATCATTTTTCGAATTTAATTTATGTGCAGAGCCAGCCCATCAATAGACCTTTAATTGACAGAAGGGTTCATTGGTAGACAGGAGGGGAAGCCTTTATGGTGTTGTTCTGACAGTGCTCGTGCGGTGACAGAGAAAATCGATTCAGGTCAAGGTGTGGTTCTGGTAGTTTGGCTATTAATGTCTGGTTTCACTGAAACAGGAGCCATGAATATATATCCATCTGTATCTGTGTATGTCATCGGGGTAGGGTACGCGGCATAATTATTTTGTCGAGGCTGAATTTTTGCCAGATCAGAAGGGGAGGCATTACCGCTGCGGGTACGGTGCATTGCATATTGCAGTAAGTAGGTAACTACCTCTTGGTGACCTTCAGCGGAGGCGATGTGTAGTGGGGTTTCTCTGTTGCGTGTTTTGGCATTGAGTTTAGCGCCTGCTTGCAACAGAATGATCGCTATATTTGTAAAACCTTTTTGTGCAGCTAAATGAAGCGCTCTGTATCCGTTTTTCTTCACCACTTCTTTGTTTACTCCATATTTCAGTAACTTATGAGTGACCTTACTGGCTTGACATCCAACAGCAAGAAAAAGCGGGAAAGTGTGATTATTAAAAGGTGTATCAAGCCATTTTTTTATCAACCTGCCATCAAAAGTGCCAAATAATCTATCCAGCTCTTCGGGCGAATCACTTTGACAGATTTCCAGAAAGCTGTGGTAGGCATGTTTAAACAATAAACTAAACATTTCTCTGCCCTGACGCTTTGCTGCAAGCTGAATGGGAGCTTCATTTCGGTTGTTTAATAATGCTGTATTAGCATTTTTTTCAAGTAACATTTGAGCAATGCTGATATTACCTTTGAGGGCAGCCAAATGCAATGGTGTTGATCCGTCAGTTGCTCGCACATTAACGTCGGCGTTATGGGCAAGCAGCAGGCTAACCATCGTTGTTTTTTCTGTCTCTACTGCGTGATGTAAAGCAGCCTTTCCATGTTGATCACGGATATTGGGATCCTCTCCACTGTCCAGCAAGAATCGTACATTCTCTATCCTCCCTGACAGAACTGCGGTGATCATAAGAGGGGGAAGGAGAGGAGAGGCCGCGGGCGGATTATAGTGGATGCCAAACTCAGGGTAGGCTACCATCAACATATCAAGTACATGAAAGTGTCTATATCTGTCAATGTTTGCGAGTAGCTGTTCTGGGCTGGTTGTTCTAGGGTCATTTCCCACCAAGGCTCCTCTTGTCAGTAGTAGTCTGACTGTATCGATATGCCCAACCCGGGTAGCTGCAAGCAGGGGCGTTTGACCACTGGGGGTACATGTGTTGAGTTCTGCATCTTGGTTCAGCAAAACTTTGGCAATATGGTAGCGTCCTTGCTGGGCTGCTATACCCAAGGGAGTTGTGCAACTCTGCTCTGTCAACACATTCACGTCAGCGCCATAACTTAGTAACAAAGTAGTTAATTCAACAGAACCCCAGTTGGCGGCAATATGCAATGGGTAAAACCCCTTGTTCCCCCCTTCGGTAATGGCTGTATTGAGCCACACTTCTATTTCCTCACGATTAACTGTTCTGAAATACTTTAAAAGTAAATTTCGATCATTTCTTTGCTGAGAAGCCGTCTGAAAAGTCCTCCTTCAAGCCAAACGCCGCAGCATCAGGTGAATCATGGACAGTTGAATCATAGCCTCAGCGGTTTCAGGCAACACCTCGTAATCTTTGCTGAGTCTTCGGTTATGATTTAGCCAGGAAAATGTCCGTTCGACTACCCAGCGTCGTGGTAACAGCTGGAAGCCTTTTTGTTTATCACTGCGTAGAACAACTTGCAATATGAATTGGAATTTCGAACTGACCCAGTCCACTAACTTGCCCCGATAGCCGCCATCAACCCAGATCAGGCGTAACTTTTTACAACGACCATTCAAGCGTGTTAATAGCAGTTTGGCTCCATCCCGATCCTGAATCTCAGCGGAAGTGACAACGATTGCTAGCAGTAACCCCATGGTGTCAACGAGGATATGACGCTTGCGCCCTTTGATCTTTTTGCCTGCATCGTAGCCGCGATCAGACCCACCGATCGCCGTGGTTTTAACGCTCTGGCTATCGAGACTAGCTGCCGTTGCATGCTTATGACGCCCTGCTTTCTGACGCACTTTGGCATGAAGCGTGTCATGAATCCTTTGCCAAGTTTGGTCTCGTCGCCAAACCCTGAAGTAGTGATACACTGTTTTATAGTTCGGAAAATCAGTAGGAAGGGCAGCCCATTGACAGCCTGTTTTCAAAACATAAAAAATGCCATTGATAAGCTGCCGACGGCTGATTGTTACAGGTCGTCCTCCGGGTTTGGCAGGTGGGAGCAGAGGTTTTAACTTTTTCCACGCTCCCTGACTCAAATCTGAGGGATACCTTTTCTTCTTTTTTTGACGACGCTTACCCATTACACCCCTGAAAAATGCCTGTTTTTTTCAGTATATATGGGCGGCTATGCTACTTTTCAGACGGCTTCTGACAAAGTGCAACAAATTGCTGCCGGGTTGGTAGGTTTCCCCTCCGGGTATCCCATTCGCAGGTACAGGAGCCTTTAAGCGTGAGGTAGGGGGTGACTTCATCGTGATATGGGTTATGATAGCTGAGGTCTGCAGGATAATCTGCTTCAGGTGTCTTGGTCGAGAGTTCAGCGGCGAGTGATTCTGCTTCAAGAGCGTTGCATATCATTTGAACAGTCTTCAGGGGGGAGTAGAAAGCTGCGAAGTGCAAAGGAGACCAGCCGGCCCCGTTCTTTTTGGTCAGCAGTTTTTGTCGGTAAGCGGCAGGATAGGTGTTAATCAGCATTTTTACCATGGCGTGCCTTTCATCAACAGAAGGAGGCGGGCTGATTTCAGCAGGACTCAAAGCGGCATGCAAACTTGTGTGATTGTTTGCAAATTTACTGTCGATAGTACCGATGATTTCCATTTGTTCTTCAGGTGATAACCTTTGATAATTCACAGCATTGAAAAAACTGTTCAACACTTCAGCGTCTCTGACTTTCACTAAATCATGCAGGATTGTAGTTCTTATGAATTTTATCTCCATCTGCTTATCTCGTGGTGATAAACAAGAAACGTCATCATGGCATAGCTTTAAATGTGCTGGTGTGAGCCAATGTTTTATTTCGCATGGATGACCAATATATGCAAGGAGGCGGCAGGGAGGGAGCGGGGGCCAGGTGAGAATGTTTTGATATGCATCTTCAAATGGCTGTGTCATCGATAGTCGTTTGAATTGTAAGAGTTCCAATGAACCAAGGGTGGAGAATAGCTCTTTTGGCAAAAAACCAGTGAGTATTGATCTGACTGTGCTGGTTACACTTCCGGATGGGGGGGAGTCGATGTGTTTGTTGTGAATATCACAAGAGAAGCATGCCAGGAGATATTTTTTGTCCAGCAGGAATAATTCTTGCTCAAAAGAAGGGCTTGTGCATCGGGTGATAGCTCCTTTGCATTTTTTTTTTGTTCTTGCAATGGCTTGAGACCAGGTACCTGGGAGTTCTAACCTGCCACTCGCATATAAGAATGGAGCTTGTGTTGGATCGGAGGTAGTGTAAGAATCAATCCAATATAAAATAAAAGCTTTGTATGTGTTGGCTGAAGCCAAGTTTATAAGTGTCAGATTTATCAAAATGATGCTTGATGTCAGCAGTTTAATCCATATTTTCATTGGCTATAAACTCGTAGAATCAACTCTACCAGTGAAGAGTAATAACCAGTATATACGACAACGGTTTATGCGGGATGCTGTTACAATAATATCGTTTTTTTAATTGTGCTTGCCGAAACCATCTGAGGCAAGATATAACCTGATTCGAACTCAACTTTCTTGATTATGATATGAGATCCATCCATCTGCTGTCCCCGCGCCTTGCAAACCAGATCGCAGCCGGTGAGGTTGTCGAGCGCCCGGCATCTGTCGTCAAAGAATTGCTGGAGAACAGTCTTGATGCCGGGGCAGACCGGATTGATATTGATGCTGAACAGGGTGGCGTCAAACTGATCCGTATCCGGGACAACGGTCATGGTATTCTAAAAGATGACTTGCCTTTGGCGCTATCGCGTCATGCCACCAGTAAAATCAGTGAACTGGAAGATCTTGAAGCCGTCGGAACGTTGGGGTTCAGGGGAGAAGCACTGGCAAGTATCAGCTCTGTATCACGGCTGACGTTAACATCTGCTGTAGAAAGTCAGGAGTCAGGCTGGCAGGCAAGAGTTGAAGGGAGAGATATGGAAGCTTCACTTGCGCCCGCCGCTCACCCCATTGGGACAACTCTTGAAATACGAGATCTGTTTTTTAACACCCCTGCGCGGCGCAAATTTCTGAGAACAGAGAAAACTGAATTCAGCCACCTTGAAGAAGTTGTTAAACGCCTGTCGTTAAGCCGCTTTGATGTGGGCTTTACCCTGCGACATAACCAGCGGGTTATTCACCAGTTACGTCCGGCAAAGACAGATGCTGAGCGTGATCGCCGTGTTGCTTCACTTTGTGGCCCCAAGTTTATTGATAATACAGTGCGGATTGAAATGGAAGCCGCCAATCTGAAACTCAGGGGGTGGGTCGGGTTGCCAACATTTTCCCGGGCACAGGCTGACCTGCAGTATTTCTTTGTAAATGGTCGGGTTGTTCGTGACCGGCTGGTGGCGCACGCGGTGCGTCAGGCTTATCAGGATGTGCTCTATCACGGACGACATCCGGCTTTTGTTTTATTCCTTGATCTTGACCCGGAACAGGTCGATGTCAACGTGCATCCGACCAAGCATGAAGTGCGTTTTCGTGATGGTCGCACTGTTCACGATTTCCTTTTCCGTAGTCTGCACCGTGCGCTGGCTGATATCCGCCCGGAAGATCAATTGCCTCCGGGAAAACAGCTGGAAACAGGCGGTGCATCAACGGAGGCTTCCACGCAGAGTACTGTTCAGACAACTCAGGCACTGGTTGGGAATCTGCAGGAACAGTCCCGGCTGTCTTTTCAGGCATCTCCATCCGGCACAACGAACTCTGACCGGTCCGCGGCAAGTTATAGTGGGAATAACTTTTCTTCTTCCGGAGGAGGGTTCAGTTCAGGAAGCGGGATTTCTGGTGCAGCTGTAAAATCCCAGATGGCAGCCTATCAGTCATTACATGAACCTTCTGGTGAAAATGAAGTGGCAGAACCTGCTGTCGTGGAAGATGATGTTCCACCACTGGGCTTTGCCCTGGCGCAGCTAAAAGGCATTTATATTCTTGCTGAAAATGCTGAAGGTATGGTGCTGGTTGATATGCATGCGGCTCACGAACGCATTACTTACGAGCACATGAAGCATGCAGTTTACGGGGAAGGATTGAAGGCACAGCCACTGCTGGTTCCTCTTTCAATTGCCGTCAGTAGTCGTGAAGCTGACTGTGCGGAAGAAAATCATGAGACTTTTTCCAAGCTGGGTTTCCGGCTAGAGAGAATGGGGCCTGAAACACTGGTTGTTCGCCAGATTCCCGCTTTGCTTTCAAGAGGAAATAATGAACAGCTGGTAAGAGATGTGCTGGCTGACCTGGTGATGCACGGCACCAGTGACCGTATTCGGGAGCACCTGAACGAAATTCTTGCGACAATGGCTTGTCATGGCTCTGTACGCGCCAATCGCCGCCTCTCAATTGAAGAAATGAATGCACTGCTGCGTGATATGGAACGAACCGAACGTAGTGGGCAGTGTAATCATGGCCGTCCGACCTGGACCCGCCTGAGCCTTGATCAGTTGGACAAACTGTTTATGAGGGGGCAGTAGATCAGGGAGCCTGTTTGTTGCCCTCTGAAATTATAGAAGTCGCACAGGGTTCGTTACAGAGTATTATGGATTTCTAACCATTCCTTCACTTTCGATATACATGGCCTTATGTCTTTGTGCTTCCGGGTGCATAGGACTGCAATGATCTCCAGGCAGGCTATTCTCGTTGGGAGAGCCCGCATCTGGCTGGTCTCCGGCAACTTGCTTTGGTTCCAGTGAACAAGTCTTTCTCTCAGTTCGCACAGGTGATGTTTATTTAAAAGGTAGTGAAGGAGTGTGCAGATTCGCTCTGGCTCTCTTTCTCGGTATTGTTCGAAGTTATCAATGGCGTGTTGACCCCAGTCGGGAACCAATAATATATCTACTATGAGAATGCCCAGACTGAATATATCTGATTTAGTCGTTGCTCCATGCTTTTTTCTGAAAACCTCTGGAGCCATCCATCCGGGAGTGCCTGGAGCGACGTAGTCAGGATTTTGGAAATCAGCTACGCCTTGGCAAGTGGAAAAGTCGATGAATTTAACTGCTCGGTTGTGAGTATCTATGACTATATTCTGGTCTTTTAAATCCCCCCAGACTAACTCCTTTTCATCATGGAGATAGCTTAAAGCAGCACAGGTTTGTCTGATAATCACAAATGAGTTTTCCTTAACCCACTGTTTTTCATGTCTGAGTAAACAGAATAGGTCTCGACCAGCATCTTCCAGGATAAGCAGGTAGCATGTGTCAAGAAATGGGTGGTCAGTACAGGCAAAGGCAAGTAACCGGACAATGTTGCTATGGTCTACAGATCTGAGTATATCGAATTCTTTTTTGTGATAATACCCAAGAAGCTTTGACGCGCTGTGTTTCTGACTTTTACCCTTTTTTTTGGGTACTTTACAGGACGGAGTTTTGATTATATACATCCCACCGTTGATATCAATTTTATGAATATCATCATATGTTCCTTTTCCTGCCGGTTGCATTTGTTTGCTTTTATACTTACTAAGCACTTGCCTTATGTCTTCCGGGGGGATGGTGCAGTGATGATGAAATGTATGCTCTCCTGAGGAAGACTCCGGATACTTGACCTGACCTTTGACTGGAGAAGGAGGAGAGGAGGGTGGAGTAGAGCAAGACTCTTCTTCAGTGGCTCCCTGTGGTGTTTCATTGCTGCCTGCCTGTGAATTATGTCTCAAACCATCAATAATCTGACTATTAATAAATGGTGTTCTTGCATCAGAACTAGAGGATCTAGCAGTATCAGTTGGCTGTGATCCTACCAGCTGCTCTGGTGGTGATGACTGATTTTTTTGTCCCGTCGTACCTGCTTCAGAGATGGTGCCTGTTATTGTACAGACTAAGGCAAGAAGCAGTAATAGTTTGGCAGAAGACATTTGAGTGCTTTAAATGTGCTTTATTTATAGATGGAATCCGAGTTATTTAACCATAGATCAGCCTGATAAAAGGTTGTAAGGCGAAGCGTAATTCGCTTAATGAAGGTGCTATCCAAAGCATTATGCCTGCGAGTGCAGTAATGATCGTTGTATGCCACGGCGTGCTGGCCTGAAAAGGTTTGATTGCTGAACCGAACGATTTTTTCAGGGTCATACCTTCGAGGTCAATTGCCCATATTTCATCAAGCACCAGATGAATAAGGAAACCAAGCCCGAGAAACAGTCCCGTCAGCCAGCAGACCTGCGGGGGAAAGCTTAAATAGTGATAACAAAGGTTGGTTACCACAAGCCCTGATGTGATGCCTGCCAGTAACGAATGCCAGTTTCCCCGGTGAACAGTCATATGACGAATAATGGGAAGCAAAATGAATCTGACGGCAAACAGGCAACCAAACGCTACCATGATGAGATTCAGTGGTTCGAGATAACTGAAACCAATCATCAGAAAGCAAAGCAACAGTGCGGTAATGATATTAGAGATTATTTGCAAAGATTTTGAATTGTCAGCATCAATATCAGGTAATAGTCCGCCAACGATCCCGGCTCCCCAAAACAGTAACCCGTAAAGAGGGGATACCTGCATGCTGGCCAGGGCAGCGATAGTGACAATGCCGGTGCCGACGGTGGCGACAGTCAGGTGTGTTTGAAAATTGGCCATGATGTGATGGTGGCCTTGCTCAAGAAATTAATTTAAGGAAATGCTTCCAAGGATATGTATATTTATACAGTTTATCCAGTCATAAATTCCGTTGTTGCAAGTGAATTACCGGTATGAGTGAAGTGAATCAAAAGCCGCTGGCGATCTTTTTAATGGGGCCGACAGCTTCGGGCAAAACCGATCTGGCAATTAAGCTTAGCCAGCGACTGCCTTGTGACATTATCAGTGTTGATTCAGCGATGGTTTATCGTGGAATGGATATCGGTACCGCTAAGCCATCAGCAGAAGAGCTGGCACAGGCACCTCACCGGCTGATTGATATTCAAGATCCGGCAGAGCCATATTCCGCCGCTGACTTTCGTCAGGATGCGCTTCGGGAAATCAACAGCATTACTGAAGCGGGTCGGATTCCATTGCTGGTTGGTGGCACGATGCTTTATTTCAAGGCATTGCGTGATGGCTTATCCACATTACCTGCTGCAGATGAAAATATCCGGACAGCATTACTTGAAGAAGCAGCCCAAAAAGGCTGGTCAGCATTACATGATGAATTAAAAATGGTTGATCCTGTCGCTGCCGCACGTATTAACCCTAATGACCCACAGCGATTGCAGCGGGCGCTGGAAATATATCGTCTGACCGGACGCCCAATGACTGATTTGCAGCGCGAAAGCCCGCAAGGTTCAGAGAATCTTCCATTCCGCATTCTCAGCATGGTCGTTGCACCTCAGGAGCGTGCTGTACTGCACCAGCGCATAGCGCTGCGATTCAGGATTATGCTGGAGCAGGGGTTTCTGGATGAAGTTAAACTGCTGCGCCAGCGAGCCGATTTGAATTCAGCTTTGCCCTCTATTCGCGCGGTTGGCTACCGCCAGGCATGGGACTATCTTGACGGGGAACTCAGTTATGACGAAATGGTCGAAAAAGGTGTCGTAGCAACCCGGCAACTGGCCAAAAGGCAGTTTACCTGGTTACGAAGCTGGCCCGGTTTGCACTGGCTGGACAGTCTTTCACCCACGCTTTTTGATGGTGCGTTGTCGTTTATTGAGGTGGCGGAAAGCTGAAAAAACCTGTTCTGTGCAGAGCGGTAAAACAGGTTATAATGAAGCCAGCTACTCTGTGTAGTCCCTTAGTAAAGTCCAAGCTTGCCGTTATGTTTGTATGGGTGTTCCGAAGAGTCTGGTGTTCAGGCTTGCGAAGGTTTTTGCGCGCTTGTCTGACGGTAGGAGCTATTACTTATTGAAGGGCTGCAGAGCGTGAATTAATGTGCCCAACCTTTACAGGTTGTCTATGCTGGATTGGTGAACGGGAGCTATTGGGCAGGTATTGAACAAAAATGCCAGTAAGCCGCTAACCCCGAACACTGTTTTTATAGTATGAAGTTTTTATAGTGCGTAGTTTTAGAGCACGATTCTTTACGGCTGTAAAAACAGAAAGCTTGGCCTGATAGCAAAAACAGAAAGTTTTCCGCCAACAATACAGATTTATATATTTTACAAATAATAGGAGTACAGCAATGTCAAAAGGGCATTCCTTACAAGACCCTTACCTGAATGTTCTGCGCAAAGAACGTGTTCCGGTTTCTATTTATCTGGTAAACGGCATTAAGCTGCAGGGTCAGATCGAGTCTTTCGACCAGTTCGTTATCCTGCTGAAGAACACCGTCAGCCAGATGGTTTACAAGCACGCTGTTTCTACTGTTGTACCTAGCCGCCCGGTTCGCCTGCCAATGCAGACTCCGGAAGGTGAAGCTCAGCCGCCACTGGTTTAATTCCAGCGCTGTCAGCATATCCGCTGGCACATTAGTTACATACAAATCATCTACAGAAAATTGCCTGTTAGCTGATTGACCTGTAGTTTAATCTGCCAGCGAAATTCAAGGACTGTTCTTATCCTTAATAACTCAAATCTGAGCAGCTTCAGTTTGCAGGAGTATTTGGTTGTTTTTTGATCGCTATGAGGGCGGTGAAAACGCCGTACTCGTACATCTAGAGTTCTCCGACGAAAAAGATCGGGAAGATTCCAGAGAATTTCAGGAATTAGTTCATTCTGCAGGCGTAAACGCCGTAGATTTTGTAACCGTCAGCCGTCACGAACCCAGTCCGCGTTATTTGATCGGGATTGGTAAAGTCGAAGAACTGGCTGAAACAGTACGTGCCTCAGAAGCCGACGTAGTACTGTTTAACCATGCATTAAGCCCCAGTCAGGAACGAAACCTTGAAAAGGTACTTGGCTGCCGCGTCATTGACCGTACCGGTCTGATTCTCGATATCTTTGCCCAGCGTGCCCGAACCCATGAAGGTAAGCTTCAGGTTGAACTGGCACAGCTCCAGCATCTCAGCACCCGCCTGGTCAGAGGCTGGACCCACCTTGAGCGCCAGAAAGGTGGTATTGGTTTGCGAGGCCCGGGTGAAACCCAGCTGGAAACCGACCGCCGTTTGCTGCGTGGACGTATTAAGTCCATCAGTGCCCGCCTTGAAAAAGTAAGACGTCAGCGGAATCAGGGGCGTAAAGCCAGACGTAAAGTACAGTTGCCGACGGTTTCTCTAGTGGGTTATACCAACGCAGGTAAATCAACATTATTCAATAAAATGACGGATGCCGAGGTTTATGCGGCAGACCAGTTATTTGCGACGCTTGATCCAACCCTGCGCCGCCTCATGTTGCCGGATATTGGCCCGGTTGTATTTGCCGATACGGTAGGCTTTATTCGCCATTTGCCACACAAGCTGGTTGAAGCCTTCCGTGCAACACTGGAAGAAACCACGGATGCTGACCTGCTGCTGCACGTTATCGATGCCTTTGACCCGGAGCGTCGCGATAATATCGAACAGGTAGAGTTGGTTCTGGATGAAATTCAGGCTAATGAAATTCCTTGCCTGCAGGTTTATAACAAAATTGACCTGCTGCCCGGACGTGAGCCGGGTATTGATTACAACGATCAAGGCCAGCCCATTCGAGTATGGTTGTCAGCCATCACAGGTGAAGGTATTGACCTGCTCCATCAGGCGATTGCTGAAAAACTTGGCAAAGATTTAGTGCAGTGCGAACTGAATCTCGGTTACCAGCAGGGCAAACTGCGGGCACGCTTGTATGAAGCAGGTGGCGTAGTTAAAGAGCGCTACGATGAGCAGGGACAAATGCTGGTGGAAATCTCCATGCCACGGGCAGATCTGGATCGCATCTTCAGTCAGGAAGGCGTGGATGCTGAAGCCCTGATGACAGGGTGATACTGATCAGTAAAAAAGAGCCGGAAGGCTCTTTTTTTTATGCGTTTATGTGGGCAGAAATTGCGATCAGATCCGTAGAGAAACAAAAAATGCTATGTTCATGGCGTTATTTAACGTTTAATTTGGGATCTGGGGTAGAAGTATGTAGGTTTGCCCCCATATAAATCGCGGAAGAGACCTGCGTTGGGATGCTTTGCTTCCGGATATTTATGGCATATCGTGCTATTGCCTTGCGTTAAAGTCAGGGCAAACCCTACAATTGCCTCCGTATGTAGCCGTCCTGACCGGGTGCCAGCGAGCCGGTCGACATTTATTGAACGCTGACGCGACGGAGATATCTATGGCCTGGAACGAGCCGGGTGGAAATAATCAGGATCCTTGGGGTGGCGGTAATCGCGGGAACGGGGGACGTGGAAACAAGAATCAGGGGCCACCTGATCTGGATGATGCTTTTCGCAAGCTGCAGGAAAAACTGAATGGTTTTCTTGGCGGCAAGGGCGGAGGCTCGGGCAAAAGTACCGATAACGGTAATGCCGGAGGCGGAAGCCTGTTTGTCGGTATTCTGCTGATCGCCTTTGTGGTGTATCTGTGGAATGCTACCTATACAATTGATGAAAAAGAACGTGCTGTTATTCTGACCTTTGGTAAGTACTCCGAAACGGTTGGTCCCGGTCTGCATATTTATTTCCCACCGATGCAGTCCAAATATCAGGAAAACGTAACTGAACTTCGTACTTATAACCTCAAACAGCAAATGCTGACAGAAGACGAGAATATCGTCGAAGTTGCCATGTCTGTTCAGTACAAGACTTCTGATATTCAGAAGTATGTACTGGAAGTGGCGCAACCGCTGAAGAGTCTTGAGGAAGCAACACAGAGTGCCCTGCGTCATGTAGTGGGTAGTTCTGAAATGCACCAGGTACTGACAGAAGGTCGTGAATTGCTGGCGGTTGAGGTTAAAGACCGACTGCAGACTTATCTGGACAGCTACGGAACCGGTCTGGAAATTTCCAAAATCAACGTTGAAAGTGCCCAGCCTCCACGTGAGGTACAAGCATCATTTGATGATGTAATCCGTGCCCGTGAAGACGAAGAGCGTGCGAAGAACAAGGCGGAAGCTTATTCGAACCGAATTGTTCCTGAAGCCCGTGGTAAGGCTCAACGTATTACCGAGGAAGCCAACGGATACCGTGAAACCATCGTAGCCCGTGCAGAAGGTGATGCTGAACGTTTCACCAAACTGCTGGTGGAGTATCAGCGTGCGCCTGAGGTGACCCGTGAACGTCTCTATCTGGAAACAATGGAGGAAGTTCTCGGTAACACCAGTAAAGTATTGGTTGATGTCGAAGGTGGCAACAATATGATGTACCTGCCACTGGATAAATTGATGGAAAAGCAATCCGGCGCGGATGCTGCTTCCGGTCGTAACGAAATGTCCAGTCAGGAACTGAATGAACTGGCAGGCAAGGTCGCTGATGAACTGAGCCGAAGAGTGAACTCTGCCCGTTCAGGGAGGACTAGCCGATGAGCTCCAGATCACTGAGTTTTTTGATTGCAATTGCCCTGTTGGTGCTGCTGGGCGTTAACAGCCTGTATGTAGTAAGCGAGCGGGAGCGCGCAGTCGTGCTGCGATTTGGTCAGATCATCAAGCCAAACGTAGAAGCAGGTCTTCATGCCAAGCTGCCGTTTGTGGACAAGGTGCGTGCTTATGATGCCCGTCTGCAAAACCTTGATGTGCCTTCCGAGCGTTTCCTGACGCTGGAAAAGAAAGCGGTTATCGTGGACTCTTACATTAAGTGGCGTATCTCTGATGTTTACAGCTACTACCGTGCAACTGCCGGTGACCAGCTGCGAGCTAACAGCCTGCTGGCACAGCGTGCTGAATCCAGAATGCGTAACAAGTTCGGTGGCTTGACCCTGAACGAGGTAGTTTCTGGTCAGCGTGATGAGCTGATGGCCGACATTACGACCAGCCTTGACTCCGTTGCCCAGACTGAAATGGGTGTGGAAGTGCTGGACGTGCGGGTAAAGCGTGTTGACCTGCCGCCACAGGTAAGTGATTCCGTATTCGAGCGGATGTCTTCCGAGCGTGAGAAAGAAGCGCAGGAATACCGTTCAAAGGGTAAGGAAATCGCTGAAGGTATCATGGCGAACGCGGATCGTGAGCAGCGCGTACTGATGGCGAAAGCCTATCAGGAAGCTGAAAAGGTACGTGGTGAAGGTGATGCGTTGGCTGCGGCTATCTATGCTGAGGCTTACAATCAGGATCGCGATTTCTACGCTTTCTATCGTAGCCTGCAGGCCTATCGTGAAACCTTCAGCAAGTCTGGAGATGTGATGCTGCTTGAACCGGATAGTGATTTCTTCCGCTTCCTGAAAAACCGGGAAGGAAACTAAGCCGGATGACTCCCGCCACCTTTGGGCTCAGGACTGAAGGTGGTGTGGTTTTACCTGCCGTAATAAGGAGTGAGCGCTTAATCATTCGGGCAGGTAGCATGAATACAGAAGTGCAGTTGATGTGTTAAGATTATGCAAACCGGGTTCGCCCCGGTTTTTTTGTGGGCTGCAATTAGGATAGCCCGGCCAGACTCAGGATGAGTCAGCAATGGGATGCAGGAGAGCGTTATGGAAACCTGGCGACTACTGATGGTTGCTTTTTGCCTGATGCTGGTATTTGAAGGCATTATACCTTTCCTCTACCCCGGTCGCTGGCGGCGCATGGTGACGTTGCTGGCGGTAACTGATGATCGTTCCCTGCGCATGATGGGGCTCATCAGTATGGTGCTGGGCACCGTGCTGCTGTATCTGGTTAACTGAAGTACCTCACAATGCGGTTATAGTCTGCGTGCCCGGGTATGAAGTTGTTATATAGAAGGTCTTCCGCCGTATCGAGAGAATAATGATGACAATGGCAGATCGTTGGTTGTTACCTGATGGTATTGAAGAAGTCCTGCCGCCGCGCGCCTGGCAGGTCGAAGAATTGCGTCGCCAGTTGCTGGATCTTTATCGCACCTGGGGATATGAACTGGTGATTCCACCTCATATTCAGTATCTGGAATCACTGGCCGCAGGTGTCGGCAGTGACCTGACCCTGCAGACATTCAAGCTTACCGACCAGCTCACTGGTCGGACTATGGGGCTGGTAGCTGATACCACCCCGGCAGTGGCACGCATTGATGCCCACACACTGGGAGCAGAGGGACCCAGTCGTTTATGTTATGCAGGCCGGGTATTCCACACCCGACCCGCGAGTCCGGGAGCTTCGCGAACGCCGATTCAGGTGGGCGCAGAGTTATACGGACATAAAGGTATAGAAAGTGATATTGAAGTGATATCACTGATGCTGGAAACCCTCACGGTGACGGGTGTCGAAAATATTACGCTGGATCTGGGGCATGTTGATATTTATCGCCAGCTGACACTGGCGGCCGCCCTGGGTGAAGAACAACAGGCGGCTCTTTTTGAAGCTTTGCAGCGTAAAGCCGTATCTGAGGTTGAACTGCTGGTAAAACAGCATATCTCAGACCCGGAACTGGCAGAAATGTTATGTGCATTGCCTGAACTATCCGGCGATGTATCTGTATTGGATCGGGCAGCTGCCGTGTTGGCTAAGGCACCTGATACAGTAAAGCAAGCTTTAGCATCACTGAAAGCACTTGCTGATGTCATTCAGCAGGCTTACCCGGATGTAAATTGCTACTTCGATCTCAGTGAGTTACGTGGCTACAACTACCACACCGGCGTTGTTTTTGCCGCGTATGTTGCCGGAATGGGGCAGGCTGTTGCCAAGGGTGGCCGTTATGACGGGATTGGTGAAGTTTTTGGGCGCTCTCGTCCTGCGACGGGTTTCAGTACCGATTTACGGCTGTTGCTGAAACTTGTTGAGCAGATTGATGTACAAGCAACCGGTATTCTGGCACCGGCTGATGCGCCGGAAAATGTAGTTCGAGATCTGCGGGATCAGGGAGTACGTGTTGTCCGTGCACTGCCGGGCACTGATGTTAATGCAGCACTACTGGATTATGACCAGATGCTGCAACACACGAGTCAGGGCTGGGAAGTTAAGCCAGTCGGATAGAATCTGAAATTCAGGTTTCACAACTCAGTTTCCAGGGAATCTGTAAATCGCCCGGCTTAGGTCGGGCTGTTTGCTGTTGTCTTGATGATAGATTGTGGGCTGAAAGACAGTCTTTTTCAGCGACTGAAAACCGACTGTTTGAAACAAAGTGTCGTGTAAAGACACTTTGCCCGGGGGTTAACTGCAGGTGCAGGTCCGGGATGTCATGTTATAGCGCTTCACGTTTAAAGAGACGTAATGATGGGTAAGAACGTAGTCATTCTGGGCACCCAATGGGGTGACGAAGGCAAAGGTAAAATTGTTGACTTGCTGACTGATCAGGTTAGCGCTGTCGTTCGTTTCCAGGGCGGTCACAACGCAGGTCACACACTGGTTATTGATGGTGAGAAAACCGTTCTGCACCTGATTCCTTCCGGCATTCTGCGCGAAGGTGTGAAGTGCTACATCGGTAATGGTGTGGTGCTGTCTCCGGAAGCATTGCTGAAGGAAATTGCCCAGCTGGAAGAAAGCAATGTGCCGGTGCGTGAGCGTCTGCGTCTGAGCCCTTCCTGCCCGTTGATTCTGCCTTATCACGTGGCGCTGGATGTTGCCCGTGAAAAAGCACGGGGTAACGACAAGATTGGTACGACCGGTCGCGGCATTGGCCCGGCTTATGAAGATAAGGTTGCCCGTCGCGGTATTCGTCTGGGTGATGTACTGGATCCGGTCCTGTTTGAAGAGAAACTGCGCAAAGTCATGGAGTACCATAACTTTGTACTGGAACATTACCTGAAGGCTGAGCCGGTTAATGTTGAAAGCGTTCTGAACGAAACACTGGCGATGGCTGAGCAGCTGAAGCCAATGATGGAGCCGGTTGCGGATACGCTGCACGATCACCGTCGTGCGGGTGAAAACATCCTGTTTGAAGGTGCTCAGGGTTCACTGTTGGATATCGACCACGGTACCTATCCGTTCGTAACCTCTTCCAATACCACCGCAGGTGGTGCATCCACCGGTAGTGGCGTGGGTCCGCTGTATCTGGATTACGTGCTGGGTATTACCAAGGCTTACACCACCCGTGTTGGCAGTGGCCCGTTCCCGACTGAACTGTTTGATGACGATGGTCGTCATCTGGCAGAAAAAGGCCACGAGTTTGGTGCGACAACCGGTCGTGCCCGTCGTACCGGCTGGTATGACGCGGTTGCCCTGCGTCGTGCCGTTGAAATGAACAGTGTGTCCGGTATCTGCCTGACCAAACTGGATGTGCTGGACGGACTGGAAACCGTAAAAGTCTGCGTTGGTTATGTTGATGCTGACGGTAATGAACTGGGCTTCTCTGCCGCAGCAGAAGACTGCGCTAAAGTGATCCCGGCTTATGAAGAGCTGCCGGGCTGGAGCGAAAGCACCTTCGGCGCCAAGACCATTGATGCGCTGCCGGAAAATGCCAAGGCTTACATCAAGCGTCTGGAAGAGCTGACTGGCGCGCCAGTAGATATCATTTCTACCGGCCCGGATCGCAACGAGACAATCATTCTGCGTCATCCGCTGGCGTAAGCACTTCCTCTGCCTGAAAATGCCAGAGTCAGAGTTACTCTTACTCTGGCATTTCTCTTGCCCGTTCTCTTTGCCAATAATAAACAGTGGGCAATGCAAGTTAGCCCCCGTGTGTAGTAACCTTGTCTTAATGCAGTATTCCCATTCCCCACACAGAGTAAGCCGATGAGCCAATGGTGGAAAAACGCCGATCCGCAGGCGGCGGCTGAAGCGAGTAAATACGACAGCCCGATTCCCAGTCGCGAGCTGATAATGGAGCAGCTGGAGTCCCGCAAGGGGCCAGTGAAGTACCATGAACTATGCGCCATTTTCGAACTGACCACAGAAGACGAGTTTGAAGCAATGCGGCGGCGGCTGATTGCTATGGTGCGCGATGGTCAGTTGCTGGAAACCCGGCGGGGCGCGTATGGCTTGCTCAGTAAAATGGATCTGGTGACCGGACGGGTGATCGGGCATCGTGACGGCTATGGTTTTGTCGCGCCGAAAGATGGCTCTGATGATCTGTTTATTTCTGCGCGGGAAATGCGGCAGGTTTTTGACGGGGATATTGTTGTCGTCCGCGAAGTCAGCGTCGATAAGAAAGGACGCAGGGAAGGCAGTATTGTTGATGTACTGGAACGCAATACCAGCCAACTGGTGGGGCGTTACTTTGAAGAAGGTGATTCTTCCTTCATCATGCCGGACAACAACCGCATCAGTCGTGAAGTACTGATCAAACCCGGCGCACTGCAGCCGCGTCCCGGTCAGTATGTGCTGGTGGAAATTCTGGAACAGCCTTCCCGCCGTCAGTTGCCGATGGGGCTGGTAAAAGAGATTCTGGGCAATCGCTCCGACCCGGGCATGGAAATCGAAGTGGCATTGCGCACTCACGATATTCCCCACACCTGGCCTGATGCGGTAGAAAAAGAAGTTAAACGCTTTACGGCGGAAGTTGCTGAAAAAGACAAATCTCACCGGGTTGATCTGCGAGAGTTGCCGTTTGTCACCATTGATGGCGAAGATGCTCGCGACTTTGATGATGCCGTTTACTGTGAAACCAAGAAAAGCGGCGGCTGGCGTTTGTATGTAGCGATTGCTGATGTTTCCCATTATGTCAGCGTCGGTTCGGCGCTGGATGAAGAAGCCCAGAATCGTGGTACATCCGTTTATTTCCCCGGTCATGTCGTGCCGATGTTGCCGGAGATCCTTTCCAACGGCTTGTGCTCTCTGAACCCTGAAGTTGATCGTCTGGCGATGGTTTGTGAGATGACCATCAGTGCCAATGGCCGACTATCCGGTTACCGTTTCTTTGAAGGGATTATCAACTCCCATGCTCGCCTGACCTACACCAAAGTGTGGAGCATGCTCGATCAGCCTGAAGAATCTGAAGGCAAAAAGCTGCGTGCTCAATATGCGGAAGTGGTACCGCATGTTGATGAACTTTATCGTCTGTATCATGCGCTGAAAGGTCAGCGAAAACAGCGCGGGGCGATTGATTTTGAAACCACCGAAACCCAGATTCTTTTCAACAGCCAGCGAAAAATTGAAAAAATTGTGCCAACCGAGCGTAACGATGCTCACAAGCTGATTGAAGAATGTATGTTGTGCGCCAACGTATCTGCGGCGCGTTTTCTGGAAAAGCATAATCTGGCAGGGCTTTACCGGGTGCATGAAGGCCCGAGTATGGAAAAGCGCCTGAACCTGAACAGTTTTCTGGGTGAACTGGGTTTGTCTCTGCCGGGAGGAAAACTGAAAACCGGTGACTTTCAGAACCTGCTGGACTCAGTGAAAGAACGTCCGGATTTCCATCTGATTCAGGTAATGCTGCTGCGCTCAATGAGTCAGGCGGTTTATACCCCGGATAATCAGGGACATTTCGGTCTTGCTTTTACTGGTTACGCTCACTTCACGTCACCCATTCGCCGTTATCCTGATTTGCTGGTACACCGGGCTATTCGCCATATCGTTCGTTCTGAACGGGAAACGGATAAGGTTCGTCGGGTAGAAGGTGCAAAGCTTTTACCGGCTAATAAAATCTATCCCTATGATGAAGCGACCATGCTGGCGCTGGGTGAACAGTGTTCCCAATCTGAGCGTCGTGCCGATGAAGCAACCCGCGATGCGATGGACTGGCTCAAGTGCGAATACATGCAGGCGCACCTGGGGCAGCAGTTTGATGGTGTGGTTTCCGCGGTTACCGGTTTTGGTCTGTTTGTTGAACTGAAAGATGTTTTTGTTGAAGGTCTGATTCATATCAGCGCCCTGCCGGGAGATTACTATCACTATGATTCCAGCCGTCAGCGTCTGGTCGGTGAAAAGACGGGCATAGCCTATCACCTTGGCGATGAGCTCAGCATTATCGTTGCCCGGGTGAATATGAATGACCAAAAAATAGACTTTGAAATGGCCGGGGCTCCTTCTCCGCGCCGTCGTAAAAAAGTACGTGAAACATCAAAAACTGCTGCAGAGAAACCAGCCCGCAAAAAAGGTCGCACCAGAAAAGAACTGATGGCTGAAGCTGCAGCGCATGCAGCAAAAGAGCAAACGAAAGAGCAGGCGGATGCGGGTGAGTTTCCGTCGGTTGTTAAAAAAGCAGGCAGCAAGCGACGCAAATCCAGAAGTCGGGGCAAGAAAAAGCAGCAGGCTGCTCAGGGCGCTGCGCCTACGACGGAAAAACAGCAGTCTGCCCAGCCAGCGAAAAAAACCAAAAAGAAAACCAAGCCAAAAGCGGTAAAACGCAAGGCTAAGGTTGAAGGTAACGCCAAGCCTGCAGGTCACAAACCCCGCAAGCGTCCGGCGAAAAAATCCTGACGCTGAATATCTTTTCAGGATAAATGTCTCCGGTTACGGGTCAGACATTTATCCTTTTCCCCTCTGTTTAACTGAATTACTAATTGTCTTATGAGTGAAGATATTGTTTTTGGCCTGCACGCCGTGCAGAGCCTGATGGAACGCCAGCTTGAGCAGGTGCGTGAAATTCAGGTACAGCGTGGCCGCAAAGGCGGACGTATTGAAGATGTGATTGAGCAGGCCAAAGCGGCAGGCATTGATGTTCGGTTTGTGGACAAAGCACGCCTGGATCGTCTGGCTGATGGCGTACATCAGGGCATTGTTGCCCGCGTCAGTGCCGCCACTGTTCACCGTGAACATGATTTGGATATGCTCTTGGATGAGCTGGAAGAACCGCCATTCCTACTGGTACTGGATGGTGTAACTGATCCGCATAACCTTGGTGCATGCCTGCGTACCGCTGATGCGGCCGGTGTCCACGCGGTTATTGTGCCGAAGGACAAATCAGCCAGTCTAAATGCAACAGCACGAAAAGTGGCCTGTGGTGCTGCCGATAATGTGCCGCTGGTACAGGTTACTAACCTGACTCGTTGCCTGAAAGGTCTGCAAGAGCGTGGAATCTGGATTACCGGTACAGCGGGTGAAAGCAGCGGCAACCTTTATCAGGCCGATCTGAAAGGTCCGATGGCACTGGTTATGGGTGCAGAAGGAAAGGGCATGCGTCGCCTGACCCGTGAACATTGTGATGCGCTGGTGTTTATTCCGATGGCGGGTAGTGTCAGTAGTTTGAATGTTTCAGTGGCAACCGGTGTATGTCTGTTTGAAGCGGTGCGTCAGCGCAGAAACTGATGCTGTTGCCCGGATTTAGTTAAAAGTCCGGGCTGCATGCTTCTGGCTAAAAGGTGTTTAGTTTGAAGTCAGTTCTGGTAAGCAGTTGGTATCTACTATGCGCCATAACGGCCCTGATAACAGGTTGTTTATCCATGGAGCAATGCCATTACCGACCCCGATAGTTCTTATGCCAATTACTTTATCCTGTAAAACCACTTGTCGTAGAACGGCTCCAGGATATAAAAAATGACTGTCCAGCGTTATATTTCTTACACTCAGTGTGCTTTGGTCTGCCTGAGCAGTAACATATCCAAAAAAAGTAACATAGAGTGTTGTTTCTGTTTCATTGACTTAAATGCCAGATGTTCCCAATGCCGCATTAAATCTCAGGCACTGGAATGTTTTTTTAAGCAAAGATATTGTGTTGCTTCTGTCATCTTCTGATACTTCTAGTAGCGGCTAAGTTCCCGGAGATAGTTGAAAGCACCAATGTTCCATGATTTTTCTGACGAATCGGTCAGTGCTTAGCTGAACGGCTTCTGACAGATCTCGCTTCCAAGCCAGGTAATGCGGGAGATAGCGGGTAGCCACTCCCCGAAACACACCACCAATCCAGCGCTTTAAATGGCTATGGTAAGCATTAACGTGTTGAATATGATAGACACCTTCCAGAACATGCTGGCCTGCCGAGGTAACCAGTTCCTTAAACTCAAATCCAAGCTTCTCTGCAAGCTTTTCATGTGCAAGGTGTGCATCCGCACAGACCGTTGCTTCAATCGATATACGACCGTTTAAATGGCGGCACAACTCATTAGCACTTTCGTTTTCCAAAATACCATCAACAGTGTGCCGTTCACGGTCTCTGGCTACCATTACCGGGACTTTCCGAGCTTTGTTCGGATCATCTCCGCGTTTTCGAGAAGGCCTTGGCAGGTCTTTCCTCTGCCCTTTAAATGATTCACGAAAAAAAGTTTCATCAAGCTCTGTGATGCCACAAAGCTCTTCTGCCTGATCATTATTTATGACCTCAAGAAAGCAGTGGCGCCATCGGAAGGCCGTTTTCAGGTTAATATCATACTCACTGGCTGCCGAGCGCAGTGTCATGGAGTAAGTCATACCCGTGAGGTAGTTATTCCATTTTTCCGGATATCTAAGCCTTGCCAAAGGGGTCTTGCTGAATGCATTGAAAGTCACTTTGCATGACTTGCAGCGGTAGCGCTGCCGCCCGCTTTGAAAGCCCCAGCGATGAATATTATGGTCTTTACACACGGGACATTCCGGATGTTCAGCAAAGCGAGATAATATGCTTGCTTCAAGATCAGGTGTGGCAGGTGGATTATTTACAGATGATTCTCTTTCTATAACATCAGATTCAGGTTTTTCTACTATATCCTCATCCGGTATTCGGGCATTGAGCAGTGTCCTGTCAAGAATTTTCCACTGCTCATCGCTTAATGACGGTATGGAATTAATAAAGTCCCGAAAGAGTTCTGATTGCATAAAGAACCCCTAAAAGGTAGAAGGCATGGGAAGTGTAGTTCATTCAACTACTTCAGGGAACTCAGCCTCTAGTAGCGGAGTAAACGTTTCGTATTCATGGCTGCCTGTTAAATATCGCGTTATTTTTTCCATACAATTTCGAGGTTTTCGGGCAGTAACTTTTAGAGGTGTTCGCCGGCCTTCGTTACTTCTTCCATAGGCATTATGAACAAGATCACCTTTAAAAATTATTGCTTTTATTTCAACTCGTAAGAGTAATGTTTCCATCTCGGTCAGACGGTTTCGAATGCTTGCTATTACGTTGTTACCTTCAAACCAAGCGTCATCTTCCATATCATGTATTATAACCACTAAGGGTTGGAAGGCAGGTGTTAGTTGGTAAGATGCTATTTTTCTCATAGATGCATCTTTAAGGGACGCTTTTATACAGTTGCTGGAATGGAATGCATATTCAAGGTAACTGCTCAAAATCCGTAGGCGGCATCACCCATGAGCCGGGCAGATTTATCCCGCACCACGTCTGACAGTCTGGGAATCATCTGGGTTCCGCAGATTCTATCTTTTAGATAGTTGGAGAAGGATATGCCGTGCAGCCTGCATGTTTTTTTCAGGCTTGCAAATGTGGGGCTTTCGCAGGTTGGCTGATGAAAAGCGAGGGGTTGCAACAGAAATAGCCTTCAGTGAATGATTGATTTGAAAGGATCAACATTTCTGAAGGATCAGCCATGTGTGCAACACCCTCACTTCGTCCTATGTTCGCATTTTCTGGTTGGGTAATCGACCGTATTGATATCGACTGGGATGCCTCTGAAGCATTCGTCTATTTGCGTAGAGATGGTCGTATACAGCAGTTCAAGTGCAGCCAGTGTCACTGGCCTATGGGCAAGATGCGCGAGAATGATAGAAATGTTCAAGATCTGCCGTTTGGTTCAATCAAGGTCAACCTGCTATTCACAGCCTATCAGGGTCGCTGTTCAAATTGTAAGCATATAGAGACAGTGACTATTCCTAGCCTTTCTCCCAAGGCTCAAGCTACAGACCGCCTAAAACAGGATGTTAGCCATCTATGCCGTTACATGCCCAGCGATAAGGTTCCGGAATTCATCGCTATATCCCATGACACAGCACGGCGCTGGAATAAAGAGATGCTAATGAAAACTCTGCCAGCCCCCAAGCTCGACGGCTTACGGGCTTTGTTAATCGATGAGAAATCAATAGGCAAGGTACATCACTATCTGACCATTGTTCTAAATGCTGATACAGGTGAGATCCTCTACCTTGGTGAAGGTAAACGAAAAGCGACGTTAGACCGTTTTCTGAGCAGTCTGACACTGGAGCAAAGAGCCTGTATTCAGTGCGCAGGAATAGATCGCGGTGGCAGCTATAAGGCATCGGTCAAAGAGTACCTGCCAGATGTTGATATTGTCTATGACAAGTTTCACATCATTGCTAACTACAACGAAGTCATAGACAAAATTCGTCGTAGAGAGTGGAGGCAAGCACAGGAAGACGATAAGCCTTTTATCAAAGGTCAGCGGTTCAACCTGTTCATGAATGTAGAAAACCTCACACCAAAGCGAGAAACCAGCCTGCATGAGTTACTGTCAATGAATGAAGATCTGAATCAGGCCTACATACTGAAGGATATGCTCAGACAACTATGGACGTACACCTACAAAGCCTGTGCCAGCAAGTTTCTCGACAAGTGGATAGGATTGGCCAAAGAAACTGGTATTGATGAGCTTAAACGCTTTGCAAGGGGGCTGGATAGAGCAAGAGAAGGTTTACTGTCCTATTGCCAGCATCGTATAACCAGCGCAAAGATCGAAGCCTTCAATGGGGTCATCAAACGAATTGTCTACAAGGCATGTGGTTACAATGACCTTGAATATCTGTATCTGAAAATTCGGCAGGAGGCTCAAAAATGATCAGCCAACCTGCGAAAGCCCCATATTTTCTACCTTGATGTGGTATGGAAGAAATGCTCTGGTATCAATGAACTTAACACTTCCCAGTGTAGTGAAAGCTTCATCGATTCCTTCAGTCAGCAAACTATCCAGGTCATTACACTGTTCACGATTTTGATGGATTATTCCTTGTGCCAGTCCTTGATAATACCGCCTGACTTCCGCCTGTATTCCTGGAGCAGAAATAGTGTTATTAGTAACTCTTGGTAATAGTCAGGGCGAAACCTTGGAAGGTTCCATCGTGCTAAAGAATAAATTCCAGTACTCATCAGCATTTATTATTGGCAATAAATAGCTCAATTTTTCTATGTCGCGCCGCAATGCTACATTTATGGCTCAAAATACTGAATTTGATACAAGTCACTACCTCTTCATTTGAGAAGATATGAATAAACCTTTTTTTCGCTCTGATGCCGTTCAGCGAACCTTTTGCTCAGAGAAATGAACACTCCCTAATTAACTCAGCTCGGTACTCTTCATCGAGCCCTGCCAGCTCTATCCTGCGGTTCATGCTTTTCTTAGGGAAGCGATCACTCTGATTGTGAGCATTGAAACAACAGCGCCTAACAGTGGCTAAGTTCTTTACGGCAGTGCGCTCATGGATTTTTGACGCATCTTCGGCAAAGCTGACATCGAGTTTCCAGTGCTGGCCATTCTCGATGCACCAATGAGCCCGAACACTCTCCAGCACGCTTTGAGCAGGCATTTCCCGACTCATAATGTAACAATGCAACTCTGTCGTTTGTATCGAATGGATCAGTCGATCTCTCTGAATGACAGCAAACTGAGTCAGTTTTGCCCATTCATTATCAGGATCAATCTCTGAAACGTCATTAAACACCCAGCAACGACGGTGTTCCTGACGATTACGGCTTTGCTCTTCTGTTTCTGCAAAAAAAACATTGGCATCAGTAGGCTCCGGGTCTTTCGGATGATCTTCGATGTGCTTTGTAAACACTTTCTCTATGTTTTTACAAAGCGTGGGTTGATTATTCTTGGCGCAGATTAGATAGTCTGCCTTTTTGTCCACGATCTTCTGACAGGTGTCTTTCTGACAACCCATGGCGTCACTCGTTATCAGGCATCCTTCTACCACCAACATGTCCAGAATTTCTGGGATAGCAGTAATCTCATTGGATTTCCTCTCAACGGGAGTAAACCCTAATATCAGGCTGAGTTTGGCGCTGTAAGCACTGACGATATGAACCATTTTTTTACCCTTAGCGGGGCGCGATCCCCTCAGCGCCTTACCATCAATAGCTATAACGTCGTCTATATCCTGCTTATTGTTATTGTCTGGCTCGTCGTTTGCCTGATCATCAATTCTGGCAACGACATCCTGCATCCAATCAATAAAGAGCTGCATGAACGCTTTGGAGTTAATCATCATGCATACTTTCTCGATAGTGTGGTGCGAAGGCATGCCCCAGCGGTAAGGGAAGAACTGACGAAACCAAGTGAGGTTGTAGCTGCCAAAATTAGCCATGCTTTCCCACTCGTTGTAGCCACTTAAGACGCTGGCGTAAACGATAAATAGAACTTCTGGCAGCGAGTAGGTGATGTGAATAGCGCTACGCGAATCACTTAATGTCTGGAATCTATCGGTTATAGGCGTACAAGCAGGCATCCGATTAGCCTCTTTTAAGGATAGAAAGAGGATGGATCATAAATTCGTGTACGTTAGTTTTAATGAAGCTTTCGCCCTGTGGTAATAGTAGTTTTTCTATCTTCCCCGCATATTCTCTTTCGTAGATTTCCTAGCAACTATTTTCCTGATAGATCGTGATGATAAATGACGAACCTGCTACCACTATTGGTATCAGCTTTAAGGTGGTTAGTACAAATAAAAATAGCCTGTTCAGCAATAATATTGTATCAATCATTTCTGACCCAGCATTGTTAGGTAAGCTTTTCGTCAAGGTATCGTTTCTTTGAAATGGTAGTTGATAGCCTGCGCTTGTTTGATTAGTGGAGAAGAGCAAAAAAAGGTCATGTTTATCAGACCGATCTGAAAGGCTCGATGGCGCTGGTTATGGGTGCAGAAGGAAAGGGCATGCGTCGCCTGACCCGCGAGCATTGTGATGCGCTGGTGTTTATTCCGATGGCGGGTACTGTCAGCAGTCTGAATATTTCAGTGGCAACCGGTGTTTGCCTGTTTGAAGCGGTATGTCAGCGTAGTAGTTAATAAGAAAGATGTTAAGGGGCGGTAAATGCAGCTATCCGGAGTGATACTGGACAGGGGTACGTTGGGAAATGATGTAGATCTTTCATCACTGACGAGCCTTCCAGTGCAATGGACTTACTATGGCACAACCTCGCCGGAACAACTGCTTTCGCGTATGGAGGGAGCGCATATTGCACTGACCAATAAGGTTTGTATCTATGAGGATCATTTACAGCAATTACCGGAACTGCAATATATTGGTGTCACAGCAACAGGCACTAATAATATTGATCTTGATGCTGCAGCTGCACAGGGCGTTACTGTAACCAATGTTAGTGGTTATGGAACTGCATCTGTCGCCCAGCATGCTTTTGCTCTTATGCTGGCACTGGCCAACCGGCTGCCGTTTCTGCAGCGGCAGATTGATGCTGGTGAATGGCAGCAAAGTCCTATGTTTTGTCGGCTGGATTACCCGCCTATGGAGCTTGCCGGAAGAACGTTACTTATAGTGGGTTACGGGGTTCTGGGGCAGGCAATGGCAAAGCTGGCAGAAGGCATCGGAATGAAAGTCATAAAGGCTGCTGTTCCGGGATCACCTTCTGTTGCTGCTGACCGGGTGGAACTCGAAGAAGGATTGAAGCAGGCGGATGTCGTTTCTCTGCATTGCCCTTTGACAGACGCCACGCTCAATATGCTGGATACACGCAGACTTGCATTGATGCCTGATCATGCCCTGTTAATCAATACTGCTCGCGGTGGGCTGGTTAATGAGACTGATCTGGCTGCAGCATTAAAAGCAAGAGCATTGGGCGGCGCGGCAACTGATGTACTGACTCAGGAGCCACCTGTTAATGGTAGCCCGTTGCTAGATAATGATATTCCAAACCTGATTGTAACCCCGCATTGTGCCTGGGCAAGCCGTGAGTCAAGGCAACGGTTAGTGAATGTTGTGGCAGATAACTTGCTGCGATTTATCGAAATTCATAACTGATTTCGGATATCTGTATTGATTCTGTACCTGATGGATGCATGCTTAGGGCGGGAGAGCAGATAAATACGCGCAAACCTTTATCCGCCTGAGGTTGCATCTTCGGTTGCCCTTCTCTAGAATTTCCGCTCTTTCTTCGCTGGGTCGCCCGTCTTTGGCAACATTTGCTGTTATGCAGCTATATTGTTGAAAAAGTCACAGGCTAAAGGGATATTTTCTGCTTTTGCAGTGTCGACTGTAGAAGTCGGGCAATTTTGGATCCCGGTTCTCCTTGCCTCACCGTTATTTAAACGGGAGGCTACAAACCCGTAAGGAGCAATTATGCGTCATTACGAAATCGTATTTCTGGTTCACCCAGATCAGAGCGAGCAAGTGCCGGCTATGGTCGAGCGCTACAAGAAGACCATCGCTGAAGGCGAAGGTCAGGTTCATCGTCTGGAAGACTGGGGCCGTCGTCAGCTGGCTTACCCAATCCAGAAGATCCACAAAGCTCACTACGTGATGATGAACATCGAATGTAACAGCGCCACTCTGCAGGAACTGTCCGACAGCTTCCGTTACAACGACGCGGTTATCCGTAACCTGGTTGTTCGTCGTAACGAAGCAATCACCGAAGCTTCTATCATGATGCAGGAAGAAAAGCGCGAGCGCCGTGACGACCGTCGCGATGATCGTCGCGAAGACCGTCGTGAAGACCGTGCTGAGCGTGCTGAAAAAGCACCTGCACAGGAAGAAAAGGCTGAGGAAGCAGCTGAATAATCAGCGTTTCTGTTGGATCTGTAACTGAATAATTAAGGAGACGCTGTTATGGCACGTTTTTTCCGTCGTCGGAAGTTTTGCCGTTTTACCGCTGAAGGTGTCCAGGAAATTGATTACAAGGACATCAACACCCTGAAAGCATACGTGAGTGAGACCGGTAAGATCGTACCGAGCCGCATCACTGGCACCAAGGCTCGTTACCAGCGTCAGCTGGCAACCGCTATCAAGCGTGCCCGTTACATTGCCCTGCTGTCCTACTGCGATCGTCACTAATCGTATACCTCTGACAGAGGGATACTGATGAGTGGTATAGCGGGATATATCATGAGTGGTCGCTGGCAGGCGGCCATTTTCGCAGCGGGCCTGACGGCCCTGCCCATGATGTACTGGCTGGGCGCAGCGGCTGTTGCGCTGGTCTGGCTGAGGCATGGTACGCGGGAAGGCTTCAACACAATGATGTGGGCCGCCCTGCCAGCTATTGCCTATGCAGCAACGGGGCAACCGTCAGCAATCATTTGCTTGCTGACAACGGCTGCCATGGCAGCCTGGTTAAGACAAAGTGTGTCCTGGACACAGACACTGCTGCTGGTCATACCGGCCAGTGCTGTATCTGCCGGGATCATTCTGGGGTTTATGCCTCAGGCAGTGGATATGCTGGTATCGCTGGTTCAGGAGTTTGTGGCAACGCAGCTCAAGAATTTCGGGAATACCAAGGTTAAGGCTGATGAGCTGGAACCTGTGTTACGTTACGTCGTAACCGGAGTGCTTGGCTGGTTTAACCTGCTGCTGAGTGTCATGGCGCTGATTCTGGCGCGACGCTGGCAGGCAGCATTGTATAACCCGGAAGGATTCCGGGCTGAATTTCATGAGCTGAGGCTCGGTGCCGTTCTTTCCGGTGGCTTGCTGTTGCTGATGATGTTCGGAACCACACTCTGGACACCTTTGGCCGTGTTGTTGCCGGCACTGTCGATCCCCCTGCTGATTGCCGGGATCGGACTGGTGCATGGTACTGTGGGATTGCGTGGATTGAGCCATCACTGGTTGATAGTGTTCTATCTGATGCTGATGTTCATGACGCAGGTGATGTATCCCCTGATCGTATTGCTGGCTTGCCTCGATAGCCTGCTCGATTTCCGCGGCAGAATGCGGAATCGACTGCAAGGCTGAGGTGGCAGGTAAAATTTCATGGTTTAAAACCGTGAATCTCTGTGCCGCAAGAGCGCGGCTTACGCCTCGAAACGGCGATAACGCAGAATTCATGGTGATAAAGAGGTAAGCGAGATGGAAGTCATTCTGCTTGAAAAAATTGCCAACGTTGGCAATCTGGGCGACAAAGTAAACGTTAAGGCTGGTTACGGCCGTAACTTCCTGATTCCTTTTGGTAAAGCTGTTCCAGCTACCAAGGGCAACCTGGAAGCTTTTGAAGCACGTCGTGCTGAGCTGCTGAAAGCTGCTGAAGAAGCACTGGCTTCTGCACAGGCTCGTGCTGACAAACTGGCTGGTCTGGAAGTTTCCATGGCTTCTAAAGCTGGTGACGAAGGCAAGCTGTTCGGTTCTATCGGTACTCGTGACCTGGCCGACGCTATCACTGCTGCCGGTGTTGAAGTTTCCAAGAGCGAAGTTCGTCTGCCGGAAGGTGCTCTGCGTATGGTTGGTGAGTACGAAGTTGCTATCCACCTGCACACCGACGTTGACGCTGCAGTTAAGGTTAACGTTGTAGCTGAGTAATCAGTTATTACCGTTAGCACTGCTTCGGTAGCCCTGTTTTTAAAACTTTGCTACCGAATGCAAATCGCCCGCTCCAGTTATCTGGCGCGGGCGATTTTATTTCAGGCCACTCAACTGGCATTATGGATATAATCCTTCTCATACGCTTTGGCTAAATCACAGGGCTGCCATGTTAGACCCTCTTGCACCTGATGCGATGTCACCGGAAGACACTTCCCCTGAGCCTCAATTGCCGCTTGATGGCGCTATGATGGCGCTGAAAACACCACCTCATTCCATTGAAGCCGAGCAGTCGGTTCTGGGTGGCTTGTTGCTGGATAATCAGGTCTGGGATCAGGTGGCGGATACGATTACCGCTGAAGATTTCTATAATCCGTCCCATAAAACTATATTTGAATCCATGATTGCGCTGGCGGCTGAAAGCAAGCCGTTTGACCCGATTACCCTGATGGGGCATCTGGAAAATCTGGATATGCTGGATCAGGCTGGCGGGCTGGATTATCTGACTGAGCTGGTGGAAGCGACACCCAGTATTTCCAATATCCGCGCCTACGCGGATATTATTTATGAGCGTGCTATTCTGCGGAAGCTGATTGTTGTCAGTCAGGAAATTGCAGATAAATCTTATCAACCGGAAGGGCGTAAGTCTGCTGAGTTGCTGGATGAAGCGGAGCGACTGGTATTTCAGATTGCTGAATCCCGCCCTAAAAGCGGCGGCCCGGTTGATGTCAAAACCCTGCTTAACAAAACCATCGATAAGATTGATGAGTTGTTCAATGCAGGTGACCAGATTACCGGTATAACAACCGGCTTCAGCGATCTGGATGAGATGACATCCGGACTGCAGCCCGCAGATATGGTGATTGTGGCCGGTCGACCTTCCATGGGTAAAACTACGTTTGCCATGAATCTGGTAGAGAATGCCCTGCTGAGCTCTGACAAGGTCATTATGGTCTTCAGTCTGGAGATGCCTTCAGAACAGTTGATGATGCGATCGCTGGCATCGCTGGGACGAATTGATCAAACCAAGGTTCGTAACGGCAAGCTGGAAGACGAAGACTGGCCCAAGCTGACCTCGGCAGTAAAACTGATTTCCGAGCGTAAACTGTTTATTGATGATACGGCGGGTATCAGTCCTTCGGAAATGCGTTCCCGTACCCGGCGCTTGGTGCGTGAACATGGTGATGTTGGTTTGATTATGGTCGACTATCTGCAGTTGATGCAGATACCGGGTTTCAGTGAAGGGCGAACGAATGAAATTTCTGAAATTTCCCGCTCGCTGAAAGCAATGGCAAAAGAATTTAATACACCGGTTGTTGCACTTTCCCAGCTTAACCGTTCTCTTGAGCAGCGTCCGAATAAGCGCCCGGTAAACTCTGATTTGCGTGAATCTGGCGCGATTGAGCAGGATGCTGATGTCATTATGTTCGTGTACCGGGACGAGGTTTATAACCCGGATACTGAATATAAAGGCGTGGCGGAAATTATTATCGGTAAGCAGCGTAATGGCCCAATCGGCACCTGCCGTCTGGCATTCCAGGGCAGGCATTCCCGGTTCGATAATCTGGCTCCGGAAATGTATGGTCAGTTTGATGATGACTGATTGAGCTAGCTCCGCTCATTAAAGAGAGGAGCTAGCTTTGCAAGTGCTATTTGTTAGCGTGACTGTTGAAGCGTCCGCCCGAAATAATAAAGGGGATAAACAGCACAATCACCATAATAGAGCAGGCTGCCAGCGTAGTGAAAAAGCCATTCCAGCCATAAGATTCCATAATTTTGGCAACCGGATAGCCGGAAAGTGCTGCGCCAACATAAGCAAACAAGCTGACAAAGCCGTTGGATGCGCCAGCTGCATTCTTGTGTGAGCACTCAACAGCAGCCATACCAATCAGCATTTGTGGCCCATAGATGAAGAATCCGATCATAAAGAACAGGGCAACCTGAACAGTAAGCGCTGCATTCGGGATCATCCAGAGTCCGATTACGGTGGACGCAACACCGATAGAAAAGATAATATTCATCGGGCCGCGGTTACCCTTGAACCACCAGTCTGACCCCCAACCGGCAACCAGACAGCCAAGAAACCCACCGATTTCCGATGCAGAAAGCGCTGAATTAGCTGTCAGTAGCGAGTAACCATGAACTTCTGTCAGGTATAGATTGCCCCAGTCACTGATTGCTGTTCTGACGATATAAATCAGGATATAGGTCAGCGCCAGCAACCATAACAGCTTGTTGTTCAGTACATACTGAAACAGGATTTCTTTACTGCTGAGACCTTGTCCTTCTTTCTCGTGAGCGATTTCCTGCTCATCATTGCGCCATTGCCCTACGGTGGGTAAACCCATTGTTTGAGGTTTGTCCCGAACCCGGGAAATCAGGAAAAATGTCATTACCATGCCGAGCAGACCGGCGGCACTCATGCCGAACTGCCAGCCCATTGTCATAACCAGCCAGCCCAGTAATACCGGGGCAATCGCACCTCCGACATTGTGGGTGGTGTTCCATATACCCCACCAGAAACCCCTTTCGGTGCGGGAATACCAGCTATTAAGTACTTTGGAGCAGGGAGGCCAGCCCCATCCCTGGAAGAAAGCGTTGAGCGTCCAGATTGTTGCAAATGCTGTCAGTGATGTGCTCAGTCCGAATATAATATTCAGCACACCCGTCATAAACAGGCCAATCGCCATGAAGTAGCGGGGGTTAGAGTGGTCACTCAGAATGCCACTAATAAACTTACTGGCACCGTAAGTGAAGTAAAAGAGGGTGCCAATCAACCCGATATCGGCTTTATCAAACCCCATATCCTGTATCAGGGCTGGAGTTACATAGGTGAAAGACTTGCGGGTAATGTAGAAAACCGCATAACCGGCATAAATGCCAAGAAAGACATGCAAGCGCCAGTACTTGTAAAGCTGATCAGTGCCTCCCTGGTCCAGATCAGCGGTCGTCGACATCTCCGGGCTGCTCATAAGTAATATTTCATTATTTCGAAAGGGGTTTAGACACTTTAGTCTGAATATTGACTCCCTGACGGGGTTAAACACTTTAGAAGTGTTTTATTATGTTGCTTAGTGTTACTTTGATAACAGAGAACAAGTAAGATTCCCTGTGCAGCTACCAGTAGGGAATGTTGAGGATCTTGAATATGATATAAAAGCCGGAAGCATCAATTTTAAATGCCTTGACCAAAATTTTTTACTGGCTGTAACAAAGGGTAAAGCTTTGGATTATATTTTTCGAATATAAATCAAATATTTATGCTGTTTTCATTTGCCCCGGTAGATATTTTCATTTTATGTTTAGCAGGCATGACTTTTTAGTGTCATTGAACCATTAGCGCCGAGTTTATCCTCTATGTTGATAACAAGAAAAATCATTCAAGATAAAAACAAAACTGAACAGACTAACTAGTTTCTAATTAATCCGATAACCTGTAATTCTGCGATGTCTGGATATATCACATATTCTGATATGTTCGTATTTGTTGAACTTGATCATTGCTATCACAGAGGGGCACTTGCTTACGTGGGGACGATAAAAGCATCGTAAGCAGCAGCGCTTTTGAATTGTTGTCGTCGTTTATTCTTGATCTTCAACGATATCTGTTCGCATGATGTAGTAAACATCGAGTGTTATCAGGTTCAGTTGTTATGACAGTGGATAATGTCATAACAGCTTCTATAAATAATGAGATCTTGCTGTATGTGTGAGCGTTTAACACTGAAAGGTGATCCCTGCGGTGTTTCTCACATGACTTTCTGTAACTCAGGAGACATGCATGACCCCTTGTCTGAACGCTGCATTGATTACCGACCAAAACCCAATGGGCACGGATGGCTTCGAATTTGTCGAATTTGCTGCGCCGGACCCCCAAGATCTTGTATCTCTGTTTGAACTGATGGGCTTTAAGGCTGTAGGCCGCCACCGTTCTCGTAATGTGATTCTTATGCGACAGGGAGATATTAATTTCATAGTAAATGGAGAGCAGGAGAGTTTTGCTTCCGGCTTTGTTGCCGAACATGGCCCCTGTGCCTGTGCTATGGCATTTCGTGTGGCAGATGCCGGTTATGCATTTGAACGGGCTGTTAAGCTCGGTGCTACGCCGGTTAAAGGACTACCGGCTCCAATGGAACTGAATATCCCGGCTATAGAAGGTATTGGTGGCAGCCGTATCTATCTGGTAGATCGCTATGGTGATGCCGGGACGATCTATGATGTGGATTTTGTGCCGTTTGATGATTCGAAAGCAGCTATTCCTGAGCATGCTGGTGACGGCCTGCTGGTCATTGACCATTTAACTCATAATGTCCGGCAGGGGCAGATGGATACCTGGGCAGGGTATTATGAGCGTCTGTTTAATTTCCGGGAGATCCGCTATTTTGATATTTCCGGAAAATTGACAGGGCTAACATCCAGAGCATTGACTGGTCCCTGTAACAAACTACGTATA
>CBDHDU010000050.1:0-23835 GCA_965261725.1 Endozoicomonadaceae bacterium | reverse complement strand
ACCGGGTCCGGAGATCAGCGGAATCGCCAGCGGCGTAATAGCAATGTCGTTAGTGTATGCGTCAACCGCCTGAAGGTTCTGGGCATTATCAAACTTGGTGCGACTCAGTTTTGCCTGCACCATCTCATAGCCCATCAGGAAAAAGAGTACACCACCCACAATCTTCAGGCTGTTGGTTGAAATACCGAAAATTTCAAAGATTGCCGAGCCAGTAATCGCAAATACGATCAGGATCACAGCCGCCGTTGCCGTTGCGCGCATCGCCACACAGCGAGACTGTTCTTTAGGTAAATCCGCTGTCATCGATGTAAAAATCGGCGTGATGCTGAGCGGGTTGATCATGGTAAACAAAGAAGTCAGGCACAACAGGCCGAACTCCAGCAGATGATTGTCAATCATTGCCGTATCCGTCGTGTAAAAATGTGAGCGTTAAAACGGGCCTGAGATTTTGATGATGACCCCCTTGAGTGTTGGTCCTGTTTATTTTTCACCGGTGCGTGGAGCTGCCGGGAAGGACTCAATGGCGCGGGAGTATAATTGGAATTGCTGACCGGACAAGTCCGCGCAAATCCCATTATCACGGGCGTAATACGTAAGCGCTGTTCAGAGGGTGTTCAGGGGTGCAAAAACACACTGAATGGCCGATAACCATTTATTCAGCACTGGGGGTTGTTAACGTTTGAGTTCACGAGCAAACGTCAATAGCCCCTGAGTCAGCCATAATGTATGAGTTTGTTTATTAACAAAATTATGGCTCATAAGCTGGTTATTCTGCCTGAATGGCTATAAATCAGGCTTAGGCTGGCATATGCCCCCTTGCAAAATGACATCATGCCCCATATTAGAAAAGTTATAAGTTAAGACAGGTCCGAACGAATGAGCGAACAGGATAAAGAGCCCCTTGACGTGGATGCCAGTATCCTTGAGGGCGATGAAGCAGAAGACATGCCTGAAGAAGCCGGAACCGGGCTGGTTCTGCCTCAGGAAGCTTTGCCAGACAAACTTTATTTAATGCCGGTTAACAGTCGGCCCTTCTTTCCGGCGCAGGTTCAGCCACTGGTTTTCCCCAGAGATCAATGGGAAGACACGCTGCAACGGGTAGAACAAACACCACAAAAGGCGTTGGGTCTGGCATGGATCGGCGGTGTTTCCGGACAGGAACCCAAACCGGATGATTTTCCGGAATACGGTTGTGCCGTCAAAATGCATAACCTGATCAGCGAAGGGGATCAGTTACAGTTTATATCTCTGGGTTTACAGCGTTTCCGTATCAAACGCTGGCTCAGGAAAACCGCACCGTTCCTGGTACAGGTTGAATATCCGAAGTGTGAAGAAAAGGACAGTGATGAGCTGAAGGCTTATGCCATGGCGCTGATCAAGTCCATTAAAGAGCTGTTGCCACTGAACCCGCTGTATACCGAAGAGCTGAAAAGCTACCTGAACCGCTTCAGCCCGCGTGACCCGTCTCCTTTATCTGACTTTGCTGCGGCGATTACCACAGCATCCGGCGGTGAACTGCAGGAAGTGCTGGAAACCCTGCCGCTGATGCGGCGGATGAAAAAAGTATTGGTACTGATTCGCAAAGAGCATGAAGTTGCACGGTTGCAGCGTGAAATCAGTGAAGAAGTAAACCGCAAGATTACCAAGCATCAACGGGAGTTCTTCCTTAAAGAGCAACTGAAGGTAATCCAGAAAGAACTGGGTATTTCCAAGGATGACCGTACCGCAGAAATTGAAGAGTTCGAAGCACGGCTGGAAGGCAAAACTGTTCCCCCGGCAGTTCAGGTCAAGATTGATGATGAGCTGCATAAACTTTCAATGTTGGAAATGGGATCGCCGGAATTCGGTGTCACCCGTAATTATCTCGATTGGGCAACCTCCGTGCCCTGGGGTGTTTTCTCCAAGGATAACCTTGAGCTGAAACATGCCCGTAAGGTGCTGGATGCAGACCATGAAGGTCTGGAAGATGTTAAAGACCGGATTATTGAATTTCTGGCAATCGGCGCCTGGAAAGGTGAAGTCACCGGTTCCATTATGCTGCTGGTGGGGCCGCCGGGGGTTGGTAAAACCTCAATTGGTCGTTCAATAGCCAAAGCGTTGGGGCGCAAGTTCTATCGCTTCAGTCTGGGTGGTATGCGTGATGAGGCCGAAATTAAAGGCCATCGTCGTACTTATGTGGGTGCGATGCCGGGTAAACTGGTGCAGGCGCTGAAAGAAGTCGAAGTCTCTAATCCGGTCATCATGCTGGACGAGATCGACAAAATGGGAGCATCCTTCCGGGGTGATCCGGCTTCAGCCATGCTGGAAATGCTTGATCCGGAACAGAACAGTGAATTTCTGGATCACTATCTGGATATGCGGATTGATCTTTCCCGTACGCTGTTCGTGTGTACGGCAAACCAGCTGGACTTTATTCCCGGCCCCTTGCTGGACCGGATGGATACGATTCGTCTGGCCGGGTATATCACCCGCGAAAAACTGGCGATTGCCAAGAATCATCTCTGGCCCAAGCTGCTTAAAAACACCAGCCTGAAAAAGAACCAGCTGAAAATTACTGATGCGGCATTGAAAGTTCTCATTGAAGGCTATGCCCGTGAATCCGGCGTACGTCATCTGGAAAAACTGCTGCAGAAGATTGTTCGTAAAGCTGTTGTGAAAATGCTGGATGCGCCGGACAGTAAAATCAGTGTCGGAATCAAAGATCTGGAAGAGTACCTTGGCAAACCTTACTTCCGACAAGAAAAGATTATGCGGGGCGTGGGTATTATCACCGGGCTGGCTTGGACCTCGATGGGTGGCGCAACATTGCCTGTTGAAGCGACACGGGTACACAGTCAGCGGGCAGGCTTTAAGCTGACCGGTAAGCTGGGTGAGGTGATGCGCGAGTCCGCAGATATTGCCTGGAGTTACATTACCGGTAATGCCGAGCAGTTTGGTGCGAATCCTGAATTCTTTAACAAGAACTTCCTGCACCTGCATGTGCCTGAAGGTGCAACACCGAAAGATGGCCCCAGTGCCGGTGTTACTATGGCGTCCGCGCTGTTATCGCTGGCGACAGATAAACAGCCCAGGCCAATGGCAATGACCGGAGAATTAACATTGACCGGTCAGGTACTGGCCGTGGGTGGTATTCGGGAAAAAGTCATTGCCGCACGTCGTTCAGGCATTATGGAAGTCATGCTGCCGGAAGCCAATCAGCGTGATTACGAAGAACTGCCGGAGTATGTGAAAGAAGGCATGACGGTCCACTTTGTCAGCAACTTTAAAGAAGCAGCGGCGATTATGCTGCCTGACGCAGTTGCAGCAAAGGCTAAAAAACCGGCAGCGAAGAAACGCGCAGCAAAAAGTAAGAAATAACTACTTCAAGTGACGGGAGTACTTTGCTCTCTGTCGCTTGTTTTACTAAAACATAAACAGCAGGCATTAAAAAAGCTGGTTACCGCGTGGTAAACCAGCTTTTTCTTTACAGCTACACTCAGCGAAAGAGACTTTCGCTTGGACACTTTAGCGAGCACATTACTTATAGTTCTCGTGGCTAATTCTTGCCAGTCATACATTAGACGATGTTTTTATATCAGCTATATGGTTAATACCTTTTGCCCGTATCGTGAGCGCGCAGCCAGGTTGTAGTGACCAAGCAAGTTATCTGAGCAGGAAAACATAGTACAGTTGAGGTATACCTCGATCTGATTTTATGTTCTGAAAGATTATATTAACCGCGCTAACAGATAAGGCTAAGACCTGATCTCGGTAGTGAAACGCTTGTGCCTTCGGGTGCAGGGCTTACCACATGGATGTGGTATTTAATCAATTCTGCTCAAATACCATCGTGTATTCCGGATGGCCTGTGTGCTGATCCGGCTGTTCGCTGACAACCTTAAAGCCTTGAGATAAATAAAACTGATAAGCGGGCTGGTTTTCTTTGTAAACAGACAGACTAATGCGCTTGCGTTGTGCTTTGGCGTGATCCAGCAGCTGTTTGCCAATACCTCTACCTTGCAGTTCCGGGCTAACGAAAATAGCTGCCAGCATGTCATCATGCAATGAATAAAAGCCGACAACGCTGCCATCCTGCTCGAACACATAGTTCTCAGATGCAGGCAGATAAAGTTCCCGCATATTGATAACCTGAGCCTGCCAGAATTCTTCAGCAATAAAATGATGTGCCTGAATTGAAGCTGCCAGCCAGATATCAAGCATCCTATCCAGATCATGCTTCTGATACGATCGAATCACTGTTGTATATCCTTTCTATGCATCGAAGTTATTCTTTCACTTCAGCATGTGGTGTTTCATAGCACTTCCCACTCCCGCATAGAGAGAGTGAAGAGTGCCATGGCTTAATTTGGTTACTGATCCAGCAACCAGTTATCGACTTCAGCCCTGTTTGGAACAGAAGGCTGAGCCCCTTTGCGCGTCACGGAAATTGCACCGGCGGCATTGGCAAAACGCACCGCTTCTTGCAGTGATTTGTTTTCCGCCAGTGCGACCAGCAGTGCACCGTTAAAGGTATCGCCTGCAGCGGTGGTATCAACGGGTTTTACAGCAAAACCTTCTACCAGGTAGCGATTACCGGATTCAGATACCCAGGCACCTTTAGCGCCCATGGTAATGATGACTGTGCCAATTCCCATGGTATGAAGTTTTTCTGAAGCGACAGCAGCAGATTCCGTGTCGCTTACAGTAACACCTGTCAGTACTTCGGCCTCAGTTTGGTTGGGTGTAATGATGTCGACACCGGACAACAACTCAGGCGGCAAGGGGCGGGCAGGTGCCGGATTCAGCATGACACCGGTTTTATGCTGTACTGCGATATCAATAGCCTGTTGCAAACCATCAGCTGGGGTTTCCAGCTGCATTAATAACCAGTCTGCTTTTTCAATCGCTGCCTTGTGAGTATTTACTTTCGCCGGAGTCAGGCAGGCATTAGCTTCAGGTGCAATAGCGATGCTGTTTTCTGCATTGCTGTCGACACAGATCAGGGCGACACCGGTTGCCTTGTCGGGAACACATTCAACGGTATCGGTTTTCATTCCCATCTTGTTGAACTGCTCCAGCAGATCACGACCAAAAGCATCATTACCCATGCAGGCCATAAACCGGGTATCGCCACCCAGACGGGTGCAGGCGACAGCCTGGTTGGCTCCCTTGCCACCGGGAATAATCTGGTAATGATGACCGCTGATGGTTTCACCCGGGCGGGGCAGGGAGGGAACATGGATCACGTGGTCAGCGTTTACGCTGCCGAGAACGAGAAGTTTGCTCTGTTCCATTTCAGTTATTCTCAAATCGTCGTCTGGAAATAGAAGAAACCGGCAACAAGTACCGGTTTCTTTCATATAAGCGGAATGAAAAGCTTACGTATTACTGAGGCAGAATCAACTGCAACGGAACCGGAGTGTAGGCGTCAACCTGCTGGCCTTTCAGCAGTTTGTCTGCAGTTTCGATACCGGTAGCACCAATCAGGATGGCCTGCTGGGCAACAGTCGCGGCCATTTCGCCGTCCTGAACGGCTTTAATACCGTCTTCAGTACCGTCAAAGCCGACAACCATAACTTTCATCTGCTTGCCTTCTACTGCGCGAATGGCACCCAGTGCCATTTCATCGTTCTGGGCAAAGATAGCCTGTACGTGTGGGTAAGCTTCCAGCAGGTTTTCGGTTACGTTCAGGCCGCGGGTACGGTCAAAGTCAGCAGGCTGGGAAGCCAGCAGCTCAACACCGGTGCCGTCAATCGCTTTCATAAAGCCCTGACCACGCTCGCGTGCTGCAGAAGTACCCGCGATACCTTCCAGCTGGATTACCTTAGCCTTGTCGCCCAGCTTTTCGATAATGAACTTACCGGCCATTTCGCCACCGGCAACGTTATCGGAGGCAACGTGGGAAGCAACTTTGCCACCACTGGCGCCACGGTCGAGGGTGATTACCGGGATATTGTCACGGTTAGCAATGCGGACGGCACTGGTGACCGCATCGGAGTCAACCGGGTTAATCAGCAGGGCATTGATGTTTTTAACGGTCAGGTCTTCGACGTTGGTCATTTCACGACCGGAGTCGTTTTGAGAGTCCAGAACCAGCAGCTCATAACCCAGCTCTTTGGCTTTGGCTTCAGCACCGTCTTTCAGACTGACAAAGAACGGGTTGTTCAGGGTAGAAACAACCAGCGCCAGGGTTTTCTGGTCGCTGGCAGCGTTATCAGTGGATGCAGACTTGTCTTCGGAGTTGCCGCAGCCGGTCAGCAGCAGGGCAGAAGCGAGTGCAATAGATAGCAGTTTTTTCATAATCATCGAGTCAGCTTGTGCTGTACTTCCTCATTGATGCAGGGGTGTTGGTGTTCGCTTGAATCAGTTTTTGATTTTATCTGCAGCAGGGCTGATGGCGTCAGCCCTGCCAGCAGTTGTTACTTTTTGCCGGAACGGGTATCAACCAGTACCGCCAGCAGAATTACCATCGCCTTGGCAATCATCTGGTAGTAGGAAGACACGTTCAGCATATTCAGGGCATTATTCAGGATACCGATAATCAGGGCGCCAATCAGCGTACCGAACAGACGACCTTTACCACCGGACAGACTGGTGCCACCGACGACAACCGCCGCAATTGCATCCAGTTCATAACCGGTACCGGCCGTTGGTTGTGCAGATGACAGGCGGGAAGTAATGATGATACCGGCCATTGCTGCCATCATGCCGCTGATGCCGTATACCGCCAGCTTCACTTTTTCAACACTGATACCGGAGAGGCGGGTTGCATCTTCATTACCGCCCAATGCATAGATGTGGCGACCCAGACGAGTGTGGTTCAGAACATACCAGCCAACAATATATACAACGCCCATCAGCCAGACCGGCAGTGGAACACCAAGCATGTAATCGCTGCCCAGCATGGCAAACGTATCGGAGATTTCAGTGAAACCGGTGGAAACCGGGCGGCCATCGGTGTAGACCATGGTGACACCGCGCAGCAGTGTCATACTGACCAGCGTGGCAATAAATGCCTGTACCTTGCCGTAAGCGACAATAACACCACTGATGCAGCCCAGGGCAATACCAAGAAACAGGGTGACGGCAACGGTCAGCCAGACATTAAAGTCCATACCGATCATGGTGGCACAGATTGCGCCGGTCAGCGCCAGTACAGAACCAACAGACAGATCAATACCGCTGGTCAGAATGACAAATGTCATACCAACAGCAATAATTGCATTGATAGACGTCTGACGCAGAATGTTCAGAATATTATCAACGGTGAAAAAGTTCGGACTGAACAGAGACACCACGCCCATAAACAACAGCAGGGCGATAATTGATTTGTTTTCAAACAGCCATGCCCTGATATTCGGGCCCGACAGGCATTCGCGGTTAATAGCTTGCATACTGCTTAAACCTTGAGAGTCAAAACAGCCCTGCCTGAATATGAGGGAGGAGGGCTGGGGAAAATTAAATAAATAACAGGCTTTTAATTAGCCGGTATGGGCAACAGCGCACTGCATCAGATTTTCCTGAGTGGCATCCTGCTGCTTGAATTCGCCAGTAATGGTGCCATTGTGCATGACCATAATACGGTCGCTGACGCCGATAACTTCGGGCAGATCAGAGGAAATGATGATAATGCTCATTCCCTTCATTTTCAGTTCATTGATCAGCTGGTAAATTTCACGCTTGGCACCCACATCAACACCACGGGTTGGTTCATCGAGAATCAACAGTCGGGGCTGAGTCATCAAGCCTTTGGCAATAGCAACTTTTTGCTGATTACCACCACTCAGGTTACGAATCAGCTGTTTGGTTGACGGTGCCTTGATATTGAATGCTTTGACATAGTGGTCAATGGATTCCTGCTCGCGACGGCGATCAATATAGCCCGGCTGATTGACAAAACGCTTCAGCGCAGAAAGCGTCATATTGTCGTGGATTGGCAAATCCAGTATCAGGCCATCGCCTTTACGGTCTTCAGAAATGTAGACAATGCCATGGCTGAGTGCATCGGCAGGACGCTTGACGGAAATCGGTTTGCCTGCAGAAACGATCTCACCGGAAGTCATCGGGCGGGCACCGTAAATAGTGCGCATCAGTTCGGTACGACCGGCACCCATCAGCCCGGAGAAGCCAAGTACTTCGCCTTCTCTGACTGCAAAGCTGATATTGTGCAGACCATCGCCGCACAGATTACTGGCTTCCAGAACGGTTTTGCCGGGCTCGCAGGTTACACGTGGATACTGTTCACTGATGCTGCGACCGACCATCCGTTCAATCAGGCGGTCTTCATCCAGCTTGCTAATCGGATCTTCACTAACGAACTGCCCATCACGCAGTACTGTGACATCGTCACAGATGGCAAAGATTTCCTGCAACCGGTGAGAAATATATACGATACCGGTGCCTTCTTCCCGTAACTGACGAATCACCTGAAACAGACTTTCGGTTTCGGTATCGGTCAGCGCATCGGTCGGTTCATCCATCACGATGACTTTGGAATTCATCGACAGTGCCCGGGCAATTTCAACCATCTGCTGCATGCCCAGGTTCAGTGAACCAACCAGCGTACGGGGATCAATCTTGATATTCAGTCGTTCCATCAACTTGCGGGATTCCTCCAGCATAAACGACTTGTTAAGACGACCGAAGCTGTTTACCGGCTCCTGTCCCAGAAAAATATTTTCGGCAATCGAAAGTTCATTAATCAGGTTAAGTTCCTGATGAATAATGCCGACGCCCTGGCTTTGAGAATCTCTGGGACCTTTGAAATCAACCTGTTTACCCTGATAAGTCAGGGTACCGGAATCCTGTTTGTAGATACCGGTCATGACTTTCATCAGGGTTGATTTACCGGCACCGTTTTCACCCAGCAGCGCCATCACCCGACCCGGGTAAATACGCAGGGAAGCACCATCCAGAGCGCGAACGCCCGGAAAGGTTTTGACTACATCACGCAGTTCAAAAACCGGAGCCGGATGGTCATTGCCGGAGGCCGCAGAGTGTAATTGTGACTGACTCATCAAAATACGACGCCTGCCTTCAGAATAATATTGGCATACGGAGTAAATTCACCGGTTCTGACAACGGCCAGTGACTGGTCTGACTGCTGCTTGAAACTGTGATGAGAGATCTGTTCCACGCTGACGGCGCGACCCTGTTCTTCACCCAGTTGTTCGATGCGCAGCATCAGGGCTTTATAGAGTTCAGGGCTGACACTGGCCATTTCTTCAGCAATAACAATTTGCTCAACCTGCATTTCACTCAGAACAACGTCCAACGTTTTAAGAAAGCCGGGTTCGCCCTGAGTCAGAGCCAGATCGATGCGGGGAGTTTCTGCGCCAATGGGCAGGCCGGCATCAGCAATAGACAGCGCCTGACCATGACCAATTCCTGCAATAAGCTGCGCCAGTTCAGGGTGCAGCAGCTTGCCTTTTTTCATGGTTAGCTCACAAGGGGATGTAAATAATGATATAGCGCAACTATAGACAGCATTGACCGGGTTGAATTTGATGTATGTCAGTGTGATGGGTGCTTTTGTGCGATATACCTATAAGGTGGACAGAAGCGCACAAAATAGTTTGCTGCCGTATATTGTGCGCTGTAGCGCCAAGGGGAAGGTGTTTCTGTGCTTATAAGCGCGAGTAGAAGAAAACTATCGCGCCCTGTTCTACAAGGTAGCCTCACCAAAGGTCAGCCCTTTGAATCTCTGCGGATCATATTCCCCGCAACTTGCTGCGAACTACTCAGAACTAACTTGATACCCCGGAGCTTGCTCCGGGGTAGTTCATTAGATCAGGCAGCGATATCCAGCAGCTCTACATCAAAGATCAATGTAGCGTATGGGCCAATCGCACCACCGGCGCCACGCTCACCGTAGGCCAGGTTGTAAGGAACGTACAGGCGCCACTTGGAACCAACAGTCATCATCTGCAGCGCTTCAGTCCAGCCAGCGATAACGCCGTTAACCGGGAATTCAGCAGGCTGGTTACGTTCAACAGAGCTGTCAAATACAGTACCGTCGATCAGGGTGCCGTGGTAGTGAGTGCGTACCTTGGAGGTCAGGGTCGGCTTGTCGCCTTCGCCGGTAGCCAGTACTTCGAACTGCAGGCCGGACTCAGTTACAGTCACTTCATCGCGCTGGGCATTTTCGGTCAGGAACTTCTCGCCTTCAGCGCTCATTTCTTTGGCTTTTTCAGCTTCATCAGCCTGAATGCGTTCGTGCATTTCATTGAAAGCAGCCTGCAGAGCAGTGTGCTCAACAGCGCTTGGAGCACCGTTCAGGGAATCAGCCAGACCCGCCAGAACCGCATCAATGGACAGCCCCTTGATTGGAGTGCTGGACAGCTGGTCGCCCATCTGGCGGCCGATACCGTAGCTTACCTTTTCTTCAACGGTGTTGTAGTCAGTCATTACTTCTCAATTTATTGGTGGGAGAAAGGGGCGTATCCTAGCATAAAAGCCCCGGGCATATGTCAATCCCTGAGGCTTTTATATACTTCTTAGATAAAGTAGTTATTTGCCCGTAAGTAACAGACTTTCAGCGTGCTCCACCTGCTCACCATCACCTCTGACCAGAACAATATCGTTTTCCTGCAGTGGTGTATTAAGCGGATCTGTCAGTGAGCGACTCTGCCGCTTAATCGTATCCAGTGTCACACCTGCATAGTCGAGATTGATTTCCTGCAGGGTTTTGCCATTGCACCAGGCTTTTTTACCCACCGGAATACCGTGCAGCAGGTTACGGGGCTGTCCTTCCTTGTTGTGCAGCGCTTCGCTTTCCCCAAGGAAGCAGGCATTAAGCACTTCATAGCGTTCGGTACGAACCCGCTGGATTTTTTCCCTGACGGCAGTTGGTTCCTGCCCAAGCTGAATCAGAACGTTACCCGCAATTTGCAGACTGGATTCGAGTACCTCCGGGATAACATTGGTCGCACCCATTTCCATCAGCTTGTCCATATGGGAATCATCACGGGTTCGGACCAGTACGGGCACATCGGGGTTGATCTTGCGGATTTCTTTCAGAACGTTCTGAACTTCCTTGCTGCTGTTTATGCAGATAACGGCAAGGCGGGCGCGTTTCAGTCCCAGGCCAGACAGCATATCAGCGCGGCGGCAGTCGCCATAGAAAACCGGTTCACCGGCTTGGGTGGCTTCCTTCACATGCAACGGATCATCATCAAGGGCAACCCACTCAAGATCTTCCTGTGACAGAATCCGGCTGACAGCCTGACCGACCCGGCCAAAACCACAGATCAGCGTGTGACCGGAGACATTATTGCAAGCCTGCTCCATCATCTCCTGACTTGAAAAAACCTGTTCTTTATTACCAAATACCTTGCGTGTCAGCTGGGATGAGAAGCGGATCAGCAGCGGTGTCAGCGTCATCGATATAATCGTAATGGCGAGCACCATTGAGGAAATATCAGCAGCAATCAGGTTGTACTGAGAAGCCAGAGCCATCAATGCCAGACTGAATTCACCTGCCTGTGCCAGTGATAATGCGGCGCGGAAGGCATTGGATTTCTTGTGCCCCATCAGTTTGCCAAGAGTAAATATCAATCCCAGCTTGAACAGGATTAATCCGGCAGAGGCAAGCAGTACCCAGTGCAGCGTATCAATAAAGTCATTCACATCGACCATCAGGCCGACGGAAACAAAGAACAGTCCCAGCAGAATATCCCTGAAGGGGCGGATGTCCGCTTCGATCTGATGCCGGTAATGGCTTTCTCCGAGCATCATCCCGGCAACAAAACCACCCAAGGCCATCGACAGCTCTAGTACATGCGTCACCCATGCAGCAAGCAAAGCGGTAACAATGGCGCTCAGTACAAACAGTTCCTGTGAACGTACCTGGGCAATTTCATGGAAAACCGCAGGCAGTACCCATTTGCCGATCAGCATCATGGCAATAACCAGCAGTGAGCCTTTCAGCAGTGCCATGCCAATGGGATAGAATATCTGGGTTTCGGTACCGGCCAGTGCCGGAATCAGAATCAGGAACAGAACGGCGGCAATATCCTGAAACAGTAATACGCCGATCGCCAGCTGTCCGTGTGGCTGAATAATTTCATTGCGTTGCGATAGCTCACGGGACACGATAGCGGTGGAAGACAGAGATAAGCCCGCACCAACAACCATGGCAGTAGTTGGGTCAAGTCCAAGCGCAATGGCTATTCCGCAGATAATTAAGGTAGCGACCAGCACCTGCAGGCCGCCAAGCCCGAATACGACCTGCCGCAGCGCCACCATCTTGGCGAGAGAGAACTCCAGTCCAAGGGAAAATAGCAGGAACACCACTCCGATTTCCGCCAGTAGCGTAATATCAAAGTTGCCATCAATGATGCCGGTCAGCGATGGTCCCAGCACAATGCCGACCGCCAGATAGCTCAATGTGTCCGGCAGCCGGATACGGTGGAACAGGGCAATACAGATAACTGACAGCGACAGAATGATCAGTAGCTGGTTAAAAAAGGTGAAGTCCATTCGTTGCCTCTTGTCAGGATGGCTTCTTGGTATGATTGTTACTGATTATGATCGTTTTACTGCCGAAGTGTTTTGACCTCCGGCTGTTTTTAATGCTCAAGTAACAGGTAAAACTATTGTTGTAAGTCCCAGAAGTTATTATAAAACATTCCTTCAGTTAAAACCGAGAAGTTGGGACATTCCATGCAAACTTTTATTCTTTACTCAACCGAAGGTTGCCATTTGTGCGAACTGGCTGAGGCGGTGATTGCCCGGTCACCCAACGTTAACCGCTTTGTGTGCAGGGTTGTCGATATTGCTGACAGTGATGAGCTAATGGAGCAATACGGTATCCGGATCCCGGTCGTTAAGGATGAAGCTTCCGGTGCGGAGTTAGGCTGGCCTTTTGATTTACAGCAGTTTGAACACTTTCTGCAGCAGTGCCAGCGTTTGAGTACGCTGGCATGAAAGAACTGATGGGGCGGTTGGTCAGCCTGCTCGCAGGGCTGCTGGTTGCATTTAATGTACTTGCCAGCGAAACACGGGTACCGCGCATTATCGCCCTGTCGCCCCATCTGACTGAATTAATATTCGCTGCCGGTGCGGGCGATCAGCTGGTCGGAACGGTGGCTTTCAGTGATTACCCTTCGGCAGCAGAAACTATTCCCCGCATTGGTGATGGCGCAGGGCTGAATATTGAAGCCATTGCCGCCCTGAAGCCAGATATCGTTTTTTATTGGCCTTCGGGTAATGCTGCCCGGCAGATCGAACAGCTAAGAGCGCTTGAGCTCAAACTGGTAGCATCTGATCCACAGTCTTTTGAACAGGTTGCCAGTGATTTGCGTACTATCGGGCAACTGGCGGGCACATCGCTGCAGGCAAACAGGGCAGCGGACAATTTTCTGAATGGCATGAATCAACTGCGGGCTGAGTATCAGTCCCGAAACAAGGTAAACCTGTTTCTTGAAATATCACGTAATCCGCTGATAACCATTGGAAAAGAATCCTTTGTTAATGAAGTGTTTGAAGTCTGCGGCGGTGAAAATGTATTTGCAGATGTTTCCCAGGGTTGGCCACAGGTATCAGTCGAAGCGATATTTTTGCGTCAGCCTGCTGTCATATTAACAGGCGATAGTGATACTGATGCCTTTACTACCTATTGGCAACAGTGGCCTCAGCTGCAGGCCGTAAGGCATAATCGGCTGTATTCGATTAACCCTGACTGGCTGGTGCGGCAAACCCCCCGTTTGCTGCCGGGCGCTAAACGTATTTGTGAAATGCTTGACCAGGTACGTCGTGGGAAATAATAACGAAATATCATGGACGTTGGATAACGCAGGAACTGACGATGACTGATACTCGTGATGGTGCCAATAATTACAGCGCCGAGCAAAAGCGCTGGATTCGCTTTGCTTCTATAGCTTCAGTAGTAACCGCCTCTCTGTTGATTACGGTAAAACTGGTGGCCTGGTTTATGACCGGCTCGCTCAGTGTGCTGGCGACTTTGCTGGACTCTTTGCTTGATGTCGGCAGTTCGTTGCTGACGCTGGTGGCGGTGCATATTGCCCTGCAGCCTGCAGATAAAGAACACAAATTTGGACATGGTAAAGCTGAGCAGCTGGCGGCATTGGGTCAGGCGGCATTTATCGGTGGTTCTTCAATCATGCTGCTGTTGCAGGTTGTGGATGGGTTTCTGAGTGGGCCGACAGTTCATAATGAGCAGCTGGCAGCAGGTGTTATGCTGTTCTCGATTCTGGCAACGCTGATCTTGCTGCTGATTCAGCGGGAAACAGTACGTCGCACCGGTTCGGTGGCGATTGAAGCTGACTCAATGCATTACCGTGTCGATATTGTCACTAACCTTGCGGTAGTTGCTGCGCTGGGGCTTTCTGCCTGGGGCTATCCGGATATGGATGCGTTGTTTGCGTTGCTGATTGCGTTTTATATGTTGTATGGCGTACGGGAAATTGGCTGGGATGCGATCCAGAACCTGATGGACCGAAGCCTGCCTGAAGACGAAGAAACTGAAATCGAACGTCGGGCGCTGGCCGTTGAAGGTGTGCTGGGTGTACATGAACTCAGAACCCGCCGCTCCGGAACCCAGCCGATTATCCAGTTACATCTCGATGTTGATGGTGGTATCACCGTTCAGGAAGCCCATGATCTGGGAGATAATGTTGAGGACGCGATACTTGCCTTTATGCCCGGTGCTGACATTATTGTTCATCATGACCCGGCTACCGAAATATAATGCCTGTCTGACTGTTGGGTGACGCTGTACAGGTGGGTAGTGATGGGTATAATAAACCGGTTTATCTCCGTTCTGCCTTCCCTCAAGGAGCCCTGATGTATCGTCTGGCCCGTAGCTTGCTGTTTAAAATGCCCGCTGAAACTGCCCATGAGTTAACTCTGGATTTACTGAGTGCAGCGTCACGTCTGAAACTGGCCGGACATATCCACAAACCGGTACCTGATCAACCGGTTGAAGTGATGGGAATTCAGTTCCCTAATCCGGTAGGGCTTGCCGCCGGTATGGATAAGAACGGTGATCATATTGATGCGTTGGGCGAACTGGGTTTTGGTTTCCTTGAACTGGGCACAGTAACACCGCGTCCGCAGCCCGGTAATCCTAAACCACGCCTGTTCCGTCTGGTTGAGCATGATGCCATCATTAACCGGATGGGTTTTAACAACCTCGGTGTTGATCATCTGATTGAGAATGTAAAAAAGAGTCAATACCGTGGTGTCATCGGCATTAATATTGGTAAGAATCTGGATACGCCGGTTGAAAACGCCGTTGACGATTATGTTCACTGTCTGCGTAAAGTCTATCCGTATGCAGGCTATATTGCGGTTAATCTGTCCTCGCCGAATACGCCGGGGCTGCGTAACCTGCAGTTTGGTGAAATGCTGAAAAACCTGCTGGCGACGCTGAAAGCAGAACAGAAGTTGCTGGAAGCCGAATATGGTCGTTATGTGCCGGTGGCAATCAAAATTGCGCCGGATATGACCGACGATGAGTTTAATGGCGTGGCTCAGGCATTGCTGGATGCCGGTATTGATGGTGTGATTGCAACGAATACGACGCTGGAGCGTGACCCGGTAGCCGGTCATGAACATGCGAATCAGGCTGGAGGACTAAGTGGTGCGCCGCTGACAGAGCGTAGCACGGAGGTTGTTCGTAAGCTTGCTAAAATTATTGACGGGCGAATGCCGGTTATTGGTGTTGGTGGTGTGGTGGATGGTCAGACCGCGGCTGACAAGTCAAACGCCGGGGCGAAGCTGGTGCAGTTATACAGTGGTTTTGTATTTCGTGGGCCGGATCTGATTGGTGAGGCGGTTGATGCCATCGCCGCGTGTCAGGTAAAAGGCGAATAATCGCTTTTTATCAGGGGTAAAAAAGCCCGCCGTCACGGCGGGTCAGTTGAATGGGGTTTACAAAGCAAGTGTTGTATTACCAGTGACTGACCTTTCCGTGGCTGGACACTGACGAAACACTTGTAAAACCTTCCCACTGATCGATACGCCCCTGACGCCATCCTGACATCCATGCCTGACGGGCAATTTCCGTTGCATGAGGGCACAACTCCTGAGAGCGACCGGAAGAGCCGATCTGATATCCTTTTACGTAAGCTCTTTCTGACTTGTCTCTTTTCTGTGTTTTCATAATTTATAACCTCTAACTGACTGAAGTCCAGATGCTTCAATCAAAAACGGCAAAGGGTTTTTCACCCTACAATATGAATTTCTAAATGACTGAAAGGCTGCTGTCGAGTAACTTTTGAGCATAAAGATATAGCTCATTATTACTTTCTTGCGAAAAGCAGAGGGGCACGGCAGAATGCGCAGCCTTTTCTGGCCCCATCCCGGAGTTGATCTTGCAAACATATCAGACCATGTATGACTTTTTTGTCAGCTGCCCCAAAAATATTGAGTCGCTACTGGCTCAGGAACTGACATCATTAGGTGCTGAGGATGTCCGGGAGACAGTAGCGGGTGTTTCTTTCCGTGGACCACTGGCGACAGCGTATCGTATTTGCCTCTGGTCACGGCTTGGAAACCGGGTACTGTTAAGACTGGCACGGTTTGAGATTGAAAATGCCGACCATATGTACGAGCAGGTCAAAGAAATCGACTGGCATGATCATCTTGAGCTGGACGGTCGTTTCTGTGTTGACTTTATTGGTACTAACGACGAAATCCGTCACACCGGTTTTGGTGCCCAGCGCGTCAAGGACGGCGTTGTTGATCGCATGCGTGACAGTGAAGGTGCCAGACCGACAGTAAGCACTGATCGTCCGGATATTCGCATTCATGCTCATCTTTCAAAAGGTAAACTGAGCCTGTCGCTTGATATCAGTGGTGGCAGTCTGCATGAGCGCGGATACCGTCAGCAGGTAGGTAAAGCGGCACTGAAAGAAAACCTTGCGGCTGCAATCCTCGTTCGATGTGAATGGCCTCGGTTGGCACGTGAAGGCGCGGCGTTTATTGACCCTCTGTGTGGCTCCGGTACTTTGCTGACAGAAGCTGTCATGATGGCGGCGGATATTGCCCCCGGATTGCTGCGAATGCGATTCGGCTTTGAACGCTGGCCGGGTCATGTTCCCAAAATCTGGCGTGATCTGCTGGATGAAGCCCGTAAGCGTCGTCAGGAAGGACTGGAGCAGTTTGATAATGTCGTGCGTGGTTTCGATGCCGACCGTCGTGTGATTGCTCAGGCAAAAGCCAATGCTGAGCGTGGTGGGCTGAAACGGTTTATACAGTTTGAAACCCGTGACTTACAGCATTTCTCTCTGGATGGTCTAAAAGCTGACAAAGGTTTGTTACTGACCAACCCTCCTTATGGTGAGCGTCTGGGCGATCAGGCGTCTGTTATCTACCTGTATCGTAACCTTGGTGAGCTGTTGCGCCGGGACTGCCCTGGCTGGGAAGCGGGTATTTTTACCGGATCTCCCGAGCTGGGACGGAATATGGGCATTCGCGCACATAATCGTTATAACCTGTTTAACGGTACGCTGCCGTGTCAGTTGTTGCGTTTGAAAGTTGAAGATCCATGGATTGTTAAAGCTAAACCGGAAGAAGGTAAACCAGCAGCTGAGCAAACTAATCGTGCGCCGTTGTCTGCTGGTGCGGAAATGTTTGCGAACCGGTTACGCAAGAACCTTCGGCTGCTTGGTAAATGGGCACGTAAAGAGCAGATCAGCTGTTATCGGGTCTATGATGCCGATATGCCTGAATATGCGGTTGCTATCGACCTTTATAATGACTATGCCCACGTTCAGGAATACCGGGCACCTGCTTCCATTGACGAGCGTAAAGCGACGGAACGTTTACATGAAGTGATGTCTGCTTTGCCCGGTGTACTGAATATTCCTGAAAATCATGTGGTATTAAAACGACGTGAGCGTCAGAAGGGTGAGAATCAGTATCGTCGTCAGTCTGAACAAAACCAGATGATGGAAGTTGTGGAAGGCGGATGTCGTTTGCTGGTGAATCTGAGGGATTATCTGGATACCGGTCTGTTTCTTGATCACCGCCCGGTGCGTCTGCAGATTCAGCAGGAAGCGAAGGGTAAGCGGATGCTGAACCTGTTCAGCTACACCGCCAGTACATCTGTACATGCTGCACACGGTGGTGCTGTCAGTACGACCAGTGTCGATATGTCCAAAACCTATCTGGGCTGGGCACGGAAGAACTTTGAACTTAATGGTATGGGGCCAAAGCATAAGCTGATTGAAGCTGATTGCCTGCGCTGGCTGGAAGAAGCATCTGGTGAAAAGAATCCGCGCAGCAAAGCTGTAGAGACGGGTAAATATGATCTGATCTTTATGGATCCACCGACATTCTCCAACTCAGCCAAAATGCGCGGTGTGCTCGATGTGCAGGATGACCACCCCCGCTTGATTCGTCAGGTGATGGCGCTATTGGCGCTTGGTGGTGTGCTGTATTTCTCGAATAACTACCGTAAATTCAAACTGGACGCTTCGATTTTTGAGCAATATGAAGCTGAAGATATTAGCGCATCTACTATTGATAAAGACTTCCAGCGTCGCCCGACAATTCATTATTGCTTCCGCATACAACACAAGCGATAGGCAATTTTGCAACAAACTGTTGATATTTGAATTAGCCGGCTGACTCAGCCGGCTTTCTATTTGCTTTTAGAAGTAAGTGCGATGCTGTCGGCGTGGGTACTCGTTAGCACTCAGTCATAATTTTTTCTCCCTTGATTTCAGTTTTTTCCAACTTTCTGAATCTTTTCATATCCTCTGGTGTTGGTGCTTTCCAGTCATTTTTCTGTGTGAAAGAAGGGGAGGGAGCAAATTTTACAGACTTTTCAGCGCCTTTTTGTTTGACCGGAGCTTTAAATGGTTGAGGTTGCGCTGAGGGGGGGGAAAGAGATAGTGGTTTGAATGCATTTAACACCTCTTCTAGAGACCAGTTGCTATTATCCAGAGCCATTGGGGAAGGTGGTAGTTCAGATGCTCTATTTTCAGGACTGCTATGAGCTTGGTGTTGGTTACTTGAATGTGACTGTGAGTTCAATATCGTTAAGTCTGTTTGATTTTCAGGTTGGGTATTACCCGGTGGTGCATGTCTTTTCGCGGAAGTTTCTATCTCAAACGCTTCAATATCAGCTAATGCCTTTGCAGCATCATTTGCAGCCTCCGTGAAGTCCTCTGCACTAGGAAGTGTTTGAGGTTGAGTTGGTCCGGTAAGGGGCGCTGTCTGCTCGGTAAATGAGCTACTGCTTAGTGGTTCAATAAATTTTAGTGGTTCAGTTGAATCTCTTTGGTCTAGAGTAACTGGTTCAGAGGGGAGTGAAGGTTTGACCTGCGCAGGTAGAAGGGATAGAGGAGCCGTCAATTCATCAATATCTATCTCGGATAAAAGTTTCTGGATATCCGCTGAGAGTGCTGGAGGTGGTGCTGAGGTGGTTGTCCCTGATGTAGTGGGAGTCGATGAAGGGGGGCTGTCTGCTATTACAGTTTTGGTCAATCCACCTGGCTGGCTGGACTCAGAATTTATCTCAGGACTGGATTGTTTCGTTGAGGCTGTTGCAGCGACCTTTTCAGCTTTCAGTTTTTCTTCATACTCTTTTATTATACTTTCCATTTCGTCATATGAGGCATTGTCATCCTTATTCTTCGCTGCCTGTGCTTTTTGGAATGGAGTTGCCTGTTCTTTTACTGGTACCTCCTGACTTTCTGCTGCTTCTGTGCAGGTGTCAGATTGTTTTTCAGGAGGGAGCCATTCAACATAGGAGTAACCTTCAGGCAAAGCCGCACTCATTGGATGGAATATTGCATTTCCAGCTTCCTGCAAGGTGCCTGGGCAAAGGAATATGGAGCCAGAATTACCTTTATTTCTTAGTGTTGCAGCGATTAATAAACTTGGTTTTTGTTCTATAGTTTTACCGCCAGTTTTTAATCTCGCTGTTATTATTCTGATTTTTAACTCTTTATCTCCCCCAATTGAAATTCGAAGTTCAAAGCGGCGATTTTCTGGTATAGGACTGGTTTTATTGTCGCCAATTAATCTGTAAAGTGAGCATCTGAATGTGCATAGTCTTAGGCTGTGTAATGATGTGAATTTTAACGATCCAAGTATTTCATTTCGCAATGCTGCCAAAATTGCAGGAATCGGGGCGACTAATGCGATAACAGCCCCAGCTTCAAGAGTTACATCTTCTACTTTTTTGATGGTGAGAATGCTATTAAACGGTTCTTTAAGCTTCCCGTAAACTAATTCTGTATAAGCGTGACTTAAGTGTAAGTGTTTGTGACGCCATGGGGTAAGAGTTGTGTACCAGCAATTGAACTGTCCTTGTTTTTGATCATGGGCTGGCCTATTGAAAGATTCTTGTTGGGATTCTGTTTTTACTCCTGCAACAGGGTTTCCTTCTGCGTTATAAAGAATTACCTGCTCGTGTAAATTGCCAAAGCTTGTTTTTATAAGTTTACCGTAGCATGTTTGAATTAAAGTGGATGATAATAATGCTAATAATACACAGGATGTCTTTTTCATTTGTACATTGTTCGGCATGTTTTCCATTTTGTTTCAATATAATTTAAGTGAACCATTCATGCTTTAATTATTTTGTTTGAACTTTTTTGCTGCTTCTTTTTAGTTGGTTTTACTGCTTGTTTGTACTGGTTGTAATTTTTTCTTCTTTTGGATTCTAATTTTCTTCTAATGAATGTATTTTTTTAATAAAATTTAAAAAATTATGCCTGTAGGCAAAATATCATCAAATAATCGTTAAGTGGCAACATATAAAACTATACTTGAATAAATATATTTTAAATTGCTTTACCCATGCAGAATTTTCCTTGCGTAAGACTAACCAATGCCATTTCCTTTTGATGAACTGATGGCGACAGTTTTCGGTAACTGCGCTACAGAATTCGATGCTACTGGTGGGAGCCGTGCAACGGCGGTTTTAGTGCTGGGAATGCAGGATGTCTGTAAAAGCCCGCTGGCATGGCATACATTTCGACCCGCGAGCCTGAAAAAATCAGGAGATCCTCAGCTGACTCAGGTGATAAATAACCTAAAAACACTGATCAGGCAGTCACTGGAAGTGCAGATTCCGGTTTATGTTTTTATTGATGTTGATGAATCTACACAGAGTGCTCTTGAGCGCATTCCGTCGGGTGCCTTTAAATTTTTTCAGCAACGCCAGCAGTTCAGTGCGCAGCGACATATCGCTGAAGTCAGCAGCAAGATGGATATTTTACAACCGGCAGCTATCGGTGAAGTGTCAGTGCCGGGCAGGGAAGCTGGGGAGGATTTTGTCGAAATTGATATCATCGCCCCGGAGAAAATGAGCAAGGCGGCCCCGAGTGCATTTGCTGCAGCCGGGCTTTATGAAAAGCTGCGTTTCAAACGCTATATCTTTATTGTGGGTGTCAACGCCAATGGTGCTATACCAGCGACGGTGCAGGATGTTCTGAAGTGTGATGATGCCTGGGATGTTTATGTGCCGGAATGCCTGCTCTATGGTATGGATTCTGATGCGCTGGTGAATATTGATGTCATCGCCCGGCGTGAAGGTATGTTGCCCCGCATCAGGCTGCTGTGACTATTATGCTTTGTTATCAAAAGGCGGATTTGTCATCAACCGGCGGGTTTGCGATCATTGAGGCGGATATACCAATAACCCCCTGTCCGGATACTTTTGATGTTCAGACCTTTAGCCTTTTTTATTGGCTTGCGTTACACCCGTGCCAAGCGGCGTAACCATTTTATTTCTTTTATTTCACTGACGTCGATGCTGGGGATGACCCTCGGTGTTGCAGTGTTAATTATTGTGCTGTCAGTGATGAATGGCTTTGATCAGGAACTGAAACAGCGGGTACTGGGTATGGTACCCCATGCCACGCTGACGGATGCGACCGGCTCCATGCAGGACTGGCAGCCATTAATTGATAAGGTGGAGCAGGAGCCGGGCATTGTCGGTGCCGCGCCTTTTGTATCGGCGCAGGCGATGCTGACTTACCGTGGTGCTGTGAAGGGCGCGCTGGTCAATGGTATTAATCCGGCAATGGAATCCCGTGTTTCTATTATTGATGATCATATCAAGGCGGGATCGCTGGATAATCTGGAACCGGGTGAGTTCGGTATTGTGCTGGGCGAAATTCTGGCCGCTCAGTTGGGTGCCCGTATGGGTGACAAGGTCACCATGGTATTACCGGAAGCGTCCGTTAATCCTGCAGGTGTTTTTCCCCGTCTGAAGCGCTTTACGGTAGTTGGTATTTTCGGCGTAGGTGCAGATCTGGATGCCAGTCTCGGTTATATCAATATTGAAGATGCTGCCCGCTTCCAGCGTTTGCCGAAAGGCAGCGTAGAAGGTATCCGGATTGAAACGCAGGATCTGTTTGAAGCACCACAGCTGGTCTGGCAGATTGCCAGTCAGTTGCCGGGACGTTACTACATCAGTGACTGGACCCGTACCCATGGACAATTGTTTCAGGCAATCCAGATGGAAAAAACCATGGTTGGCTTGCTGCTGATGATTATTGTTGCTGTGGCGGCGTTTAATATTGTTTCCACATTGGTAATGGTTGTTACTGATAAGCAAGCAGATATTGCCATTCTAAGAACTTATGGCGTCACGCCAGCTCAGGTTATGCAGATATTTATGGTGCAGGGTGCGTTGATCGGTGTGATTGGTACGATATCCGGCGTCGTGCTGGGTATTCTGGGCGCCCTGAATGTTTCTGCGATTGTTGCGGGGCTGGAAACAATACTTGGCATTCAGTTCCTGAATCCGAATGTTTACTTTATCAGTTACCTGCCGTCCCAGTTGCAGTGGCCTGATGTGTTTACTGTCAGTGCTGCCGGTTTGATTCTGTCGTTTGTTGCCACGCTGTATCCGGCCTGGCGTGCTTCCCGAACCCAACCGGCGGAGGCACTGCGCTATGAGTAATACTATGCAAGAAAATCCGGTGCTGGTTTGCAGTCATGTTGCCAAAATCTATGAAGAAGGACCGGAAACTGTTCAGGTTCTGAGTGATGTTAATCTGGAAGTGACTCCTCGTCAGCGTCTGGCGATTGTCGGAAGTTCTGGTTCAGGTAAAACTACATTACTGAATATGCTGGCCGGGCTGGATACGCCAACTTCCGGCAAGGTGATGCTACAGGGTGAAGATCTGGCGGGTTTGAGTGAAGCGGGCAGAGCGCGCTTACGTAACCGCCATTTAGGTTTTGTTTATCAGTTTCACCACTTGCTGCCGGAGTTCAATGCAATTGAAAACGTAGCGATGCCGCTGCTGATTCGTCAGGAAGTGAAAGTTAAAGAAGCCCGTTTGCGGGCAACTGAATTGCTTGAGCAGGTTGGGCTGGGGCATCGCATGAAACATCGTCCGGCAGAGCTTTCCGGTGGTGAACGTCAGCGGGTGGCTATTGCCCGGGCGCTGGTGGGTAAGCCTTCTTTAGTCTTGATGGATGAGCCGACAGGGAATCTTGATCCGAATACGGCGGAGAAGGTGCATGAGGTGTTGGGTGAATTGACCAGGGAAGTTGCGACCAGTTTTATTGTGGTGACGCATGATATGGGTTTGGCTAGAAGTATGGATCGCGTTTATCAGCTTGCTAATGGAGGCTTGCATGCTGAGAACTAAATATGAATAGACTCAGTCTTAGGTGAATCATTTCAATTGCACCAGGTGGTTTATTCTGGTGCAATTGAATGCTGTAAAGTCATCTATTTCCAGCAGCAAAAGGGATTGCAGCCTGTTGTTGTTTCTGTGTCTAGGTCTAGGTCTAGTACCTTGGGATCGCCAGGCATTCTGCAACGTTCACCTTGTGATAGTTTAAAGCTTTGCCTTGCATATGAACTTTTTTCCATGATTGTTTCTGGTGAGGGGTTAGCTTTTAAACACTTACCCTGAG
>CBDHDU010000049.1:0-10354 GCA_965261725.1 Endozoicomonadaceae bacterium | reverse complement strand
GCCAGCTGACCCGGGCTCAGCTTATCCTTGTACTGTTCAACATTTTTAGCGGTAATCGTGAACAGTGCTTTGTCTGCTGCATACGGATTTTCCAGACTGCCGTCTGCTTTTACTGAACCTTCGGTTGCCTTCAGGCCGCCGGTCCAGGCAGGAATGGAACCATCCTTGTTACCGGCCAGCTCCGCACCCTGCGGTGTTAATGCTTTGTTATGGGCTGCAGTTGGTACCGCATCGGATGCGGCCAGAGCGTAACCGGTAGTGAGAGCCAGCGCTAATGCACTCAGTTGAAATGTCTGCTTGATGCTTTTCATTATTGTTATCCCGCTATTTATTCCGCTATAAATTTTCTGACCATCAGGTCAGTCCTACGACATACTCCCGGGCTGAACCTGAGGTTGTTTTTTCGACCGACGATACAACCTTGCCGGTGATCCTTTTACAGGGATCTAGAAGGTCGCGCTGACACTGAAGGAGACGTTGTCACGATCATCCTTCAGGCTGTATTTGCCACCATCAAAGAAGTTGGTGTAGGCAAAAGACACTTTGTATGCGTTGTACCAGATAGAGGACAGACCCAGTGTGACCGCTTTTTGATCTTCAGAGAAATAGGTTGAGTAGCCGTCTACGTCGTGACGGAAGGCGACGGAGGGTACTACTTCAGCACCCGGAATCAGGTTGCCGTAGTTGAGAGATGCCAGCAGGCGGTAGCCCCAGGAATCGCTGGTTGTGAAGCCTTCGGTTTCACAGTACTTATCAGTAACAGAGGGATCTTTTTGGCAATTAGCTGTTCCATCACCAATTCCACCAAAGGCCGGGCTTCGACCAAACTGAGAACCAAACGCTGTAGACGGATCAGGTAAGCTACTGATATGGGTATACGCAACCTCACCCACAACATTCAGCGCACCAGCCCCGAGAACCTGAGGGTAGCTATTCATTAAGGTGAACTGCACCTGCGTTACAGGCTTACGCACATACCCTGGCAAAACCTGTCCATACTTTGAAGGGTCAGGGTTTTGAACAGTCGGGCCATACAAAGCCTCACCCAGCAGTGAGTTCGCATTCAACTGAATGGGCGCATTCGGGCGATAGGAAAGCTCACCACTCCAGGACCAACCAGAATCCAGACTTGTACTAAAACTCAGACCATACAGTCGAATATTTTCAACATAGTCAGCAAAGTACTTTGCTGGAGTTACGCCCGTGAGCAAATGAGCTCCACCATTTGGATTTGGTAAGACAGCATTACCTGGCTGGCTCGGGTCAATATATACCCCTGACGCATTAGGCGTCCGGTTATGATAATTCATGAAGTAAGCGCCAAACTCTGTTGAGTTCAGCCAGTCCGCATAATATTTAACAGACACACCAAATTGCCCACTATCTTTAGGTGTGTTATCGCCGATATGAGGACCTATAAGACCATTAGCATCCTGGAAACTTTCCGGGGCAGAAGAACTCAGGTAAACAGGACCACAACCCGGCTGAATAATGTCGGAGCCAGAGAAGAACGTACCACAACCATCCAGCACAGTTGGACGCCACTTCAGCTGATAAAAGGCTTCCAGAGTTACGGTATCAGTCAGACCCAAGCTACCATAAACCATTTCAACCGGCAGCAGACCTTCCTTGATTTCTACACCCGGGCGGTTGAATGCTGCAGCATCAAGTGGGTTAATGGCATTAATACCACCCAGCATAAAGGTACTTTCACCCCAGCTGACAACCTGCTTACCGACACGCACATCCAATGGCATCTCGCCAATATCAAATGCACCGGAAACATAAGCATCCAGCAGTTCTACACCTTTGAACTTGGAAAGCTTCGCCCAACCGGAATCATCAAAATCTTTATAACGACCGTTCTTGGTTTCCAGCCAATGGTCATACCAAGCCTTACCACTCACCTGAAGACCAAAGTTCTGGTATTCCAAACTTAATTCAGAGAAAACCTTGTACTGGTTAGAGATCACATCGCCTTTCTTGAAATTACGACGACCGTCATCTGCTGTCTGGGAAGGGCCAGTACCACCTGATTCACGACCATTGATTGATGCCATCGGCGTCATCAGGTCCTTACGTGGATCTTCGGTACTGACACTGATACCGGCACTGACCGTAGTATTCAGACTACCGGTCACTTCGCCATCCATAAAATCAAACTGGTAAGCGTGGCCACTCATGGCAGGCAAAGCCAGGCTAACCGCCAGCGCCAGTTGTGATAAACGTGTGGAATGCGTTTTTATCATTATTATTTCCCTGCTTGTGCTTGTATCGACTTATTTTTTCTTATTTTCTAATGCTGTGCTTACACGGCTAATCAGGCGTAAAAAGGCACCGACAGCTGCACATTGCCAGCAACATTCCAGTTACTTATAAGTGCGCTATTGCACTCACTGCACTGCAACCAGAATTTTGCTTGGTAAAGCGCCCCCCCAAGACACTTCACCCCAGTGATATGAAACATGCCACAACCCTGAACCTCTTGTCAGCACATACAGATGCACCGAACGGCGAAGCTGGCCGTAGAATTCTGGTTAAGTTTGAATAAACAACGCCGGATGGCTTTCACTCGACAATTTCATCGACCCCACTTTGGAAGCCGAACTACAAGCAAGCAGGAAGGTATCAGAACCTTTGGGACTGCATGTGCTGTTATTATATTTTTTACACTGCGAATACTGCATTTCGTTTACTTTTTCCGGAACTTCTTATTGTTTTTGCCGAAAATAACGCTCTTTCAAAAGCTGAACAAGCGGTCAGCTTTGTCATTAATCCGGAGTATAACTCAAGAAAAAAAAAGAAACACCCCTAAAATAAGTATTTATCGAACCACTGCCGCAGAGCCATAACAACACGACACTCATCGTTCATAATTAAAAGAAAAGGGCTGCCCTTTTCAGGACAGCCCTTTTCCCGGACACACTTAATACCAAAAGGTATTAGCGGGTAATCTTAACAACCAGATCCAGCATCTTGGTTGCACGCGCACCGTAAGGAGGCGTCAGCAGCTTCATGGCAGAGAAGCCAGGCTGATGGAAGACCGGACGCATCTTGGAGAACTCAACAAAGCCTTCGTAACCGTGGTACTGACCCATACCACTTGGGCCGATACCGCCGAATGGCATGTCATGCTGCAGTACGTGGCAGGCTACGTCGTTAATGGTCACACCGCCGGACATGGTGTTCTTGATGTAGAACTCCTGCAGACGCTTGTTGTGAGTGAACGGGTAGAACGCCAGTGGGCGGTCGTGACTGTTGATGTAGTCAACAACTTCACGTTCGCTGTTGTAGGTCTTAACCGGCAGCAGCGGACCAAAGATTTCGTCCTGCATGATGATCATGTCATCAGTCACGTCCAGCACCAGGTGCGGAGGCATCTTGCGCAGTTCGCGGTTTGGTTCCTGACCCGGAACCAGATTGATCAGGGTAGCACCCTTGTCTTTAGCATCCTGCAGGGTCTTTTCCAGACGCTCGTATGCTGCATCGTCGATGATGGAAGTGTAATCCGGACCATTGATGTTCGGATAACGCTTCGGAATCAGCTTCTGAGCTTCTTTAACAAACTTCTCGCGCTTGTTTTCAGGCACAAACAGGTAGTCAACGGTTACACAGATCTGACCGGCATTCAGGCACTTGAAGAACATCAGTCGTTCAGTTGCCTTCTTCATGTCGTAGTCAGGTGCGATAACGCAAGGAGACTTACCACCCAGCTCCAGAGTAACCGGTACCAGGTTCTTGGCAGCTGCTTCCATTATCTTGCTACCGGTAGCACCGGAACCGGTGAATACCATGTGGTCGAAAGGCAGAGTGGAGAAAATACGACCAACGCCGCCAGTTTCCGGGAACAGGGTAACCTTGTCAGCCGGGAAGTAGTTAGGCATTACACGTGCCAGCAACTTCGCCAGATTGGTGGAGTTGTTGGACATTTTGATCATTGCACGGTTACCGGCAGCCAGTACCGGAATCAGCGGACCAAAGGTCAGGTAGAACGGGAAGTTCCAAGGTACCAGGATACCTACAACACCCTTAGGCTGAGGGATCAGGCGGTTTTTACCACCAGCAAACATCATTGGGTCGATGGAGCGCTTGATTGGCTTCATCCACTTTTTCAGATCTTTACGGGTGTGCTTGATGCCGTCCAGTACACCGAAGATTTCAGCCAGCAGTGTTTCGTGGCGGGAACGGTTACCGAAGTCAGCGCTGATCGCCTGAATGATTTCTTCTTTGTTGTCACGGATCATACGCTCCATGGCGTTCAGATCCTGCAGACGTTCCTGGTAATCAGATACCGGGTTCTGCAGATACGCCGCGCGCTGCATGTCCAGGCAGTTGGTCAGCATTGCACGGGGTTCTTCGGCAGAATTGTCTTCTGTCTTGATTTCAACTTTCACGTCTTTTACCGCTTCCACAGCATCTACCACCACTTCTGGTGTTTCGACAGTTTCCGGTACTTCAACAGTGACCGCTTCGCTCATGAATATCCCCTAAAAACATGATCCGTAACCCGGCAATACCTTTAACTTCTGGTTAATTAATGCCGGTGTGACGTTAAAGCACTTTATCATGAAAGAGGCTAAGTGACAGTTTCAGCAAACTCGGTTCATGACATTCGTTAACAACTCTCGGAAAGCAATGCTGGTATCAAACAAGCACGATGCACACTTCCGACAAATAAAACCGCGCGCCATAACGCACAGGAAAAGACGCATATATATGTTGTTATTGCGCAATGTTAGTTCGGTTTATGGCGTATGATTTATCATCTCGCGCCAACCATTTATCATCTTGCGCCAAATTTAGAAAACTGGAAGTTTTATTGATCTACGTCCATATCCATGCAGGGCTATTCGAGCGCGGCTCTGGCATTGAGAGGCTGAACAGGACGATTATTGTGGTGCCCCATCACGCATGAACATTTCGAATGTCTGATTGGAAGCGACCAGTAGCATTTTCATAACCGACACATAATGTATAGCGAAGAAAGCTAAAAAGCGGCAACTAGCGGCAGACTTTTTCTTTGCTCCCGCTCCCACGTCGAAGGACTGATACCTTTGATACGTTTGAAGCTTCGGGACAGTGCGCTCTGGTGTGCATAACCTACCATTTGCGCGATATGCGTCAGATTAAAGCGCCCTTCCTTCAGATACAGGCACACAAGATTAACTCTGACACTGTCCAGCAACTCTTTAAATGCTACGCCGTGTGCCAGCAAACGTCGCTGCAATGTGCGGGAACTCATTCCCATACAACTGGCCACCAATTGCAGCGAAATATCTTCACGCGGCAGCATATTACCCAACACCCAGCAGACTTGTCCGGGCACATCATCAGGATAATTAGATTGCAGGAAGGTTTGCACCATTCGCTGAATGGTTGGCGAAGCACCGGCTACCGGCAGATCAAGATATTTGCGGTCAAAAACCAGCCCACCATATTGATAGCCAAAGGACGTTTTAGCACTAAATATCTGCTGCATATTATCAGGATATTCTGCAGCAGGCTGCATAAACTCCACCGCCTGCAGCCTGACCTTTTGATTGCACAGATGATTTACAATGCTGTAGGTGGCCGCAATTGCCATATCGTTGGCCTGTTTTGAATTGCGGGCCACTTCATCCATATAACGAAAACGGAGCAAGGCAAAGTTTCCGGTTTCGATAACCAGAAATTCGACATGCTGTGCCTGACGATGAATGTATCGGCCAATCAGATGTAACGCTTCCCGAACCGTTGTACTTTGCTGCACCAACACGCCAACGGCACCAAGAATAGCCAGATTCTGGGTACTACCCAGCTCCAGTCCCCAGTTGGATTTGCCGGTCATGCGGGCAGCACATTCCAGCAAATCAACTTTAGCCTGCTGATTAATAAACTGATCAGGGTCATCCAGAATATCGGACGGCAAACCCAGACGGTTAAAAACATCTACCGGGTTTATGCCATCCAGCGTCAGCTTCTCCCGGTAACCGGCCAGGGAAGCTGAACGTACCAGTGCCATCATGGCTCACCCCCGGTTATTTCCGATATGACAGGCATTCTCAGTCAAACAGCTGTTGTTATTTTTTTTGTTTCGGCTTCACATACAAAACAAGATTGTGTTCGACCAGCTCATAACCATGCTTTTCGGCAATGGCCTTCTGACGCTTTTCAATCTCGGGATCATGAAATTCAACGATTTTACCGGTTTCCATGCACACCATATGGTCATGATGTTCACCACGAGACAATTCAAATACAGAGTGCCCACCGTCAAAGTTATGACGAACCACCAGCCCTGCACTCTCAAACTGGGTCAACACCCGGTAAACCGTTGCCAGACCAACATCTTCATCCGCTTCCAGCAGCGCTTTGTAGACATCTTCAGCACTCATGTGCCGGTCTTCAGCATGTTCGAGAATCTGCAGGATCTTGACCCGTGGCAGGGTCACTTTCAGTCCGGCTTTGCGTAACTCTTGATTCTCCACCCTATATCCCTTTGTTGGCCCTGATCACAAATGCAGTAGGAACGCTACCATTGAATGGCGCTCAGGGCTATGACATCAGCGGCTTTTAGCGCCGAAAATGCAGAAACAGTTTTGGTTACACAATACGCTAACAGGCTATAGTTAACCGGCAGAAAGCCGTGCTCACTGCCAGCAAAATGATACGATCATTCGCTGATAACGTATTTAACCCTTACTTGATGCGAAAAAGGGGGTTATTATCTCATTTCGCTTCAGGATTGAAAAACCATCAATTAGACCGTGATACAAATAAAACTACTCCCCACAGCTGCAATCATGACGGTGCTCATGACAACAACTATCCTAAGCGGCTGCGCCGGCTGGGCTGATACAGAGCAACGAACACTGGGCTTCCCCGGCACTTATCGTATCGATATCCAACAGGGTAATATTATTACCCAGGATATGATCGACAAGCTCCGCCCCGGCATGACCCGTAATCAGGTACGTTTCGTTCTTGGCAACCCGCTGCTGGAAGACAGCTTTGAGCAGAACCGCTGGGATTATGTCTACAGCATTCAGAAAGGCAACAAGCCCCGTGAACAGCAGACTCTGACGATTCTGTTTGAAGGTGACAGCCTGATTGGTTTCAGCGGCGATTTCGTGCCCAATTTGAGCGAAAGCGCCACTGGTTCAGCGCTTTAAAGCTTAATCAACTTAAAGCCTGATCAACTTCTTGCCGCCTTGGCTTTTTCCGCCCGGCGGCGACGGACTTCTTTCGGGTCGGCAATGAGCGGGCGATAGATTTCTACCCGTTCACCATTCTCCAATACCCGATCCTGAGGTTTGGGTACCGTTTTGCCAAAAATTCCCATTTTGGCTGATGCCAGCTCAATTTCAGGAAAGCGTTCTGCAATACCTGATTTAACCGCCGCATCATAAACGGTGGTGCCTGCCATGACAGTCAAAGGAATAATGAGCTGCTCACCTGGTCGCGCGTAGGCGACCTCTACCTGAATTTCAGCCGTACCCGATTCATTAATCTCGGTCATTTATCATCCCCGCCCGTCAACCAAAGAGCTCATCAGCCCGCTTGCAAAATGTATCTACCATATTATTGGCAACCTGATCGACCACCTTACCTACTGCCGCTTCAACAACAGAACCATCCAGCCCGAAGGTTAAGCTCAGGCTGACTTTACAGGCTTCATCACTTAATGCTTTGAAGTCCCAGCGCCCTTTCAGGTCATTTAACGGGCCATCCAGCAGATTCATTTCGATAGACTGCCCCGGCGTCATGGTGTTCCGTGTCATAAATGAACGCTCAATGCCTGCACGCACAACGGTAAGGCGGGCTTCAACCTGATCCCCTTCCTGTTTCAGAATGCAGGCTTCATTACACCCTTCAAGAAACTCCGTGTAACGCTCGACATCACTGACAAGTGCATACATATCTGCTGCAGAATGCATAACAAGCGCCGAGCGGTTAATTCTGGTCATCCAGCCTCCAAATGCCCATAGCGTAAGAAAAACCGTTTTAGACTCAATAACAGTCAAAATAAGGGGGGCATCAGCATATCTTGTGCTGAATTCGGTTTCTACCACCCTTGGGTTTATAGCGAAATCTCTGTGACACACATATAATTCGCGCCATGGCTAAAAAAGCAAAGAAAGCCGGTGACGGCGGCTCAAGTATCATCGTCAACAAAAAAGCCCGCCACGATTACCACCTCACAGAAACATTTGAGGCGGGTGTATCGCTGGCTGGCTGGGAAGTAAAAAGTCTGCGACTGGGTAAAGTACAGATTACGGACAGCTATGTATTGCTGAAAGATGGTGAAGCCTGGCTGATCGGTGTTCACATTACGCCGTTGAATACAGCCTCTACCCATGTCATTGCCGAACCCACACGGGATCGTAAGCTGCTGCTACATAAGAAAGAGCTGGCAAAACTGTTTGCTGTAACCCAGCAGAAAGGGCACACCTGTATCGCCGTTAAGCTTTACTGGAAACAGCACCTGGTTAAGTGTCAGATTGCTCTGGCTACTGGTAAAAAAGAACATGACAAGCGTGCTTCCACCAAAGAACGTGAGTGGAATATTGAAAAGCAGCGTGTCATGAGCCACCGCCGATAATACTCGTTCGTTCAGCGTTAGCTTGAAATTAGTTGACGCGCCCCCTATATATTAAAGTAGAATACGCTTTCGCGTGTTCAGGCTGATAAAGCCAAGCGTGGGAAGGTTTCCGGGGACGATTTGGATTCGACGACGGTTACAAAACCTTAGGTGCATGTCGAGAGGGTAGCGCTCTCGTAAATCAAAGCTGCAAACTAGTAATTGCTACTACTACAATCGTAGCCCAAGGCCCTGCAGCGAACGACGAGTTCGTTGCTGTAGCTGCTTAAAAACCAGCTAGGCCCGGTCGGTCGAGTTCGTTCATCGACCCATTCCGACTGATACTTTAGATGGACTCGCCGTGAAGCCTGCCTGGTGCGGATCGGCTAAAACTTAACAGGATCGCTTTTTCCACCCTGGTCGCCGGGTCGGTTGAAGTTAAATTAATAGACTGACCTAAACATGTAGATCCAATGGCAGCGGACTGGCGGACGCGGGTTCAATTCCCGCCGTCTCCACCAATAGAAAAAGGCGGTAATTCAGCAGAATTACCGCCTTTTTTATTACATATCTTATCCATCCTTCAGCAATCTCCCCTTACCTCAATAACCCCTTATTCTCGCGATAAATCTCATCCAGCTTTTTACTGACATTCTTCTTTGTGTCTGCAGATATTTCAAGCTCACTGGCGATTTCAGGCCATTGCGCCAGTGCATCACAAATCTGCTCAATATCCTTACGCGCTTCAGCCCAACTGCCATAGTTTGCCTGTGTCGCCAGTTTTTGAATCACTTTTAGTGGTGGCTGGGAACCGTAACCACCATATGCCATTATGTGCTCGCCATAGGCTGTCGGGCTGAAAGTCACATCATAAAACGGTGTAGGTTGCCATTGCCCTTTATCAGACATCAGGAAGGACCAGTTCTTGGTATGATCATCCCTGATTCGCAGAAAACAGATTAAACAATGCCCGGACAAACTGGAACTTACCCACCGCAGGTCTTTGACAAAGTACCTGACTGGCTTTAATCAAATCCTCATAGTCCATGGAAGGCTGCCTGAAATCTGCATCCAATAATCCACATAGTGTCTGCATATGAAAACGCCCTCCACACTCCCCTGAACAGTCAAAGCGTTTGAGTGCAAGCCACGCCAGCCCATTAGGCTGTCTGAATAACTGCCATTGAGGTACATCAATACCGCAGCGACTGGCCATTGTCAGCCAGGCCGCTTCACAAATGCCTTCGTCATGACTCAGAAGGGAGGCTCCTTGAAGTAAACTTCAGCAACCATGCCTGACCAAACGCCTCATTAAAGGTTGAAACGGATTCGGGCTTACCCGGGTCAAAGTAAATCAGCGCTTTGGGCCGGGCACCACCTGATCCCCCGGCATTCGCCAAAGCTGCCAAGACTTCTTCAGCTTCACCTTCAAACAGCCGCTCTGCTTCCTCTCCCAGAGTTATCATGGATGTCAGATTTTCTTCATTTTCGCCGCCCGGAACAGATAAATAGTCCAAAGCAGGTGAGTACCATAAAGCACCAACACTACGCTTGCCGATATAAGCTAACCTATCCATAGGCGTAATATCATGTGGCGAAATACCCTGTTGCCGAAATACCCGATCCATCAACAACAGCCCCCAGCCATCTGGAAGTGAATCCGCAAACACACCATGAAGCCCTGAGTGTGCTGAACAGGCGCTTTAGTTAGATCACCAGAAAAAAGGGAGCGTAAAAGGAGAAAGACTTTGGAAATTTTCAGATAATCATCGTCATACTGAAAAAAAATCCCTG
>CBDHDU010000048.1:20000-36565 GCA_965261725.1 Endozoicomonadaceae bacterium | reverse complement strand
ACAGGCTTGAGCAATGGGGTTATGATCGTAAATCTGTCTGTCATGGCGCTGGGGAGTATGCCCGGGATGAAGATGGTGATGGTATTCACGAGGTGCATGTGAATACGATGGAGGGCTTCTGGTCGTTGCCGCGATCCTGGTTGCGCCCTCACCGTGGAATTTCCACAGGATAAGCTGCCACTATACTTGGGGTTTTTTTGAATGCATCCATAACATCAAACGTAGGGGAAAAGCAGCTATTTCAGGGTTGCTTGGCTTGCTGCTGGGGTAACCCCCCGGAATCCATTAAGAGCCAACACCTTTATGGCCACCAGAAACCAGACTGCCAGTATCCAAAACCAGGAGTTTTATAAAGTTTAGGCTCCCCGCTTGGCAGTCTCGCCAGACATTTTGGTGTCAATTTTCCTTCATCAAGGCTTTCTGCTGTAACCACTGCTACCACTTGGTTTCCTTCTAAAGCTCTCCCAGCACCCTGATCGGTCGAATAAGATTTATTTTTTGATGAACGTAGGCCGCTGCGCGGCAACTTTTTGATTGCACTAAACGTCAGGCTCAAACCTATTGTCTGACCTATGATAAAAGCTCCTTTCTCAGGTAGCCCGTCAGCGTCATATGACTTTCTTCTCCATTCAAAGAAACTGGTCAAAAAAAAGATAAAAAGTGCCTTCCCTTTCAAGCTTGATAGCTTTGTTTACAAGCGCTTTTATTCCTTCATCCGGGGCCGGTGAAAATGAAGCAGACAATAGCTCAGAACCCGGATCATCCCAACCACAAATCAAGAAAATACGACTCGATGACAATTCGGAGGTTGTAATTGTAAAGGTGACTGATGACTTTCCTGTGTTGCCTGAAATTGATCAATGGCTAAAACAATGTATACCTGAGTGAATTCAAGATGCCGGATTTAACCGCTGGAAATTATCGTTAATCCTGCTGCCCAAGGAAGAACCGATTTCGGGCAATGTCACGTCCAGAAAATGATTAATCTTTTCCCGGAATTCTTTTGCCTGAGCGAAGTATTCATTATTCCGGGCATACTCATTCATCACCTTCCATAATCGCTCAATGGGGTTCAGGTTTGGACTGTAAGGGGGGAGGTAATGAAGCTTTATTCCCAGCTCTTCCGCCTCTTTCACTACCTCCTGTGAACGATGGTAACCGGCACCATCAAGCACCATGTGAATAACGTTCATGGATGAATAGTTATCCCGAACTTTCTTGAAAAACTCGGTAACCGCTTCACTGTTAACCGTATCAAATTGACCGAAAACAGCAGCTTCAATATTGTCCAGATCAATACGCACCGATAATGTTCAGCCGAGTACGGCTACCTGTCGTATTAATGATTTTATCAATCCCTTTTCGAATCCACCCGGAAGTGATTTTGGTCGCTTGTGTCGGGTGTACCGCATCCATGAATAGTATCACCTCGTCCTCTGGTAGCGTGGCTTTCAAGGCTTCATAGTGCTCCACAAAACCAGCCTGCTTATCAACATCAGCCTTGTGCGGTACGCCCTTTGGCTTTTTGTGGGTAAAGCCTTTTTGGTGCAGCCACTTGTTCAGGCCTGATACGGTATATTTGATACCCCAGCGATCGGTAATATAGGCGACGATCTGATGGACGTGTGCGTAAGTATATTCAGAAAGGTGTTCGACCAGTTGCCGAGTTTGCTCATCACTCAGGCGGCTTTCACTCCCCCCGTTCTCCGGCCTGAGCTTTTCCTTTTCCAGATAGGCGTCCAGATGGCGACAAATAGTGTATTCACTTTTTCTCAATGCCTGAGCGATAGCAGACGGTGACCACCCTTCAGACCTGAGCAAAACAGCCTTGATACGATCACACTCCCGTGCATCTCGCGATGTTTTGTGGCGAGATTCCAAGGCTACTTTTTGTTGGGCTGTCAGGGTGATTTTCGGCATGTTCGTACAATGTTGAAAATCGGCTGGAAAATCAAGCAACTTCAATGATCATGGGTATACATCTTGCATTAAACAAGAACCGCCAGACGACGATGAAAAAGAAACAAACAGTCCGGATACCGAATTCACAGTATCACCTCAAGATCCGCCTTCACCTTCAGTTTTTCAAACGGTTGAATCCGGCGAGAAACCTTTTCAGTGTTCCCTGTGCCAAAAGTATTACAAAACAGCTGCATCATTAGCTAGCCATATACGCGCCTCCCACAGCGGGGAACGCACCTGTACCCTGTGCCAGCCCCCGGTGACCCTCAACAGTGCTCAGGCGCTGGCCTCTCACAACCGCAGTCACCACAGCGGGGAACGCACCTGTACCCAGTGTCAGCCCCCGGTGACCCTCAACAGTGCTCAGGCCGCTGGCCACTCACAACCGCAGTCACCACAGCGGGGAACGCACCTGTACCCGGTGTCAGCCCCCGGTGACCCTCAACAGTGCTCAGGCGCTGGCCAATCACAACCAAAGTCACCACAGCGGGGAACGCACCTGTACTCGGTGTCAGCCCCCGGTGACCCTCAACAGTGCGAAGGCGCTGGTCACTCACAACCGCAGTCACCACAGCGGGGAACGCACCTGTACCCGGTGTCAGCCCCCGGTGACCCTCAACAGTGCTCAGGCGCTGGCCGATCACAACAAAAGTCACCACAGCGGGGAACGCACCTGTACCCGGTGTCAGCCCCCGGTGACCCTCAACAGTGCTCAGGCGCTGACCTCTCACAACCGCAGTCACCACAGCGGGGAACGCACCTGTACCCAGTGTCAGCCCCCGGTGACCCTCAACAGTGCTCAGGCGCTGGCCAATCACAAATTCAGAAAACACCGTAAACGCAAAAGACTGGCAGAGGAGGACGACTGAAAAACAACCTCAGGATGCCATCCCCTTCACCGGCTGCATTCGTTATCATCCGTGCGACTGTATTGATGAGGCCGTATGACCAGCCGACCGCCGTCCAAACTAAAACAATTACTGCTACGCGATCAGTTATGGTGGCGTTATTACCAGCGCAACGCCGATACGATACGCCCTGCTGTGGTTGATGCGATCAGCAAAGTACTGGCCTGCGGGCGGGTGATCATGGGGTATGCCAGCTTTGTATGCAGCAACCATGAATGCTCTCACACCAAAAAGATATGCTTTGGCTGTAAAGCCCGGTTGTGTAATACCTGCGGCAAAAAACTGACCGATCAGTGGATTGCTGACCAGAAAGCGCTGTTGCCGGATACTGAGTGGCAACACATCACCTTTACGATGCCTGATGCACTCTGGGAGCTGTTCAGAATCAACCGCACCTTACTGGGTAAACTGAGCCCACCTGGCGGCAAAAAGCCTGCAGGCCTTTGCCGGGAAAAAAGGCGTGACACCTGGCATTTTCACGGCACTGCATACCTTTGGCCGAAAGCTGAACTGGAATGTTCATATTCACCTCTCTGTGACCCGTGGCGGATTATACGACGGAAACCAGCAATGGAAGTCAGTCTACTTCACCAAAAACGCCATCATGCCCGCGTGGCGTTACGGCGTGATCAACCTGCTCAGGGAAGCGTTTAAACGTGGCGAGCTGGATCTGCCTTCCCGAGCTGAAAGACAACTGTCATGACCTTTCCGGCTTCAATGATTTCCTCGATGAGCAATACCAAAAGGACTGGATCGTCCATTTTGCCAAAGCCACCACCCCCCCCCACCGCACAATCAGCTACCTGGGGCGCTATATCAAACGACCACCGCTGGCCATGTCGCGCCTGAAACACTATGGCGGTGATACCGTTGTGTATGAGTATCTGGATCACCGCACCAAAACCCGCCCGCCATGAAACCTGTGAAGGGGAAGAATTTATAGAACGACTGACACAGCATATTCCCGACAAAGGTTTCCGAATGATCCGGTATTATGGTTTTCTGGCCTGCCGGGGAAGGGCTACATTGCTGCCCACCGTCTACAACCTGCTCAATCAGCCCGAACGAAACGCCCTGAAAATCACCTTTCCGGCGTTACTGAAACAAACCTTTGCGCTCGACCAGCTGCAATGCATCCTCTGTCAGGCTCAAATGATCTTCACCGGCATTACCCGGGGGGAGCCGCAGTACGAGCTGTACAAATACCATCAACAGCTTGCGCTTGCGAAACCGATTACATAGTTCACGCCCTCCAATCCGTCTGAAATCAGGATTTCAGGGTGAGATCGGGCAAATCAATAGGATTTAGGTGGTATCAGACAGATAAGCACAACATTCAGTGTCAGGTAATAGGATGCTGAGAGGGTGGAAAACCAAAGGTTACAGGAATGACTGGAATAATGATTTTTTGAAATTCCTATGCGTGAATTGAAAGTCAGCCGAAGTGATTACTGATTTATCTTTATCATTTGAGAATGCCAAAAATGAAAATAAAAGTGAGAAACATATAAAAGAAAAACAGCATATCAGCGAGGAAAGCTTCATTGTTATTAACCGAGCCCAATTAAAAGCTACAAAATAGACTCTAAAAAATCACCAGCGTTCCAAATATTTTTATATTATTTGCTATGGCATGAGAGGTGAGAAAATTTTCACAAGCAATATCAGAATTTTTTATTCAATAAGCGCCTAAAAAACAGCATCAGGTCGTATTTTATTGAACCAGACCTTGGAAAACAGCTTTCCCAAAGTCTGATTCAGGTTATACCAATCAGCCTTCAATACCCACGATATACCATGGCGCATTGGCTACAGTCAGATCACGCTCCAGATGCCACAGGTCGTTAATATCTTCCTCAACACCTTCTTTGCGATCACAGTAACGACCGTTGAAGCGAATACTTACCTGCGCCATACGGTTGTCATAATCAGCACGTACCAGTTCCGCATCGACATACATTACTTCCGTATGCTGATCGCCAGTCAGGGTTGAGCGTTCCTGCTTCAGTGCACTGTACAGTTCAGGGGAAACGTAATCCTGAATCGTATCCAGATTATTCGTATTCCATGCCTGCTGCAGTGTACGGTAATGTTCACGTGCGCCCTGCAGAAAACCGTTCATATCGAAGTTTGGCGGCAGGTTGCAAGGCACATCACTTGGCTGGTTGAAACCACCGGCATTCAGTGGTTCGTCACCCGGCAAGGGAGCATTACCTGATAATAGCGCATCTCCCGGCAGTGGTGCATCGCCCGGCAGCATATCGGATTTTGGCATGCCACGAGTCTGTGCTGGCTGCTGTTCGAAGCCGTTGCCGAACGGTGATTTCTCTTCGCCAAAATCATGGCTTTGTCCGTGTCCACCGGCGTAGTGAGGTCGCGACTTTTGTTGCGGTCCGGACTTCATCTGACGAAATACTTTAATCAGAGCAAACGCCAGCCCACCAATCAGCAGTAAGCCAAGCAAACCACCAAAGCCACCACCCAACAGGCCACCGCCAAACAGGGAAGCCAGCAGACCACCCGCCAACAAACCTCCCAGCATGCCGCCCAGAAAACCACCTTTCTTCTGCGGCTGCTGTTGAGTTTTGTTAGCACTGTTGGCAGTGCTGCTTTTGTTTGCCTGTGTCGACGACGGTGCAGCCGCCGGTTTTGCCGGAGCGGTGCTATAGCTTTTACCGAAAGAGCGTCCACCACCCAGCTTCTTCGCATCCGCTGTCGGCACTGCCAGAATAACGGACAGCATCACGGTGAACAGAACTAACCACTTTTTCATCAAATTGCCCTTCTCCGCTTTGGGAGATAGTCATATAAATCTGCTTGAGTAGATGGGGTCACTTTTTACAATATCAAGTCAGTGATAACCCACTCTCATTTACTAACTTCAGTGTCTGCGCTTCTGCCCGGAATGCAGATCAAGCTGTCGCAGTCGCTCCAGCTTTTCACGAATCTTGATTTCCAGCCCCCGGTCAGAAGGGTTGTAGTATTCCCTCGGTTCCATTTCTTCCGGGAAGTAGCATTCGCCCGCCGCATAGGCATTGGGTTCATCATGAGCATAACGATAGCCTTCGTTATAGCCCAGCTCCTTCATCAGCTTTGTGGGCGCATTGCGGATATGCAGCGGCACATCATACGACGGCGTATTCCTTACATCATCAAAGGCAGCTTTCATCGCCAGATACACTGCATTACTTTTCGGCGCACAGGCACAATAGGTTATCGCATGAGCAATCGCCAACAAACCTTCCGGCGCGCCCAGCCGTTCAAAGGTTTGCCAGGCATTCAGTGCCAGTTCCATTGCACGGGGATCTGCATTGCCAATATCTTCACTGGCAATTGCCAGCAACCGGCGAACGACATATAAAGGATCAGCACCGCCATCGACCATGCGGGCAAACCAGTACATTGCTGCATTGGGATCTGAGCCGCGTACGGATTTATGGAATGCGGATATCTGATCGTAGAAAATATCGCCCTGATGATCGAAGCGTTTCAGCTGCCCCTGCAAAACTTCATCAAGGATATCATTATCAATAACCGCACCGTCTTCGCCCGGCACAGCCAGATCAGCGGCTATCTGTAACAGGTTCAGTGCCCGGCGGGCATCACCATCAGCCGCCTTTGCCAGCACAAGTAACTGCTCACTGCTGATGACCAGCTGCTTATCTCCCAGCCCCCGCTCTTTATCAGCAAGCGCCTGTTTTAATAACACCTGCAAGGCTTCAAAACCCAGCGCCCGCAAAACATAAACACGAACGCGGGAAAGCAAGGCGTTATTAAGGGAAAATGATGGGTTCTCGGTAGTCGCGCCAACCAGCGTCACAGTGCCATCTTCAACATAAGGCAGAAAGGCATCCTGCTGACTTTTATTGAAACGATGAATCTCATCAATAAACAGAATAGTACGACGACCACTCTGAGCACGTGCTTCTTTGGCTTGCTGCACGGCTGCCCGAATATCCTTAACACCGGACAGTACAGCAGAGATAGAAAGAAACTGAGCATCAGAAGCATCCGCCAATAAACGCGCTAGTGTCGTTTTACCCACACCGGGCGGTCCCCAGAACACCATGGAATGCAACTGCCCGGCTTCTATCGCCTGACGGAGTGGCCGCCCTGCTCCGAGCAAATGCTCCTGTCCGTGATATTCATCGAGAGTGCGGGGACGCATCGCTGCCGCCAGTGGTTCGGAGACCGGCGGCAGGTCAAACAGTGAGTGAGTCTTCACAGCTTTGACTTTATAGCAACTTCATTAATAACATCAGTGCCCTTGGGCGGGGTGAACTGAAACAGTGCCGGGTCAATCTTGATATTTTCTTCAAGCTTGGAGAAACGGATTCGGGTTTCAGCACCCAATCCATCAGTCAGCTTCATATTTTCCAGCTGCTTTCCTTTGAAGCGAATTTCCAGCACTTCAAACAACCGGTCTCCGCTGCGCGGCTTGAGTTCATAAGCTTCAATATCGCCTTCGGTTTTCACACTGATCTGATAGCTCTGGCTTAAGCCAGTTGTATCACCACTGAGCAGCAGCGCCGGAGTATCATGCAGGCTTTGATCCATTTTACGGATAACCGCCTGCTCCAGATCAGGATCATACACCGTCACCAAGCTTTCACCGGCAATCACCAGCTGTGGGTATGGATCTTTAACTTCCCAGCGGAAATGATCAGGGCGCTGCACAGTCATATGGCCACTGGTTACCTGCGGAGCCTTACCGACAGCCTGTACCGTTTCCTGCACAAAGTCAGCAGACACTGACTGAATACCCTGTAAGCGGCGGGATAATTGCCCGGCAGCAATATCCGTCTGAATAACACCAGCCTTTGAAGCGTCTGCCGAAACAGCAGGCGTTTCACCGGCTGAGACCAGTCCACCAAAACCCAGCAGACACAGCAAAGGTAAAGTTCTGGAAACCTGAGTAAATACTGACTTCATTCTGTTCCTTTCATTCATGCTTTGGGTGGCGACGGTGCCAGTACTTCGCGGTTACCATTGGAGCCCTGAGGGCTGACAACACCGGCCGCTTCCATTGCTTCAATCATATTGGCAGCGCGGTTATAGCCAACCTTCAGTTTACGCTGCACCGCAGAGATAGAGGCACGGCGACTCTCGGTAACAAAAGCAACGGCTTCATCATAGAGTGCATCTTGTTCACTATCATCCAGCCCGGCGTTGAACGCACTGGGTTCACCATCCGCTTCAATGCCATTAAGAATGGCATCATCATAAGCCGGAGCACCCCGCTTCTTCCAGTCGCCGACTACCCGGTGTACTTCTTCATCACTGACAAACGCACCGTGAACACGGATCGGTACACTGGTTCCCGGTGGCAGATAAAGCATATCACCGTGTCCTAATAACTGTTCAGCGCCGCCCTGATCCAGAATAGTGCGGGAATCAATTTTCGATGACACCTGAAAACCAATCCGGGTCGGAATATTGGCTTTGATCAAACCGGTAATCACATCAACGGAAGGCCGCTGGGTTGCCAGCACCAGATGAATACCGGCGGCTCGGGCTTTCTGGGCGATCCGGGCAATCAGCTCTTCTACTTTCTTGCCGACGATCATCATCATATCGGCAAATTCATCAATCACCACCACAATAAACGGCAGTGGTTCCAGTAACGGTGCTTCAGAACCATCTTCGCCGGGGCGGAATAACGGATCAGTCAGTGGTTCGCCTGCCTTGACAGCATCCTTAATTTTCCGGTTGCAGCCACTGATATTTCGCACTCCTAACGCTGCCATCAGTTTATAACGGCGCTCCATCTCCGCCACACACCAGCGCAGAGCATTGGCGGCTTCTTTCATATCGGTCACCACCGGACACAGCAGATGGGGAATGCCTTCGTATACTGAAAGCTCCAGCATCTTCGGGTCGATCATAATCAACCGTACTTCATCCGGGTTGGATTTGAACAGCATACTCAACAGCATGGCATTCACACCCACGGATTTACCGGAACCGGTGGTACCGGCAACCAGCAGGTGCGGCATACGCGCCAGATCAACCACGACGGGAAGACCGCTAATATCATGCCCCAGTGCCAGACTCAACGGCGACTTGGCCTCATCAAAATGGGTGGATGCAATGACTTCACTAAAGAATACGGTCTGGCGGTTTTCGTTGGGTATTTCGATACCTACAACAGACTTGCCGGGAATCACCTCAACAACACGCACGCTGATAACAGCCAGCGAACGGGCAATATCTTTTGCCAGATTGGTAATTTTGCTGACTTTTACGCCGGGTGCAGGTTGAATCTCAAACCGGGTAACTACTGGGCCCGGTAATACCGCGACCACTTCAGCATCAACCCCGAAATCTTTCAGCTTTAGTTCCAGAACGCGTGACAATCCTTCTAGAGACTCTTTGCTGTAACCTGTATTTTGGCCATGGTTAACTGCATCAAGCAGGTTAATCGCCGGTAAGGGCTCAGCAACTGAAGCATCAAATAACTGACCCAGATTTTCTTTAAGTGCTCGCTTGCTGACTTGTGGTGCAGGCAATGTGGGAGCAATAACGGGCGTTATTGTTTCGACAACAGGTTCTTTACGGGTTTTAGCTTTGGGGATTTGTTTAGGCGTGATCGCTTCCTCTGCTTTGGTTTCAGCTCGCGCTGCCGCCCGCTCAGCCAGGTAAGCTCGCAGTTTGCTGACCAATAGCCCGAAGGAATAGGCGATAAATGTTGCAAAATCACGTAACAACCGTCCGGCCTGAGCCGCCAACCGGAACCAGGACAGATTACTGATTAAAGTAAAGGCCACCAGAAAGATTGCCATTAATAACAATGTACTGCCCTGTTCTCCCAGTACCGGCAGGGCCTCTTCGCTTACCGCCTGCCCCAGCAGTCCGCCACTGCCAAAAGGCAATGCATCCGGCATAGGAATATGCAACGCCAGTAATGCAGTACCACTGACCATCACACACAGGAAACCAGCACATTGCAGTGCAATCATCAGCGGATGCCAGTGCATCCCACCCAGCCGTTGCTGGAACAGTTGCATGGCAAACTGAATAAGTAATAAGGGAAACAGATAACTCAGGTAGCCAAACAGAGATAGCAACACATCTGCAAACCAGGCACCCATGCGCCCGGCACTGTTATGGATTCCCTGAGAACTAGCCGCATAGGACCAGCCGGGATCACCGGAATGATAGGTAGCAAGCGCCAGTAACAGATAGGCGGCAATAGCGAGAACAACAATAGTTACTGCTTCCCGCAGGCGAATCATCAGCTGTTCACTCAGCGTCAGGGGCTCTGAAGAGCCTTTATTTTTCGGACTGGTTGTTGTCACGCGTGCTCAATGTGTGAGGTTGTAAACTTCCTATTCTATGTTTTTTTGGGGCGGGGGTGAATGGATTGGGTTGAATGTCTTAATCAACTTCTTCTACTGAACCATATTGACTGTCCTGCTTGGGATTGAGCATTTCTGCAGTAAACCAGTGCTTATGCCCAGAATAAATTATCAACAAAGGATGTTTGTCTTTGCAAAAAGGGAGTTTTTCAAACTCTTGACACTGTCCTTCAGAGTCATAAACCGTAGTGGAGAAGCTTGTTCCGCCACCAAGGATCAAACACACAGGTCTGCCAAGCAAAATAGCAGCCAGACAAGCAAAATAATTGTCCCCCCACAGGGTATAATCAAGCATTACCACCCACTCATTTTGAGGAAGAGCCAAATTTTCAGAAGAATTTATAGAGCCCTTAGTTGATCGCTTGTGTGAAAATTTCCGTATATACGATCTGCCTGTCAAGCTTCTACTGCAATTTGTGTGCTATTTCAGTATTCGTAGACTACCTTTGTACTGCTTTCACTATGAAAATGATGAAAATTCAGTTCTATCAGGCTTTGTAGCCATTTTCATGCTTCTGGGTAAGCTGCATTTTTTACTCATGGCTGTTTGGTAATAAGTGGTTCAAGGTGGCGCTATGCAACAAAAAACAAATGATACTCCTGATGCTCCTATAGAGTTGCAGAAGATTAAAAATGGTTTTCAGCAAGTTTTAGATCAAAGAGAGATATATGAGTATAATTTCCCAAATTATAATCGTACCGATATATTACTAGACAGTTTGACATTAAGTTTCTCTCAGTACGATCCAAAGATTAATGGTAATACTTTTGTTTTGTTAGGGTTACTTAATATAAAAGATTCTTCATACCCTGAATCAGATTGGGATCATATGTCTGGCACTATTTATATTGCAGCGATAACTCAAGCAGGAAAAACAGCGCAAAACATTAGCAGCACTATTCCAGGTGCAGGATTACGCAAATTAAAATCAAATATTATCGACATTGCTCCATTAGAAAACATTTCCATAAATACTGAAGGAAAAATCATAAAAAAACATGGCGGCCTATGGTCTTTCGCAACTTGGAACTTTAAATATAAAGACAAAAGCATCGCCAATTTCGAGACGGTTGCTCTAGGTATCTCAAGAGACTATTCTGCATTATCTACTAAGAGGGGAATAAGGGTCTGAAATGCAGGGCAAAAACATGATCATTTTTTGAACAACCCCAATACATTCTCCATGTGGTTTATATCCCAGCCGCAGTTCTTACGCTTGTTCTTGATCCCGCCTTTTACAGTTGTATCCATTTTCAGGAGGTTGTGAGTCACCTGACGAGTAATGGCCAGATTCTCAGCCGTATTATCCTTTCGGGCTCGGCAGCGATCTTCATCAAATGCAACATCCATCACCCAATGAAGCTGATTTTCCACTCGCCAATGCATACGAGTGGCTTGCAGAATCTCTTCAGCTGAGAGCTGTCGGCTGGAGATAAAATAGCGTAGCAGGGTTTCACCTTTATTCTTTTTCCGACAATCTAACTGTACAACGGCAATTGTTTTCGCGTTCCAGCTGGCGGCTACCGGAAACTGCTCTATGTCCTGTACAGCCCAGCAGCGGCGATGTTCTCCACGACCATGGGCGTATTCATCTGTTTCTGCAAACCGGACAGAAGGAGCATCTGCCGGGTTATCTTGCCAATACTGATCAAACAGGCGAGTCACTTCACCATAGAGTTTTTTCTGGTTGCCTTTTACCGCCAGCAGGTAATCTGCATCTTTCTTCAGGATGGCATCAGCTATCTTTTTCTGGCACCCCATCGCGTCGATAGTGACCAGGCTACCTGTGAGTTCCAGCAATTTCAGCAGTTCGGGAATCGCCGTTATTTCATTCGACTTAGAGTCAACCTTATACTGCCCGAGAGACAAGCCGACTTCGGTACACCAGGCATTAACCATATGAATAGCATCTTTGCCCTTGTTCCAGGCTGAGCCTTTTACTGTCTTACCGTCCAGCGCGACCACTCGACTATCTGACAGCTCGAGGCCTGTCATGACATCTCTCATCCAGGCAACAAAAATCATCCGGAACTCTTCTGGGTCAAGCGATCTGAAAAGACGATTGAAGGTCATGGCACACGGAATGCCGCCGGGAAGGGAGAGATGCTTGCGGAACCACTCTTCCCGTGTCAGGGCGAATATTCTCATACTATTCCAGTCGTCTGCCCCGCAGAGAATGGCACAGGTTGCCATAAATATGACCTCGGCCAAAACGTGGGTCACTTTTTTGGTGTCTCGGGAGTCAGTGAAGGTTTCAAAGCGAGATAGCAGAGCGGTATTGATCATGAAAAAGTAGGTATTCTACTCTTTCAGGGGTTAAAAGCCTTGGCAACAACTGATCAAAAAATGATCATGTTTTTGCCCTGGAGGGTCTGATGGAGGTCTTCTAATGACATCTCCATATTCATTTCTAACCGGGGCTGCTAAAGATCTATCTACAAAATCGGCTCTTCAGGGATAACTGTGGGTAAAAGCGAACAAGATTTGAGGATAGAAACACCAGTGCCTGACTTTTGATAGCTTTTTGTTGATGGACAAAAAAACAACAAAAGGCAGCACTGATGCTGATTAAAACTATCCTCAATAAAGTTCATAAACTCAAGTCTTTTGTTTATCAGGATGTAAAACTCGGCTTCTATCAGGGCTCTGAAGTATTCAATGTGACTGTGGCTCCACGGAAGAACAGTCATGCTATCTGCTCAGGATGCAAAAAAGCTGCTCCGGGCTATGACCGCCTTACTGAGCGTCGCTTCGAATTCGTTCCCCTCTGGGGCATCAGGGTTTTTCTGCTCTACAGAATGCGTCGGGTTGAATGCAAGACATGTGGCGTAAAGGTTGAACAGGTTCCATGGGCGGATGGCAAGAAAGAACTTACCAAAGTCTACATGCAGTTTTTGGCAAACTGGGCCCGAAAGCTCTCGTGGAAAGAGGTGGCCTGCATTTTCAATACCTCATGGGAGAAGGTCTTTCATGCTGTTGAGTATGTGGTTGAATGGGGCAAAGCACATCGCCCTCTCGACAATATCAAGGCCATTGGTGTGGATGAGGTGGCGTATCAAACAGGCCATAAATACCTGACTGTGGTTTACCAGATCGACCGTGACAACACACGACTGTTGTGGGTTGGACAGGAGCGAACCGAAGCCACCATTCGCAGTTTCTTCTCATTCTTTGGTGCACAGAGAAGCCAGCAGTTGAAGTATGTCTGCTCTGACATGTGGCAGCCCTACGTGAAAGCGATTGCGGAGTATGCCAGCCAGGCGCTGCATATTCTGGATCGTTTCCATATTGTTGCCATGCTGAACAAGGCCATTGATGAAGTCAGAGCCTCAGAGCACAAACAGCTTCAGGCAGCCGGATATGAACCTGTTCTGAAAAAAACTCGCTGGTGCCTACTCAAGAGAAAAGAGAACCTGACCGAGAAAGAAGAGATCAAGCTAAACACAGTGCTCCAGTACAACCTGAAAAGTGTCAGGGGTTACCTGCTCAGAGAAGAGTTCCAGGTTTTCTGGGACTAGTGTGCCGTAGCACATACAAGGGAAGTAAAAGGATTACTTTCTGAAGATGTGGAAGCTATGGAAGAGATGGCGGTAGACCCGCCGAAATCGGCTGTCGAAAGCAGGTTTCAAACCACCTCAAGCTGCTGTCGTTAAGAGCGGTGGTAGTGAGCGTTGAGGAAAAGGCGAAAGTAAATTCGTCAGGTATGGTACAGAGAGATGAGTAAACCCGAATCTTTGTTGAAGCGTCGTAAGGAACTTTTTCGGCATCAAAACCTGAGGCTTAGTCCTCCTCAGGGATAAGTCTGCAAGTGAATTTCGAATGCTGTGCAGGCGGTGTCCGGCGTTGAGAAGGCATGACTCTGTACTGGGCTCTTTCATGGAACTGCGGGAACCTGTCGTGCAGGTGTTAAGGGAGACTCTCAAGTGGCGACCACCACAAGAGACTGAGTACCGATACTGCGCACAGGGGCGGAGTAGCTCGTAGTAGTGTTGAAGCTCCTGTAATAGGGGGGGAGCGAAGGGGCTGCGTTAGGTGGCTCGTTGTGGAATGCAACTGTCCCAAAGGATCTTGTCTGGATGCCTATAAAGGGACGTAGTCAGCAACCGGAGGGACAGGATGACATTGCTCAACGGGCAGGGCGGTTGTCACATGGAGGCAAATCTGTTTGTCACTGGCTGGAAAAAGTACAGGTCAGAAAATGTCTCAGAATTGTGATAGGCGTTTACCTGATGGGAGCGGTATGAATCGAGAGGTTCACGTACCGTTCTAAGAGGGGCTGGCGGGGAAGTTCCGCCGGTCTACTCACCCATCTCACCACACTGGGCAGGAAAGTATCTGGATCGGTGGTGTACAAGAGTCATGCGATCAAAGATAGAGCCAATGAAGAAAGTGGCTAAAACTGTTCGGCGACATAAGCCGCTTATCCTGAACTGGTTCAGGGCAAAAAAGGCATTTTCCAGCGGAATTGTTGAAGGGCTGAATACCAGGATAAAACTCACTACGAGAAAATCGTATGGATTCAGAACCTATAAATGTGCAGAAATTGCTTTATATCATGCGCTTGGCAAGCTGCCTGAACCAGAAACTACCCATAGATTTTGCTGACGAGGCTTTTTTTTGTTGCTCGGGTGTTAATGCCTGGCTCCCTTTACCGGGAAAGGCCAGCGCTTCCTGCTCCTGATGTTGTCTGACCCAGCGCCGCAGATTTCCTGAGCTGAGTCCTAAACTTCTGGCGACTGCAGCGGGAGACTGACCCTGTTCTACGACCAATTCCACTGCTTTGAGTTTGTACTCCTGAGAATAATTTTTCCGCTTTGCCATTTTTAACCTCGTTACTGATTGCGCTATTGTGCTTAACGAGGTGTCCGGAGTCATTAGACCACTTCAAGTCTACTACCTGAGTTTAATTGTACAGCCATGCTCAGAGTACAATATGACTGACTTCGCACGTTACGCCTCGTGTGATAAGCAGCGACACGGGAGAGCTAATTTCATTACGAAAGATTTGTATTTTCCAAACAACAAATAAAAAACCCCGATAGCAAATGCTATCGGGGTTTCGTATTTAGCGCCTGGCGATGACCTACTCTCACATGGGGAAACCCCACACTACCATCGGCGAGGAGCCGTTTCACTACTGAGTTCGGAATGGAATCAGGTGGGACCAGCTCTCTATGGTCGCCAGGCAAAACTGGTATCGGGATGATTGCTCATCTCGACTGGAATTCGAATTTAACTGTTGCTTCGCTTCGTGTTCGCACACTTGGGTAACGTTCTTTTCGTCACACAACCAAATCATTTTGGCGTTATAGGGTCAAGCCGCACGAGTCATTAGTACCGGTTAGCTCAACGCCTCACAACGCTTACACACCCGGCCTATCAACGTCATAGTCTTTGACGGCTCTTCAGGGCCCTCAGGGGGCCAGGGAAGTCTCATCTTGAAGGGGGCTTCCCGCTTAGATGCTTTCAGCGGTTATCCCGTCCGAACTTGGCTACCCGGCAATGCATCTGGCGATACAACCGGAACACCAGCGGTTCGTCCACTCCGGTCCTCTCGTACTAGGAGCAGCTCTCCTCAAACTTCCAACGTCCACGGCAGATAGGGACCGAACTGTCTCACGACGTTCTAAACCCAGCTCGCGTACCACTTTAAATGGCGAACAGCCATACCCTTGGGACCGGCTTCAGCCCCAGGATGTGATGAGCCGACATCGAGGTGCCAAACACCGCCGTCGATGTGAACTCTTGGGCGGTATCAGCCTGTTATCCCCGGAGTACCTTTTATCCGTTGAGCGATGGCCCTTCCATTCAGAACCACCGGATCACTATGACCTACTTTCGTACCTGCTCGACATGTACGTCTCGCAGTCAAGCTGGCTTGTGCCATTACACTAACCGTACGATGTCCGACCGTACTTAGCCAACCTTCGTGCTCCTCCGTTACTCTTTGGGAGGAGACCGCCCCAGTCAAACTACCCACCACACACTGTCCTCGGTCCAGCTAATGGACCAGAGTTAGAACCCCAATATAATCAGGCTGGTATTTCAAGATTAGCTCCACGCAATCTGGCGATCACGCTTCAAAGCCTCCCAGCTATCCTACACAAATTACATCAAGGTCCAGTGTGAAGCTGTAGTAAAGGTTCACGGGGTCTTTCCGTCTAGCCGCGGATACACAGCATCTTCACTGCGATTTCAATTTCACTGAGTCTCGGGTGGAGACAGCGTGGCCATCGTTACGCCATTCGTGCAGGTCGGAACTTACCCGACAAGGAATTTCGCTACCTTAGGACCGTTATAGTTACGGCCGCCGTTTACCGGGGCTTCGATCAAGAG
>CBDHDU010000048.1:0-15000 GCA_965261725.1 Endozoicomonadaceae bacterium | reverse complement strand
AGTAAAGCAGTGCAGAACACCACCGGCATCCGGCTTACAGGCCCGCATTAAATCCAGCGTTTGTTGCTGCGCCTGCCGGGAATGAATAATAACCGGCAATCCACTTTGCTGAGCGGCCAGCAACTGGGTTTCAAAACGTCTGGTTTGCAGTTCAACCGTATCAGGCTGGTAATGGAAGTCGAGTCCGGTTTCACCAATTGCCACAATCTTTGGATGCTGGGCGTTGGCAATCAGCCCGTCGACATCAGGTTCTTTGCAACCGGCCTCTTCGAGCGGGTGCACACCGACGGCACCCACAACATTATCGTAACGCTCAATAACACGAACCAAACCGGGGAAGGTTTCCAGGTTAACACCTGCACAAAGCATAGCTTCGACACCCGACTCCCGGGCAGCGGCAACGATTTCATCCAGTTGTTCGTCAGTAACATCCGAACCCAGACGGTCAAGGTGGCAGTGAGAATCAATAATCATTGTGAGTTATCGCTCAAAAAATGGCGCACATCATACCTGAAGACAGCCACCCGACAGAACCGGTTATCACATGGTATTGGTAGGTCGGTCAGCCTTTATTGCTCCGGCAAGATAGGTTTCTATCTTGCTTCTGGCCACATCCGTATCATCAATAAACTGTACACCGATACCGGCAGCGCCACCATTCTGGGCACCTTTGGGCGTAATCCAGACCACTTTTGCGGGGACAGGCAACTGGTCAACTTCATCCATCAACTTAAGACGAAGGAACACTTCATCACCTAACTGATAAGTACGCGTTGTCGGGATAAACAAACCGCCGTTTTTAATAAATGGCATATAGGCCGCATAGAGTACGGCCGTATCTTTTATTGTCAGGGAAAGTATTCCACCTGCCGCACCCGCCATAAGATCACCTTATTGTTATTATGTTGTTCTGCAGAACATCGTTAAGTAAAAGGTAATCACCATCCGCCGGGGAAATCAAATGCTGCTTTCTGATAGATTATCGAACAGTTAGATGTAACCAGCGAATCAGCAACTGCTCACAAAACAGCTGTCGATTCAGGTTCATACCTCTTTTGATCGTGTGCTGCTGTTGCAGCAGCCAGTCATGCAACATCATCAAACTTCGGCTACCCGCTTTAGTGGCAACATAAGTCAGCATTTTTACACCATCCTGCCCCTGCAGACTGTCAGTATCACCCGCCATATGGCGAATCATCAGATACAACCAGTGCTGAACCCAACCAATCAGCCTGTCCTGAGGAACATCCTGCCACTGCGCGGCAACTTCGACAGGTGCCTGCCGTCCGCTGGAGACTTCCTGCAAACCTTCAACTAATAGTTGCCGCTGACTCTGTACATCCTTACCCGCATATTCCAGTGCCAGAAAAGGTCGGCCACCTGCCATATCAAGTAATGATGCAAAGGAGTTTTCTGAAACACCTTCCTGCTGAATCAACCAGCTCTTTGCTTCATCAGCTGAGGGGAGCGGGAAAACCATTTGCTGACAGCGACTGCGAATGGTGGGCAGCAATAATGACAACTGACTACTCACCAGTAGAAATAAAGTATCACCCGCTGGTTCTTCCAGACATTTCAACAACGCATTAGCGGCATTCAGGTTCATCTGTTCCGCCGGGCTAATAACAATAACCCGCCGCCCCTGTCTTAGCGCTGTCTTTTCAGTAAAACCGGTTAGCTGTCGAACCTGATCAATCTTGATTGCCTTGCCCGCCTGCTCCGGCGCCAGCAACATATAGTCGGGATGATTACCGGATTGCATCAGACGACAACCCCGGCAGAATCCACAGGCTTCTTTTACCTGATCGGTTGTTTCACACAGAGCCAGCGCGGCAAATGCTTCCGCAAACTGCTGCTTACCAATACCCGATGCACCACGCAACAGCCAGGCATGCGCTAACCGTTCCTGATCAAGGCGATCAGTAAATGCCTGCCATTGTTCTGACTGCCAGGGCAGTGGTCGTACCGGCATTTCACTCATTCGGGATATTTAACCGTTTAGCCAAAACCGATTTAATTTGCTGCTGAACCTGATCCAGTTCCTTTCCGGCATCAATAATCGCAAACTGCTCCGGATATTGTGCAGCACGGGCAAGATAAGCATCGCGAACCCGGATAAAGAAGGCAATATTTTCAACTTCAAAACGATCCAGCTCACCACGTTGCCCGGCACGTGCCATACCGGTTTCGATGGAAACATCCAATAACAGAGTAAGGTCAGGACGCAGTTCGCCCTGCACCCGCTGCTCAAGATCAGCAATCAGCTCAACATCCAGCTGACGACCACCACCTTGATAAGCGTACGTCGCATCCGTAAAGCGATCGCATAACACCACCTTCCCCTGCTCCAGCGCAGGAATAATGACTTCGGCAAGATGCTGCGCTCTGGCTGCAAAGACCATTAATAATTCTGCGGTTGGCGACACGGCCTCATCACGTTTATTGAGCAGTAATTCGCGAATTTCTTCCGCCAGCGCCGTACCACCCGGCTCGCGGGTATGAATATAAGGCACCTGCCAGCGATCGAGACAATCCCGGATAAAAGCGATATTGGTCGTTTTTCCGGCACCCTCACCACCTTCTACGGTGATAAAACAACCCGAACTGTTCATTGCCATTAGTCTGTTTTCACTATATCAGTATCACTGGACTTTTCAGCCACTGCAGTCGGAGGCGAAGAACGGTAATCTGCCCGCCGCTTTAACTGGTAACGCCGCACCGCCCGGTTATGCTCCTGCAGTGTATCTGAAAACTGATGAGTGCCGTCACCACGCGCCACAAAATACAGGCTACTGCCCTCTGCCGGATTGAGTGCTGCATTGATAGCTTCACGCCCAACCAGCGCAATCGGTGTCGGTGGCAGTGCCGGAATCATATAGGTGTTGTAAGGTGTCTGCTGTCGTAAGTGTCGCCGACGGATATTGCCATCATAATCTTCACCCATACCATAGATAACGGTCGGATCACTCTGCAGGCGCATTTTTTTCTGCAGGCGACGGACAAACACGCCAGCAATCTCCGCCCGCTCGTAAGTCGCACCCGTTTCTTTTTCAATCATGGACGCCATGATCAAGCCTTCATAAGGCGTCTGATAAGGTAAATCGGGCTGACGCTTTTCCCATTCTTGCTGCAGAACCTGCTGCGCTTTGTCGTATGCACGTTGCAGAATGGAGCGATCTGAATCCCCGGCAATGAAATAGTAGGTGTCTGCAAAGAAAAGCCCTTCCGCTTCACGCTGACCAACTCCCAACTCACTTAGCAGTGTTACACTGGTTACAGTATTGAGCGTCTTGTCCAGTTTCGGATGCTGCGCCAACTCTGCCAGCATTTCCTTAACCGTACGGCCTTCCACCAGCGTAATACTGTAACGGTTGACCCTCCCTTCTATAAACTGGTTCAGCAGCTCTGCGACCGACTCATTCGGATTAAGTGTATATTCACCCGCCTGCAATCCGATTGCCAGACCAGATATACGACCATAAACTTTTAGCAGCAAGGCAGAAGGAAGTACCTGCTGCTGCTCCAGCTGCTGCGCCACCCCACCAAACGACTCACCCTTTGAGATTTCAAAAATCACAGGCTCGGCAAGCTGCAGTCGGGTTTGCGGATAATAGTAATAAAGCCAGTAGAGTGAAGCTGCTCCCAGCAGCGCTCCCAAAAGACCCAGTATAAATAAATAACGAAACCAGCGTTTAATCATTCAACACTTCAACAAATCTGTTTTGTATCTGCCGTGTCGCATCACCGACAGACCATTGCTGGCCACAACATTCCGTAACGGGCCAGACTCCGAAAACACTGTTACAAACAAAAACTTCTGATGCATTACGCAGCATTGCTTCATCACAGGTGCCAACATTAACGGTTTGCCCCCAGGACGCTGCGTTCTCCAGCACAAAACGACGAAACACACCGACAATTCCACACCGGTCAAGCGCCGGCGTATGCCAAACATCCTGAATCCGGAGAAAGATATTACTCATAGTGCCACAGATAATATTGCCATCATAATCCTGACACAGACCTTCACGCCACTCTGTAGATTCCCCTGTCGGATTCGGCGCGCCAGCATCAACAAGCTCTGAACGCGCCAGTACTTGCTCCAGACGATTAAGATGTTTTAATCCTGCCAGTAATGGCTGGTGTGCCAGTCGGGTACGACAGGGGAACAATGCAATACCGCTCTCTTCAGGCTCATCCGGATAATGCGGCTGCGGAAACAACCCGATAACACGACAGCATTCACTGTTTGATGGCGGTGCATACCCTCTGCCACCTGCCCCTCGGGTCACTGTGACTTTCAGGACGCCACTAACATCATCAGGCTTGGCTTGCAGAAAAGACTTTATTTCTTCAACCAGTAAAGACAGATCAATATTGAGCTTCAGCCTCTCTGCCCCCACTGCCAGCCTATCCAGATGCTGTTGCAACCATATGGCTTTGCCCTGATGCAGACGAATGGTTTCAAAGAGACCATCCCCATAGCCAAAGCCACGGTCAAGCACATCGACATGCCTGACCTCAGCACCATTAATCCATATAGACGGAAAGTCTGTAGTCAAAACAGGTTCTCATGTATTGGCAGAGAAAAGCAGGCTGACATTAGCGCCACCAAATGCAAATGAATTGGATAAGACATGTCGCATTTTGATGGCGCGGCTTGCACCCGGAATATAATCCAGACGACAACTTTCGCCCACATTTTCAAGATTAATCGTAGGCGGTGCTATCTGGTCTCGCAGTGCCAGCACGCTGAAGACAGCTTCAACCGCACCGGCAGCACCCAGCATATGCCCGGTCATTGATTTGGTTGAGCTTACAGGCGGCGCAAGCTCTGAGCCACCAAAGACCTGTTCAATAGCATACGACTCAGCCACATCACCGGCTGGAGTGGAAGTGCCATGAGCATTAATGTAATCAATCTGGTGCGGCTGCAGCCCGGCATCCTTGAGTGCTTTCTTCATACACATAGTGGCATTACCCGCTTCAGGGTCTGGCGCGGTAATATGATAAGCATCCCCCGTCATACCGATACCCGATAACTCAGCATATATACGAGCACCGCGAGCCGTTGCCCGCTCATAACTCTCCAGGACCATTACACCAGCACCATCCCCCATTACAAAACCATCCCTGGCACTATCCCAGGGACGACTGGCTGTTTCGGGCGTATCGTTTTGGGTAGATAGCGCACGTGCTGCAGCAAAAGCTGCCATTCCCAATGGTGAAGAGCCTTTTTCCGTACCACCCGCCAGCATAACATCCGCATCACCACAGGCGATGGCACGAGCCGCGAGAGCAATTGCATGGACACCACTGGTACAGGCGGTCGATGTGGCAAAGTTCGGACCTTTCAGACCATAACGAATTGATAACATCCCAGCTGCCATATTGACAATCGAGCCGGGTACAAAGAAAGGTGAAACCTTACGAGGCCCCTTATCGCGCAGTAACAGCGCATTCTCTTCAATCGTGCTGATTCCGCCAATACCAGAACCCAGTACGACACCTGCCTGATAGACATCATCACCCGTCAACACCAGGCCAGCATCTTCAAATGCCTGCACACCCGCAGCCATACCATAATGAATAAAGGCGTCAGTGCGGCGGACATCCCGGGCATCCATCCAGTCACGAGGATCAAACCCTTTAACCGCGCCACCAATTCTCACCGGAGAATCTTCCGGTATATGTTCCAACAATCCGATACCACTCTGACCTGCGGTGACCGCCTGCCAAGTGGACTTCACATTCAATCCCAGCGGGGTAACCAGACCCAGCCCGGTGATAACGACTCTTCTAACCGTCATTCTTATCTGCCGTTCCATGACGCTTTGAAAAAAGCATTAACATTTATATTGTTACCAGAACATGACAAATTTATGCCGGTAAAACCTTTCCCGTAAACCAAAAAAATTTACCGTCACAAACTCCGATACCCATTAAACAAATGAGTTCCTTTACAGGCATGCCCCCACCCCTAAAACCAAAAAAGCCGCACCACCCTGAGGTGACAACGGCTTTTTCGAGATTCGTGGTACCAGGCTATATAAAATCTATATAAATCTATATAAAGCTCAGCACCTGACTTTCAGGCTTAAGCTACTCAGCGAGTAACAATTAAGCGTGAGAGTTTACGTAGTTGATCGCTTCCTGAACGGTAGTGATCTTCTCAGCGTCTTCATCAGGAATTTCGGTTTCAAACTCTTCTTCCAGAGCCATTACCAGCTCTACAGTGTCCAGAGAGTCCGCACCCAGATCTTCAACGAAGGAAGCACCGGTGGTTACTTCGTCTTCTTTAACGCCAAGCTGTTCACAAACGATCTTTTTAACTCGTTCTTCAATGCTGGTGCTCATGCCTAATTAAGCTCCTGTTAAGAATCACATGCAGCCGGAGCTGCAAAAAAACGCTAGTTTATATAAACGATCCGAATAATATCAAGCTATCTCCGCAAAGGTTTTGACACCTGTCGCGAAATTAGCCCATATACATTCCGCCATTCACGTGTAGAGTATCACCGGTAATGTAGGATGCTGCATCGCTGGCCAGGAATAATACGGCTGCGGCGATATCCTCCGGAGAACCCAGTCGACCGGCGGGAATCGCTGTCAGCAGTGATTCCCGCTGCGCTTCAGGAAGCGCTTTAGTCATATCTGTATCAATGAAGCCCGGCGCAACAGTATTGACAGTTACACCACGCCCCGCAATTTCTTTTGCCAGTGCACGGGAAAAACCTTCAACCCCGGCTTTGGCAGCAACATAGTTGCTCTGACCTGGGTTACCCATCTGGCCCACAACCGAGCCGATATTGATAATCCGACCCCAGCGGGCTTTTACCATACCGCGCATACAGGCTTTGGTCAGACGGAATACAGATGACAGGTTCGTTTCAATAACCTGATCCCACTCATCATCTTTCATCCGCATCAACAGGTTATCACGAGTAATGCCGGCGTTATTAACCAGTACAGCAGGCATGCCGTGAGTATCCTTTAGAAAGGACAGCGCCGCAGCGATAGAGTCGGCATCGGTTACATTCAGGCAGAAGCCCTGACCGTCCAACCCTTTTTCCGCAAAAGCAGAGGTGATTTTCTCCGCTCCGGGTTCAGTCGTAGCAGTCCCCACCACCTTGTAACCGTTAGCCGCCAGCGTATGGGCAATAGCCTGACCAATACCACGGCTTGCACCTGTCACCAGGGCAACTTTAGCTTCCTGAGCCGACATTCTTTATATCCGTTCCTGAAAATCTGTCAAATATAAAACCCGCACTTTTCTCATAGAAAGTCTCAAGAAAAGACACCAGCCTTACCAATAAATTCATTTGCGGTTATTCGCCGCTCTGCGCCAACTCTTCAAGCGCTGTTACATTTCCCAGCACCGCAATCGGCACCCGGCGGGCGATTCGCTTGTTCAGACCGGAAAGCACCTTACCCGGACCACATTCCGCAAACTGCTCAACCTTATGGTCAGCTATCATGCTCTGGATTGTTTCAACCCAGCGAACCGGCTTGTGCAGCTGCTCTACCAGACGGCTGCGCAGCTCATCCGGGCTTTCTGCCAGAGAAACACTGCTGTTATGCAGTACCGGAATCTCAGGGAGGCGAATATTAACATCAGTCAGTGCTGCTGCCAGCTTTTCTGCTGCGGGTGCCATCAACGAACAGTGTGAAGGCACACTGACCGGCAGCGGAGCGACCATTCGGGCACCAGACTCTTTGGCAAGCGCAGACGCTTTCTCAACGGCTTCAGCATGCCCGGCAACAACGACCTGTCCCGGCGCATTATAGTTAACCGCTTCAACAACCTGATCCTGACCTGCCTGACTGCAGATATCGCGAACTGCATCATCGTCCAGACCAATAATCGCCGCCATACCACCCACACCGGCAGGTACCGCCTGCTGCATATACTGCCCGCGCAGGCGAACAATTTTCAGACCATCCGCGAAATCAATCGCACCGGCGCACACCAGCGCCGTATATTCACCCAGGCTATGGCCTGCCATGCAGGCAGGACGTGCACCGCCCAGCGACTCCCACACCCGCCATACAGCCACACCGGCCGCCAGCAGCGCAGGTTGGGTATTGGCGGTTTCATTTAATTGCTCGGCAGAACCATTGGCAATCATGCCTGCCAGATCGAACCCGAGAACTTCAGATGCTTCAGTAAAGGTTTCCCGGGCAACAGAATATTTTTCTGTCAGTTCAGACAGCATACCTACCTGCTGTGAACCCTGACCAGGAAAGACAAATCCGGTAATTTGCGTCATATCCGTGCTATGTAGCCAGCAATTTCGAGCGGCTATTATAAGAGAAGAATGAAGAAAAATGAGTAATTTTATGTATATATATGATTACATTCTGACGACATCCAAAATATGGAGAAGGCAGCAAGATAGCATCATATAGCTACACAGAAGGGTAAATCGGGCGGAAAGCCCAAGAAAAGAAAGAACATATGAAAGGGAAGGACGCGAGCTGGCAAAGAGCCAGCCCGCAGGCGATCGATTACTCTTCGCCAGCACCCGCAACAATCTGACGGCCTTTGAAGAAGCCATCTGGAGTCATGTGGTGACGACGATGAGTTTCGCCGGTTTTAGCGTCTACAGACAGCGCCGGAGCGGTCAGTGCATCGTGAGAGCGGCGCATGCCACGCTTGGAACGAGTTTTGCGGTTCTTCTGAACAGCCATTTGCTTCTCCCGAATTCACTTGTTGCTGTCAGGCTTCAGCCCGGCAAGCACACTAAAGGGGTTCTGCTTGTTATCACTGACCTCTTCTTCAGGGAAAAGCTCCCCATCAGGGTCAGTGGTATATATGAGTCCGGCCTGGCAGGCGTCGTCATCATGTCCGGGGATCAGCGGCAAGGCTAAAATAACCTCGTCCTCGATCAAATCCCACAGGCTGGTACTGTCTTCAGTGACAATCAAGGGTTCCAGATGGGATGGCAGCGCTTTGGCTTGCTCATCATTCCAGACAACCGCCAGATTCACTTCTGACGCTACGTTCACCTTTGCCGGCTCAAGACAGCGCTGACATTCCATCGCCAGTTCAGCCGCAAGTGTTCCGCTGACACAGATCCGCCCTTCCAGATCACGGAAGAAGTGGAGCTGCACCTGAATAACACCCTCGGAATCAACCAGAGATCGCTGTAACCGCTTCATGACGGCTACGGCCACTTCGCCATCAAACCGAACGTCTTGCCGGGCGAGTTTCCTCGGCTCGACTGTATGTGGTATCTGCCCGTTTAACATAAGCGCGCAATAATAGGGCGAAGCCCTTTTTCTGTCAAAAGTATTAGGGGATGTATCTGAGAGCTGGAACAGGTATTTTCAGACATAAGACACGTACCTTTCCGCAAAGAATATGATATATAAAGCTTTTTCCTGCCAATTCTGTTGAGACTCGGGAACTATATATATACTGATCAATCAAAAGCAATCTAATCACTTAACCTTAGGAAAATGTTTGAAGATAACCTCATCACGTTGACTCAGATAAACAAAATCCGTGGAAGTTGATGCCCAATGCCGAGAATCTGCTCTAAAGCCACTTGAAAAGTAATTTTTCACCCTGAGCCCCTCACCCTCTCTTTTGATCGTGGCATAGTAAAACCCTCTGAGATAATCATTTTTAGTCGGGTAAAACATATAACCTTCATAAGTATCAGGGTCACCTCGCATGGGCTTAAAGCCGAACCCTATTTGCAAGCCTTCAGTCGGGTGCGCTTCTTTCAAAACTGACTCGCAAGAAGTGCACACCCCCTTGTCTTCTTCCAGCAGGATTCTACCATTCGTGATGCGACAACCATCTTTAAAGCGACAATCTATGGACATGACAGCATCTACGACCTTTCCTCTTTGAATCATAGTTCTGATAAGTCCCCTGCATAGGATGAGCTGCAGATGCAGGAGGGGGAGGTTGCACCTTTTGAATGAAGCTGTACTTGGGATGAAAAGCCTTTTCCTGATCTGATTTCAGTTGCAGAAGGTTCTGCGGCTTTTAGCAATTCGACACTAAAGCCACCAGACTCTGGCAAAGTGTCCACGCAATCAACTAGAGGCTCTCCACTCTCTGGGTTACACCACATACACTCTCCACCATCCACCGGAGCCATTTCTGAAGCAAACCCGTTAACAGAAATGAACTTAAAACGAGCACCAGCAACCCTTGCTTTATTTTTTTCCCCGTTTACATCCGCCACCCCCCTGCAAAAGGCTCTGCTCGATAATTTAGGCATACTAATAGAAGACCACGGGATGGGTAGCTGTAACGATTGCCCCCCATTTTCAGCAGAAACCCGAGACATCAGCTCCTCTCCACCCAGACCAGGCGACTCAAATCCGTCGGGAATTGAAGCATCGATGCAACGAACAACAAAACGCTGCCAAAGCCCACCTGATCGACTCTTCGTCGCCTCTGCAGCAAAACCAGCCTTAATTCTCTGCCATACGCCAGAAACAGGCTCATTCCCCCCAGCGAAAACAGCCGCAGAAAAAAAAGTCATCAAAACCACTGCAACCCTCAGAGATAAGGACAATACCTTCATAACCCACCCGCCTGACGACCAAAACAGAAAAGGGTAGACGATAAAAAAGCAAAGCTTCCCAGCCACTCTTTCAATCACTCTGAAAACCCATAATAAACACCATTTTTTCTTATAATATTTACTCTATCTCTGTTTGCTGACACATCATGCACAATACAAGTTTGCCTAGATTAATTCTGGCTTCGAGCTCACCCTATCGAAAACAACTTATCGATAAACTCAACGTACCTTATATAACAGCCAGCCCAAATATCGACGAATCCAGATTACAAGGTGAAAACCCACTTTCACTCGTGCGGCGCCTATCAGTTGAAAAAGCCAGAACAATTGCCTCCGCGCACCCAAATTCTCTTATTATTGGCTCAGATCAAGTCGCCATTCTTGACGGCAAAATAATTGGCAAGCCAGGCACTGCAGAGAAAGCCAAGCAACAACTGTTAGCCCAGTCAGGACAAATAGTGCGATTCATAACCGGAGTGTGTGTTTGGGATTCTGATACCGGGCAACATGACTATGCAATGGACACCTGCGAGGTGCGCTTTCGCACTCTTTCAAAAGCACAAATCCAGCACTACATAGCACAGGACAACCCGCTAAACTGTGCAGGCAGCATAAAAACAGAAGGACTGGGGATTACATTACTTGAGTACATCAAGGGAAGCGATCCGAACACACTGATCGGCCTTCCCCTGATCCAGCTGACAACCCTGCTGAAAAAACAGGGCTTTATGATTTGAAAATAAAACCAGGCTATCAGCGTAAAACGCCAGCCTGACCAAGCCCCATAACCGAAGCCATCACCCGCCCGGCACCAACGCCCAGCTGTTTGGCAAACCGCTCCAGCGGGCTGGGCATAACGGTGTAGTCAACGATTTTTTCAACACCGATCACTTCACGGGCAACAAAGGAAGTACTTCCCAGACCATCAACCAAACCCCGGTCAAGCGCCTGCTCGCCCGTCCAGACTAAACCGGAAAAGGTTTTATCATCTTCCTTCAGGCGCTCACCACGCCCGTCACGCACCGCTTTGACGAATTGCTGATGGACACCATCCAGCGTGCTTTGCCAGTGTTCAATGGAAGCCTGCTGCTGCGGCTGGAACGGATCAAGAAAGTCTTTATACTCCCCTGCGGTATAGATCCGGCGGCTAACACCCAGTTTTTCCATGGCATCAACAAAACCAAAGCCTGAAGAGACTACACCAATGGAACCAACCATACTGGCTTTGTCTGCATAGATTTCGTCTGCCGCTGCGGCAATATAATAGGCACCGGAAGCACCGAAATCGCTGATTACTGCATAAAGTTTCTTATCCGGATTCAGCCCCCGCAACCGGACTATTTCATCATAGACATAGCCTGACTGCACCGGACTGCCACCCGGACTGTTAATGCGCAACACCACACTTTTACTGGCAGGCGCTTTAAATGCTTCACGCAGCGCCGTGACAATAAGATCTGCATTTGCCTCTTCAGCAGCACCTATCGCACCCTGAATATCAACCAGCGCTACATGTTCAGTGGTATCAACAGTAGCGGGTACCTTCACAGCCGAACCACCTGTCATCACTGACCAGGTAATAAAGAATAACCAGCCAAAGCCCAGCATTCGAAAGAAAATACGCCAGCGACGCTCCCGACGCTGATCACGCTGCTGACTATTCAGCAGCTCACGCAACAATCGCCATTCCCCGGCACTCACATCGCCGGATGAGACAGCTTCATCATTATTATTGGCAGAAGAACGCCAAAGCCCCATTTTGGAACACCCCCGTTCAATTCAGGTGGCTCATGCCGGGAAAATCTCAGATCAGCAATCCGGCATGAGTCAAATACTACTTATCGGCTGCTTATGCCTTTTTTCCCTTTTCGCCTGATTTCAGGCCATCAAGCACTTTGACCAGTTCAGGAGCCAGCGGAGCTTCAACCAAAACCTGCTCGCCATCAGGCAATGCAAACTCCAGCCGTGCCGCATGCAAAAACAGTCGCTTCAGACCTGCATTACGGGTTTGCTGCTCAGAACGATCATCACCATATTTAGGATCACCCATAATAGGATAACCCGCGTGCTGGCAGTGTACCCGAATCTGATGGGTACGTCCGGTTTTTGGCATTGCCTGCACCAGCGTGACATCCCCATAGCGGGTTTCAACCCGGTAGTTGGTCAGGGATGCCTTGCCATCTTCACTGACACGCACTACACGCTCACCGGATTTCAGTTCATTTTTCTTCAGCGGCGCCGCCACAACCTGACGGCGTGCCGGCCAGCGACCTGCAACCAGTGCCTGATAGGTTTTCTGCACCTTGTCATCCCGGAACTGGGCATGCAGATGACGCAGCATGCTGCGCTTCTTGGCGACAACCAGACAACCGGAGGTATCCCGGTCAAGCGCGGTGAACCAGTTCTAGGCCCGGCACGTCCGGACGCATTTTACGCAACGCTTCAATTACACCCAGCGTAATTCCGCTGCCGCCATGAACAGCCAGACCCGATGGCTTATTGATTACCAGCAAAGCCGGCGTCTCCAGCAAAATGGCTTTTTTCCAGCCTGGCTGCCAGCTGATCAGATACATTCGGCTCAGGGGCTGCTTCTCTGAGCCTTACAGGCGGAATGCGCACCATATCACCCGCTTCAAGGCGGGTATCGGGCTTAGCGCGCTTGCCATTCACCCGCACCTCTCCTTTTCTCACAAGGCGATATACTCGGGACTTGGGCACCCCTTTCATACGCGAGCTCAAGTAGTTATCCAGGCGCTGTCCGGCCTGATCAGCATCAATTGACATGCGGCGAACGCCGGTAGATGCTTCGGGGGTCGATTCGGGGGAGGTATTCTGTCTCATCATGACGCCATCTTATCAGGTTTAAGCCGATAAAAACGCTCCGGAACAACACGGCTTTCGACGCAATATTTGACAGGCTTGGTTTGAAGGGACTGCTGAATATTGTTATATTTGCCTCACTACCCCAAAGTTAATTACAGGTTTTTACTGCCTGACCGCGAGGTAGTTACTGATTTTCCGGCTCGATTGAAGAATTCAGTCTTGGAACTCCCGGAAACAGTGATAGACTCAAGAAAGGCCGGGACGATTGCCCGTTATGCTGGTTCCAAGCAATGAACGGCATAATCGTAGCACGCATTCGTTAACAACCCGGAAGATTTAAGGAAACAGAACCCGTCTCCGGCTTCTCACCCAGCATCAGGCCTCGAGCACCGCGACATCATAGCCGGTTAGCAGAGAGCGCCTTGGGATGTATGGCAGTTGAAAGCGGAAGATTTGTGGTAATTAAGTTAATGTGCTGTTCTGCTTAACGCAGGCGCCCCAGTTGTCTTACAGAAGCGTATAGTGATGTCATGGGTCAGATCCCATGAGACAGATAGAGTATCAGAGGACAGAGACTCAATAGCCACAGGCATGTAATGGCAGGTTCCGGCCCTGATGATACAAATATCATCCAGAGGCAAAATAACCGCCCCGAAATATACCGGCTTGTCTGGAAATGGTGCCCCCCAAGCAAAGCAGGCCTTCAGGATTACGGCCATGCCGGGGCACCGCGGCAAACACTGGTAATGCTGACTGTCCCTGCCTGCTCGCTGTCTTGTCCCGAACAGCATAAATCGGGCAACTATACCCGACAGATCATATCGCTGCATCCGGCGCCAGCCTGCTAAAACTGGCGCGTCATATCCGACTGCAGGGCTGATGACTGTCCTCTTGAAAAGTGCCCTTCAGGCTTATGCCTGTTTTTTTGCTATTGGGTGCTTAAATGACAAATGGGTGCCACTTGAGGCGGAACAGCCCTCAGGAATTTTGGTACTCAATGAAAAGAATGTTGATTAATGCAACTCAGCAGGAAGAGCTGCGTGTTGCACTGGTAGACGGTCAGCGCCTGTTTGATCTGGATATTGAATCCGGCGCCCGCGAACAAAAGAAAGCCAATATTTACAAAGGCCGGATTACCCGGGTCGAGCCCAGCCTTGAAGCTGCCTTTGTAGACTTCGGTGCAGAACGCCACGGCTTCCTGCCACTGAAAGAAATTGCCCGCGAATATTACCAGACCCGCAGCACCGGTTCCGGTCGCCCTAACATCCGTGACGTTGTTAAAGAAGGTCAGGAAATTATTGTTCAGGTAGATAAGGAAGAGCGCGGCAATAAAGGCGCTGCCCTGACAACCCTGATCAGCCTTGCAGGTCGCTATCTGGTTCTGATGCCAAACAACCCTCGCGCAGGCGGTATCTCCCGTCGTATCGAAGGTGACGAACGCGCACAGCTGCGCGAAGCAATGAGCCAGCTGAACACCCCTGCCGATATGGGTGTGATTGCCCGCACCGCCGGTCTGGGTCGTTCTGCAGAAGATCTGCAATGGGATCTGGATTGCCTGCTGCAGGTATGGAAATCCATCAAGGATGCGTCTGAGACCAACGCCGCACCTCTGCTGATTTATCAGGAATCC
>CBDHDU010000047.1:0-229879 GCA_965261725.1 Endozoicomonadaceae bacterium | reverse complement strand
CTGAAAATAACTGACACAGGTCAACAGGTATTCGTGTTTGTAATGAGTTTGTAAAAGCTCTTACTCTGGATAAGAAAACCAGTAACGGCTAGTTTTGTTTCAGGTTAACGGGGTTGTTGCCCCCTACTGGTACCTTGGTCTATGAGGTTGCTACTTGTTAGTATGTTTGCTTAGCGACAAATATTTGCAATGAGGTATTGAGCTGACAATAGAAGCTGGTAAAGGAGAAGGTCTACGCTCTTGTTTGAAAAGTATGGTGAAATAATGGCAATTGTTATCTGTCATAAATTGAACTAGCAAAAAAATCATTAACAAATAGTAACTATTCAGCACCCAGCAAAGAGTGACCGCAGTAATTCTTCATGGCTATAAGCAGGGCTTCAAAAACATTCTGCCCCTGCTTTCTCGCAGATGAAACATAACTTCGTATTCGGCAATACCATTTCGCCCCTTCCTCGCTTCTGATGCAGCCCGATATTTTTTGCTTCACCTTGCCATTTCTGATGTCTTGCTCGCTGCCATTATTGTCGAAGGGGATGTTGAGGTCGGTCATGAACCTCAAAGTTTCGTCCTTGTACTCCACCAACCGCTTAAACAAGTTGAACGCTTTCGTATTCTTGACTTTGTCACGCCCCAACCGTTGCCGTACTCGTTCCATATAGTCGGCTTCTTCCGCTTGCGCCCTTTTTGCTGTTCGCTCGAACAGTGAAGAGATACGCTGGCGGATGGATTCCGGCATCGCCTTCATTCCCAGCTTTCTAAAACCATTGCTGAGGTGACAGGCCAGTCTCAGCAGCCGCTGAAGACGAGCCGCAAGATAGTTGCAGTCGCGATCAACGACACCCTGTAACTCCCTCAGGTGGTGGGCATTGCAGAGTACATGAGCCGCAGCATAGCGGAAGTAAACCTTGTAGTGGTCATGAACCAGTATCCCGGCAAAGGTCAGCAAAATACCCATCGTCTCTATGGCGGAATGTCCTTTACTCAAGTCCAGATGATAGTACGTCCACTTGTCAGTACGCAGGACATGCATCCACCACAGCGCTCCGGCTACTCTCATGCCTGTTTCATCAGCGCCTGCAATGGGTTCAACCTTAAGGGCGTCACTAATTGCCTGCTCAGTGCTGGCTAACCGGTCATAAGCATTGCTCTGGAAGGTGCAGATGGAACCCGGACTGACTTCCAATCCGAAAATATCCATGAAGAACTGGGAGGCACGCTTGCAAGGTATAAGTTGATACTGACAAAGATACACGGCCAGCGCCTGAGTCACCGGTCCATACTGCACGTGAGCATCAACTCCTTCAGGGAAACGGGCTTGTGTCATGTGACCGCAGCGGCACTCTTTGATTTCGGCCACATGGGCTGTCACTTCAAAGTGACCAAAACGACCCGGTTCAAATACTTGCCTTTCAACCAACTTGGCAATGTTTGCAGAGTGCAGGGACTGATGGCACTTCTCACAGTCTATAACCGGGTGATATTGGGTGCGGTCAGTGTCAGCGACTTGCTGAAGCGTTGAACCTTTGTGACCTTTCTGACCGCCGGGCTTTCGACCAGACCTCTGTCGTAAGCTTTTTGGGTTAGGTTTGTCGTCTTGTGGCTCACCCTCCACCGTGGCAGATGAGTCTTTCTGTTTGGCAGCAGGCTTTGCATAACCGTCTGTAGAGGGAGGCTTACTGCTGTTCCGGCTGTTGATGTTGAGTCTGTCCGCGAGTTCCTTATTTTCTGTTTCCAGTTTCGCTACCTGATCGCCCAGGCCACCGATCTGCTCTTGCTGATCATTTACGATAGCAAGGAGGGTGACGATAATCTGAAACTCGGGATCAAGTTGACTCATAACAAGCGTTGGTCAGAGAAGAACTGTATTTGAAAATGACACAAAATCACGAAAATACCAGCTTATTGTGAGGGTGCTGAATAGTTACAACAAATAAACTAAGCAGTAAGTGATGGGAAATTTTTCAAAAATAATCAGCGAAAGAATCAAGCATACACGAATTAAAGATGGTTATTGCCTGATATGTGGTGAATTTGGGAAGCTTTCGCAAGATCATGTGCCTCCAAAAGGCTCTATTACTATTGAACCTATAGAACAACGCCATATAACTGAGTTAATGAATGGTGAACCACCAAAGTTAAAGGGGGTTAAAGCTAATCATGGAAGTGTTTTTGATTTAAAACAATATGTTCTAATTGTAACAATAATGCGCTAGGAGGAAATGATGGAGAAATCGCCCGTGTATATGCCGAATTAACTGAAAAGATTAAAACAAATTTTTACCGCTATGATGGCTCACCTAATACAATAAGAGTGAAGCTAAATGCCCTAAAGTACTCAAGGGCAATGATAGGTCACATTCTTGCCGCAACTTCTGTTAATGAGTGCAAAGAACCACCTGTCGAAACTCCATATTTTTCACCATTACAAGAATTTGTTCTCGGCAACGATTCTGCCATTGAATCTACACATGATATTTTCTATTGGTTCTACCCCTATAGAAGACACTTAAGTGCAAGAGCTTTTGCTTTTCATAATGACGGCGTCACAGGTATGATGAGCCTCCTATCATTTTTCCCAATAGCCTTTCTGATTTCAGAGAAAGGCAAAGGTTCGAGGCCAGCACAAGCAAGGAAGCTTACCACCACCGATAATGAAATTGTTTTAGATTTATCTTTAGATAATGCAAAATACATTGAGTTTCCCTTTTGCCCATTTGAAGGAAATAAGTTTATGGCTCTATCAAGTTGTCAATGCATAATGAGCTACCCTATTGCGGCTAAGTAGTGCCTGTCAGAAAACGCATGAACTATAGCTGCCTGTGTTAATGAGTCACTGTTAGGTGGATCATTTGAGTTTGCTGTTCAATCAATGCAGCGGTTTTCAGTCACAATTGTTCAAAAAATGTTCAAAACCTTCACTCCGTAGATGTCAGTAAGCCTCACGACATGCATGATCTGAACGAACACCGGATTACCAAACCATCAACAGGCGACTATTGCCGATCCCTTTCCAACAGCACTTTGCCCAGACGCTGCAGGTTATTTGCCACAACAGCCAGCGAAACATAACGCTTGAAGGCATCCAGCCCTTTATCCGGACATTTATCCAGACCATGGGCTTCCAGAGCATTAATATCCGACTCAACAGCAGAGTGCTGTCGTTTTGCACGGACAAACGCCAGGTGTGATTCCCGTTTTTTGTCCTCTAACGACATCTTTCCTTTTTTAGGTAGTACAGCCCTGTCCAGCAAGTTTTCCAGTTTTACAAGATTATCCGGACTCCAGAACCCCTTGTCGTAGCTGACTTGACTCAAGACTGGAAAGCGCTCTTTGGCTCCCTTGGCCATAGGAACCGTTACCTGGTCGTCCGTTTGCTTTTCCATGACCTGGTGGTGAAGCGTAAAGCCGAACTGATCCTGCAACACACAAACACGCAAGCCCAGTTCAACCGGTACGCCCGCCTTGCCTTTGCTGACCCACTCGGTATGAGGTTCAAACAGCGAAAAGATTTTCTCTGCATGCGGTATGGTTTCATGCTCAATGACCCGCCGATGAATCAGACTAACCTGATGTTTGGCATGCAGCAGATAGTAGCTGAGCGCTTCAAGGCGTGGTTCATCAGGTTGATGCTTTGTCAGCACGGAGTACGTTACATCGGCCATCCGAATGATTTTCAGGCTGAGCTTCAGGTACTCAATATGCGCCATTTCAATGTCATGCTGTCGTTTGCTTTTTTGTAACTCGTCAGCTGACGTAGAGTGCTTCAGGTTACGCACTGTATGGTAAAGCTTCTTATGCTGCCGCTGCAGGTAGCGATGCTGTCGCCAGCCGGGGAGTTTGTGCTCATGAGCTGAAGCCGAAGCAAACTCAATGATTTTACGACAAGCATCGCTCAGCAAGTTAATGTCGGTGGGGAAATGGACATTGGTTTTTACGACAAACGAATCGGCACGGCCATGTAACGGTTCGCTCTTTTTTTTTACCAGCGAGTGCCCTGCCGCAACGACAACCTGATTGATCTGATCCAGCACCTGCGGGGTAAACAGGCTGATATTATCCTGCAACGTCTGTATATGGTAGGTGTGCGTGCAATAAGGGCCATGTCCGAGCATCTGACGCAAAGTGCCGTGTTCATTGGCCAGTTCCTGCAAACGGTCATAATCGCAATTGATCACCAGGCGGAGGGTGCCAAACACGAGTATTCTCCAGAGTTCCATCCCGGGGCGACCGTTGTTTTGGTCAGATAGAATCATGGAGTCGAGTACCTGAAAGACCTGCTGTCTCAGCTCTGGCGTTGTGTAAATGTGCTGCAATGCTCGCAGGATACGAGGGATATCGTCTCTGGACTTGGGGTTAAACTGGACGGATGAGATATCGACTTCACCCAGCTGCATTTGTGGATTGATGGTCTGGCGCATAAATTTGAAAAACAGCCTGTTTTGGAAAATCTTCAATAGTTATATTTGGTTGCAGGCTGCTATTTTCAAGGTTTGAGGGTTTTCGGACAGGCACTAAGTATGTGTTTCTTTCAATTCAGGAGATACATTCGCAGTTTTATTTTTAAATCCTGTCGCGTTTTTCAATAAAAATTAACTTACCTTTTGTTTTTTGAATCTCCTCGAATAATAATTGATAGATAGTGCCTGTCAGAAAACGCATGAACTATAGCTGCCTGTGTTAATGAGTCACTGTTAGGTGGATCATTTGAGTTTGCTGTTCAATCAATGCAGCGGTTTTCAGTCACAATTGTTCAAAAAATGTTCAAAACCTTCACTCCGTAGATGTCAGTAAGCCTCACGACATGCATGATCTGAACGAACACCGGATTACCAAACCATCAACAGGCGACTATTGCCGATCCCTTTCCAACAGCACTTTGCCCAGACGCTGCAGGTTATTTGCCACAACAGCCAGCGAAACATAACGCTTGAAGGCATCCAGCCCTTTATCCGGACATTTATCCAGACCATGGGCTTCCAGAGCATTAATATCCGACTCAACAGCAGAGTGCTGTCGTTTTGCACGGACAAACGCCAGGTGTGATTCCCGTTTTTTGTCCTCTAACGACATCTTTCCTTTTTTAGGTAGTACAGCCCTGTCCAGCAAGTTTTCCAGTTTTACAAGATTATCCGGACTCCAGAACCCCTTGTCGTAGCTGACTTGACTCAAGACTGGAAAGCGCTCTTTGGCTCCCTTGGCCATAGGAACCGTTACCTGGTCGTCCGTTTGCTTTTCCATGACCTGGTGGTGAAGCGTAAAGCCGAACTGATCCTGCAACACACAAACACGCAAGCCCAGTTCAACCGGTACGCCCGCCTTGCCTTTGCTGACCCACTCGGTATGAGGTTCAAACAGCGAAAAGATTTTCTCTGCATGCGGTATGGTTTCATGCTCAATGACCCGCCGATGAATCAGACTAACCTGATGTTTGGCATGCAGCAGATAGTAGCTGAGCGCTTCAAGGCGTGGTTCATCAGGTTGATGCTTTGTCAGCACGGAGTACGTTACATCGGCCATCCGAATGATTTTCAGGCTGAGCTTCAGGTACTCAATATGCGCCATTTCAATGTCATGCTGTCGTTTGCTTTTTTGTAACTCGTCAGCTGACGTAGAGTGCTTCAGGTTACGCACTGTATGGTAAAGCTTCTTATGCTGCCGCTGCAGGTAGCGATGCTGTCGCCAGCCGGGGAGTTTGTGCTCATGAGCTGAAGCCGAAGCAAACTCAATGATTTTACGACAAGCATCGCTCAGCAAGTTAATGTCGGTGGGGAAATGGACATTGGTTTTTACGACAAACGAATCGGCACGGCCATGTAACGGTTCGCTCTTTTTTTTTACCAGCGAGTGCCCTGCCGCAACGACAACCTGATTGATCTGATCCAGCACCTGCGGGGTAAACAGGCTGATATTATCCTGCAACGTCTGTATATGGTAGGTGTGCGTGCAATAAGGGCCATGTCCGAGCATCTGACGCAAAGTGCCGTGTTCATTGGCCAGTTCCTGCAAACGGTCATAATCGCAATTGATCACCAGGCGGAGGGTGCCAAACACGAGTATTCTCCAGAGTTCCATCCCGGGGCGACCGTTGTTTTGGTCAGATAGAATCATGGAGTCGAGTACCTGAAAGACCTGCTGTCTCAGCTCTGGCGTTGTGTAAATGTGCTGCAATGCTCGCAGGATACGAGGGATATCGTCTCTGGACTTGGGGTTAAACTGGACGGATGAGATATCGACTTCACCCAGCTGCATTTGTGGATTGATGGTCTGGCGCATAAATTTGAAAAACAGCCTGTTTTGGAAAATCTTCAATAGTTATATTTGGTTGCAGGCTGCTATTTTCAAGGTTTGAGGGTTTTCGGACAGGCACTAAGTAATAAACAACTAAGTTTATTATATGGCTCTTGTCAGCTGTTTTAGAATCAGCGGGGGCAGATCATGAATCTTGTACCCTGTTGATCAACGTATGATAAATCAAGATTCCTCCCTGCATTTTCTATCAAGACACTAAAAACCGATAAAAATTCAGCCCTCCACTTACACTGTAAAAATTTCCAAACACCCCAAAAGTAAAACCTGATATTTATCCAAACACCCTTATCTGCATACACAGAACACTTTAAACCACGTCAGAAAAAAGAACGGGTGGACTTGCACGCACAAGCCATATTACGGTTTATTGCTACGTATTTGGCGAGACCGCAAAACCCGCAGCAGTGTTCGCGTTCGCGAAATATTGTCTTATGCTATCGACAGAGACATCATTACTGAAAGAGTGCCAGGGAGAAGCAGGCAATGAGTCTTCTGAAAGTGAATGGCCTGCAGGTGCGCTTTTCGACACCGGATGGGGATGTTACGGCGGTCAATAATCTGCACTTCTCTCTTGAAGCGGGGGAAACGCTGGGCATTGTCGGCGAGTCCGGTTCTGGTAAAAGCCAGACGGCTTTTGCGATTATGGGGTTGCTGGCAAAAAACGGACGTACTGCCGGTGAAGTCATATTCGAAGAACAGCAGATTCTGAACCTGCCGGAAAAAGAGCTGAACCATATCCGGGCTGAAAAGATTGCGATGATTTTTCAGAACCCGATGACGTCCCTGAATCCTTATATGAAAGTGGGTCGTCAGCTTATGGAGGTGTTGATTCTGCATAAGGGAATGGGCAAGCAGGCCGCATTTGAGGAGTCGGTGCATATGCTGGATGCGGTGAAAATACCTGATGCCCGGCGGCGGATGTCGATGTACCCCCACGAGTTTTCCGGCGGCATGCGACAGCGGGTGATGATTGCGATGGCATTATTATGTCGCCCCAAACTGTTGATTGCTGACGAGCCAACAACCGCGCTTGATGTCACCGTACAGGCGCAGATTATGGCGTTGCTGGGTGAGCTGCAGAAAGATTTTAATACCTCCATTATTATGATCTCCCATGATCTGGGTGTGGTGGCAGGCCTTTGCGATAAGGTGCTGGTGATGTATGCCGGGCGCACGATGGAGTATGGCACTACAGAACAGATTTTTTATTCGCCAAAACATCCTTATACCGCCGGGCTGCTAAAGTCGATTCCCCGGCTGGATTCAGATCATGCCGGAGCACTCCCCACTATTCCCGGTAATCCACCTAACCTGTTGAGTCTGCAGGAAAGCTGTCCGTTTCAGGATCGCTGCAGTCATGTTATGGATATTTGTCGGCAGGAGATGCCTGCATTGGAAACCTTTGCGGACAAACGACAACGCGCCTGTTTCTGGACGCCGACGGATCAGGCACAACAGATATGACGAAGAATAACGACACGTTGAATAACCGGAAACCACTCCTTCAGGTACAGGATGTCAGTGTCAGCTTTGCTATTCCCAAAGGACGTAAATGGCCGTGGCAACCCATACCTGAACTGAAAGCTGTCGACCGGGTCAGCTTTGATCTTGCCGCAGGTGAAACGCTGGGGATTGTGGGTGAATCCGGCTGCGGTAAGTCTACGCTTGCACGGGCGATGATTGGCCTGGAAAAGGTGTCATCCGGCAATATTATCTGGAAAGAGCGGAATATTGCCGGGCTTACTTCTAAAGCATTTATTGATGTGCGCCGCGATATGCAGATGATTTTTCAGGATCCGCTGGCATCATTAAATCCACGCATGACGATTGGCGATATTATTGCGGAGCCTTTATTTAATTATCATCCTGAACTCAGCCACGATCAAGTAAAAAGCAAAGTCAGGGAGATTATGGACCGGGTTGGTTTATTACCTAATGTGATCAACCGGTATCCCCATGAATTCTCCGGCGAGCAATGTCAGCGGGTGGGTATTGCGCGGGCTTTAATTCAGCAACCGCAGCTGGTGATTTGCGATGAGCCGGTCAGTGCGCTGGATGTTTCTATTCAGGCGCAGGTTATTAATCTGCTGAAAGAACTGCAGCAGGAAATGGGATTATCTTTAATTTTTATCGCCCACGACCTGTCCGTTGTAAAACATATCAGCGACCGGGTACTGGTGATGTATCTTAGTAAAGAGGCCGAACTGGCAACTGCTGAAGAGTTGTATGCCAACCCGGAGCATGGCTGTGTTGCCGACAATATTTGGCGTACTAACGCACCAATCACAGGTTTTCCGATGGGACTTATGATTAGCAGAAGTTACAAAAATTATGTAATGCCCACGAGTCATAGGCTTATCCAGAAATGCAGGAAATATAGGGGTTGTAGCCCTTCAACTATCGCCGACAACACAGCCCCGGAGCATCCTTATACTCAGGCATTGCTTTCTGCGGTTCCGATTCCGGACCCGAACCTGGAAAGAAACAAAACCATTCAACTGCTGGAAGGCGATTTACCTTCACCGATTAGCCCACCGTCAGGTTGTGTTTTCCGCACCCGCTGCATGAAAGCTGAAGGTTGCTGTGTTGAGCAGAAACCACATTTGCAGGGTTCCGAGACACATCAGGTATCCTGCCTGTTGGTTTGACTCTGACGCCCTGTCGTGAAAGGCAGGGCTGCCTCCGGTTTATTTTGATGATGACTTGGAAGACAGGCTTAAAGTGGAGCGGCTTAGATCTCTAAGCCGCTCCACTTTAAGCCTGTCTTCCAACTCTGAATTTTTTGCTGCTTTAAAAGGTTTGGGTACTGCCCCTGACGAGATTGATTCGAACGCCTGACGTTGAGCAAATCCTTCTCTCTCTTTTAGAACCCGAGCCTGATCATACAGGGAACCATCAGCCTTATTAAGCTTGTCTGGTAAGCAAGTATAAACCCACTTAAAGTTTAGGTATTTGAGCTGGCTTTCACTCATATTCATACAAATCATATCCATAGCTTGTATAATCGGACAATCTGTCTTTTCTGAGCCATCTCCCAAGCTATCTTCTGTACGATCTGTCAGCATTGTTTCTGCGCAGATCTTTGACATTAAAAATCTGGCACACCATTTTTCCCAACCACTTCTATTTCGGTGCTGATATAATTTGTAATTTGATGTGCATAATAACGGTGGCTTATCCGACTGATCATAATGTGCCAATGCATACAGAAGGCTGTTCGCAATACGCTGTTGATTAATAAGTAACAGCGATTCTATAAATCTGGAAAAAAGTGTTATTTTTTTTTCAAGAGTGTTATCTGCCCCTAAGTATTCTTCCAGCCTTGATAAGAAATACTCTTTCTGATTATCCATTGAGATCAGGGTGCTCTGATCTTGAGTCATAAATATCTTATTTATGCCCTCTTCTTTACCTGTAGCAATTCCTTGCGAAAAATCGGCTGTAGGCTCACTCTTCCAAGCTGGTATTAAAAGCGTTTCAGGTTCTGTCATTACATCGGGAGGCAATCTCCCAGACAACCATAACATTCCTAAAACGGGACTATCTTCTGGTAATAAAATTAAGAAATTGGCCAAGGCACAGCCCAGCTTTCCCAGCATCTGACTTGATTTCAGTTGGTCTCCACTGATATCGAGCTGATCCAGAAAAGTATCCAGTTTTGAAGGCTCGCCACATGTTAGCTCGGCTTTTATCAGCGCCTGCCAGAAGTCAGCCTCTTTCTCAGGGTGATGCCTAACACACAGCTTGAAAATATCGCGCAGGCTCTCAGTATAATGTGTAGTGTATTCGGAGTTGACGATAGCATTTGCTGCAAGGGCTGCCATATTTGAAGTTAATTTTTTTGGTAACTCTCCAGAAATCCGGGTGATACTAGCGGGCAGGGGCATTCTGCACTTCAGCGGTTCCCCATTCGAAGAGAGCCATTGAAATTCAGAATAAACCAAAAGAAGATGCCAATACAGGCTGAGGCAGAGCTCTTGGGTCATTGCAGCAAAAAATACCCGAAAACCCTCACTCACGATCTGTAAATGGGGTTGTCGCATCTGTTTGATACCAGATTTTCCCTTTATTTTTTTGATACCAGATTTTCCCGTTATTTTAATGAAAAAACTTACAGCACTTTCTGGTTTCCACTTAGGATCATTATTAAAAACAAAACTTTCATGATCATCAAAAAATATAAAATCTAACCACTGGTTAAAGTGCTGAACCCATGCAGGAGAATCAGAATCAAACCAGCAGGCAAGTACGCCCATAAAAGATACATAGTCACTCTGCATGGCGTATATATTTGTTACAGATTGTGCAACATTCATTCTGGAAAATACCTCTTCTGGTATTTTCTTACCTGCTTCAACATAGTTGTTAAAAATCAAAACAAAAGTACACCCTAAGAGAGCAATTATTTTTATTAAGTAACTCTGCGATCGTTTTTGAAGATCACTAATTGATATCATTTTATAAAATGAGTCATTTGTGAGACTATTAGAACGAGAGGGATAGCATCTAATAAAAACCAGCCTGCTTAAGTAGATAATATTTCTGATAAATTCATTAAAGACGACAACAGGTCCTTTGTCTAAGACACTTGGCATAATAGCATCTTGGCTATTGGCAGAATTTACCAGATAATTGCTATTCGAAGTGCACGTTACCCAATAACAACACATCACCGGAAGATACAATGCCTCTGGAGCTGATCGCACAAAATCCTGCCGTATTTCAAGGCATTGTTTTTATTCTCGGGCTGCTTGTTGGCAGTTTTCTTAATGTCGTCGCGTGGCGTCTGCCACGCATGATGGAACGGCAATGGAAAGCTGAATGTAATGAAATGCTGGGGCAGCCACCTGTTGATACTGAGCCTTATAATCTTGTTTTGCCTGCCTCCACCTGCCCTCACTGTGAACACAAAATTCGTCCCTGGGAGAATATTCCGGTTATCAGTTATCTGTTCCTGAAGGGACGTTGCAGCCAGTGTCAATCGTCTATCTCCATTCGTTACCCGGTTGTTGAGTTACTGACCGCGTTGCTGAGTTTACTGGTAGCCAATCAATTGGGCGTTGGCTGGATGACTCTGGCTGCCCTTGGGCTTTGCTGGGCTTTGATTACTCTGACGCTGATTGATCTCGACCACCAGCTATTGCCCGACAATATTACTCTGCCCCTGTTATGGGCGGGGCTGATTCTTAATTATTTTGCTGTATTCACTTCGCTGGAACATGCCCTTTGGGGAGCCATTGCCGGTTATCTGATACTGTGGTCAGTTTACTGGTTATTCAAAATAGCGACCGGTAAAGAAGGCATGGGTTATGGCGATTTCAAGCTACTTGCTGCCCTCGGTGCCTGGATGGGCTGGCAAAGCCTGCCGCTGATCATTATCCTGTCTTCTTTTGTCAGGGCTGCAGTCGGTATTAGCCTGATACTTTTCCGGGGGCGGGATTACAATTTACCCATTCCATTCGGCCCTTATCTGGCAGCTGCCGGATTTATTGTGCTGTTATGGGGTGACGTGTTATCCGCCCAGTATCTGCAATTTACGAAATATTAATAAATTATGATTATTGGTATTACCGGCGGCATAGGCAGCGGCAAGTCCTGCTGTTACCCGCCATCTCGAAGATAAAGGCATTACGATTGTTGATGCCGATCAGGCCGCCCGCGTTATTGTTGAGCCCGGCAGCCCGGTGCTTGATGAACTGAAAAACCGCTATGGTGCTGAAGTATTGCTGGAAGATGGCAATCTGAACCGCCCGTGGCTGCGGGAACGTATTTTCAGTGATTCAGCCGAGCGCCTGTGGGTTGAGTCGGTAATGCATCCCAGAATCGGGGAAGAAATCATCCGTCAGCTGCAATCTGCGGACTCACCTTATAAAGTGCTGGTATCGCCACTGTTGCTGGAAACAGCGCAACATAAGATGGTGGACAGGGTTCTGGTTGTGGATGTGCCTGAAGATACTCAAATCGAGCGGACAGCATCCCGTGATAATGTTCCCGCCTCTCAGGTTCAGGCAATTATCAAGGCTCAGGCGAGCCGTCAGGACAAGTTGAATAAAGCTGATGATATTGTTGATAACAACAACGATCTGACAGCGCTTCACCATCAGGTGGACAGCCTCCATGAAAAATACCTGAAATTGTCAAATTCCTGAGATCATCCCGCGCCCGGTCGATACAGAGTAAACAGGCATTACGTTTATCTCGAGATCATGAACCGGGCATCATTAAGCATTACCACAGCGGAAGAATTCTCCTCCGAGCAGGACCGGCTGGTACTGAAGGTTTATCACCTGTACCGCTGCCTGCTGGGGCTTATTCTGACCCTTGCCGCCTTTACCCCCCTCGGGCCGGAAATCTTTGATGAAGTCATGATTGATGCCGTCAGGGTATACTGTGGTGCTTATCTGCTGCTGAATCTGGGGTTACTGCTGGCACCGCCCTTTGGCACTCAGGGGCAGTTCGTTGTAACTGCTATCGATATTCTGCTGCTGGCCGGTTTGCTTTATATGACGGGTGCTACCAGTCTGGGGATCAGCAACCTGTTATTCGTCTCTGTTGCAGCCGGTAATATTCTGATTCACGGACAGGCGGGCATTGCACTGGCGGCACTGGCATCCATCTGTGTAACGGCTTTAGCCATGCACCTTGGTTTGCAGGCAACCGGGGTGGAACATCAGGTTAATTCCTGGTTGCTTGGGGTTATGTTCTTCGTCACTGCCTTCCTGATTCAGGGACTGGCGCGACGTTTACGTCATACAGAACAGCTGGCACAGGAAGGTGCCCGTCACAGCGCTTTGCTGCAGGCGCTGAGTCACAATGTAATCCGGCATATGAAAACCGGTATTCTGGTTGTCCGTGCGCCTGATGAAATTATTATGATTAATGAGTCCGCCGAACGTTTGCTCGGGGGGCAATCAAAAAACCTGTCAGACATATCACCCGTTTTACAACAGGCACTTGAACAGTGGGAAACCAACCCCAGCCTGCACCCGGCTCCCTTTCGGGTAACGCCGGAATCCAATGAAATCCGCGCGGGCTTCTCACGCCTGGGTTCTGAAGATTATATTCTGATCTTTCTAGATGATATTGCCCTGCTCGCCCAACAGGCACAGCAGTTGAAGCTGGCATCATTAGGTCGGCTCAGTGCCAGTATTGCTCATGAAATCCGTAATCCGCTGGGTGCTATCAGCCATGCGGCGCAGCTGATGCATGAGGATACGCAGGATGACAGTCACGACAGTCGGCTCCTGCAGATCATTCTGGATCAGAGCAAGCGGGTAAACCGGATTATTGAGAATGTTCAGCAACTCTCCCGCCGTCGTCATCCCAATCCGGAAGTTCTGTTGTTAAACGACTGGCTCCAGCAGTTTATCGAAAATGAATATGCCAATAAGAAAGGTGTACTGGTTCGGCTTCACCCCTGTGATGAAGATATCCGAATAAAAGTCGATGCCAGTCAGGTAGCTCAGGTAATCCGCAACCTTTGTGATAACGGGTTGTATTACAGCCGGGAGCACGGCGGACAGGCTTATGTTCTTTTGACAACCGGTATCGATGAAAAGAACGGACAGGCGTGGCTGGATATTCGTGATTATGGTCCCGGACTAACCAGCGAACAGGAAACGCATCTGTTCGAGCCTTTTTATACAACCTCTAAACAGGGAACCGGGTTAGGACTTTATCTGGCGCGGGAACTGTGCGAAGCCAATCAGGCCAGTCTGCAGCTTGCTTCTGCTAACCGGTTGCCCGGTGCCTGTTTCAGAATCACTTTTGCCAACCCCGACAAGTTTATGAGCTGACAGTTGTTCCCTTCCTCCGAGCGGGGATATGATGAGAAAAGCGATTGATGGAAAAGGTTATGGATAACAATAAAAAGACCATCCTGATTGTTGATGACGAGCCTGATATCAGAGAGCTGCTCGAAATCACCCTGGGCCGCATGAATCTGCCAACGGCTACGGCGGCGAATTATCAGGATGCTATCCAGTTGCTGACAGAAAGCCACTTCTCCCTCTGTTTAACTGATATGAATCTGCCAGACGGCAACGGCATTGATATCGTGCGTCATATCCAGCAACATCATGAACAAATGCCCGTCGCGATGATTACGGCCTATGGCAGCATGGAGTCAGCCATCGAAGCTTTGAAAGCGGGTGCTTTTGATTTTCTTTCCAAGCCGGTTGATCTCCCCAAGTTACGCAACCTGATCGATTCCGCACTCAAACTGGAGGCTCATCAGCCTCAGGATAATGGTCAGAAAAAGCTGATTGGTCAGTCTGAACCCATGCTGCAGTTACGACAGCGGATTACTAAACTGGCACGCAGTCAGGCGCCGGTATTTATTACCGGCGAGTCCGGCACCGGTAAAGAAGTCATCGCACGTATGATTCATGAACAGGGGCACCGGGCAGACGATCCATTTATTCCGGTTAACTGCGGTGCTATTCCTTCCGAGCTGATGGAAAGTGAATTCTTTGGTCATCGCAAAGGCAGCTTTACCGGTGCGACAGCAGACAAAGCCGGTCTGTTTCAGGCAGCACATGGCGGCACGTTGTTTTTAGATGAAGTTGCCGACCTGCCAATCGCCATGCAGGTTAAGTTGCTACGCGCCATTCAGGAAAAAAGTATTCGTCCGGTGGGCAGTGAAAAGGAAGTTGATGTTGATGTTCGTATTCTGAGCGCAACGCATAAAAATCTGGAACAGGAAGTGGATGACGGACAATTCAGACAGGATTTGTTTTACCGGATTAATGTAATCGAACTTGCTGTACCACCGTTGCGGGAAAGGAAAGAGGATATTCCATTATTGGTCAATCATCTGCTTTCACGTATATCTGAACGTCACAGTATTGCAAAGCCGGATATTACTGAGGATGCTCTGAATATGTTGGCAACTTACCATTACCCGGGCAATGTCCGGGAGCTGGAAAATATTCTTGAAAGAGCCAGTACGCTATGTGACCACGATCAGATTACGGCTGATGATCTTTCTTTGCGTAGCCCGGTAAATCAGACAAATGAAGATATAGCGACAGACCTTCCGCCTGAAGGCGTTAACTCACTCGAAGACTACCTTGAAACCGTTGAGCGCAAAGCTATTACTCAGGCTTTGGAACGCACCAGCTGGAATAAAACAGCAGCGGCAAAAAAACTGGGGATTACTTTCAGAGCCCTGCGTTATCGCCTTAAAAAGCTCGGAATGGAATAATAAAGACACTTTTTCAGAGTCTGTGCAGTAATATTCTATTCATGCGATCGAGACAACCAGTATTCTCGGGCAATACGAACAGGGCGAAAGTACGGGGTGTACCTTAGTGCAAATAAATGTGAACTGACGGATAATAGCTCCACAATTTATTGTATTTTTATCGCTATATCTGCATTACGATAGTCGCAATTATGACTTTGTGTTCTAAAAACCGGTTAGTGTGGAACTATGGTCAGCACGGTGCTTTCGCCCTGGCAATACGAACCAGCTGCTCCATCACTAGTACATCATTTCAATGCGATTGAAGGGTAAAGCTTTCTCAGCTTTATTCGCGCATCCTTGTTGGTAAACCGCCAGTCCATTTTTGTCTGGCACTGGTTTCGTACCGCTTCCCAAGACGAAACCTCTGCTTTCAAAGTGTTTTGATCCGGAATCCTGCGATCGAGGCACTGGCGGCTTAAAATACTCAGTTCAATTTCAGCCATGTTTAGCCAGCTGCCATGCTTTGGGGTGTAATGGATTTCCAGCTTACTGGCTATACGGCGAGCTTCTTCAGGTTCGAATACTTTGTAGAGCGATGCCGGTGTATGTGTGTTCAGGTTATCCATTACCAGACGTATAGCCTCAGCTTCAGGGTAATGCACATCAACCAGTTGCTTGATCTGGAATGCCCAGTCTTCAGCCGTTCTGCGGTCTGTTACCTCCACATGCCGCCACCCTTCAAGCGGAGAGAAGAACATGAAGAGATTGCTGACGCCATTACGCTCATACTCATTGTCGTAGCGTGCAGGCTGACCTTCTTTCATGGGTAGCGGTGTTCTGACTTCTTTAACTTGTTGTTTACTGCTTTCATCCATGCAAACCAGCGGCTTTTGGGGATCATGAGGGAGCTTGTAGACATCAAGGACATCTTCCATGGCACTCACAAACTCCGCATTGGCTTTGGCGGGAATACACCACTCTCGCTTTTGCCACGGTTTTATTTCGTTTTTTTTAACTCTCGGCAGATGGTAGGAGCAGAAACCGTATCAACCACTTCCAGTTCAACCAGTTTGTCTGCGAGTAATCCCAGCGTCCATCGGGTTCTTCCTTCTGGTGGTTCAGAGCAGGTCAGGGCAATGAGGTGGGCGTGCTGCTCACCATCAAGGCTTCGGCGACGCCCCTTGCGGCTAAACTTGCTCTCAACCGCAATCCCAAGTCCTTCTTCAACACAGCGCTTACGAACTCTTTGAATGGTGGGTATAGAAACGACGCAAACATCCGCAGCGGCAGCTTCACTTAAAGCGGGACCATTTTCATCAAGGGCGAGAAGAATTTGAGCATGGGTACGCTTATGTCGTGCAATCTTATCGGCTTGAACAATTTGCTTTAGGTTATGCTGTTCTTCACTGGAAAGGCGGATGTGGTATTTGACTGGCATGAGTAAAAAATGGACATCATGCCTTAAGAGCAGGCGCTCTTCCTTGTCAGACATCAATCGTATTGAAACCATGTACTAGATGAGGCTGAATATAGTGATGATAATGTCATATTGCTTTATGAAGATCATGCGACCAGCGAACAGTTTCACAGTGAGTTCAAGACTGACATGGATCTTGAAAGACTGCCTTCAGGAAAATTTGATACCAATGATCTTGTAATGTGCCTTGGTGCGGTGGCTTACAACATTTTACGTTACATGGGGCAAACCTGCCTGACCGGCCCTAAATCACCTGTTCGTCACAAAGCGCAGCGTCGTAGAATTAAGACAGTTATGCAGGAACTGATCTACCAGTCAGCGCGATTATTAGAACGAGGTCGTCAGTTTATTCTGCGTTTTGGTCGTCACAGTCCCGGATTATCCGCCTTCATGGGGCTCTTTCCTGAAAAACAGCTCTGTTAGCTGATCCTATTCTTTTAACGGTTGAATGGAGAGATGCTGCTTATGCTGGCAGGATTTCATTCATATTCAGGGTTGAAATTCCCCAACATCATTTAAATACATGCTGATTTTTTTGACTTTGCTTTACCATTCTCTGGCAAGTTTCAAAAAAACATAACCCTATTCTGTAGGTTTGAATCCATGGGATGAAAAAGCTTCTCTATAATCAAGAAGTCACGGATTCAGGATTTAGCTTTCTTGTTAAGTTTACAGAAGTGGCCGGAGCCACATTTGGGGCATATGAAGCCGTCAGGCCAGCGCCATGAAAACAGTGCATTCTCACGTTCTTCAGTGCCATAATCTGCCAGAAAGGCCATAATACCAATGCCTTTCTGGAATTGAATGGTATTTTTACACATCAACGTTGCTTCCAAAAAAGGTTAGTAGACGTTTAATGATAGCTGTTGTCTGATAGCGTAGAGTCGGTGGTAATCAGGAATCTTTATGAAAATCATTCTCTGGATTCTGCTACTTGCAGTTTCTTTTAACTTGAAAGCAATGACATTATTTTGTGGCGACTGTCAAAAAATAGTGGAAGCCAGCGCTTATGGCTATTGCTCTTCATGCGGAAAAAACCTGATTCCAGAAGAAACCTCTGAAACCGAAATAAAAGCATGTACTAACAGGTTTAGTCAGCTGCACTGTTCTGATGGTGCCTGCGGTTATAGCCCGTATAAGCCGGAATTGGATATGCCAATGCTGGATTGTGCTGAGCCTTATACTGAGTTCCGGGTATCACCCGAACCAACAGCATCAGATGCTGAGATCGCCCGTCTTATGCAACAGGAATTAGATGCGGAACGAATAATTTCCAAATCTGAGGTTAAATCCTCTCTGGCAACATCCGCTGAAGATCCAGAATATAAAACAAACCCTTTCAGATATGAACAAAACGCACCCTCCTTTTCTCCTGCTTCCTTTGGAGATGACAAGATTGCGCTATCTCTTCAGGACTGGCTACCTCCACATGAACAGATTTCCCGGGAAGATTCGAGAAGTTCTGTCCGACTTGTCCAAATCAAGAAGAAACTCCACACACAGATAATAGCTGGAGAAACTGCAGCTCAGGATCTGATTCGTGACTTCGGGTTTCGTTTTATTTCAGTTCAGGATGGTCTGTTGAATCCAGGAAACACTACTGAATTATCCGAGTGGATTGCTCAACAGTCCAAAAGCAGAGCTTTGGACATTCTCTTGGTCTATAGCCAGGTTACAGGTGTAGACTCAGCAGATAAGTACCATTTTTTAATGATGCATATTGAAAAAGATACAGCATTTTTAGTGACTCATAATGAAAACAAACCTCCTTTTTTAAAATTTAATTATACAGCACCTATTATTTCACTATTAATCGAACATTATTTTCAATTAACCAGCACCCCATATTTGTGGGCTTTTCATCAAAATTCGCAGTATGATAAAAGAACTGGCACTGCCCCCAACCCGGAGCAGGGTAACAAAACAAGCAAAAAAAGAAGAAAACGGGGCAAAAAAAGAATTAATTTCGAAACCAACCTGATTTAAATAACTCAACTACTAAAATCATAATCCATCTTCGACCCCGGGGGAGCAAGGAAGAACCCCTGAACATAATCAATTCCCAAATGCCAGAGTGGTGAAAGTTCGGCGGCAGATTCAATCTTCGGAATAATAATTTTCCGTTCTTTTGTGCTTACGGCCTCAACCATTTTCTGAAGCTCTTCGCCTTTCTCCTCATCTTTACCAATCTCACTAGTAAAGGAACCATCAAACTTAATATAGTGAGCAGGGAATACATCAAGCGATTTCAATGGGTGCAGGCTGCCACCAAAATGACAGAGGGCTGTACTTGAGCCCGTGTCGTTAATACCTGTCAGCAGTTCTTTTGCCTGAGGAAGCCAGCTAATTGCATTTTCTTCTGATACTTCAAACACCAGCGCATCAGAAGGCAGGTCTGCTGCTTTAACAGCCACCTGCAACCATTTGGCAAACTCTTTGTCGAGAATAGTTGCAGCTCCCAGGTGAATAAACAGTCTTGTCTGCAGACCTTTCTCGCGCCGCTCAGCAATACGCTTGATTGCATTGGTGACAACCCAACGATCAATTTTCAGCCACAGTTTGGTTTTTTCCAACGGTTTGATGAATTTGGAAGCACTCACGTCTTCACCATTTTCATCTTTTACTTTGAAGTGAACCTGATAGGTTTCTGCCGGATCACCTTTCAGACTGACAATCGGTTGGAACATCAGGTGGAGGCGATCATCGGCCATCGCCTTCATCATGACCGTCGCCAACTCTTTGGTATCTGATTCAACAACCTGTACTTTGCGCATTTTATGGAAGCGGGTACGCTGCCCGTCTTTCTGCCCTGCTGCCTGACGTGCTTTTTTACAAGCGTTCTTGGCTCGCACCAGAATGGTATCGACTTCACTGCAGGTTTCTGTCAGCAGTACAATTCCGGCCGTCGCCGACATTTGCAGTTTGGCTTCACCTTCTCCAACAACCAGTTGACCTATCGCTTTCACTGCCTCATCTGCCAGTGTTTGCAGACGGTCTTCATGGTCATCATTGATCAGTGCAACAAATGCCCCTTTGGCAAAGCGGGATAACTTGATAGGCGCTGCCAAGTGTTTATTCAGCAACTCGCCCAGTGACTGCAAATAAGTATTTGTGGTGTCAGCGCCATGCTGGCGCAGCATTGCTTCTAACCCGTCAAGCACTATCAGCATGACCGTCGAGCTACCTTTATCGGACACGGCATTCTGCAATGCCAGATCCAGCTGTTCACGCATCCATGCCTGATTGTAGAGGCCGGTCACCTTATCGCGGGCACTGTGCAGCTCAACCCGATGGCTTTTACTTTCACTGCTGGCAGCACTCATCACCAGTTGCAGGCAGCTTTCACCATCAAATGTTGAAGGTGTCACCAGCAGCCGCGCTCTTATTGGGTCGCCGTTTGCTCCACGGGCATTACATTGCAGCTCACCTACTGCCTGTTCGCCTTTTTCATATACAGCAAGGAATCGCCGAAAAGCCTGTTGTTTTCCCTTAACGATCAGGTTTTCTGCCATCTGCCCTGTCAGCTCGCTGGCATTTTCATAGCCCAGAAAATCAGCCAGTGTCTTGTTTACAAACAACAACTGTTCTTCACGTATATACGCTAGCGCTTCGCCCGCACTATGCAGTAATTGCAGTTTTTGTTTTTCTACCGCCTTTAAAGCCACTTCCAGTTTACGGCGCTGGCGCCGATCCTGCAGGGCATGTAATTCCCGTTCAGCAATTAACAGTAAGCGTTCATGATCCTGAAGCGGGACAACATCGCGCATGCCGACTTTCAGACCTTCCCGAACGGTTGAGTCATCGTATTCATCCACCAGCAGGATCAGCGGCACATCTCGGCTGAGTTCCTGCAGTGTATTCATTGCCTGTTCTACAGGCTCACAATGAGGGGTGCCACGTGCCAGAAATAAATCCCAGCCCCGCTTTTCATGCAGCAGTGAATCCAGTGTTTCGGGAGAGGTAACATGCTGAGCACGGGTAGAATAACCCGCCTTACGGAACACATTGATTAGTGTTTCCGCATCCTGTTCGGACTCGTCAATGATGAGCAGTCGGATCGTCCTGATCCCGGAAGCAGCCATCCAGTGACCTCAGCAAATTAAAGTGACATGACCATCCTAAAAGTATAGACAGATTCGCTCTACCTGAATGCCTATAATTACATTTAGTTATTTCTATTCCAGATCTTGTCTCTGAACTATCGCCGCCAGCAAGTTGACGGTTGTTTCAAGCCCCGATGATCAATGGTGATCTCCAGACAGTCTGTATCCGACTCCTGAGAAAGCCCCACAACAGGCACCGCTTTCATTTCAAAACAGGTAAAACGACCGCTGACTTCACAACTGTCATTTTCCACAGAGATTGTGTAGTACCCTTCCGGCGACGTGCTGCCGCCCAATGCTGCCAGATTCGTAGTATCTGCATAAGAGTTATTGACCGAGAACCACCGTTCCTGCAATGCCGCCGCCGTCGTCAAAGCGATAGTGGCATCACTGCGTCGCGTTTTACGGATACTGGATTGATAGGAAGGGTAAGCCAGTGCGGCAATAATGCTAATGATCGCCATCACAATCATCAGCTCAATAAGCGAGAAGCCGCGAGACTTTGATTGGAATTCCATTCCAGTTGCGCTCCATTTTGTAATTGTTAACAACCCAGCCTAAAACGCCTCAATAGCAGGTGGCAAGTCATGTATCTGCTTCCACCCGGCAGAACCACCATCCGGATAGGTAATCTCAAGGCTTCCGCTGCTTGCCGTGCCTGTTGAGGTCTGGGTTATTGTTCTTACTTGCCCATCACCACCTTTATGCAATTGCGGCGTTTGTACCAGGCCAGCCCCGAGACTGATTTTCTTCTGGGCAACATTGGCACTGTTATGAGTAATCGTATTGGATGAACCTATCGGTGCACTCGGCGGTGCCGTTCCGGTTTGAAAATCAACCGCATAGAGCGTACTGGTTCCATCCTGAGCACAGCTGTGAGGCGGTGGGTTAAATTCTGAAAACAAGACAATGGAAGCCGTACTGTTAGCCTCGGAAAGGTTGCGCCCGGAAGGCAGCGTACCATCATGAGTCAGCCCAATCGTCCATCCCGGCTGGTTTCGCATAGCCACTTTCAGACTGTCGAAGTTAAGCACCTTATTGCCATCAATAACAACATCAGTTACTGAACTGCCAGCAACATTTTTCAGCGACTCGCCATCATCTGTAAAGACTTCAATATTGGTGGTATCAATCAACGTATTAACGGCAACCGTTGCATTGGTCTGATTACCATTCCCGTCAACGGGTTCTTTGGCACCATAAAAGCTCTGGCTGTCTGTACTCGTTCGGTCTTCAAGGCTTAAAAGGCGACCGGTGCCACCATAAATCCAGCGTCGGTTAAAGTCATCGACCAACGTAATGGGAGCAGCAATAAAAGGCTGTTGAGGGTTTAGCAGTGTAGAGAAAGAAAGACTCCCACTATACGCACTGCTCGTTCCATCGAGCTCCATGCGTAATATCCGCCCCCTGAAGTCAGTTGCATTACCCAAACTGTCAAAGACGGTTTCGACCATTCCTCCGTAAACATAGTCATCAACAAAATCCTGATTCCAGTCAACAGTGGTCAGGTTGCCCATAAATGCATTGGGAATAAGTGTATCTCTGCGTGAATTCCCAACAACGCTTGATGTTTCAAGATCCCACACCATTATCCCTGCATTAGAGCTACTGGTTACCTGCGTATAGGCAGCAGAGGTTGGAAGTCCACCGATAATGCCCGGGCCATTACCAAAGATCAGCAGCCATTCATTACGTGAAGGATTAAACCAGTCATTATCGGTTCCCGGTTTTCTTGCTTTGACCAGTGTCGGGCGACTGGTCGTATAACCCATCAGCGGGTTCCAGATTTCTGCTAATAACTTTGGCGGTTTTTCCGGGTTAGTCACATCCAGCAATACATAGGCTGACGAAAAGGCGCGGTTGCCTAAATCTGCAATTTGAACCAGTGAGCCACCAAATCCCATTCCGACCAGTAACAGCGTACCCCAGCCATTGGGGTGATCGGCATCGGCAGTGAAGATATTGGCATCAAACAACAGTGGCTCGCCGTCAACATAATAGTTGTGGTTATAGTTCGGCTCACGCAACCATTGCAGGTGGGGCAGGATATTCAGTGGTACATAGGCCCAGATTTCGGAACCTAGCGGATGCTGGGTTTCACCATTCACGCTCAGGTCAAACCGGGTGCCGTCGGCACTGGGGAAACCGGCATTGAATGCCCTGATCTGTCCGCTGTTATCCGCTGTAAATACAACATTACGCCGCTGAGCATACTGCTGTCTGAATGCCTGATAAGATTCATCACCATAGCGGCTGTCGTAGCCACTGGACGGCGCGCCCATCACTACTGGGGAAGCAGTGATAATATCCGCAACCCGAATTACTTCTTCGGTGCCATCATTGTCATAGTCCATTAACCGGCTGCGGGTGTTAGGTTGCCCTTCCTCACCACGCACATAATTGACAACATCTGACGCCTGACTACTGGAATCCACATCCAGCCATGCCTGACGTCCATTAAACTGTGAAGAAGTAAAAGCTACGACTTCATTTTGGTTTACCCGGGTATCCTGATCCAGATCCAGCCAGGTAAATACATGGCGCCCGTTTGATGCAGAGTCATTGAAACTTCGTTGCGTCGTCACCTGAGCATTGCTTAATTCCGCCAGCTGATCCCGACCGCTCCATAACAAGCCTGCTTCATATAAAAGTACCGGACTGCCACTCGCTGTTGTGGTATCACCATTATCACTGGTTGAATAACGTTGAAGATTTTCACCTTCGAGACGCACAATCGGGTCTGTACCATAATCGTCCAGAACGCCGTTGCCGTTACCATCCTCCCGGAAGTGACCTTTGCCATCGATAAACAGACCAAAGACATCACCAATCCAGGTAACCACCCGGTTATTCTGCTGGCGCCTAGGCTCATAGTTAGCCTGATAGGTTGCTCCAACTCCGGTTTTATTAGCAGAGTTGAGCGCAACATCGGTACCGGATGCCCTTTGTGCAGCCACATCTCCCAGAATTTTTGCCAGCTGGGTTTCCAGCTGTGCCGGGTTCCTTAACTGGAAGTAGTTATCCGGAATACCATCGGAGCCCAGCTCACCGGTTTCATTGATTTCGCTGTCCCATTCACGGGAGTCACCACTGACATTGTTTGGCGTGCCATCTCCATCAAGGTCATCAAAGCCGCCGTACTTGCCGACATACCAAAGTGGGCTTTTCAGAAAGGTTGCCGAAGAAGTACTCACTGTATAAACGGCAGCATCACCTATATAACGATCCGCAGGTCTTGTGCCACTATCAATATTATTGTTGTTATCGAATCCCGGGCGAACGAGCCATACTTCGAGGTTTTTACCTGCTCGCCCCAAACCATCTCCCCCTAGTGTTCCCGAAATGGTATAACCAAAGCGCAAAGTATTATCTGCATCCGAATAAGGGATTTGCACCTGAAACCGAATTTGACTGTTACCAACACTCCCGCTACAAGCGTTTCCTACACAAAAGCTTATTTGAGACATACCATCCAGGTCATAATCACTTCCCCATGAGGAATCTTCCCAAGCAAAGCGCATCTCTCCAGACACCAGCCGACCATTGAAATAACTGAGAGACAACACATCAACATTAAACAGGCTACATGGTAACCAGCTGCTGCCAGGAGCCGACTCACAGGTCGGAACAAAAGTTACCTCGCCACCTCCCACAGGTATAACAAAGCTCGGAACACTTTCAGCAATCTGAATACCGTATGAAGTAATAGTCTGCTCCCCCTCGAACCCGGTCTGCGTTCGCATATCATTAGTATTTGCATGAAATGCCAACCCGGCAGCAGAGTACGCCCCTTCAAGTGCAGGCTGCTCAGGACATAGCCCCAGAATATTTGATAAATCAGAGGATGACTTACCAGTACAGTGACGTGAGCCACCGGTACCGCCAAACAGGAAATTGCCGGAGAAATTGCCTCCGGCTTCCAGATCACCCACCTCATTCGTTTTACTGTTGACTGATGAAGCACCCGTAAGTCCGGGTAACCCGGAAGCTGATGCCAGATCATCCCAGTCGAATGAGTTCAACCCGGCAGAAAGCACAATAGCAATACATTTACTGCAGGCTGTTTCCGGTGTCAGCGGGTCAGTCCATGAAGGTGCCGGAAGTCCTGAATCACTATTTGTATAAAAGGCGTTAGTTCGACTTCCACCAGAAAAATATAGATAACTTTCCAGTAGCTGCTCTCCAGTAGGGTTTCCCCAGTCCCGACATTGCTCATTATATGAGCCTGAGTTTTTGAACGTCCAAATACTTATACTGTGTCTATCACAGTCCCAGTAACTACCAGAATAGCTGTATCCTTGTATCCTGAAAGCATCAATGGTTCTGATGATACCCACCGTGGACGTGAACTGCCCGGTAGACAGGTTGATTTCATCGCTATTGATATTTGGATTACCCACCAGTCGCTGAATATTGCGCCGTACTACACCACCCCGGATATTATTGTGATCACTACCACTGAGAAGGCCGAAGTGTATCTGCCCGTTTTCGCCAAACCGCTGCAACAGACCTGCGGGCTTGGCATTCGAACCATAAGGTCGGCAGCGGGGACGATTACGATCAATTCCCGAACAAACTTCAACCCTGACAATAAAAGAGTCAATTCTTTTATCTGATGGAGGCGAACTGGAGCCATTGCCAAACTGACACTGAATATTTTCGCTGGCAGACCAGCGTCGCCAGCTACCATTAGCGATAAGCAACCGGGGGGCTCCTCCCTGCGTTTCGGTCACATTGCAAAATGAAATATCCTGCTCATCATATGGCGTATAGAATCTTGTATCCTCACCTTCACCAGAATCTGGTAGCCGAGGATCTAGGGTGTCATAAACTTTAACAAAAGAGTGAACATCCGGTGGCAGGTTTGCACGCTCAAGCACTGTTCGGGTAGCGGTATCAGTACTGCGCTTGCCTCCGTATACAACCTGCCGCAGAATATCAATTCGGGTCATGGTAGCCCAGTTCAGAAAGTTTCCACTCCAGGGCGCAGCATGTGATGTGCAGTGATGATTTTCACCAAGGTCATCTACAGCCTGAACAAGACGGAATTCACCGCCAGATATGTCATAGGCATAGCAGCCAATTGGATCAAAGTAGCCCGCATAATCAAATCCGTCATCATAGGCAGCATCAATAATGCCATCGCCGGTAATATCAGAATAATCGGTGTAAGCTTTCTGAAATAACTGGTGATCCTTGCCCACCACCAGCATCACTTTGGGTGTTCCCCCTGTACTCAGCAGGGGCGGCACAGAACTGAAATTGCCGGAGGTCGCCCAGCCCAAACGAGCAATAAGAAAAAGGCATGCCAGCAAAGTAACTGAAACACTGGCAACAATTCTGGAATGTTTCATGGCACAACCCTCCATGGCTAAAACCTTCCTGCTAATTTATCAATACTGTGGACAGTTTTTCGAGAACTCAACATTGATGCACCAAGGCTTGCACCGCAAGGGCTAGGATTTAATTGCAAGTTTGGGGTTTCTCAGACCTGCTAAAAAGTACCCTATGCACTGAAACCCTTGGTATTACTGGGGAAAAAGTGTCCACAATATTGATTTATAAAACCTTTCGATAAAGGCTTTGCAGCATTACCTTGGCCGTGGGTACTCCACCTTCTGCCAAAACCGTCACCCTGAACTGGTGAAACCATTCATTGGGTTTTAACGGGTCTGGTACCGGCCCTTTTGGATAACGCGGGGTGTAACAAATGAACTCAACAATATAACGGGCATTGGCACTCACATTACCCAAATCAATTGCTACCTCGCGGGTACGGCTGGCGCTGTTCCAAACATCTTCATCATTCCAGGGCTCATAATCGCCGACCTGGCAAACGCCGATATCATTAATATTCGAACCACCGAAACATTCACCATTGCCACAATTGCTGTCAAAGCCTGCCAGATCCGTCACCTGATCTCTGACATAGTCTTCCGCTTCAACCAACGCCGCTTCAGCCGCCTGAAATGCCAACTGATAATTGCGATAGTTGCCCGCCATTTTTTCTTCAAGACTGGAAATACTGACCGAGGTTAAACCCGCTACCGTCAACACCAGCAGAAAGACCAGACTGACGATCAGCACATTACCTTGCTGCTTCGCTGCAATATGCGTCATGAACTCAGGGCGTGTCTTCATCATCCACACTCCTCAGGGTGACTGTCATACTGTATTCCTGACGTATAAACCGGTCGGTTGCCGTAATCGTCTGATCAACAAACTGATAGGTCTGCGGTGCGGGTGAGCTTTCATTCAGGCTGCGTACCAGCAGGTGTAATCGCACGGCGGCGACATTCGGCCATTCAGCATCCGCTACATCAGCACCTTTAACATAACGATTGGGCACACCATCTGGCACAGCATCAGTATCTACACCGTAATAAATACGCATGCTCTGAATGCCGTCAATCAGTTCTTCAGAGCTCCCTCCCGGTCTTTTCCTGCGTAGCGAACGATTACCGCCACCACTCAGTGAATTACCAACAAAATAACCGGCAGTCGCCGCTTCCATTACCTGACCACCTTCAAATGACAACGGCGCCAGTATCGTCGAATTGCTGCAGTCCGCATTACCGCCAAGACTAGAGCTACAGTTTCTTAAATCACCGCCACCACCCGCGACATGTTCAAGTGTTGTTGCGCCACCTCCGGAATTATTCGGTCCGGTCATTACAAACGAGGCAACCTGCCGACAATCAGCCCGTGCTACAACCACTAAACTTTCATCACTGATTGAATGCCCTTCTGATGTCGTCAGTGTGCCGCTGGTTGTGTTATGACCGGAAATAAAAAAACTGTTATCCGGGTCGCCCCGGTGAATGATAATTGCATCAGAGCCTGCCCTTGCTGTACTGCCGAACAGTGAACTCATACTATCGGTATCCTGATCAAATCCTTCGACCCGTTTAATAAAACCTTCTCCCCACTGGTTCGAAGCACTGGTTCCTTCAACAACATCCGCTAACCGGGCAGCCTGTGGGCAACTCGTATACCCGGCCATTCTTATTTCCCGTGCCAGCAGGTCAAAAGCAAAGCGGGCACTTTCCTGCATTCGCGCCAGTTCATCCTGAGTGCGATAGACGATGGTGGAATTCAGGAACAACTGACCAAACCCGGCGATAAGAAACATACCCATCGCCATTGAAATCATCAGTTCAATCAGCGAGAAACCCGTTTGCCGACGACCTGTGAAGTGTTTCATTACAGTACACTCCTGATCGTGGTCGTCATTGGCGCGCCGGTGGTATTACCTTCCGTACGCATTTCTTCCAGCTCAACAGTAATCGTGTAGATCTTTCCCGCAGGTGCATCAGTAAAAGATATCGCGCCATCACCTGCAGGTAACTGACAGGCCAGTTGATGTTTCCATTGAGCAATATCCCAGCCCGCCAGTTGTGCGGGCGAACAGTTTTTACTGCTGCCCTCACAAGTATCCGGCCAGTCTGTCGTGCAATCTCCGGTGGCTGTACCGATTGTTGTGGTATAGCTGGAACTGTTCTGGGCATGGTCTTCATTCGCCCGAATCCGGTCCATCATATCGCTGGCCATCATCGCTGCTCTAGCGCGTAATGCCGCATTATGGTTATAGCGAATACTCTCTGACTGCAGCCCCATCATGCCCAGCATGCCAATGCCGAGTATCAACATGGCAATCAATACTTCCAGCAAGCCAACCCCACCCTGATTCAGGCGGTTTAACTGTCTTCTGTTTCGCATTCCAGTGCAGCGCCTCCCGAAGTTGTGGAACTGACTCTTGGTCTGCCATTCATACTGATAATGATGGCGCGCGGATGTGTCGCTTCTGTGGCGGGATCACAGATGGTAAAAGTGCCGCCGGACATACCGGCGATAAACCCTTTGGCATCGTAAGTCAGCGGGACTGAGCGGTTCCACTGAATCTGCAGACCATCAGCCTGATCATAAAAACGGACAATTTCTTCTCCCGCATCAGTTTCATTATCTTCATCTGTGTCCAGAAACAGCATCCAGCCGGATTCCCAGCGTTCAAACTCCGTCAGGCAAGTAGTGCCACCAGCAGCACGCGGGCACATCGTGACCGGAATACCACGCTTAACCGCTTCACTACGGGCGAGAATTAAAGAGGTGTGTAATTGTTGCGTCTGTGCACTGATGCGTTGACGTGCCACCGCATCCCGAAAGCCCGGCGCAGCCAGCGAAATCAGTAATGAAAGAATGGAGATGGTGATCAGCAGCTCAATCAGGCTTAAGCCCTGATTTCGCTTCAGCTGCGAACTTTCAACATTTCCTTGTTGCCACTCTCTGTCATCCATAAAAGAGATGTCCTTTTATGCCTTATTTTTAGTGTGGCACCCGATACAGCAACAAAACGTTAGTTCTATATAATATTCAGATAAACGGCAAATAGGAAAGACAGAAGGTAGAATCGTTTGTTTTAGATATAAAAAAACGCCACTAAGAAAGCTTGGCAGCGTTTAAATCTAAATACGATGAAAACTAGCTGACCTGCTCCATCCGCAGCTCTTTCGGCATCGAGAACGTAATATTCTCTGCTTTCCCGTCCAGTTCTTCTGGTAGCTCGCCGCCTAATTCGCGCAGTCGATCAATCACCGCCTGCACCAAGACTTCAGGGGCAGAAGCGCCCGCGGTAATACCCACGGTTTGCTTACCTTTCAACCAGTCCGGATTAATTTCTGAAGCATTATCCAACAGGTAGGCTTCTGTGCCGGAACGTTCTGCCAGTTCCCGCAAGCGGTTAGAGTTGGAACTGTTAGTCGAACCAACAACCAGCATCAGGTCACAATTCTGCGCCAGACCTTTCACCGCATCCTGTCGGTTTTGCGTGGCATAGCAGATATCGTCCTTACGAGGCCCTTCAATGAATGGGAAACGTTTGCGCAATGCCTGAATCACCCGGGCAGTATCATCCATCGACAGGGTTGTCTGGGTAACATAGGACAGGTGCTGCGGATCATTCACAATCAGACGATCCACTTCCTCTTCATTCTCAACCAGATACATTTCGCCGCCATGAGAATGATCGTACTGCCCCATTGTGCCTTCCACTTCCGGATGACCGTGGTGACCGATCAAAATACACTCACGACCTTCCTGAGCGTATTTCAACACTTCCATATGGACTTTTTTAACCAGTGGGCAGGAGGCATCAAAGACTTTCAGCCCCCGGCGATTGGCTTCCTGCTCAACCGCGCGGGAAACACCATGGGCACTGAAAATCACAATCGTATTATCAGGCACTTCATCAAGTTCTTCGACGAATACTGCGCCTCTGGCTTTCAGGCTATCCACCACAAATTTGTTATGTACGACTTCATGACGTACATAAATGGGTGGTTCAAACAAGTCCAGTGCCCGGTTAACAATATCAATGGCACGGTCTACACCGGCACAAAAGCCACGTGGGTTGGCCAGTTTAATCTGCATTCACAGTTTCTCCTGCCTCTGCCGGTTGCACTTCAATAATTTCCACCTGAAACTTTAGTGTATGACCTGCCAGCGGGTGATTAAAATCGATTAATACATGGTTATCTGTAATGGCTTTAACCACACCGGGCAATTCTCCGCCCTCGGGTGCTGTAAATCCGATCACCAAACCTTCTTCCAGTTCAATATCCTTGAAATGCTCAGCCGGAAGCAGTTGCTCATTCTGCGGGTTTGGCATACCGAAGGCTTTTTCCGGTGCGACGGAAAAGGTCTTGTTATCTCCTTCCACCAGTCCACTCAGGCATTCTTCAAACCCTTCAGGAAGGTTGCCATCCCCCGGCGTTAAGCTGACGGGCTTATTGGGAAAGGTAGTATCAACAACCTCGCCACTTTCCAGACTCAGGGAGAAATGCAGGGTCACCCGGCAGCCGGGCGCAATTACAGTTTTATTCATCATGCCTGTTTCCGATGGCGAAAGGTATCGATAATCAACATAAATGCGCCGATATTGATCGCAATATCCGCGATATTAAAAGCCGGAAAATAACTGCCGTTATAGTGGAGCAGAATAAAATCAATCACGTGCCCCAGTACGACCCTGTCATAAAGGTTACCAACAGCGCCCCCCAGAATGAAAGCCAGCCCGCATGCCAGCCAGGTTTCACTCGCTTTAAGCCGCTTGATCCAGACCAGCAACACAACACTAACAATGGCTGCCACCGCACAGAAGAACCAGCGCTGCCAGCCCCCGGCATCACTCAGAAAACTGAAGGCTGCACCAGGGTTATAAGCCAGTGTCAGATCAAATACCGGCAGCACTTCCAGTCGCTCGTAGAGCTGGAACCTGTTTTCTGCCCAGTTTTTGACCAGTTGATCCAGCAGAACCAATACAACGGATAGCCAAATCCAGTTCAACTGAGCATGTTTTGACTCCTGCCCGGAGTCGGAAGATTGCTGTGCCGTAGTCATGACATACCTATAGAAAAACTTGGGCTATATTAGCTCCCTCATCAACAGATATGAAGCAGGCTCCCCGCAATGTCTTTATGTATCACCTGAAAAAGCTGCCGCCAAACGATAGCCAAAAGCTCCTTTCTACAACTCAACATGTCCGTACAACAGTCTATGAAAACGGCAAATCATTCTGAGTTGAACGCCTCTGATTTATCACCCCACAGCAGTTATAACCCTGTCCAGATTTTTCTGGTCGTGGGGGTTGCAGCCATGGGTGGCATGCTGTTTGGCTTTGATACTTCCATTGTTGCGGGCGCAACGCCTTTTATTCTCGAAGAGTTTCAGGCATCACACTGGCAAATAGAATTGATTGTCAGTGCGACACCACTCGGAGCCCTGATTGGCGCCCTGTTCAGTGGCAGACTGGCCGATATCTACAGCCGCAAGCATGTGCTTATTGCAGCCAGTATTTTATCAATTATTGGCTGCCTGATTGCCGGTACCGGAACCATTATCAGTTTAATTATTGCTGGCAGGTTAATGCTGGGAGTCGCCATCGGCATCTCTTCCTACGCGGCGCCGCTCTACATTGCTGAAGTGGCTCCACCGGAGAAGCGCGGGGGACTGGTTCTCTGGAATGGAGCATTAATTACCGGCGGGCAGCTCATCGCTTACGGCGTCAGTTATTACTTTACTGATACCGGTAACTGGCGAGCCATGATTCTTTCCGGTGCCCTGCCCGCTATAGCGCTGATGCTGGGAACCTTTTTAATACCCTACTCGCCAAAATGGTTAATCTTTCAGGGCAGAACGTCTCAGGCTCTCACAACACTTCAGCAGTTAAGACGCTATACAGAAGATGTTCACACAGAAATAGCGGCTATCAAAAACAACCTCCATACAAGACATGTTCGTTTCCGCGATATTTTTGCACGTAAATATCGTTCTATTTTGCTGATTGGTATTGTGCTCGGCGTCAGCCAGCAGTTTTTCGGGATTAACACGGTTCTGTATTACGGTCCCTTTATTATGAAACATATTGGCTTTTCAGGTAGCGAGGCTCAGATACTGGGTACATCACTGCTGGGGTTAGTTGATTTTATTTTTACTGTTGTGACAATTCTCTATATCGACAGAGTTGGTCGTCGTCGTTTTTTATTAGTAGGGTCAATCACTGCATCCTTTTCCCTGTTTGCAATGATTATTCTGCTCTCAGTGCCTTCAATCCCTGGCAGTAGCTACATCGCCATTATCTGCCTGATTTTTTATATCATTGGTTATTGCATTAGTGTTGGATCACTATTCTGGCTAATCATTGCAGAGATTTTCCCTTTGCAGGTGCGTGGCACTTGTATGAGCTTTGTTACCAGTATCCAATGGGGCGCTAACTTTATTGTATCAATGTCGTTTCTCAGCATACTCGAAGCATTTGGCGTACAGGTTACCTTTTCGATATACGCGACGATTGCGGCGCTGACTTATTTGTATATTTTGAAATATATTCCTGAAACAAAGCATATTGCGCTCGAAGTGATTGAACACAATATTGAAAGGGGTGCCCCTTCACGCTACCTGGGAGATAAAAACTGGTCGCCTGAATGAGCAGATGACAGGCGACCATTTCAGTTCATAATAAAGGTAACACCCATCGTTGCAGTAGCCTCTAATGAAGAATATGCATTTTGGCGAGAACTTTGGTTGTTTTCGTAATTATAAAAACAGCACTTATCAACAACGGGTAGAAAAAACCTATCAAACCATGCATGCCAACCAGTCACTGCCATACGTGACTCGCATGAAGCAGCGCTATTGCGCTTTGAAGCTAGGACAAATGTCTGTTTATGACGTATTCAACCTGCTGGAAAATATCCATGATGAAAGTGATCCGGATAATGACCTCCCGCAAATAGAGCACGCTTACCAGACAGCTGAAGCCATCAGTAATAAATTCATGACTGATGAGACAAACATCAGGGAAAACATTTCCCTTAAATCTCTGTTTCGACAGCAAGAATGGAATGGCCTTCCTTCTGCAAAGCAAATGCTATTTGCTCAGCATGATCTGAGAAGCTTTTATCCGGAAATAACAGACTGGAGCTGGTTTCCCCTGACAGGCTTTATACACGACCTTGGCAAGATTATGTTGCTGGAAGCATTTGGTGGCCTGCCCCAATGGTCTGTCGTCGGTGACACATACCCTGTTGGCTGCCCTTTTTTCAGGCAAATGTTTTTTATTCGGAGCACTTATTCCAACAGTCTTCGGACTACCCTGAATTCAACTATTCAACAAAAGCCCGCTATGGCAATTATCACAAGCATTGCGGCTTTGATGCGACTGAAATGAGCTGGGGGGGCTGTGTTGCCGACAATAGTTGGCGTACTAACGCACCAATCACAGGTTTTCCGATGGGACTTATGATTAGCAGAAGTTACAAAAATTATGTAATGCCCACGAGTCATAGGCTTATCCAGAAATGCAGGAAATATAGGGGTTGTAGCCCTTCAACTATCGCCGACAACACAGCCAGCTGGGGGCATGATGAATATATCTATGCGGTAATGAAGCAGGGAAGCTTAATTGATGAAGCCGGGCTTTATGTGCTTCGCTACCATTCATTTTATCCATGGCATACACCACAATCTGGCGTGCAAGGTTACCGGGAGCTGGCCTCAGAAAAAGACTGGCATTACTTACCGCTACTGAAAGCCTTCCAGAAAGCAGATCTGTATTCAAAACTGCCGGAATTACCACCAAGAGCTTTGTTGGAACATAAATACCACGCGTTATTGAAGCAATACATCCCCAAATCATCAATCAAATGGTAGATCAATGTCACTGACAGCCAATCTTCTGCTGGCTGAGCGCATTATTCAATATGTGAAGACTGTTGTGCATACATCTGCCAAAAAACCTGACGACGTTATCCATGCTGCTACCAACAAAGGAATGCCCAGAAGCGCCGTTATGGGTAAATACTCTGCAATGCGAATTGAACATGATATTGCTTATACGCTCGCCAGCGACAATTCCATCGAGAACTGGGTTCGTCTCTGCGCTGAACAGGTCCACCAGTTTGGTGTCGGCAACTGCTTTGAACAAGCCTGTGTTGGTTATTGACATGGGCGATATTCATGCGACTCATGCGGATATTTTCTCCAGACAAGCGTAAGCAGTATGTTCTTTCCGGAAAAATCCAAGGATCATTTTTCTCGTTCTCTGGATAGATTTCAGTCCAGAGGAAACAGCATTGAGAAACGCCTCCTTCGTCCGCAGGATCATTCGCCCAACACGACCAGACTTGAGGCTTCCCCAGACAAGCTCAACCGGGTTCAACTTTCATAACCTTTTTGGCTGCGTGAGCAGAGTGTCCATCCGTCACGATGAGAACAGGGCGATCATGGGACTTCACTATCTGCCGGAGAAATTTGATGAAAACATCCGCATTAAAGCGACCAGTGATCGACATGTAGCGCATATCTCCCTCACCGCTGACAGCTGCGATCATGTTGATCCCAAAACGTGCACCGGTGGCGCTGGCAACGGGAGTGCAGCCCTTTCGACCCCCGGTTGTGCCGCTATGGTAATCGGAACGCAGGCTCGCTTCGTCAATGAAATAGATAAAGTATTTGGGGCTGCAGTTTGTCAGCAAGCCAACTTACATTCGAGCTGCATCACCACCACGAGCCGTTGTTGTGTGGAACTGGTTCAGAAAACTATTCGGCTGGGTATTCCTTCACTGGCAACATTATTACCACCTTCATCTATGGCCGTAAAAACGGCTCGTCGGCACAATCTGAATCTGGTTTACCTTCGTGAAGGTGAATATCCACAGCTATACCTGAGTGAATTCAAGATGCCGGATTTAACCGCTGGAAATTATCGTTAATCCTGCTGCCCAAGGAAGAACCGATTTCGGGCAATGTCACGTCCAGAAACTTTTCCCGGAATTCTTTTGCCTGAGCGAAGTATTCATTATTCCGGGCATACTCATTCATCACCTTCCATAATCGCTCAATGGGGTTCAGGTTTGGACTGTAAGGGGGGAGGTAATGAAGCTTTATTCCCAGCTCTTCCGCCTCTTTCACTACCTCCTGTGAACGATGGTAACCGGCACCATCAAGCACCATGTGAATAACGTTCATGGATGAATAGTTATCCCGAACTTTCTTGAAAAACTCGGTAACCGCTTCACTGTTAACCGTATCAAATTGAATCTGGTTTACCTTCGTGAAGGTGAATATCCACAGCTATACAGCTCAGGAAAAGGTTTCGTATAGTCACACTCTGGTTTGCTGTTACCATTTACTTGATAGTTTTCCGTTTGGTCCCCATGTAGGAGCAGGGGTAGTGCTTGGAGGCAACCCATCATTCCTAAAGGGCTGACTACTACGGTCGACTCCGTTTTTTGTTTGCTGATTCGGATAAAAAACAGCTCGATTAAAAGAAGATTTATCAGGCCGAGTATAAGGACGATCAGTTGGATGTGCCTTGAGATATTCGTGACTAGTTTTTTTACTGCCAGCATCCATCATCAAGCTATTTAAAGCAACACCTCCTTCAGACCCATTTTTCCCCTTTCTGGAACTACGCTTTTTTTGGGGCTTTCGCAGGTTGGCTGATGAAAAGCGAGGGGTTGCAACAGAAATAGCCTTCAGGGAATGATTGATTTGAAAGGATCAACACTTCTGAAGGATCAGCCATGTGTGCAACACCCTCACTTCGTCCTATGTTCGCATTTTCTGGTTGGGTAATCGACCGTATTGATATCGACTGGGATGCCTCTGAAGCATTCGTTTATTTGCGTAGAGATGGTCGTATACAGAAGTTCAAGTGCAGCCAGTGTCACTGGCCTATGGGCAAGATGCGCGAGAATGATAGAAATGTTCAGGATCTGCCGTTTGGTACAATCAAGGTCAATCTGCTATTCACAGCCTATCAGGGGCGCTGTTCAAATTGTAAGCATATAGAGACAGTGACTATTCCGGGTCTTAGTCCCAAGGCTCAGGCTACAGATCGGCTAAAACAGTATGTTAGCCACCTATGCCGTTACATGCCCGGCGATAAGGTTCCGGAATTCATCGCTATATCCCATGACACAGCACGGCGCTGGGATAAAGAGATGCTAATGAAAACTCTGCCAGCCCCCAAGCTCGACGGCTTACGGGCTTTGTTAATCGATGAGAAATCAATAGGCAAGGGGCATCACTATCTGACCGTTGTTCTAAATGCCGATACAGGTGAAACCCTCTACCTTGGTGAAGGTAAACGAAAAGCGACGTTAGACCGTTTTCTGAGCAGTCTGACACTGGAGCAAAGAGCCTGTATTCAGTGCGTAGGAATAGATCGCGGTGGCAGCTATAAGGCATCGGTCAAAGAGTACCTGCCAGATGTTGATATTGTCTATGACAAGTTTCACATCATTGCTAACTATAACGAACTCATAGACAAAATTCGTCGTAGGGAGTGGAGGCAAGCACAGGAAGACGATAAGCCTTTTATCAAAGGTCAGCGGTTCAACCTGTTCATGAATGTAGAAAACCTCACACCAAAGCGAGAAACTAGCCTGCATGAGCTACTGTCAATGAATGAAGATCTGAATCAGGCCTACATACTGAAGGATATGCTCAGACAACTATGGACGTACACCTACAAAGCCTGTGCCAGCAAGTTTCTCGACAAGTGGATAGGATTGGCCAAAGAAACTGGCATTGATGAGCTTAAACGCTTTGCAAGGGGGCTGGATAGAGCAAGAGAAGGTTTACTGTCCTACTGCCAGCATCGTATAACCAGCGCAAAGATCGAAGCCTTCAATGGGGTCATCAAACGAATTGTCTACAAGGCATGTGGTTACAATGATCTTGAATATCTGTATCTGAAAATTCGGCAGGAGGCTCAAAAATGATGTAACTGCTCATTTTTTGTAGGCAAAAGTACCCGTCTTGGAAACTGCACCCTTGATATCGCTGGGCTGTAGCCAATCTACCAGAAAAATTGCCTACAAATTCTGAGCAGTTACAAAATGATCAGCCAACCTGCGAAAGAGCCCTTTTTTTCAACTTTAGTCCACCCTGATCGCCCCCCTTTAGACAAAGCTGTTTTTGTTTTTTTATTATGTTCACCTTGCGATGATGGAGTTGTCACTCCCTGATCTTTCTTTCCACGCTCTTCTGCGCTTGAAGTCTTTGCTAAAGCACTCGCTTCATATATGCTCATCAGATTTAATGCCGAAACAAGTGCTGTACTCCAGTGATGGGCAGGTCTAACCTGAATAACCTCCAGAGGTAAAGGCATTAATGCGACAATTGCATTAATGACACCGCGCCGGGGAACTCTGGAGCCTGACGCATAATCATGAAGTGAAATATATTCAATATCATTCATTTCAGGCCTTTTGCCCCTACCTCTGGAGTGTGGTAATGTTAATAACGTCAAAGAAAAAGGAACATCAGGCATATCAGAAAATGTAGCTTCAGGCTCAGAACACAAACTACTATCCGGAAAGAACATGACGTCTGAAGCCTGACCAGATTTCACGACTAATTCATCTGCAGAAACAAACAATAAATCAAAAAAGTCAGTCGTTCCTATAGATAACCTTACTTTGGCTGGCATTTCATTTATTTTAATTTTGTCACTAAAAAAATATTTACCACTAGCAGGGCAATCGACATTAATAGGATCGATCAGCTGGATATGCCTTTCATCATCTGGAATATGCGATTCTAAATAAAAGCCATTTACACAACCCGTATCAGTAGGAACAGCAATAACCAAAACGTATTCCTGAGCTTCAACTTTAAAACAAGTAGCTATCAATAAAGATATAACAGCTAAATAAATGTAAAACTGACGATTCATTTTTTATTCTATCTGTAATTCAGAATATTCGAATATGAATATAGTTCCTAATCCTCAAATGTGTTTTACAATTTTCTGGCAGCTCTGGACTTCTGGAAATATCACCAGAAGTCCAGAGTATCTAGCTGTCAGGCAAAGTGCCTTACTTCACCATCACCCTCAACATTGGTCACACAACGACCGCACAGGTCACTGTGGTTCTCATCAGCACCAACATCTTCACGACGATGCCAGCAACGATCACACTTCTCGTGAGCAGATTTGGCAACCCCCACCTTCAGACCTTCAACTTCAGTTTCCGCTGCATTTTCAGCCGCATCCAGAGAAGCCAGATCCGCACGGGAAGTAATCAGAACAAAGCGTAATTCATCACCCAGCATTTCAAGGTCAGCACGTACTGTATCATTTACATACAGAGTCACTTCAGCTTCCAGCGCACCGCCAATCACACCCTCTTTACGGGCATCTTCCAGCGCCTTGTTTACGCCAGTTTTGACTGCCATGATACGATCCCAGTAAGCGCGATCCATCTTGGTTTCGCCCAGCTGCTGCAGACCTTCATACCAGGTATCCAGCAGGACATGTTCGCTGCGCTCACCCGGCATCAGCAGCCAGAGTTCATCAGCCGTGAATGTCATGATCGGTGCAATCAGGCGTACCAGTGCTTCAGTCACATGATACATCGCGGTCTGACAACTGCGACGCGCCAGACTATCAGCCTGAGTCGTGTACTGGCGATCCTTGATGATATCCAGATAGAAACCACCTAAATCCTGCGCACAGAAGTGATGTACCTTCTGATATACACCGATGAAGTTATATTCATCGTAATGCGCCTTAACCTGCTCCTGCAGCTTCAGTGCACAATCAACAGCCCAGCGATCCAGCGGCAACATATCGTTCATGCTGACCGCATCGTTTTTCGGATCAAAACCGTTTAGATTGGAAAGCAAGAAGCGGGCAGTATTACGAATACGACGGTAGCTGTCTGCTGTACGTTTCAGAATATCGTCAGAAACACACATCTCACTGGTGTAATCAGTGGAGGCCACCCACAGACGCAGAATATCAGCGCCCAGACTGTTCACTACTTTCTGCGGGGACACAACATTGCCCAAAGACTTGGACATTTTGCGACCCTGAGCATCTACGGTGAATCCGTGGGTCAGCAGCGATTTATATGGAGGAACGCCTTTCGCCGCAATACTGGTCTTCAGGGAAGACTGGAACCAGCCACGATGCTGGTCAGAACCTTCCAGATACAGGTCGGCGGGGAATTGCAGTGCTTCACGACGGTCAACAACAGACGAGTGTGTTACACCGGAATCAAACCATACATCCAGTGTATCAGTCACTTTCATATACTGATCAACATCTTCAGCAGGCAGCACTTCTGCCGGATCAAGATCAAACCATGCATCAATGCCGGTTTCTTCAACCTTCAGGGCGACTTTTTCAATCATCTCCTGAGTCTTCGGGTGCAGCTCTTCTGTTTCTTTATGAATGAACAGGGTAATCGGCACACCCCAGGTACGCTGACGGGAAATACACCAGTCAGGGCTCTGACCCAGCATGGATTCCATGCGCTTGCGACCCCAGTCCGGGGTAAAGCTAACGTTATCCAGCGCAGACATAGCATTATCCAGCAAGCCTTCCTTGCTCATGCTGACAAACCACTGCGGGGTAGCACGGAAAATCAGCGGCGTTTTGGTACGCCAGCAATGCGGATAGCTGTGAGTCATCTTCGCCTGATGCAGCAGACGACCCTTTTCAATCAGAACATCAACAACCTTGCCATCAACTTTGTATACATGCTCACCGGCAAACAGTTCGACCTGCGGGCGATAAATACCACTGTCGTCCAGATAGTTCAGGGTTTTAATGCCGTAACGACGACCCACATTAAAGTCGTCAACACCGTGATCAGGTGCCGTATGAACACAGCCAGTACCAGCATCCAGAGTAACGTGGTCACCCAGAATAACTGGCAGCTGACGCTCATAGAAAGGATGATTAACCTGCTTGTTTTCCAGCGCTGCACCTTTGGCACGACCCACGATCCGGTAGTCTTCGATACCGAAGCGCTTCATGGCATCTTCAACCAGTGCTTCGGCAAGAATCAAACGGGCTGGCGCACCATTAACCTGACACTGTACCAACACATAATCCAGTTCCGCACCAACAGTAACGGCCTGACTGGAAGGCAATGTCCACGGTGTGGTTGTCCAGATAACAACAGCAACTTCGCCTTCGCCCTGATCAGCTTCAAAGGTGAACGCGCTTAGCAGATCGTCCTGATCAACCGCAGCATAACGTACATCAATCTGTGTGGAAGTTTTGTCCTGATATTCAACTTCCGCTTCAGCCAGTGCAGAGCCACCAACAACACTCCAGTAAACCGGCTTGTAACCTTTCACCAGATGACCGTTTTCAGCAATCTTACCCAGCGTGCGGATAATGTCGGCTTCGGTCTGGAAGTCCATGGTCAGGTAAGGCTTATCCCATTCGCCCTGAATACCCAGGCGGACAAAATCTTCACGCTGACCTTCAACCTGTTTCATGGCATATTCGCGACACTTTTCGCGGAATGCCTTGTATTCAACCTTGTCACCGGCTTTGCCGATCATGCCTTCAACTTTGTGTTCAATTGGCAGACCGTGGCAATCCCAGCCCGGAATATAAGGCGCATCAAAACCGGCCATGGTTTTGGCTTTGACAATAATATCTTTCAGGATTTTGTTAACAGCGTGACCGATATGAATATCGCCGTTGGCATAGGGAGGGCCATCATGCAGGATAAACTTTTCGCAACCGGCACGGGCTTCACGAATCTTGCCGTACAGGTCCATTTCCTGCCAGCGGCTGAGCATGGCAGGCTCGCGCTTGGCGAGATTGCCACGCATCGGAAACGCGGTTTCCGGCAAGTTCAGCGTATGTTTGTAGTCACTCATGTTATCAGCTCAAAAAAAGGGATTTTGCTCAAAAGCCAAAACAAGTATGCAATTTAAGACCGGTTAAAGCGTAAAAAATTGCATACCGATTAAAAGTGGTTAGGGGCTGTTGTCAGCAGCCAGAATGATCTGAGCTTTGCTCATATCATCATTAATTGCCGCTTTCAGTGCATCCAGAGAATCAAACTTTTTTTCTTCCCGGATTTTTTCCACGTACTCAACCTGAATTCGCTTCCCATAAAGATTGCCTGAATAGCCCAGCAGATGAACTTCCAGTAGGGGTGTTTTACCGGCAACGGTAGGCCGCACACCAAGATTGGCTACACCCGGCCAGATATGACCCTGTACTGTCACTCTGACGGCAAAGACACCCGACATAGGAATGTGATGCCGGTTCAGATGGATATTCGCCGTCGGCACTCCCAACGTGCGCCCAAGCTGCTGACCTGCAACTACTTTGCCTGACATCTTATAGGTTCTGCCCAGCAAGGAAGCGGTTTCGGTGAAATCTGCATTATGCAGGCAACGGCGCACCAGGGTACTGCTCACCCGCTCGCCGCTAACAATAATGCTACGGGTATTATTGACGGTGAAGCCAAACTCAATACCCGCCTTCTCCAAACGAGAGAAGTTTCCTGCCCGGTCACTGCCGAAACGGAAATCATCACCTACGACTAAGTGCCTGATCGCCAGTCCATCAACTAACACCTGACGAATAAACGCTTCCGCCGACAGGGAACGAAACACGTCATCGAACCGCACCACCAGTACCTGATCGATACCGTAATGCTCTAACAGCTCAATTTTTTCCCGCATCGTGCTGATACGTGCAGGTGCCAGCGCCGGAGCAAAAAACTCCTTGGGCTGGGGTTCAAACATGATGGCGCAGGAACGTACCTTCAATGCTTTGGCACGCTCCCGAATCTGTTTAAAAATGTCTTGATGTCCGAGATGTACGCCGTCGAAGTTGCCGATGGTCGCAACACATCCCTTGTGACTTTCTCTGATATTGTGCAACCCGCAAACTAACTGCATGCACTCCTACACCGTATTCCGGAATGGGCAAATTGAGGGATTATATAGTAGCGGCTGGTAGCGAACCAGCTCCATTAGTGCCTGAGCTGCTAGCACAGAAATTATTTATTTCTCAAAATTATTAGGCTGATATCAATGTTGGCTAATATTCACTGCAGTATGTCAGGGCATGCAGCACTTTTTATTTTTACGTTCAATAACAGGCAGCCCTCGTTAGCGTCCACTGGAGTCAATGTTATGGTTACATTCAATACCATGAAGAAAGTAATCCTGACTCGTCTTGCTTCATGGCTATCAGTAATATTTTTGACAGCGCTTCCATTGTTCCTCTGTGTAAAGGTTTCAGCCGGTGATTTCCCGCTACCGTCCGAAGAGAATATGCCGTCTCCATTGATACATTCTCATATAGCTATACCCATCGAAAATAGCAGCAGAAAAGATCAACCTTTCCTGAATGCTGAACCTCCCCCAATCTATCAGGATGTGGTTAATCCTGCTGGAAGTGCTGCGAAAGATGGTAATAACACCCTGAAAACAAAGCTTGTTACAAGATTGCCTTTTCCACCACCAAAGACATCGGGAGGAGTCGAGAAAAGATCACATTCAACGAACCATGTAAATGTTTTCGTTCATCAAATGGAAAGAGCTGATTCCTCTTTTCCTATGGAATGTGAAAACTGCAAAAAGTCGGTCATTGCCGTTACCATAGAAAGTAATTCAATTGTCGTTGACCCGTCTATTTATAAAGCAAACAATGTATTTTTATGCAAATCCTGCGTCACAAAGACCGAAACCGGAATTCATCCTGAAATAGATGATGTTTTGACTCGACTCTGGGAAGAGCATTTGAGTCAGGAAAAAATTCAATTCAGCTGGTCAGAGAGCCCTATATGGTGTCATCAATGGTTGACACTAAAACCAGATTCAAAATTGAAATACAGCAAGCCCGCTACATCTTATCAATCGGTGTCCTGTTATGAGCAGCAACTATTAAAACATATTAAAAAATCAGCAGGGATTCATTCACAAACGATTACATCACTACATGACCTTAATGAGCATTTAAAGTCATCAAACACTGACGCTACCCATGTGATATGGGTTATTGATCAAATACGTTCAAGGCATGCAAAGGCTATTACAGGCAAAACCCTTAGCCTCTACAGCGTTCCATTTTATACATCTAAATACGGTTATAAAATGTGTCTGCGCTGCTACCTTAATGGGGATGGATGTGGAAAGGACTCATGTGTTTCTATGTTTCTTGCCATAATGTCAGGCAAAAACGACAACCTAGATACCACTGTATGGCCATTTCAAGGTTCTTTCAGCTTTTCATTAATCGATATTATTAATGCCACCCCTCATCTGGATTATACCCTCAGCAGTCCTATTATTTCAGCAAAAAATAATCCAAGTTCAAGTTTCCAGAAGCCACAGTCAGGAGCAGTCAACATAGCCAGCGGCATACCTCAATTTGCCCAGCAAGAATCAATTGAGAATTTCATATGTTACACCGTTGAAGATATGTTGGTTATTCATACAAAAATAACGGATGACCCTCCAGCGATACCTGCCAGTGGATCTCCCTGTAATATTCTTTAGTACCTGATTATCCCTCCAGCAACTTACAAAAAACAGAGTCATACTAAAAGTAAGGCTTTGTTTTTAAAACAAATGAAATAATTTTTAAATCGGGATAGGGCGTAGCTTCACAGCTACGCTCCTCCCAGTCGAGTCAACCGAAGGAACCTCCCCTTCAGCTGCTCACAGAACCGGACTTGAAAGTCTCCCCTCATCCGGCTCTTCTTATCCAACCGCTGACACACAGCCTGCTCGCCAATGTATCATTAACCACGGAGCCCTTTTTGCGATTCGCCCCAAACAGGAAGCTGCCCGCTTCTTACGGCCCCTCAATTTCTTGCATTTGCCCATAGCCCAGCGAACCAGTGTTGCTTCCACATAGCTCAGGACTCTTCTCATTGCCGAGGGATAAAATTTCCCAAAGTAATTTATCCAGCCCTGAACGAATGGATTGATCAGCTTTGCAAGCTCTTCAAGAGAATACAGTGATCGTTTGGTGGGAATAGCCAACTCTCTTATCCTGTCCCGAATATGCTGGGCCGAGGCTTTGCTTATTGCAGGCAGAAAGCTGACAAAGAACTTCCCATACCGGTTTCGGGCCATCCTTGGACGGAAGGTGTAACCAAGAAAGTCAAAAGAGGTGTTTTCATGCTTTTCCGGTCTGTCTTCATCCATGCAGTAAACCAGCTTCGTCTTTTCCGGGTGCAGTGTAAGACCACAGTCGAGTAAACGACTTCTTACTGCTTCCAGTATGGATTCCGCCTCCTGTTTGCTGCGACAGTGGATCAGCGCATCATCAGCATATCGCTCAAACCAGACGTGCCGGATATTTTGCTCAAGCCAGTGATCAAACGCATAATGCATAAACAGATTTGCCAGTAAGGGACTGATAACGCCCCCTTGTGGGGTTCCTTTTGTTCTCTCTATTCTCTCGTGCTCACCCTCAGCTGGAGCTTCAAGCCAACGTTTGATGTACAACAATATCCAAGGTTCTTTGATGTGGTGCTCTACTGCTCGCATGATGAGTTTATGATCAAGATTGTCAAAGAACCCTTTGATATCCAGATCAATGACCCAGTCTCGTCTCCAGCAGCGTTTTCGGGCTAGCGCCAACGCATCATGCGCTGAACGATTCGGCCTATAGCCATAGGAGTTTTCATGAAACGTTCGTTCCACTACCGGCTCGATTATTAGCTTCACCACGGTCTGGGCAATACGGTCGGCTACTGTCGGTACTCCCAGCGGTCTCGTGCCTCCACCTTTCTTGGCGATGTCGACACGCATGACGGGGGGAGGAAAGTAACTTCCCGATGACATCCTGTTCCAGAGTTTATACAGGTTACCGCCAAGATGTATTTCAAAGTCAGACAAGCTCTGACCATCAATACCAGCGGCTCCCTTATTGGCTTTCACTCTCAGCCAGGCTTGCCAGACAAGCCTTTTAGAAATTGTGAACGGTTTTGCTTCTGTCATAGATTCATCCCAAAGATACAACTGGTTGATCTACTCCATCCACTGGATAAGTCAGCCCCTTCGCTCCACCGCCATTACAGAGGCTTCAACACTACTACGAGATGATCCGCCCCTGTGCCCTGTATTGGTACTCAGAACCTTGCTGTTCGTCAACTCGGCTGGCTCCCTTAACACCAGAGCGACAGGTTCTCATGTTCCGTAAAAGAGCCTGAAATCAGTTCATGCCATCTTTGTGCCGGACACCGCTCAGGCGGTAACTGGATAACCCCTGAACTTATCATGAGGTGGTGATGCCCCTCACTTTTGATGTCGATGTATATGCTTACGACACGTCATCAATGGTTCACTTGCGTTCATCTCCTGATCTCGTACCTGACGCAATCTTGTTACGCCTTTTCTGTGACGCTCACCATCCTGACTCTTAATCAGCGCAGCTCACAGTGGTTTGGTGGTCGCTTCCAGAAGCCACCACCGAAGGGCCTTCCTCCATCTCAATTACAGTTACGAACAGACCGACTCTGTTCTCATGACACACCAACACCCAGCATACGGATCCGTACTGGGCGTTTCGGTCAGTTAAGCGCCCAATAATCTTATCAATTACTGGGATTGGCGATACGATCCATCAGGCTCGTATCGCCCGCCGGGCTTTCGTAATTCTGTGATGCCGATACAGCCTCAGCCCTCATAGCGTCGCAGCCTCCGGTTCCGCCGTGACCACCTGGCATGAGTTTCAGTGCTTGCTGAACTTGTCTGCTGTCCGGTGTATCGAAAACAGAAACTAATCACCACTCTGTACCGTTCAGGCCTTCACTGACATATGCCAGCTACTATGCCTTCTGCTGACTTCTGTATGGCGATCAGGACACCTTACGATGACCTCAGTCTGAAATCAGACACCACACAGACCTCCCGAGGTAAGTTACACCGCCTTCCCTGCACAACTGCCGGATTTACTGCCTGAATGTCCGGATGAGTATGGGACTTCGTCATCACATGCTGACTCGCCCTCACGCAGACAGCCTCGTATCCGGTTTCTGTTCGTCAGCTCGCAGGTTTGCTCCACACTGCCTTCAGCCTGCACCTCGCGATACAAACCTTGTGCTTCGCTAGTCCTTCGCCCTCATCTGGCTGGACAGGGGACTTTCACCCCCAAGCTGTGCAACATGCTCGGCACACATGAACTACCCCGGAGCAAGCTCCGGGGTATCAAGTAAGTTTGAGTAGTTCGCAGCAAGCTGCTGGGAATTCAACCCCCTTGAGATTAACCCACCAACAGCAGCAAAATACCCGGAATTACAAAGAATGCTGCGGCAATATAACCCAGTGCCAGCACTTTCCTTTTTACTGCCAGTTCTGCCAGTGCTTCAGCCAGTCGCAGCGGAATGTTGCGCAGGAACGGAACCGAGTAAATACCAACAACTGCTGAGATATTGAACAGCAGGTGAACCAGCGCGATGGTCAGTGCCGCAGTGGCCAGATCACCGGTGACAGCAGTTGCAGCCAGCAGGGCGGTAATTGTGGTACCAATATTGGCACCCAGCGTGAACGGATAGACTTCACGCAGCTTAAAGAAGCCGGAACCTGCCAGCGGTATAATCAGACTGGTAGAAGTAGAAGAAGACTGAACCAGTACTGTAACAACCGCACCAGAGCAAATACCACTTACCGGACCACGACCCACGGCACTTTTCAGAATGTCACGGGCACGACCTACCAGCACCTTGCGCAGCAGTTTACCCAGCCAGGTCACAGACATCATGATGATCGCCACACCGGACAGAATCATTACAATACCACCTGCACCAGAAGACAGTGGGGAAACCATTTCCGCACCGAAATTAACCACAGGCTTGGTGATCATTTTCATTACGTTATAGCTGCTGCCCACATTCATATCCGGACCACCGGAAAGCATCACAGCAATGTAAGAGCCGATCTTTTCCAGCAGGCCGAAGATCATTTCCAGAGGCAGCATAATCAATACTGCCATCCAGTTGAAGAAGTCGTGAACGGTTGATGCAGCAAAGGCACGCTTGAATTCGCTACCGTTACGAATATGTCCAAGGCTGACAATGGTATTAGTAATCGTGGTGCCGATATTGGCACCCATGATCATTGGCACAGCCATAGAGACCGGCAGGCCACCCGCAACCAGACCTACAATAATAGACGTCACGGTACTGGAAGATTGCACCAATGCAGTCGCAAGTGCACCCGCCAGCAGTCCCAGAACCGGGCTACTTGCAAATGCAAAAAGCTGTTCGGCACCGGCAGCTCCACCGGTAGCCAGTTTAAAACCACTGCTGACCGTACCAACGGCTACCAACAATGCATAAATCAGCAGGATAACAGCGCCCCAAACAAACGGTTTGGAACTGGTAAGCTTTACAGCTTCCGTTTGCTTCGCAATGACTGCATCAGTCATAAGTAAAAAACCTTTAATTGCCCGGAATAGAGTAAATAATGAAAGTTCTAATCTTATTGGCAGGGTCAGATTATGAATAAATTGTGACAGAATTATGACACGACAATGAATCAGACAAAGACAGCGGTAAATTGCGATTAACACCTAAAAAAAACCGCTATTACCGTAATTCCAACAACGGAATAGCAGCTTCATTATTTATTGATTAATCAGTGCCTAAATTGAGCGGGTCTGATACCGGAAACAAGCAATGTCAGCGCATAGACCGCCAACCCTGAACAGACCAGTATGGCAAGATTTTCTACCCGATCCCATAACCCCCAGCGTAACCAGACTTCAGGAGACTCATTAAGCCAGAAAAGCACAGTGCCCATTGCAATATTCGCGGCAATTATTTGTGAACCAAACTTACCCCACCCGGCTTTCGGCTTAAACACGCCTGCGCGATAAAGTCCCCAGAACAACAACCCGGCATTCATAAACGAAGATAAGGAAGTTGCCAATGCCAACCCGGCATGCTTTAACGGAAAAACCAGAATCAGGTTAAATACCATATTGGCAACCATCGCCTGAATGGCAATTCGAACCGGCGTTTTTGTGTCCTGTCGGGCAAAATATCCCGGCGCCAGCACCTTGATCAGCATAAATGCCAGCAATCCGGCAGAATAAGCCCGCAGACTCAGTGTTGCCATCAACACGTCCCGATCCTGCATTTCACCGTAATGGAACAACGTTGCAATCAGTGGCTCAGCCAGCAGGAACAGCGCAAGACCTGCCGGAATACCAATCAGCATCACCAACCGTATTGCCCAGTCCAGTGTTGCCGAGAAGTCCTCCGGAGAATCAGCCGCATGCTTGCGCGACAGGCTCGGCAATATCACAGTACCTATGGCAATCCCGAAGATGCCCAGCGGCAATTCAGAGAGCCGGTCTGAATAATACAGCCAGGAGACACTGCCAGTTTCCAGAAAAGAAGCCAGAACCGTATCCAGCAGCAGGTTAATCTGGCTGACAGAAACACCGAACAACGCCGGAATCATGAGTTTCATGATCCGACTGACACCTTCATCTTTCCAACCCCAGCCCGGCAGAGGTAAGAGTTTCAGCCGCCACAGAAAAGGCAATTGCAGCAATAGCTGAGAAACACCGGCAATCACCACACCCCACGCCAGAGCGACAACCGGCTCCTCAAAATGAGGGGACATCAGCACAGCAGCGCCTATCAGGCTGATATTCAGCAACACCGGGGTAAATGCCGGAACAGCAAAGCGGTTATAACTATTCAGAATACCGCCCGCCAGTGCAGTCAGTGAAATCAGCAACAGATAAGGAAAGGTAATCTGGAGCATGCTACCCGCAAGCTCCAGCTTGACAACATCATCCCGGAAACCCGGGGCAAACAACAAAATCAGCCAGGGCGATATCAGCATGCACAGGGCTGTGACCCCAAGCAGGATGCCTCCCAGCGTACCGGAAACCCGCTTGACCAGCTCCCGAACCTCCGCCGGACTACGTTTGGTACGATATTCCGACAGCACCGGCACAAATGCCTGAGAGAAAGCACCCTCAGCGAATAGCCGCCGCAGGAAATTAGGAATTTTAAAGGCAACAAAGAAGGCATCTGCCGATGCACTGGAGCCGAAATAGCCCGCAATCACCACATCCCGCGCCAGCCCCAGCACACGGGAAATCATGGTCATAATGCCCACGATCAGACTGGAACGCAGCAAGCCGCCACCCTTTGCCTGTGGTTCACGGGGTTGCTGTTCCTGATTTTCAGCTTCCATTCGATCTCATTCGGTCAACTGTATGCCTGTGGGCAACTTATTCCCTACAGACAAATGATTAATATTGGGAGAAAACCCCTATTCTATCCCTGAGACGAAGGATTCGGCACCCACAACCGCTATTTCACTGCATTCAGCCCCCATAATTGCTTACAGAGGTACATAAAATGCCGCTTCCAAGCCACCCGCCAAATATTGACAATGGCGCACCAACGCGGCATAGTCCCGCATCTTAAAAATTCCGGTTTAAGCTCAAGGAGCATACTAAGGTGGCAAACTCACCCTCCGCTAAGAAACGCGCGCGTCAGGCTGAACAGCGTCGTCAGCACAATGGTAGCCTGCGCTCCATGGTGCGCACTTCCATCAAAAAAGTCATCGCAGCCGTTGAAGCAGGTGATGTGGAAGCTGCTAAGTCTGCATTCGTAGCTGCTCAGCCAGTTATCGATCGCATGGCCGACAAGGGCATCATTCACAAGAACAAGGCTGCTCGCCATAAGAGCCGTCTGAGCGCCAAGGTTAAAGCCCTGAGCGCTTAATCAGATCTCCTGATCTGTCGAAAACCGGCTTAGTGCCGGTTTTTTTGTGCCTGTAAATCAGGTGAAGGCGGCGGTGTGAAGGTTATTAAGGGGTTCCCGTCAGAATAATCGCTCTTCTGCTTTACAACAATAGAAGCAGGCTTCTTAAACGGATGTTCTATTTTCTCTAGAGCAGGGTTATAACCGTGGCCTTTCAAAAGCGGCTTAAAACATGATTCACAAAAATAGTGCCCTCCTGAGCAATGAAGAACCATTTCAGCCTCATGGCGTTTCACTCCATTAAGACAATCAGCCCCCTGCTTGCTGACAGCGTATCCTTGCCTGCACGAAGCACAAAACCATACCGATGCATCACAACTTAACTCTTTGGCTGTTTTTCTGACACACAAATATTTACATGACTGACATTTAGCCGATACCTCAGTACTTAAACAACAACCACCAACATAACGACCACACTGTTGATTAGTGCATTCAGCCCAACGCCCCTCCCTAAATATTCTTCCGCAAGAACACCCGATGACTCCTGTTACTTCAGAATGAATGGTCAATATCTGAGCACAATATCTGCATTTAGGAGAAACAGGCATCATGCAGTCAGCGCAATATTTTTTATTACAGCGAGAGCAAGAAAAACCTACGTCTTCAGGAGATAAGATTATGACTGATCCTTCAGCATCAGGTACATCCACCCTTGCACACTCTGAGCACTTCCAACGCCTGTTCTTTCCCAACTTTTTCCTGAAATCCGAAACAGTGGAAAGACTGGCAAGCTCTGTACAGCCAGAAAAATAACAGGAAGACATATCACGCTTTGATGCCAGATTATGCTGACAGCCATCTTTATAAACACCAAGCAATTCTTGAACAGCACTTATAGAATGAACCCCTTCTGAAACAAACTGCTCTACAAAACTCGTCACTGTAAGGTCTTTTATATCTGCCGCCTCTAGAACAGCTAAAACTTCTTTCGGATTTAAAACTGCTTTTTTTCTTAATACATCAACGCCAGATAAGACAGTAGCAATACAGCTTATGTAAGAATCAACCAATGTAGAACCATTATTTACATCTATCGCTTTAGCACAAACTTTAGGTTTCCAAGTCCCCTCCGGAGAAAGAAGACAGCCTATATTATCAGGCATCAAGTCCAACAAGAAAGGCTGTTTCTTATCGGCTTTATCCAACACCTTAATTATATTGCCAAGTTCGTTTAAAAAATCATATCGGTCAATAACTGGAAATTGATTCCAATCCTTAAGCACTTCATTCAATGTAGAACTAACAGGCTCGCATAACAATATGGTATAGATATTATCATCATGATACCCATATCCGTACTCATAGAGCTTCTGCCAGCCACTGTTTCTGGCTTCCACTCCAAGGTTCTGGTACAAGAAACCATAAACATCTACCACTTCTTTATAAACAGTTTTCCTTCCTTGCAAAAAAATCACTGATAACTGATTTACAGGCATACTGCTAATATTCCACTTTGAATATAGTGCCTTATCAACCATTACCTTTACTTCATGGCATTGGATTAAGGTAATCCCTGCTAAGAAACCATAAACATCTACCACTTCTTTATAAACAGTTTTCCTTCCTTGCAAAAAACCCCAAGTCACTGATAACTGATTTACAGGCATACTGCTAATATTCCACTTTGAATATAGTGCCTTATCAACCATTACCTTTACTTCATGGCATTGGATTAAGGTAATCCCTGCTATTTCTTTAAACTCCTTCCAAACTAACTCATTCAATGGACCAAAGGAATATTCACCACATTTACCGGGAAGCATTTGTACTGTTCTAAATAGACGCCCCGGACTCATAGATTGATGAACTCTGTAATGATGTAAAAAAACTTCTGAAACTTTTCCCGAAAAAGCACATAAGCAACATAGAGCTGGTGCTTCCTGAACTTTTCTATCCGTGGCGATATCATGAAAAGTTTTATATGGTTTCAGGCAAACTGTACATTCGGGAAATTTTGATTCCATCGCCTTCTTACAAGCCATGCATGAGAGCTGCAGGTGCTCTCCACCTTCGCATTGCCACTGAAGAGTCTGGTGTAATATATTAAGGCAGTAAGAACAATTCAGCCCCTGCCCGTCTTGCGCTATCCCTGTCCCTGTTTCACTACTGCGGGCAACCATTACTTTTGTTGTGAAAAATTCAGTCTCTTCATAGTTTTCCTCTATCTGATCATCAATAATTTTACCCTTCATTGCACGTAACAAATCCTCAGGATAAAAGCAGGATTTATCCACTTCGCTAATCACCTGACACCCCCCCCTCCAGCTAATACATGGCATTAGATAGGCTGAACCTGCAGGAAGATAAGGCTTATCCAAACACCTCAGCCTGTAATTTTTTTCGGGAAAAGAAAGGCTAGCCAGACAGTTCAGCAAAAATTCACTTTCGAGAAGGTTTCTGACCCATACTCCGGAAGCCGTCTTTGGCCTTATCCTCAGCCATTGTTCCATAAACACCAAAACAACTACATTTTCATCCGGAATAACATTAACAATCTCATAACCATGCGGAGAGAAAATAACAGATGACAGGCCTGCATTTTCTGTTTCCAATACAGGATTAATTACAACAATTGTTTTTCCTGTTTTTTCAGCCAGTAGCGGAAAACTAAAAATCAGGCTTGATTTATTCCTCCACTGCCTCAAGTAATTAGTTCTATTGCTTTTTGAAGCTATTAATTCAAAAGCTTTCGATATAATTCCATCTTGGTCTATTTGTTCACTTAAAACCCCCAAGCTTTCTAAAACCTGACTCAAGTTATCATAATGTGTATCAGTTAATTCACATTTAAAAAAACCAGCTTCTGCAAAACTGAAAGTCAAAATAAAAACAAAAAACAATATTCTTTTTATTACTCTCCCCAAAAAAAAGACTAACTTTACGTAAAAATCATAGAGCAAGCTGAAATAAAAAAACATGACAACATGTCCAATCAATAATCGTCTAACAAAAAAACAGCTGGCAGCACTTACTTCAGGCAATATCATTGAATATTATGATTATGTTGTTTACGGGCTGCTCACACCTGTTTTATCAGCGCTTTTTTTCCCTGCAGAAGACCGTTTTATATCTCTGCTTCAAGCATTTGCAGCTTTTGCAACCACCATGTTAGCAAGACCTGTTGGCTCTGTTGTTATTGGAATCATTGGCGATTTAACAGGTCGAAAAAACGCCTTAGTGATCAGCAGTTTCATAACCGGCCTAGGCACTCTCAGCATAGGCTTTTTGCCGGATACTGCCAGCATTGGCACAACAGCAACGATACTGTTGATTGCCATGCGGCTTCTACAAGGCTTTGGTATGTCATCGGAGTTTTGCTCAGTACTGGTTGTCACCGGCGAAATGGCAAAGCCGGAAAGACGAGGCATTATTACCAGCCTCGCTCACAGCAGCGGCATGCTGGGTACCCTGATCGCCTCAGTCATTGTTACGCTGATTTATATGCTACCCGAGGAGTCACTCTATAGTTGGGGCTGGCGTATTCCATTCTGGCTGGGTGGCCTGACATGCCTGATCGCCTGGTTTATCAGAAGAAATCTGCCTGAACAGCCATCATCAGGGGGGTTCAAGAAATTAAAACAAAAACTGGCTGGCAACTGGATTTCACTGGTACGACTGTTTTTTGTCGTGGCAGGTAATACGTTGCTCTATCATTTGCTGTTTGTATTCTTCAGCACCTACCTGATGGAGGTTTGCTGTTTCTCTGCCAAGACCTCCACGCTGATTAACAGTATTAACCTTATAGCCTTGGTAATTTTCTGTGTAATGGGTGGCTGGATGGGCGATCGTTATGGCAGAAAGCGTACTTATCTTTGCAGCCTTATAACGATGACCGCAGCAGCAACACCCACTTTCTGGGTTATGTCACTTGGAAACGATGTGTATTGTTGTCTTGCCCAGACATTACTGGCATTCCTGACCGGTATTATAATGGGAGTCAGCAGTGCACTCTATACGGAGATGTTGCCCACTGGTATTCGTATGACAGGAACAACTGTACCCTACAATATGGCTATTCTGATCTTTGGAGGCACCGGCCCACTTATAACGCTGGCACTCAGGGAAATAACAGGATTCAGCAATTCCCGAACATTAAACGACAAACTAATTATACATCGGAGTGGCCAATAGAATTAGTTGGAGACGAAGAAGCCTTCTCCACCGTCGCAGAGCAATCAATTTCTCTACATATCAAACACTGAAACACAAGGCTACTCAGCCTCTATGTGGTATCAAGCTCCAGGCTTTTGAGGCTGACACTTTTTCCCCTTGCGATCGCCGTAAGAAACTCTGTCCATGAATCAATGAAGAACCAGTCGAACAAGCCCCTGATAGCGTGCCAAAGCGCTTTCTTTGATTTCGATGCTGATAACGCTTTTTGAAAAAGAGGGCAGGCAAGCTGCTCGATTTGGTCAATAAGGAAGGCGGTAAACGTCAGGCTGGCGAAGTTAGTCGCCAGGTGCATTTTACCGTGCCCGTAGTTGTGTTCCAGGTTGTAGCCTTGTGTTTTCAGTGTGTTAAACGTCTCATTCTCTATTTTCCACTTAGCGCGTCCTCCTCGCATGATTTTTGCCACGCTTTCTTTGGTGATTTCAATATCAGTCACCCAGGTATTGGTGTACTTCTTGTCATTGGGGCTGATTTCCACGTACTCAAGGTAGTTGACCAGAATATCCTGATGGGATTTGTTGATGGGAACGCCATTGATGAACCGGAACCAATGCCGGTAGCCGTCTTCATCGGTGAATTCATAACGTGTGACCTTACCGGCGATGTCCATCTCATCGACGGCCTCATAAAGCGACACATGGCTGGTGTCTTTCGCGACCATAATGAAGCTGTAGTCGTAGGATTTCACCAATTTGATCGTGGGACCATCGGAGTACAAGTCGTCAAAATTCAGTACCAACTTAAGGTGTGGGCTAAGTTCCCGGAGATAGTTGAAAGCACCAATGTTCCATGATTTTTCTGACGAATCGGTCAGTGCTTAGCTGAACGGCTTCTGACAGATCTCGCTTCCAAGCCAGGTAATGCGGGAGATAGCGGGTAGCCACTCCCCGAAACACACCACCAATCCAGCGCTTTAAATGGCTATGGTAAGCATTAACGTGTTGAATATGATAGACACCTTCCAGAACATGCTGGCCTGCCGAGGTAACCAGTTCCTTAAACTCAAATCCAAGCTTCTCTGCAAGCTTTTCATGTGCAAGGTGTGCATCCGCACAGACCGTTGCTTCAATCGATATACGACCGTTTAAATGGCGGCACAACTCATTAGCACTTTCGTTTTCCAAAATACCATCAACAGTGTGCCGTTCACGGTCTCTGGCTACCATTACCGGGACTTTCCGAGCTTTGTTCGGATCATCTCCGCGTTTTCGAGAAGGCCTTGGCAGGTCTTTCCTCTGCCCTTTAAATGATTCACGAAAAAAAGTTTCATCAAGCTCTGTGATGCCACAAAGCTCTTCTGCCTGATCATTATTTATGACCTCAAGAAAGCAGTGGCGCCATCGGAAGGCCGTTTTCAGGTTAATATCATACTCACTGGCTGCCGAGCGCAGTGTCATGGAGTAAGTCATACCCGTGAGGTAGTTATTCCATTTTTCCGGATATCTAAGCCTTGCCAAAGGGGTCTTGCTGAATGCATTGAAAGTCACTTTGCATGACTTGCAGCGGTAGCGCTGCCGCCCGCTTTGAAAGCCCCAGCGATGAATATTATGGTCTTTACACACGGGACATTCCGGATGTTCAGCAAAGCGAGATAATATGCTTGCTTCAAGATCAGGTGTGGCAGGTGGATTATTTACAGATGATTCTCTTTCTATAACATCAGATTCAGGTTTTTCTACTATATCCTCATCCGGTATTCGGGCATTGAGCAGTGTCCTGTCAAGAATTTTCCACTGCTCATCGCTTAATGACGGTATGGAATTAATAAAGTCCCGAAAGAGTTCTGATTGCATAAAGAACCCCTAAAAGGTAGAAGGCATGGGAAGTGTAGTTCATTCAACTACTTCAGGGAACTCAGCCTAAGGTGTGGATGTTCTCTGGCAATATTCGACAGGAGCCTTTCGAGTGCTGTTTTTTCACAGTCGTTTTTTGAAGCATCGACTTGTTGAATAATGGGTTCCGGCATTAAAGGCAGCACTTCTTTCTTGCCCGGCTTAACCAGACAGCAGCCCAATAGTTGGTGATAATACTGGGGATTCTTGCTGTCTGGCTTTTTCACACAGCACTCTGGACAATCAATTTTTCCCGAAGAAAAATGCCCCGTCCCATCAATAGGCGCAAGATAGCCTTCCTCAAAGTACTCAAACTGCCTGAGCCGCCCGGAGCGCTGAACATAGGCGAATAACGCCGTGAAAAATTTCCGCAAATACCGAGTTTCGATCGGGTCAAGCAGCTCAGCGAGGCGAGAATCACTCGGCACTCTATTGACATTGTAGAGTGATTTCAGGTTGTGAATTTTATCTGTATTCTGTACGCAGTCCTGATCAAATTTCAGCAACGACGGATATTTAAGGTGCATGACCGCCAGGCCACACATGATGGCATCATGCAGTGCGATCTTGTCATGGTTGTTCACCGGCCTAAAATCTGGAACCTTGGCAGCTTCTTTGGAGACGACGCTGATTAGTTTTTCAGCCAGCGCTTTTTGTTGTTTTTTTGTTGAAGACACAGAGAATACGACTGTAGATGTATAGTCTGCATACTGTACCTCAAAGTCTGCGATTTAGGGAATATCAGAACTACCGCTATCCCTTGGTATCACTGGTTTTAATCAAGTGCTCGGGAATTACTGAACAGGATTAACCTGGTCTCCGGGTCTTTATATTTCACTATTATGCCTCATTATTATCGCCTTCATGAGTAGCTATAAAGAGCCAGCAAACATTAACACGCCTGACATTTAAAATTTACACATTTCCGGTATGCAAGCGCCAAGAGCTTGCTCTATTTCCTTTTTTATAACCGGATTGCGAATAAGTTCCAGATAAATTATATCAGCATTACTATATGCAGGGGAGCCATACCTAAAGCATGAGACACCAGAAACATACAATTGATGAGTAAAATCACAATAAACAGATTTAAATCCATCGTAACTGGATAATAAACCATTTGCATTTTTCCTGATTTGTAGTTTAAACCAGCTTAAAAACAGTTCTTTATGATCCGAAATAATTTTCATGTGTGTTGACAAAGCATCAGCACACGGATGGAAGGTAGCGCTATAGAAATGTTCAATCTCGTCTTCGGTTAACACTTCAGCTCCTTCGGAGATCCAGTATTGGTGTAACCTGTGAACCAACAAACAACCTTGCCAGGCGTCTTCATCGGTAAGGTCGTAATAGTCAGGAGGGTACATGTACAGGGTCCGTTTCCGGAGTATCTTCAATGACCAAAATAACCTTAGGAAACTGTCACTGTCTAATATTGTTTTTCCCTCCTCCCACTTATGACCAAATTCATGAAAAACATCAAAAATACCGTATACGACTACCTTTTTCAGGTTGCCGCCATGTCTTTCCAGTACACTGGCCGTTTTATCCAGCATAGACTGCCGGTAGTTCAGACGACTACGGGGCGAGTGCAAAGGCGCTGAACCATCAAGGTGCTTATGAATCGGGTTATCAGAAATATGAGAGATGTCATGCCCATAAAAACCCGCCGGAGATTCTATTGCACCGTCCGCCCGGGTGCCATAGTTTGTAATCATTCCCAGCGGATAAACTGGCAGATGCCCAAACCGGGCAAAATCTTCAAGATCAAGCGCCTCATAACCCGGATAAAGTATAATATCCGGATTATGCAAATACTGAACAAATTTCTTATACCTGCTCCACCATGAGCAAATGCATCGATTGTTTTTTTCTTCACAGCATGTTGTAGCATTCAGGATAGATAACCACGGTAAATAATATAACTCTCGAAGAGTAAACTCATCCGCTGGGAATCCAGTAAAAATAGATAACTCATACTTTTGACCAGGGCGAAAGCACCGCGCTGACCATAGTTCCACACTAACCGGTTTTTAGAACACAAAGTCATAATTGCGACTATCGTAATGCAGATATAGCGATAAAAATACAATAAATTGTGGAGCTATTATCCGTCAGTTCACATTTATTTGCACTAAAGTACACCCCGTACTTTCGCCCTGTACTTTTGACCAAGAAACCCTCTTTCTTTTTCCTCATTCAGATCATCATAAATTTTATTTTTCAACAAAAGCTCATAAAGGTAAGTGAACTTTAATGACAAAACGACTGCCGCTTTGTAAGGCACTTCACACAATTGACACATACTGCTGACTTCATCACGCAACAATGAAAAAAACTGCCTTTCTTCTATGGTCAGAGGCTGCTCGAATTGTCTACCGGCAAGAATATGGTCAATAAATATACACATATTCTGGAGCGTGCACCTTAGAGGCTCAAAAGTATATACCTCATTATCTGGCTGTGTTGTCGGCGATAGTTGAAGGGCTACAACCCCTATATTTCCTGCATTTCTGGATAAGCCTATGACTCGTGGGCATTACATAATTTTTGTAACTTCTGCTAATCATAAGTCCCATCGAAAAACCTGTGATTGGTGCGTTAGTACGCCAACTATTGTCGGCAACACAGCCTCATTATCTGCTTCCAATCTTTTTCTTTTACGGCACTCTTCTTCATACCAATCAATACTGGTATCAGCATCTTGAAGATCATTTTTAATAAACGAATCATGTTGCAGCTTTGGTTCTGAGGGAGGCAAGGGTAAGGGGCAAAGTTCAGGCTCTGACCATCCGGGCACCAACGGTGGGTTACCGGCATTTACTATCTGAGAAAGTAATATCAAGGATGTAGCAAAAAAAACAAAGAAAAGCTTCTTGTTAAAAACTTTATTATATTTAAGCAAAAGCTCACCCTCTTTCTATCATCATTTGATAATGATTTACCCATTTTCAATATTGAATAAATCAAGCTATTAGTAGATCAAAACGATAATAAAAAGTTCCTTCATTAAAGGGACAGCGTGACCACCCCTTTAATTCCCAAGGATCCGGTCAGGTAATAATCAGATTATCCCGATGGATTAACTCCGGCTCACTGACATACCCCAACACCTCTGCTATCCGGTTACTGGACAAGCCCATGATTTTTTCTGCTTCGGCTGCACTGTAGTTGCACAAGCCTCGGGCAATTTCGACACCGTCAGTATCAACACAAACAACCATTTCACCACGGCCAAATTTGCCCTGTACTTCTTTGACACCAACAGGCAACAAGCTTTTTCCTGATCCTCGCAATGCACGGGCAGCACCCGCATCCAGCACCAGTTTACCCGCCATTTTCAGGTGTCCTGCCAACCATTGCTTGCGTGCAGCCTGCGGTTCATTCTCAGGTAACAGCAAAGTACCCAGCGCTTCTGCCTGAGCCAAACGGGTCAACACATTCGCTTCACGACCACCCACAATAACAGAGCTGGCTCCGGAACGCGCAGCCAGACGTGCAGCGCGTAATTTGGTTGCCATTCCGCCCTGACCTAAGCGACCACTGCCGCCGCTTGCCATTGAATCCAGTTCAACCGCTGCAGCATTGGACTCAGCAATCAGTTTGGCATCCGGGTTCTTTCGTGGGTCAGCGGTAAACAGACCAGACTGATCTGTCAGAATAACGAGCACATCGGCTTCAACCAGGTTGGCAACCAACGCTGCCAGCGTATCGTTATCACCAAAGCGAATTTCGTCGGTCACAACCGAGTCGTTTTCATTAACAACCGGCAGCACACCTAACTCCAACATCGAGCGCAAGGCACTGCGGGCATTCAGGTAACGCTGGCGATTGGTCAGGTCGGCATGAGTTAACAGTACCTGCGCAGTCTGCACATTGTGCCAGTCAAAACCAGAATCCCAGGTTTGGGCCAAACCCATCTGCCCGACAGCTGCCGCGACCTGAAGCTCATGAATCGCTTCCGGTCGTTGCTGCCAGCCCAGTCGGCTCATACCTGCCGCCACGGCACCGGACGATACCAGCACAACCTCAATCCCCTGTTTTCTGAGGTCGGCCATTTGGGCAATCCAGCCAACCATGGCGGCACGGTCTAATCCCTTGCCGTCGTTGGTTAGCAGTGCACTACCAATTTTGACAACCCAACGACGGGTGCCTTTCAGCTTTTCACGATTACTCATGCTGTCTACTAGTCGTTTTTATCTTCGATTCAAATAGATGCTGATGACACATTAAGGCGCGTAAAAGATCTCCATATCATGGTCATCATCATCGTCTTCGTCATCTTCATTCGCCAGCTTCTCAGCCAGACGCTTGGCTTTGCGGGCTTCAGCCAGTTCCTGAATACGCTTACGTGCCTGAATTTCCATCAGCGCACGCTGCTCGGATTCAGCTTCAGCATAAGCCGGATCTGCCGCCATCATCTCATTCAGCTCTTCAATGAAATTCATGATTTCATTACTGAGCTGATGTGTCCCCTGAGATGATACTGCAGCCGTTTGATAAACCCGACCTTCCCAGCCAAGGTTCTTCACAATATTGTCGCAGATTGACTGGCGCTCTTCTTCAGGCAGCAAATCAACTTTATTCAACACCAGCCAGCGTTCACGGTTTGCCAACGCCGGACTGAAGGCTTCAATCTCGTTAATAATCGCCTGCGCGCTGGCAACCGGATCAACGCCATCATAAGGTGCCACATCAACCAGATGCAGCAAAATACGGCAGCGTGCCAAGTGTTTCAGGAAGCGGATACCCAAACCGGCACCTTCCGCTGCACCTTCAATCAGACCGGGAATATCAGCAATGACAAAGCTGCGATGTTTCTGAACGCTGACAACACCGAGGTTAGGTACCAGTGTTGTAAACGGATAACCGGCCACTTTTGGACGGGCATGGGACACAGCGCGAACAAAAGTAGACTTACCCGCATTCGGCATGCCCAATAAGCCAACATCAGCAATAACTTTTAGTTCCAGCTTCAGACTGCGAATTTCACCGGGAGTCCCCGGTTTGGTTTGACGAGGAGCACGGTTAACACTGGACTTAAAGCGCGCATTGCCCAGACCATGGAAACCGCCCTGAGCAACTTTAACTACCTGACCTTCTTTGGTCAGGTCTCCGATAATCTCATCGGTTTCCTCATCAACAATTGTCGTACCCACCGGCACTTTCAGGTACAGGTCTTCACCTTTTTTACCGGTGCAGTCACTGCCACGGCCCGGCTCACCATTTTCAGCCTTGTAACGGCGCTGGTAACGGTAATCAACCAGTGTGTTCAGGTCGTTCTCAGCCTGCATATAGACACTGCCACCGTCACCACCATCACCGCCGTCCGGCCCGCCTTTGGGTACATATTTTTCGCGACGGAAACTCAGACAGCCGTTACCACCCTTACCGGCTTCAACATGAATATGGGCTTCATCGACAAATTTCATGGTGTTCTATACCCCGAACTGGCAGGCGTGCATAAGCGAAGAAATACCATTTTCATTATGAAAACAGGATTTCATTAAAGAGTAACCAATTCCTGCACAATCTGCTGATATCAGCTCGCTGCAGAATGGTCATAAACTTTTGAAGTGACAATATTTTCCCTCTCAGGCAGGAAAAGGAAAATATTGTCATTCCATATACAAAAAGCCCCGTCGGTGACGGGGCTTTTTGGAGAATCCACTGCCATGCTCATCAATGCCAGTTTACATACGAGATGTTACCGGCTGATCATGGCAACTGGAATTAGGCAGCTTCGATGCGAACGAACTTGCGGTTCTCGGAACCTTTCACTTCGAACACTACGCGGCCTTCAGCCTTAGCGAACAGAGTGTGGTCTTTACCGATACCTACGTTCTCACCAGCGTGGAAACGGGTGCCACGCTGACGAACGATGATGTTGCCTGCTTTTACGATCTGGCCGCCGAAACGCTTGACACCAAGGCGTTTACTTTCTGAATCGCGACCGTTGCGGGTACTACCGCCTGCTTTTTTGTGAGCCATGAGTCTACTCCTGGTTCCTTAGCCGTTAATGCCGGTGATTTTCAGTTCAGTGAACCACTGACGGTGGCCCTGCTGACGACGACTGTGCTTACGACGACGGAACTTGATGATAGTTACCTTCTTGCCGCGGCCGTGGCTGACAACTTCAGCAGCAACCTTTGCACCTTCAACGACCGGAGTACCGATCTTGATTTCTTCACCGCCCAGCATCAGAACCTGGTCGAATTCGATGGTTTCACCAGCAGCGACGTCCAGTTTTTCAACTTTCAGGGTGTCGCCTTCGCTGACGCGGTACTGCTTGCCACCGGTCTTGATTACAGCGTACATAATATTCTCCAAAATCCTGTATCCGCCTTTTTGTCAAAGGCACCCAAAAACGGGTTTTGTGTCCATCCCAGCCACTGTGCCGCATGTCTTGCCGGTCCATGTCTTTTTAAACTATGGTTCGACAAGCGCTGACAAACAGGCTCAGCGGGCGGATTTCGGACAGGGGCGGCATTTTACCTGAAAGAAATGGCCTGCTCAACCCACCGTAATCCCTTAATCATTAGCTCATAATACCCTGCTTCTACTAATCAACCAGCTTAAGCCCCCTCGCTTCCTTCATTAAAGCGTCGCTTCTAAGGATCCGGGCTAAAGATGCACTATCTGCATCTTTATGGCGAATAGGATCCAAAAGCTGCTTAAGGAACTCTGCTTCATGCTGTAATTGTGTGGTGTCACCGTCATCAGCCAGACCCGCCCCAACCAGCTTAAGTTGAATAGTCGTGGATATCTCATGCCGGGCATCATCACCATTTTTCTTTATCAGATCGTTATAAGCGGCAATAACCTGACGGAAATAATTGTTTGGAAGTTTCGCCTTTATTTCAGGAGGTATATCAATCAGAGGTTTATTCAAGCCCACTCTCATTCCGAAATAGCATACCGCTAATGCCGCCATATCCGCCGCAAAAACGTTATAGCCTTGCTCTCCTTCGACAAAGATCATGTACCCGGGCGTTCCCTTCTGTGTCTGGTGCCCTTTCTGGGCAGCAGCTCCGGCATCCGTCCCGACATTCTGTGACATGCCAAAGTCTATCAGCCTGATACCTGTGCAGTCAGGCCCGATCATGGTGTTACCCAGTTTAATATCCCTGTGAGCCCAGCCATGCCAGTGCATATGCGCCACAGCCTGAACCATTTGATATATCAGAGTCATTGCAAGCTTTCTGTCCAGACGGCGGTACGGCTGCTTATTAAACCACTGAACCGGCCGGTCAGGATCAGAAACGACACCCCACAAATCCTTAGGGTTTTTCTCCATAAGCTGATAAAACTTTGAAGGTCGATACTGATCCCAAGACCTTTTAACCATCCACAGCATATCTTTTGAAATAAGTGGGTGCTGACAAGCACTCTTGTTAAATGCAATACATGCCATTGGATCCGCGTCATCATAGAAATCACTGACTTTAAAAGCCATATCCGGCTGATCAAGCCCGTCAATGGATGCAGAATAAATAGCTCCCTGCCCACCTTGACCTATTTTTTTATAAACTTTTATTTTTTTACCTGCCTGAGGATTATCGCAATTCAACTCCCAAGGCAAAACATGCTGTAAATCACCGGTATAATGGCCACTGGCTGCCTTTTTATACCTGCCTGTGTAGTGCTGAATTATCCTGGCATGTTCTGGCTCCAGCTTGTCGACAAACTCATCCGTACGAAGCTGTACAACCCTCGGCTGAGCGGCAGGTTGTAGGTTATGCTGCACCACTTGCGGAGTAACCTTCCCGGCTGGCTGAAAAGGTCCTGCCACCTTTTGCTGCACGGGCTGTGGTGGTTGGCCCTGAACATGAGGTACACCCTGAGGAGGTACAAATATCCTCCGTGCGCCGAAATGTCGATTACCTCTGTAGTTCGGCATTGGCCGGTACTGCCCCACGAGCTGCTGATGGTATCTTTTGGTTACATAACACAAATCGAGCGGAATAAGCGCGTCATAGTGATTATCCCGCTGGAATATGACAATCCGTTGCCCCTCGGCATAAACACCACCACCCACTCTGAAGCCACCTGTAGCTTTACAAGCCTGCGTTTCCTCGCGATGACCAGCGCCATAACACAAACTTAAGGGGCGAATGGTATTCAGCATCGCAATTTCAAGACCAGTGGCATCCGCACCGCTTTCCATCTGAGAAAGCAGGAATGCGTCCAGGACATGCATGTCAGGTTGATGAGACTTTGTCCGCACATTGTTGACGGCAGCCTTGCAGCCAAAAAACTCCACCAGGAATTCCATTCTTTCAAGTAATTCCTTCCACCTTTGTTCCTGCACTCGCACATCAGGATTGAAGTAAACCTCCTTCATTAAATCTTCACGTAGCAAATAAATGGTATGGGTGCGGAAATAGCGAATAATTGGTGTAATGATTTTTCCCTTTCCGCCCCATAACGCCTCTTGACCGCCTCCACGCACGACACCCCTGACGGTTTCTGTCGGCATGATCAGTTTGTGCAGCTCATTGAGTGTTGGATTAGCAGTCAGCCGTTCCAATAGCGTAATTAGCTCGTCACAGTCTCCATCAACACGATAACACTGGGTAAAGTGGCGATAGTTAGGATCAACTGTCCTGAGTCTTTCTATTTGCTGACGAATTGCATTCGGATTGCGCCTAGTAATCACATCTTCCAGCAACGCATGAATCCAGCCGGTGAAATATGAAAGGTAGAGGCAGTCACCACCACCACGAACTGGCTGTAAAAGGTATCTTTCTTTCAGCTTGTCCGCCTGAGCTACCTTGGCTCTTTGTGCTTCGGTCTTAACAGGTCCTGTCGGCATCGTAATGACATGGGATATATCATATAAACTGTCCAGTGTTTCTGGGTAATGATGCTTAGGCAGTTTGCGGTAGCCTTGACACAGCTTATCGATACTGACGGCCGGTTCTCCCATTAACACCATATCCTGACGAGCCACACGATTCCTTTCTACAACCGTCAGGGCTTGACCTAACTGATCGCCCTGAAGGCGCCTTTCCGGGTTATTCAGATCATTAAAAATACGTATCGCGACGGATTGACCACGGTAATCCCGGATAGAAGCAGGAGGAGGTGGTGCAACAACCACCGGAGCAGGCAGGTTTACCTGAGCCGGAGCTGGCTTTGGTTGATGAACACGCACTGGTTGATGAACCGGCACTACCACTTTTGGAGCAGCCACGTCGGGAGGTACTGCAACGCCCATAACATCACAGATAGCTTTCATGTTCTCGTAATCATATTCCTTGGTTCGGGAAACCAAGCCCTGAGCTAACTCATCATCGACACCTGCTGCAAAAACATCAAATTTGTCCGCAGTAAATAGCCGTGGATATTTTTTGTGCAGTTCAAGAAAGACTCTCACTTTGTTTTTGAAAAACTCTTTATTCTTCGAAGCTTGTTGCAAAACCTTGCCATCTACTTTGGCAAACATAACATCCAGAATGCCATCAGTATTAGCTGGTTTATTTGGCATATTGCCGATCATAAACCCGACCATATATTTCAGCCTTACAACAACTGCTGCCTGGTCAGGTTGTTGAACTGCTGGCTGTTGCACCACTGGTGGCGGCAGAACAGGATAAACAACCAGAGGATTAGCCATAGCCGCCCCTGCAGGAACTACACCTGCCCTTTGCCCACGGCCAGTTTTAGTTTCAAGGAGCCTGCTTAAGTGGCAATCCATCATGCCAGCCTGTTTCAGCACAGTGGCGAATTCTGCAAATGTCATCTCGACAGGCTGGTGTTGTGGGCGACATCCTCTCTTCTTGTCTATACCAAGATCTAATAATTCCCTTTTTCTCTTCCCCTCACCAAACAATTTCAGTGTATGACTAACAAGATTGCGAGGATTATCTTGTTCTCCGAATATCGCTAAGAGTTCAACCGGGCAGACAATATGAAATGTAATAGCCATTTCACCGGTTTTATCTGCCCGGACTCCGTGCCCGGGAAGCAATTCAACAACGGAAATACCTGTGAAACGGTTAATACCATCGAGAAGTTTTAGCCCCTTATAACCACAGGGCACAACTGATAACGATGTTGGTGACAGTAATCCCTGGTCATGTATTGTCTGCTTGCTTCTAACCAGACATCCCTGATTAGCGACCATTTCACCAAGTGTTAATAATTGACACTCCGTGCGCTTATCACCCAGCTCAAGCTGAACACCTGCGAACTCAATCCAGTCGTCTTTTTCCTGAATAAGGCCATGCAACCCTTCACAAAGGTAAAAAGCTATATAGTCACCTTCCAGTCCATGATGATCTGCCGGAGTGAATGTGTAATTAAAGGGGTGCCACTGCTCATCACCGACCACGTGATGTATTGCTCTTTTCGACTCAACCCCTGTAGGTTCTGCACGCATCAGGGTATTAAACTGTCCTGTCCTGTTGGAGCGTATAAAGCCGGAAACTGTAACAGACCTACCCTGAATTTTTTTGAAAGCACTTTTCGGTAGATTCTGGTTCACCGAATAAAATGTTGTCTCAGGGGTTTTGTCCTGGACGAATCTCATTGCTGTGCCCCTACCGACATCAGGAATATCATCTCTTACGACCAGCTCGCCGTGCCCGCCACCCCACATATACCAATGCCCGGGAATGAAGTTTGCACCCTTGCCAACCTCAAGCTTTACTCCAGCAAATTCAATATCATCATTAAGGTATCCAAGTAACCCGTTCAGGGATTCTGCAAGATAGAAATGAACATTATCTCCTCGAATGTTGTGGGTGGCCGGGATACTTAGAACAACGCGCTGCCATGTATTAGCCGCAGTGATATGGTAGTCAGTCAGTCCAAATATTCGATTATCTTCGGGAGTCCACAGGCATGTTCTTAACTTACCGGCCCGAGGGGATTTCACCCAAAATGAAAGAGCAAGCGGCTTTCCCTCAATCGCCTTGGCTGGCAACTGTGTTGTTTTAAAGGCATAAAATGTTGCTCCATTTTCTTCTGTCCTGGTGATACTCACAGCAGGACCGGGAGCAGGGCTGGTATTTTCTACAAGCTTAAAACTGCCGCCATCTGAAATTTCCCATGGCTGCCTGTCTAAACTGATAAGTGATCGACTGTAATCTATAGATGTGACATCAGGAAAAAACATATCCTGATTTTTCAGCAGATTGCGTTCATGAAATCCTGCACATTTATTTGAAAGGCTCCCCCAGAAACCTAGATTCATTCCAAATTCGACATCCCCAACAACTGCTTCATTCCCTCCGGGCTGAGCCCGTGGCATATACTTTCCTTCAGGGTCGGCCCAGCTATGACATTTAAGCTGAACATCATTACTAACCAAACCTGGCTGGCCATTAGGTTGAATATGCAAATAAACCTTGCCTGCTTTATTCTTTGGCAGTGCATTAAATACATGTTCGGGCAAGATCCTTTTTAATTCCTCATAATCGTATTTACCAAACTCTATAAGACCTCGGGACCCTATACCTTTGCCATGGTACTCGTCGAAAAACGGAGCAGTAGCAAAAGACCGGTGTGAAACTGGTATATTTGGGGATGATGATAAAGCAATAGTGCCGGCAGGGCCTGCCGACACATAAATATCAGCAGCAAGCGACTGACCAGCTAATAATAAAAGAAACAGAATTCTTATATTTCTTATAAGTACACATAAAGTTATTTCCACTGTTCACCTCCTTGCTAATAACAGTTCAAAACAAACCTTGGACATTCGCGCTTGAAAAGTACTCTAAATAAAGAAATAAGGACATTAGACATTAGTCTAAAAAGCCATATCAAATAGAAACAGTCATAAATTATCAACGAGTTGGCATTCAGCTAAAAAAATCATATTAGACTTTTTTACTATTTAAATGTAGCTTTTGAGGATAAAAAACTCATGGTATTAAAAACAAGAAATAAAATACCCCGGCACTTTATTTAAAAGTACCAAGGTATTAATTCAGAACATTGGCTGATAGTTTAATTATCAATCAAGTCAAGATTTCTGACAGCACCTTTATCTGCACTGGTAGCCATACGGCCATAAATTTTCAGCGCAGTTGAGACTTTACGTGGGCGCATTATCGCAGGTTTCCAGGCAAACTTATTTTTTTGCTCCATGTCTTTGCGGCGCTGTTTCAGTTCGGCGTCAGACAAGTCCACTTCAATTCGGCGAGAAACAATATCAATTGTAATCATATCTCCATCCTGAAGCAGACCTATATTCCCCCCGGCAGCGGCTTCAGGTGAAATATGACCAATAGACAACCCTGAAGTACCACCTGAAAAGCGGCCATCAGTCAACAGCGCACACTCTTTTCCAAGCCCTTTGGACTTCAGATAGCTGGTCGGATATAACATTTCCTGCATGCCTGGTCCCCCTCTGGGGCCTTCATAGCGAACGACCACGACATCACCGGAACTGATTTCATCCGCGAGAATAGCTTTAACCGTGTCATCCTGACTCTCAAAGACTCGTGCGGCGCCTTTGAAATGAAGGCATTTATCATCAACACCAGATGTTTTGACAACACAGCCATCTTCAGCCAGGTTACCGAAAAGAACCGCCAGACCTCCCTCCTGACTATAAGCATGTTCAACCTCCCTGATACATCCTTCCTTTCGGTCAGAGTCCAGTAAATCCCAACGGGTATTCTGACTAAACGCCTGGGTTGTCCTGATACCTGCCGGACCTGCCCGATACATCGTTTGTACACTGGCAGATGGAGACCGTTGAATATCCCATTGAGCAACCGCATCGCCCATTGATTCACTGTGCACAGTAGGAATATCAGTATGAAGCAATCCTCCCCGGTCAAGCTCACCCAGAATTCCCATCACCCCTCCGGCACGGTGAACATCTTCCATATGGTATTTCGGGGTATTAGGTGCGACCTTACATAACTGGGGAACTTTACGTGATAATCTGTCAATATCTTTCAGCGTGAAATCAATCTCACCCTCTTGAGCCGCAGCCAGCAAATGCAGGATAGTATTTGTTGATCCCCCCATGGCGATATCCAGACTCATCGCATTTTCAAAAGCTTTTATACCAGCAATATTCCGCGGTAACAGAAACTCTTCATTTTTTTCATAGTAGCGTCTGGTAATATCGACAATATGGCGCCCTGCTGATAAAAACAGTTCTTTACGATCTTCATGGGTTGCTAAAAGAGAACCATTTCCTGGTAAAGATAACCCAAGAGCCTCCGTCAGACAGTTCATTGAGTTGGCAGTAAACATACCTGCACAGGATCCACAAGTCGGACAGGCGGACCGCTCATAACTATCCACTGTTGCCTGATCAGCATCTGATACAGCAATAATCATGGCATCAATCAAGTCAACATTATGCTTGGCCAGTTCCGTCTTACCAGCTTCCATCGGTCCACCGGAAACAAAAACCACAGGAATATTCAAGCGCATCGCTGCCATTAACATACCCGGGGTTATTTTATCGCAGTTGGAAATGCATACTAACGCATCAGCACAATGGGCATTAACCATATACTCGACAGAGTCTGCAATCAGGTCGCGGCTGGGCAATGAATAAAGCATTCCGTCATGCCCCATCGCGATACCATCATCTATCGCTATTGTATTGAACTCCTTCGCAACACCACCGTGCTTCTCAATTTCCCTGCAGGCTAGCTGTCCAACATCCTTAAGATGTACGTGTCCCGGTACAAACTGTGTAAATGAATTAGCAACTGCAATTATCGGCTTTTGAAAATCATCATCAGACATCCCGGTGGCACGCCATAACGCACGGGCACCGGCCATATTACGACCATGGGTTGACTTGCGGGAGCGGTATTCCGGCATAAACATCTCGAGCTGTTTTTGTAATCATTCTTTTATCTCTGCATAACATTCCTGCGCCAGGTGATGTTATCCAAAAGATCTGCTCTACGGATATTACCAGTGAGTTCGCTATTTCCCAAACCTACATCATCTTCAATCGCAGGCACCGGGATGGAAGCAGCAAGAAAAAATCAGATAATAAAGGATCACCCTGAGTAGACGTAGCCGGTTTCCACTACAGCTAATCAGGGCTATTAACTTCCCAGAAGAGCATTAATGCTCCCGCAATCTAAGGGGAAAGCGGCATAACACTCTTATATCGCGGTGGTGTGCCAACCCCAAGCCTTACACCAGAGAACCTGAGCACCTGCCCATTGCGCGTCAGCAGATCATGCAATTTATCACATACAAATATGCGTAAGCTGTCGCCTTCAGTCTCACAAAGTTTCAGGTTTGGAGAAACTTCATGTGGTATAAGAACAGACTTCCATCCGGAGGAAGCTTTCACTGAAGCACCAGGACTTCCAAGAGAGTTATATACTGACTTGGTCATCCCCTCAATAACTGAGTAGAATGTCTGTCCTTCCTGAGACTCAGACTGCACCCAATAAGCCAGAGACGCTGTTTTCCCATTTAGCCGGGTAACACCATCAGAAACGATTAAGCTGCAACCATAAAAAGAGCTACTTCCCGCCGATGACTGCTCAAGACATACCGTCCTGTCAAGCGAAGCGAACGCCATAGACTCGGATTGATGCTCACCACCAGACCAGACGTGTACAGGCTCATCCCCTCTAAGCAGAGATGGTGAAACAGCCTCGGGTAGAACCTCTTCCCCGATATTCAGCCTGACTGCGGCAATAGACAAATAGTCATCATTCGACACTAATAAATCATGGGTTTTTTCCGGGAAATAAAGCATCAGATTATCCCCCCCTTCAGTATCCGTGATATTTGAAGATATATCATAGGGAATCTGCATAAACTGCCAATGCTCACCATCCTCCAGGGTACAGCCGACATTACACCAGACATTAGCACTGGGATCAGCACTGGTTATTAAGGAATTTAATTTTCCTCCCCGGTTTGACTTAGCCCAGAAAGACAACACCGCTTTCTGCCCTTTCAGTTTTGTAAAACCACCTGATATGGGCCGCTTACAAGCATAAAAGGCGTTTGTACCTGACGTTTTCTGTGTCAGTGTTAATACAGTTTCCATTGACAGTGGTTTGTCGAGATTTTCATATGTCAGCACTCCACCAGCGTCAAGCGACCAGGAGCTACCTGTAGAAACAAGGGAGTGGTCTTTGTCATCACAACCCGGTTGGGATCCTTCATTAAGTCTGATATTAGTGAACTTAATTACATCACCGTTTGCTGGTACGGCATCCCAGAGTTCATTACCAAAATACAGCTTCAGATTATCTGTATCACCGGGATCGGTAATATTAGGTGAGATTTCATGCTCAATCTGAACGAACTGCCAGTGCTCACCTTTTTTAACTTCATGTTCTTTTTTATTCCAAACCAGTGCACCATCAGCACTGGTAATCATAGAGGAAAATACACAGTCATTCGGGCACTGAACCCAGAACGACAACGCCACACTCTTGCCTTTTAGCCTTGAAACACCTTCAGGAATCTGACATGTGCATGCAGAAAGCTCATTAGCACCCGCTGATGTCTGCTCAACACACATCACCCGATCAGGCTTAATCACATTTGCCGGTGTTTCAAACCACATGTTACCGCCACTGGAAACATCCCAGGAAGACCAGACATCTACCAGACTATTCTCATCATTATGAGTGGATGGTTCGAGCGGAATGTCAGTGATATCATCACTGGAAGGCTGATAAGCCTCAGTATCTGGAGCTGGAGCTGGAGACTCCTCCTCTGTTGTTAATTCAACTTTTGTCGGCACCGGGCTGGGGCTAATAGCTGGCTCATGCACCACATCACCGACCCTAATAGTGTCTGAAGAACCTATTTCATGCTTTCCTGTATCTATTAGTGTGTCACTATCTGCTGAAGGAACAGGTGAGCCATGTTCACTGACAGTACTATCCACCGGAGCAGTATCCGTTACAGCAACAGGCTGCTCCTTAACTACTTTTACATTGATATTACCAAAAGTGAGATACTCGCCCACTCCTACAGGACAACCGGCAACCGGTTCAGTATCAGCAGCGGACTCTTGATAAGGGAGACCAATGCCATTGCAAAGATAGAAATATAGTCTTGATCCTCTGCAGTCTTTCGGTATCTTGATTGTTTCTTTAACCTTATGCCAATCTTTGTTATTTAGGGTCACGTCATAAAACAACTCATGGCTGATACCATTATTGTTTACAGGGACAAGCACTATTGATAATTTGCCTTTCACATTTGTATCAAAGCTATCCCCACCGCCCATTACGTAAAACTCACAAGAGAGCGTTTGTCCTGTCAGGTCTTCATTCGTATTCAGTACCTGACAACATGAATACCCACCAGACTTCTCTCTTTCAGCAGTATCTGTTACATGAATATGAAGATATTCATGTGCAGTACCCTGCTGATCATACATTTCTTCGTCCTCCAGCCCTAACCCGCTGTAACAATGCCAGTTTTTTGCCTCACACAGGATTAACGGCTCGGCGTCACCACCTGCCTGAGACTGCTTTTGAGAAACAAAAGGTGCAGGAGGAGTATCATAGATATCCGGGCTTGAGGGGGGCGTATCAGTGAAAGAATCAGCATCGTCATCTTTATCAGGCCTTTTTGAAAATACATGCTGTTCATATGCTGATTCAGTGACTTCTTCGATTACTAGCTCAGAAGCCTTTTGTCCGGGAATAACCTTAAAGCTTGAAAAGTAAATGACATCATTCTTATCATCAAACAAGCCGTCATTGGGATAACAAATGGGATAGAAAAAGACTTCCGCATCATCCAGTATACTATCGGGCATCACGACTTGTGTTTTCACTGATTGCCATTTCATGTTTCCTTTAACATGATAAGTCTCATGATCAAGAATTGCATCATCAAATGTTTGAACAACTGAAAGCTTTAATAAGCTTCCATTCAGGAAGGCAAAATCCAGCTCACATGTTTTATTTGAACAAACATCAAATTCAACATCGATAACCCTCCCTTTGAATTTTCCCACCGGATGCATGATTTTCTGACAGGTAAAAAAACCTTTAGGGGGTATTCCATTCGGAGCCTGACGTACCATTAAAAATACTTCGACTTCAGGCTTTGGACCTTTCCCCCAGGCGACTGGAAGAAGTTCAAGTCGGACCTGGTTTTCTCTGGTAGCATAATCATAAGACCAGAAATCACTCTTCTGGCTCACCAACGACGGATCTCTCCTGAAATCCCAAGTGCGTGTATCCCCTGCAGACGGTTTATTAAAGGTTGTCGATTCGTAAACCGCGTCATATATCGTATCCTTTGATCCTGCTGCTTCTACAACAACGCGTCCTCCTGCCCCTGCTGATCTCACAGTTCCATAATCAACGCTATCTGTTCCCTTAATAGGAGGGGGCAGCAAGTTCTTTCTCTTGAGAGAATCGATTTCCCCTCGACTGACATATTTAACACTGGTGGATTTTACTATTGACTCGTAAGTAGCTTTACTATCTTCAACACATAGACCATTCGACGGTGGAGCAGGCTCCGGTGTAGTTACAGGCAGGGTCAAACCGGTCTCTTTTTTCGAGCCATTACCTTTACCAGAACGAAAATCTAAAGTATCCGAAGCAACGGTGCCACCAAGTGCGTGAATTGAAACAACCGGAGCAGGTGGACTAACCGTTACCTGAACGCTATCAGTTTTTTCTGAACCACCCTCAGCGGATGAACCTGAATCCGCTACTATCTTTTTTAGTGCACCGTCAACATAACAAAATGTCTTCTTGGCTACCGCTGGCTTTTTGCGGGTAGACGCTGCTGCAGGATTCTTCATCGTTACATATACGTCACCTTTTTCTTCATTCGCAGGAGGAAGCGCTGGTGGCTTAGCCCGGTGAAGAGTATCTGTACCTTCACCAGGAGGTGGTGGTAGATTCTCATTTATAGTTTCATAAACAGCCAAATCCTCATCATTATCCTGATCTGTCCTTGTTATAACATCCTGTAAAACGAGGCCAGGAAAGTTTGTAAACATCGCCGGATTACCCCCGCACCCAAGCATTATTTTAAGCTGCTCCATGCTGGCGGGTATTACATCAACAAAGTCAAAATGAGAGTGTCGCTCGCACTCCTTGTGGAAAGCGTCAACTAACTGAACTGATGTATTCTTAAGCATTGCGACATTAGCCTGCTGAATATCATAGGCACGCATTGTCCCGTAAGGATCACTGTCGCACGCACTGAAAACAACCAGAGGAAGTGCTCCCTGCTGGCTGTACTTTTCATATGCATCGTCAGAAAAAGTAATTCCCAATATTAAGTCATCAACTGAACGCCCTCCGGTAGCCATCTTTTCAACAAACCCGGGTTTTGCCAGCGCTGCACAGGCATAGAGTTTTACCGATTTATTTCCCTCAACAAACAGGCATCGCTCCTTTAATCGCCGAGCCTCTGTTAAAGCCGCCTGATTAATAATACTGTTGCTTACTTGGAGTACAGGAGGGTTAAAGTAGTCATACTTAGAGTCAAATATAAAGGCTCTTTTTATTAACTGATAACAATTCTGGGCATAACGTATTCTGCTCTTGTCAAATGTATATCGAAACTCAATAACACTAAATACATATGTCCAGTATTGATTACTACGCTCTTGATTCTTTACAAAGCGCCATAGGAGCATCATATCTACAGGGTGTGTATCAAGGGTGACAGATCGCTTTTCTGATGCACGCTTTGAAAGGAAAAGTGGTTTTTGGTCGCTAGGTTTCAAGGAATCATGAAGCTTTTGCTCTCCACTTTCCCGTCCCCATTTCCCCACCGGACATAAAATACAGTCATTCAAATGCTCCGATAATTTAACCGAAGCGACATTGGGAGGACAGCCAAATGCCGTAATTACAGTAGGATGTTTTTTCTTGTTATGAGAACCATCGTAAAGAAAAACCTGAAACGGTTCAAAAAGCGTTTTCTCATTTTGTGGTTTAACACCCAGTAAATAATACGTAATAGCATACCTCCCTGAGGTATCCTTTTTTGTAAGGTATTTGAGCTTAAACTCTTTATGCCCTTCTTGATCGATCGGGAAATGCCCTCCATCAAAAGCGAAAGGCCATTTAATACCAAAAGCTCCTGTGGGCGTTGTTTCATAGGTTCCCTGACTGGTCAGACTACTCTGAGACGCACTTTGGAGGAAAGCACTTTTTTTCTGCTCTATCGTTTTTGCATTAAGCTCATGGAGGACATCCCACAAATAAGATCTGGTATCTTCTCCCCAGTCATATTCCGGATTAGCGCTGTTTTTTCCAGCTGTTACCCATTCCTGAGTTACAGCTGGAAAACAAACACTGCCTGTAAACTGAAGGCGTTTTTCCGGAGAATACAACAATCCCACTGCAGCAGCATATGCTGAAGTTAATAATAAGCACACAAAAATAAACGTTGTGATTTTTCTAAGAGTCATCTGCTTCTTACCATGCCTTTTACACTAAAAGCGAGATGAGTCTAGCTTACTATTAAAAACTGCACTAAATTTTATGTAGTAGAATATACCTAACTTTTTAAAATAAAAAAAAAATAAATCTATAAAAACAATCAAACTCCGACATTAACATGCATAACATATATTATTGGGTGGTCATTTCCCTTGATACAATTAAATACCATCAGGCTGACTGATTCTAACAACTGACAATTAGAGATATAACAATTTCTCTCCCGAAACAGCCTGTAAATAATAAACTTGATCCAGCTCTATATGAGGCAAGCCTGTAGCTTGACACCCCGAGCCCCGCCCCCTACGATGCGCCGAGACAATAATGCTATGGTCTGGAGACCTTCATGCCTACACGCGAAAGCGTTCAAGCACTGTTTGACCCGGTGGCCGGGGATTTTTCCGCTGTTAATACACATATTCAGGAATCCTTAACTTCTGATGTCGGACTGGTTGAAACAATCGGTCACTACATTGTTCAGAGTGGCGGGAAGCGCCTGCGTCCACTGCTGGTTTTACTGGCTGCCCGTGCGTGTAATTATCAGGGAAAGCAGCACATTAGCCTCGCTGCCGTTATTGAGTTTCTCCATACCGCAACGCTGCTTCATGACGATGTTGTCGACACTTCAGATCTGCGCCGGGGGCGCTCAACTGCCAACGCTATGTGGGGGAATGCACCCAGCGTTCTGGTAGGCGACTTCCTGTATTCACGCGCCTTCCAGATGCTGGTAGCCATCGGCAACATGCCGATCATGGATATCCTTTCTCATGCCACCAGCGTGATTGCAGAAGGTGAGGTTCAGCAATTGATGAATATCAATGATGCATCAATTACTGAAAAAAACTATATGAAGGTAATCCGCAGCAAAACAGCCATGCTGTTTGAAGCATCATCTCATGGTGCTGCCCTGCTGGCAGGTGCATCTGATGCGTTATGTGAAGATATGAAGCAGTATGGCAATCATCTGGGGCTGGCGTTTCAGCTGGTTGACGATGCACTGGATTATATTGGTTCCAGCGAAGAGCTCGGCAAAAATATTGGTGATGACCTTGAAGAAGGCAAGCCCACTCTGCCACTGATTCAGGCAATGAAGTGTGGCACTCCAGAGCAACAACAGCTCGTCCGCGAGGCTATCGAGAAAGGTGGCCGCGATAAACTGGAAGAGATTATCTCTGCAGTTAAAGACAGCGGTGCTCTGGACTACACAATTACCAAAGCCCGCCGTCATGCCGAAATAGCTGCCGGACACCTGAACAACCTGAGCGAATCCCCTTACAAGCAATCACTGCTTGAACTGACCCGCTTCGCTGTTGCACGCACGAACTAACATGTTCGTCTATTGATGCCAGCCTCTATAGGTTGGCATCAATGTAACCGTTCATTTAAATCCTCAATCACCACAGCCCAGTCCGCATCTTCACGCCAACACTCTTTTAAAAACGCAGCCTGCGATGGTGTCCAGTACGATGCTTCAGGTAAACGTGTACTTAATGGCAGCCGGTGCGTTTTAATAAATGCCGCAATGGATGCATCACTGGCAGGTAAGCCAAGCTGCATAAAAAGGCTGGCAAGACTTGGGTGAACAACCTCCATAGCAAACTCCTGATTCTTAATTTTCCGATCACAAAGCGCTATAGCAACGCTAAACTTGTCTGAATGGCTAATTTTCGTCAATTACGGACGGGGGCAACCTGTTTTCCCCTCAATTGATCAGTATAATGGCCGACCTTCATCATCATGCCATATTTTTCAACAACCCGTCTTCTCTGAAACCGGTTGCTGTACGGCGATGTTTGTCTGTTTCTCATCTTGATTTGAGGTGACAGCATAAACGTCCATGATGATGTAACCCTTTGCCCATTCGCAGAAGTTAAGGTGCAGCCTTGATTATCTTTACCATAACCAACAAGGTTACCGGCCAGGTTTACGTCGGCTCTACACGTAACGACCTCGAATGTCAGTGGGCCAAAATTCAGGCGGCTACTGAACAGGGGCTGGACTTCCCTCTCTATCGTGCCATCCGCACTCACGGTGAAGATGCATTTGATGTAGAAGAGTGGGATCGCGCTGAAGATCGCCAGGAGTTGCTGGAGCTTGAAGAAGAAGCTATCGAGCGCCTGGGAGCCATCAGCCTGCGTGGACATAAAACCAGTACGGTCGTTATTCGTCCCAAGAAAAAAGTTCGTAAGCGCAAATCTGCAGCAGATAAAGAAGCAGCCTTCCTGCTGGCTCAGATTCAGTCTGATGATTCAGACCCTGACGAACTGCCCGCATCCAGTCTTTCCTTGCCTGAAACCGAAGAAAAGCCTGCGGAAAAGCAGGGGCAGGTTATTAAGAAGTCGCAGGAAGTTACAGCCTCCAAACCTGCCACTCAAACGGCTACTCGTAGTAGCACAGCAACAGGCACCCGAATTCCTGCAGCTGCAGAGAAACCCGCAGCACCAAAACAGCCTGAAGTTAAAGAAACCATAGCCGCCGAAGCAGCACAGTCCAAGCCTCAAGGTTCCACCAGCAGTGCCCGCATTCAAATGCCTGAGCTGGCACTGGACAATGATATCAGCAGTCAACTGGCCGCTATTCAGGCAGCTGCCGATGCTGTGCTGGCCGGGAATTCTGATGCTGCCAATACCTTAGGTACGTTGGAAAATACGCCTGAAGAACCCGTTGTTGTTGCCCAGCAGCCTGAGCCGGAACCAGAGCCTGAAGTTATTGACGAGCGTCAGCTACGCATCATGGAAGCAGTAAAACGCCATCGCCAGAAAATGGCTCAGCATACCTCGGAAAAGGACAAGGAAGCACGTAACAAGCTGGCAACTCTGCTGGCAGCGATGAACAAGCGTGCTGAAGAAATGACCATTGCAGCGAACAACGCAACAGAGCCCAGCCTGTCTCTGATTACTGCCAACGCAGCCTGATATTAGCTACCAGCTACCGGCCTCCTGCTGCTGGTAGCTGGTAGCTGGTAGCTGGTAGCTAAAGCACCATTGCAGCAATCCAGCCAAAAAGGATTAGTGGCAGGTTGTAGTGAAGGAAACCCGGCACGACGGAGTCCCAGATATGGTTATGCTGCCCGTCAACATTCAATCCGACTGTAGGTCCTAATGTTGAATCTGAGGCCGGTGAGCCTGCATCTCCCAATACTCCGGCCGTTCCTACCAACGCGACAATAGCCATCGGAGAAAAACCCATAGCCGTTGCCAGCGGCACGTAAATCGCACTCAATATAGGTACTGTGGAAAATGCTGAGCCAATCCCCATGGTGACCAGCAGTCCCACCAGCAACATTACTAAAGCTGCTAAAGCCTGGTTCCCCCCCATCAAATTCACTGAGGTTTCAACCAGAGAACCGATGTGACCTGTCTGTTTAAGAACTTCTGAAAAGCCTGAAGCGGCAATCATAATAAAGCCAACCATAGCCATCATTGCCATACCCTGATTAAACACTGAATCAGATTCTCTGGGCTTAATCACACCACCGAGCATAAATAATACAAAGCCCGCCAATGCGCCCATCGCCAGCGACCCGGTTGTGAGCTGAATAACAAAGGCCAGTACCACTGCTCCCACCGCAATCCAGATGGCTCCGGCCGGTGGTTCTGTAAATTCATCATCCAGCTCAACGGCATGGATTTTTTCAAGATTGTAGTGCCGCTTGCCCCGGTAACTGATGAAGATAGCAATCATCAATCCCCCAACCATGCCCAATGTAGGAATCAGCATTGCCACTGGCAGACTGATTCCTTCCATATCCAGTCCGTTCAGCCCCAGCTGCACACTCAGCACATCATTAAGAAATATCCCACCAAAGCCTATCGGCACCAGCATATAAGCCGCCACAATACCGAAAGTAATCGTGCAGGCCACCAGACGGCGATCGAGACCAAGCTCAGCCATAACACTCAGCAGCGGGGGAATCAGCACAGGGATAAAGGCAATATGAATAGGAATAAGGTTCTGCGAAAGGCAGCTCATCAGCAGAATGCCACCAATTAACAGCCCTTTCAGATAAGCGTTACCACCATCCTTGTCGATATTTACCATACCAACCAGTTTGCGGGTAACCTGCTGCGGTAAGCCTGAACGGGCAATCGCTACAGCCAGAGCACCGAGCAAAGCATAGTTAAGGGCAACTTTGCCTCCACCAAAGGCACCGGCTTCAAAGGCTTCGATAGCGCCCTGAACACCCAGCCCTCCCATAATGCCACCGACCAGTGCAGCAATAATCAGGGCAATAATGACGTTAATACGACACAAACTCAGCCCCAGCATGACAACTACGGCCACGACGACAGCATTCATAAGCAGGGTATCCTGTAGATTGTTATTAACCGGAAGTAGTTTATGATCAGAAAAAGCATAGGCCAGAACGTATCGACCCAACTAAAACAGGTAGGTTCATTTTTGACGGAAAAACATAAACAACGCTGATTGCCAGATTAGCACCCAAAACATTCAGGGAAAGACATTACTCGTCTTCAGACAAGTTTCGATCAAGGGAATCCTGCAGTTCTAACCACGATACTCTGAACTGCGGTTTTATATCCGTTATTTTACCTTCTGCATCAAGCCGGTATTTAACCTGAACCTCTGCACCAATATCATCCAGAGAGTGCCCCATACCATCGCTTCCCTGATAAAGGCCCCGGTTGAAATCGAGGTGCTGATTGAGCTCATAGGTGCCATCATCAAGCCGGGTGATATGTGTATTAACAGCACCATTTCGACCAAACGTTAAATCACTGTCATCATCCAGTTTTTCATTAACAACTTTATTTAAAGCTCCCCACAAAAATGCCTGAGTTCCCTGATTCGCAATCGATGAGAGGGTTTTCACCACTTCCGGATTTTCATTTGTAAAGTCAGCCAGTGATTTTTCCGCCCGAGCATGGTGTTTGTCTTAAGTTCTTCTCCATCAAACACTTTCTGCGGCTGCCCTTCCTCCGTTACAGAATACAGCCTCAGGGTACTACGCATAAAATCGGTTCTGAACTGCTCTGCAACATGCCCACTGGAAAAATCCATGCCTTCCTTAGGGTTACCGAGTTGAGCAATCAGTTTTTTGTTTATTCCTTCCGGGAAATCAGCAGCCTCCCTCTCAGGTGCTTTCTTGAATTTCCCCAATGTTACTGCCACCTCCTCATGGGTAGCAGCGACTCTTGCCGCATCGGCAGCCCGATTATGTGGCGCCGTATGACGCACCACCCAGTCACTGATTCTCCGGCATAGACGATAGAATTTTCCAGCAACCCCCAGATGAGACTTGCCTTCAGCAACCGTAACAGTGCGTCCGAATTTCTCAGCCTTAATATGAACTTTGTGGCTGAAATTGTGTGCCCACTGGCTAACACCCGACTTTATACGCATTTAAATGCCATCAATAGCAAAAATCCTATTAAGCTACCGGCACATAAACCCATGAATAAAAACGCAACCACTCATTCACTATGCACCTGCTGCAAGAGCACTACTGAAACCCGGCCACTTCACGTGATACTTGGGCTTAGCTTCAAGCACCTTGCCATCAGCATCAACCAGATAGCGCACCTTGATATGAGCAGCAGCGCCTTGTAACGGGTGGCCATTTCCATCATTAGTCACCAACATGGCCTGTTGAAAATCCCAGTTCAGCTCAACCTGATACAGCCTATCCCGGCGGCAGGTAATATCACAATTCATAAAGTTATTATCTGTAAACATGATATCGCCCTGACTCCCCAGCTTTCGGTTCACCATATCCATCAAAGCTAAAGAGGGATCACTCTGGGAAGCCTGATTAGCAATCGCTGACAACGTTCTGACTAAAGGTGGGTGATTACCTGCAAAACCTGACAGGGCATCCTGTGCCTGCTCAAGCACTGCATCTGCAGGCTCGGATTTAATCTTTTGGCTATAAAACTGGCGGGAATCGAATGTTTTCTGGGGTTTTCCTATCCCGTTTTCGACATGAAGCCGCACATGCTGGCGAAACACATCCTTTGTAAAAATGTCAGCCACATTCGCTTCATTAAAGGTCAGACCTCGGTCGGGCTGCATTAATTTCTTGTGCAGCTGTCTGGATATCTTTCGAGGTAAAGTGACAGGATTCTTCTGCAATAGCGTATCAACCGGGTGGGTCAGCTTCCCTGTGGTTAAAGCCGGGCTGACATTATGTGTATGACTGATAACCCAGTCGCTGATCCGTTTACAAAGGTGCAGTACCGGACGAAGCATTTTGAATTTTGACTCGGCTTCAGCCGCTTCAACTTTGCGCCCGAAAGCCCTGGCCTGCGTATTCGCCTGATAGCTGAATACACGAGCAATCTGCGTCACCGTTGGTGTTATACGCATATCTGCCTCTGACCGGAACCTTATCTTTATATGAATCGGCCAAAAAACAGGTGACTTCAGAATGAACAGGCACCCGGATTAACCCGGGCACCTGAAAAACAACCGAAAAGGTAATTAATCCGGTGTTCTCATAGTAACAAACTCTTCGGCAGCCGTTGGGTGGATACCAATCGTGCTGTCAAAGATGGATTTGGTCGCACCCGCCTTCAGCGCGACAGCCAGCCCCTGCACAATTTCACCGGCATCACTACCCACCATATGGCAACCCAGTACCTTGTCGGTATTCTTATCGACAATGAGCTTCATAAAGGTTTTCTCGTCACGACCACTCAGTGTGTGTTTCATATGACGGAAGCGGCTGGTGTAGATATCAATATCCGTGTACTGCTCGCGCGCCTGTTCTTCACTTAAACCAACGGTTGCAATGGAAGGCTGACTGAATACGGCTGAAGGAATATGGTCATAATCAACCTTCAGTGGCTCGTTGCCGAACAGGTATTTGGCCAGCGCCATACCTTCAGCCAGTGCGACCGGTGTTAACTGTACGCGGTCAATAACATCACCCACCGCATAGATATTCGATACTGATGTGCGGAAGTGATCATCAACGACAACAGCACCTTTGCTATTTAGTTCAACACCCGCTTTATCTAGGCCGAGATTATCGACCTTTGGGCGGCGGCCTGTTGCATAAAGCACAACATCCGTCGTCAGCGTAGAACCATCTTCAAAGGTAACATCCAGTGCGCCATCTTCACGCTTAACAATGCTGGCAACATTGGTTTTGAAACGCAGACCCACACCCTTTTTAGTCATCTCATCCTTGAGGGTATGACGTACGGCTTCATCAAAACCACGCAGGAACAGTTCACCACGATAGGCTTGTACTGTTTCCGCACCCAGCCCGTTAAAGATCCCGGCAAATTCCACAGCGATATAACCGCCACCAACGACTAAAGCACGTTTCGGGAACTGGTCCAGATAGAACACTTCATTAGAAGTAATAACATGTTCATTACCGGGGAAGTCAGGCACATAAGGCCAGCCACCAGGGGCTAACAGAATATGTTCTGCTGTGATTTCACGGTCACCAATCTTGATCTGGTTCGGGCCTGTCAGCTCGGCGTGACCATCCAGAATATCAACCCCGGCATTACCCAGCATATTGCGATAGATGCCGTTCAGACGTTCAATTTCTTTGGTCTTGTTATCACGCAGCGTTGGCCAGTCAAAGCTGGCATTGCCTACCGTCCAGCCAAAGCCTTTGGCATCCTGAAACTCTTCATGGAAGTGAGAACCATAAACAAACAGTTTCTTCGGTACACAACCGACATTAACGCAGGTTCCCCCCAGATAGCGCTCTTCGGCAACGCCAACGCGGGCACCTGAACTTGCGGCGATCCGGCTGGCACGCACACCACCGGAGCCAGCACCCACTACAAAAAAGTCGTAATCGAATTTCATATTAGAATTACCGTTTGCTACCACCTGAGGAATACACAGGCGGTTCTATAAATCCTGTTATATTGTATGGAGGCTACATGAACGGATTACAACTGAATACTCCCGTCTGGCTATCAATCTGATAGACTCAGGCTATTTGCTGCCATGTCATCTCTAAACTCCCCTTTTGGTTCACTCAAATTACAGCGTCTGCCACTGCGTCGCCGGGAAACGTTGCAAGCCTGGGATGCCGCAGATGAATATCTGCTGACTTATTTGCATGAAAATAACCTGACGAAAGATAAACGTATTCTTGTCTGCAACGATGCTTTTGGCGCACTCAGCCTGAGCCTTTCTGCTTTTAAGCCTGCTCACTTTAACGACTCAACGATGTCCGAGCAGTCGGTTGTCCATAATGCTTCGCTCAATGATATTCCTGCGGCAGATATCCGTTTCATTCCTTCCACAGAAACATTATCCGGAACACGGGATGTTATTGTAATGAAGCTGCCTAAAAACCAATCCTGGTTTAGAGAGCAGCTGATTCGTATCAAGCCTCACTTGCATGAAAACAGTCGTATTATTGTCGGGGCGATGGTAAAGCACTTGCCTCACTCCGCACTGGAACAACTGGAACAGGTGATAGGTAACGCCGGTCTCTCCCGCGCCCAAAAGAAAGCACGGCTCCTGCTCGCCACCCCGGATATGAATAAAATACTGCCTGCAAGTAAATATCCAAAACACTGGAACGCTGATACAACCGGCATCAAACTGATTAACCATGCTAATGTGTTTTCCAGAGACAGTCTGGATATCGGTGCGCGCTTCTTTCTTGAGAACCTGCCATCCGGCGTATCCGGCAACCTGATTGATTTGGGTTGTGGCAACGGCATTATTGGTATCGCTGCAGCACGACAGAATGATAGCCACATCACCTTTGTAGATGAATCATATATGGCTGTTGCTTCCGCTCAGGAAGGCTGGCAGGCAAATGGAGGCAGTCCGGATAATGCCACCTTCAAAGTTAATGACGGTCTGAAGGGTTTTGCAGCAGGCAGCGCCGACTGTATTTTATGCAACCCACCCTTTCACCAGAGCAATACCGTAGGCGACCAGATAGCGACCGGAATGTTTAGAGAGGCTTATAAAACACTGAAAGAAGGTGGAGAATTCCGGGTCATTGGTAACCGCCACCTTGGATATCACGTTAAGCTAAAACGTTTGTTCGGTAACTGTAAGACACTGGCACAGAATGCAAAATTTGTTGTGTTATCGTGCATTCGGTAAATAGAAACAAAAGTGGCAATTTTTCAACGAATGGCCTCTAAACTCCGATATTTCATCGATAATTTGAGTATTTTTGTTACTCTTTAGTAAAAGTGACCGCTAAATTGATAAACATCAATTTAGCGGTCATGCTGGAAAACTACCATTCGGAGTCATTCCATTTGTCCTGACAGGCGTCCCGTCTCCCCCTCCCGCTATTTAGATCAACACCTTTGTTTATGGTGTTTTCAATAGCAGCTGTGAATGTGAACGCCTTAAAACAAAATACCGGTTTCCGGGAGTTATCCATACATGCAAGCGCAACAGCAGAACGGCGAGCAATCTGCATCCATGGTCACTGATGGCCTGGCAAAATATGACACCATTCTGGATGTCATGAATGAATCTTTTACCAACTTTGCGGATCGCCCCGCGTTTACCAATCTGGGGTATACACTGAACTTTTCAGATATTTCCCGTCTCAGTGCCCAGTTTACCGCCTGGATTCAAAACAGAACTGACCTCAAACCGGGTGACCGCATTATTGTTCAGCTGCCGAACCTGCTGCAATACCCTGTTGTGGTTCTGGGCGCACTGCGTGCAGGACTGGTTGTTGTTAACACCAACCCGCTTTATACCGCGCGCGAGCTGGAGCACCAGATTAACGACAGTGGCGCCAAGGCGATGATTGTACTCGCCAATATGGCCAATGTGGCGCAGGATGTACTGCCACGTACCGATATTCGCCACGTTATCGTGACTGAAGTCGGCGATATGCTGCCGCCGGTAAAGCGCTTTATCGTTAACGCGGTTGTTAAGCATGTCAAAAAGATGGTTCCGGAGTTCAAACTACCGGGTTCCGTACCTCTGACACAGGTAATGAAAGAAGGCAGTAACCTGATGTGCAAGGATCATCATGCACAGCCTGATGATGTTGCCATGTTGCAATACACTGGCGGAACAACCGGTGTCGCTAAAGGTGCTATGCTGACCCACCGCAATATGATTGCTAATATGCTGCAGACAACCGCCCTGACCGAAAGCCTGTCTCCGGGGCAGGAAACCATGGTTGCGCCGCTGCCGCTGTATCATATTTACTCTTTTACCGTGAACTGCATGGTCAGCATGCTGCTGGGCTTTCATAACATCCTGATTACCAACCCGCGGGATATGTCGACCTTCATTAATGATATAAGCAAAACAAAGTTCACACTGTTTGTGGGTCTGAATACATTGTTTGCGGGTCTGCTGCGCCACCCACGCTTTAAAGAGCTGGATTTCAGCGGTATGAAAATCACCTTTTCCGGTGGTATGGCGCTACAGCGCAGTGTTGCCAATGACTGGCAGCAGATGACCGGTTGCAAGATCTGTGAAGGTTTCGGTATGACAGAAACCTCTCCGATTATCAGTGCCAACCGCATTGAATCAGTCAAGCTGGGAACCGTCGGTCAGCCGTTACCCGCGACCGAGATCAAGCTGATTGACGAAGAAGGCAATACCGTTAGCGGTGAAGACGCAACCGGCGAACTCTGTGTTCGTGGACCGCAGGTGATGAAAGGCTACTGGCAACGTCAGGAAGCTACCGATGAAATGATTGATGAAGATGGCTGGCTGAAAACCGGCGATGTCGCCCGCATCAGTGAAGGCAACTACATCCAGATTGTCGACCGCAAGAAGGATATGATTGTCGTTTCCGGTTTCAATGTTTACCCGAATGAACTGGAAGATATTCTGGCCCATCATCCCGGTGTGCATCAGTGTGCTGCCATTGGTATTCCAAGCAATAAAACCGGCGAAGCGATTAAGCTGTTTATTGTGCGTAACCGCGAAGATATGACTGAAGAAGAAATCATGAAGTATCTGCGCAAGCACCTGACTGGTTACAAGGTGCCACGCCTGATTGAATTCCGGGATACTCTGCCAACATCACCTGTCGGTAAAGTACTTAAACGACAGTTAAGAGATGAAGAACAAAATCAGAGCAACGGATAACGCTCTGAACAGAGTTAAAGCAGCCTGAATCTACCCGGCTGCTTTACGTTTATTCGGCTTATCCACTCTTGGAACCGCCGACAATAAAGCCTTGGTATATTTATGCCGGGGCTTTTTTAATATCCGTTGCGCAGGCCCCTGCTCTACAATTCGCCCTTCTTTCATCACCGCTACACGGTGTGCCAGTCGTGGAATAATCGACAGATCATGGGTAATAAACAGATAGGAAACACCCAGCTCCTGCTGCAGTTCAAATAACAAATCCAGAATTTCTGCCCGAATTGAAACGTCCAGCGCGCTGGTCGGTTCGTCGCAAATAATCAATTCCGGTTCGACAGCCAGCGCTCGGGCAATAGCAATGCGCTGTCGCTGACCGCCGGAGAATTCATGGGGATAACGCAGACGATGTTCAGGTTCGAGCTTTACCCGGGTGAGCAGTGATTCCACTCTCTCGGCTCTTTCCTGGGGGGATAAATCAAGCCCAAGGCTGACCATACCTTCTTCAATGATCTTCCCAACGTTCATACGTGGATTCATTGAGGAATAAGGGTTCTGAAAAATCACCTGAATCTTTTTACGCAGCGGCATCATCGTGCGATGAGACAATTCATCAATACGCAGGCCGTCATAAAAAATCTGCCCGGAAGTTGCGCGATCCAGGTTCAGAATGGCTCGCCCTGTTGTCGATTTACCACTTCCCGACTCCCCCACCAGCGCCAGTGTCTCCCCTTTATGAATGTTGAAACTGATATTATCAACCGCTTTAACATGCCCCTTCACACGCTGCAGCACACCTTTGCGAATGGGAAAATGGACTTCCAGCTGATCGACAGATAACAATGGATTTACAAGATTTTCTTCATTGTCATCATCTTCCAGCCAGCTGTCCTGATCCGGCAAACTGTTAACTAACCGACGGCTGTAATCTTCTTTGGGGGCATTAAAAAAATCTTCACACGCAGCCTGCTCAATAACCTGTCCCTGATACATCACACTGACACAATCTGCCGTCTTCCTGACGACACCCATATCATGGGTAATCAGCAACACTGCCAGATTCCGTTGCCTTGCCAGTTTCCGAATCAACTTCAGAACCTGTTTCTGAATGGTAACATCCAGCGCTGTTGTGGGTTCGTCGGCTATCAGCACATCCGGTTCACAGGCCAGCGCCATCGCAATCATGATGCGCTGCTGCTGCCCGCCTGATAACTGGTGCGGATACCAGTCAATTCGCCGTTCAGGATCAGGAATGCCCACTTCTTCCAGTAGCTCTAATGCTTTGTCACGACGCTGTCGCTCCGAGAGCTCGGTATGCAAAAGTAATGCTTCTGTAATTTGATCACCTACCCGCTGCACAGGGTTTAGTGATGTCAGCGCCTCCTGAAAGATCATCGCAATATGGCGCCCGCGAATACGCCCCATTTCCTGTTCTGTTAAATGAAACAGGTTAATGGTTTCATCGCTGTTTTTTCTTAGGGTTATCTTTCCTGCATCAATTTTTAAGGCATCTGGCAGCAGGCGCATTACAGCCAGTGAGGCAACAGACTTGCCACTGCCGGATTCCCCTACCAATGCATGAATCTCACCCGGCAGGACTTCTAAATCAACATTATTTAAAATCCTGTTTTCAGGCTGATGGCTGACAGATACGCCCAGATTCTGAATGGATAAAATCGCTTCTTCGTTTATTGTCATGCCTTGGCAGCCTCCGGACGTGTCTTTTGTCCACAAAATCGGGGATCAAAAGCATCATTCACCAGATCCGAAAACAGATTGGCTGCCAGCACCAGCACAAACATGAAAATAAATGCTCCGGCGAGATTCCACCAAACCACCGGCTCCCGCGAGAGTTCGGTGCGCGCCATATTGATCATATTCCCCCAGCTTGCCATGGATGAATCAATACCCACGCCAATGTATGACAACACCGCTTCTGCCAATACCAGTGCACTGAAATCAAGAACAAAGGTAATCAGAATAATATGCATCAGGTTGGGCATGATATGCCGGGTAATGATCCGGAAATGACTGACACCAAAAGCATGCGCCGCCTGAACATATTCCAGCTGGCTGATTCTCAGGGTTTCAGCCCGCAATAAACGACACAATGTTGCCCAGCTGGTCACTCCGAGAATGAAACAGAGCGCTAAAAACCGCGCATCGGCCTTCTCAAGACCCACTTCAAAAATGGCCGGGTTGTTATCGATATAAACCTGAAACAGTAAAACCGATGCAGCAATTAGCAGAATGCCCGGAATGGAACTGAGGGTAATATACAAATACTGCACAACATCATCCACCCAGCCTTTGAAATAACCGGCAACAATGCCAAGGGAAATGGCAATCGGCATCATAATCAACGTTGCCAGCGTGCCGATCAACACACCGGTTCTTATGCCTTTGATTGATGCATAAAGGGAATCATTCCCTGCCTGATCCGTCCCCAGAATATGGTAGGAACTGCCCAACTGAATCAGCCAGACAAACAGGCATATCGATACCGTAACCGTAACGTAAGCACTCAACCAGGGAAGTGGTTCCTGTTTATTTTCCCGTCTGCGAAAGCAAAGCCAATGAAATGCTATCAGCAAGGCACTGATTGCCAAACCTTTAAATAACGCCAGAAAGGATTGCCAGATAATATCCTGACTTCGCTGGTCAGCATGTTCGAGATGAACGCCACCATAAATTAACCGGGGATAATCCCGAACAGTTTCGCCATTTTCCTGGCGGATATTTTCTTTAACAAAAGCATGTAACGCAAAAGGTGCTGAGTAAGTACGCTCACTTTGCTCGCCCATATCGCCCAATACCAAATCCAACACACTGTTTACTTCATTGGCGTAATAAACAGCATCTGTCGGCTGACCGGCAACCGGTGCCAGAGCTTTACGAAAATGTAATGAATCAGCAAGGGCAATAAGAATATAAAACAGCAGAACAATAAAAGTGACCATACCGGTGCGCGTTTCGAATACCTGTCGCCATCGCACCCGGTTTTCCGGATTGCGCCTCAGGTTAACGACAAAGGCAATAATCGCCGCCACCAGCAGATAAACAAGCAGATCAGTCCATAACAATACAGGCTTCATGACTACTCCTTCAGTTCAGCCGTACTCTGGGATCAGCCCAGGTATAGGAAATATCTGTCAGAATCAGCCCAACGATATACAGCACCGAACCCACAAAAACCATGGCGCGGACGATGGCAAAATCTTGAGCCTGAATCGCATCCAGCATATAACTGCCCAGCCCGGGAATACCAAAGAAGGACTCCATAATCAGGCTGCCCATAAACAAGGTAGGAATAACGACGACCACACCCGTCAGAATCGGAATGAGTGCATTGGGCAGCACATGTTTAAAAAGCACGCCAACTTCACTAACACCTTTTGCCCGTGCTGTGCGAGCAAAATCCTGCTCTGAGACCTCAAGGAAGATCGCCCGATACCAGCGGGCTCCGGCACCGATACCTGCCACAACACCAATTAACACCGGCAACACCAGAAACTTCCAGAAACCGGGACCGGGATCAAAACCGGAAACCGGCACCAGCCGCCATAACTTCGCAATCAGATATTGCCCGGCGATAATATAAAACAGATAGGAAACGGATATCAGACTGACAAAACCACCACCCACTATCCAGCGATCATAACGGCTGCCTCTGAACATCAGCACCAGCAGCGCAACACAGATATTCACTGTCAGACCGATAATAAAAGAGGGGATTGCCAGCGCCAGACTCGGCCCCATCCGGTCGAATACATCCGTGCTGATATCCCGGCCGTTATCGGCACGCCCGAAATCAAAGGCAAAAAGCCTGACTGAATTATCAAAGAAAATGGTATCACTCAGCTGATCCAGCCCCTCAGCGTCAGCATTTAAAAACAGCGGGCGGTCGTAGCCTTTCTCTCTGATCCAGAGATCAATAGCTTCCTGAGTAACATACTTTTCCCCAAGATGGGCACGCGCCATATCTTCGGGTGTATTGACGATAAAAAACAAAATAAACGTCAGTAGGTTAACACCAATCAGAATCGGTACTGCGTACAAAAGTCGTCTTATGATATAGGCCAGCATGTGCAGTTCCTGACTTCATTTTTTAACGCATCCGGCGTTATTGTATAAATAGTTTTTAATCCACCAGAATCCGGCTGTTCTGCCGACGGCGATAAGCTCTTACAGCAAACAGCAAAATTCCGGCAAAACCACCAATGCCTGCCAGCAAGGGTATAATCACCGGCTGATTCCATTGCCTTTGCATTTGTTGCCGCAGCTCCGGGTCAACATTCACATACTTCAAAGTGCCCTGCGCGATGGCGTGTCGTTTAGTATTCGAAACCCATTGATTTCGCAAATAAAACTCATTGATATGAAAGCCCCAAATCCAGGGTGAATCCTGTCTGACAATATCCACCATCCGGTCAATTTTCTGCAATCTCTCAGGCGTGTTAGACATAGTCCTGACTTCATCCAGCAATCTGTCGTATTCCGGATTATCGTAATTGGATGTATTGGCTCCATCACACTGGCACTTCAATAAACCCTGACGGCTATCAAGCATAAACAGGAAATTCTCCGGATCGGGATAATCTGCCAGCCAGCCCCAGCCAAAAATCTGGGTATTACCCTTGCGCATCTTTTCCCGGAAGCGTGTGTAATCAGATGTACGGAATTCCAGCTGAACACCCAGCTTTTCCAGTTGTTTACGCCGCCACTCAGCTGAAGGACCGGCACTGCTGCCTGTTGTGTCCATATACAGAATCAGTGGTTTACCGGTTTCAGCATCACGACCGTTAGGGTAACCCGCTTCAGCCATAAGCTGACGGGCATATTCAACAGGTTTCCTGACAGATCGATTATTTTCCCAGTCAAATATATAAGGATTGATTCCTGACTGACCCGTTCGGTGTCCAAAAATGCCCGGAGGAATCGGCCCCTGCGCTTGCGCACCAAGACCATTCCAGAAAATATCTACAAATTCCTGATCATCCCAGACAATTGAAATCGCCTGCCGGAGTTTGCGATTTTTATCGGTATAACCGCCCACCACAGGATCGCGCATATTAAATCCTGTGTAATAGATCGACGGTTTTATTTCTTCATCAAAATCAATGCGCTGTTCCTGAAGTACCGGAGCCAGTTCCATTCCGCTGGCACCTACTGTAAAAGCCTGATCAAAAGTGGCCGAGTTTACATTGGTACTTTCTTCACCTGAGCGGTCATAATAACCTTGCAGAAATTTGGTCCATTGGGGAATGGATGCTTTCTCATGAGTGAATACAACCCGGTCAACAAACGGGAGACGTTTACCTGCATCTTTCAGTAAACCTTTTTCAGCATCACCCGACGCACCTTCAGCCGGATAATAATCTTCCCGGTAATTAGGGTTTTTCTGCAGAATGATTTCCCGGTTCGGATCATTAGCCACCATCATAAAAGCGCCTGTACCAACCGGATGCCAGTCCAGCGTCAGGTTACGATCAACAAACCCCGGATTATGATAAAAACGGTCAGCTTCCCAGGGAATCGGGGCAAAAAAGCGCATCGCCTGCCAGTAAACAAACTGGGGATAACGACCATGTACCCGTATCGACCAGGTGTAATCATCTATCCGGGTCACCCCTTCCAGTGAATACTGTCGTAAATCGACCCAGTCATTACTCTGCTCTTCACGTACTTTGCCCAGCGTTGCCGTTAGCTCCGGCATCCCGACAATATGTTCAGACATAACGCCCAGCATGGGTGATTTGTTTTTAGGATCTGCCAGCCGTTTGATCTGGTAGATGTAGTCGTCGGATTGCAGTTCGCGGGTTCCCATATCCGGGAAATCCTGCAATGTACGAAACCGGGCACCTTCCTGAACGGTATCGAAAAAGAATCGTGGCGAGCCATCATCATTAACAACAAATGCCGGATGTGGCTGAAACAGGGTTCCCGGTTTTAATTTGAGAGTGAAAACACTGAATGCAACCTGATCAGATGCTTCAGGAACAGGCTCCAAATCGTCATTGAGCCAGCTTATTTCAGGCAGTTGTGATGCGGTCGCAGGTTCCAGTTCATAGGGGCGTTTCAGAAAGTGATATTGCAGCGGCGGTTCATAAATATTATCAATATACAGCCCCTCTTCAGCACTGTAGGAACGTGCCGGATCAAGGTGTTTGGGCTGATTTGAATAGCTGCCATAGTAGGTAACAGCGCCTTTTTCCTCTGGAGCAACCGGGTTGTTCCACGGCGTAATGCCATTATCCCCGCCAGAGCAGGCCACCAGCAACAGCATGACAGCAACAAGACATACATTCCTGTATCGCATTCACTATCCCGCCAGAAAAACGCATTTATAATTTGTCTGAATGAGTAATTCGTACCACAGTGCATTCTACACATTTGCTGTACACTGTAAAAACAATACTGTGGACACTTTTTCCCCAGTAATACCAAGGGTTTCAGTGCATAGGGTACTTTTTAGCAGGTCTGAGAAACCCCAAACTTGCAATTAAATCCTAGCCCTTGCGGTGCAAGCCTTGGTGCATCAATGTTGAGTTCTCGAAAAACTGTCCACAGTATTGTAAAAAGCTATTTCCAAAGGCTCTTAATGGATTCCGGGGTGTTGAGGTAACTGCGGTTGAAACTAACGTCCACATTCGTGTAAAACAGCGGTATGATGAAGTTTCATGATCTCCTCGATAACGCCAAATGTTACGAACAAGTCAGGCAAATGCGCTGGCCGGATGGTGTCGTTTGTCCTCGCTGTCAAAGCCCTGATATTACCCGACAAGGTAAAGATGACACTCAGCCGGAGCGACAGCGTTACTGGTGCAAGTGTTGTCGGCGTCGCTTTGATGATCTGACTTTATCGGTGTTTTCAGGGCATCACCAGCCTTTAAAAATCTGGATACACTGCTTGTACCTGATGTCACTCAATCAGTCGAACAGACAGATTGCACTTGAACTTGACCTGAACAAAAGCGATGAGCAAAAGATGACACAGCAACTCAGGACAAGTGTCTGCAACAAACGCCCGGTCACCGTTCTGGACGGCAAGGTTGAATGTGACGAGGTTTACGTTGTATCGGGGCATAAAGGCCAGCCTGAAGCGGTGAAAAAAAAGGGCGGACAGCCCGCCGTAACCGTTTGAGAGGTGCTCGTGGTCGCGGTACTCTGGAGAAAGAAAAGCCTCCGATCTTTGGCATGATCCAGCGGGGTGGGCAGGTTGTGATCCGTATGCTGCCTAATGTCAAGCAGGTAACAATCAAGCCCCTGATTACAGAATTCATAGCGCCGGGAACGCTGATTTATACTGATGAATACAGCATTTACGACAGGCTTGAGCAATGGGGTTATGATCGTAAATCTGTCTGTCATGGCGCTGGGGAGTATGCCCGGGATGAAGATGGTGATGGTTTTCACGAGGTGCATGTGAATACGATGGAGGGCTTCTGGTCGTTGCTGCGATCCTGGTTGCGCCCTCACCGTGGAATTTCACAGGATAAGCTGCCACTATACTTGGGATTTTTTGAATGCATCCATAACATCAAACGTAGGGGAAAAGCAGCTATTTCAGGGTTGCTTGGCTTGCTGCTGGGGTAACCCCCCGGAATCCATTAAGAGCCTTTCCAAAATGCCATGTAGTCTAGGGGCTGTTGACGTTTGCTCGTGAGCTCAGCTAAAGCCAGCGATTTCGTGCCGATACCCATAGGGCACAACGGACGCAGTAGCGCCGGAAGACTCATGTCTTTCAAGCTACTGCAACGACCGCACGAAAGCGCTGGCTTTAGCCCTTCGGGTGGTTCATAAAGTGGACTTCCGACCGCGTTGAACTGCCTTGATGTAGAATAACTACACGCGGCGGCAGCTCGCCTTGCGGAAGCTCACTTTACGAACCACTGAGCTCACGAGCAAACGTCAACAGCCCCTAAGGTACATACATAATAAAATGAAAACCAATATCACTCTGATAGGAATGCCCGGTGCCGGTAAAAGTACTATCGGCATTATCCTCGCCAAAGACCTTGCCTGTGGCTTTCTGGATACCGATATCCTGATTCAGATAAATCAGCAGCAATCACTGCAGCAAATTCTGGATGCGCAGGGTTATCTTGCCCTGCGGGAAATTGAGGAGCAGGAAATCCTGAAGGTAAATCTGCATCATCATGTTATCGCCACCGGTGGTTCTGCAGTTTACAGTCAGGCAGCCATGGAGCATCTGGCAAATGACTCAGTGATTGTTTTTCTCGATGTGGACTTTGAGCAAATCAGGAAAAGAATTCGCAACTTTGACAGCCGTGGTATTGCCCGCGCAGAAGATCAGAGCCTTGAAGATCTGTTTATCGAACGGGGCAAACTTTACCGGCAATATGCTGATATCACCGTTGATTGCCGGACACTGCATCAGGAAGAACTTGCTGCCGAGATCATCAACAAAGTTCGCCCGTTAATGGCAGATAGTTTCAATATTTAAGATTTTGTCATAGCGTTATCACCTGACAACCCAACCTGTTGTCAGGTGATAATTATCATATTCAGGCAGCCATACGACGATGCAATCGTTCTTCCGCGATACGGTTAGCTTCCTGCAACGTCGGAATACCATCCTGCTCGGAACGCTCAAAGATTTCTTTCAGCGTTACACCAATACCTTCAATATGTTGCCTCACCCGCCCGGCTTCATATTGTTCACGCTCATGGCTGACATCAATAATGCCCCCGGCATTAATGACATAGTCCGGAGCATAAAGAATGCCCCTTTCCATCAATGCCTGCCCATGCCGGTCACTTTTAAGTTGGTTATTGGCTGAGCCTGCCACTATTTTTGCCTGTAGTTGCGCAATAGTGCGATCATCGAGCACCGCCCCCATAGCGCAGGGAGCCAGCACATCGACATCGGCGGAAAACAAATCTTCCGGCGCAACAGCGACGACGCCCAGTTCATCAATCGCCCGCTCGACAATATCCCGGTGAATATCACTGACGTACACCCTGGCTCCGGCATCTGTCAGGTAACGAGCCAGTCGATAACCGACATTGCCCAAGCCTTGAACAGCAACTTTGATTCCGTCCAGCTCATTACAATCCATGGCATGACTGACGGCAGCTTTAATTCCGGTGTAAACGCCCCATGCTGTTGCCGGTGAAGGATCGCCATTACCGGGCTGCCCATCAAAACCAACTCTGTCCATTACCCCTGCAACATGCTCGGTTTGGGTACCGATAATTTTTATATCATCAATAGATGTACCGGAATCCTCGGCGGTGATGTAATGACCATTCAGTTTTTCCAGACAACGCCCGAATGCCTTTAACATTTCCGGGGTTTTATCCTGACGGGGATCACCGATAATTACCGTCTTGCCCCCGCCAAGATGTAAGCCTGCCAGTGCTGACTTATAGGTCATACCTTTGGAGAGGCGGAGTACATCAGTCACCGCCTCCTCATCACTTGCATAGGGAAACATACGACAGCCACCCAGCGCAGGACCAAGCGCCGTGTTGTGGATAGCGATAATTGCTTTCAACCCTGATGCTTCATCAGAAAAAAAAGCAATCCGCTCATGGTTATCAAACTCTTTATGGCTGAATAACTTCATCGCATGCTCCCGAGAGTTTATTTATTCACGTCATACTTAACAGTGTAATGAGTGATCTGATATTGGTTGTTACCAGTTGGATTCGGGGCGTAACGTATCGTTTCTGTTCGTCTCTAACCCGTATTAATGAAGCTTGTTTACTTTGCGAATAAGTTTGTTGACCCTCAGCCAAACACTGTTGCGACCTGACGCCCCAAAGCCACAAGCCGTCCGTTAGGCTCATAGATTGAATATCCCTGATGGGCATAGCCTTCCGCAGCATGATCGACGGTTGTTTCCACATACCACCAGCCATCAGCGTCTGCCTGAAGGTCGTCAACAATAATATCCAGCATCCAGCTTAATGAACTCAGGGGGGCTGGCTTTTTGAGATATGTTGACACCGGCGTTGGTGGTATATCCCCAACGGCAATCAAATGCAGTATTGATGCAGGTACAGATTCCTTAAAACGCGCCCAGATACCACTTACCGGCTCACAGGCTCCGCTGAAAGGAAAGGCTCCCTTTGCCCAGCGTAAGTTAAAGTTCCGGGTAAAATCGGGCGTAGCACCCGGTATATAAGGCAGGTCAACAATGCCTTCCGGACCTTTCACTTTCGGGCGCATTGCTGCCGGGACATCAATTACTGATTGCCGGGGTTCACCAAAGCAGGCATTAACTACACAGGCAGCCTGATCTTGCTGGAAAAGAGTTGCCTGAAGATGGGTTACACTCTTTCCGGCCCTGAGTTGCTGGACGGCAATCGTAATTTCATCATCACCTACAGGGCCAATAAACGAAACCTGTAAACTCCGCAGCGGGCGATCTCCGGCACAATCAAGCTGCATTGCCCGAACCCCAAGCGCACCAACAGCACCACCAAAGGAAGCTCTGCCCTGACGCCAGTTAGCTGGCATTTCAACACTATACCGGTCGCCCTTGCGGATCACCTGATTCATAAGGCTGTCGAATGTTGTTGTCATTTTTACGCCGCTCTTTAACTTCTTTATTGTGAATGGTTCGCTCTGGCTTCATCTATTGGCAAAATATTGGCGGATTCCAACGCCGCATCCCAGACAATCACGACCTGCCCGCTTTTCAATAATTGCATGACCTGTCCGATACGGGATTCCAGTGTTGATTCATCCCCGTTATCAGTGCCATGTCTGGATACAAACTCTATGATCAGGTTTTCCAGCGTATCCGCTTCCAAATCCTTCCAGGGAATAATCACCGTTTATTGTTTCCCGTAAACATCTGTTTTCAGTCGATATGAGTATGATGGCTGGGCAGCAGGCCGTTCTTGTCTTAATATCCAAACAGCCATGAGCGGAAAATGCCGCTCATCCTTGGCAAATACTGGAAGAGCTAAGTTAGGCATTTTCACAAAAACACAGCAGCAGCGATATTTACTTACAGCGCACGCCACTCAGAAGCGGTTGTACTCTTATTTCGCTGCAGACGCAAACACAGGGGGGAGGTGCAATAAAGCTGCAGTTTCCTCGGGTTAAAGTAAAGCAAGACAGGATGGCTATGAAGATAAAACCTCTGGCGTTTGTCGTCAGCGCTCTGGCTACGACCCTGGTGCTCACTGGATGTGGTATGACAAATCTGCAGCGGCAGACTCAGGATGTAACTCCCCAGCCCTCTTCATCACAGCGCGTTCTCAGCGGTGAAGTAATTAAAAGCCCGCAGGACTACCGTGACTATCGCCATATTGTGCTGAATAACGGTGTGCAGGTTTTACTGATTTCCGACCCGCGCACCGACAAGGCGGCAGCCGCTGTTGATGTAAACACCGGTAGCTTTAATGATCCTGATAAGCGTCTTGGCCTTGCCCACTTCCTTGAACATATGCTGTTCCTGGGCAATAAAAAATACCCTGAAGTCGATGGCTACTTTGAATACATCCGGGCTAACGGCGGCTCTGCCAATGCTTATACCTCAAGCCTGAGAACCAATTACTTCTTTGATATCAACGCCGCCAAACTGCAACCGGCACTGGATCAGCTAGCTCAGTTCTTTGTATCGCCAACGCTTGATAAAACCTATGTTGACAGAGAACGCAATGCCGTCAATTCCGAATACAAGCTGCACGCCAAAAACGACAACTGGCGGTTTATTCTGGCGTTGAACCATACCGTCAACCCGGAACACCCCGGCAGCCGTTTCAGTATCGGTAATCTGGAAACGCTGGATAACAGTAAAGATGATGCGCTCTGGCAGGATCTGGTCGACTTCTACAAAAAGTATTATGTCGGTGCCAATATAGCGGTCACCGTCTATGGCAAAGAAGATCTGCAAACACTGGAACAGTGGGCAAAGGATTCATTTGATGCAGTGCCGTCAGGACCAAAAGCTGATCAGAAAATCAAAGTACCGCTTTATACGCCTGCACAAAAAGGTGTTCGCATTAACCTTGTGCCGCTGAAAGAGAAACGGGAGCTGTCCCTCGACTTCCCGCTCCCCAGCACATTGCCATACTACGATCGCAAACCACTGAAATATCTGGCAAAAATTATCGGCTACGAAGGCAAAGGCAGTTTGCATAGTCTGCTGAAACAGAAAGGCTGGATTAACTCATTGTCTGCCGGCGCCCATGACCAGCCCGGTGATTACAGTGAGTTTTCAATCAGCATGGATCTGACACCTGCAGGCCTACAGCATGTGAACGAAATTACGGCACTGGCTTTTGATTATCTGGCGCTGGTTAAAAAACAGGGTGTTAAAGCCGAACTGTTTGATGAAAACCGCCGCATTGCCAATACCGCTTTCCGTTTTAAGGAAGCCGGTGACCCGCAGAGAACAGCGTCTTCACTGGCCGGACGGATGCATTATTATCCTGCAAGTGAGTTATTGAACAGTGCTTACCTTTGGAAGTCTTACGACAGAAATCTGATTAATAGTTTCCTGCAACAAATGACACCGGATAATTTGCGCCAGATTGTTATTGCTCAGGGAGTGCAAACTGATAAAGCAGAGCCGCACTTTGGCACTCAGTACAGTATCAAGCCTATTTCTGCAGATCTGATGAAACGGCTGAAAGAACCCCGTATTCAAAAAGAGCTGACGATCCCGACAGTCAACCCATTCATTGCAAAGTCACTGGATATCAAACAGGGCGCCACTACAGAATACCCTGAAGTACTTATTAATAAGGATGGGCTGAAAGTCTGGTTCCAGCATGATGAAACCTTCAAGGTTCCCCGCGCCGATATTCGAATCCGCTTCACTCGCGAAAGTGCTACCGCCACACCACAGGATGCGGTTTTACTTTCTCTGTACCGGACACTGCTCGACCGCAGCCTGAATGAATATGGTTATCCGGCCAGAGAAGCGGGGCTGAATTACAGCATTGGATATGACAGCAGCGGTTTATTCGTTGCCCTGTCCGGGTACAACGATAAACAAAGTGTACTTTTGGCGGCAATTATCAAGGCTATCAAAGAATTTAAAATCAATGATGCCGAGTTCGAGCAGGAAAAGAACCGCTTGCTGAAAAATATTGGTAACAGAAAGTTCAGCCCGCCCTACCGGCAGGTTATGTCCAGAATGCAGCAAACGCTGTTTGATCGCGCGTACGGTGATGAGGCTCTGATCGCTGCAGCCTCGCATGTCACCGCCAGCCAGCTGGAAAACTATGCGACTGACTTCTATAAAGGCATCAATATTGAAGCGTTCTATCATGGCAACCTGCTGCCTGCTGATGCACGTCAGTTAACCGCTATTGTTACCGACGGCCTGCAATGGAGCCCTGCTGACCGTTTTGATGATCATGTGAAATGGTTGAGCAAACTGCCGGAAGCCAGTCTGCGACAGCAGCTCGAAATTGATCATGATGATTCAGTGCTGATGCGTTATTACCAGAGTGATAGCAAAGATTTTAACACTCGTGCCCGTTTTTCACTGCTAGGTAAAATCATTGGCACACCATTCTTTAATCAGCTACGCACCGAGCAACAGCTTGGCTATGTGGCATTCGCTTCCAACTACCTTATTGATAATCAGCCCGGACTGATTTTTGCTATTCAGTCACCGGTACTGGGACCTGAAGGGCTGGGTAAACGTGTCGATGAGTTCCTGCTGAAAGAACGTAAGGCAATTGCCGCACTTTCCGATAAAGAACTGGATGAATACAAGGACGGCATCATTGGCAGCCTGCTGAAGAAAGATACCAACCTTGGGGAACGTTCATCGCGCCTGTGGGGTGATATTCTCGACACTGAGCATGACTTCACCCTGCGCCAGCAGCTCGCTGATACTATTCGAAAGGTTTCAGCGCAGGAACTGCTGCAAACCTATGATGCAGTACTGATGGATGATCATGCAAAGCCAATGGTTATTACCAGTACTGGCAAGGCACACACAGCCAAAGAAGAATAACCCCTTCTGAGATACAGCAGCCCGAATTATCGGGCTGCTGCTATTTCCGAGGCCAGTGCTTTTAATGATTGCTGATATAGCAATGCCAGCTCTTCTTTATCTTCATGCTTCAATATATTCCCGCGCGCGGCATTACGCTCTATTTCAGCAACATAAACGGACAGTTTTTCCAGCCCCATACTACTGGCGGCCCCTTTAAGTGAGTGCGCTAACGATCCTGTTTCTTCTGGATCGGTTGCTGCCTGCAAAGCCAGTAGTGTGCTGAGCGAACTGGTTTTAAACATTTCCGCCAACCGGCTTACTTCGTCAGCGCCCAGAATATCAATATCTTCCATCAACTGTGCAGTATTCAGAGGAGGAGAGCTATCTTCACACTCACCAAGAACTTCATCTTCGGGTTCAGTATAAAAAGACGATTCCTGACCAGACATCACTTCCAGCAGAGTGCGTTCCAGAATGTTCAATCTCAATGGTTTGCCCAGACAGGCATCCATGCCCTGGCGGATAAAATTATCCTGATCTTCCCGGAAAACATGTGCCGATACAGCAATAACCGGGAATTGATAATCGACCATCTCTCTCAGTTCTGAGGTGAGCGTGACCCCATCAGTATCCGGCAGACTGATATCCATTAATACCAGATCGAACCTGCCTTGTTGCATTGCTGTACGCGCTTTCTCGCCGCTATCCGCACACACTACATACTGTCCAAGCTGTTCCAGATAACCTTTGGCCACCAGACTGTTAACCGGATTATCCTCAACCAGCAATACCCGATAGCAGGGCAGTTCTGCAGATTCTGTAATTGCCTGCTGTACAATATCACCTGCAGGCAGCTCCAGTTCAAAACTGAAACAGCTACCTCTTCCCGGACGGCTGTCCACATGAAGCGTCCCCTGCATGCAATCAATCATCCTCTGAGAGATAGCCAGCCCCAAACCTGTACCGGGCTGGCGCAGATTATGATTAGCCTGACAGAACGCTTCAAAAATGGTTTTCTGCAAATCGAGGGGGATACCTTCGCCGGTATCTATTACTTCAAAACGATAACAATGTTGTTTATTGCTAATAGCCGAAACCACAACATTGATAGCACCTTCTTCGGTGAACTTGATAGCATTGCCTATCAGGTTAAGCAATACCTGACGTATTTTTACCACATCCCCCGTCAACCAAAGCGGTATCCGGTCATCAATATAATATTCAAGCTGTAAGCCTTTCTTCCAGGCTCTGCCTGACATCAGTTCCACCAGCCCTGAGAGCATCTCCTGCAGATTAAAGCTGCGAGGCTGGAACTCCATATGCCCGGCTTCAATTTTGACCGCCAGGCCACACATGAGAAATCCAGAATATTGTTCAGGATATCCAGCAGAATTTCCCCGGAGCTACCAATCACATCAACATAATGGCGCTGCTGAACATCAAGCGGGGTATCTTTTAAAAGTGCCAGCATACCCAATACACCATTCATGGGCGTACGAATTTCATGGCTCATATGGGCAAGAAAGTTTGTTTTTGCCTGACTGGCCTGTTCAGCATGCTGGCGTGCCAGTTGTAGCTGTTTAGCTTCTTCAACCAGCTGTTGGTTGGTATCTCTTAATTGCTCGGTCTGAACTGCAACCTGTTTTTCAAGATTATCTTTATGATTCTGCAACGCTTGTTGATACTCGGCCTGCTCGGCTTCAAGCCGTAATCTGACTTTGGCATTCTGGCGGAAGACCTCAATCGCTTCAGCCATATCACTCAGTTCATCATCTCCCGCATAGTCAGCTCTGACTTCCAGATCACCTTCTGCCAGTTTTTCCATTACCCGGGTTTGTGCAACCAAACGTTTTACCAGATTGCCATAAACCACTTTCGAGATGATTAATGCCATCAGCAACAAAGCGACAATCGTCAGTATTATTGCCCACTGCTGCCCATGGTTAACGGTATGCTGTAACGCTTGCCCGGCCTGCCCAAGCAAATGCTCTGACTCCTCAACAATACCCTCCACCTGCTCGTTTAGCTCAGCAAATAAAAAGACATTGCCTTCTGTCAACCGAGCAATATCTTCATTAACGCCGATTAACTGATAAATATGACTAAACACATCTTTGCCAGCCACCAGAATGGCAGCCTGCTGTTTCAGTTTTAACTGCCGATCAGGGTCTTCAACACTATCCAGCAAATGCCCGATACCCTCCAGTGCCTGGCGGTAACCTGATTCAAGAGTTTTAAGTGCCGTTATTGATTTCACTGTACCCAGCTGAATCGAGATATGCCGAAGCTGATGCGCCCGCAATTCCAGCGACATCATTCTTTCCAACAGATCAACATCAACTTCGAGCAACCTGTCGAGCAAACGATATACGCTCTCCCTGTCGCTATTTTCCGGGCCCAGTGTGTAAAAATGGGTAATATTGGCGATCAGCGCAGTATCGGCATTGGCAACCTGCGAGCGTGTCAGGGAACCCAGCAGCGTGGCAGCACTTTCAAGCTGTTGTCGTGTGACCCGGCGATTATTTTCCAGAGCAATACGCTCGCCTACTTTTTCGCCCAATACGGCAAGATTATTAATAATCTTGTTTGCTGCAATTCGTAACGCTTCGGGGTCTTCAGCCCGATAGGGTTTGTCGGCAAGCCCCGAGAGCTGATAAGCCAGCGCTTTACTGGAAACCGACAGATAGCGCCCCTGAGCCCGCCATTCGCTTTCAGTTGTCGCATCAGAAATTGCCTGAGCGGTCGCAATAATCTGGCTGGACAGATCTGCAAGATGTCGGGCAGCCATCAAATCTGGAATTGCATCATCCCGAACCTGCTGCTCGCGGAGAGATATCTGGCCAAAACCAATCCAGGTAATCACCCCCATCAGCACGGTCAGGCTTGCCATTACTGCAAACGAGAGCAGTAGTTTGTTACCCAGCGTCCACCGAAATGAAACGGCCTTGTGAAATGGAAAAACAGAAGACAGCAAACGACCGCTTTTATTCAACAAACTACTATTTAACAAACTACCAGCTTCTTATCAGGATAGCGGGAACGATAAACGAGCAATAAATCCCGTATTTTCCTGCACTTCAAACGTAATAGTGGCGGCGTGCAGTTCTGCAACCGCTTTAACTAACGACAACCCCAAGCCATAACCGGCTGTTGAGCGGCTCTGGTCAAGCCTATACAAGCGCCGGAACACTTTTTCCTGTTCATGTTCAGGAATGCCTTTGCCGGTATCAATCACCAGTACCTGCCCTTGGGCGACCGCTACCTTAACAGGACTTTTCTCCGGTGCATATTTGATGGCATTTTCTACCAGATTGAAAACCGCCCTGAACAACAACTGCCGGTTGCCGTTAATCACAGTATCGCCACCTGTATCCAGTGTCAGCATCTGTTCCCGGTCTTCAGCAAGAGGCTCTGCCAGTTCAATAACATCTCTGCAAATATCCGTAAGACTACAGGTTTCAAACAAGATATCGTTCTGCCCCTGTTCCAGTCGTGTCAGTTCTAACATCGAGTTAAAAGTATGCAGTATGGTATCCAGTTCACTCTGTAACTTGCTGAAGCGATCCATATCCTTGGCATCATTCAGCGACCATTGATCCAGACCGATTTTCAGGCGGGACAGTGGCGTTCGCAGATCATGAGCAATACTGTCTGTGACGGTTCTCAACGCCCCGACGGAATCTTCAATCCGGCTCAACATGCCATTGATATGATCCGCCAGCTCGTCAAATTCATCATTGCGGGAAGACACTGCAACACGTGCAGACAGATCACCAGACTTCACCTGTCGGGTCATCTTGTTTATCTCATTTAATCTTCCCAATACTTTTCGTGAGAACAGCGTTCCCGTCACCAGACCGGCAATCAGCGCCAGAAAAATGGCACCATAAACCGCCAGTTTGAAGCGAGCCGCAAAAACATTGAAATCCGATGAATTATAAGCAACCAGTACTTTTCCCCAACGCGTATCAATCTGACTGCCGCGCACTTTTTGCAGCCGACCATTGCCCAGCGCACTATTACCGAAGATCATAAAGCTGCCGATTTCCGGCATCTGCGGAACCCTGTCAGGCAAGTAATTGAGATTACCGAAGTATTTATCTGCTGACTTCAGAACGACAAGCACCTGACTACTGTCACGAGCCAGCCAGTCTATTTCCTTCAAAAAGCTTTTTCTGTCTGCAGTGACTGCATGTTGCTTAAGCGTACTGAGCTGCCCAAGCACAAAAGTATTCTGTCGCTGCTGCGAATAGCCCAGACTGAAATAGCTGACCAGCCAGAGCGTCAGCGCACATAGCATGACGACTATAGACGTATGAATAAGCGTAAAACGCCACAGCAATGAAGCTTTATAGTTCTTGCTCAACAGATACTCCGCTCAGCTGGCACTACGGAGAACATAACCTGCTCCCCGAACCGTGTGGATCAGCGAACCTTCTCCGGCAGCTTCAAGCTTGCGACGCAGTTTGGCGACATGGACATCGATAATATTACTGCCGGGATCAAAGTGATAATCCCACACCGCTTCAAACAATAAGGTTCTGGAAACAACTTTGCCCTGATGCTCAAGGAGATAACGCAGCAGTTGAAACTCTCTTGGCTGCAGGCTGATTTCAGTTTCACCCCGGAATACCTGATGGGATAATAAATCCATTTTCAGATCAGCCAGTTTCAGCGTTGTCATTGAAGGCTTAACTTTGCCGCGACGCGCCAGAATTTCGACTCTTACCAGTAGCTCGGCAAAGGAAAAAGGTTTGCAGAGATAATCGTCGCCACCCTCCCGTAATCCCTGAATACGCTGATCAACAGCATCCAGCGCACTCAGGATAAGCACCGGTGTATTATTGTCTGTTCCCCTGAGGATTTTCAGCAGCTTCAGGCCATCCATGCCGGGCAGCATACGGTCGAGGATGATCACGTCATAAGTATCATCAGACGCAAGAAATAAACCATCCCGACCATTATCTGCCTGATCGACAGCCCATCCTGCTTCCATGAATCCTTTTACAACATAGTCCCGTGTTGTCTGGTCATCCTCTATCACCAGTAATTTCACAGACATAACTCCTCAGACAGTCATTACATACAGCACCGCAAAGCTAACGTTCCACACAGACTGCATCCAGTGGAGCAATCATCGCTAACATCAGTGTCAGAATAAAAATAAAGCTTACAAGTGATTCAAACCAGTGGAACCAGCCACGGTCACCTATGTACGGGACAAAACTTGAAGTAAGACCTGGAAGCTGACTTCGTCATTTTTTGAGCCTTCGTTTTTCAGCACTCTGTGAAGCATATCCAATCCCAACCGAAACAAGCTCTTGGCTGGTCTCCAATGCTTATTCAGCGGCAGCGATTTCGCTTCACCATACTTCCAGTGACCCACTATCAGACACCAGGCAAACGCCAATGCAAGAATACCCATCAGCTTGTCCATACGATTAGGGTCTGTCATATGGGTAGATTCAAGATCAAAGCCGCGACTTTTCAGGCAACCAAATAGCGTCTCAATCGACCAGCGCTTATAGTAGTCTTCTATCATCGTCTCTGTTTTTTTTGTCGCTACGACGATCAGAAGCCCTTTGACCGTGCGCCTGCCACCGATATACAGGCAGACACCGGAAACTCTGCGTTTGCTGTGCCAAATCTCTGTCTGGTTGGGTTTTAGGTTCCAAAACAGCTGCCTTGCCTTGATATCCCTGCCACAACGGCCCAGAACCGAGATATCACCCTTGATCCGCAATCTACAAAGGATGCCTTGCTCGTCCAGCCATTTGAACCAGTCATGGCCGATGAATTCACGGTCAGCAAGCAGACCATCGATCTTGGCAGCCGGGATCAGAGCCAAAACCTTTTCCATGATGGCTATTCGTTCATCTGTATTGGAGTTACCGCCGCCCTTATCCATACAGCTCCAGACAATGGGAATCGAGGCTCCCTGCCAAGCGATAGACACAACCAGGTAGTTGATATTTTTACGACCAAACTTCCAGTTGGTTCTATCCATGCAGAGTGTGTAGCTGCCAAGGTTCAGCCACTGGAGGATCAGCTTTCCCAGTTGCTCGTAACAGTAGGTATAACCTGAAAAAAAGCGCTTTATACGGCGATAGCTGGATTCAGCCTGAGACTTGCTCTGGAATTCTTCTGCCACGCGATAAAGGTTGCAGGAGCGTCCTCTAATCAGGGCAAGAATGAATAGGGCCAGAAACACAATCTGGGCTTGATGCCAGGGGAGATGAGCCTTAAGATTCTTTACCAGTGAGCTGACGTCTTCCATGTACGACTACAGTAATCTGTCCGGAGGTTAGAGAGCGTACAGATTACTCTACATAGGCGTCAGCTCATATCCCCCCCCTGTCATGCCTGACCTACAGATGTTTTGTCCCGGACATAGCACGGTCACTACTCTTCCCTCTATTCCAGCTGTCTTCGGCACCATGGCCATAATGGCCACGAGCAACAGGGATAGGCTTGCCGGTTTTAATATCAACGACAATGGTTTTCAAGTTATCTTCCGAAAGCATCTCGATTTCGAAAAATACGATGCCCTTTTCGTCTTCAAGTTCTGCTTCGATCAACTGCCCCGGGAAAAGCTTCTGAGCTTCAGAAACTGCGGTTTGCAAGCTGACCTTACTGCTTACAAGCTGCTGATACCGGGCTTTGGAAAAGGTTTTATCTGTCGCGTTCCAGCTGCGAATTTTTTCCTCTTCGACCTCCAGAGTCTTACCACTGAGCATATCGATTTCGATTTCGGTTCTGCGGCCGGTTTCCGGGCTGATGATAGAGATTTCATAAATCATCCTGCCATCTTCCTCGTCAATACTGAACTCTTCGATAAACCCCGGGTATTTTTCAAGCGACTGCTCCATCACCTGTTCCGGCTGCAATGCAGCACTCTGTAACGCCAGACGCAGTATCATTTCATCGTCTTCTGCAAAGGCACTTACAGAGACAAACACCAACCCGATTAATATATTTTTGAACAGAGACATAACGACTCTCCTTTGCCCTAAGCATAATCATTAATACTTTCTCAAAGTCTATCCGCAACCCAGTGAAAAAAGAGTGAGTAGAAGATTAAATAAAATTAATCTTTGGTTATTCCGGCATATATCAATTGTGCCCAAGACGTTGACTGCGAATAATGCGGAGCTTGCTTTAGGGTTCTCAGTATTAATGTCGCGCCTCATTTTATTTGCCACTCTGCTGTTATGCAGCATCAGCGCTGCTACAGCCAAACCAACTACCCCCACTGGTACTTGGGAAGTGGTCGCACCCGATCAGGCATTTGATTACAGCAGTGTGCATCAGCAATCTTTCACACCACTCACTGAAAGCCGGCAAAAATGGCGGCTGTGTACACTCTACCCACACCTGAAAGACTCCTACTGGCTGAATATTAACTACGGCATGGTGGATCAGGCTAAAACGCTGGGCATCAATTTAAAAGTGCTGGTTGCCGACGGTTATACCGATAGCCAAAACCAGAGCAAGCAGCTGGAAGAATGCAGACAATGGAAAGCAGATGCGGTACTGGTCGGCAGTATCGGCTACGACGTAATGACTTCCACTATCAATACGTTTGCCCAAAGCACCCCGGTTTTCGGACTGGTGAATAATCTTGAGCCCAAAAATATTACGGGGAAAACCGGCGTCAGCTGGTATCAAATGGGATATACCATTGGCCAGTGGCTGGAAGAACAGCATCCGCCTGCAAGTAAACCCGTTCACGCGGCATGGCTATCCTCGCCTCCGGGCAGGGGTGGCAGCAGTGTAACTGAACAAGGTTTGATGAAAGCTCTTGAAAACAGCGCAGTAAAGATTGTGACGCGGGAATATGGTGATAACGATAAAGCAATCAAACGACAGTTAATCCACAAAGTGCTTAACCAGTATCCCGATCTGGATTATCTGATCGGTGATGCCACAATGGCTGAAGTTGCTGTTAGCGCTATGCAGCAACAAGGTAAAAACAAGCCTGAGATTATTTCAACCTATCTAACCCATGGCGTTTACCGGGGGCTGATTCGTGGCAAAATTCTCACCAGCAATGATGATCAGCCTGTATTGCAAGGCCGGCTGGCTATCGATCAGGCCGTCCGTTATCTGGAAGGTGAATTCTGGATAAAAGATCTTGGCTCCAGAATCATAAGACGATCAAACGAGCCTATATCACCGGAGCAACAGCAATACTCCCTGGCTCCGGCAAATTACAGACCTGTTTATGAAGTTAGTGCACCGTCTCGGTAAATAAATACCCTTCCCCATGAACAGTTTTGATCAGCATCGGATTACGCGCCGGATCACACAGTTTGGAGCGCAACCGCCGAATCAGGGTATCAATCGTACGATCACCGGCAGACTGGCTGCGATGACTGATCAGATTCATCAGTCGCTCCCGGCTTAATACAGTGCCTGATTGTGTCATCAATGCCAGTAGCAAATCATATTCTGCACTGGTCAAAGCCACTGACTGCTGATTTCGGGATAGATCACGCCTACGAGTATCCAGCGCCCAGTCTCTGAAGTGCAGGATCTGGTCATCCTCTATGCTTTCTGCAGTTTCCGGTTCGACCTCTTGCTGAGTTTCCTGAGCCAGCGATATACGCCACAGCAGGTTTTTCGCTCTTACCAGCAGCTCCCGCAACTCTACAGGTTTGACGACATAGTCATCTGCTCCCATTTCCAATCCGACAACCCGGTCAACCATATCGGTTCTGCCGGTTACCAGAATAATGCCCACCGTAGAACGACTTCTCAGCATCCGGGTCAAAGACAGGCCATCTTCTCCCGGCAAATTAATATCCAGCAAAATCAAATCAATTGATTCGCGCTCAAAGACTTCCCACAGCTGTTTACCATCAGCCGCCTCACTGACTTGGTATCCCCCCTTGCGAAAATAACCGGCCAGCCGAGCGCGGGTGACCGGTTCATCTTCAACGACCAGGACATGGTAACTCATGAATTTTATGCTCCGCCGACTTCCCCTCTGACAGGTGCCTATTCTATTCATATTTTTTCACAATTAAACACCTGTTGTTCACAGCAGGTGCAGAGTGGTTCACAACATATCAATAAAGTGTCAGCACAACATAATTTTTAACTAGCCACTGGCACACAATTCATGAAAAAAATTTGGAACTTTTTAACGACACCATCCGGTCGTTACTCAGTGATCGCACTGCTTCTGACAGGAGCTATTGCCACTGTTGCACTGATCTGGACTGGGCATAAAGGCTTTGAATTAACCGGCTCTGTAGAGTTCTGTAGCAGCTGTCACACCATGGAGCCTGTATTTGAAGAGTACAAACAGTCTGTTCACTACTCGAATGCTTCCGGTGTTCAGGCCATCTGCTCTGACTGTCACATGCCTCAAGACTTGACCGGACAGATTCTGCGCAAAATCGGCGCATCCAACGATCTGTACCAACACTTCATTACCAAATCCATTGATACACCCGAACAGTTTCAGGAAAAACGCCTTGAGCTGGCTGAGCGTGTCTGGGCGCGTATGGAAGACAATGACTCTTCCGGCTGTCGCAAGTGTCACTCCTATGAAGCCATGGATCACAGTAAACAGTCTGTCGCTGCTGCCAAGCAGATGATGGAAGCTGCAACAACCAACCAGACCTGTATTTCCTGCCACAAAGGTATTGCCCACGAACTGCCTGATATGAGCAGCGGCTACCGCAAGACCTGGAAAACTCTGGAAAAGCTGGGCGCTGAATCTGCTTCTGAAGATCTGATGTTCTCTCTGACTGAAGTCAAGCTGTACGAAGCAGCTAACACTGAAACTGAAGTCGGCAAGCTGCTGCCTGCGACCGAAGTACAGGTTAAAGAGCGTCAGGGCGATATGCTGAATGTTGACGTTATCGGCTGGCGTGACACCAGCGGCCGTGGTCGTGTACTGACTGCTGAAGCGGGTAAGCGTATCTTCTCTGCAGCACTGCGTACTGCTCAGGCTGAGAAAGTTGAAGTACTGGAATCCACCACCCTGGAAGAAACCGGCAAGACCTGGGAAAAAGTCAGCACCAACGCCTGGATCAAGAATGAAAACCTGCTGACCGACGTTCGCCCGATCTGGGACTACACCGAAGAACTGTATCAGAGCACCTGTACTCAGTGTCACGGCGCACCAGACGTAAACCACTTCAGCTCCACCGAATGGATTGCCCAGCTGAAAGGCATGATGAGCTTTGCAGACCTGAGCAAGCGTGAAGAACGTACCCTGCTGAAATACCTGCAGAACCACGGCTCTGACTCCGCCCACGGCGGCGCTCACTAAGCAATTAAAAAGAAACGGAGTAGAAAAATGAGCGTAATTGATTCAGTAAAGGTTAGCCGCCGTCGTTTTCTGGGTGGCATGATGAAAACTGCAGCTGCGGGCATGATCGGCCCCAGCCTGCTGGTTGGCAAAGCTTCTGCACATGATGCCTGTGCACCGGCTATGGAAAAAACCAATGCGACCCATTGGGGGGCATTCCGTGCCAAGGTTGAGAACGGTGAACTGACGTCCGTTAAGCCTTTTGAAAAAGATATCTATCCAAGCGATATGCTGATCGGGGTACGGGACGACCTGTACTCCACCGCCCGTGTACGTTACCCGATGGTACGTCTGGACTGGCTGAAGAACCGTGAAAAGAGTGACACCACTCAGCGCGGCGACAACCGCTTTGTCCGTGTAACCTGGGAACAGGCACTGGACTTTTTCTACGAAGAACTGGAACGCGTACAGAACACTCACGGCCCTTCTGGTCTGTATGCCGGTCATACTGGCTGGAAAGCCAACGGCGCCTACCACAACTGCATCGCCGCGATGCAGCGTGCGGTTGGCCTGCACGGCACTTATGTTAAGAAGGTTGGTGATTACTCTACCGGTGCCGCACAGGTAATTCTGCCACGCGTCGTAGGTTCTACTGAAGTTTACAGCCAACAGACTTCCTGGCCACTGGTACTGGAAAACTCTAACACTGTTGTATTCTGGGGTTCCGACCCGATCAAGAACCTGCAGGCAGGCTGGAGCACTCCGGATCATGACGTTTATGGCTACTACCATGACCTGAAGAAAAAGATTGCCGACGGCAGTATCCGCGCCATCAGCATCGACCCTGTGGTTTCCGAAACTCAGGCATTCCTCGGCTGTGAACAGCTTGCCCTGAACCCACAGACTGACGTTCCGCTGATGCTGGGTATGGCACACACCCTGTACAGCGAAGGTTTGCACGACAAAACCTTCCTGCTGGATTACACCACCGGCTTTGAGAAGTTCCTGCCTTACCTGACCGGCGAATCCGATGGTCAGCCTAAGACAGCCGAATGGGCGAGCAAAATCTGTGGTATTCCGGCCAACACCATTAAAGATCTGGCACGTACCTTTGCTAAAGGTCGTACCCAGTTTATCGGTGGCTGGTGTGTGCAGCGTATGCACCACGGCGAACAGTATGCCTGGATGCTGGTTGTACTGGCTTCCATGATTGGCCAGATCGGCCTGCCTGGTGGCGGCTTCGGCTTTGGCTGGCACTACAACGGTGCGGGTGTACCAACCCGTAAAAAGGCTGTCAAAGTTAACGGCTTTACCGGTAGCGCGCCGGGTGGCAAGCCTAAGTACAACGGCGACTTTGGCAAGTACTCCCAGACCATTCCGGTTGCCCGCTTTGTTGACTCAATGATGGAGCCCGGCAAGGTTATCGACTTCAACGGTCGTAAAACCACACTGCCTGCGATCAAGGTTGCTATCTTCACCGGTTGTAACCCTTTCCATCACCAGCAGGACCGTAACAAGATGGTTCGCGCCTGGCAGAACCTCGAAACTGCAATCGCTATCGATAATCACTGGACAGCAACCTGCCGTTTCTCCGACATCGTACTGCCAGCCACTACGCCTTATGAGCGTAATGATATTGACGGCTTCGGTAACCACTCCCGCAAGGGCATCATCGCCATGCACAAGCTGGTTGAGCCGCTGTTCGAATCCCGTAACGATATCGATATCTTTGCAGACCTGAGCAAGCGCTTTGATCAGGACGCAGTGTTCACTGAAGGCCGTGATGAAATGGGCTGGCTGGAGCACCTGTACAACCAGGCTCGTAACGGCGGCAAGCTACGCAAGATCGACATGCCATCCTTTGACGAGTTCTGGAACGGCGAAGGCTACGTAGAGTTCGACAAGTCCACTGAAAACCTGTGGGTTCGTCACTCTGAATTCCGTGCAGAGCCTGAGCTGGAAGCACTGGGTACCCCAACCGGTCTGATCGAGATTTACTCTGAATCCATCGCCAAACTGGGTTACGACGACTGCCCTGCACACCCAACCTGGATGGAACCGTTTGAACGTTCTCACGGCGGTCAGGGTTCTGATAAGTTTCCGCTGCACCTGCAATCCTGTCACCCGAAAGATCGTGTTCATTCTCAGCTGAACGCTTCCAAAGGTCTGCGTGAGACTTATGAAGTCGCAGGGCGTGAACCGGTTTACATGAGTCCGCAGGATGCCAAGGCTCGCGGCATTAAAGACGGCGACATCGTTCGTGTATTCAACGACCGTGGACAGGTACTGACTGGTGCGAAAGTCAGCGACCGTTACAAGCCGGGTGTTATTCGTATCTTTGAAGGTGCCTGGTACGATCCGGCTGAAGGCGGCAAGATCGGCAGCATCTGTAAGAACGGTGACCCTAATGTATTGACCCGCGATATGCGCAGCTCCAAGCTGGCGCAGGCAACATCAGCCCATACAGTTGTTGTTGATATGGAGAAATACACTGGCTCTGCTCTGAAGGTAACGGCATTCGACGGTCCTGTCGAAGTCAGAGCCTGATAGACTCAAGCGGGTCGGATTCTCATTTATATAAGAATCTGGCCAGCTTTATCTCTTCTATACTTCCCCGCTATTTGGAATCCAGACCTTAATATGACTGACTCAACTGCTGAAAACCGCGCTCAGGTTTACTGGTGGCTTTCCAGCCTGATTGCAGCTGAACTCAATGAGACGCAGCTGGATCAGTTGTTTGGTGATGATATGAATCGCTTTCTGGAAGCGCTGGCCGAAGAGTCCGGACTGCAGGATGCAGTGCATACTTTTCGTCAAGCTGTAACCGCTTTACAGGAAAGAGCGGATACTCCTCTCGAACTCGCTGCTGACTATGCCCAGCTGTTTCTGGGAACCGCCAAAAAAGGTGCACTGCCTTACGGTTCAGTTTATGCCTCTGATAAACGACTGCTGATGCAGGAACCTCATCATCAGATGTTGCAGAAGCTGGAAGAAAACGGTTTTGCCCGGTCTGAAGGTTTTAAGGAACCTGCAGATCATCTGGGCATTATTCTGGATTTCATGGGTAACCTTGCGATACAGGGAAAACCAGCAGAAATACAACGGGATGTTCTGGAGAATCAGTTACTGAACTGGCTACCCGAATGGCAGCAGGATATTACCCGCCATGACCCATTTGGCTTTTATGCTACAGTGGCATTGCTGATTATCCAGTTCTGTCGTGTTGATGCTGAATTCTTAAAGCTCTGATATAGCGGACAGACAGGTACTAAGATTATTCTCAGTACCTGTCACTATTGATCGCCAGCTTTATAAACCTATTTGTTTGGTGATAATCTCATTCATAATCTCTCGCGTACCACCACCGATCGACAGAATCCGGTTATCACGATACAACCTCTCAACCGGACACCCACGCATATAACCCATCCCGCCAAACAGCTGTATGGCCTGATGCGTGATCATATCGCTGCAATCTGTGGCAAAGTTTTTGGCCATGGATACTTCTTTAATTACCGATTCACCATTATCCATTTTCGCTGCGACTCGATAGGTAAACTCTTTAGACGCTTCCAGTCTGGTAGCCATATCTCCCAGCCTGTGTCGTGTAACCTGAAAACCTGACAAAGGTTTTCCAAATGCTTTTCGCTCTCTTACATATTCAAGACAGCTGTCCAGTGCCAGCTGAGATGTACCGTTTGCCATCAAAGCAAGCATCAGCCGTTCTTTCTGAAAGTTACTCATAATGGCTGCAAAGCCATTATTTTCCTGACCAATCAGATTCTCTGCCGGAACCATACAATCTTCGAAAAACAGTTCAGCAGTATCGGAACACCACCAACCCATTTTTTTCAGCTTTTTGGCAACGGAAAAACCGGGTGTATCCTTTTCAATCATTAACAAGCTGATACCGCCATAACCTTCATTGCCGGTTCTTACGGCGACCGTATAAAAGTCTGCACGAGTGCCGCTGGTAATAAAGGTTTTGGCTCCGTTAACACGATAGAAGTCCCCTTCCCGAGCAGCTTTGGTTTGTATACCTGCAACATCAGAACCGGTATTCGGTTCTGTAATCCCCAATGCGGCAATCTTTTCTCCCCGCAAAACAGGCGGCACAACTCGTTGCTTCAGCTCATCACTGCCAAATTTCACAATCGGGGGCAGAGCAATATCAAATGAACCCAATCCAGCCATCAGACCACCGGAGCCTGAGCGCATCATTTCTTCACAGAAAACTACCCACTGGAACAGATCACCTTCACTGCCACCCTGTGCTTCCGGATAACCGACGCCCAGCAATCCGGCTTCACCGGCTTTGGTATAAAGCTCACGGGGGAATAACCCGGCTTCTTCCCAGTCATCAATATGGGGAATAATTTCACGTTCTACGAAGCGGCGAACAGAATCACGCAGTAACCGATGAGTGTCGTCAAAGTAGCTGAGAGTACTCATAATTGACCTGCACCTTGTTATTATTAGACTCAAATATTCTATTCAGATCGCTATAGCAGACCATTAACCACAAGTATCAAGCTAATAGACATGAGGCGACAGTAACACCAAATCCAGACTATCAGAGCTTTTTTTATCCTCTGGCACAGAACAGCCAAAATATTCGTAATAAAGTATTTCGGAAAGTTCACGGTGCATTTTTAAATTAAAAAATGCTTGTGCAGCATCTATCATATCCTGATCATCTAACGCGCCTTTCTGCTCGAGTAAACTCATCATTTGAGTCGAATCTGATTCGAACGCAGGTAATCCCCTTTTCCTTGGTTCAGTGCTGACATAACCCCACCGTAATGTTTTATCTCGCAACACGATGAGATATAACTTTCCTCCAGACAACGTAAAATCAAGTGATACCGGCGACTCCAGCCAACTGTGTTGTTTTATTATGCGACCAACTTCATGAAGAGAAATACCTACCGACTGACTCCAGTCCTCGCTGATAACTGGTTTAGAGCGAAAATGCCCTAAATACCTACCTTCCCTTTTAAACCTTCTTTTTTCGCTATGAAAAAAAATGCTATTGCTCTCATACGCCTGAAGTTTCTCCGTTGAAAGATTTTCTAGCTTGACTCGATTACCTTTCCAGACCAGGCAGCCTATCCAGCAATCTTCTGAAAATTGAGTTTGCCGCCTGGTTGCCAAAAGTGCTCTCACCAGCGATTTATTCAAAGTGAGTAAATCCTGCGTTGGCGTTTGAGGATTCAGTTTACACTGCTTAATAAATGATTCTAATTTCATAAATCAAAGGATAAGAGCTCACAGGGAATTGATGCACTATCAAAAATAGCGGAATTAAAGAGTAGCTGAGCATCTATACTTGCCGCGCAATAAACCAATCTCACGGGGAGTCTGTATGCCCGACTATCAGAGTTATCCTGTTGATCCTGCTCTGGCAGCCAATGCCAGGGTAAATGCAAAGACCTATCAGGCCATGTATCAGCAATCAATGGATGACCCGGAAGGGTTCTGGCGTGAACAGGCTCAGTGCATTGACTGGTTCAAACCTTTTACTCAGGTTAAAAACACCGCTTATGACTATAACAATGTAGCGATTAAATGGTTTGAAGACGGCACTACCAACATCAGCTGGAACTGTCTTGACCGTCACCTCGAACAACGGGGTGAGCAGGTCGCCATCTACTGGGAAGGTGATGAACCCGGAAAGGAACGACAGGTCACCTACCGGGAATTACATGAGCAGGTCTGTCGCTTTGCCAATGTGCTCAAATCACTGGGTATTCAACAGGGTGATGTTGTCGCTATCTACATGCCAATGGTCATTGAAGCAGCCGTTGCCATGCAGGCCTGTACCCGCATTGGTGCAATACACTCAGTTGTTTTTGGCGGGTTCTCACCCGAAGCACTCGCCGGGCGAATTACCGACAGCGGTGCCAAAGTTGTTATTACTGCCAATGAAGGCATCCGGGGTGGCAAGCATATCCCCCTGAAAAGTAATGTGGATAAAGCGCTTGCACATACCGAGGTCACAACGGTCAGTCATGTTGTAGTACTAAAGCATACGGCCACACCAGCAGACTGGGATGAAACCAGAGATGTCGACTGGCAACAAAGTATGGAGCATGCATCTCCAGACTGCCCACACACAGAAATGAATGCTGAAGCCCCCTTATTTATTTTGTACACCTCGGGCTCAACCGGTAAACCAAAAGGTTTATTACATACGACAGGCGGTTATCTGACCTACGCCACCACAACATTCAAATATATTTTTGATTATCGTGAAGGGGAAACCTTCTGGTGTTGCGCTGATGTCGGCTGGATTACCGGGCATACTTATATGGTATACGGACCATTAAGCAATGGAGCCTCCATGGTCATGCATGAAGGAGTACCGAACTACCCGAACACCAATCGCATGAGCCTGATTATTGATAAGTACCGGGTCAACATTCTCTACACCGCCCCGACAGCGATTCGGGCGCTGATGGCTAAAGGGGATGCGGCTATTGAAGATACCGATCGCAGCAGCCTGCGTTTACTGGGTACTGTCGGCGAACCGATCAATCCGGAGGCCTGGGTCTGGTATCGTCAAACCATTGGCAATGACCGCTGCCCGGTTATTGATACCTGGTGGCAGACAGAAACCGGCGCAGCATTGATTGCGCCGCTACCGGGTGCAACAACATTAAAACCGGGTTCAGCTACCCGTCCGTTATTTGGTGTTAAACCTGCGATTGTGGATAACGAAGGTAATATCAAGTCCGGCGAAACCTCTGGCAATCTGGTGCTGTTAGATAGCTGGCCGGGACAGGCCCGCACGATATACGGCGACCATGATCGTTTTATGCAAACTTATTTCTCTACGTTCAAAGGCATGTACTCCACCGGCGATGGTGCCCGTCGGGATGAAGATGGCTATTACTGGATCACCGGACGTGTTGATGATGTATTAAATGTTTCCGGTCACCGGATGGGCACTGCGGAAATAGAGAGTGCTCTTGTTTCTCATCCTGCCGTAGCTGAAGCCGCCGTGGTTGGTTATCCACATCACATTAAAGGTCAGGGAATCTACGCCTATATCAGCCTGATGCAGGAAGCTGTATATGACAATGCACTGGAACAGCAATTAAAAGACTGGGTTCGCAATGAAATCGGGGCAATTGCCATGCCTGATATTATTCAGCATGCGCCCAGCCTGCCTAAAACAAGATCAGGAAAAATCATGCGCCGCATTCTGCGAAAAATTGCGGTCGGAGAATATGAACACCTCGGCGATACATCCACACTCGCCGACCCGACAGTTGTTCAGGCTCTTATCAGCAGCCACAGCGATATAAGCGCAGCATAATTCAGAACCCGCTGTCGGGTTCTGGTGAATCCGACAGCTTTCTAGAAAAGAATACTTGAAAACACAAATCCGAATGACACACCGAGAACAGTTGCTATTACTCCCGGCAGCATAAAGCTGTGATTAAATACAAACCGTCCGATTTTTGTTGAGCCGGTTATATCAAAACCAATGGCTGCAATAATCGGCGGATAGTTGGGCACAAAAAAGTAGCCATTAACGGCCGGAAACATGGCAATCAACATATAACCGGGAATCCCCAAAGCAATACCCAGGGGAATCAACGCGGTTACAGTGGCAGCCTGACTGTTGACCATGATAGATAAAACAAACAAAGCCAAGGCAAATGTCCAGGGAGCCGCCTGCACCAGACTTTCAATCGAGGTACTGAAAACTTCCATATGACCGTTGAAGAATGAGTCACCCATCCAGGCGATACCGAAGATTGCAATGACCGCCTGCGAGCCTGACATAAACACACTGCCCAGCGCCACATCGCTGGCTTTGGCCTTACAGAGCAGGAATATTGCTGCGGAAACACTCAACATGACAATTTCAATAGTATGAGCCATACCAACCAGTCGCACCGTGCCATCAGCTGTCTGATATGCGGGGCGCAACTCCGGGAATGAACCAAACAACACCACCCCGACAGCACCCAGCAAAAATATGACAACAGATAACCTGGCTCCCGCACGTGTTTCGGTTACTGTTTTATCCACACCATGTTCAATACGTTTCCGAAATACCGGATCCTGCATGCGGCGTTGGTACTCTGGGTCTTTATCCAGATCAATGCCCTGACGATTGGCGAAGAAAGCAGCAATCATGACTGCCGCAAGGGTTGCCGGTAATGTGACCATCAAAATATCCAGCAATTCATACCCAGTCGGAGCAAGTAACGCTACCAGTGCAACAGTGGCTGCCGAGATCGGACAGGCAGCTATCGCCTGCTGGGAAGCAATCACTGCAATACTTAAAGGGCGCTCAGGGCGCACACCGGTTTTTCTGGCCACTTCCGCAATCACCGGCAATACGGAATAAGCCACATGTCCGGTTCCGGCAAAAAAGGTAAAGGTGTAAGTAACCAAAGGTCCGAGAAAGGTTATTTTGTCAGGATTACGGCGTAATATTCGTTCTGCCACACCCACCAGATAATCCAGCCCCCCGGCAGCCTGCAATGACGACGCAGCGGCCACCACAGACATCATCATCAGCATGACGTTAATGGGGGGGGAAGTAGGCTCCAGCCCAAAGCCAAAGGTCAGAATAGCAAGGCCTAGCCCACCCATAGCCCCCAGTCCGATACCACCAACTCTGGCACCTACCAAAATGCACGTAATCACAACCAGAAACTGCAGCCAGAACATACTACCTCAACTCTGCAACGTACTTCCGCAGGCACGGGGAAACGGATCGAACAGGGAACAAGTATATGAAAGGAATTCAGGCTCTGCGGGAAGCAAAGGGGCTGAAGGACGCAATAGCAGTCAAAAGTGGATACTTTTTTACCTTTATCCACACCGTAAAACTGTTGATAAGTTGTTCACAGAAACCCTGAATAAGACTGTTAACTAGATGTGGATAAGTCATTAAAAGCCAGTATTTACAAGGGCTATAGAAGCAGGCGAAATAATAGCCACAGTTTGTTACGTAGAAACAAAACAATAATACTTGATAATATATGGGTATTCACAATAAGCATAAAAGCTGCCCACTATACAAAACGTGAGCAACGTATCAGGGCAGGTAATTCAGGCAGAAGTACGCAGTATTATCAGGTGCAGGGTTATCAACAATTATCGTTCCGGGAAAAGTGAACCGACCGCCTGCAAAGTCTGCATTTCAGTCATACACAATTGCTGGAGTTCGCTGCGGGATTCATCACTCAAATTAAGCAACTGGGCAGTCATGACATCCGCTTCATGCCAGCGCTTTTCTTCCATATAATCGGGAAAGCAGGTATCGAGCCGGTGGGCTATTTTTTCCTGTTTTGATTGCAGTGATACCATAACCGGGACAAGGATTGTCGAATCGCCCTCCTCATTGGGTCTGGCGGCAAGGTAGCAAACCAGTGTTGCCGCCAGACGTTCGCAGGTACTTCTCAGGTACAGCAAACAAAGGTAGAGCTCGTCCATTTCGCTCATCGCAAGTCCCTCATTGGCTTATGCGTATTTTCCACTATACGCGGGTGAGGGGCGATGGCAAAGTAGCTTCTACTCTCCAGCTAGATTGATAAATCCGCTATTGCTCCGAGGGCTTAGGAGCATATTTCTTGCGTGATTCTTTTAGATATTCAGAAAAACTCTTCTGGTATCGATTAAGCTCCTCCACTGAATCCATTTCTGCCCACTTGGCAGATGAAAACCTGCCACCTCCTGCCGGGATAATTTGTTCAAATTTAAACTCTTCTTTATCCAGAATTGATATAAGTTGGTTTACTTTTTCTCTCATGCCTATGAGCGTTGAGCATGGCCCTCCCTGAGGCCACTGTTGATGATCTTTCCAGCAATCCATAGCTGCAGTGAATTCAGAATCATCAATCTTTAAAACAAATTCAACAGTTATTGGGTGACGTACAAATGAATTTAACTTAGTTATTGCCCCTGCAGCCAAACAAACTTCTGGTGTTTTTGACTGCTCAAATACTTGTGGCACTGCTTCTTTTAACAGAATTTGTTTCAACTTAAGTAGTTCTTCATACCTGATCAATTCAATAGTTAGTTTCTCTTCCTGGTCAACATCATACTCGGCTTGTGAAACTGAGGCCTCACATAAAGCAACCATTTTTAAAACAGCAGGATAGACGCTTCTTGATGAGTTTCCATATCGCTGTAAATAACCAAAAAAATACTCTCTTAGCGTTAAATTCTCTGCAAATCCTAACTCCTGATCCACATTCCTAAGAGGAATACGATATTTATGCGTTTCCCCAACATAATGCTTATGTGCATCTAGATAGGGCTTAGAGAAGTCCTCTATGCTTCCGAAGTGCTCCTTCGCCAAGGCCACCCGAGCTTCAAAAAAATTGTCCATTAATGCATGAGCGCCACACTCCGCAGCTCTGACTATTCTCTCAATAACTTCCTTTTCAACAGCAACATCAGCAGCACACAGCTCTGCCCGCAGTCTGTAAATAACTGCTCTACCTGCCATCCCTTGAATGTAAAGTTGCTGAATCCATTCTTCTGCAAGCTCATTTTTTGTCTTGGCATGGACATTTAGAAATGGAAATACAAGAAGGAGGGATAATAAAACGCTAAACGTTTTGTTCTTCATTCGTAGCATTTCAAACCTCATAAATTATATGCATCTTTTGAGGGTTACCCTGACGGGTAGCTTGAAAGCTAAAGAGTAGACTGTATGGAGTGAAAGAGAGGAAAGTTAAAGGCTAAAAATTCATAATGCCCAAATCGGGATAGGGCGTAGCTTCACAGCTACGCTCCTCCCAGTCGAGTCAACCGAAGGAACCTCCCCTTCAGCTGCTCACAGAACCGGACTTGAAAGTCTCCCCTCATCCGGCTCTTCTTATCCAACCGCTGACACACAGCCTGCTCGCCAATGTGTCATTAACCACGGAGCCCTTTTTGCGATTCGCCCCAAACAGGAAGCTGCCCGCTTCTTACGGCCCCTCAATTTCTTGCATTTGCCCATAGCCCAGCGAACCAGTGTTGCTTCCACATAGCTCAGGACTCTTCTCATTGCCGAGGGATAAAATTTCCCAAAGTAATTTATCCAGCCCTGAACGAATGGATTGATCAGCTTTGCAAGCTCTTCAAGAGAATACAGTGATCGTTTGGTGGGAATAGCCAACTCTCTTATCCTATCCCGAATATGCTGGGCCGAGGCTTTGCTTATTGCAGGCAGAAAGCTGACAAAGAACTTCCCATACCGGTTTCGGACCATCCTTGGACGGAAGGTGTAACCAAGAAAGTCAAAAGAGGTGTTTTCATGCTTTTCCGGTCTGTCTTCATCCATGCAGTAAACCAGCTTCGTCTTTTCCGGGTGCAGTGTAAGACCACAGTCGAGTAAACGACTTCTTACTGCTTCCAGTATGGATTCCGCCTCCTGTTTGCTGCGACAGTGGATCAGCGCATCATCAGCATATCGCTCAAACCAGACGTGCCGGATATTTTGCTCAAGCCAGTGATCAAACGCATAATGCATAAACAGATTTGCCAGTAAGGGACTGATAACGCCCCCTTGTGGGGTTCCTTTTGTTCTCTCTATTCTCTCGTGCTCACCCTCAGCTGGAGCTTCAAGCCAACGTTTGATGTACAACAATATCCAAGGTTCTTTGATGTGGTGCTCTACTGCTCGCATGATGAGTTTATGATCAAGATTGTCAAAGAATCCTTTGATATCCAGATCAATGACCCAGTCTCGTCTCCAGCAGCGTTTTCGGGCTAGCGCCAACGCATCATGCGCTGAACGATTCGGCCTATAGCCATAGGAGTTTTCATGAAACGTTCGTTCCATTACCGGCTCGATTATTAGCTTCACCACGGTCTGGGCAATACGGTCGGCTACTGTCGGTACCCCCAGCGGTCTCGTGCCTCCACCTTTCTTGGCGATGTCGACACTCATGACGGGGGGAGGAAAGTAACTTCCCGATGACATCCTGTTCCAGAGTTTGTACAGGTTACCGCCAAGATGTATTTCAAAGTCAGACAAGCTCTGACCATCAATACCAGCGGCTCCCTTATTGGCTTTCACTCTCAGCCAGGCTTGCCAGACAAGCCTTTTAGAAATTGTGAACGGTTTTGCTTCTGTCATAGATTCATCCCAAAGATACAACTGGTTGATCTACTCCATCCACTGGATAAGTCAGCCCCTTCGCTCCACCGCCATTACAGAGGCTTCAACACTACTACGAGCTGATCCGCCCCTGTGCCCTGTATTGGTACTCAGAGCCTTGCTGTTCGTCAACTCGGCTGGCTCCCTTAACACCAGAGCGACAGGTTCTCATGTTCCGTAAAAGAGCCTGAAATCAGTTCATGCCATCTTTGTGCCGGACACCGCTCAGGCGGTAACTGGATAACCCCTGAACTTATCATGAGGTGGTGATGCCCCTCACTTTTGATGTCGATGTATATGCTTACGACACGTCATCAATGGTTCACTTGCGTTCATCTCCTGATCTCGTACCTGACGCAATCTTGTTACGCCTTTTCTGTGACGCTCACCACCCTGACTCTTAATCAGCGCAGCTCACAGTGGTTTGGTGGTCGCTTCCAGAAGCCACCACCGAAGGGCCTTCCTCCATCTCAATTACAGTTACGAACAGACCGACTCTGTTCTCATGACACACCACCACCCGGCATGCGGATCCGTACTGGGCGTTTCGGCCAGTTAAGCGCCCAATAATCTTATCAAACCTAATTCATCAAACCAGCTATTCGGCAGAGCCATGTGCAACGCAGGACTCCGGCTCACTCGCCAGCACCCCTTGCTCGATGCCACAGTTTGTCTTGTCACCCGGTCACTGACTCCCAGCTTCCTCAATTCCGCATATCGCTTCGGACTTCGTTTCCATTGATACCAAAGCAGGCTTCTCAGTCGTCGCCTGATCCAACCGTCAAAGTCCTCGAATTCCGAACGGGTTTCAACTTCCCGAAAGTAGTTCTTCCATCCCCGTAAATAGCGATTCAGAGACTCCAGCCTCTGCTCCAGAGATCGCCCGCCTTTGTGGGTAAGCTGTTTGACCTTGTCCTTAAACCGCTTGCAGGTTTTATCTGCCAGCGTCTTCCTGCCATTTCTGGTAAAGCTGTATCCTAAAAACGCCCGCTTCCATGCTCGCTCAACCGCACTTTTCGTGTCGTTAACCTTTAGCTTCAGCTTACCTTCAATGTAATGGGTCAAACTGACCATTACCCTGTCGCCGGCCTTTCTGCTGCGCACGAACACCCGACAATCATCAGCGTAACGAACATATCGCAAGCCTCGCTTTTCCAGCTCCTTGTCGAGTTCATCCAGCACGATATTAGAAAGAACTGGTGATAATGGGCCTCCCTGAGGGACGCCTTCTGTTTGCGGTTTTACCAGCCCGTTTTCCATGGTTCCGGACTGGAGAAATCGCCGGATTAAACGCAATACGTCCCTGTCGTCCATGTGAACTGCCAGCTTTGCCATCAGCCGGTCATGACTGACACGATCAAAGAACTTCGACAGGTCAATATCCACGACCCAATCGTAACCCTCGCAGATATACGACTGAGCTTGATTGATTGCCTGATGAGCTGACCGGTTCGGCCTGAACCCATAACTGAAGGCTGAGAACCTTGGTTCCCATTCAACCTGCAACACCTGTTGTATCGCTTGCTGAACCATACGGTCTAAGGCGGTTGGAATTCCAAGCTGCCTTTCTCCTCCGTCTGGTTTGGGAATCCGTACTCGTCTTACCGGAACTGGCCTGTATTCTCCCTGTAAAAGACACTGTCGCAGTCCATGACCATGTTCTTGTAAATGAGCGTACAGCCCCTCTACTGTCACACGGTCGATGCCTGCGGCTCCTTTATTACGTTTAACCCGTTGAAAGGCTCTTGTCAGATTATTGGGGTTGGCAATACGCTCCATCAGGCTCGTATCACCCGCCGGGCTTTCGTAATCCTGTGATGCCGACACAGCCTCAGCCCTCATCGCGTCGCAGCCTCCGGTTCCGCCGTGACCACTTCGCATGAGCTTCAGGGTTTGCTGAACTTGTCTGCTGTCCGGTGTATCGAAAACAGAAACTAATCACCACTCTGTACCGTTCAGGCCTTCACTGACGTATGCCAGTTACTATGCCGTCTGCTGACTTCTGTATGGCGATCAGATCACCTTACGATGATCTCAGTCTGAAATATCAGACACCACACAGACCTCCCGAGGTAAGTTACACCGCTTTCACTGCACAACTGCCGGATTTACTGCCTGAATGTCCGGATGAGTATGGGACTTCGTCATCAATTGCTGACTCGTCCTCACGCAGACAGCCTCGTATCCGGTTTCTGTTCGTCAGCTCGCAGTTTTGCTCCACACTGCCTTCAGCCTGCAACTCGCGATACAAACCTTGTGCTTCGCTAGTCCTTCGCCCTCATCTGGCTGGACAGGGGACTTTCACCCCCAAACTGTGCAACATGCTCGGCACACAATAAAAAACGGAGCCAAAAGGCTCCGTTAAAAGAACAAACGTATTACTTTACACAATGTGTGGCAATGGTCTGGGTCTACCAGATAGTCCTTTCACCTGGCGGCCGGGCTGTTTGTACAACCTTCTTAAACCCACCGGGTACACTCCCTGTCAATCCACAAAAAAGCATCCTGCAAAGTAATCTGCTTGCCCTGCCGTTTTTATTATTATTTTTGGCGGGGGGTCCCTGTTGTTATATTTCGCATCCTTGCACCCGGTATAACGCACTCAGCGTGCCAAAAATAAAATACCCATATATTTCAACAGGATAAGGGACAAGAATAAAAAAGAACTCAGCGATACAAGGTTCAATCTGGCATAACTGTTACCTGTCCTGCATACGACAAAGTAACATCGGCAGACAAGGTAACAATCTTCTGATTAGGGAAATAAAGGGGTTATGATTTTCTGATTTCATTCAGGATTCCACCTGCTGCAACTTCCCAGCAGGTAAAATCTTCAGCCATTTCTATACGACCACCGTACACTGTTTCTGCCTCCTGACGAAGAGAATCAATGCCTTCCTCACCATCACGCGGATATTTGCGATAACGACCACTGAAATGAGTCAGAACAATATTTTTTACACCGACTTTTTCTGCAGCAATACCGACCTGCTCCGGTGTACTGTGCATATAGGCGGGTCCTATTCGCGCCAGTACTTCTTTGGAAAAAGAGGCTTCATGAACTAATACATCAGCGCCTTGCATTGCGTTATGTAATAATTCTGGCTGGTCGTTATCACCACCAATTACTGCAATACATCCGGGTTGCGGTTCTTGCTTTACCTGATCAGAAAAAACTTCACGTCCATCGTCGAGTAATACCGAGCCACCTTTCTGCAATACTCCCCACTTTGGTCCACGGGGCACACCAAGCTCAGCCAGCTTATCCACATCCAGTTTTTCATACACAGCTAACTCTTCAAATCTGGCTGCATAACTGGGAACCCGGTGAGATAACTCATGAGCAGTAATCTCAAAATTGTTATCCCTGAAGGTAAAACCCGGCTGATCCGTTCTCATAAAACGTAACTCATAAGGAAGTTCAGTAATATCTCCGCCCAGCAAAGATGCTTCCACATACGCCTGTAAACCTTCCGGGCCACATAAAACCAGCGGTGCCACACGTCCTGCCATACTGGCTGATGCCAGTAATCCCGGCAGACCATAAATATGATCACCGTGCATATGAGTGATAAAAATCATTTGCAACCGGGAGGTTGAGTAGCGGGTACGCAATAACTGATGCTGAGTGGCCTCACCACAATCCACCATATACCAGTCCCGGCTGTCACCTCTCGCCAATGCCAGCGACGTCACATTACGCTCAGTGGTTGGCAGCCCTGCCGAAGTACCCAGAAATGTCAGCCTGATTGCCATATAAAATATTCCCTTGCCAAGAACCTTTTATGTTTTTACCACAATGCGCCCGGTGATTTGCCCCTGCAACATTTTTTCAACATGTTCCGGCACACGACCTAATGAAATGCTTCGGCAGGCATGCTGGTAATATTCGAGAGGTACCAGTGCAGACAACATATCCCATACCTGTTGCCGTTTAACCATCGAGCAATGTTTGGTTTCAACACCAAGTAAGCGGATACCTCTCTGAACGAAAGGAAGTACTGTCGTATTAACCTTCACACCACCAACCAGACCGCAGGTTGTCAGTGTTCCGCCATACTGAATCTGACTTAACAAGCCGGAGAGGACATTGCCACCCACCGTATCAACCACGCCACTCCAGCAAGGTTCACCCAGTCGCTTACTTGTTAATATTAATGCTCCCCTCTGCAGAACACGCATTGTGCCCAAGTGCTGCAGTAACGAATCATTTTCAGAGCGTCCGGTCAGTGCAACAACGGAATAGCCCAGTCTGCTTAACAATGAAACAGCAATACTTCCTACACCGCCACTGGCACCGGTAACCAATACTTCCCCCCTGTCAGGTGTAATACCTGATGCCTGCAAATAGCAGACTGCCAGTATCGCTGCCAGACCTGCAGACCCCAACATCATCGCTTTGCGGGTATCAAGTCCGAATGGCATGGGAATCAGCCAGTCACTTTTTACTCTGGCTTTTTGAGCCATTCCGCCCCATTGCTGTTCCCCCAGACCATGCCCGGTAACCAGTACGGCATCACCTACAGAGAAACGGGGATCTGATGAATGGGTAACAGTGCCTGCCAAATCAGTACCGGGAATCATCGGCCACTGACTTACAATACGACCTTTGCCTTTTATTGCGAGGCAGTCCTTATAATTAAGCGATGTGTATTCGACAGCGACTTCAACACCGCCTGCAGGCAACTGGCTCTCATCCAGTTCCTGCAGCGAGACTGCTGTTTCATTGTTCTGCTTTTCCAGTAACAGCGCACTGAACATAATTCAGACAAAACATGCTGTATTACGAAGAGGGAGGCTTGAAAACCTCCCAACAGGATAGGACTGAAATCAGTGTTACAGCGACTTTTGCAGAATTTCTGTTGAAACTTCCGGGGTAATATTACCGTTTTCACCCAGCGTAACCATACCGTGTCGCTTTAGCTGCTCAACCAATCCGGCAACAGCATCTTCGCCGACCCCATAATCAGACAGGCGGGTCTTCACTCCCATTTGTTCGAAGAAGTTCCGGGTGCTTTCAATAGCCTGATTGATACGCTCTTCTTCACTGCCTTCACTGATACTCCAGACCCGCTCTGCATATTGCAACAGGCGTGGTGCTTTCTGTTCCTTCATAACAGCCATCAGAGAAGGCAAAACAATAGCCAGTGTTTGCGCATGATCCAGCCCGTACAAGGCTGTAATCTCATGACCAATCATATGAGTTGCCCAGTCATGGGGAACACCCTGACCAATCAGGCCGTTCAGCGCCTGGTTAGCCGTCCACATAATGCTGGCACGCACTCCGTAATCCTGAGGCTGCTCCAATACTTTAGGGCCTTCCTCAATCAGCGTCAGCAATAAGCCTTCAGCATAACGATCCTGTACCGGGGTATTTTCACGGCAGGTCAGGTACTGCTCCATCACGTGCACATAAGCATCAACAACACCATTAGCGGATTGCCCCGTAGGCAAACTAAAAGTTGTTTCCGGATCCAGTACCGCAAACTTTGGAAACACCAGCGGATGCATAAAGGCCAGTTTGTCGTGCGTTTCTTTACGGGTGACAACAGAACCGGAATTACTTTCAGAGCCGGTTGCAGGCAACGTCAGCACATTACCGGCAGGAACAACGCTTGTAATCGGCGCACGTTCACTGAGGATCGTCCAGGGATCACCTTCGAAAGGAATAGCCGCTGCAATAAACTTGGTGCCATCAATCACGGAGCCACCACCCACAGCCAGCAGAAAATCAATCTTTTCCTTGCGTGCCAGTTCAACAGCCTGCATCAACGTTTCGTAAGAGGGGTTGGGTTCAATACCACCAAACTCCAGTACCGTATGATCTTTCAGCGCCTCCAGCACCTGATCCAGCGTACCATTCTTTTTTATACTTCCGCCGCCGTATGTGATTAACACTCTGGCATCTGCCGGAATCTCTTCAGCAATACGGGCAATCTGCCCTTTACCAAAGTGAATACGGGTTGGGTTCTGGTAACTGAAATTAAGCATCGACTACTCCGTTTACAGTATGCTCACCAGCGACAGTACTGGAAAACCGAAACGCAATAGTAAACCACCCCTAAGCCAAAAGGCACGAGGCAAAATGCATTTAAAGGGAGATAAGTAAAGAGAAATGGCGCACCCGACAGGATTTGAACCTGTGACCCCAGGCTTCGGAGGCCTGTACTCTATCCAACTGAGCTACGGGTGCATAACAAGAACTGGAAAAGGACAGTCCAGCGAGCGCAATAATACTGATCACCCAGGCTTCTGTCCACGCTTCGCCAGAAAAATCTTCATGTCCTGCCAGTAACATTTCAATCAAATGTTGATTCTTTTTATAACTGGCTGCCCCAACCGTCAGCACAAACACCCATCAAGACTGCATAAGTGCTTTTATTACACCAGACAACAACGAAAACGGTGCTAACTAATGGCTGTTTGGTCTATAATCCTCGCGGTTTATGCCTATAAGGTAAGAGAGTGAGATCGGCTGATCTTAACATCTCGCTAACAATGACAAGGCCAGGACGATGCACCGGACACGGCAAAAAATCGCCGCAGGGAGCTGTCGCAAGGCTGAGACCATACATTGAGGAATGGTGGCCTACATGAAAACAACACAGGCAGTAAAAACTGCTTCCCTGTTCGTAAAAAGTATTCTGGTGGGGGGATTACTCGCAGCATCAATGCAGAGCTTTGCAATTGAGCTGGATGATGTGAGTCGTCAGGAAATTGCTGACCGTATCAAACCCATGGGGCAGGTTTGTAAAGCAGGTGAAGATTGTGCCAGTGGCGTTGCTGTGGCAGAAACCAGCAGCGGCCCAAGAGAGCCTGATGCAATTTATAACCAGTACTGTGCAGCCTGTCATGCCACAGGTCTGTTGAATGCCCCCAAACTTCATGATGATGCAGGTTGGAATGCACGTCTGAAAGAAGCCGGAGACTTCAGCAAACTGCTTAGCAATGCGATCAACGGTATCAAGGCTATGCCTCCCAGAGGTACTTGCATGAACTGTACCGATGATGAGATCAGCGCCACTATCACTTACATGAGCAAGCTCAAGCCATAATCGATAAATTGATCATGGCTCACAACAGGGGAATGTTGATTCTGAACATTCTCCTGTTCCAACCTTGAGCCAGTGCCTTACCCGCCGATATTACTTCCTGATATATCCGTTAATTATCCGATTCAGTTATTTGTTTCGGCTTCAAGCGACTTAAAAGTGCAGGCTACCGGCCTTTCAGGGAGAGAACAGCATGAGTCATGCCTATGACGCACTGCGCATTATGGTGGTAGAAGACCATCAGTTTCAGCGCATGGTTGCCGTCAAGGTAGTTAGTGGTCTTGGCATTTCATCTGTTCTGGAAGCTGAAGACGGTCAGGAAGCACTGGACAAGATCGCAGCCAGCCCCGAACCCATTGACATAACTATCTGCGATCTCGATATGCCCGGCATGGACGGCATCGAATTTATTCGTCATGTTGCCGAGAAAAAGCTGGCTTCTGCCATTATTGTTGCCAGCGCTATGGAGCCTGAACTGATCCGCACTGTAGAAGATATGGCCGCAGAACATGGCATGAATGTGCTGGGTACACTGGAGAAGCCGGTTAACCCGGAAAAAGTCGACGCCCTTTTTCAACTCTTTATAAAGGGAGAGACCAATAACCCGATTCAGCCGGGATCAAAGCTGGAGCTTAATAAAGAGATTCTGGAACAAGCCATTGCGGATGGTCAGTTCGTTCCATGGTTTCAGCCCAAAGTACTACTCAGCAATGGTCAGTGGGTTTCCTGTGAAGCCCTTGCACGCTGGCAGCACCCTGAACACGGTATGGTTTTTCCAGGTCAGTTTATTGGTGAAATTGAAAACTTTGGTTTGATGGATCAGATGACCGAGTCTCTGCTCCGGCAAGCCGCCGCACAGATTAAAGCCTGGGAGAATGATGGCCGGGTTATTAACACCTCCGTTAATATCTCCCCTTCGATGCTGGGCAATACCCGCTTACCGGAACAGCTGATAGAGATGATCGGTGATGCCGGCGTCGGCCCTGCCTTGCTGACACTGGAAATTACTGAAAGCGCGGTCATGGAGAATGTTGCCTATTGCCTGTCTACGCTGGCACGTCTGAAGATGAAAGGATTTACCCTTTCAATTGATGATTTCGGAACCGGCTATTCGAGTATGCAGCAACTGAACCGTATTCCCTTTTCGGAGCTAAAAATCGACCAATCCTTTGTTAAGAACGCGATTGAAGATCCCACCCGGCGCGCCATTGTTGAAGCCAATGTCGAGCTGGCTCGTAAACTGAAGCTCAAGACTGTGGCTGAAGGACTTGAGTCGGAAGCTGACTGGCAGCTTCTTAAAGACCTTGAGTGCGATGTAGCCCAGGGATTCTTCGTAGGCAAGCCCATGCCTGCCGATAAGATTCTCGCCTGGGAAAGTGAGTGGAAAGAAAAATACAGCAATCTTTCCTGAAGCCCTTTGACTCTATACGCGTAATAATCAGATATAACTTAGCGGCAATGCCGTCGTCTCAACAATTTTCCGCATCATAAAACTCGACTTCACTCCGGTTACTCCTTTCAGTCGGGTAATTCTTCCCAGCAAAAAATCGTGATAGGCATCCATATCGGGTACCGCAATCTTAAGCTGGTAGTCAGCATCGTGTCCGGTAATCAGGTAACACTCCAGCACTTCCGGAAAGGAGCTGATCGCTTTTTCGAAAGCTTCAAAACGGTCAGGAATATGTTTGTCCATGCTGATATGTAGCAAAGCCATCAGGTTCAGATTCACTGAGCGATGGTCAACACGCACCACCCGTTCTGCAATTACACCATTGTCTTCAAGCGTTTTTACCCGACGGGAACAAGGTGCTGCGGTTAGCCCTACCCGCTCAGCCAACTCCTGATTTGACAACGATCCGTCCCGCTGCAGCTCGTGTAATATCCTGATATCAAAGCGATCAAGGTGGTGTTTTGTTTTCATATATCATCCCGGTACGCAATAAAAACCAATAAAAGCGACTTCTTAATTTATTATTATTGCTCAAAAGACGAAAATAAAGCATAAAAAGATCAGTTATTGCGCAAGATTCTTCTTAAAATAATCATCAATGATCGATAGTGAGCAACAGCATGTACCTCAATATGAAGTATCAGGCCGCTGCCGGAAATGACGGTCATCGCAGTAGTTTCAAAAAGAGAAACAATTTCAAAATAAAACCGAGTTCGATAACAACCAGCCCGGATTCCAACCAGAACAAGGGCGATGGTTTTGCCACAAGCAACATCATCAGGGTCTGACTCAACAGCTTATCAGGCTGAAAAATGTGTTTACCCGACACAGTGCATAGGGCTCATTCCGACTGAACTCCGGCTTGTCGGGATGAGCCTTGCTCAATATATAACGCATAGTTATAGATACATACCGCAACCCAATGTATTGTTGACCCGATGAAGAAAGCACGGAATCAGATTCATGTTCGACCATCGTAAATACCAGCCTTTTCCAGCCATCCAGTTACCTGACCGAACCTGGCCAAACCAGTCTGTCATTACCGCGCCACACTGGTGCAGTGTTGACCTGCGTGATGGTAACCAGGCGCTGGTTAACCCGATGAATGTTGAACAGAAGACGGCTTTATTTCAGCTACTGGTCAAGCTCGGTTTCAAGGAAATTGAAGTGGGCTTTCCTTCTGCTTCGCAGCCGGATTTTGATTTTCTGCGGAAGCTGGTTGATGAGAATATGATCCCTGAGGATGTCACGATTCAGGTACTGACTCAGGCTCGTGAGCATTTGATTCAAAAAACCTACGAATCTTTGATTGGTGTCCGCAAAGCCATCGTCCACGTTTATAACTCAACATCCACTGTGCAGCGGGAACAGGTCTTCCGTCAGGGTAGGGAAAGCATTAAAGCGATTGCCGTGCAGGGTGCCAAATGGCTGAAAGAATACGCTGTCCAATACCCTGAAACCGAATGGACATTCCAATATTCGCCCGAGAGCTTTACCGGTACGGAACTGGATTACGCAGTTGAGGTTTGTGATGCGGTCGTTGATATCTGGCAGCCACAACAGGGGCAGAAGGTAATCCTCAACCTGCCCTCCACCGTTGAAATGTCCACACCCAATGTATTTGCTGATCAGATCGAGTGGTTCTGCCGCCATCTGAAGCAGCGTGAGCATGTGTGCATCAGCCTTCATACTCATAATGACCGAGGCTGTGCAGTTGCTGCCGCTGAGCTTGGTATTATGGCCGGTGCTGACCGGGTAGAAGGTACCCTGGCTGGCAACGGTGAAAGAACCGGCAACATGGACATCATTACCATGGCCATGAATCTTTATTCTCAGGGAATTGATCCGAAGCTGGATTTTTCCAACGTTGCTAAACTTATTAAAACCGTCGAGCACTGCACTGAATTGCCCGTATCGGCACGTCACCCCTGGATTGGCGAACTGGTTTACACCGCTTTTTCCGGCAGCCATCAGGATGCGATTCGTAAATCAATGAATTATCACACCGATAATCAACAGCAGCACTGGGATGTCGCCTACCTGCCTATTGACCCCCGTGACCTTGGCCGTGAATACGAAGAGATTGTTCGTATCAACAGCCAGAGTGGTAAAGGCGGTGTGGCACTGGTGCTTGAGCGGGACTTTGGCATCCAACTGCCTAAATGGTTCCACCCGGAAGTTGCAAGTGTTGTGCAAAAAGCCGCCGAAGAAAGTGGTTTTGAAGTTTCACCGAAAACCATTCATGAGCTGTACCAGCGACACTTTGTCGATGCACCGGCGGACTGGAAACTGCATGATTATGACCTGCACACCCACGATCATAATGTCACCGCACGCTTTACCGTCGGGCAGGGGGAAGTCACAACCGTTATGACTGGTAACGGCTCCGGTGTCATTGAAGCATTATGTGATGCTCTGGAATGCAAGGTCGACATCCAGCAATTCGATATGCACGCCACCTCTGGTGGTACTGATGCTGTAGCTCAGGCTTGTATCGCTGCCCAAATTGATGACGGAGATATGCATTACGGTATTGCCAGCGATGAAGATACCTCTGCCGCTGCATTACAGGCTATTCTGACAGCCGTGAGTCATTGTTACAGCCATAATGCTCTGAAAGGTGTTGCCTGATAAGAAACCTGCATCCGGGCTAATAATTGAATAAATAGCCCGGATGTAAAGAAAATAGAACACGGCGTATCACAAGATTACATTTAATTCGAAATTATGACCTACTCTGGATTCTGTTTGCTTTCTGAAAACAGTCTGGATTGTTTCGAATAACAATGAAAAAAGTCATTTTACTTTTTGCTTTCTTTCTTGGAAGCAGTTATTTCTTATATTCTTCTGCCATATCAGCTAGTCATCACTGTGTAGAATGTCAGAAAACTTATCCAGCGTTAGAACGGTGCCCTATACATTTTAAATCTCTAAATGGAATCTCAGTAAGATCCTGCTCACCCACTTCTGAACCTTGTGATGTAAAGCCTTTCTACTATCTATCTCCTGAAAAAACATGGCAACAATTCAGACAATATATATCCGTGATACGGTTACAGAAGCTACCCGTGACTGCTCCTCTGCCTCTTCTCAAAGCTCTGGAGGAGTTGCCTCAGCCACACGACTTTGCTGAAGACCTGAATCCGTGACTTCTTGATTATAGAGAAGCTTTTTCATCCCATGGATTCAAACCTACAGAATAGGGTTATGTTTTTTTGAAACTTGCCAGAGAATGGTAAAGCAAAGTCAAAAAAATCAGCATGTATTTAAATGATGTTGGGGAATTTCAACCCTGAATATGAATGAAATCCTGCCAGCATAAGCAGCATCTCTCCATTCAACCGTTAAAAGAATAGGATCAGCTAACAGAGCTGTTTTTCAGGAAAGAGCCCCATGAAGGCGGATAATCCGGGACTGTGACGACCAAAACGCAGAATAAACTGACGACCTCGTTCTAATAATCGCGCTGACTGGTAGATCAGTTCCTGCATAACTGTCTTAATTCTACGACGCTGCGCTTTGTGACGAACAGGTGATTTAGGGCCGGTCAGGCAGGTTTGCCCCATGTAACGTAAAATGTTGTAAGCCACCGCACCAAGGCACATTACAAGATCATTGGTATCAAATTTTCCTGAAGGCAGTCTTTCAAGATCCATGTCAGTCTTGAACTCACTGTGAAACTGTTCGCTGGTCGCATGATCTTCATAAAGCAATATGACATTATCATCACTATATTCAGCCTCATCTAGTGTCGTCCACCAACCCTCCAGCTCGTAGTCCGGTGCTAAAAAATACTGACCAACCGAGTCGGTAGTACGCTTGATAATACGGATAATAAGCCGTTGTTGGCCGTAGTCGGTTTCATGGATGATCGAGAGTGTCGCACAGGTTTTTCCAGGGCGAAGCTCATCCCACTGCACGCCTTTTTCCTCAAAGGTTGGCAGCCAGGCAGTAACGGTATATTGCTTGCGTGGATTGAGCTTGATTATGTGATCAACATTGCTGTGATCCGCTATCTCTCTGCGAGTGTCTTCTGCGTCATGCCCGCTGTCGAGTCGCAGTAATACCGAGGTCCGGGTTACGCGACGAAGTCTGTGCAATACCGTGTTCAGGAAAGGTACAAAATCATTCTGGGAATGTTGTGAGCCAGGGCGAAGCTCAGCTCCTATGCACCATCCTTCTTTCCCTACATAAGACATAATCGGGGCGAAGCCATGGAAGTGTTTGTATGTCCACTGAGAACCTTCTTTTTGGGTTCTGCTGTTATCTTGCGGAGTAACGTCTATATCCAGTGGGATATGCTGAAGGTGATCCAGTTCTTTTGAAAGCGGAGAGATCGGCGCGCCCAGTTCCAACAACAGTTCGGGAAGCGCTTCTTCAATTAACGGAATCAGTTGGGTGGCATCTTCATTAAAACGCTGGCGAAGCCGGCTGGCGGACGGCATTTGTTTAATGCCCATGCTGCGCTTGAACCAATCATCATGGCGATAATTATCAATGGCATCAAAATCAGTTTTGCCTAAGGCCAACAGGCCGATAAAAGCTCGAACCAGATCAATATTAGGGATGCCATGGCGCTTCTTGATAGAACGCAATGACTTTTTTAAAGATGTTTTCTTGTTTAGGGCATCACCGACAAAGCACAGACCCGCTGCCGGAGTATAAAATTCCGTGTCGGATTGCTCAAATTTTAGTTCCACAAAAATTCACTTATATGGTGAAAATCTAGATGAGCAAATATTAGCCTACATATGCTGCTATTACTGGCTTTTTGGCAAATTCAATGGCCACGAACTCACGGATTCAGGTGAAGAGTTTTCAGTACAGTGGAAAAAAAGCTATCTGCAAGACCGAAACCCACTCCCATATGCATCTAACTATACATTGATACTTGACCAAGACTATCTGCTAGAGCAAAACTCAGGGTCAGATTTTTTTGACCAGCTTGGCTATATTATTTTAAAACTATTGCCCTCTGATGAAGAAGCCCCACCCACTCAACATAAGTTTTGTAAAGAACAAATGGGGCACCTGTATAACACCCGCCTTCCCGGCGAAACAGAAGATACCGTAATCGATACAAGTCACTCTGATTATGTAGCTGTGATCTCAGCGGATGGTGTATATAAACTTAAAGGAATCAAAGAGGTCCTTCCTCTATCAGCCCATTCAATTGGACAAACACTACGGTCCTTGAAGCCTTGCTCAAACCCGGTTACCCCCGCAGTGACCCACCTGAAAAGATCCGCAGCAGCACAACAGAGAGAGCATTTAAAATTTAACTGCACAGAGATTGCAGAGTGTATTCAGGTGCTGGATCATGCTCTGTTCATAGTCATTCTCGATCCTTCGCTTATCCAAAACAGCAGTTCTCAACTATTTGAAACAATGCAGCTAGGACAAGGAAAAAACCGCTGGTTTGATAAAAGTATTCAAGTGATAGCTATTGGTGAAGAACACATTGGGCTGAATATTGCCCATTCTCACTTTGATGGAATGGCAATTGTTCGCAAGCTAACACAGGAAGATCAGCAACAGGTATTGAGCCACAAACAACCATCACTGGAAGGTCCGTGGCATATTTCCTGTACTGATTTAACCGCAATAAGCTCAGATGCTGAAGCAAGTTCAACCTACCCCCAATGCAATTTTTCACACGAAAAGTTTACTCATCAAAACCTTCTGGAAGTTTCAAAAAAGTTAAAAAACAATAGAGCTAAGTTGTTCAGCCTTGATGCAGTTTTTCAGGTAGCGCTGGTTGCTGCCCAGTATCAGGTTTTCGGTAGCAGATTTCCTTTGAATACCTATGAAAGCGTTGATATGAGCAGCCGTTTCCATCACGGGCGTACAGAGTGTGCCCGAGGTGTAACAGAAGAAGCCATAGCTTATGCCAAAGCTCCGGATCAGGACTTGCTGATAGCAGCCTTGCTTGCACACAAAAGACAAATAATCAGTTTACAGGATAATGAAGGTTTTGAGCGCACGCTCTACATGGCACAAGCTCACATGGATGCTGCTTCGTTTAGCGCAGAGTATTCTGATGTACACGACTGCCTTCAATGGATTAACAAAAGCCCTATTTCAACCAGTAACCTGAGCCACCCCATGTTCAAACATTTTGTTTTTTGCCCAACAACTGATGATGGCTTTGGTATCGGGTATTCTGCACCCAGCGTCAGCAATACAATTCATTTTACCCTATCCTGTTTTTCAACTCATAAAGCAGAAGCTGACCTGCTCAAAGATCAGCTTAAATCTCAACTTAGTAATGTACTAATGCTTCTGGGAACTGATATTGAGGCGGCTAAGTTCCCGGAGATAGTTGAAAGCACCAATGTTCCATGATTTTTCTGACGAATCGGTCAGTGCTTAGCTGAACGGCTTCTGACAGATCTCGCTTCCAAGCCAGGTAATGCGGGAGATAGCGGGTAGCCACTCCCCGAAACACACCACCAATCCAGCGCTTTAAATGGCTATGGTAAGCATTAACGTGTTGAATATGATAGACACCTTCCAGAACATGCTGGCCTGCCGAGGTAACCAGTTCCTTAAACTCAAATCCAAGCTTCTCTGCAAGCTTTTCATGTGCAAGGTGTGCATCCGCACAGACCGTTGCTTCAATCGATATACGACCGTTTAAATGGCGGCACAACTCATTAGCACTTTCGTTTTCCAAAATACCATCAACAGTGTGCCGTTCACGGTCTCTGGCTACCATTACCGGGACTTTCCGAGCTTTGTTCGGATCATCTCCGCGTTTTCGAGAAGGCCTTGGCAGGTCTTTCCTCTGCCCTTTAAATGATTCACGAAAAAAAGTTTCATCAAGCTCTGTGATGCCACAAAGCTCTTCTGCCTGATCATTATTTATGACCTCAAGAAAGCAGTGGCGCCATCGGAAGGCCGTTTTCAGGTTAATATCATACTCACTGGCTGCCGAGCGCAGTGTCATGGAGTAAGTCATACCCGTGAGGTAGTTATTCCATTTTTCCGGATATCTAAGCCTTGCCAAAGGGGTCTTGCTGAATGCATTGAAAGTCACTTTGCATGACTTGCAGCGGTAGCGCTGCCGCCCGCTTTGAAAGCCCCAGCGATGAATATTATGGTCTTTACACACGGGACATTCCGGATGTTCAGCAAAGCGAGATAATATGCTTGCTTCAAGATCAGGTGTGGCAGGTGGATTATTTACAGATGATTCTCTTTCTATAACATCAGATTCAGGTTTTTCTACTATATCCTCATCCGGTATTCGGGCATTGAGCAGTGTCCTGTCAAGAATTTTCCACTGCTCATCGCTTAATGACGGTATGGAATTAATAAAGTCCCGAAAGAGTTCTGATTGCATAAAGAACCCCTAAAAGGTAGAAGGCATGGGAAGTGTAGTTCATTCAACTACTTCAGGGAACTCAGCCTATTGAGGCTCTGTCTAAGAGTTTTCACTCTGGTTAATTAATTCTCACAAAACCCAGCAACGGTCGTTTGAAAGCGCCCCGGGTACATGCGGTTAATAGTAACCGCACTGCATCTTGCCTGTTTCTGCTGGCAACCCAAAGTAAGTCAGTTAAAGGGGCAGGAAGGCACCAGTCTTCTACTCTCTGTTTTGCACTTTCCCTAATAATTTCCCAGACCTCATCAGGAGTCGGATGATGACTTAATATTTCATCAACAAGACTGTCAAGAGCCTGAATTTTGGGATCTACAATTTTATCGGAGACACCTTCTGAATTCGTAGTTAAATCTTCGTCCTGATGTTGAGTACCGCCATTTTGAGCAGGGCAAAAACATGATCATTTTTTGATCAGTTGTTGCCAAGGCTTTTAACCCCTGAAAGAGTAGAATACCTACTTTTTCATGATCAATACCGCTCTGCTATCTCGCTTTGAAACCTTCACTGACTCCCGAGACCCCAAAAAAGTGACCCACGTTTTGGCCGAGGTCATATTTATGGCAACCTGTGCCATTCTCTGCGGGGCAGACGACTGGAATAGTATGAGAATGTTCGCCCTGACACAGAAAGAGTGGTTCCGCAAGCATCTCTCCCTTCCCGGCGGCATTCCGTGTGCCATGACCTTCAATCGTCTTTTCAGATCGCTTGACCCAGAAGAGTTCCGGATGATTTTTGCTGCCTGGATGAGAGATGTCATGACAGGCCTCGAGCTGTCAGATAGTCGAGTGGTCGCGCTGGACGGTAAGACAGTAAAAGGCTCAGCCTGGAACAAGGGCAAAGATGCTATTCATATGGTTAATGCCTGGTGTACCGAAGTCGGCTTGTCTCTCGGGCAGTATAAGGTTGACTCTAAGTCGAATGAAATAACGGCGATTCCCGAACTGCTGAAATTGCTGGAACTCACAGGTAGCCTGGTCACTATCGACGCGATGGGGTGCCAGAAAAAGATAGCTGATGCCATCCTGAAGAAAGATGCAGATTACCTGCTGGCGGTAAAAGGCAACCAGAAAAAACTCTATGGTGAAGTGACTCGCCTGTTTGATCAGTATTGGCAAGATAACCCGGCAGATGCTCCTTCTGCCCGGTTTGCAGAAACAGATGAATACGCCCATGGTCGTGGAGAACATCGCCGCTGCTGGGCTGTACAGGACATAGAGCAGTTTCCGGTAGCCGCCAGCTGGAACGCGAAAACAATTGCCGTTGTACAGTTAGATTGTCGGAAAAAGAATAAAGGTGAAACCCTGCTACGCTATTTTATCTCCAGCCGACAGCTCTCAGCTGAAGAGATTCTGCAAGCCACTCGTATGCATTGGCGAGTGGAAAATCAGCTTCATTGGGTGATGGATGTTGCATTTGATGAAGATCGCTGCCGAGCCCGAAAGGATAATACAGCTGAGAATCTGGCCATTACTCGTCAGGTGACTCACAACCTCCTGAAAATGGATACAACTGTAAAAGGCGGGATCAAGAACAAGCGTAAGAACTGCGGCTGGGATATAAACCACATGGAGAATGTATTGGGGTTGTTCAAAAAATGATCATGTTTTTGCCCTGCTGTTCCCTCCTCATTGCATCCATGAATAAACTACAAATGCCTGACACCTTGTTTTCAGATGGCTATATCAATCACCCGATTTTGTACCACCTAAAGGTAGATGCCAGCAGGAAAGAAACCAGCAAACAGTAAGACTCTTTTGCTATGCAATAAATCTACGATGTAACCGGAAGTTTTTTATAATTATATTTTTACCTTTCCCGGTTCGACCATCAGCTTTCTTTTTAATGCATCATTGTTTTTCTGTCGATATCAACCTCCCAAACATATTCATCTGAATTGATCGCTTAATATCCAGCGTCTCACCCTCAGGCACTACGCAGGAAACAAGGTCATCCAGAATCAACATCGCATGCCCATGCATATTCGCCCAGGCATTACAGGCCAGAAACCAGGGCGGCTCATTAGAAAACACACCCAATGCCTGCCCTCCTCTGAACAAGTCAACGAGAGTACCAATAATTCGCTCTCTGGCTGCTTTCACTTCCGGAAAATCACGGAATTCACATGCATACGGCCCAAAGATAAGCCGGTACTGTTCCGGATTTGCCATCGCAAACTGAATACCGCTTTCCGCTGAGATCAGTAACGCTTCATCCGGCTTTTCTACGCCGTCAGTCGCTTTTTCAATCGCCAGATACATTTCATTAATACCTTGCGCTGCCATTGCCGCCAGAAGGTGTTTTTTATCCGGGAAATGTCGATAGGGAGCGGACTGGGATACACCTATTGACCGGGCCAAAGCACGCAGGCTCATGCTTTCAACTCCCTGCTCCACCAGATGAGTAAAAGCGGCTTCAAGCAAAGCTTCTCTCAGGTTGCCGTGATGGTAACGGTTCTTATCACTATGGCTTCCTTCCACAGGAGAGTTACTTATAGGGCTTACAGACATGTTGATTCCTATTTTTTCTTTATTGTTGTGCTTTATGTGATCTGCGTCAACTTTGTTGACAGTGTTCACATTATTCATCTAGAGTGAATTTATAAGACAGAATAAAAATACAGATAAATCTATGACTGCACCAAGATGCTCTAAAACGTCTGCGATGATGCCAAAAGCTTTAGGGCTTTCAGTTTTACTTGGGGTTGCACTTTATATCCCGTCCGGCTCACCTACTGAAAAGAATACGCCGGTTTCAGTTACTGCTACGCCGGTTGTTTATAAAACACAGGCAAAAGCGATTCATACCAGTGGTCGTCTTGAATATAAATCTGTTCAGAGATTGTCATTTAAAACCGGGGGGCCGGTGTCAGCTATTCACGTTGATGAAGGGGAAGCGATAACGGTTGGCCAGTTACTGGCAGAGCTGGATACAGAAGAAACTGATGCTCAACTCGCTGAAGCAGAAGCCCGCTATATCAATGCAAAAGACAGTCTGAAAAGGCTGCAGCATTTACGCAAAAACATGGTTTCCATCGAGCAGGTTCAAACCGCAGAAACCGCACGCGATGTTGCTGCTTCCCGCCTGAAAATTGCCCGTTTCAATCAGCGTTACTCCAAAATCACAGCGCCATCATCCGGTCATATTGTGAAAAGATTCATTGAGCCGAGTGAGTTCGTTAGTCCAAACCAAACAGCATTTGAACTGGCAGATGAAAGTAAAGGCTGGGTTATCCGCACGGGCTTATCCGACCGGGATATTGTTCGGGTGCGCCCCGGTGATCAGGCAACTATCCGGTTCGATGCCTGGCCGGGCAGTCTGTTCTCTGGAGAGATTACATCTATTGCACCCAGCGCATCAGTTAATACCGGTACTTTTGACATTGAAGTCAGTCTTGATATTACCGCCCGTCGTTTATATCAGGGGTTGATTGGTCGTATCACGATTATGCCGGGTCAAAAGAACACGGTTGCTTACCTGCCTTTATCATCTCTGATTGCATCACATAACGGTCTGGCAACTGTTTTTACTATTAACCCGGAATCAAATCAGGTTCGACCTGCCCAAATACGACTGCTGTATTTAGAAAACAGCCAGGCTGTGATCAGTGGTCATACGCTGAAACCATTGCCTGAAGGAACTCAGGTGGTTACGCGTGGTGCCTCTTTCCTGAAGCCGGGAGATGCGGTACGCATCACAAATAAAGCGACTGACGAGGAATAAAATATAATGAAGTTACCTCGTCTGGCCATTAATAATCATCAGTTCACACTGGTGATTATGCTGTTGCTGATCTGTCTGGGTATTGTTTCCCTACAAACCATGCCCCGCTCTGAAGATCCGATTTTTTATTTTCCGTCAACAACAGTCACCGTGCTTTACCCCGGCACCAGTCCGCTGGATATGGAAAAACTGGTTGTTGACCCGATTGAAGATGTTATTTATGAGCTGGATGATGTCAAGCTGCTGAAGACCAACATTGAAGATGGCCTTGCGGTTATTCGAACCGAGTTTATTTACGGCTCTGATCCGGATAAAAAATACGATGATATTGTTTCTGCAATATCCGGTATCCGTCAACAGTTACCGCCGGATATTCAGCATATGGATATCAAAAAAGTCAGCCCCGGTGATGTCAATATTCTGCAGGTTGCCCTGCAATCCGACACCTATGATTATGCATCACTGAAACTCCATGCAGAAAAACTTGAAGGGACACTGGAAAAAATCAGCGGTATCAAGCGTTCTGACATTGATGCGCTGCCTGATCAGCAGGTATTAGTTCAGGCGGATCTGGACCGAATGAAAGCATTAGGTATTGGTTTAAATCAGTTATCTCAGGCAATTCAGTCTTCCGGTAATAACTTACCCGGCGGACATGTCGTGGCTCAGGAAAGCAGGTTTACAGTACGCACCAGCGGTGACTACCGTTCATTACATGACATTCGACGTACGGCTGTGCAGTCTGAACCCGGACGTGTGGTATATATCGAAGATATTGCTACCGTAAAACTTGCCGATGCACTGCCAAGCTACCGGGCATTTCATAACGGTACCCGCAGTGTTTTTGTTTCTGCCCTGCAGCGCAAAGGCAGCAATATAATCGAGGTAATGGAAAGCCTTAAGCAGACCGTTGAGCAATTTGAGCAGCGCTTGCCAGAAGGTATTTTTCTGACAATTGTTCATGACCAAAGCAGCAGTGTTAACAAACAGGTCACGGATTTCTTTAACAGTTTATTGCAAGGGCTTTTTCTCGTTAGCTTATTAACACTCGCTTGTCTGGGATTCCGTGCTGCGACGGTTGTCGGGCTGGCAATTCCGATGTCAGTCGTTATAGCACTGGGATGGCTTGACTTTACCGGCTTTGGTTTGCAACAGATGTCGATTGTCGGACTGGTTATCGCACTGGGCTTACTGGTCGATAACGCCATTGTGGTGACCGAGAATGTCGGCCGTTTTTTACATGCAGGTCACTCACCGCTGTCAGCGGCAACCGAAGGTGCCAGTCAGGTAGGCTGGGCTGTTGTCAGCGGCACACTGACAACTATTCTGGCTTTTTTTCCTATTCTTTTACTGCAATCCAGCTCCGGCACTTTTATTCGTTCAATGCCAGTTACCGTTATTCTGACGTTAATTGCTTCTTTGCTGATTGCTTTAACATTAACCCCGTTGCTTGCCAGCCGTTTTCTAAAACAGCAGCAAAGTCACAAACCGACAGTTTTACTACAATGGCTTAACCGTTTTGCTGCCGGACCATTCCGTCATATTCTGAAAGGCGCACTGAAACATCCGCTCAAAATACTGCTGATTTCAGTGATAGCACTGGCAGGGTCTGTATCTCTTATTCCAAAAGTCGGCATCAGCCTGTTTCCAAAAGCAGAAAAACCGATGCTGCTGATTAATATCGATATGCCGGAGAATGCCGACTTTCACGCCACCAGCAAACTGGCACAAAAGGTTGCTGGTATTGTTTCACAACAACCACTGGTCACCAGTGTCACTACCAATATCGGTAAAGGTAACCCCCGGATTTATTACAATATCTTCCGTAACCGACAGGTGCCCAGTTATGCACAACTGCTGGTGAAACTTGAAACCGGCCAGCTGCAACAGGTTGAACCGCTCATCAGTGAACTGCGACAATCTTTTTCTAAACTGCCGGGCGCTCAGATCAAGATCAAAGAATTTATGCAGGGTCCTCCCTATGAAGCCCCTGTCGCTATCCGGGTAATCGGAGATGACCTTGATAAACTCCAGCACGCTGCCGCACAGGTATTTGATATCGTCGCAAGCCACACGGCAACGGTAAACGAAGACAACCCGCTGGATAAACCCCGGCTTGATTTGCATATTGGTATTAACCGGGAAAAAGCCGCCATGCTTTCAGTACCGATAAATGCCATTGATGAAGCGGTGCGAGCCAGCCTTGTCGGTATTCAGGTGTCACGTTTCCGGGCAGAAAATGGCGATGATTACGATATCCTGATTCGCGGGCAGGCTAATGACTCACCCGGCATCGAATTATTCGATCGTATCAGCGTCATGTCCACCAGCGGCTATCTGGTCCCATTAAATCAGCTTGCCAGTATCGAACTGACAAATGTGCAGGCACGATTACAGCATTTTGTAAAGGAACGCATGGCAAGAATTACGGCTGATGTTCATGCAGGTTATTCTACCGAACTAGTGACCAATGAAATTGCCTCAGAACTGAACAACGTCGAATGGCCTGCAGGGATTCATTGGGAAATCGGTGGGGAGCAGGAACAGCGGAAAGAATCTTTTGGTGGCATGAATCAGGTGCTGCTGGTTGCATTGCTGGGCATCTTTGCCGTTCTGGTATTGCAATTTCATTCTTTTATACAACCCGCCATTATTTTTGCTGCTATTCCATTCGCGGCAACCGGCGCAATTGTGGCGCTGTATATCACTGGCTACAGTTTTTCCTTCACCGCCTTTATCGGACTGACCTCTCTGGTCGGTATTGTCGTCAACAATTCTATAATTCTGATTGACCATGCCAACCAGCTTCGTAAAGAAGGCTACTCAGTCACTGAAGCTGCGCTGGCTTCTGCAGAAGTCAGGCTCATTCCCATATTACTCACCAGTCTGACAACTATAGGGGGACTCCTGCCTTTGACATTACAGGGGTCATCCATGTGGTCACCCATGGGCTGGTGCATCATCGGCGGGCTACTGGTATCGACTGTACTGACTCTGGTTGTGGTTCCGGTGTTATACCGGTTACTGACAAGACCTGTCAGCCAGCCATTAGGCACCTGACATATTTCAGAAAAACCTGTCTTTATTCCTGTCCGGTGGCTATCTTGCTATCGGGCACTTTTTACCACACTGAAAACGTGCGATTTCTATAAAGCATGCTTTCCTTAAGGCTCAGGGTTCCCTGAACAACAACCTGTTTTGGTTATGCATATCAGGCTATCACTATACTTTAAGCAGTGGACAGCAGGATTCTGGCTTAAGACCTTTTACGGGTGCTGGCTGGGGTCTTTGTTGCTGTTTTCTTCCTCTATGCTTACGGCTGAAGAGCCGGTTACCGATCATGAAGTAATTGTTATCGGAGCCGGCACATCCGGTCTTGCGGCAGGCTATTTTCTGCAGCAACAAGGTATTGATACTCTTATTCTGGAAGCTCAGCAGCGCACAGGCGGCAATGTTCAGGCAGGGTTCAAAGGTGACTATCATTACTCTAAAAGTACCCAACCTTATCTTTCAGATATAAAACCCGCACTGAAAAAAATTGTCGATCAACTACAGATTCCCCTGATAGAAATACCACTGCCTGTCACTGCCCTGCTGCATGATAAAAAGATATACACTGGCTGCTCAGCGATTCGCAAACTGACAACCAGTATTACCGGTGAAAACAATTTCAGCTCTTTTGTGGAGAGCATGAATGACCTCATCATTCATTACCGGGATGGGGGTAACTTTCACGCCAGAACAGCCCGCGCCAGTTTGGATCTCTTAAGTGCTGCCCAGTGGATGAAAGATCTGCGTATTCATCCATTTATTCAGGCACGCTATAACGTGATGATTCGCTCGCAGTTTGGTGCCAACCTTGAGGATATTTCAGCTTACAGCCTTGCCTCAGAAAGGCATTTACTGAAGGCTTCGAGAATGTCTCTAGGGGATAGTCATTCTAATCTGTGGTCGCCCACAGCAGGCCTGATCAACATCACCGATGCCTTAACCAAAAAATTGCAGGCGAGTATTCGTCTGGGCGCACCCGTCACTGAAATTACAGCGCAGAATGGTGTTTATCAGGTTAATTATAAGCACGAAGGTCAGCTCAGAGTCATTCGCAGCCGTTCATTGGTGATATCAACTCCGGCACCCGTAACCCTGAGTATTGCCGAACCCGTCCTGACAGAGCCTCAGCGCAAACTATTACAACAGATTAGCTACACCTCTTATGTAACCGTCGCTCTTTACTCAGAAGAGCCTATTTTCAACAACGCCTTCAGCCTGACGGTACTGAACGGTGGCTATATCACTGAAATATATGATGCTACCTGGTTAGAAAGGCACACTCAGAAAGACAAAGCCAATGGTTCGCCCTGTATTGTCAGCGCCCATTTGGCTCCGCAGGACTTTCAGGATAACAGTCTGATAGATATGGACGACAGTCAGCTTTTAACTGTCATACACAAAGAACTCAACCAGATTGAAGAAGGCATAGCCAAGCGTATCACCGGATATGATATTCAGCGCTTCCCCCTTGTTTGCCCGGTAATGTCTCCCGGTGCTTATCACCGGCTCGATCAGCTTAGTCGCAGCCAGCAAGGTGTTTACCTTGCCGGTGATTATACTATTCACCCCAGCTTTGAAGCAGCCATCGAGTCCGGATTTGATGCAGCACAAAAAGCCGCCATCTGGGCGTCAGAAAAACATTAATATAGCGCTGTTGCCGGATACTGAGTGGCAACACATCACCTTTACGATGCCTGATGCACTCTGGGAGCTGTTCAGAATCAACCGCACCTTACTGGGTAAACTGAGCCCACTGGCGGCAAAAAGCCTGCAGGCCTTTGCCGGGAAAAAAGGCGTGACACCTGGCATTTTCACGGCACTGCATACCTTTGGCCGAAAGCTGAACTGGAATGTTCATATTCACCTCTCTGTGACCCGTGGCGGATTATACGACGGAAACCAGCAATGGACGTCAGTCTACTTCACCAAAAACGCCATCATGCCCGCGTGGCGTTACGGCGTGATCAACCTGCTCAGGGAAGCGTTTAAACGTGGCGAGCTGGATCTGCCTTCCGAGCTGAAAGACAGCTGTCATGACCTTTCCGGCTTCAATGATTTCCTCGATGAGCAATACCAAAAGGACTGGATCGTCCATTTTGCCAAAGCCCCCAAAAGCCCCCACCGCACCATCAGCTACCTGGGGCGCTATATCAAACGACCACCGCTGGCCATGTCGCGCCTGAAACACTATGGCGGTGATACCGTTGTGTATGAGTATCTGGATCACCGCACCAAAACCCGCCGCCATGAAACCTGTGAAGGGGAAGAATTTATAGAACGACTGACACAGCATATTCCCGACAAAGGTTTCCGAATGATCCGGTATTATGGTTTTCTGGCCTGCCGGGGAAGGGCTACATTGCTGCCCACCGTCTACAACCTGCTCAATCAGCCCGAACGAAACGCCCTGAAAATAACCTTTCCGGCGTTACTGAAACAAACCTTTGGGCTCGACCCGCTGCAATGCATCCTCTGTCAGGCTCAAATGATCTTCACCGGCATTACCCGGGGGAAGCCGCAGTACGAGCTGTACAAATACCATCAACAGCTTGCGCTTGCGCTTGCGAAACCGATTACATAGTTCACGCCCTCAATCCGTCTGAAATCAGGATTTCAGGGTGAGATCGGGCAAATCAATAGGATTTAGGTGGTATCAGACAGATAAGCACAACATTCAGTGTCAGGTAATAGGATGCTGAGAGGGTGGAAAACCAAAGGTTACAGGAATGACTGGAATAATGATTTTTTGAAATTCCTATGCGTGAACGTAGGCCGCTGCGCGGCAACTTTTTGATTGCACTAAACGTCAGGCTCAAACCTATTGTCTGACCTATGATAAAAGCTCTTTCTCAGGTAGCCCGTCAGCGTCATATGACTTTCTTCTCCATTCAAAGAAACTGGTCAAAAAAAAGATAAAAAGTGCCTTCCTTTCAAGCTTGATAGCTTTGTTTGCAAGCGCTTTTATTCCTTCATCCGGGGCCGGTGAAAATGAAGCAGACAATAGCTCAGAACCCGGATCATCCCAACCACAAATCAAGAAAATACGACTCGATGACAATTCGGAGGTTGTAATTGTAAAGGTGACTGATGACTCTCCTGTGTTGCCTGAAATTGGTCAATGGCTAAAACAATGTGCATCTTGCATTAAACAAGAACCGCCAGACGACGATGAAAAAGAAACAAACAGTTCGGATACCGAATTCACAGTATCACCTCAAGATCCGCCTTCACCTTCAGTTTTTCAAACGGTTGAATCCGGCGAGAAACCTTTTCAGTGTTCCCTGTGCCAAAAGTATTACAAAACAGCTGCATCATTAGCTAGCCATATAAGGGCCTCCCACAGCGGGGAACGCACCTGTACCCAGTGTCAGCCCCCGGTGACCCTCAACAGTGCTCAGGCGCTGGCCACTCACAACCGCAGTCACCACAGCGGGGAACGCACCTGTACCCGGTGTCAGCCCCCGGTGACCCTCAACAGTGCTCAGGCGCTGGCCAATCACAACCGCAGTCACCACAGCGGGGAACGCACCTGTACCCGGTGTCAGCCCCCGGTGACCCTCAACAGTGCTCAGGCGCTGGCCACTCACAACCGCAGTCACCACAGCGGGGAACGCACCTGTACCCGGTGTCAGCCCCCGGTGACCCTCAACAGTGCGAAGGCGCTGGCCAATCACAACCAAAGTCACCACAGCGGGGAACGCACCTGTACCCAGTGTCAGCCCCCGGTGACCCTCAACAGTGCGAAGGCGCTGGCCAATCACAAATTCAGAAAACACCGTAAACGCAAAAGACTGGCAGAGGAGGACGACTGAAAAACAACCTCAGGATGCCATCCCCTTCACCGGCTGCATTCGTTATCATCCGTGCGACTGTATTGATGAGGCCGTATGACCAGCCGACCGCCGTCCAAACTAAAACAATTACTGCTACGCGATCAGTTATGGTGGCGTTATTACCAGCGCAACGCCGATACGATACGCCCTGCTGTGGTTGATGCGATCAGCAAAGTACTGGCCTGCGGGCGGGTGATCATGGGGTATGCCAGCTTTGTATGCAGCAACCATGAATGCTCTCACACCAAAAAGATCTGCTTTGGCTGTAAAGCCCGGTTGTGTAATACCTGCGGCAAAAAACTGACCGATCAGTGGATTGCTGACCAGAAAGCGCTGTTGCCGGATACTGAGTGGCAACACATCACCTTTACGATGCCTGATGCACTCTGGGAGCTGTTCAGAATCAACCGCTCCTTACTGGGTAAACTGAGCCCACTGGCGGCAAAAAGCCTGCAGGCCTTTGCCGGGAAAAAAGGCGTGACACCTGGCATTTTCACGGCACTGCATACCTTTGGCCGAAAGCTGAACTGGAATATTCATATTCACCTCTCTGTGACCCGTGGCGGATTATACGACGGAAACCAGCAATGGAAGTCAGTCTACTTCACCAAAAACGCCATCATGCCCGCGTGGCGTTACGGCGTGATCAACCTGCTCAGGGAAGCGTTTAAACGTGGCGAGCTGGATCTGCCTTCCGAGCTGAAAGACAGCTGTCATGACCTTTCCGGCTTCAATGATTTCCTCGATGAGCAATACCAAAAGGACTGGATCGTCCATTTTGCCAAAGCCACCAAAAGCCCCCACCGCACCATCAGCTACCTGGGGCGCTATATCAAACGACCACCGCTGGCCATGTCGCGCCTGAAACACTATGGCGGTGATACCGTTGTGTATGAGTATCTGGATCACCGCACCAAAACCCGCCGCCATGAAACCTGTGAAGGGGAAGCGTTTATAGAACGACTGACACAGCATATTCCCGACAAAGGTTTCCGAATGATCCGGTATTATGGTTTTCTGGCCTGCCGGGGAAGGGCTACATTGCTGCCCACCGTCTACAACCTGCTCAATCAGCCCGAACGAAACGCCCTGAAAATCACCTTTCCGGCGTTACTGAAACAAACCTTTGGGCTCGACCCGCTGCAATGCATCCTCTGTCAGGCTCAAATGATCTTCACCGGCATTACCCGGGGGAAGCCGCAGTACGAGCTGTACAAATACCATCAACAGCTTGCGCTTGCGAAACCGATTACATAGTTCACGCCCTCAATCCGTCTGAAATCAGGATTTCAGGGTGAGATCGGGCAAATCAATAGGATTTAGGTGGTATCAGACAGATAAGCACAACATTCAGTGTCAGGTAATAGGATGCTGATAGGGTGGAAAACCAAAGGTTACAGGAATGACTGGAATAATGATTTTTTGAAATTCCTATGCGTGAACGTAGGCCGCTGCGCGGCAACTTTTTGATTGCACTAAACGTCAGGCTAAAAACTGTCGTTTGATCTACGCTGAAGATTTCTGTCAAACAACCATGATACCTCACCAGATAAAACAACAATCTGCAAATGAGTAAACTCTGCACATGTATTTTGTCGTTTACAATATTATTGCTGTCAGGTTCATGCCTCTGTGCAGTCTTGAAGGTAACCCGTGATGTCTTTATTGACGGGCAGTCATACTCGTTAACGACCGAACTGCCTGACAGGTGCAGGAACCTGTACTGTTATATGTGTCAGGGTTTAATCGAAACACAGGTTGCCCGGTGCCGTGAATGCGGCTATAGCCTGTGTGATGCCCACCTCGAAGAGCCGGGCTCTAGCATAACAAAATGTCCCGACTGTCATGCCAGACGATCTCAGTTCTCCCGCAAACTGAACACGGCCCGCCTGCTTAACACTCTGCTGTGGCCTTGTCCGGTTGGCTGCGGGGAGCGGATTGCAACGACTGAGCTGGAAAACCATATCGCCAGGTGCCGCACCTGCCGACCGCCAGTCTGGACTGATAATCCCTCGCTGATGACCCATTTGCCCGGCATAACAGCCTCTGATGTCTGTAGTCATGTTGGCGAACCGGGGCCTTCCCGGCTGTTTACCGCCTCCGTAGTGGAAGCGTTAACTGATCATCGCCCTCCGGCCAAAAAGCAGTGCTTATCTGCCAAACAGGCACGTCAGCAGCTAGCCCGGTGCACACACAAGCCACCCCGTCCCACGACATCTGAAGCCTGCCATGATTCAGCTGACAGCGGTTATCACAGTACTGTTGATGCAGATCCATTGCCCATAAATGCTGACATGGATGCGACCGTACCGGCATCGTTATCCAACGACACTCTGATCCCCCCGGCGATAGAAGACTGGTTATTTTCTTCCCTGCCCTGGGGGATGGCGAACAACAGCCCGCAGACGAAACCGTCTGCACCCACGGCAACCGCATCCGCTCCCGGTCTGGCGGCCTTACGGTTGCAGACAGAAGCACCGCCAGACGATCTGTCTGCCTTATTTCCGCCCCTGACCCCGGCCTCCCGGCAGGCGCTGATTGATAACAGCCCGGTAATGAACAAACTCTGGGCCCTTGCCCAAAAGCAACAGAACCCACTGAGCGACAACCGGCAACTGCAAACCTTTTGCCAGCAGTTTGACGCCGGGCAACAGCGATATCTGTTTCACGGCAGCCGCAGCCTGGTCATCCGGTTTCCCGGTGATCCGGATTATATTCTCAAGCTGGCTCGCTCCCAAAAACATATTCCGCGGTTTGAACAGGAGCTGACCCTGTACCGGGCGATTCAGCAACCGGGTTATAAACAGCTGGCTTTTCATACCTGTCCGTTACTACTGGCCTTTCGCTGGGGAGACAAGCCCGTTATGGCGATGTCAGCGGTGGATTTTATTGCCGACCGGCAGCTGGAGGCCATGGGTTCAGCCACGTTGTTCGAACGGCTGGATTTCGCCCTGACCTGGGTGTGGCGGTTTGCTGAAATCTATCAGCTGTTTCTGCAGCACGGGATTTTGCTGGGAGACCGCCACGGCGGCAATATCGGCTTCAACGAGAACCGGCTGCCTGAAGCCTCGGGGCTCGGTGGTGCGGTACTGCGCCTGCCGGTCATGCTCGACCTTGACCCTTACTGGCAAAAAAAGGAATCCGGCCAAGCCTTGCTGTATCTGCCGTTGCCCGTCTGGACCGCCGTCGCTATGGATCTGCTGGAACGTGCCTTCTGTCCCGGCCCGGTGACCGGCGAACGCATCGGGGTCATTAACCGGATACGCGCCCTGACAACCCCGGTAACCCGGCGGGAACAGCTTGATGACGACACCACCGGGGGCTTGCGTTCACTACTGCCGGAAAACATACCGTATTGGCAGGCGCAGGCGCTACCCCATGACGAGACCCAACTGGTCAGTGAGAGCGGTCAGTGGCTGCCTGAACTGTTCAGTGTGGATAGTCAGTTTGACAGGGTGCCCCGTCCGGTCTCGGAATGGATCCGGCTGCTGGAACAGGAAACAGCCCGGGTGCTGGGCATCCTACAACAGTGGCAGGCCGCTTCGGATTTTTCGCTGATGGCCACCTGCAGCCAGCAGGCGGACTCTATGGACATTGACGATGCCGAGGGTGGGGAGAACGGCGAGGTCAGCTCTCCCCCCGCAGCGCCCCCCGGCAACCCGTTAATCCGTCTCCGGCGGCTCGGTGCCAGGTTACAGTGCGGGCAGTGTCAACGTGAATTTTATATACTGGCTAAGCTGCAGGCGCACCTCAAACAGCATCAGCACGGAGAACTGGAGGCTTGCTCTCAGTGTGGCAAGCACTATCGCCATCAGCAACTGCAACAGCACATGGCACTTATCCACTCCGGCCCCCAAATCTGCCGCGAATGTGGCAATACATTGCCCAACAAACAAGCGCTGGCCACTCACAACAAAAGTCACCACAGCGGGGAACGCACCTGTACCCAGTGTCAGCCCCCGGTGACCCTCAACAGTGCTCAGGCGCTGGCCAATCACAACCGCAGTCACCACAGCGGGGAACGCACCTGTACCCAGTGTCAGCCCCCGGTGACCCTCAACAGTGCTCAGGCGCTGGCCACTCACAACCGCAGTCACCACAGCGGGGAACGCACCTGTACCCGGTGTCAGCCCCCGGTGACCCTCAACAGTGCTCAGGCGCTGGCCAATCACAACCGCAGTCACCACAGCGGGGAACGCACCTGTACCCGGTGTCAGCCCCCGGTGACCCTCAACAGTGCGAAGGCGCTGGCCACTCACAACCAAAGTCACCACAGCGGGGAACGCACCTGTACCCGGTGTCAGCCCCCGGTGACCCTCAACAGTGCTCAGGCGCTGGCCACTCACAACCGCAGTCACCACAGCGGGGAACGCACCTGTACCCAGTGTCAGCCCCCGGTGACCCTCAACAGTGCTCAGGCGCTGGCCAATCACAAATTCAGAAAACACCGTAAACGCAAAAGACTGGCAGAGGAGGACGACTGAAAAACAACCTCAGGATGCCATCCCCTTCACCGGCTGCATTCGTTATCATCCGTGCGACTGTATTGATGAGGCCGTATGACCAGCCGACCGCCGTCCAAACTAAAACAATTACTGCTACGCGATCAGTTATGGTGGCGTTATTACCAGCGCAACGCCGATACGATACGCCCTGCTGTGGTTGATGCGATCAGCAAAGTACTGGCCTGCGGGCGGGTGATCATGGGGTATGCCAGCTTTGTATGCAGCAACCATGAATGCTCTCACACCAAAAAGATCTGCTTTGGCTGTAAAGCCCGGTTGTGTAATACCTGCGGCAAAAAACTGACCGATCAGTGGATTGCTGACCAGAAAGCGCTGTTGCCGGATACTGAGTGGCAACACATCACCTTTACGATGCCTGATGCACTCTGGGAGCTGTTCAGAATCAACCGCACCTTACTGGGGAACGTAGGCCGCTGCGCGGCAACTTTTTGATTGCACTAAACGTCAGGCTCAAACCTATTGTCTGACCTACAGGGCAAAAACATGATCATTTTTTGAACAACCCCAATACATTCTCCATGTGGTTTATATCCCAGCCGCAGTTCTTACGCTTGTTCTTGATCCCGCCTTTTACAGTTGTATCCATTTTCAGGAGGTTGTGAGTCACCTGACGAGTAATGGCCAGATTCTCAGCTGTATTATCCTTTCGGGCTCGGCAGCGATCTTCATCAAATGCAACATCCATCACCCAATGAAGCTGATTTTCTACTCGCCAATGCATACGAGTGGCTTGCAGAATATCTTCAGCTGAGAGCTGTCGGCTGGAGATAAAATAGCGTAGCAGGGTTTCACCCTTATTTTTTTTCCGACAATCTAACTGTACAACTGCAATTGTTTTCGCGTTCCAGCTGGCGGCTACCGGAAACTGCTCTATGTCCTGTGCAGCCCAACAGCGGCGATGTTCTCCACGACCATGTGCGTATTCATCTGTTTCTGCGAACCGGGCAGAAGGAGCATCTGCCGGATTATCATGCCAATACTGATCAAACCGGCGAGTGACTTCACCATAGAGTTTTTTCTGGTTGCCCTTTACCGCCAGCAGATAATCTGCGTCTTTCTTCAGGATGGCATCAGCTATCTTTTTCTGGCATCCCATCGCGTCGATAGTGACCAGGCTACCTGTGAGTTCCAGCAATTTCAGCAGTTCGGGAATCGCCGTTATTTCATTCGACTTAGAGTCAACCTTATACTGCCCGAGAGACAAGCCGACTTCGGTACACCAGGCATTAACCATATGAATAGCATCTTTGCCCTTGTTCCAGGCTGAGCCTTTTACTGTCTTACCGTCCAGCGCGACCACTCGACTATCTGACAGCTCGAGGCCTGTCATGACATCTCTCATCCAGGCAACAAAAATCATCCGGAACTCTTCTGGGTCAAGCGATCTGAAAAGACGATTGAAGGTCATGGCACACGGAATGCCGCCGGGAAGGGAGAGATGCTTGCGGAACCACTCTTCCCGTGTCAGGGCGAACATTCTCATACTATTCCAGTCGTCTGCCCCGCAGAGAATGGCACAGGTTGCCATAAATATGACCTCGGCCAAAACGTGGGTCACTTTTTTGGGGTCTCGGGAGTCAGTGAAGGTTTCAAAGCGAGATAGCAGAGCGGTATTGATCATGAAAAAGTAGGTATTCTACTCTTTCAGGGGTTAAAAGCCTTGGCAACAACTGATCAAAAAATGATCATGTTTTTGCCCTGGTCTGACCTATGATAAAAGCTCTTTCTCAGGTAGCCCGTCAGCGTCATATGACTTTCTTCTCCATTCAAAGAAACTGGTCAAAAAAAAGATAAAAAGTGCCTTCCTTTCAAGCTTGATAGCTTTGTTTGCAAGCGCTTTTATTCCTTCATCCGGGGCCGGTGAAAATGAAGCAGACAATAGCTCAGAACCCGGATCATCCCAACCACAAATCAAGAAAATACGACTCGATGACAATTCGGAGGTTGTAATTGTAAAGGTGACTGATGACTTTCCTGTGTTGCCTGAAATTGATCAATGGCTAAAACAATGTGCATCTTGCATTAAACAAGAACCGCCAGACGACGATGAAAAAGAAACAAACAGTTCGGATACCGAATTCACAGTATCACCTCAAGATCCGCCTTCACCTTCAGTTTTTCAAACGGTTGAATCCGGCGAGAAACCTTTTCAGTGTTCCCTGTGCCAAAAGTATTACAAAACAGCTGCATCATTAGCTAGCCATATAAGCGCCTCCCACAGCGGGGAACGCACCTGTACCCGGTGTCAGCCCCCGGTGACCCTCAAAAGTGCTCAGGCGCTGGCCGATCACAACCAAAGTCACCACAGCGGGGAACGCACCTGTACCCGGTGTCAGCCCCCGGTGACCCTCAACAGTGCGAAGGCGCTGGCCACTCACAACCACAGTCACCACAGCGGGGAACGCACCTGTACCCGGTGTCAGCCCCCGGTGACCCTCAACAGTGCGAAGGCGCTGGCCAATCACAACCAAAGTCACCACAGCGGGGAACGCACCTGTACCCTGTGCCAGCCCCCGGTGACCCTCAACAGTGCCAAGGCGCTGGCCGATCACAACCGCAGTCACCACAGCGGGGAACGCACCTGTACCCAGTGTCAGCCCCCGGTGACCCTCAACAGTGCTCAGGCGCTGGCCACTCACAACCGCAGTCACCACAGCGGGGAACGCACCTGTACCCTGTGCCAGCCCCCGGTGACCCTCAACAGTGCTCAGGCGCTGGCCAATCACAACCGCAGTCACCACAGCGAGGAACGCACCTGTACCCTGTGTCAGCCCCCGGTGACCCTCAACAGTGCGAAGGCGCTGGCCAATCACAACCAAAGTCACCACAGCGGGGAACGCACCTGTACCCAGTGTCAGCCCCCGGTGACCCTCAACAGTGCTCAGGCGCTGGCCTCTCACAACCGCAGTCACCACAGCGGGGAACGCACCTGTACCCAGTGTCAGCCCCCGGTGACCCTCAACAGTGCGAAGGCGCTGGCCAATCACAAATTCAGAAAACACCGTAAACGCAAAAGACTGGCAGAGGAGGACGACTGAAAAACAACCTCAGGATGCCATCCCCTTCACCGGCTGCATTCGTTATCATCCGTGCGACTGTATTGATGAGGCCGTATGACCAGCCGACCGCCGTCCAAACTAAAACAATTACTGCTACGCGATCAGTTATGGTGGCGTTATTACCAGCGCAACGCCGATACGATACGCCCTGCTGTGGTTGATGCGATCAGCAAAGTACTGGCCTGCGGGCGGGTGATCATGGGGTATGCCAGCTTTGTATGCAGCAACCATGAATGCTCTCACACCAAAAGAACGTAGGCCGCTGCGCGGCAACTTTTTGATTGCACTAAACGTCAGGCTCAAACCTATTGTCTGACCTATGATAAAAGCTCTTTCTCAGGTAGCCCGTCAGCGTCATATGACTTTCTTCTCCATTCAAAGAAACTGGTCAAAAAAAAGATAAAAAGTGCCTTCCTTTCAAGCTTGATAGCTTTGTTTGCAAGCGCTTTTATTCCTTCATCCGGGGCCGGTGAAAATGAAGCAGACAATAGCTCAGAACCCGGATCATCCCAACCACAAATCAAGAAAATACGACTCGATGACAATTCGGAGGTTGTAATTGTAAAGGTGACTGATGACTTTCCTGTGTTGCCTGAAATTGATCAATGGCTAAAACAATGTACATCTTGCATTAAACAAGAACCGCCAGACGACGATGAAAAAGAAACAAACAGTTCGGATACCGAATTCACAGTATCACCTCAAGATCCGCCTTCACCTTCAGTTTTTCAAACGGTTGAATCCGGCGAGAAACCTTTTCAGTGTTCCCTGTGCCAAAAGTATTACAAAACAGCTGCATCATTAGCTAGCCATATAAGCGCCTCCCACAGCGGGGAACGCACCTGTACCCGGTGTCAGCCCCCGGTGACCCTCAACAGTGCTCAGGCGCTGGCCACTCACAACAAAAGTCACCACAGCGGGGAACGCACCTGTACCCAGTGTCAGCCCCCGGTGACCCTCAACAGTGCGAAGGCGCTGGCCAATCACAACCGCAGTCACCACAGCGGGGAACGCACCTGTACCCGGTGTCAGCCCCCGGTGACCCTCAACAGTGCTCAGGCGCTGGCCAATCACAACCGCAGTCACCACAGCGGGGAACGCACCTGTACCCGGTGTCAGCCCCCGGTGACCCTCAACAGTGCGAAGGCGCTGGCCAATCACAACCGCAGTCACCACAGCGGGGAACGCACCTGTACCCGGTGTCAGCCCCCGGTGATCCTCAACAGTGCTCAGGCGCTGGCCACTCACAAATTCAGAAAACACCGTAAACGCAAAAGACTGGCAGAGGAGGACGACTGAAAAACAACCTCAGGATGCCATCCTCTTCACCGGCTGCATTCGTTATCATCCGTGCGACTGTATTGATGAGGCCGTATGACCAGCCGACCGCCGTCCAAACTAAAACAATTACTGCTACGCGATCAGTTATGGTGGCGTTATTACCAGCGCAACGCCGATACGATACGCCCTGCTGTGGTTGATGCGATCAGCAAAGTACTGGCCTGCGGGCGGGTGATCATGGGGTATGCCAGCTTTGTATGCAGCAACCATGAATGCTCTCACACCAAAAAGATCTGCTTTGGCTGTAAAGCCCGGTTGTGTAATACCTGCGGCAAAAAACTGACCGATCAGTGGATTGCTGACCAGAAAGCGCTGTTGCCGGATACTGAGTGGCAACACATCACCTTTACGATGCCTGATGCACTCTGGGAGCTGTTCAGAATCAACCGCACCTTACTGGGTAAACTGAGCCCACTGGCGGCAAAAAGCCTGCAGGCCTTTGCCGGGAAAAAAGGCGTGACACCTGGCATTTTCACGGCACTGCATACCTTTGGCCGAAAGCTGAACTGGAATGTTCATATTCACCTCTCTGTGACCCGTGGCGGATTATACGACGGAAACCAGCAATGGAAGTCAGTCTACTTCACCAAAAACGCCATCATGCCCGCGTGGCGTTACGGCGTGATCAACCTGCTCAGGGAAGCGTTTAAACGTGGCGAGCTGGATCTGCCTTCCGAGCTGAAAGACAGCTGTCATGACCTTTCCGGCTTCAATGATTTTCTCGATGAGCAATACCAAAAGGACTGGATCGTCCATTTTGCCAAAGCCACCAAAAGCCCCCACCGCACCATCAGCTACCTGGGGCGCTATATCAAACGACCACCGCTGGCCATGTCGCGCCTGAAACACTATGGCGGTGATACCGTGGTGTATGAGTATCTGGATCACCGCACCAAAACACGCCGCCATGAAACCTGTGAAGGGGAAGCGTTTATAGAGCGACTGACACAACATATTCCCGACAAAGGTTTCCGAATGATCCGGTATTATGGTTTTCTGGCCTGTCGGGTAAGGGCTACATTGCTGCCCACCGTCTACAACCTGCTCAATCAGCCCGAACGAAACGCCCTGAAAATCACCTTTCCGGCGTTACTGAAACAGACCTTTGGGCTCGATCCGCTGCAGTGCATCCTCTGCCAGGCTCAAATGATCTTCACCGGCATTACCCGCGGCAAGCCGCAGCGCGAGCTGTACAAACACCACCAACAGCTTGCGCTTGCGAAACCGATTACATAGTTCACGCCCTCAATCCGTCTGAAATCAGGATTTCAGGGTGAGATCGGGCAAATCAATAGGATTTAGGTGGTATCAGACAGATAAGCACAACATTCAGTGTCAGGTAATAGGATGCTGAGAGGGTGGAAAACCAAAGGTTACAGGAATGACTGGAATAATGATTTTTTGAAATTCCTATGCGTCGATTCTGACCGAACATTCCCGCAAGATGGAACAGGGTTTCTTTCAGGTTAAAGAAAACTTCTTTCTGGGTTACGGCTACGGTCTGACCAGCCCGGCATTCATCGTGGGCGACACCGGCGTTGTTATTATTGATCCACCTGAAGATGTGGACAAAATGGCTGCTGCCAAGAAAGAATTCCGCAAGTACAGCGACAAGCCAATTGCTGCCGTTCTGTACACTCACTGGCATCCGGACCACTATGCCGGTGTGCGTGGCGCTATTTCTGACGAAGACGTGAAGAACGGCGTTAAAGTGATTGCTCAGGAGAAATTCATGAGCAACCTGATTGCCAGCTCCAGTGGCGGTAACGGCCCTATCATCGGCGCTCGTGTAGACTACTCTCTGGGTACGGCTGGAAGTCGGTCCTGAAGGCCGTATCAACGGTGGCCTGGGCCCGGACTTCGTTATCGAAAAGCCGAGTCTGGTTGTTCCGAATACGATTGTTAAAGACAAACTGAACATCACTGTAGGTGGTGTTGAGATGAAAATTCGTCACGTTCCTTCCGAAGCGTCTGACGAAATCGCAGTATGGTTCCCGGAACACAAAGTTCTGCACGGTGCCGAAGTTATTCAGGGTGAATCTTTCCCTAACCTGCACACTATCCGTGGTACCCGCTACCGTGACCCGAACATCTGGTTCCCGGGTATCGACATTCTGCTGGAATACCCGGCTGAATACATGATCACTTCCCACGGTCGCCCGGTTTCCGGCGCTGACAACGTGAAAGATGTACTGGTTTCTTACCGTGATGCTATCCAGTTCACCTATGACCAGTCCATGCGTTTCATGAACAAGGGCTACACTCCTGACGAACGGGTTGAAGCTGTACAGCTGCCAGAGAATCTGAAGAACCACGCCTGGCTGGGCGACTTCTACGGTTCTATCCGTCACGCTGTCCGTCAGATTTACGTAGGCGAACTGGGCTGGTTTGAAGCTGACCCAACCTTCCTGGCTCCAACCAACAAAGACGTTTCTTCCGAGCGTTACGTTGACATGATGGGTGGCCGTGAGAAAGTACTGGCTGCTGCACAGAAAGCCTTCAAAGCTGAAGACTTTCAGTGGGCTGCTGAGCTGACCACCCACGTTATCCGTCTGGATAATGAAGACATGGATGCCCGTAATCTGAAGGCCGATGCTCTGCGTCAGCTGGGTTACGCAGAAACCAACAACAACTGGAGAAACTGGTACATCACTTCTGCCCGCGAGCTAGATGGTACTATCGACTTCTCCAAGCGTATTGACCTGCAAGCTCCGGATCTGGTGAAAGTATTCCCGGCCGGTAACATCATCGAAGGTCTGCGCTACAACCTGAAAGGTGCTAAAACTGCGGCTGCAGGCGTGCACATGACCATGGGTGTTAACATCACCGGTGAAGGTTCTTACGGTCTGGAAATCCGTAACGGTGTTGTTCAGTTCACCAAGACTCTGCCGGAACAGGCTGACTTTGTCCTGACTTCAGACAAAATGACCATGCTGGGTGCGCTGACTGGTAAGATTACTTTTGCCAAGGCTATCGCAGCGGGTCACGTGGAACTGGACGGTGACGCGAAGGATATGGAGAAATTCTTCAGCAACTTCGAAAAGCCAAGCAAAGATCCAATTCCTCTGACTATTCGTTAATTATTAGCGATAAGCTCAGTTAAGATAAAATAAAGCCCCGGTGTGTTATCACGCCGGGGCTTTATTTTATCTGTCAACTACAAAACAGGTAATTCCATCCTGCGCCGGAATAAGGTACAAGAGAGGCATGAAAACACCAATACGAATCCAGCCTCTAGTTGAAGATGGCCTGGTGGATACTGTTATCCGCCGTTTGATGAGTGGCAAAGAAGCCGATATCTATGTCGTTCGCTGCGGAGATGAAACCCGCTGCGCCAAAGTTTATAAAGAAGCCGCCAAACGCAGTTTCAAGCAGGCAGTGAAATATCAGGAAGGCCGCAAGGTTCGCAATAGCCGCCGTGCCCGGGCGATGGAAAAGGGTTCCAAATTTGGTCGTCAGCAACAGGAAGAAATCTGGCAAAGTGCCGAGGTAGATGCCCTTTATAAACTGGCGGCTGCCGGTGTCCGGGTACCTCAACCCTATATCTGTACCGATGGTGTGCTGCTAATGGAGCTGGTTACCGATGCTGAAGGTCAGGTAGCTCCACGACTGGGTGATATCTCAATGTCCCCCGAGCAGGCACGTGAAGATCACGCCATGGTGATGATCTATGTGATGCGCATGCTCTGTGCGGGTGTAGTACACGGAGATTTATCTGAATTTAACGTGCTGGTCGATGCCAATGGCCCGGTGATTATTGACCTTCCCCAGGCTGTCGATGCTGCCGCAAACAATAATGCGAAGGCGATGCTGGAACGGGACGTGCTGAACATGACCACCTACTACGCCCAATACGCTCCAGAGCTGATTCACAGTCATTATGCCGGTGAAATCTGGGCACTGTATGAAGAAGGCAAGCTTACCCCGGATACTGTCCTTACCGGTAACTTTGAGGAAAACACAGACGCGGCTGATGTTGATTTAGTACTTGAAGAAATCAAAGCCGCTATGGCAGAGCAACTGGAAAAAGAAGAACGGTTGCGGAACGAAGATAACCCTGACTAAACAAGTGTTGGCTGAGGTCCTGCCAATCAGGACTTCAGCCTTTCAAGCATTATCAGTCACTCTGACATGTCTGAATGATTTGCTTTTGCAGTATATCCGGAACAGCCTGATAGTGACTAAACACCATAGTGTACTCCCCCTCTCCGGAAGTCATTGATTTCAGCTGATTACTGAAATCAGACATTAAAGCCTGCGGTGCCTGAGCCCGAATAATAATGGCATTATTTACTGTATTTTCTGAACCCAGAATCATCCCGCGCGCAGATGACAGATGGCCGGTAATATCGCCCATACTCCCGTCCGGGGCTGTAATATTAACCTCAACACAAGGTTCCAGAATGACCGGTTTTGCATCCGTTATTGCAGCAAGAAATGCTTTTTTGCCTGCTGTTGCAAAGGCTATTTCTTTAGAATCAACACTGTGGTGCTTACCATCATATACAACAACCCGAATATCCTGCATTGGATAACCGGCAATCGCCCCGGAATCCATAACCTCGCGAACGCCTTTTTCTACAGCAGGGATAAACTGACCGGGTATCGTTCCACCGACGACTTCACTGGCAAATTCAAAACCAGCGCCCCGTTCCAGTGGCTCGATACGCAGGAACACCTCACCGAACTGACCTGAGCCACCGGTCTGTTTTTTGTGGCGGTGATGACCTTCTGCCTTCTGGCGAATGGTTTCACGGTAATGAATGCTGGGTACTGTCGTTTGAATAGCCAGTCCGAAAACATCCCGCATTTTATCCAGCGCGGTTTTCAGATGCAGTTCACCCAGCCCCAGTAATACGGTCTCATTCTGGCGTTCGCGCCGCTCCACCTGCAAGCTGGGATCTTCTGCTGTAATACGATGCAGAACATCCGACAGTTTCTGTTCATCACCGTGCCGGGCCGGACTGATTGCCAGACTTGCCATCGCTGCCGGAAATGCCAGTGATTTCAGATGGAAGTGGTCTTCATCATGAGAGTCATGAACTACCGCATCAAAATGCAAAGCATCAACCTTAGCTACCGCACAAATTTCACCGGGACCTGCCTGATCAATGTCAGTGTACTGTCCACCCTGCAATTTCATTAAATGCTGAACTTTAAATGGTTTTCGCCCGTCACCTACAAATAGCTGGCAGCCGTTTCGAACTGTTCCCTGATGAACCCTGAAGGCTGCCAGTTTGCCTTTGAAAGGATCAATCACGACTTTAAATACATGTCCGATAACATGTTCTTCAGAATGAGGAACAATCGTCACCGGCTCTGCTTCTATATCTTCATCTTTCAGAAATAGCGGGGGATTACCTTCACAAGGTGTTGGCATCTGTTCACAGATCACCTTCAATAACAGATCCAGCCCTGCGCCGGTTTCTGCTGACACAAAACATACCGGAATCAAATGACCTTCCCGTAATGCTTTTTCAAAAGGATCATGTAACTGGGCAGGTTGAATACTCTGTTCCTGCTCCAGATAGAGCTCCATCAGCTCTTCATCAACTTCGATAACCTGCTCAACCAGTGAATCATGCGCAGCACGGATCGAACTGAAGACGGGCTGAGCATGGTAGTCAGGCTCAAAGTAACAATCGATTACCTGCTGACCATCCGGCGCAGGCAGGTTAATCGGCAGACAGTGTGCTCCAAATTCCCGCTGAATATCACTAAGCACCTGTTCAGGGCTGGCATCGTCAGCATCACTCTGATTGATAATTATCATGCCGCACTTATTGCGGTTGAGCATGTGGTCATAGGCTCGCCGGGTAATGGTTTCGATACCCTGTCGTGCATTGATAACCAGCGCTACCGATTCCACTGCAGGCAACACACTGATCGCACGACCAAAGAAATCCGGATAGCCCGGTGTATCAAGAAGGTTGATACGGGTATTTTGATGTTCGAAGTGAAGGATGGAAGATTCTAAGAAGCCGTCTGAAAAGTCCTCCTTCAAGCCAAACGCCGCAGCATCAGGTGAATCATGGACAGTTGAATCATAGCCTCAGCGGTTTCAGGCAACACCTCGTAATCTTTGCTGAGTCTTCGGTTATGATTTAGCCAGGAAAATGTCCGTTCGACTACCCAGCGTCGTGGTAACAGCTGGAAGCCTTTTTGTTTATCACTGCGTAGAACAACTTGCAATATGAATTGGAATTTCGAACTGACCCAGTCCACTAACTTGCCCCGATAGCCGCCATCAACCCAGATCAGGCGTAACTTTTTACAACGACCATTCAAGCGTGTTAATAGCAGTTTGGCTCCATCCCGATCCTGAATCTCAGCGGAAGTGACAACGATTGCTAGCAGTAACCCCATGGTGTCAACGAGGATATGACGCTTGCGCCCCTTGATCTTTTTGCCTGCATCGTAGCCGCGATCAGACCCACCGATCGCCGTGGTTTTAACGCTCTGGCTATCGAGACTAGCTGCCGTTGCATGCTTATGACGCCCTGCTTTCTGACGCACTTTGGCATGAAGCGTGTCATGAATCCTTTGCCAAGTTTGGTCTCGTCGCCAAACCCTGAAGTAGTGATACACTGTTTTATAGTTCGGAAAATCAGTAGGAAGGGCAGCCCATTGACAGCCTGTTTTCAAAACATAAAAAATGCCATTGATAAGCTGCCGACGGCTGATTGTTACAGGTCGTCCTCCGGGTTTGGCAGGTGGGAGCAGAGGTTTTAACTTTTTCCACGCTCCCTGACTCAAATCTGAGGGATACCTTTTCTTCTTTTTTTGACGACGCTTACCCATTACACCCCTGAAAAATGCCTGTTTTTTCAGTATATATGGGCGGCTATGCTACTTTTCAGACGGCTTCTAAAGAGTGGCCGACCTGCTTTTCCTGTTCGGTGAAGTCGCTGACCGAGTGTTTTCTGGATGAACCGCTTCTGTCGGGTATTGCTCCGGTTCTTGCCAGCAGTGCTTCAGCCAGAACCGACTTGCCACTGCCTGCATGCCCCAGCAGCGCTAGATTACGGATATGGTCGCTATCAAAGTCGCCCATAAAAGCCCCTTTTTCAGGTTATACTTTTTCTTCTCCTGTTCGAGTATATGAGGGGAAGCAGCCTGCTTAATTGTCGCAAATCAATTAAATGGCGCGAGCTTAAGTAGTTATTCGTAAGTATTATAACCAGCGACGCACACATGACTTATAGGCAAGATATTCTTCATCAAATAACGACTCAAGTGCTCTTTCCTCAGGAATTATCTGGAAGCGGTTCATATATAACATGAACACAACAATCAGACTCAGGGAGTATAAATTTGCCAGAAATATTCCCCAGCCGGTCAGGCTTAATGCAAAGCCCACATACATCGGGTTGCGGGTAAAACGGTAAATGCCGGATGTGATAAGTGATGATGTTTTTTCCGGATTGATCGGATTGACTGTTGTCGCCGCTTTTTTAAAAGAAACTGCGCCTGAAAGAGCAATCACAAACCCGGATAAAAACAAAGCTAACAAACCAGAGTAGCGAATACTTACCGACAAATTTATATCCGGAAATATGCCTGCAATAATCCACATCACAAAGCCACACAGCACAATCAAAAAAACAGGTGGGATTTTAAGCTCAAGGAATTTCATATTTTATTATTCTTCGATTGATTTTTAACAAACTAAACAACTTTCTGTTTTCAACGCAACAGCCCAAGTTCATCTCATAAAAAAACCGCAGCAAAAATGCTGCGGTTTCGGGGTTTGTTCAACGGGCTGACCAAGCAGCCCTTATATATCTGGCTTAACGCCGGGTAATCTGGTCGTTTAATGTAAACGGCAGCAGCCGATCACATCATACCGCCCATACCACCCATGCCGCCCATGCCGCCCATGTCAGGCATAGCTGGAGCAGCTTTGTCTTCTGGCTCGTCAGCAACCATGGCTTCGGTGGTGATCATCAGACCAGCAACGGAAGCAGCTGCCTGCAGTGCAGAACGGGTTACTTTAGCCGGGTCCAGAATACCCATTTCAATCATGTCGCCGTATTCGCTGGTCGCTGCGTTGTAACCGAAGTTACCTTCACCAGCTTTAACCTTGTCTACAACAACGGAAGCTTCGTCACCGGAGTTGGAAGCGATCTGGCGGATCGGACCTTCCAGCGCACGCAGGATCAGGGTAATACCCGCTTCCTGTTCAGGGTTGGGTGCATCAACGTTGATGTTAGACAGAGCACGAACCAGAGCAACACCACCACCGGCAACAACGCCTTCTTCAACGGCAGCACGGGTTGCATGCAGCGCGTCTTCAACGCGAGCCTTCTTCTCTTTCATTTCTACTTCGGTAGCAGCACCGACTTTAACAACGGCAACACCGCCAGCCAGCTTGGCTACACGCTCTTGCAGTTTTTCTTTGTCGTAGTCAGAAGTAGAGTTTTCAATTTCAGCACGAACCTGATCAACGCGAGCAGCGATTTCAGCCTGGGCACCAGCACCATCAACAATAGTCGTATCGTCTTTGGTCAGAGCAATGCGCTTGGCAGAACCCAGATCGTCCAGAGTCGCACCTTCCAGAGACAGGCCAACTTCTTCAGAAATAACAGTACCACCGGTCAGGATAGCGATATCCTGCATCATGGCTTTGCGGCGATCACCGAAACCAGGCGCTTTAACAGCAGCAACTTTAACGATGCCACGCATGTTGTTCACAACCAGAGTCGCCAGCGCTTCGCCTTCAACATCTTCAGCGATGATCAGCAGCGGCTTGCCTGCTTTGGCTACAGCTTCCAGTACTGGCAGCAGATCACGAATGTTGGAGATCTTCTTGTCTACCAGCAGTACGAATGGGTTTTCCAGTTCAGCAGACATGCTTTCCTGGTTGTTGATGAAGTAAGGAGACAGGTAGCCGCGATCAAACTGCATACCTTCTACTACGTCCAGTTCGTTTTCCAGACCGGAGCCTTCTTCAACGGTGATAACACCTTCCTTGCCTACTTTTTCCATCGCTTCAGCGATGATCTGACCAACCAGTTCGTCAGAGTTGGCGGAGATAGTACCAACCTGAGCGATAGACTTGCTGTCTGCACAAGGAGTAGACATAGCCTGAAGTTCTTTAACAACTTCGATAACAGCCTTGTCGATGCCGCGCTTCAGATCCATTGGGTTCATACCCGCAGCAACAAATTTCAGACCTTCGTTAACGATGGACTGAGCCAGTACAGTCGCGGTAGTCGTACCGTCACCTGCCTGATCGTTAGCCTGGGAAGCCACTTCCTTAACCAGCTGAGCGCCCATGTTCTGGAACTTGTCTTTCAGTTCGATTTCCTTGGCAACGGAAACACCATCTTTAGTGATGGTTGGCGCGCCGAAGGATTTTTCCAGCAGTACGTTACGACCCTTAGGGCCCAGAGTTGCCTTAACAGCGTCAGCCAGTACATTGACGCCTTCCAGCATCAGTTTACGAGCGTCGTCAGAGAACTTAACTTGCTTTGCAGCCATGTTCGTTATCCTTTACCTGAAACAGTTGAATCAATTAGAGAACGATTATTCGTTAGTGTCTGTGGAGCGTTAGTTACGCTACAACGACAGCAGAGATATCGTTTTCAGACAGAATGATCAGTTCTTCGTCCTCAACCTTTACGGTGTTGGAATCAGCGTACTTGCCGAAGATGATGCGATCGCCTTCCTTAACAGCTACCGGGCAAACTTCACCGTTGTCCAGCAGGCGGCCTTCACCGACGGCAACAACGATGCCCTGGTTTGGCTTTTCCTGGGCAGAACCTGGCAGAACAATGCCGCCGGCACTGGTGGTTTCTTCTTCTACCCGACGAACAACGACGCGATCACGCAACGGACGAATTTTCATCGATTGTATCTCCAACTGTTGTCCCGCTTCCGGCGGCTACTGTTTTTACAGCATTCCGCTCTCGGCGGCTTGACGGTTTCAACTTCTGAACTTAACAGCTGCAATGAGGGTGCAGCTGTTGGTCTTAAAAACGCTCTCCCTACTGCGAATCTGGTCTGGTACAGCTTCCGGACAGACCTGGACTCGCACATCCCGGGGAGAAGTATACGGGTGTTCCCATGAGTGGGGATGATGATTTCAGTTTTCAACCCCGCTACCGCAATTTTTTTCAGTCTTTGCGGTGGAATTCCCCGTCAATCATGCGAGGTGCATCATGCTCCCGAGGCGGATTGTCCTCGTGAACCTCATGGAACTCGGAATTATAGACATTGGCGCCGTGATTTCGTTGCTGCCAATACTGACTTCCAACCAAACGACCAGTCGCCCAGCGGCGGAACAGTGGCATCATTAGTAACAAGCCTATGGTATCTGAGATAAAACCCGGCAGAATCAATAACATGGCGCCCATGCCGATCATCAGGCTTTCCAACATTTCTTCAGCAGGCTGCTCTCCGGCTGCCATACGTTGCTGCATTTTCAGCATGGTTCGGAACCCCTGCTGTTGCAGCAGACCCAGCCCCAGGGCTGTCGTCATAAAAACCAGTAACACGGTTGCACCGGCTCCGATCTGACCGCCAACTTCAATCAGTACGGACAGTTCCAGTGCAAACATAATCAGAAAAGAAAGGGAGCGCATCACCGCCTCCGCAAAATAAATACAAAAGTGATAGTGGAGGCGATATAGCTAATTTCAAGGGAAGTTATTAATTAGTAAAAATTGTTTATGCGGAAACCGCAGCCACTCCCGTGCTTCAATCCCATCAGTCTAGATTGAAGCAAAAGCATCGAGTCTTTGAGTGACCAAAATTTAAATACTGTCAGATATGACAACAAAATCTCCCATAACCACACTGAAATGCCGAACTGTACCCAGACAGCACGGTCTATATTGACTCTTTTTATTGAATAAATAAAAGTGAGGTGTCGGCAGTGAACTACAAGGAGACTGTTGCAGCCCGTCATAGCTCTCTGCTGGCAGCGGAAGAAAAACTCAAAGCCCAAGGCGTTCGTACTCTGCAGGTTCAGTTTCCTGATATGCAGGGACGTATCAACTCCCGACTGTCCCCGCTGGATATTGGCGCTGAAAGCCACATGGTAAACTCTTCCACCTATATCCTGACACCTAACTGCGGGCTGCCGCTGAGTACCGTTGTGTATGAATCGCCTTATGTCTGGTTCGACACCGGTTTCAAAAATATCCGCGCCATTCCTGATCCCGATACGCTGGTAGTACCCGACTGGCACCCGGAAACGGCCAACATCATGCTCGATGCCTTCGATGATGATGGTTCTCCTTATATGCTTGACCCGCGGGCAGCACTGCGCCGCGCCGAAGAGAAACTCACCAGCATGGGCATGAGCGCCCGGTTTGGCGCTGAGCTGGAGTTTTATTTATTTCATCGTAATGATGAATTGCTCGATAAGCGTGAGTTCACCCAACTGCGTACTTTCGGGCAGGGGCAACGTTATCTGGATGTTTGCCGTTCGCCTGTCTGGAGGGAATTCTCCACCAAACTGATGGATCGAATGGAACAGCTTGGCGCTCCGGTATACGGCTCTCTAATGGAAAGTGGCCCCGGTGTTTATGAAGTGTCTCTGGCACCGCTTTCCCCTCTGAAAGCCGCAGATGCGCTGACGAGACTCCGGCACCATCTGAAAGAACTCTGTATGGAATATGATCTGATTCCAACCTTTATGCCCCGTTACCACACCGCTGGCAAATTGCAGGCTTGCGGCATCCATTATCACCAATCGCTTTGCGATAAGGAAACCGGCTCTAATCTGTTCAGCGGTCAGGATCGTTGTGAAAATCCGTTATCCCCCATGGGACTGCATTATATCGGTGGTCAACTGGCGACGATGGAAGCGTTTCACTATGTGTTCCGCCCTACCATGAACTCCCATCGCCGTCTGGCCAGAGGCTCTGGTATGCCGGAAGATATTTGCTGGGGTGTGGAACATCGCTGTGTCTCTATTCGTGCCATCAGAGGCCATCAGTTGAAACAGTCTCATATCGAGCACCGATGCTGTGGTCCTGATATCAATCCGTATCTGGCAATCGCTGCTATGCTGACCGGCGGCATTCATGGCATTGAAAATGAAATCAATCCGGGTGATCCGGTTCAAGGCGATCCGGGCAAAGTTGAAGGGCTAAAGACATTGCCCCGCTCTCTGGAAGATTCAATCAAAGCCTTCAGAGAATCAGATCTCCCTGAAAAGGCTTTTGGCAAAGCATTGGCTGACCATTATGCCCGTACCGGTGAAAACGAGCTAAAAGCGTTCAAGGAGTGGATCGAGAGGGGTGTAACGGAATTTGAGTATCAACGCTATTTCGATGCTTATTAATCCGCCCTAATAAGTGCTGCAATGAAGCAATAGCAGGCATTCCCCCGATGACCCGCTATTGCTTCTGAAAATCAGGCGGCGCGAGCCATGGCTACCAATGCCTGACGAGCTTCAGCTGGGGTAGAGACGGGTTTCTCAAACGGAATCCGAACCAGACGACGTTCGATAATTAAATGAATCCCTTCACTGTCGATGCCTGCCATCACCGGCTGTACACCTTCCGGCAACTCAACACCGTTACTGTGGCAGTACTTCACCAGCGCATCCTGATGATCTTCGTTCATATGATCAACCATGCCCGCTTCCTGCTCACCAAAGAACGGGTTGTGTTTACTGATATCTTCACTGCTCACCCAGTGAATTCGTCCAAAACCACCGATATAACGGGCTCTGACGATATTGATACGATAGAAAGCAAAGTTATGGGTTTTATGATAATCCCGTGACTGCGGGAAGAAGCGGTAATAACGCTCGGCAATCGCCTCATCATCTTCAACTTTATGCGCATCACCTACCCAGGTCAGGCGAGCGCCGGTCTGGGCATCATCAACATCACTTTGGGTCAGTGTTAAAGACACCTTCGGGTCTTTATCAATATTACGGGTATGTTGTGCCAGACTGCTGATCAGGATAATTGGCTGCCCATTCTCATCCAGACAGTAAGGTGTAACAGAACCAAACGGATAACCCGGTAACACGCGTGACTGAGTTGCCAGTACACCCTGATATTCGCTTAGCAGGAGACCTCTGGCTTCCGGTGCAATGGCTTTATTGGGTTTCAGGGTATTCGCCATGTTTTCGGCAGGATCAACACTGGTCATAGAGGCTGTTTCTCTTGATTTTATACTGTGCTGTAAAGTCTTTTCCGCCAGCGAACATCAATATGCCGCTGTAGAAACTTCTTATGTTTATTTAATTGAAGCACTATCTTTGCGATGCGCTCTCTTAGGAGGCAATTTATCGCAAATGATAACAATTATCAATTACACAAAAAGATTATTAATCAATGTTCACGCCATCACAGCCTGCTGATTACATGATAAGCTAGTCGTATAAAAGTGCTCCCCTGCAGTATGGACTCTCAGCCATGGATCTCAGTGAACTTCGAGAAGAATACACCCGTGATGGTTTAAATCGGGATAATCTTGCTTTAACACCCTTTGAGCAATTTGAATTCTGGTTCAAACAGGCTCAAAACGCTGAGTTGCCAGAGCCGAATGCCATGAGTCTGGCAACGGTCTCAATCAATGGGGCTCCCAGCCTGCGTACTGTACTGCTGAAATACTTCGACACTAACGGCTTTGTATTTTTCACTAATTACGAGAGCACCAAGGCCAAAGAAATCGCCGAAAACCCTCAAGTTGCATTAATGTTCTTCTGGCTCGGGCTAGAACGGCAAGTCATTATCAAGGGTACTGCTGAAAAAATCAGTCACGCTGAATCACTGAAATACTTTATGAGCCGCCCTCATGGCAGCCAACTGGGTGCCTGGTGCTCACAACAAAGTAGTGTGATCAGTGGCCGCAAGCTGCTGGAAATGAAGCTGGACGAGATGAAGCGCAAGTTCAAACAGGGTAGTGTTCCTCTACCCTCATTCTGGGGAGGCTTCAGAATCGTTCCCAAGCAGATTGAGTTCTGGCAGGGCCGCCCCAACCGCTTACATGACCGCTTTATGTATCGCAGTGAAGACAGCAATAAGTGGTCTGTTGAACGCTTATCTCCCTGAAAAATCATAAAAAAGCCCGCAAGAATGCGGGCTAAAGGTTACAGCTTTGGGGGTTTGGGGTATTCGGTTAAATCGGGCGATTACCGTAATCGCTGGCAGGCTTTCGGGGCGGATCAGCGGTTACATTGGAGGGAACTTCTTCGATCTTCCCTCCTTTGGCAAGGAATTCTTCCACCTGCGAATCCATCATTTCACGCAAACGGCGACGTGATTCGACAGTACGTTCATCTGCCGATTCTTCTTTACTGCCCAAAAAGGCAAATTGAGATCCTGCACCAGTATCAGCTTTTCTTGGCTTTCTCCGTGCCATAGCTTGATCCTCTAATAGACTGGTTATGTTGTTATGACTTCCCTTGTCCGGCTCTTAGCGGCCTCTTTAACTATCAGCTGCATCTTAAATCGATGCTCGTTTGGCTCTCCTGCCACACGACTGACTTTTCTATTTATAGCTCAGCTATTTTGATACGTCAGTACATTCTCCCTTCATGTATATTTTTATTATTAAAAGCACATTTCAAATTATGCTTACTTATTTATAACGCCCTGTAAAGAAGCAGACAACTTCTCAGCGATCCACTTTTGGGCATCAGCGACTTCGCGCTGCCAGCTGTTATCGGCATTGCGGGACAATACTGAACAAAAAATTTTATTTTTTATGATAAAAAAACAGGGATATCAAACCCCTGTTTTTTTTAGCTTACTTCTGACCAGTAATAATCAGATATTTGTCCATCAGATCGTCTTTCGACTCGACCCGCTCTGGGTCGTGCGGAATGCAGTCTACCGGGCAAACCTGCTGGCACTGAGGCTCATCGTAATGGCCAACGCACTCTGTACACAGATCAGGGTCGATCTCGTAAATTTCTTCACCCGGTGAAATTGCACTGTTAGGACACTCAGGCTCACAGACGTCGCAGTTAATGCAATCGTCAGTAATGATCAAAGCCATAAAGGTTTTGCTCTCAAATTAACTGCTGTAAATCGGGCTCTATGCCCCGATTACCTTTTACTATGAAAAACGCTGATCCAGCGCTTCTTTAACACAGGGCTCTACGAAGTTGGTGATATCACCACCCAGTGAGGCAATTTCCCGCACCAGCGTAGAAGAAATATAGGAATACTGTTCAGCAGGGGTCAGAAATAGGCTTTCCAGCTCTGGTGCCAGAGCCCGGTTCATATTGGCCAGCTGAAATTCATATTCAAAATCAGAAACCGCACGCAAACCACGCAGTAACACAGAAGCGCCTTTTTCCACAGCAAAGTCAGCCAGCAGATTGTTGAAACCGCAAACTTCAACATTTGGAATATGTGCTGTCGCTTCTTCTGCCAGACGCACCCGGTCTGCCAGTTCAAACAGTGGTTTCTTCTTCGGGCTGTCAGCTACAGCGATAATCACTTTCGAAAAAAGGCGCGCCGCACGTGCGACCAGGTCACCATGTCCCTTTGTTATTGGATCAAACGTTCCGGGATAGATTACGGTCTGCATTGGTTCCGGGTTCCACTGTTATCTTGGGTATTCAACAATCGATAGTGAAAGATCTGTTTTCTGCATTCAGAATGCGAAACCTGCTTTCACTTTATAATGATGTTCGGTGAATACTGTCGGTATCCCCTGAGCAGTATTCAAACCGGCTCGATGGTAGCTGAATCCCATTGGCAGTACAAATACGCAGGTACCCTCAGGCTGTAAACAATAGCGCTGTCGATTTGTCAGGGGACAGGTTCATTTACCCATTGCTGCCGTGAATAATGCAGATGTTATTCGCGCCCGTAACAATAAACGCAGTTGTTCACAACGCGAAGTTCAGACGTTGTCAGACAATGGTCGAAGATCACACTCTGAAAAGGTTATAGCTCACCTGACCTGCCTGTTTACACTTGACCAGCTCCCAGCCTGCTGGCACGGGTAATTGCCCCAGTTCAGATTCAGCTTCGATATAAACACTGGCGCCCGATGCCAACCAGCCATTGTCATTCAGCTTCTGGCAGACAGGTTCAAGTAAGCCCTTTCTGAAAGGGGGATCCAGAAATACCAGATCAAAGACTTCTGTTGCCTGCTGATCCAGTAACGAAAGTGCGCTTCCCTGTTTCAGGTCAGCGTTACCTGCTTTCAAGGTTTGCAAGTTAGCCTGCAACTGACTGGCAGCCAACTTGGATAACTCAACCGCAACCAGTTTGCTGGCACCTCGGGATAATGCTTCAAGCCCCAGCGCACCTGTGCCAGCAAAGCAATCCAGACAGCGAGCCCCAGGCACCGTAGCCATTAACCAGTTAAACACCGTTTCACGGACACGATCAGGTGTGGGGCGTAGCCCTTCTACTGCTGCCACCGGTAGCTTACGACCACGCCATTCACCTGCGATGATGCGTAGCTGCCCGCCTGTTTTTAGCTGTGAGTTCGTCTGCTGCGCTCCAGACGGATTACGGTGGCGTCTGCTAGCAGTTCTGGCTTTACTCATAAACGACCTTACTCATTAGCAGCCGGTATCACATCCCTGCCGACTGTAACTTCTAACAATGCCTCCAGTACGAGCTGCCTTTTAATAACCTGATTAACCTGTTCAACGGTTAGCTGCTGCAGTTCCCATATGTACCAGTCCATGTATTCAAGGGGCAGCTCAAAGTACCCCATTTTGCTCAGGGTGACGACCATAGCGCTATTGTTAGCACGCGACAATGGGTAGCTGCCACGCACGTAACTTCGGGCTGCATCCAGTTCTTCCTGAGTAATTCCATTTTCAACAAATTCTTTGAGCACATCATAAACGACAGCCAATGCTTCACTGGCATGATCATTACGCGTTTGCAATCTGATCATAAACGGTCCTGCAACTTTCATTGCAGTAAAGGTGCTCGAGACCTCATAGCTCAGTCCCCGATGGGCTCTGACTTCAGGGTATAAGCGTTTACATTCAAGAATATGGTTTGCAACCTTCAGGGCAATATAGTCTGGAGAGCTACGGGATATGCCTAATTGCCCCAGACAAATATGGGTTTGCTTTGTGTCCATAATGACGGAACACTGATCAACCGCTTTAAGTGGTGTTGGCTGGGGAAAGGGAGCCAGAGGTTCGCCTGATGCAAGTGGCGCACTGATATTATCTGCCAGCATTCGGGCTGTTTCTTCATCAATATTACCGGTAAGTGCTATCACCAGATTGCGGGCAACATAATGCTGTTGATGAAAAGCCTGAAGTTGCTGCCGCTCCATGGACGTGATTGATTTTTCATTACCGATTGTCGTATGCCCATAGGGGTGGCCTGCATAAAGTGTTTTCCAGAAAATACGTTCAGCCTGATAAACCGGTAGTTTCTTTCTATATCGTATCTCGGCCTGAATCTGGTTTTTTATCCGGGTCAGGGTATGTTGAGAAAAAACAGGCCGGGAAACTACCTTCGTCAGCAATGCAGTTGCGGGCAAGAGCGCACTTTTTTCACTAAGGCTTTTCAGTGAGATCATGGCAAAGTCACACCTGACACAACACTTGTAGATAGCGCCGAGTCGCTCAAACTCCCGCGCCACATCCTCAGCCGTCATATCACCAGCCCCCTGATTCAGCATCTTGCCTGTCAGGTTTGCCAACCCGAAATACTTCCCGTCTCTTGCAGATCCGGCATCAAACTTCAGGACAATATCAACCATTGGCAGCTCATTGGCCGGAATAAAATAAACTCTGGCACCATTGCGGGTCTTCCAGCTAACCGGCTTGACTGTCTGAACTGCAAGCTCATCCGAAATTTTGCGCTGTTCGTTTTCAATATCCTGCTCATTAATTCCGGATGGTAATCTTTTGACATCCTGAGGCTGCTTTTCAAGGTGTAGAACCCAAATAGAAGCTATAACCAAAAAGATCAAAACGCATAATAGTGACAGATGGCTTTTCCCGGCAGACGAAAGCAACTTCATAAAGAGCCACCTCCTTCAGTCGGATGTAGTCTGGCAATCGACATTCGAGCGGTTATCAGGTAGCGCCGCGCAACGGCTTGCACCTGCTCAGGTGTTACCTCCTGCAAGCGCGCAACTTCTTCATCTGCCAACAGCCATGACAAACCAACACTTTCCAGCATTCCAAGGCGAGTTGCCTGAGCAACAATTGAATCTCGTTCATAAATCAACCGGGCAACCAGCTGACGTCGCACTCTCTCCATTTCTTCCGGTGATGGTGGTAATTGCTTGACCTTCTCAATTTGCTCAAGCACACCTGCTTCCAAATCTGGCAGTGTTTTATTACCCCCTACATTGGGTTTACCAATAATCTGTAACAAGGTATCACCGCGCGAGAAAGCGTTATAAGTAGCATCGATGCTGGCAGCAACCTCAGACCCGCAAACCAGAGATGACTCCAGCCGGGCACTGATACCACAATCCAGAATGCCAACCAGAACCCGTAACGCCCAGGATTCCCATTCCGCTTCAGCGGTTGATAGCGCAGGAACATTAAAGCCCATGATCATGACGGGCAACTCTGTTCGGCTATCCATAATATCCAGCTGCCGCTTCCCCGGTTCAGGTAATGAAGCTAACGGCTTGGCAGGCACCGTCCGCTCCTGAAGTAAGCGTCCGAACCAGTGTCGAGCCTGCGATTTCACTTCGTCCGGATCAATATCACCGACGACAACCAGAATCGCATTCTTTGGCTGGTACCAGCGGCGATACCATCTTTCAAGATCACGTACCCTCATGTTATCCAGATCACATTCCCAGCCAGCTACTGCGTTTCGATAACTGCTTGCGGGAAAGGCCAGGGTCATAAAACGTTCCTGAAGCATCGCCACTGGGCGGTCAGCAATACGCAGGCGACGTTCTTCACGCACCACATCAATAACTATTTTGAATTCTGACCAAGGCAGACTCAGCCCCACCATGCGCTCTGCTTCCATCGCCATCATCAGGGGAACCCTGTCTTTCTCTACGACTTCGTAATAAACAGTGTAATCATCGCCGGTAAAGGACTTAAACTTCCCTCCTACCTGATGAACCCGGCTGGTAAAATTTCCACTGGGTAATGCCTGAGAGCCTTTAAGCATCATGTATTCGAGTACATGGGAGATACCGGTCATCCCCACCGGCTCATAGCTACTACCCACCTTGTACCAGACCTGAACCACGGCGACGGGAGCCCGGTGATCTTCTTTCACAATGACCTTCATGCCATTATCAAGGTCAAATGAGGTTGTCGGGGCAACGGCAGCCTGCAAAAAACCCGTACCGACCAGTACAAAACACAGGACAGAACGATATAACATGCAGGCCCTCATTTTAATTTGCCTATACGGGCTCGTTCTGTTCATAGAAATGCCAGAGAAATGTTAGGATAAACAATTACCCGGAACACATTCGAAAGTCAGGCTCCAGTGACAGCTTTCGAATGTGTTTCTTATGTATCCGGTTAACACATAGCACCATGTACTAGATTTAAACTCCCGGGCTTATCTTTCAGACAGCGCGTTTTGCCGCAATGCTGCAATAATCGCCATATTCAGGCCCGGCCATACCAAGCAGTAATACATCTATGTTTGAAAAAGACGAGAACAAGCCACGCCGCTTCTGGCCGTGGGGACGCAAGGATGAGCAGGCAGAGGAAACTTCCGAGGCTCAGGAAACTGAAGCCACTACCTCACCATCTGAACCAGAGCCAGTAGAAGATCCTGCGGCCAGCCAGAAGGAAAAGCCCGCAGCACGCCGTTTCTGGCCCTGGAGTAAGAAGGAAGATGATCAGCCAGAAGCTGCCGCTGAAGAAACCGTGCAGGCAGAGGAGCAGCCTGCGATCGCCCCTGCAGGTGCTAAACCTGAATCTGTAGCCGACAAACCGGCGGACAGCAGCGCTGAAGCCGCTTCAGAACAGCCAGAGCCCGCGCAGCCAGCAGTGGCTGAACCTAAGGTTGAACCTGCACAGTCAAAGGTTAAGCCCGAGAAAGCACCAGAAGCTGCTCCGGCTCAGGCAGAGGTTAAAGCAGAACCTGCTCCTGTGATTGAAGCAGCAGCGGAAGCTAAGTCAGATAGTGCTGAGCCCAGCCCTGAACCTGTTGCGCCTCTTGCTGAAGACAAAGTTGCTGAAAACAAAGTCGCGGAAAGCAAGGCTGCTGAAGAAGCACCTGCACCTCAACCCGAAACAGCTACAGAGCTTGAAGTAGAAACAGCTCCGGTTGAGGAACCAGCAGAAGAAGAAAGCAAAGTAGGCAACTTCTTCGGTCGCATGAAGCAGGGTCTGACCAAGACCCGCACTGCACTGGTTGAAGGTGTTGCCACCCTGATGCTGGGCAAAAAGGAAATTGATGATGAGCTGCTGGAAGATCTGGAAACCCAGCTGCTGACATCTGATGTCGGTATTGAAGCCACCAGCGAAATCATTAACGAACTGACCCGTCGCATCACTCGTAACGAGCTGGATGATGCCGATGCGCTGATTACTGCTCTGAAGGATGAACTGGCTCATATTCTGGAGCCAGCCAACAAGCCGCTGATTATTCCCGAATCAAAGACACCTTTTGTGATTCTGGTTGTTGGCGTCAACGGTGTCGGCAAAACCACCACCATTGGCAAGCTGGCGCGTCGGCTGCAGGGTGAAGGCAAAAAGGTTATGCTGGCTGCAGGTGATACTTTCCGGGCTGCTGCCGTTGAGCAGCTGCAGGTCTGGGGCGAGCGCAACGATATTCCGGTCGTTGCCCAGCATACCGGCGCTGACAGTGCCTCCGTTATTTATGACGCTTTTGAAGCTGCAAAAGCACGTCAGATGGATGTGTTGATTGCTGACACCGCCGGGCGTCTGCATAACAAAGACAACCTGATGGAAGAGCTGAAGAAGGTTAAACGGGTACTCGGTAAAATTGACCCGGAAGCACCACACGAAGTGCTGCTGGTGCTGGATGCCGGTACCGGTCAGAATGCCCTGAGTCAGGCCAAACTGTTTAACGAAGCCGTACAGCTGACCGGACTGGCACTGACCAAACTGGATGGTACTGCAAAAGGCGGCGTAATTTTTGCGCTGTCCAAGCAGATGCAAACCCCGATCCGCTTCCTTGGTGTGGGTGAGCAGATCGAAGACCTGCGCCCCTTCGATGCCAACGAGTTTGTAGAAGCCCTGTTTGATACAAGCAAGAGCTGATACCAGCAAGAACTGATACTGCGGTGAGACTGAACCGAAGGGTATGGCATACCCTTCGGCTTTACAGGGAAAGATAACAACATTGATTCTGTTCGAAGGCGTTACCAAACGTTATGACGCAGGCCCGGACGGCCAGAAGTTTTGCGGGCTGGAAAATGTCACCTTTTCCATGAAGTCTGGTGAAATGGCTTTTCTTACCGGGCATTCCGGTGCCGGTAAAAGTACTCTGCTGCGGTTAATCGCACTGATGGAACGACCCACTCAGGGGCTGATTAAAGTCGGTGGACATAAGCTGGTAAAACTGCGAAACGGTGAAATCCCCTACTTCAGACGTAATATCGGCGTTGTGTTTCAGGATCACCGGCTGCTGATGGATCAGACCATCTTTGATAACGTCGCCCTGCCCCTGATGATTGCCGGTTATGAACGCCCTGAATGTGCCCGGCGGGTCAGGGCTGCGCTGGATATGGTGGGACTGCTAAGCAAAGAGAAACAGCTTCCTCAGGCACTTTCCGGCGGTGAGCAGCAACGTGTTGGTATTGCCCGTGCTGTCGTTAACAAGCCCCCTCTGTTACTCGCCGATGAACCGACCGGTAATCTGGATCCTCAGCTTTCTGTCGAAGTGATGCGCTTGTTTGAAAACTTCAATCAGGCCGGAGTTACCGTACTGATTGCCAGTCACGACCTGTCACTGATCGCACGAATGCGTCACCGCATTCTGACACTGGATCATGGTCAGCTGGTCAATGATCAGGAGGTCGTATGAGCCCACAGACTGAACCATCTGCCCCACGAGGAGCTGCCCGTCAGACGGCACCGGGAATGTCAGTTAAATATCTGCGTAATCTGCATCAGGACACAGCGCGCAATGCCATGCGCAGGCTGCTGAGTACCCCGCTGGCAACATTGCTGACCTGTTTGGTAATTGCCATTTCTCTGACGTTACCGACACTGCTCTACCTTGGTACTGAAAACCTGCATGATATTGCATCCCGCTGGGATGGCACCCCCAGAATGACGCTGTTTCTGCAGAAAAACCTGCCTGATGCTCAGATAAAGGCGCTAGAACGGGAGCTGAACACAGAAAAAGGGATCAGTCAGATTCAACACCTTACACCGGATGATGCACTGGCTGAATATGAAGCCTTTTCGGGAAACAGTGATCTTGTGCGCCATCTGGATGAAAACCCGCTTCCCCCGGTATTGATTATTCATTTCAGTGACCAGATTGAGCCAACACTGACTCATACACTTCAGCAGAATTTACTGGAGCGTCAGGAAATAGAGTTAGCCCAACTCGATCTGGAATGGGTGCAACGTCTTCACCAGCTTAACCGGCTAGCACGTCAGGCATCACTAACGCTTGGGGTATTGTTTGGTATCACCGTGTTGCTTGCGATTGGCAATACCATTCGACTGGCTGTCGAGAACCGACGGGCTGAAATCCGCATCATCAAGCTGGTTGGCGGTACTAATGGTTATGTCACTCTGCCATTTGTGTATATGGGACTTTGGTATGGGTTGCTGGGCGGCATTATCAGCTGGATACTAACGGGTTCACTGGTGTTCTGGATGAGCGATAGCCTGAATGAACTAGCCCGACTCTATGGCAGTAGCTTCACTCCAGCCGGACCTGATTTCATTACCGGGATAATGTTATGTACCAGTGGCGGATTACTGGGCGTGGCAGGCGCTTTCCTGAGCTGCAACCGGCAACTGCGAAATGTGGAAATATAGCCTGTTTAAAAGTGATAAAGCAGTGCATTAGCCTGCCAAATAGCATAGAATCGCGCTAAAATTATAGTAGGATCTCCAATTACTGAAGCTCTCATCCAAGCGGCGGCAGAAGGAACTTCCCCGTCTTTCTGAGGTCTCAAATGAACAGGATTTCCTACCGTTTTAATAGCAGCGTTAATGATTTAAAGCCTGACTTTTGAATGTGTGGATAGCTATATTTTATCCACTGATTTGTCAGGTTTACACGGATGAAAACCGGAAAACATCAGGGTACACTGTGATTCCGTTAAACACTTGGAGTTGTCATGGGAACCAGCCTGCAAACTGTTGATATGCTCGTACCGGGCCAGAATGTAGAAGCCTACATTCAGAGCGTCGGTCGTATTTCTGTACTGAGCGTAGAACAGGAGCGTGATCTGGCCGAGAAGCTCTACTATAAAAATGACCTTGATGCTGCCCGCCAGCTGGTTTTGTCACATCTGCGTTTTGTCGTACATATTGCCAAAAGCTATGCCGGTTACGGCCTGCCTCAGGGTGACCTGATTCAGGAAGGTAATGTTGGCTTGATGAAAGCCGTCAAGCGCTTCAATCCTGAAGTTGGTGTTCGTCTGGTGTCTTTTGCTGTTCACTGGATCAAGGCAGAAATTCACGAATTTATTCTGCGCAACTGGCGTATCGTTAAAGTTGCCACCACTAAAGCCCAACGCAAACTGTTCTTTAACCTGCGCAGTGCCAAAAAACGTCTGGCCTGGCTTAACAATGATGAAGTAGCTGCCGTAGCCAAAGATCTGAACGTTGACCCCAAGGTCGTGTGGGAAATGGAGAGCCGGATGGCCGGTCAGGATACCGCCTTCGACGGCGCGTCTAATGACAATGACGATGATTCAAGCTGGCAAGCACCAGCCGCCTGGCTGGAAGATCGCCGTTATGATCCTGCACAGCAACTGGAAGACGCTGACTGGAGCGCATCATCTACAGATAACCTGCAACGTGCTATGGAACAACTGGATGAGCGTAGTCAGGATATTCTCCGTTCACGCTGGCTGACAGAAAACAAGGCCACACTGCACGAACTGGCAGACCGTTATGGTGTTTCCGCTGAACGTATTCGTCAGCTGGAAAAAAATGCTATGAAGAAACTTAAAACCAGTATGGTTGCCTGATATCGCTATCATAAAAGGTGATGCAGCAAACGCATCACCTTTTTAAAATACGACAAATATTTCCCTTCTTTATCCCCAAGCCTCCTATACTCCCCGAACAACAACCTGCAACAGAATAGCTCCTCATCCCGCTATGAAAAAATTGCTACCTCTGCTCTTCGCTGGATTACTTGTCGGCTGTAGTACACCTCATATCATTGAACTGAAAGACGGCAAGTCGATCATTACTAAAGACGAGCCATACTACAATTCAAAATCCGGTTTCTATGAATACCATAACGAAAGCGGCGCTCCTGTCAGCCTGAATAAAGATCAGGTCAGAAAGATCCGTCCGGCACCTTAGGGGCTGTTGACATATGGATGGTTTAAGTTTTTATAGCTTTAACTGTATCAGTTGTTTGGGTTTCCGCCCCGGAGACAAGCACTGATATTGCCCGAGGCGTATACCTTTCCGGGCCGAAAGTTTCGGCTCGGAAATTAATCCCCTTGGCTGAAGTAAAAAAGCAGCTACCGGGGTTCTCTGTCCCATATAAATTCTTACCAGTTCAAACAGCGCATTTTGTAACTTACTATCCGATAAACGCTGATGTTCCTGCCGGTTTGATACTGTCAGCAAAACCTCCAACCGCCAGGCATCCATCCAGCATGCCCTACCGATTAACGCGCCTTGCCCAAGGCGGTTCTGTGGACATCCGGGATCAATACCGGCAGCAATGATTCTTGCAGGTGCTGCATTCAGGCGGGAGCAACAATCTTCAGGCAAAACAGTTCTTCGTGGCGGCGCAGCTCTCAGAAGAACCCTGACCTGAAAAAGGCTCGATATGATTTTCTGCAATGAGGCAAGATCCCGGCTTTTACATCCAAGCAATCCAAGGTATGGCACCAGTAAATCCGGGTTGAGATGACGGGTTTCTGTTATACCAGCCAACAGCAATAACTGCCGGGCAATTTTCTGTGGTTTACCCTGACGGCATGTAGATTCATGCTGAACAGTCAGATCATACTTGACCCTTACTTTCCATGCCCGGGCAACAGCAGGCTCATCAAAGACAGAAAAGAAATCGCAGACTGCATTTTCTTTATCCTGCTCCGATTGTGTTAACGACAGTTCCCGTAAATAGTTAGGGGCGCAGCCTAAACCACCGCCAAGCGACGGAATATGACAGACCGCACTCCAGCCATCCGGACAACACGACACTTTCTGAATTTCAATTCCCTGACTGAGCGGTTTAAAACACACATGAACAGAAAAAGAAATCGCACGGGAAGTGACATATGCCTGCTGTTCAAACAGTCGATATAACTGCTCAAATTCAAAACTGTCAGGTGTTGTTTCTAACCGCTGCAAGACCGAAAGCGATGTCTTCATAGACCCGCCTTACGACCTTGCCTGACAGGACAGTGGTGATATATCCCTTTTTCACCCTGAACTTTAACCCTCAACCGGGTAAATGTATTAAAGCTGCCAAAACCCGCTAACAAACGATCCAATACATCAATCAATAAATGTACCGAGGCATCACCAAGAAAACGGTTATCCAGCGTCAGCAAAAGCTCTGAGCCCTGTGCATGGCAGTGCCTGCCGTTAATAACCATTGGTCGGGTAACATGTTTCAGTTCAAGCTCAGCCAGTGATTCCAGTAACGTCGCATTATCACTATCGCCCCTGCCACATATCCGGACAAGATGTCGCAGTGCTTCAACCGGCTGATCTGCCACAAACAATGACTCAAAGTTAAATTGCAGCAATGATAGCAACGCCCAGCTACCACTATATCCTGCAACAGGCGGTTTGCGACGGGTCGGTGTATGTACAAAGCGGATCGTCCCCGGAAAGTGCACATCAATACAACGCAGTTCGGTGTCATGTCTCAATGACTTGGGAAGGTCGCCGTTACAACAGGTGATATCAACAGCAAAGACTTTGCGATCATCCAGCGCCGGATTAAAGTTAATATCCGACATTGTCAAATAGGCGTGTAATTTCCCCCAGGGGTCACGCCCCCCCACTTCCAGCCAATACATGCCTTCAGGGCTGTCTCCATAACGCCTGCCATATAAAGGTGGTATTTCAATCGGATCATGTCGGGTAATATCTTTCACCTTGTTAACCGAGAATGTCTCCAGTCTGGCCTCTGCCCGGGCATCCGGTGTGACTCGCTCCCGCATTCGCCGGTAATCCATGACCAGCGGCTCGGCCTGCATATCAAACAGATTAACAACGGGCAAACAGTTGAGGCGAAAATGATGTGCTTCCACCAACCGCGACAGTCCGGTCGGCGCCTCTTTAAGCATTAGATTAATCGTTAACTGTCGTGGGCTGTAACGACGTAATAATGAGCGCAGTCCTTTAATACGAAACCCCAGGCAAACAGCAGGAAATGCCAATATTTCATACAGCAACTGCAAGCCATTCAAGGTATTGGATACAAGCGGCAACAAGCGTTCATCAGCTTTTAAACCCAAAGGCTCTATTGCTGTTTTGCCCAACGAAACACCATCGCCTGCATCAGGGCATAGCCGTACATCCAGCAGCTTGCCCTGCACCAGATCATGCAATTGTCTGCCGATAGCCGCCTCAGCAACAATCTGAATATCCAGATAATCACATGGCAGTGCCCCAATACCGTGACCACCTGCCAGCCCTCCTATTTCCAGTTGCAGCATGGCACTGGCAGGTACATCGGGAATAAACCGGAATGGCGCATGAGAAAGTTCTGCTGACTCAATTCTTAAAGGCAGTAACTGCACCGGCCAGCAGCTTCTGAAGGTACATAACTCGCCTGCTGGCGTGTCTGCTTCAAAGTGCGTTCCTGCCGGAATTTGAACTATCCGGTCGAGCGCCTTTTCCGACGTAATTCCAAGTAATGCAAAAGAAGGCAGACTGCGGGTAAATAAAGGAAAGAGCAGTCTTAGCAAGCTGTCGCTTAATTGCGGCCAGGTATCATCCAGTCTTTGATGAAGTCGTGCATTAAGAAAAGCGACACCTTCTAAAAGGCGCTCCATATGAGGATCAGTAATCCCACCTTCATCCATTCCCAGCTGGGCAGCGGTATCCGGATGAGCACGGGAAAATTGCCGGGCTCGTTTCCTGAGAAAACTCAGCTCATAGGCATAATAGTGAAGCAACGAATCAGTCACGACCGGCCTCCCGAAGCTGACAAGCACCGGTATCCAGCCTGATACGCGTTTCCAGATTCAATTGCCGACGGGCATCCGCCAGTGTTATCCGAATTTGTAACTGCAAGGTATTATCCTGAGTCTTCCCTGGCAGAATATTGACAACCGCATCAGCAATCCGGGGTTCAAATTTACAAATCAGCTTTTCTATATCACGACAGTAGTCAAATAAGTGCTGAGAATTTCTCAGCGCCTGAAGGTTGGTAATCCCATAATCACAAAGAGATCGTTCCAGTTCTGGCATGATCTGCTGTCGGCATACCAGCATTTTTTGGTTAAGCAATGGCTTGCGGCTACTTAACAAAGCACTCAGATGCACTGCTATTTCATTACGCTCCGATTCATCGGATATAACCGGCCAATCAGCACTGAATACCTGAAGTAAATCACTCATATCTGTCAGAGTTCAGCCTGTACCGAAATACCCGATGCAAAGGCTTAAATTGAAACAGGATCTGCTTTAATTCTGTAATGGTGTGAACCAGATTGGTCAACAGCTTTCTAAGCTTTACAGAGTATAGGCTACGAGTGATAACACCTAGTAACTGCTCAAAATTCGTAGGCGAGTCAACACGCTGACATCAAAACTTTGTCCTTCGGAATCGGGCATAATCAAGTCTATGAACTCGCCTACAATTTCAGACCTTGAAACAGAAGTCAGCGAACTCAAGGCTCTTGTCAGCACGCTACTCGACAAAATCAATAAGCTGACAGCCGAAAATACCGCCCTGCGCGAGGAAATCCGGCACCTTAAAAAACTCAAGGGGCAACCAAAAATTCGCCCGAACAAAAAAACGTCGGAAGACGTTGAAAATAAGGACAGTCAGTCAACGTCGCCAGCTGAAACGCCACCCAGGAGCAAACGTTCCCGATCACCGGAACCGGGTCGCACAGCCAAGTCTTCTCCTTCTTCTGTTCGTGAGGAAATTTGCCCGACAGCGGGTGTACAGGATAACTGGAAGCGCAAAGGCTATCAGGATTTTACCCATGTTGATGTGAATCTGGAGTTCACGACAACACGCTACCGTCGCGAAGTATGGCTTACCCCTGAAGGTCAGACTGTCATTGCACCGTTGCCTATCCATATAAAAGGTCGCTTCGGTGATAACCTCAGATCCATGGTGCTGGATCTTTATCATTCCTGTAGTGTTACCCAACCGTTGTTGCTTGACTGGTTGCACAGCCATGGCTGCCCAATCTCTGAGGGCAAACTCAATGCCTTACTGACGCAGGGGCATGAGCTGTTTCATCAGGAGCGGGAAGATATTCTCGAAACAGGTATTGCCGGTTCCCGTATGCTGCTTGTAGACGACACAGGTGCTCGACATGATGGAAAAAACGGCTATTGCACGGTAATCGGTAACGACACTTTTACCGTATTTTCTTCAACCGACAGCAAAAGCCGCATTAATTTCCTGACCCTGCTTCAGGGAAAGCGTCGATCTCATATCCTGAACCCGGCTGCACTCAGTTATATGAAGCAGGTAGAAATGGCTGACAGGTGGATTGATACCTTGTCTGCTTATGGGGAAATCCACTTTCTGAACGAGGCTGCCTGGAAAGCCTTTCTGGATGACCATAAACTCTTTGCCAAAGAGCAGCGTCGTAAAGCGACAGAGGCTGTTCTCAAGGCAGGCCTGTTAAACAACGGCTGCCCTGAAGCCATGGTCATCCACAGTGACGTGAGCGCACGACGAAAGCCATCTACCAATAACAGCACAACTCTGATTATTGTTTGCAACATGCCTCAAACGACACTGATACCACATCTATAATTTCAAACACTACACCACTCTTCATACAGACAAATTATTCATTGTTGTCTCATATAGCTGATGAACAGATTAATAAAAGCTGTCATTGCCTTTTTGATTACTTTTTGTATTTCAGCAGGAGAAAGAGAAGAGGCAGCCTGGGATTTCTTAAAAAAGAAAAACTATCCCCAAGCATTGAGTTTATTTTCCAGTTTATCCCGACAAGCTCCTGAGAACATTTATTTAAAAATAGGAATCGCCAGAACTAAACAGGGAATGGGTAAGCTAACCGAAGCCGAGGGGCTGTTCCGGCAGCTGCGCCAACAGGAGAACCAACGCAAGCACCAGCCGCCGACTGACTTTTGCGGCCATCTCCAGATTGAGCTGGGGTTGGCAACCTGTCTGGATTTAACCGGCGATGTTGAGAAGCTAACCGAAGCCGAGGGGCTGTTCCGGCAGCTGCGCCAACAGGAGAACCAACGCAAGCACCAGCCGCCGACTGACTTTTGCGGCCATCTCCAGATTGAGCTGGGGTTGCTGGCGTGTCTGGACCACCAAACAGATAACGTCTCGAAAGCGGATCAACTCGCCACAATCCTGTTGGAGGCTTTTGCCACAAGTCACAACTGGCAGCTATTCCATGTGATCGCAGTAACCCGGTTTACCCTGGCATGCAGGGAAATCATTACAGGGTCGGTACCGGATACGAATAAGAATTTACAGGCAGCAATGGCGCTGGTAAAACGTTCACGCCAGGAAAAAGAAACCCCGCAATCACTGAGCTTGCAGGGACATATTCTGCGTATGATGGGTGATGGGTGATGGGTGATGGGCAGCAAGCTACAATATTCTGGGCGCGTGCCAATATACTTCAGACTTCACGGCAGTAGGCACGAAAACAGGAAGCATGGCGTGAACTCGAACACAAGGCACTGGATAGGCTACAGCACCTTGATATTCAGTCGAAGGATACCGGGCAGCCACTCTCACAACCACCATGCCCTCAGCATCCAGTCCGTCCCGGTTTGAATCCGCAGGCTCCGCCGTTTGTGCCGGGCAAGATATGGTCACAATGAGCACGGGCAGGCCGATGCTGCTTTTTCACTATCTTCTTCAATATCCGGTGTTCACCACCGCTTTCAAGTCATCCGGGGTGAGGTTTATGGGCAGCAGATGCTCTACCCTGGCTCCCTTTTCGAGCTGGGGGAGCTGAGTCAGCACGTAGCGGAACCAGGCATAGGGTTCAAGCCCGTTGGCTTTTGCCGTTTCAACCAGACTGTACAGCACCGCACTCGCGTTGGCGCCTTTCACTGAGTCAGCAAATGTCCAGTTCTTTCGCCCTATGACAAAGGGTTTGATTGAACGCTCTGCCGCATTGTTATCAATCTCTACCAAACCGCTATCGAGGTAGCGCGACAGGTACGGCCACTGGTTCAGGGCATAGGTGATGGCTTTGCCCAGTTTACTTTCGGGCAGGATGCGTGGTTTCTGTTTTTCCAACCATTGTCGGAATTTGTCCATGATGGGGCGGCTTTCACACTGGCGCACCCGGCTGTGTTGTCGGCGATAGTTGAAGGGCTACAACCCCTATATTTCCTGCATTTCTGGATAAGCCTATGACTCGTGGGCATTACATAATTTTTGTAACTTCTGCTAATCATAAGTCCCATCAGACAACCTGTGATTGGTGCGTTAGTACGCCAACTATTGCCGGCAACACAGCCGGCGCACCCGGTATCGCTCTTCTGTCGTTTTATCCTTTATCCGGCGCTCGATGGCGTAGAGTTGCCGGATCATGTTCAACGCCTGAGCCGGGCGGCTGATTTTTTGGCTGTTGTCACCTTTCTTTTTCGGAATGACGTCCAGAGCTTCTTTGAATTTTCGGCGGGCATGCGCCATACAACCTATCAACTCTATTTCCGGTCGCTTGCTGCTCAGGGTTTTATAGGCCGAATGCCCGTCACACTGCAAGAAGCCTTTGAACCCTTCCAGAAATGCCAACGGGCATGCATGGTCGCGCCCCGTCTGGTAATCGTACAGCACAACGGGAGAACCGAGCTGCTCACCGGTTCGGTACAGCCACATGTAAGACTTGCTCTGCGGGCGCCGGTCTTGCTCTTTGAGCACCTGCAAAGTTGTTTCGTCTGCCTGCACATAAGGCTGCCTGACCAGGTGTTGGCACAGGGCTTCATAAAGCGGCATCAGCACATCCGCTACCCGGATCATCCATTGAGCCAGTGTCGCACGGGTGATTTCGGCACCCATGCGCTTGAGAATGAATTCCTGACGGTACAGTGGTAGTGCATCGCCGTATTTGCTAGTAATGATCCAGGCCAGCAGTCCGGGTGTTGAAATGCTTTTGGGAATCGGCATTTTGGGTGCCGGGGCGGTCTTCACGCCGGACTCACAGGCACAGGCGTATTTCAGGCGACGAAACTCCAGTACCTTCACCTGTGCGGGCACGATATCCAGTTTGGTGCTGGTCTCATGACCAAACGCCCTGAGTTCACCACCGCAGCCATCGCACTGCTTTTCTTCGTCAGTAATGTCGATTTCTATGATTTCACGGGGCAGGTCTTCCGACAGTGGTTTTCTGACCGGTTTCCTGCGTTCATGGGCGGGCACCTGTTCAACGTCAGGTTCGTTGGGTTCCTCATCAGCCAGCACCTCGGTTTCATTGAACAGCTGACCCTGCCCCTCAAAGCGTTCGCTGGAAGCCCCGAATTGCTGATGCTTTTGAAGGCGGAACTGTTCTTCGTACCACGCCAGTTTTGCTTCAAGCTGAGTCACTTTCAGCTGAAGGCCTTCGAAGGTTTGGGCGGGTACGGTGATAGTCTTCATGGTGGTGATTATCCGACAATACCTGTCGTCTTTTCATTGCGTCAGGTTATTGCAATGCGTATCAAACCACGGACTGATGATGCATAGGCCGGTGTGCACCTTTCGGGTTGACCGGTAAACCATCAAGCAGCCAGTTCAGCTGCCTTCGGGTGATATTGACGGCTTGCTCCGGTGAGTCTGTTGTCGGCCATTTAAAGCGCCCCTTCTCAAGACGCCGGTAGTACAACCAAAAGCCATTGGTTTGCCAGTGCAGGATTTTCAGTTTGTTACGCCCCCGGTTGCAGAACACAAACAGGCTTTCTGAAAACGGATCAAGTGCCAGCACTTCATTAACGATCAGGGCAAGACCATTAATGGACTTACGCATATCGGTTATACCCGGTGCCAGATAAACCTTGAGAGACGCCGTATCACCGATCATGCAGCCTCCAGTAGTTGCAAAACTGCCTGCAAAGCCTGCGAATCAAACCCCGGAGCCAGTTCAATACGAAACCCGCCCGGACTGGACAGGGTAATGCCTGGCACCGTTTGAGCCGGAGATCCGACCGGCTCTTCAGGAACCACACTCACAGGCAGTAAAGGAACAGAGGGTTCCTGCTGACTCTGCTGATGTTCCTGAACGAAACGACGGCGATAATAACTGAAGGATTTGATAGACAACCCGTGCTGGCGGGCATATTCGGATTGAGAAAGCTGGCTTTGTTGCCAGGCCTCAATATGCTGGAACCAGAACTGACGTTTAGTTGACATGTTGCCTCCTGGAATAGTGGAGGCTTCAGTATCAGGCGTTGAAATTATGTTTTGTAGATGCTGTTTGGCATGCGCTTACGGTCATCCACAGTGACGGTGCCCGGCAGTTTGACACGGCGTTTGAACATTCCCTGTGCTGGTTCCATGCCAGCCGCCCACTGGCAAAGCTGATCCCTGCCAATAAGCAGGAACGGGCTGCCCGTGACTGGATGGAAAAGCAGTTCTGGCATATATACGACGATATTGAGACCTATTGCCAAGCGCCGACAGCCATACGGAAGGCGCAGATTGAACAGGATTTTAATCACTGGGTGGCGACACAGTCTGACTATCCTGACCTTCGTGCTGTCCTGGGTAAGCTTCACCGGGCACGGGAGGAGTTATTGCTGATACTAAAGTATCCATGGCTGCCACTTCATAATAACCTGAGTGAGCGGCAAATCAGGGAGTACGTGAAACGACGAAAGATCAGTGGTGGCACTCGAAGTCATCTCGGTCAGCGTTGCCGGGATACATTTGCAAGCCTGAAAAAAACATGCAGGCTGCACGGCATATCCTTCTCCAACTATCTAAAAGATAGAATCTGCGGAACCCAGATGATTCCCAGACTGTCAGACGTGGTGCGGGATAAATCTGCCCGACTCATGGGTGATGCCGCCTACGGATTTTGAGCAGTTACAAAATTCAGGCACCTGCAGAATTGCCCTGCACCAATTTTAGGGTTGATATCCACCGTGAATATCGCTGATCGAATCATGGTACACCTAGCTGAAAAAACTGGAGACTTTTTCGATCACATACTCTTGTTCGTCTGTTTTTAGTCCATGGTACATTGGAAGGCTCAATGTTTGTTCATAATAGTGATCTGAATTCTTTAAATCATTATGTTTTACAGAACGATAATACGGCATATGGTGAACAGGTACATAATGCACTTGGGTATATATGTGCGACTTCTTTAGGAACGCATACAGCTCAGCCCGCCTTTCGGTCAGGATTGGGTAAAGGTGAAAAGCATGTTTCTTGCCTGCTTCTTGAAATGGAACCTTTACTGGCAAGTTCGCAAAAGCTTCTGCATACCTTTGAGCAATAGCATTTCTGGATTCAATGTTTGGAGCCAGTCGCTTGCATTGCTGGTGTGCCAGGGCTGCGTTGACATCTGACATTCTATAGTTAAAACCAAGCTCTAACATTTGCTGGTACCATGGCTCATCATGACCTGCCTTACTAATACCATGGGACCTCATCAGTTTCATTTTCTCGTACAAAGCTTTGTTGTTAGTGGTAATCATACCACCCTCGCCTGCCGCAATGTGCTTAACTGGATGAAACGAAAACACAGTACAATCGGAGTATTGTGAGCTACCGATGCTGGACCAATTGCCAGTAGAGTCTTTGAAGGCTGCTCCTGGGGCATGACATGCATCCTCGATAATCCATAAACCGTGCTTGTCCGCTATCTGTTTCAGAGCCTCCATATCAATCGGATATCCAGCATAGTGAACCGCCACAATCCCGGCAGGTTTTACTGGCATGCTACTGTTTGACAGGTCTTCCTCAAGCTTGTTGAGATCCATTACATAGGTATTTGGGTCAATGTCTATTAGCTTAACTTCGGCTCCGCAGTACCTTGGGCCATTCGCAGAAGCCACAAATGTGATAGGCGTTGTGTAAACTGTCCTTTGGTCACAGCCCAAGACTGACGCACCAATATGCAAACCTGCAGTACCACTAGAAACGGCAAGAGCATGTTTTGCTCCAACAGTTTGTGCAAATTCCTTTTCCAGTTTTTCTACAACAGGACCTTGAGTTAAAAAGTCAGATTGAAGAACATTGATTACAGCATCAATATCTTCCTTTTCTATAGTGTGTTTTCCATATGGGATTTTCATCATTGAACGTCCAGCCCTTTATTAGCATGCTCTTTGATTAGCCTACGGGTCTGTTTTTAGTAAGCCACTGCCCAAGATCATTTTCGACCTTATCAAAATTTTTCGCAGACATTAAAACCATCCCTAGCTACACATTTTGTAGTAAGTATTGTTTCAATGTCACTCCCATTGCTTACCTTATAGTTCCTGCTAGTTTAGCCTGTGGAAGCCACTAGACGAGGGATGTCCTTGCAGCCTCTTTGCTACTGCTGTCTCATCTAGTTTAGAAAGCTCCTGAAAGATTGTGTCAACATGATTCAGATACTCCTCTACCTGCTCTACAGTATGTGAGTACATAGGATAGAAAGAATTACTGGCAAGAATTCCCGCTTCAAGCATTCTCTGGATGAAGTAAGCCTTTAATACGTTGTGATCATTTTCGAAGCTAAAATGGCTTAGGGGGTAGATTCCGGAAATAGATATCTTCAGATCATGTTTCTTGGCACAGTCTTTCCAGCCCTGCTGAACCTTTTTCCCAATTTCTTGGAGATGCTCTGCAACATTGTTGGTAATAAATTTGTTTATTGTAGCAATAGCAGCTGTAGCTCCCACCCGCTCTGTCCAGTAGGTACTACTGATAAATGATTCCTGCGATGACTCCATCGCTGCTTTGGTTCCGATTATGGCAGCAATAGGGTGCCCATTCCCAATTGCCTTCGAAAATACTGCTATATCAGGAATACAGCCAAGAGTTAAATGACTACCTCCATCACAGATTCTGAAACCTGCAGAAATCTCGTCAAAAATTACTAGCGCTCCGTTCTGGTGAGCAAGTTCACGGACTTTCGAAAGGAAGTTATCTTCTGGTGGAATATTTCTGATTGGTTCCAGTACAACAACACCTACTTCATTCTTGTTATCTGCGAAGATAGCCTTTAAGTCATCAATTTGATTATATCTGAATGGGAGCGATGTTCCCTTAAGTTGTTGAGGCACCCCAGCCGGTTTTAATCCTGAGATTAGATGTTCATTAAGGCTGCTTTTGTCAGTCAGGTTTGCTGCTAAATACCAATCATGCCACCCATGATACCCACAAAAAGCGACCTTATCTTTTCCTGTATGTGCACGTGCAATCCTAACTGCTACGGCCATGGCTTCCCCGCCAGTTCGGGCAAATCTGGCACTTGAAGCCCAAGGGTGAAGTTTACATAGCAATTCAGCGAGTTCTATATCCTCACTGCAATTAAGAGAACAACTGGAGCCAAGCTCTATTGCCTCTACAACTTTACCAGTTACATCCGGATCACTGTAACCAAGTACATTCGCTCCTATCCCGCCAATACTCATATCCAGATATCGTTGATCATTAAGATCCCAAATGTAAGACCCCTTGGCCTTTGAGAAGTAGGTAGGCCAAACCCCCAAGCTGAACATGTCAGGTCTTTTAGAAAGAAGCTGTGATACGCCAGGTATAAATTTTTTGGCTCGTGCCAACATTATTTTGTTTTTATCGCTCACATTATTTGTCCTTTGCTAACGATACTTCGAGGCCTTCATTTCTTCGATAATGGCTGTTTATACTGGACAGTTGTTGATTTTGCTCTAAATAGTTCAAAACATCGCCAAATAGAAAAGCACTATTCTTAAAATGTTGGTAAATTTTCGAAATAAACTCATAGTCTGCCGGGGTATCAAGGGTCCACCTTAGGTTTGAGAGATCCGCTTTGCTGCGGAAATCGAATAGGCGGAATTTTTCTGGATTGGTGTAAATAAACTTTGTTACATGTTCCCGGTCAGACGGAAGAACTGCTTCCTGTGCTGCCCTGTAGAGAGTTTCTTTGTTAAAAACCTCAACATCCATACCATCTGGAAATGTTGGGGTAATTGTATTGGAAACATAATCATACGAGTGATTCTGAAAATACTCTAAAATAATGTCCAGAACTTCCGGGTCAATGAGGGGGCAGTCAGCAGTGACTCTAACAAGGTGGTTGTTTTTATGAGTCGATGCTGCTGCCAGAGTGAATCGGTTAAGAACATCCTCCAAGCTTCCCCTGACCACGATCGCCCCTTGCTGCTGAGCTTCTTCGGCGACTTTGTCATCTGCGCTGTCTGTGCTTGTGGCTACAATTATCTGATTGATAAATTTGGCGCGCGCCACCCTCTCAATTACACGAGCTAAGACAGTTTTTCCATTCAGATCTAATAAGACTTTGCCTGGCAAGCGGCTGGAGGAAAATCGCGCTTGTATTATTGTTGTAAACATAATTTTCCCGAAAGAAAGGATAGATGACCCATACGCTTTTTATTCAGCCGCTTATTTATTACAAATCCGACACTCCCAGCTGGTATCATCCCCTAGAGTCTGGCCTGACATTTTTCTTTCGTCAAGTAATAGTACAGGGAGTCAAAAGCCGAGTTTCCTGCAATAAAGAGCCGATCTTGACTCTACATTTTCAGAGATATTCATATTGATGTTTGATTTTTAATATGAAAAAAATATATAGCCTGTAGATGCGCCTATTCCAGGTAAGCATAAGGGTTAAACTGACCTCAGAAAAAAAGAACCACTTTTCGTTTTTCTGGTTAGGTTTCAATCTTGAAGCAATACTGTGGACAGTTTTTCGAGAACTCAACATTGATGCACCAAGGCTTGCACCGCAAGGGCTAGGATTTAATTGCAAGTTTGGGGTTTCTCAGACCTGCTAAAAAGTACAGGGCAATTGCATCAATTCAGGATAACTGAGCAAAGCAGTTTTTTCAGGTGTTTATGATCCCAGCCTGCTAACTTTCGATGACTTTTGATGCTGCGCCCCCTTTATTAGCTTTGATGGCGTTCAGTGCAAGACGTCTTAGAATGGAGAAGTTTTCGGCCCCATTTCCTGTGCTTATCTGACAGGCATCTTCTGAAAATGCAACGTCCAGAATCCAATGAAGATTGTTCTCCACCGCCCAGTGATTACGACTGATCTTCAGCATTTCTTCAGCAGTCATAGCTCGACTCATAATATAGCAACGCAGAGCGGTTGTTACTTTGCCATTAATCTGCCGGTCACTTTGTACGACGGCCACCTGTTTTAACCCAGCCCAGTCCGCTGCAACTTCAAGATTAGAAATGTCGTTTATCACCCAGCAACAACGGGTTTCAACTCGACCATGACCTTTCTCACAGATTTCAACATAATCATGCAGTTCAGGCTGATGTTTTGCTTCGGCAAACAAGGTCTCTATGCCTTTATAAAGCTTTTTCTGGTTGCCTTTTACTGCCAGAACATAGTCTGCACCTTGCTCGACACACTGCTTTGCCACTTTTTTCTGACAGCCCATAGCATCCAGTGTGACAAGACAGCCTTTAAGCTCCAGAGCTTTGAGCAGTTTTGGAATAGCAGTCACTTCATTGGACTTTTGGTCAACACGCTCTTGCCCAAGTACCAACCCCAGTTCAACACTCCAGGCACTGACCAGCAGTACCGGTTGCTTCCCCTGGTCTTTGGAGCCCCTCAGAACCTTCCCATCAACAGCAAGGTGATGACTGCCTGAAATTTCAGTCAATGACTGTCTAATCCAAGCTGTAAAGCAAGCTTCGAACGCCACCGGATCAAGTAAACAGAAGACTCTCCGGAACGTATATTTAGAGGGTATGCCAGCAGGCAGCTCCAAAAAAGTTTTAAACCAGTCCTCTTTGCAGTGGCCGAAGTCTTCTATGTCTTGCCACTCATCAGCCCCACATATGACAGCGCACACAGCAATGATGAGAATATCGAGCAAGTTGTGATCACACATGCCTGAACAGCGAGGATCAGGAACTTTGGCTAGAAATTGAGAAAGAGGTTGGTACGTGAGCGCACGACGAAAGCCATCTACCAATAACAGCACAACTCTGATTATTGTTTGCAACATGCCTCAAACGACACTGATACCACATCTATAATTTCAAACACTACACCACTCTTCATACAGACAAATTATTCATTGTTATCTCATATAGCTGATGAACAGATTAATAAAAGCTGTCATTGCCTTTTTGATTACTTTTTGTATTTCAGCAGGAGAAAGAGAAGAGGCAGCCTGGGATTTCTTAAAAAAGAAAGGCTCTTAATGGATTCCGGGGGGTTACCCCAGCAGCAAGCCAAGCAACCCTGAAATAGCTGCTTTTCCCCTACGTTTGATGTTATGGATGCATTCAAAAAATCCCAAGTATAGTGGCAGCTTATCCTGTGAAATTCCACGGTGAGGGCGCAACCAGGATCGCAGCAACGACCAGAAGCCCTCCATCGTATTCACATGCACCTCGTGAAAACCATCACCATCTTCATCCCGGGCATACTCCCCAGCGCCATGACAGACAGATTTACGATCATAACCCCATTGCTCAAGCCTGTCGTAAATGCTGTATTCATCAGTATAAATCAGCGTTCCCGGCGCTATGAATTCTGTAATCAGGGGCTTGATTGTTACCTGCTTGACATTAGGCAGCATACGGATCACAACCTGCCCACCCCGCTGGATCATGCCAAAGATCGGAGGCTTTTCTTTCTCCAGAGTACCGCGACCACGAGCACCTCTCAAACGGTTACGGCGGGCTGTCCGCCCTTTTTTTTCACCGCTTCAGGCTGGCCTTTATGCCCCGATACAACGTAAACCTCGTCACATTCAACCTTGCCGTCCAGAACGGTGACCGGGCGTTTGTTGCAGACACTTGTCCTGAGTTGCTGTGTCATCTTTTGCACATCGCTTTTGTTCAGGTCAAGTTCAAGTGCAATCTGTCTGTTCGACTGATTGAGTGACATCAGGTACAAGCAGTGTATCCAGATTTTTAAAGGCTGGTGATGCCCTGAAAACACCGATAAAGTCAGATCATCAAAGCGACGCCGACAACACTTGCACCAGTAACGCTGTCGCTCCGGCTGAGTGTCATCTTTACCTTGTCGGGTAATATCAGGGCTTTGACAGCGAGGACAAACGACACCATCCGGCCAGCGCATTTGCCTGACTTGTTCGTAACATTTGGCGTTATCGAGGAGATCATGAAACTTCATCATACCGCTGTTTTACACGAATGTGGACGTTAGTTTCAACCGCAGTTACCTCAACACCCCGGAATCCATTAAGAGCCAAAAGAAAAACTATCCCCAAGCATTGAGTTTATTTTCCAGTTTATCCCGACAAGCTCCTGAGAACATTTATTTAAAAATAGGAATCGCCAGAACTAAACAGGGAATGGGTAAGCTAACCGAAGCCGAGGGGCTGTTCCGGCAGCTGCGCCAACAGGAGAACCAACGCAAGCACCAGCCGCCGACTGACTTTTGCGGCCATCTCCAGATTGAGCTGGGGTTGGCAACCTGTCTGGATTTAACCGGCGATGTTGAGAAGCTAACCGAAGCCGAGGGGCTGTTCCGGCAGCTGCGCCAACAGGAGAACCAACGCAAGCACCAGCCGCCGACTGACTTTTGCGGCCATCTCCAGATTGAGCTGGGGTTGGCAACCTGTCTGGATTTAACCGGCGATGTTGAGAAGCTAACCGAAGCCGAGGGGCTGTTCCGGCAGCTGCGCCAACAGGAGAACCAACGCAAGCACCAGCCGCCGACTGACTTTTGCGGCCATCTCCAGATTGAGCTGGGGTTGGCTCGGTGTTTACAGGAAGCAGGTAAGCTAACCGAAGCCGAGGGGCTGTTCCGGCAGCTGCGCCAACAGGAGAACCAACGCAAGCACCAGCCGCCGACTGACTTTTGCGGCCATCTCCAGATTGAGCTGGGGTTGCTGGCGTGTCTGGACCACCAAACAGATAACGTCTCGAAAGCGGATCAACTCGCCACAATCCTGTTGGAGGCTTTTGCCACAAGTCACAACTGGCAGCTATTCCATGTGATCGCAGTAACCCGGTTTACCCTGGCATGCAGGGAAATCATTACAGGGTCGGTACCGGATACGAATAAGAATTTACAGGCAGCAATGGCGCTGGTAAAACGTTCACGCCAGGAAAAAGAAACCCCGCAATCACTGAGCTTGCAGGGACATATTCTGCGTATGATGGGTGATGGGCAGCAAGCTACAATATTCTGGGCGCGTGCCAATATACTTCAGACTTCACGGCAGCAGGCACGAAAACAGGAAGCATGGCGTGAACTCGAACACAAGGCACTGGATAGGCTACAGCACCTTGATATTCAGTCGAAGGATACCGGGCAGCCACTCTCACAACCACCATGCCCTCAGCATCCAGTCCGTCCCGGTTTGAATCCGCAGGCTCCGCCGTTTGTGCCGGGCAAGATATGGTCACAATGAGCACGGGCAGGCCGATGCTGCTTTTTCACTATCTTCTTCAATATCCGGTGTTCACCACCGCTTTCAAGTCATCCGGGGTGAGGTTTATGGGCAGCAGATGCTCTACCCTGGCTCCCTTTTCGAGCTGGGGGAGCTGAGTCAGCACGTAGCGGAACCAGGCATAGGGTTCAAGCCCGTTGGCTTTTGCCGTTTCAACCAGACTGTACAGCACCGCACTCGCGTTGGCGCCTTTCACTGAGTCAGCAAATGTCCAGTTCTTTCGCCCTATGACAAAGGGTTTGATTGAACGCTCTGCCGCATTGTTATCAATCTCTACCAAACCGCTATCGAGGTAGCGCGACAGGTACGGCCACTGGTTCAGGGCATAGGTGATGGCTTTGCCCAGTTTACTTTCGGGCAGGATGCGTGGTTTCTGTTTTTCCAACCATTGTCGGAATTTGTCCATGATGGGGCGGCTTTCACACTGGCGCACCCGGTATCGCTCTTCTGTCGTTTTATCCTTTATCCGGCGCTCGATGGCGTAGAGTTGCCGGATCATGTTCAACGCCTGAGCCGGGCGGCTGATTTTTTGGCTGTTGTCACCTTTCTTTTTCGGAATGACGTCCAGAGCTTCTTTGAATTTTCGGCGGGCATGCGCCATACAACCTATCAACTCTATTTCCGGTCGCTTGCTGCTCAGGGTTTTATAGGCCGAATGCCCGTCACACTGCAAGAAGCCTTTGAACCCTTCCAGAAATGCCAACGGGCATGCATGGTCGCGCCCCGTCTGGTAATCGTACAGCACAACGGGAGAACCGAGCTGCTCACCGGTTCGGTACAGCCACATGTAAGACTTGCTCTGCGGGCGCCGGTCTTGCTCTTTGAGCACCTGCAAAGTTGTTTCGTCTGCCTGCACATAAGGCTGCCTGACCAGGTGTTGGCACAGGGCTTCATAAAGCGGCATCAGCACATCCGCTACCCGGATCATCCATTGAGCCAGTGTCGCACGGGTGATTTCGGCACCCATGCGCTTGAGAATGAATTCCTGACGGTACAGTGGTAGTGCATCGCCGTATTTGCTAGTAATGATCCAGGCCAGCAGTCCGGGTGTTGAAATGCTTTTGGGAATCGGCATTTTGGGTGCCGGGGCGGTCTTCACGCCGGACTCACAGGCACAGGCGTATTTCAGGCGACGAAACTCCAGTACCTTCACCTGTGCGGGCACGATATCCAGTTTGGTGCTGGTCTCATGACCAAACGCCCTGAGTTCACCACCGCAGCCATCGCACTGCTTTTCTTCGTCAGTAATGTCGATTTCTATGATTTCACGGGGCAGGTCTTCCGACAGTGGTTTTCTGACCGGTTTCCTGCGTTCATGGGCGGGCACCTGTTCAACGTCAGGTTCGTTGGGTTCCTCATCAGCCAGCACCTCGGTTTCATTGAACAGCTGACCCTGCCCCTCAAAGCGTTCGCTGGAAGCCCCGAATTGCTGATGCTTTTGAAGGCGGAACTGTTCTTCGTACCACGCCAGTTTTGCTTCAAGCTGAGTCACTTTCAGCTGAAGGCCTTCGAAGGTTTGGGCGGGTACGGTGATAGTCTTCATGGTGGTGATTATCCGACAATACCTGTCGTCTTTTCATTGCGTCAGGTTATTGCAATGCGTATCAAACCACGGACTGATGATGCATAGGCCGGTGTGCACCTTTCGGGTTGACCGGTAAACCATCAAGCAGCCAGTTCAGCTGCCTTCGGGTGATATTGACGGCTTGCTCCGGTGAGTCTGTTGTCGGCCATTTAAAGCGCCCCTTCTCAAGACGCCGGTAGTACAACCAAAAGCCATTGGTTTGCCAGTGCAGGATTTTCAGTTTGTTACGCCCCCGGTTGCAGAACACAAACAGGCTTTCTGAAAACGGATCAAGTGCCAGCACTTCATTAACGATCAGGGCAAGACCATTAATGGACTTACGCATATCGGTTATACCCGGTGCCAGATAAACCTTGAGAGACGCCGTATCACCGATCATGCAGCCTCCAGTAGTTGCAAAACTGCCTGCAAAGCCTGCGAATCAAACCCCGGAGCCAGTTCAATACGAAACCCGCCCGGACTGGTCAGGGTAATGCCTGGCACCGTTTGAGCCGGAGATCCGACCGGCTCTTCAGGAACCACACTCACAGGCAGTAAAGGAACAGAGGGTTCCTGCTGACTCTGCTGATGTTCCTGAACGAAACGACGGCGATAATAACTGAAGGATTTGATAGACAACCCGTGCTGGCGGGCATATTCGGATTGAGAAAGCTGGCTTTGTTGCCAGGCCTCAATATGCTGGAACCAGAACTGACGTTTAGTTGACATGTTGCCTCCTGGAATAGTGGAGGCTTCAGTATCAGGCGTTGAAATTATGTTTTGTAGATGCTGTTTGGCATGCGCTTACGTTGGTACTGCTTGGCATCCATGCGAATGAGCTACTCAGAAAGATTGCAATTAACGGGGTGGAGAGCTTACAACAAATTCATTTTTGAGTGTTCAGATTGATGTAATTGCCCTGCTAAAAAGTACCCTATGCACTGAAACCCTTGGTATTACCGGGGAAAAAGTGTCCACAGTATTGTTGAAGAAACAACATTTAAAAACGGCCTTTCGTCCTCAGGGTCATTCGCCTAATACGACCCGATATGAAGCTCCCCAAAATATGCTCACCCGAATTCAACGCAGGCGAGTATGATGGAAACAGCTGAATACTTGGCAAGGGTGACTCGCGCTTAAGATATTTCATAACTTTTTATAGTTTAAGCGATGCTACCTGTAGCAAGTCACTCATATCCGTTACAGTTCAGCCTGCACCAGAATATCCGATGCCAGATAATCATATTGAAACTGAGGCTGCAGTTTAATCGTACAATGGTAAGAACCGGGCTGATCAACAGCTTCTTCAAGCTCAACCACTGCCCGCCTGAGCGGGTAACGTGCCATAATACTGTCTTCACCATAATCTACTTCACTGCAGTATTGCTGAAGCCAGCGATCCAGCCAGATTTCAGCTTCAAGAACTGAATCAAACCCACCGATATGACTGCGGATCAGCACTTTCAGATAATGGGCAAAGCGACACCCCATCAAGGTACTTTGCAACATGGCGCCGACTCTTTCGTCACTGGTTTCTCCTGCCTGATAGACCGAGTTATTATCAGAGAAAAACAGATAATCAGTCATGAAATCTGTTCCCAGTGGCAGAATGCCCTGCTCTCTCCAGCCCTTTTCGAGAGATTCAGACAATCTGAAACGAGCCTCTGGCATACACAAAAAACCGCAACCTTCATCTGAATAGGCTGGCAGGTTAACGATACCACCTGAGAACTGCCCGGCCTGACAACTACGGAGATAACCAAACCAGTTCAGCCGATCAAATTCACGCATCACAATCGAAGTAAAAGCCCAGCCGCCTCCGCACCAAACCGTTGCTTCTGCCGGTTTACTTTCGCTGTAGATAAACCCATCACAGACACCATCAAAGCAGGGTCGCACTTTAACATCTGGCCACACAACTCCCAGAAACCGGGCATTTTCCTGCTGACGAAGCAGATGCCAACTGTGATATTCAGGATCTTCAAGACATCTCGCCAGCCGTACCGGCGAAGTCAAAACATCTACTTCACCCTCACCGATAAAGCTATCCGGTAAAGATGTTACGACCGGGCACAGGCACTTTGATCCAAGCTCAGCCAAAAGCTGCAAAGTATAAAAATCATCCCAGATCGAGTTATATATATGTTCCTGATTTCCACCACAGGGTTGATAGTCAGCTAACAGCAATCCGAACGGTTGCCCGCCTGCCGTATTCAGCTCTTCCTGACCGATACGTTGATAAAGCACGCTGCTTTCTATCTGCATCGCATTATTCAAATCATCAGATAGTTCATCCCAGCTGCAATCGAGAATTCTCAATCGCACCTGCTGATGATTAACCGGCAGCTGCGCCAAACTTTCCAACGCACTCCAGCGAGCTTCCAAATCTTTAAATAACGGGTGTCTCAGAATTTCACCCAGCTGTTGACTGAGTAATACATCAAGTTCTGCCTGCAGATTGCTGATAAAGCGATCCCAGTGATCCACATTTACCTCACAAACCACTGCCTTTATTTTTCAGGTATTCGAGTAATTCAGGTTCCTGTTGTTGCAGTTCCTTTAACAAATACTGCAGGCGTTCGACTCTATCGGGGGACTGGCGTATGTCTGAAAAATCCGCCCGCAGCTGGCGCAGCCGAGATAACAAAGGCACCTGCCGTACAATGCTTGCCGGTGAAAAGTCAGCCATGGAATCAAACTGCAGAGTGACCGGAAGTTCCCGGTCATCATGCAAATGATGTTTAACTGTAAATGAAAGCTCCGGCCTGACTGCCGTCATCACATCATTGATTCGGTCGCGACCAACATTAATAAAATGTCGTGATGTCAGTGGTTCTTTTTTGCTTGTGACAACATCAGGTTCAGTACTGGCACTGCCGGAAAAGTTACCCAAAACACCTACCGTAAACGGCAGTTCAATATGCTGTTTTCCCGTAGGCGTTTCGATTTCACATGTCAGGCTGACCCGGTGATGCTGAGCCGGTTTTGTGGCTGTTCTGGGTTTGAAATCAAACAAAGCGAAACCACCCACGTAATCAGGCTAATTATTTTTTACCGGATATGACTTTGCCTGTTGGCAGGTCATAGGCCACCAGCCCACCGGCTTCAAGCTTACCACCTTCAGCCTCATGCCAGTGCTTCACTTTGATGGTGTTGTAGGCGATGGACAGTGATTCAAAAGGTGTTGCTCCGTCACTACCGTTGATGCTGTAAGAAACTAATCGCGCTTTTTCCAGCTTTAACTGCATATAAACCTGTGAACCTTCGCCTGAGCGATCCGGCTTGGTACAAATCAGATCCACTGTTTTCCCTTCATCACCGGGCATATAAAGGCTGGAAAGCAGATTTTCAGAGGCACCATCCACTTCCTTGGTCACCGTCATTTCATTCATGGCCACCATTCCTGAATCAGCATTCATGCCATTGCCAATATCCATGCCGACAGAGCGCACCGCGCCCCATGAAAATGTTTTCACTGCAAACCATCCCTGTTCGCTCATGCTGTCACCACCGGTAAACACCGCGGTTGATCCACCCTGTACATCTCCACCTTCAATGCGCATATAAAGGCTGGCCATGGGTCAGATTCCTCAAATCAGTTGTTGAGACATGCCATCATCTACATCTGCCGCCGGTTGTTTCGATGACGGCTTATCCGTTTTTACTGGCGCTTCGGATTGTTCCGGGCGCTGGCTGTAAACACTGTTCGTTTCTATATCAGGTATTGAAGCAGGCACGACAGAAGCCGTTTTATTGATGGAAGGCTTCTGAGTTGATGGAACAGACGAATGAGCGGATGTTTTTATTTCGGGCATTTTAGGTTCCGGCATCAGTTCAAGATTCTCATCCAGCTTCATACCGGTCAGATCACATACCCGGATCAATGCACTTTGATTATCACCCAGCAGTTCCTGCATCAGCAGTGGTAAAGGCAATCGCCCCCAATACAATGCGCGATCAAGCAACAACGTAACCGGGCTATGCGGTTCCGCTTTACGAAAATAGTCCGCCAGCTGTTTCAAGTGAATATATGCCTGTTCCCGGCTATTAACTGTTCCGCTATCAAACCCACAGTCAAACGCAGCACCTTCAATCTGTGATACCTCTCCATTTGCTGCATGATCGAGAGAGTCCGGAGCCTCTTCCGGCTCTGTCACAGCCAAAGCTTCTGTTACCTCATTTTCCTGTTCTTCTGCTGCTTCCGGTTTTTCAGGCCAACAGCCTGCTGGATGAGCCAATGTCTCAAGGTACGACAGAATTCTGGCAATTGACCGGCGTAACAGGTTAAAGCTGTTTGCCCGCCAAATCCCTTTAGCCCGAATATCCAGCTGATGATCAAGACTTTCTAAAGTGTTATCCAAACGCCAGAGTGCATGCACTGTCCGCGATAACGTTTCTTTTTGAGAGAGTAGCTGCGGCCGCCATTTTTCATGTAAAGCCGGTAGCTGCCCCTGTTGTTCCGCAACCAGAAAATCACTGAATGACAGACCGGGAAGCAAAGGTGCCAGTCGCATTGGCATCACCAGCAACCCGAACTCAGCACTTTCTCCGGCAAGAATTTGCAGTGGAGCCAGACGCTCCCGCAGTTTTTCTACCGGGAAATGCTGCCATATTTCATCTGTTCCCGGTTCAGCATTTTCAACGTCCTCTTCCGGTGCGCCCGGGTGAAGACTCCACCAGAATTGTTTAATCCACCGGGTTAACAATTCAAACGCAACGGCCACAGAATCCCAACAGGGTGCAGGCGCAAAGAACTGGGCTTCGCATAACCAGCCAAATAACTCCAGATCATGGGTATCGCTTTGCAGTAGGCTGATTAGCTGCTCACTCAAACCATTCCAGCTTTCACGACACTTTTCTTCCAATGGCTGGCGCAGTTCAGGATCTGTCTCCTGATGCATCTGCCGAAAGCAGGTCCGAGCAATATTGTATTCATTGCGTAATGGTCTGAAGCGGCTGCGCTCAGATTTAATCCAGCTGCCGGAAGGTTCTGCTTCCGAGCAGGGTTGTATCATTGTCTGTAGGTGCTGAGCATCCAGAAACATGAACCCTGCACATACCCTGTTTCACGAGAAGGAAAAGCAAGCATAGCCCATGATTTGGAAACGTTGCGGTACAGGAACTGTATCAGTTTGCCTCGGCTTCAAGAACAGCACCTTTTTCCAGCATCCGGTCATAAAGCTGTTGCGCCCGACGCTGAGCGCCCTGCAAATCATCAGATGACAACTGCCGTCCAACAGCGTCGCGTAATGATGCAGCCTGAGGGGAACCATAAGCCGCAGCAACACTGAAACGGATATAAGCCTGAGAGAAATCTCGCGCCAGCCCCTGCCCAGTCGCCCGCATCACGCCCAGAAGATAAAGACTGTAGATATCGCCTTGTTCTGTAGCCGCTTCCAGTAATCCGGCGGCGACGGTGTAGTCACTGCTGCCCCGGCTGTTCTTCCACATCAGATAACCTTGCAAGCGTTGCGCCTGACGCAGTTTCTGATTTACCGCAAGTTGTAACCACTCTTTTGCCTGAAGGTCATTTTTAGGAACGCCCTTTCCCAGATGCCACTGGCAACCAAGGTTATAAGCAGCCAGAGCACCTTTGCCAGACGTTGCACCTTTTTCAAACCATTCTGCAGCATCACTGCCACGGTTACTGCGGACAGACATAATGCCAAGCTGATTCCACGCCGGTTTTACAGCAGGAATGGCCTGTCGATAATACTGCTTCGCTAATAGCAGACTGTCGGCGCTGGCTTGTGATGCCGCATCGATACCCAGCCAGTAAGCGGCTCTCGGTTCTCCGGTTCCTGCTGCCAGGCGCCAGCTGTTTAGTGCCTGCTCCCTACTCTGAATACCGCCGATACCAAAGTACTGCATCAGCCCCAGATTGGCGGCTGCTTCAGTACTGCCCTGCGCGGCACCAAGGCTTAGCCAGTAACGTGCCTGTTCATATTGAATAGATACCCGTTGCCCATCCCGATACAGCAACCCAAGTAACGTTCTTGCCGGTTGATAACCACACTCCGCCGCCTGTCTTAATCGGTATACGGCCTGATCTGAATTTTTGGGGAACAAGTTCACAGCCAGTCGCCATGCTGCCAGACAATTACCTTTATCAGCTACCTGTTGAAGTAATGCCGTGCCTCTGGATGGATTCAGAGGCAGTAAACCGCCTCTTAAACAAGCCAGTCCCAGTACCAACTGTGCTGTCTGATCACCAGTAGCCGCTTGCTGTTCCAGCACTGGCAAAACATCAGCAAAGCCATGATAAACATCCTCTCTAGCCTCTGCCGGTAAAGCCAGCTCCTGATCAACAGCAGGATATTGCCATGCAGGAAACAGCTTCAAAGCTTCACGGTAGCAAGCCTCAGCCACATCGGTACAAGCAAGACTATGAGATAACACCGAGGTTGCCGGGCGCATCACACCGCTCGTTGCCAGTAAATCATTTACACCCGGCTCGCCAATATCTTTCGGGCGTGGCTGGCTGCTGCATGCTGTTAGCAAGGCAAGAAAAACAGCAGGCAATATAAATAGGAATGGTTGTCTGTTGACCATTGAAGAGAATTCCAAGCAGCAAATGGCATATCTTGAATCAAATCCGTTTAACTATTGCCCAGAAGTCGCTGTTGTCCAGTGATCACAAGCGATTCCACAGAATTTCTTGCTGACTTTTTGCATAGCACCGTCATTAGATGAACTAATATTCGATGCATTTTCCATAACGGATTGACGTCATGAACCAGCCAGTCTTTTGTCTTTTTGGGGATGCCACTTACACACCCAACTGGCTGACTGCAGAAGAAAAGGCAGAGGCTCATTCAATTACAAAAATGCAGCTGCCTGAAAACAGAATCTGGCTACTGGCTCAGCAAGGTGATGCGCTGGAGGATTCACTTAAAACACTTCGTGGTACACCTGAAACAGCATTTGACCTGATCTATGTCTCTCACCCGGCAAGCCTGACGGATTCAGCTATTACACTCTCTGATGGGCTGGTGAAAGACCGGGAGACAATGCTTAAGAACTGGTCAACGTGGACTTATAGATATCAACAATTACATAATCCGAAGCCTGAATATCCTGACCAAAAACTGATCAGTTACTTAAGCCTTTCCCCACAAAGAAAAATGTCACCTGTCGTTGATATTACCGGGTCTGGCTTCTATCAGTATCCATTGCTGAATATTTTTACTGAAGGAGAAGCAACCCGTTTCTGGTTGCAGCGATTACTGCGCCGGGAGCTGCTGTTACCAGAGAAGCTGATTAACCGCTTGCGCCAATGCCCGGAGTGTCACTCAAGCTATCTGAACTATATCGACTTCTGCCCGCAGTGCCGCTCCATCAATATAACGATGGAGAAAGATCTGCACTGTTTCTTCTGTGGTCATGTTGAAAACGAAGCTGTTTTCCATAAAGGCGATACCCTGACCTGTCCTAACTGTCTCAAACAGTTACGCCATATCGGCACTGATTATGACCGACCACTGGAAACCTATCGCTGTCGTAACTGCCACTTACTGTTTGCCGAACCACTGGTAGAAGCCCAGTGCCTTTCCTGTAACGTGCAGCACGACCCTGATGAATTGGATGTGCTGCCGGTTTATGAATATGGCATCAGTGACCGGGCGCTAACCTATTTTTATGACTACACGGTAATGACAGTTAACGAACAGGTCGCTGATATTCACCATAGCGATCCCGGCCTGTTTATTCGTTTACTGGGGTGGCATGCGCAGCTCTGCAGATCCCGGCCAGAGCCGTCGTACCCAAGCCTTGTCTATCACCTGCATTTCACATTCAACACTTCCCCCTTCAGTGGTTTGCAGCAGGTAGAAGTTATAGTCGAACAACTACAACAACAGCTGGCTCCCGGCGATTTGATATGCCCGTGGACCGACGTTGACTATTTACTATTACTTCCAAACTGCACTGAGGATAAGCAGACACAACTTGACCATTCACTGGCAACATCAAATGCAGATATAAAATTAACCACTCACCATCAGAACATTACCGATATCCTGACTCAGGATAGAGAGCTGCTTCAGCAGCTGGAAAGCTGGCTACAGTCAGGTAAAACCAAATGACCGGCTTGTTACTTTTTCTGGAAGCTGTCGTTGATATTTTCACCAGCATGGCACAGCTGCTATTGCATCAGCCGTCTGCCATGGCAACGGTGCTGACCATTTATTTTCTGCTGGAACTGCCCATGATTTTGCTGGTAAGAGGCGGGCTGGTGTTATGGTGGGTGGTGCAGAAAAAGCAGAAGCCACCTGCACGGCATTTTCCTGTCGTTTCCTGCATCATTACCTGTTATGGCGAAGGGCGCGATGTAGAACAAACATTGCTGACGCTGTGTGAACAAACCTATCCGGGGCAAATGGAATTAATTCCGGTTGTCGACGGTGCCAGCCAGAATATTGAAACCTATCAGGCAGTGCTGGGTTTCAGAAAACATATGAAGCGCTACCCCAACCGCATTTTGCAAATGCTGCCAAAATGGCAGCGCGGTGGACGGGTTTCATCTCTTAATGCCGGACTCAACCTCGCAAAGGGTGAAATTGTTATGGCGCTTGATGGTGATACATCCTTTGATAACGATATGGTGATGCGGGCTGTTCCTCATTTCAGGAATCCGGCAACCCAGGCTGTTGCCGGAGCCCTGCGTGTTCGTAACCTGAATGACTCCATTACAACACGTATGCAGGGGATCGAGTATTTAAATGCTCTGCAGGCGGGCAAAGCGGGTTTATCTCAACTTGGTATTACCAATAACGTATCCGGTGCCTTTGGTATTTTCAGAAAGCAGTTTCTTAAAAAGATCGGCGGCTGGGATACTCATACGGCTGAAGACCTAGATCTGACCCTGCGAATTAAAAGCTACTGCACACGAGTTCCCGGCTTACGCATTGACTGTGAGCCTCATGCGGTAGGACATACGGATGCACCCTCAACCTTTAGAGAGTTATTAAAACAACGACTGCGCTGGGAAGGTGACCTGTATTTTCTGTATGTACGCAAACATCGTTATAACTTTCAGCTACGGTTGATGGGTTCTCGTTTTTTCTTATTCGAAATACTCTCGGGAATTTTTGTCGGCATTATTATGCCAGTTGTAGCACTGATCTATACCTGTGCCCTGTTGCTGTTATATCCACTGGTGTTAACGGCAGGTATTTTCGCGGTACTCTACCTTGCCTATTTGATGACTAGCGTCGTCAATTACCTGTCCAGCCTGCTGTTGGTTTCTGAACGTAAACGCGAAGATCTGAGCTTATTCCCCTGGTTGGCGTTATATCCCGCTTATGCTTTCATTATGCGTTTATGGAGCGGGGTCGCTATTCTGGTGGAGATGTTCTGCCGCTCCCATGAAGAGAGCAGCATGGCCCCCTGGTGGGTATTGAAGCGGGCGAATCGTTTCTAATGTGTCTGTTAGCCTTGCAATCAACACGTGAAAATTAATTTCGCATCAAAAAAGCGCCGGGAGCCTGATGCCGAAAATGGCGCCAAGGTTTCCTATGGGCCAGCTAAACGGGCAAAGGCATCTATTCGCTTTACTCTGATTCTGCTGGTTGTACTGAGTCCTGCGATTTATCTTCTGTACAAATTTATCAAGACGGAGTTTCTTGTCATTGCCCCCGGTTATATGACTATGGAGCCTGATATTATCCACAGCCCTCTGACAGGTTATATAGCTGATATTCTGGTTGCGCCGGGAGAGACAATTAAAGCTGGGCAATCACTATTACAACTACGAGATCCCGTTTTAGAAGCCGAAATCGCCTTCCTGCAAAAAGAGCTGGGACAACTCAGGCGACCGCCTGATTTATTGAAACTGAATAATGAAATTAATCAGATACTGACGGACTCTTCGAGCGTACGCGCCAATCTGCTAAAACGGATCAAACACCTCAGAAAACGTACTGGTGAACTGGATTCACAGTCATTACCCATCCTGCAAATGGCACTGATCGAAAACGAGTACATCAAGGCTCAGAGCACCAACCTGCAGGCAAAAGCAGATTACCTGATAGAACTGCGCAACCAGCAGGTCCTGTTACTGGCGGGTCCTGTTGCCAATGAACGAAGAGCCCTTGGGTTACAACTGGCCACTGCACAAGCCCGACAACAACAGCTTAACCCTGTTGCCGCCCAGCCTGGTACTGTACTGGCAACACATGTTACCCGGAATGAAAGAGTTACCACTGGGCAGCCTTTATTAACTGTTTCTACACGATTGGAGCCTTTTGTCCGGGCTTACCTGAAACCCCTCTTTAGTGATTACGCTCAGGTTGGTCAGCCGGTTTCCATCCGGCTACCTTCAGAACATAGCCTCAGGGGCGAAATCAGCCAGAATACAACCGTTGCCACCCGCCTTCCGGAACAATTACGCAAACCTTTTGAGGGCAATATGGCAGCGCTGCAGCTCACTATTCGTATTCTTGATCCGGAGTTACTGCCAGCATCATTTGAAGGTATTCCTGTAACTGTCCGCTTTAGTCAGGAGCTGATTCCATGAGCACCATTCCTGATCCTGACAGCAGACCTCTTCGAGCCACACTTCACGACGGTACAAAATGCCTGGTTACCGAACTGAATTTCACGGAAGCACTCTGTGAGGCTTACACTGGTGAAGCCACAATACTGGTACGCAATATTGATTCAGATAAAGCGATTGGTCAGCCGGTATCCATTCGTTATTCGCCGGGAATGGGTCAGCAACGACAAACAACTGAACGGTATTTTCATGGTCTGATCACCACTGCCTGCCATATGGGTTACTCACATAACGGCGAGCTGCAAAACTGGAAAATAACCTTCAGACCCTGGCTCTGGCTGTTAACGCTTCGCACCCATTGCCGAATATTCCAGAACAAAACCAGCCTGGAAATCATTGACCAGATACTGCAGGAGCACGGACTGAAAGGCAGTTATCGGTTTAATAACCGCCAGTCGCCTTCGATGCGGGAATACTGTGTCCAGTACAATGAATCTGATGGCGCATTTATCAACCGGTTACTTCATCAGGATGGTCTGCATTACTTCTTTGAACATCAGGACGACCGTCACCAAATGATGGTGGGTGACAGTAATCATGCCTTCAGCCAATGCAATGACAGTGTTGGTCATTATATTGCCGCCCGCAATTACACGTCTTCGGTTCAGCAGTGGCAATCGGCCAGAAAAATTAACCCACACTCACATAATACACGAGGATATGAACCGCAGCAGGCCGCTCCCACTAACAGTGGCTCAGTGAATTCAGCGAAAGACTGGCATACGGGAATGAAGATGGATTGTCACAACTTTAATCCTGAATGTATTACGCTGAATGACAGTCGACGTCACAATACCCGGCATATGGAAGCAGATGATGCGCTTAGCCGGGTTATTCATGGAGAGTCCTCTCAGGCAGGGTTTCGCAGTGGTGGTTTTTTCCGGCTTGACCAACATCCGGACTCACAACAAACGGGCGACTATTTGTTGCTATCTGTCTCTCATCAACTCAGCGATACAGCAGAAGCCGCAGGTGTTGAATACCATAATCATTTCACCTGCATTCCTCTGGATACGCCATACCGGCCACCACAACTGACAGCCCCCAGAATTACCAGCCTGCAAAGCGCCCGCGTCTGCGGCCCCCGTGATAACGAGATTTATACCGATGGCAAGGGGGCAATCAAGGTACGCTTTCACTGGGACCAGGCTGATAATAATGATGAAGACGCCAGCTGCTGGCTGCGGGTGATGCAGCCATTGTGTGGTAACGGTTTCGGGTTTCAGGTGCTGCCCAGAGTGGGCGATGAGGTGTTGATTGGTTTTATTGATGGTTGTCCCGATTTACCGATGGTGCTGGGTTCAGCCTGGAACGGACAACATCAGACACCGTTTGATACCACTGAAGTCTGTGGTCTTATCTCCCGGTCAACTACACAGGGGGGCACGGATGAAGGCAGCCATTTGTTATTTGATGACCGTCGTAAGCAGGAGAAAGTACAGTTACGTGCTCAGAAAGATCTGGAGATAGAAGTACTGAATGATCGCGCGGTACAAATTGGCAATGATGAAAAGCTAACCGTAAAAGGTAAAACCGATTGGCATACTGATAAGTCCATCACCGTTTCAACTGACGATACATGGCAACTGAAAGCCAGTCAGGATATGACATTTAAAACCAATGCCAGCGGCCATATAAAAGCGGCATCCAACCTTGAAACCCATGCTGACAACAACCAGAAGCACAGTGCCAATAACGAAATCAGTCTTGATGCGACGTCCATCAAGATGAATGCCAAAGCCAGTATCGAGCTTTGTGTCGGAGCTAGCAAAATCAAGATAACACCTGACGGCGTCAAGATAGAAGCCCCACAAGTCAGTATTAACGGTCAGATGCGAGCAGAAATGAAATCCGTTATGACAACCATTGAAGGCAGTGGTATGACTCAGGTGAAAGGCATGGTGGTGTCGATTGATGGCACTACCATTTCTGAAATCAAAGGTAATGCCATGGTGAAAATTCAGGGCGGGCTGACAATGATCAACTAACCGTCTTAAACGACAGATTCCCTTCTCGGAATACCACCTTCCAGTTGTGTTTCTTAATAATCGGCCTCACCTGATTCTGAAAACACTTTCCGGGTTCTGAGCGGGCGCTCAAATATCATGGTGGGTACCGGGTTCAATGCGATATTGCATCCGGTTGCCATTTCATCAAGCCTTGCCCGTACCAGTGCATCAGTACCGGCAAAATGTAGCTGATAGCCTTTTTCGTATTCCCTGATATATTTACCCGAAAGTTTTTTCAACTTCTCGATATGCTTCACACCCTTATCAAACTCTGCCTGACTGATCAGACGATCACCCGGAAACAGCAACTGCAGAAAGCGATAAGGATGCCCAACAAAACCTGAGCCCATCACCAGTGCAGCAAAAACCGGGGTGAAGATGATCTTGTCCTGAAACCATTCTGAAAAAGCCTTGTGATCATTGACCAGAGCACCATCAGACATTCTGTTATCCCAAGCTACACGCGCTTTACTGAGCACAGATTTCACCAGATATTTTTGCACCAGACTGTCAATAAAATTCACTACGGCCAGCAACACCTTAACAATCGTACTGACAATCGTGCCTGCTGCACCGGCGGCATCACCGGCAATTTTCAGCCCCAGAATAGTGGTATGTGCTGCAAAGTCTTTAACGCCGGAAGCAATACCGGCGGCAGAATGTCTGGCCAATGCATTGGCTATAATGGAAGGTTGCCCGCCCAGCAGCTCAACCCCATATCCACTGAGAGATTGGCTGACCAACGCAATGGTTTTCTCAATCGCCTTATGCGTCGCATGCCATATATTGGATGCTGATTTAAATTCCTTGGAGCCGGGCATTAATGTCGACAGGATACCGGACGCCAATCCTGATAATGCCTTCGCCGAAATCGTTTCCAGATAGCCCCGAACTTTTTTCCGATACTTGCCAAACAGTGATGCCATTTTATCCAGTACCTGCTGGAAAAAACGCGTCATTGCAGCATCCATCCTGGCAATATAATGCGCCGCCTTGGCACCAGTATCATGGATCAATGATCCCAGCGTGGTGCCATCGGTTGCCTTGTTAATCAGCCAGCCAGAGACCGTACTGATATCATTAATGGGCGTCATCTGACTGAAAACACCCTCTTTGATTTTTGTCAGAATTGAAAATGGTTCCGGCGGGGCATCCTGAAGTTCAGTTTTTGCCAATACATAGAGTGCTCCCAGTCTGGCATTCGCCATTTCCGCCTGCTGCACACCTATGGCTGTCTGCTGGGTGTTGCCAAACAAGGCATCTTTCACCTTACGCTTGCGACCGGGTTCAGGCATGACACAACTCCAGAATAAGAAATGCAGCTATGAATGAAATATAGCTAAGCTGAACACCTATCAAAGGTCTTCTGGAGATTGAGTGTTGGCATCTTTCAGGTTCAAAAAACTGCCTTATGAAAAAGCCGCTGATGTGACAGCTCGCTATGATGTACGCCCGGAGTGCCAGCCATTTTTGGAGGATCAGCCAGATGTTCCGCAGTATATAGAACGACTGCAGGAGCAGGACCTGCTCGGAGATCTGATTACCTTTCTGTGTTACGGATTGCCTGTCAGGGAAGCATTCAGCTGGGCATTAACCTGCCTTGAAGGAACAGATAATCCATGGAGTCCGGATGAGCTGGAAGCACTGGCAATCACCCGAGCATGGTTGCATAAACCTGATGATGCCAACCGCCGTCAGGCAGATAAGGCTGCCCGTAAATGTGGTCATAAAAACGGACCGGGATGGCTGGCACAGGCAGTGTTCTGGAGTGGTGGCAGTATGACGCCTGCCGGTGTTGCTGTCGTGCTGCCACCTGAATATCTCTATGGCCAGGCGTTGTCAGGTGCACTGAATCTCACCGCCATTATGCCTGACGGTACTCATGCAGCTGAACGTTATAAGCAATATACCCAGCTGGGGCTTAAGATCGCTACAGGAAATTAGTGATTTCGTTTTGCAAAAAAAACACTATGGATAAAAAAACTATTATCAAACAGCTTGAGCTACAGCCACATCCTTTTGAGGGCGGCTATTTCCGCCGAACCTATGAAGCTGATATCAGAGTCAACAGGGATGGCAAATCACGTCATATCATGACGTCTATTTACTACCTGCTAACCAATGACTCACCCGTCGGGCTGCTGAATAAAAACACGTCCGATATCATTCACTACCATCATCTGGGCAGCGCCATCGAGTACCAGCTGATTTCGCCAGAGGGAAAACTGGAAACCCAGGTTCTGGGGCCAGGTCTGGCTAAGGGTCAGCAGTTACAACTGCTGGTCAAAGGTGGCTACTGGAAAGCAGCAAGATTATTAACAGGTGAGTATGGCTTACTCAGTGAAGCGGTTGCTCCCGGCTTTGAATATGAAGACAACCAGCTTGCCACTACGGAAGACTTCGGCCAACAGTTTCCGCATTTGCTGGAACAGATGACCGGTTTTATAAAAGAGTGATTTTAAGCCGCAGGCTGAGGCATCCACAGATAAGCTGAGCTTGTAGCAAGCTCTTCAAACCCAAGCTTTGCATAAACAGGAACACCACCCGGAGATGCACTCAGGCAAGCCACTTTATAGCCGCATTGCTCTGCTACCTTTAGGGGCCAGAAATTCAGCAAACTGCCAATTCCACGCTGACGATAGGCTTTATCAGTTGCTACATTGGCGACACTGGCAACACCTGCGGCCGTGATCAGTGATGTTGCACCAACTGCTTTTCCATTCTGCAATGCCAGAAAATGTCTGGTTACTTTGCTTTCAGGACCATAGCCGGCCGCAGCGTACATTTCTCTCCAGTGAGGCTGAATGTCCGCCGGTATTTCATGGGCAGGGCAAACGACACTATTCCACTGTGCCAGTTGCTCATTACTGATGACCTCAACAACTTCGATACCTTCCGGAATATCTACCTCTGGCAGCTGATCCAGTTCAACAGCCATCAGACAGTTTTCCATTACCTTGAATGCGCCAGCGTTCTCTAACAGCGCTGCAAGGTTATCCGGACGATTACCTTGCCCGAGCCACCAGCAAACGCCTTTTTCATTTCCTCCAACCTGTTCATTCAATTCTTTAATACGAGCGGCCGCCGACTGAGATGAGATCACAGCGCTCATTACATTATTGAAAAACGGAAAGTCGATGGGCGAGCGGGTAATAACGCTATCTTCAAGATGTTCCACCTCCAGCTTGTCCCATGCCCCCCAGCACAGCACGCTTTCCTGAAGCATCTGTTCAGCAGCTTCAATCAGGTTTTCTGACTGTAAGGTTTCTATAAATGGTATTGTTCTTGTTTCAATATGAATGCCGGACATATTGTTTCCCAATTCAAGATATAACATCTGATTATCAGGATACGTTGTTTTGAACGGAGTATATTGAAAAAAACACGACACATTCTTAAATGTTTTCTAAGCCCAGCTTTTAGCGCGTATAAATATATCCCCCAGGCTCACACTTTCGGGGTGGGCAAGGTTGGATTTAAACCAATTGAAATCTCTTCTGTTCATCCCGTCCGGTCGGTTTAATAACTCTACAGCTACTGTGGTATCGGCGGGAACCCGTCCATTAAACGGGTGAGAGCCGGTCCAGATTGCCCAAGCCAGAATCAACAGACTGAAGTTATCATCAGCAAAAGAAACCTTGCCTTCCCCTTTCAACAGAGCAGGCGACGCAAAACCATATGACAACTGCCGCCGGTATGGATAAAGTGTCCCTGCTGACAGTGCTGCCCCAAAATCAAACAGCCACAAGCGACCATCACTGTAGCCGAGATTGGCAGGATGCAGATCACAATGACAAACACCCCGCCCATGACATGCAGCAAGTATGGGTGCCAGTTGTGCTACTGTTCTTGCTGCTGCCTGTATACCTTTCCCCGCCGACATAATCGGGCAAATGCCCTTCAGCCACTGCTGTAATAACCAGGTACGTCCTTCGGCACGAACAAGCCCTTCCAATTTTGGAATGCCCTCAATGCCTTTCAGCCGCAATAACATGCGAGCCTCGTTTAAAATATAGGGCTGCAGTGACTGCTGTTCAGTAGTAAAAGGCCCTTTCATTAAATAGTAATGACCTTTCTTCCGATCAAATACACGCCGACTGATACCGGAAAGCTTTGCATCTTTTCCCATATAAAATCGACGCGCTAACTGCTCAGGATATTTTTTTTCTTCAATCAGTACTGCTGACATTATTTTTATACTGCGTTTGCATTCAGATGTTTACAGGCATCTTAAACCTGATAAAAATTTGCCCAATGGATTCATGAATACCTGGCAAGTCGACCCACAACCGGGTTTTGTAATCTTTCAGGTTCAAGCGGGTTTCATAGGATGAATGACTGGTATCAGACCGGGGTTTTAACCCACCCGCATGAAACAGCCGCAGCCAAGCCCAGGCTCCATAAAAGCGTGTTTGCGCCAGCAGCAGCTTACCGTTAAAAAATTCCAGATCGACAGATGAATCCGGATCTGCACCCGGCCATTCAAAGGTATACCATAACCGTGGACCATGCTGATAACGGTAGACACCCTGCGCTGCTGATAATCTTAGTTCAGTTGCGTTAGCACTCAAGCTCCGGGCCTGAATCCTGATTTTCAGCCCCAGTTTTCCGGCATCGCCACTGAAAAGCACCCGCTGGAACTGCCCCATCCGATGAACAACATCCGCTAGTTCACGGCTGAACTGAATCCGGTACCCTCCCATAATACGCGGCGTGCCGCCTCGGGATAAATCAATAAAAGGTTCCAGATAAGTCTTCAGGAAACTGTTCAGCACACCGGAAGGTGAAAAGAATGTAGCGAAATCGACCAAGCCCGCTTCCCTGTCGGCATTAGACTGAAATGGAAAGCGGCCATGCAGGGTCTGTTGATAAACACTGACAACCTGTTCCCGCCACTGCTGGGCAATCCACTCATGTGCTCCCTTCAGTACCAGCTTCCAGGCATGATCAGCCAGCTCTTCAACCCAGCGTCCGCTCGGATCAGGCAAAGCACTGGCAGCTGCTGTTATTGAGTACAGCGGGCCGCTGCCCTGTGCATGCTCAACAGCCATAGTGTATAGCGCCTGACGGGAATCTCCTGTCGCAGCCGCCTGTTGCAGCGCTTGCCGGAGCGCCCCCGCAGCAACGGTAAACTGTTTGATCGAACTGCCTTCACTCCCCGCATTAGTTGCCAGCTGTCTCCAGCCATAAAAAGCATTGGATACGGTTTCTGTCAGCGGCGTAATATGGGGACGCACGGTTCTGCTGTCCTGCCCGGAGTGAGAAGCTGCCCCAGAATCATCGTCCGATACTTTTCTGGAAGGTTGTACCGGGGCATCACCAGCCGATTCTTCACCTTGAGATTCTTCACTTTGAGCAAGTGTGGTGCCTTCGGCTACATTTCTAACCACAGCCAGTAAAGGTGAAGCGGTTGAACGCTGTAACAACGTTAATAGTTGTAGCAAGTCATCAAGACTGTTAACCGGACTGAGGGAAACCTGATCCAGCAAAGCCTGCCACTGATTAATATAATTAACGGCGTAGGCTTGGCGTAACCGCATGGCAAAATCGGCCCGTTCCAGAGGGCTGGCAGGCTCGGTAATACCTTCTATCCGCCGTATATCCCGGAAAAGTTCTGCTATCAGATGACTGTCCTGGGTAAAATCCAGACGACTGAATCCATCCCGTGTATACAACAGAGGAATACTTTCTTTACCCTGTGTTGCTGAATTTTCCAGCCTGAAGACATCAAAAAAATCTCTGCCCAGTAAGTCGTTGACAGGTATTCTGGCTCCCAGAACCGGACGCTGCTCAAGTAACAGCAGACCCATATCGGCTGTCGGTACCCCACTGATTTGCTTGCGAGCCTGCGCGACCAGATTCTCATCAATTGCCTGATGTAAATCTGCCGGAGTCAGCCCGGATAACTGCGTCAGCAGTGCCTGAGTACTGTGTTCGGATAACAGGGAATGGCGTTGAACAAGGTTGATAATCCGGTTTTGCAACCTGAACAAGTCACTCTCAACCGGGGAATGGAACATCAGATATAGTCCCAGCCATTCAAAGACAGCAGGACGCTGATCGGCAGTAAGTGCCTGCTGTAACTGTTCTTTTAACAGTGCATCCAGCTTGGGCAGTAATAAACGTTTTCTGGCGTTCAGCCATGTTGTCTCTACGGCTTGTTCACTGTTTGTCAGCGCTGGCCAGATAACAACATACCACGGCCGTACCTGATGTATTTGCAGAGCAATCTGCCTTAACTGTTCCAATGAAGCCAGAATGGCAGACAGGGTAGTATGAGCAGTATTCTCCTGACGACCTCCTTTGGTATCAACATATAAGGTATCCGCCTGAGAATGCCATTCAGTTACGGCATGCAGAAGCTGACTTCGTTGGCGGCGTTCATATTCAATATTCAGGATTGACCAGGTAATTCCCAGCCCCAGAATCAACGCAAGCAATAACCAGTATCCGGAACGCAGCAAACCCCAGAGCCGAACATTCTTGCGGTTATAACCTGCCCGCCACGCTTCAGGGACGATAACCTGATCCAGCAAACCCGCTGTAAAGAGTGGTTGATATTGCCCTTCGGTAGCCAGCGGTGCCGCTGTCAGCAAATTGTAACGGTGACTGCAGCTCTGTCCCAAAGGATCCTGCTTCGCTTCTCCACCCAATGCCAGCAGAAAATATCCCCGGAACCATACCGGTGCCTGCAGTGGGTGTTTACTGAAGACCATACTCAGGAATCGCGCCAGCTTGCTGCCCACCTGATTGAGCTGCACCGGTAGCGTTATCAATGAAGCCCAGTTTTCCCGGCGCGGTTCTTCCTGAATCATATGCAGCTGCCGCTGGCTCAGCATTTTCAGCAGTCCCTGCCAGTGAGACGCAAACCAGTTGCCATCAAAACCCGGGCTGAGATGCCCGGAATGAACGGGTACCAGTCCACCAAATAATGACTCTGTTTCCCCCAGATGAGCGGCTGTGAAACTAGCTGCAAAATCCATCAGACGATCCGCAGCGGTTACCAGCACCCAGGCAGGTAAAGACTGCCCCAGTACATGACTGATTTCACCCAACCGTAGCCGCATATAAGCAGCATCAGTTTCACTTAAGCGGGGATCAGCGGCTGCAAGGTGCTCCATACCCTCAATACATAAAATGCCATTAAGCGGGCAACGGGGACGGTGATACAGAATTCTTTGCAGCAGCTGATTCCATGGGCTTTTATCTTTATTGTCACGTGCGGCTTCAAACAGATCGCCATCAATACGAATAACCAGTAGTTCTGCACTGCACCAGAACTGACAATATTGGTCAGCTGCATCAACAACCGGTGTATGGATTTGAACCAGCCCCCAATACCTTAATAATGTCGTTTTACCCGTATTCCGCCCGCCCAGCATCAGAAACCAGGGCAGCCCATAGATATCCCGATTGTTCTCTCTTAACCTTTTGACGGCTCCATCAAGCGCCGCTTTTATATTCTGGCTGGCACTCACTGCATCTGGATCAGCTGCTTTCTCACCCTGGGTACTTTGTTTATTTTTTCCTTTCGCCTGTTTCTCCAGACGGAAAATACGCCAGATCAGCCAGGCAACCAGTGCGGATAAAAAGATAATAACGGCTGACAATAACCAACCGATATACCCCTGAAACTGTGATGGCAGCCAGACTGCGGCCAGAACAACCAGCGCCCCGACAATAATCAGAACCAATGCGGAAAAAACACGCCGAACCATGCTGATAACTGTCATTGTCCTGACATACCATTAGCGAGTGTTCCATGCAGTTCAGCCGTAATATCATTGAAGTGATCAATACAGTAATAGCCTGTGCCGACGCCCAGCAGTAACAGCAACAGCATTAACAGCAATATCGGACTCAGGAAAGAACGCGTCCGGATGCGGCGTGGTTTGGAAACGGAAACATCTACGGCGGGTGTAAAATAACTGGGCTGGCGGTGACGACAAATCAGCTGATATAAGTCTGCGGTTATTTTATGCAGCTGCCTCGGGTGGTGGCGGTAGCGCCCGTGAAAGCCGAGCCGGAGAAAAACATATTGCAGTTCAAGCAGATCCAGCAATCTGACGGAATATCGCTGAATACGTTCCAGCAGCAGAAAGAAGACTTCACCACCATTGCGTTGATTATAAAGACGGCTCAACAATGTATTGTTCGCCCACCCGGCACGTCGTCCCCAGTCTGTATGTAACACCAGTTCATCCAGAATGACGCAGAACAGATAGCAGCACTTATCAACCATCCATGGGTGACATTTTGACCGCCGCCCGCGACGACGGAACAGCTGGATATCTTCAATCAACCGCTCCTGAAATAAACTGATATCTGCCGGTTCGCCCAGCCTTGGCAAGGTTGCCACTAATGCCAGTAGGCCAGCTCCCAGATTAAACAGAGGATTATCTGACGCGGTAAACTCTGGTAGTGGTCCGCCCTGAACTTTCGGTTTACTTTTACCCGATTCGACAGGTGCTCCGGCAAGCGCATTCCCCTTGACCACCTGGGTTTGATCTTCACTGTTAAGATAGTTACTCATAAGCGATGAAAAGATGCATAACCCTTATCTGATAGCTCTTACCTAATAGCTCTTACCTAAGAACTTTTATCGAATAACAAAGAGCCTGACTGCTATATCCGGAATCCTTTCATCAACGTGCAACAGCAAAGGCTCTGACGCTTCCAGCACCTCAAACCACAAGGCATGACGGGTATCTACTTCAAACCAGGCAGTATCCGCTGATACTTTCAGCTCCAGTGGCGGCACCGTCAGAGGCTGTAACGGAACACCAGGCAGCGCATTGCAAACCAGCTCTTTCATCCGCTGTCGACCCGCCAGTTTGCCGGAACGGTTAAAGTGACTGTTCAACGCCATAGCTCCCATACTGGAAGTCACCCCCAGTACCACCCGGCTGCCGGTTAACTCACTGGCATCATTCCACTCCAGCCGGAATATACGATTCTCTGCAAACTGCTGATCATCCCAATGCAACTCGGTAACAGCATTCTCATGGCAAACCCCCAGACGCTGACGCAACTCTGCAAACAGAACAGGAAAAACTGTTTCAGCATTATCTGGCTGATAGGTCGCAATTTCTTCTGCTGGTAAAGCTTCGATTGTTCGCAGTTCCCCGGCCAGCATCGACAGTTCACGATATAAACGACGCGGTCCGTATCCCGGATCATCCAGAACAGCACTGCTCCAGGGTAGCCAGCGATTTAATATCTGTAACCACAGGTAATCACGCATCTGCACCTGAAAGGTTACGCCACGGGCTTCAGTTGCCAGCCGTTGGCTGATGCCCCGGGTCCGTCGGGTCATCAAAGCCGTCAACTCTCTGATGCCGTTATAAAGATAGTCAGAAACGCTGATATTCAGGCAGGATGGAATGAAATCTTTCGCCAGCACCACTTCGCCGTCCGGACGTACCTCCTGAACCCGGGTAACCGGCAGCAGAAACCATGCATCCAGCCCCTCACGTTCGATCTGCAATGTGATATTCGGTTGCAGCATAGCGACATTAACAGGATCATTATCTGCTGAAGTATCATCCTGAATTTCCCGCTGCTCTATCCGGTAACGGTGTTCATGCTGCTGATACAGCTCCTGCCCATGACTGGCTCCGGTAGCCGCGTTAACCTGTCCACGACGATACATAGGTATTCCCAGACAAATGCGTTTACCTGCAGCTTCTGCCGGTACCTGCATAATAATTTCATTGCGCAGTTCAAACTGGCAGCCATCAGCAAAAATACCGCGGGCTTGTTTAACAACGATTTTGCCAGCCGCCAGCGATTCATTATCGATTTCCAGCTCACTGAGCCCCTGAGTAAAACCAAAAAGCTGCTTCAGGCATCCACGCATCTGAGCATGAAGATAACGGTCATGCTGCTGAAAGTGCTGGGGGGTTATAAACATACCCTCCAGCCACGCCACATTGTTATCCATGACAGCTCCATAATGCTTTGGTTATTACTGCAGAGATATATTCCGCCCGGTTATACGTAGTCTGCAGGATGTTTTAGGGGCAGAGCGATTTATTTCCAGCAGGGCCATATTCACGGCATTATCAAACTGCATAAAACCTGCTACGACGCCAAGAAAGCGAGTTTCCGGCTCCAGCTTGATGTTCATCAGGTAACGCTGCCCCGGCATGACAATAGGCAGGAATTCCTGCCCTAACAAAGTGCCCTGCAACTGTGTTTCCGGCTGACGATACAAATCAAGAAAGTCCGCATGTTCAAATGAGTCAGCCACTTTAAGCTGATATAACCTCACCACCACCGGATTTGATTGCCCGCTGTCGTCCGGATTAATGTAATCATCTGCGCTGACTTCCAGTTCAAACTGAACCGGCTCTGCACTTTTACTACTGCTGGAAAAAACACCACAGCCACTCAAGAGAAAGCAGAACGGGGTTAACCCGCAGACCAATATTATCCACAGTAGAATTGAATAGCAGTTTGGTCCGAATAACCGCTTCACCTCAGCCCGCCTGTGATGTTTTCAGCGAGTTATGAACATCTTTCTGGCAGGCATTCCGATACCATAAACGAAACAGGCGCAAATACTCCCCTTCACGTCGCATGCGTCCGAAGTAGCGTTCATAGCAGTGCCATAAGCCACCGGAGCGACGCCATAATGGTTCTTCGCATTTCAGTCGTCGCTCCATTCTGTCGGGCGATAACTCATCCAACAGCCGTTCGACGGCATCCAGCATAGCCTGCATTTGTTGTTCATTCTGCTGCACCGGGTCAACCTGATCGTGTAGCACAGGTATCTGCATCAGCTCTGCTGGAATCTCGACTTTTTCAAGCGGAGTATGATTTTCAGTATCACTTGTTACTGTGTACTTTGTGGCAGGGCTCTCATTGCGATGATTGTTCTGGCTCACAGTATTATCAGCCTCATCAAGATATAGCGCTCCCTGTACGGTTTCTCCCGCTAAAGCTTCTGACTGATTGTTTTGTAACTTTTCCTTCTCTTTCTCTGTACCGATACCCGTTAAACCTGTACTGACCAGCAGAGAGTAACTGCCCAGACGCATGGTATCGCCATCCATTAAACGACGCTGATTACCTCTCCCCAGAGGGTGCTGTTCGTCATTCATAAACAAACCATTGCTGCTGGTATCTTCAACGAACCAGTGTTCATCATCAGGGATAAAACGTGCATGCTGCCTGGATAACATGCAATCAGTATCCGGCAACTGCAACACGCATCGTTCCGAACGACCAATCACGCCACCTTCTTTCGGCAGCTGGCAATAGCGCGCCTCCAGAGTATCTGAAGCTGGCGCTGAGATAATGGTAAGAGTCAGCACCTGACGGGGTTTCCTGTTGAAACTACTGTTGGCAGTCTGAAGTTTTAGAGCCTGCAGGCTGAAAATTTAAACATAGCGTTCAATAGCAGATACACAAACTATTGAAGAACAATATATAGCTATGGCTGTTTTACTTTTGTACATGAGGTAATTAAGCGTCTACATATTACCCTGAGTAAACGTTGCACAAGCGAACTGACGTGCCTACCACTACTGATTCAAATACCCCAATCGGGACTGATAGTTCTCTGGAAGCTACCGGTGATGCCGACACACTGGCGCTACTAAAAAAAATCACCAACATTATTCCCGGGTTTATCTACGAGTATCAGCAGCGTCCTGACGGATCCCATCATTTATCGTACATCAGCCAGGGCGTAGAACGGCTAATGGGCATCTCTCTGGACGACCTTAAAGAAGATGCTTCGGCTGTCTGGTCTCTGGCTATTGATGAAGACCGGGAGCTATTTGAAAACTCGGTCGATATGGCGGTTGCACACCAGACGACATGGAAGTTGACCTGGCGTATCAGAACGCCTCAGGGGCAACTGAAATGGTTGCGAGGTGAGTCCACCAAAATAGTTCCGATGAAAGGTGGCGGATATACCAACAACGGTATTGTGGTTGATGTCACCAATGAGATGGAACTGGCGCATGAAGTAAAAGCCGCCAGACGACGCTCTGAAGCAGCCACCCGAACCTTAAAAGAAATCACCGACTTACTCCCCGGCTTCGTCTATAAATACCGACACTTTCCCAATGGTCGCTGTTACTTTTCTTATATCAGCCGGGGTGTCGAAGAACTGATGGAATTGCAGGCAGCAGAACTGAGAAAAGATGCCAGCATTATGTGGCGCCATTTCCACGATGACGACCGGGGTCCGGTACTGGCTGAACTCAACCGAAACATTAAAGAGCGTACCCCCTGGAGCTTACACTGGAGAATTAACACACCTTCAGGAAAACTGAAATGGATTCGCAGTGAATCAACCGCTGCACGCCCGCTGGCAGATGGCAGCTTCGAATGGATTGGGATTCTGCTCGATGTTACTCAAGAGAAAGAAGCAGAAAAATCTGCAGCTTCTGCAAAACGGATGCTGGCAGAAGTGAATAATGTCATCCCGGGTTGTGTATATCTTCTCAGGCAACCTCTTGAAGGGCAGCGTTCGTTTAATTATATCAGTCAGGGTGCAGTCGAAATGTTTGGACTGCCGCTTGAAGCGATGCAAAGAGATGTCGGTTTTCTTTACGAGCTGACAGTACCTGAAGATCTCGAACGCTTAAAACAGGGCAGGCAGGAATCTCTTAAAAATAAAACACCCTGGCATATTGTCTGGAGGATCCGTCGGCCTGACGGCACCATCCACTGGATTCGCTGCGATACAAAACCCTATCGAACAGATGACGATGGCAGTACACTTTGGGCCGGTGTCCTTGTCGATATAACAGAAGAAAGAAAACTTCAGGAAGCGCTTTCCGAATCACGAATTCAGGCAGAAGAATCCAGTCATGCAAAATCTGATTTTCTGTCCAATGTCAGCCATGAAATGCGCACCCCCCTGAATGGCATTCTGGGATATACCCAGCTGTTACTCCACGAACTACAGCTTGAAGACCAACCCGCACGCAACCTCGAAGCCATCCAGAAATGTGGTGACCACCTGTTATCGGTCATCAACAAAGTGCTGGATATGGCCAAAATAGAAAGTGGCCGCCTGCAACTCGATTTACAGTCAACAGCGCTGTATCGAACTTTAGATGAAGTAATCACCATCATTACGCCTCTGGCAGAATCCAAAGGGCTTTCATTCAACGTTAATATTGCCGAAGATCTGCCAGCCTTTATTTTGACCGATGGCAGCCGTCTGCGGCAGATTCTGATCAACCTGTTAAACAATGCAGTGAAATTTACTGACAGTGGCAGTGTGTGCCTGAAAGCCAACACGGAAGGTGACACACTGCAACTTGATATAGTGGACACGGGTCCGGGTATGACAGCAGAAGATGTTGAACGTGTCTTCGAACCTTTCACCCGACTCAGCAATTCACGCCATAAAGAAGGAACCGGGCTGGGGCTAACGATTACCCGACGCCTGACCGAAGCAATGGGAGGCAAGCTCTCCGCAAGAAGCACACCCGGAACAGGTTCAGTATTTACCGTTTCGCTACCTTACGAAGAAGCCGGCGCTGTAGAGGAAGCTGACAGTTCTGACACCTATAATTTCCAGCCTCTGCCACCTGACATTCATCCTCATATTCTTGTTGTGGATGATAAATCCTACAATCGGGATGTCGTTCGGCAATGGCTGGAAAAAGCGCGTTTCATGGTTTCTGAAGCCGAGAACGGACAGGAAGCTTTGAATGCCATGCGCCAGTCCAGTATTGATCTGGTGCTGATGGATTTAAGAATGCCGGTGATGAGCGGTTATCAGTGTATTCAGCAGGTTCGGGAAGATCCGAAGCTGCAAAAACTTCCCGTCGTAGCTCTGTCTGCCAGCGTTTTCCCGGGTGATGTCAGAAAAGTATTAATGTCCGGTTTTGATGCGTTTCTGGCCAAGCCCTGTAACCTCAACCAGCTATTCAAAAAAATCTATGAGTTACTCTCGCTGCAGCCGGAAGAAACAACCCATCAGGAACAATCTGAAGCTGCCAGAGAGCCTGAAGTAAAACAAAGGTCTATACCCACTTCGACGATAGAACATCTGGAAGAACTGGCGGCACTCGGGGATATCGAGGGTCTGATCAATCTGTTGAACCAGTTATCTGCCGAACCGGAGCACAGCCATCAGGTAGCCGAACTGCAACAGTGCCTGCAGCAACTTGATATGGATGCTTTTATGCAGGCATTACACTGATTCAGATAAAGCAAGCTGTAAATCTGTATTCCTATCGTAAAGTTACTTGGAAAACGTCAACGTTTGTTTATAGTTCTGGCTACCTCTTTTATATTTTCCCTGGAAACATCGCATATGTTTAAAGCTCTGGTTCTGGAACAGCAGGACAAAGACGTACAGGCAAGTGTGAAACAACTGAATGAATCAGCACTCCCGGCCGGTGATGTGCTGGTTGCTGTCGAATATTCCTCTCTGAATTACAAGGATGGTCTTGCCGTTACCGGTAAGGGAAAAATCATCCGCAATTATCCAATGGTGCCGGGTATCGACTATGCCGGTACTGTGCTTGACTCTGCTGATGAACGTTATCAACCGGGCGACAATGTTGTTCTGACCGGCTGGGGTGTCGGTGAAAATCACTGGGGCGGCATGGCAGAGAAAGCCCGCGTTAGCGCCGATTATCTTGTTCCTCTTTCCAGCGGGCTGGACAGCCGTAAAGCCATGATCATTGGCACCGCAGGTCTGACCGCCATGCTCTGTGTTAATGCTCTGCAAGAAAGTGGTATCACACCGGATCAGGGTGAAATTCTGGTCACCGGTGCCAGCGGTGGTGTGGGCAGTGTTGCTGTTAATTTGCTTTCCACACTGGGCTATCAGGTTGTTGCTGTCACTGGCCGGGCACAAAATACCGGTTGGCTGGAATCTATTGGGGCCACCCGTGTTATTTCCCGTGATGAATTACTGGAACCTGCACGTCCACTGGAAAAGCAATTGTGGGCTGGCTGTGTTGATACTGTCGGTAGCAAGGTGCTGGCAAAAGTACTGGCTCAGACCAAATACGACGGCGCCGTTGCAGCCTGTGGTCTGGCAGGTGGTTTTGATCTGCCGACAACCGTTATGCCATTTATTCTGCGCGGTGTAAAACTGCTGGGTATCGATTCCGTGATGTGCCCGGCCGCCAAACGTATCGCTGCCTGGAACCGGTTGGCTGAGCTGCTGCCTGAATCGTTCTATGATGCAGCCTGTAATGAAGTCAGCCTTGAAGAAGTGCCTGAGCTGGCTGCGGCGATTATTCGTGGTCAGGTCACTGGGCGTACGCTCATTAAGCTTTAATGCTGGCTTTTTAATATCATGCATAAAAAAACGCCGACTGAATAGCCGGCGTTTTTGTTTTTCATTTCAATAGTCTGGCAACTTCACTGGGTTATTTTGATAGCTGTAATGCCATACTTAACTATTACCTGCTTAACTTGAAATCAGGGTCAGAAAACGGCGATATCGTATTTAACGATAACGCGCTTTTCAGTATCTGTTGTTTTATCTTTGCCAGGGGTATATTCAGTCAGCTTGCCTTTGGCATAAACCAGCTCAACTGACAGACCTTCCAGCATAGGCACCGCGTAGTTGACATGAATATTATATTCGTCCTGAGTGCTATCTTTAACACCACTGGCTGAATTTTCTATATCACTGTCAATATAAGAAACCGAAGCATCCAGGCCCTGAATCATATCATTCAGGTTGTACCCAACAGTGATGCCCCATGCTTGCTGACCGGCTGTATTAAAGTCATGGATTGCACTGGCGTTATAGCCCATGAAGCCAGAGTTCTGCGTATCATAACTGCCTTCGGTTCCCCACTGCCCTATCGTGGCAGCAGAAAGACCCGTTTTAGTCGCCGAACTGGGCTGATCAACATCGGTATACGCAAGTTCCATACTGAGATTACCCATAGCCAGATCAGCTTTGAGCCCCCAGAATGAGATCTTGCCATCATGCAAAGTTCCTGCAACAAGCTCATTCGCTGCAGCATTTTTCTTGGCCGTACTGTTAATAGTCTTAGTACCGTACTGACCAGCCAGACCAAGCATCATGCCTTCGCCAACAGGCATTGCATATGCCAGATCACCATAGAACTGGTGCCCGAATGAATGCATGTCCCCATAGGCTGCATTGATATCAACACCCATCAGGTTATGGCTGCCACCTATCGTCCAGGGAGTATGCTTTTTATATTCACCACTGGAGTCTTTTACAGCAAAGTTATCGAAACCTGACTCTACTCTTGGTGAGTGCTTGTAGGCAGCCGCAACATAAAGATCCGCGCCCATCAGCTCACCTTCAATCAGAAGAGCTTCTGTTAATGAGGGTGTGACAAATTCATCATTGTCATACATCAAAGGCTTATCCATCACCATACGGCCATATTTCATGGTGGCCATATCCATCAGGTTAATCTTGATGGCGCCACCAGCTTTGCCGTAGCTCTCGGATTTACCAGTGGTACGAATACGCAGCAAACCGGTATTGGATTCGTTCTTATCACCGGAAAGGCGAATAGAACTATAAAGATCAAGATCAAGCCCGACCAAGCCCATAAAATAACCAGACTTGAATGAGCCACTAATACCCTGAGCCCAAGCACTTTGCTTTTTGGTATCAGTTAATTTGTCGGACTTGTAGTAGTTACGGAGATGAATATCGAACGTACTGTCATCGATAAAGCTTTCGGCGTGCGACAACGAGGCAGCCATAACGG
>CBDHDU010000046.1:0-33394 GCA_965261725.1 Endozoicomonadaceae bacterium | reverse complement strand
CAGCTAAGCTGAACAAGGTTCAGCGCTAACTTTTCACACTTATTACAGAGCTGGTCTGCGGTGATAACCGCATTCCTGAAATTAAGATGAGGGTAACCATGCTGCGCTTGCAATTGCAGGCTTGCTGTCAACAGAGAGCAAAAGACTATAAATCCACTGATTGCCCGAAAGCATCTATCCATTGACAGTAACTATTCTGTAATAAGTATTGAGTAATGCAGAATAGTCCAACTTCTTCACAACCTTATAGCGCGTTATCATCTGATTTCAACACTTTGTCAGCAGGCATCTGTTTGGAAAATCTGTCCGCCATCAGCAAAGGTTTTTTGCTTAGTAGTCACGCCCGTGACAGTCAGGATCATACGGAAGTTGTTCTCTGGGTCATCACTGACCACCAGCCTGCCCGGCTTGTGCTTGAGGAAGAAACGGTTGTCTTTTTTATTGCCGACCCCGATCTGCAGCGAGCATCAGCTTGTCTGCAACAGCACGATATTGCCTTTCATCACAAAAACACAGCGTTGAAAACATTTGCTCAACGCCCTGTATCCGCCCTGTATTTCCCGACCATCAGTCATGCCCGGCAAGCCGCCGGGCATTTGCGAATTACCGGCATTACAACGTATGAAAAATGATATCCGCCTGAACGAACGTTTCTTAATGGAACGTTTTACTTATGGCAGTCTGGCGTTCACCGGAACAGCTCAACAAAAAGAAGGATATCTTGAATACAGGCATGTGCGGGTACGCCCGGAAACTTATAAGCCGGTCTTCAGGGTTGTTTCTCTCGACCTGGAATGCTCTGCGACAGGCGAACTCTACTCCGCTGGTCTGCATGGAAGCAATGTTGAGGAAGTCCTGATGATCGGTAAAAACGGAAATCACAGATGCCGGTTTTCAGATTCACTGGATCGACAATGAAAAACAACTGCTACTGGCTCTGGCAGACCGGCTGACTAAAATCGATCCGGATATAATCATTGGCTGGAATGTTATTATTTTGATTTCCGGCTGCTGGTTAAACGGGCGCAGCATCACAATCTCAAATTAAAGCTGGGACGTGGACAAAAGCCCATCAGCTGGCGTACCCGACGGGATGATAACAGTCAGGGTTATATTACTGTTCCTGGTCGAATGGTGATTGATGGTATTGATGCTTTGAAAGCCGCCACGTATTCATTCGACAGTTTCAGCCTAGAGCATGTTGCCCAGACATTACTGGGTAAAGGCAAAGATACCGAAGATGTTGCCAACCGCATGGCCATCATTACCCATGACTTTCATCATAATAAGCAGAAGCTGGCGCGCTACAATCTCGAAGACTGCCGACTGGTATCAGAAATATTTCAACATACTCACCTGCTCGATTACTTTACGTCTGCGCACGCAGCTAACCGGACTGGCGCTGGATCGTCAGGGAGGTTCAGTACAGGCTTTCACTAACCTTTACCTGCCCAAGCTGCATCGGGCCGGCTATATCGCCCCGAACCTGCCCCCCAGCGGCGGCCTGACATCACCCGGCGGCTATGTCATGAATTCGCTGCCGGGGCTTTACCATAATGTGCTGGTGCTGGACTTTAAAAGCCTTTATCCATCGATTATCCGCACCTTCAAGATTGATCCACTCGGTTTAATTGAAGGGCTACAGTCGCCGGATGATGCCATTCCCGGTTACCGGGGGGCCGTGTTTTCCAGAGATAAGCATTTCCTGCCGGATATTATTACGTCCCTGTGGCAACAGCGGGATGTTGCCAAGCAAGATAAAGACAGCGCCCGTTCTCAGGCTATTAAAATCCTGATGAATTCATTTTACGGCGTACTGGGTTCCGGCGGCTGTCGTTTTTATGATCCGCGACTGGCAAGCTCTATTACCATGCGCGGGCACGATATTATGAAACAGACCGCAAAGTGGATTGAAGCAGCGGGACACAAGGTTATTTACGGTGATACAGATTCAACCTTTGTCCTGCTGGATGAAAATCTGAATCATGCCGAAGCCGATAATATTGGCAAAAACGCTTGCCACAGATATCAACCAACGCTGGAAGAATAAACTCCAACAGGAATACCAGCTCGAATGCCAGCTGGAGCTGGAATATGAAACCCATTATCGCCGCTTCCTGATGCCGACGATTCGCGGTTCGGAAACCGGCAGTAAAAAACGTTATGCCGGATTAAAAGTCACAGATTCCGGTGAACAGCTGGTATTCAAAGGTCTGGAAACCGTCCGTTCAGACTGGACAACACTGGCAAAGAACTTCCAGACCACACTCTATCAACAGATTTTTGCTGATCAATCACCAGAAGACCTGATTCGTGACACCGTACAGCAAACCCTCAGCGGTCAGCTGGATGATCAACTGGTTTATCGCAAGCGTCTGCGGCGCCCGCTGGATCAGTACACTAAAAACATCCCGCCTCATGTACGGGCAGCACGAAATGCCGATGAACTGAACCGGCAGCAGGGCAAACCACTGCAATATCAACGCCGGGGCTGGATCAGTTATGTTATTACTCAAAGTGGGCCAGAAGCGGTGGAATATCGTCAAAGCCCGGTTGACCACCAGCACTATATTGAAAAACAGTTAAAGCCCGTGGCTGATGCAATTCTGCCGTTTATCGGGCTGGATTTTAATGAGGTTGTGGATGGGCAGTTGGGGTTGTTTTGATGGTCATACAGCTTTTCCGGCTTTCCAGAGAATTCTTCACTACTCTTAATCCAATACTGTGGACACTTTTTCCCCAGTAATACCAAGGGTTTCAGTGCATAGGGTACTTTTTAGCAGGTCTGAGAAACCCCAAACTTGCAATTAAATCCTAGCCCTTGCGGTGCAAGCCTTGGTGCATCAATGTTGAGTTCTCGAAAAACTGTCCACAGTATTGTTAATCAACTAAATAACAAATCAATATACCGGTTTTGCTTCAGCTCGAAGTTTTGCAGCATTCACTTTCTTGGAATCAGTTGCCTCATATATAAGGGCATGCTTTAGCAACTGACAGCTTGCATCAAATGGCACAGCAGTAATCAATTGCAGCTTATAATGATGGATTCCTGCCTCCTGCGCTGGACAAGACCTTTCTCCAAAAATCGCCGTTATGGTCAGGGCGAAACCTTGGAAGGTTCCATCGTGCTAAAAAATAAATTCCAGTACTCATCAGCATTTATTATTGGCAATAAATAGCTCAATTTTTCTATGTCGCGCCGCAATGCTACATTTATGGCTCAAAATACTGAATTTGATACAAGTCACTACCTCTTCATTTGAGAAGATATGAATAAACCTTTTTTTCGCTCTGATGCCGTTCAGCGAACCTTTTGCTCAGAGAAATGAACACTCTCTAATTAACTCAGCTCGGTACTCTTCATCGAGCCCTGCCAGCTCTATCCTGCGGTTCATGCTTTTCTTAGGGAAGCGATCACTCTGATTGTGAGCATTGAAACAACAGCGCCTAACAGTGGCTAAGTTCTTTACGGCAGTGCGCTCATGGATTTTTGACGCATCTTCGGCAAAGCTGACATCGAGTTTCCAGTGCTGGCCATTCTCGATGCACCAATGAGCCCGAACACTCTCCAGCACGCTTTGAGCAGGCATTTCCCGACTCATAATGTAACAATGCAACTCTGTCGTTTGTATCGAATGGATCAGTCGATCTCTCTGAATGACAGCAAACTGAGTCAGTTTTGCCCATTCATTATCAGGATCAATCTCTGAAACGTCATTAAATACCCAGCAACGACGGTGTTCCTGACGATTACGGCTTTGCTCTTCTGTTTCTGCAAAAAAAACATTGGCATCAGTAGGCTCCGGGTCTTTCGGATGATCTTCGATGTGCTTTGTAAACACTTTCTCTATGTTTTTACAAAGCGTGGGTTGATTATTCTTGGCGCAGATTAGATAGTCTGCCTTTTTGTCCACGATCTTCTGACAGATGTCTTTCTGACAACCCATGGCGTCACTCGTTATCAGGCATCCTTCTACCACCAACATGTCCAGAATTTCTGGGATAGCAGTAATCTCATTGGATTTCCTCTCAACGGGAGTAAACCCTAATATCAGGCTGAGTTTGGCGCTGTAAGCACTGACGATATGAACCATTTTTTTACCCTTAGCGGGGCGCGATCCCCTCAGCGCCTTACCATCAATAGCTATAACGTCGTCTATATCCTGCTTATTGTTATTGTCTGGCTCGTCGTTTGCCTGATCATCAATTCTGGCAACGACATCCTGCATCCAATCAATAAAGAGCTGCATGAACGCTTTGGAGTTAATCATCATGCATACTTTCTCGATAGTGTGGTGCGAAGGCATGCCCCAGCGGTAAGGGAAGAACTGACGAAACCAAGTGAGGTTGTAGCTGCCAAAATTAGCCATGCTTTCCCACTCGTTGTAGCCACTTAAGACGCTGGCGTAAACGATAAATAGAACTTCTGGCAGCGAGTAGGTGATGTGAATAGCGCTACGCGAATCACTTAATGTCTGGAATCTATCGGTTATAGGCGTACAAGCAGGCATCCGATTAGCCTCTTTTAAGGATAGAAAGAGGATGGATCATAAATTCGTGTACGTTAGTTTTAATGAAGCTTTCGCCCTGCCGTTATGGTGAAGGCTTTTTGAGAACGAGCGTCATCACCAAGAGGAGAGAAAGCAGCCACTTTCGTATAAACGAGGCCTTGCTCTTTTTTCCATTTGTTCGCGACAGACAAGTACATTCTATCCTGAGCTTGCAGCCAGTTGAGGCAAATCAAAGCCGTTGCTGGTTTAGGTGGCTCCGGCTTAGCTAAAGGCTTCATGTGCTAACTGAAAAACAAACTCACCAAGATATCCGGTTGCTCTGGCCGGGCTTGATAGCGATGATTTCCATTGCAAATCAAGATCCAGACTTCCGTCTGTAGGATCACCGGCAATGTCTGTCTGCCCTCGAAAAGTTGCTGCATAGACAGCATAATTTGTTGAACCTTCACAGAGTTCCTGATAATTAAAAACAGTCCACTCTACAGGTTTTTTAAGTATTTCAGGATCGTAATTACTCAAAAACTGCTGCAAAGCCCGCAAGGCAAAGTACGTGCCGTTTTTTCAATCAAGCTTGCCAGCCTCGGAAACAACCCGCTGCCTGTTAATCTGTCTGTCAGATAATCCCAAAACGAGAGACCATACAGGCGACACGTTTTCTTCAGGCTGGCAAAGGTGTCGCGACATTGCCGCCCTGCATCGCTTCGCGTACCACCACTGATTTTTCGTCGCTTGGCGTATTCCCGTATCTGGCTTTCGCTCAGGTTGTTATGCAATGGCAAGTTCGGGTCTTTCAGTACAAGCAACAGCTCTTCTTCGATCAGTGCCAGACCTGACAGGGCTTCCTGCAGTGGTTCACAGCATGTTCGGGTCTGGACAAGCATATGAAAGCCCAACCATACCTTCAGTGCTTTCTCGGCATCGGGCTCAGCCTTGAAGGCTTTCAGGTCATCGTAAATCGCCCAGAACCATGTCCGGCACCATTTCTGAGCCATAGCTTGCTGGTCGTTGACCGGGTGGACTTTTGCCAGCCCTCGCTCTGCATGAATCCAGCACTGGCTGTGTTTGAATACGTCAAACTGTCGTGCGCCATCGCTGAAGGTGGTCAGGTGCCCTGCTCCATGCTGTATCAGGCTGCCATAAATCAGGGCTTCACTGGCTTGCTGGCGACGTTTTTTCCCTGTTAAACCCTGGTCGTTCATGAAGGCTTCCCAGGCTTGACGGTTCAGGAACGTTACTCCGTTGTACGGTTTGAGGATCCTAAGCCATTTTTGGGGATAATGATGTTCTTCCAGATAATCCAGGGCTTCTTCTGTTAATGTGTAGGTTCGCCATGGGCGATGCAGCAAACTCACAAAATTTTCCCGGCTTTTACTGCCTGTGCTGGCGAACCAGGCAAAGGACTCGTTGTTGATAATGGTGCAATAACCATTCTGCCCCTTGTGCCTTGTACCCGTGTCGTCTGTCTGAATATAGCCAGAACAACGAATACCGGTAATCAGCAGCTCATCCTTCTCAGCATGGAATTGATTATGCTCCTGGGTCAGGAGCAGACTCAGTTCTCCTGCTGAAATAGAAATCCCAATGTCCCATAGCCAGTCCAGCAACTCAGGTTGGGTAACAGAGCAACCATGGTGTTGGTACAGGACATAAGCTTGCAGTACGGGTCCATAATGATGCCCATGGAGATCGACTGGCGGTTTAGCGGTAATGGTTTTCCTGTCGGGGGTTATCCATTGTTCCAGCTGATACTCGATACTGGACGTATTGATTGTCAGTTCCTGTACATGAAAGGGTGTGTATCCATTCCAGGTGGATCCGGGTGGAACCCCTGTGACTTCAATAGTGACTGACTTTTCAGGTGCCGGTTTTGAGGGTTGTTTGCGTTGTTTCCGGGTTTTCTCATCGGGCTTGTTGACCTGACGCGTTAACGTAGCATCAGGTTCAGCCGTATCGTTGTCCTCAACTGCTGACTGCTCATTGCCTTCAGAGCTCTCGGCAGCATCATCATGAGGCGCGGTGTTGGGCTGGATGTCCGGTTTTGCTGGCAGTTTTTTCAAACGACGAATTTCAGCCTCAAGCACTTCAACCTGCCTTTGCAACTGAACAATCTGTTCCTGCTGCTGGGCAATCTGCTCCTGCTGTTGGGTGATAAATTCGTAACTATTCAGCACCCTCACAATAAGCTGGTATTTTCGTGATTTTGTGTCATTTTCAAATACAGTTCTTCTCTGACCAACGCTTGTTATGAGTCAACTTGATCCCGAGTTTCAGATTATCGTCACCCTCCTTGCTATCGTAAATGATCAGCAAGAGCAGATCGGTGGCCTGGGCGATCAGGTAGCGAAACTGGAAACAGAAAATAAGGAACTCGCGGACAGACTCAACATCAACAGCCGGAACAGCAGTAAGCCTCCCTCTACAGACGGTTATGCAAAGCCTGCTGCCAAACAGAAAGACTCATCTGCCACGGTGGAGGGTGAGCCACAAGACGACAAACCTAACCCAAAAAGCTTACGACAGAGGTCTGGTCGAAAGCCCGGCGGTCAGAAAGGTCACAAAGGTTCAACGCTTCAGCAAGTCGCTGACACTGACCGCACCCAATATCACCCGGTTATAGACTGTGAGAAGTGCCATCAGTCCCTGCACTCTGCAAACATTGCCAAGTTGGTTGAAAGGCAAGTATTTGAACCGGGTCGTTTTGGTCACTTTGAAGTGACAGCCCATGTGGCCGAAATCAAAGAGTGCCGCTGCGGTCACATGACACAAGCCCGTTTCCCTGAAGGAGTTGATGCTCACGTGCAGTATGGACCGGTGACTCAGGCGCTGGCCGTGTATCTTTGTCAGTATCAACTTATACCTTGCAAGCGTGCCTCCCAGTTCTTCATGGATATTTTCGGATTGGAAGTCAGTCCGGGTTCCATCTGCACCTTCCAGAGCAATGCTTATGACCGGTTAGCCAGCACTGAGCAGGCAATTAGTGACGCCCTTAAGGTTGAACCCATTGCAGGCGCTGATGAAACAGGCATGAGAGTAGCCGGAGCGCTGTGGTGGATGCATGTCCTGCGTACTGACAAGTGGACGTACTATCATCTGGACTTGAGTAAAGGACATTCCGCCATAGAGACGATGGGTATTTTGCTGACCTTTGCCGGGATACTGGTTCATGACCACTACAAGGTTTACTTCCGCTATGCTGCGGCTCATGTACTCTGCAATGCCCACCACCTGAGGGAGTTACAGGGTGTCGTTGATCGCGACTGCAACTATCTTGCGGCTCGTCTTCAGCGGCTGCTGAGACTGGCCTGTCACCTCAGCAATGGTTTTAGAAAGCTGGGAATGAAGGCGATGCCGGAATCCATCCGCCAGCGTATCTCTTCACTGTTCGAGCGAACAGCAAAAAGAGCGCAAGCGGAAGAAGCCGACTATATGGAACGAGTACGGCAACGGTTGGGGCGTGACAAAGTCAAGAATACGAAAGCGTTCAACTTGTTTAAGCGGTTGGTGGAGTACAAGGACGAAACTTTGAGGTTCATGACCGACCTCAACATCCCCTTCGACAATAATGGCAGCGAGCAAGACATCAGAAATGGCAAGGTGAAGCAAAAAATATCGGGCTGCATCAGAAGCGAGGAAGGGGCGAAATGGTATTGCCGAATACGAAGTTATGTTTCATCTGCGAGAAAGCAGGGGCAGAATGTTTTTGAAGCCCTGCTTATAGCCATGAAGAATTACTGCGGTCACTCTTTGCTGGGTGCTGAATAGTTACATTTCTTTTCCTGGCAGAAATATAAAGTACCTGTAGTTACGCCTTCTGAAGGTTCAACCTTCCAGCCAAAATACCCCTGCAAATCATCAGAAAAATATTCTTTTGCAATTGTTTCTGTCAAACAGGTGCATTGCCACTTCATCGCACCAATCAGATAATCATCAAGATAGATTTAGTATACAGACCAGCTGGCAGAAAATTCGGCATAAAAAATATGTAACTGCTCAAAATTCGTAGGCGAGTCAACACGCTGACATCAAAACTTTGTCCTTCGGAATCGGGCATAATCAAGTCTATGAACTCGCCTACAATTTCAGACCTTGAAACAGAAGTCAGCGAACTCAAGGCTCTTGTCAGCACGCTACTCGACAAAATCAATAAGCTGACAGCCGAAAATACCGCCCTGCGCGAGGAAATCCGGCACCTTAAAAAACTCAAGGGGCAACCAAAAATTCGCCCGAACAAAAAAACGTCGGAAGACGTTGAAAATAAGGACAGTCAGTCAACGTCGCCAGCTGAAACGCCACCCAGGAGCAAACGTTCCCGATCACCGGAACCGGGTCGCACAGCCAAGCCTTCTCCTTCTTCTGTTCGTGAGGAAATTTTCCCGGCAGCGGGTGTACAGGATAACTGGAAGCGCAAAGGCTATCAGGATTTTACCCATGTTGATGTGAATCTGGAGTTCACGACAACACGCTACCGTCGCGAAGTATGGCTTACCCCTGAAGGTCAGACTGTCATTGCACCGTTGCCTATCCATATAAAAGGTCGCTTCGGTGATAACCTCAGATCCATGGTGCTGGATCTTTATCATTCCTGTAGTGTTACCCAACCGTTGTTGCTTGACTGGTTGCACAGCCATGGCTGCCCAATCTCTGAGGGCAAACTCAATGCCTTACTGACGCAGGGGCATGAGCTGTTTCATCAGGAGCGGGAAGATATTCTCGAAACAGGTATTGCCTGTTCCCGTATGCTGCTTGTAGACGACACAGGTGCTCGACATGATGGAAAAAACGGCTATTGCACGGTAATCGGTAACGACACTTTTACCGTATTTTCTTCAACCGACAGCAAAAGCCGCATTAATTTCCTGACCCTGCTTCAGGGAAAGCGTCGCTCTCATATCCTGAACCCGGCTGCACTCAGTTATATGAAGCAGGTAGAAATGGCTGACAGGTGGATTGATACCTTGTCTGCTTATGGGGAAATCCACTTTCTGAACGAAGCTGCCTGGAAAGCCTTTCTGGATGACCATAAACTCTTTGCCAAAGAGCAGCGTCGTAAAGCGACAGAGGCTGTTCTCAAGGCAGGCCTGTTAAACAACGGCTGCCCTGAAGCCATGGTCATCCACAGTGACGGTGCCCGGCAGTTTGACACGGCGTTTGAACATTCCCTGTGCTGGTTCCATGCCAGCCGCCCACTGTCAAAGCTGACCCCTGCCAATAAGCAGGAACGGGCTGCCCGTGACTGGATGGAAAAGCAGTTCTGGCATATATACGACGATATTGAGACCTATTGCCAAGCGCCGACAGCCATACGGAAGGCGCAGATTGAACAGGATTTTAATCACTGGGTGGCGACACAGTCTGACTATCCTGACCTTCGTGCTGTCCTGGGTAAGCTTCACCGGGCACGGGAGGAGTTATTGCTGATACTAAAGTATCCATGGCTGCCACTTCATAATAACCTGAGTGAGCGGCAAATCAGGGAGTACGTGAAACGACGAAAGATCAGTGGTGGCACCCGAAGTCATCTCGGTCAGCGTTGCCGGGATACATTTGCAAGCCTGAAAAAAACATGCAGGCTGCACGGCATATCCTTCTCCAACTATCTAAAAGATAGAATCTGCGGAACCCAGATGATTCCCAGACTGTCAGACGTGGTGCGGGATAAATCTGCCCGGCTCATGGGTGATGCCGCCTACGGATTTTGAGCAGTTACAAAAATATGCAAAGACAAAAACCAAACAAGAGCAAGCTGGGCTTTTTAATTTATTCATACTCCGATACTTGATAAGGATTAAAGAATAAAACTATTTATAGTTCACCTTTAGTTAAATAGTGCCTGTCAGAAAACGCATGAACTATAGCTGCCTGTGTTAATGAGTCACTGTTAGATGGATCATTTGAGTTTGCTGTTCAATCAATGCAGCGGTTTTCAGTCACAATTGTTCAAAAAATGTTCAAAACCTTCACTCCGTAGATGTCAGTAAGCCTCACGACATGCATGATCTGAACGAACACCGGATTACCAAACCATCAACAGGCGACTATTGCCGGTCCCGTTCCAGCAGCACTTTGCCCAGACGCTGCAGGTTATTTGCCACAACAGCTAGTGAAACATAACGTTTGAAGGCATCCAGCCCTTTGTCCGGGCATTTATCCAGACCATGAGATTCCAGAGCATTAATATCCGACTCAACAGCTGAGTGCTGTCGTTTTGCACGGACAAACGCCAAGTGTGATTCCCGTTTTTTGTCCTCTAACGACAGCTTTCCTTTTTTAGGTAGTACAGCCCTGTCCAGCAAGTTTTCCAGTTTTACAAGATTATCCGGACTCCAGAATCCCTTGTCGTAGCTGACCTGGCTCAAGGTTGGAAAGCGCTCTTTGGCTCCCTTGGCCATAGGAACCGTTACCTGATCGTCCGTCTGCTTTTCCATGACCTGGTGGTGAAGCGTAAAGCCGAATTGATCCTGCAACACACAAACACGCAAACCCAGCTCAACCGGCACGCCCGCCTTGCCTTTGCTGACCCACTCGGTATGCGGTTCAAACAGCGAAAAGACTTTCTCTGCATGCGGTATGGTTTCATGCTCAAGGACCCGCCGATGAATCAGATTAACCTGATGTTTGGCATGCAGCAGATAGTAGCTGAGCGCTTCAAGGCGTGGTTCATCAGGTTGATGCTTTGTCAGCACGGAGTACGTTACATCAGCCATCCGAATTATTTTCAGGCTGAGCTTCAGATACTCAAGATGCGCCATTTCAATGTCATGCTGTCGTTTGCTTTTTTGTAATTCGTCAGCTGACGTGGAGTGCTTCAGGTTACGCACTGTATGGTAGAGCTTCTTATGCTGCCGCTGAAGGTAGCGATGCTGTCGCCAGCCGGGGAGTTTGTGCTCATGAGCTGAAGCCGAAGCAAACTCAATGATTTTACGACAAGCATCGCTCAGCAAGTTAATGTCGGTGGGGAAATGGACATTGGTTTTTACGACAAACGAATCGGCACGGCCATGTAACGGTTCGCTCTTTTTTTTACCAGCGAGTGCCCTGCCGCAACGACAACCTGATTGATCTGATCCAGCACCTGCGGGGTAAACAGGCTGATATTATCCTGCAACGTCTGTATATGATAAGTGTGCGTGCAATAGGGGCCATGTCCGAGCATCTGACGCAAAGTGCCGTGTTCATTGGCCAGTTCCTGCAAGCGGTCATAATCGCAATTGATCACCAGACGGAGGGTGCCAAACACGAGTATTCTCCAGAGTTCCATCCCGGGGCGACCGTTGTTTTGGTCAGATAGAATCATGGTGTCGAGTACCTGAAAGACTTGCTGTCTCAGCTCTGGCGTTGTGTAAATGTGCTGCAATGCCCGCAGGATACGAGGGATATCGTCTCTGGACTTGGGGTTAAACTGGACGGATGAGATATCGACTTCACCCAGCTGCATTTGTGGATTGATAGTCTGGCGCATAAATTTGAAAAAACAGCCTGTTTTGGAAAATCTTCATATAGTTATATTTGGCCACAGGCTGCTATTTTCAAGGTTTGAGGGTTTTCGGACAGGCACTAAATACGCTAAAAACTATACGTGTTTTATTGCCTTCACACGATTGACTAATAAAAGATACAGATTTCTGGAGCTCTCTATGTCACTATTAGCACCACATATACCCATGATCATTGAAGTTGCTTGATTTTCCAGCCGATTTTCAACATTGTACGAACATGCCGAAAATCACCCTGACAGCCCAACAAAAAGTAGCCTTGGAATCTCGCCACAAAACATCGCGAGATGCACGGGAGTGTGATCGTATCAAGGCTGTTTTGCTCAGGTCTGAAGGGTGGTCACCGTCTGCTATCGCTCAGGCATTGAGAAAAAGTGAATACACTATTTGTCGCCATCTGGACGCCTATCTGGAAAAGGAAAAGCTCAGGCCGGAGAACGGGGGGAGTGAAAGCCGCCTGAGTGATGAGCAAACTCGGCAACTGGTCGAACACCTTTCTGAATATACTTACGCACACGTCCATCAGATCGTCGCCTATATTACCGATCGCTGGGGTATCAAATATACCGTATCAGGCCTGAACAAGTGGCTGCACCAAAAAGGCTTTACCTACAAAAAGCCAAAGGGCGTACCGCACAAGGCTGATGTTGATAAGCAGGCTGGTTTTGTGGAGCACTATGAAGCCTTGAAAGCCACGCTACCAGAGGACGAGGTGATACTATTCATGGATGCGGTACACCCGACACAAGCGACCAAAATCACTTCCGGGTGGATTCGAAAAGGGATTGATAAAATCATTAATACGACAGGTAGCCGTACTCGGCTGAACATTATCGGTGCGATTGATCTGGACAATATTGAAGCTGCTGTTTTCGGTCAATTTGATACGGTTAACAGTGAAGCGGTTACCGAGTTTTTCAAGAAAGTTCGGGATAACTATTCATCCATGAACGTTATTCACATGGTGCTTGATGGTGCCGGTTACCATCGTTCACAGGAGGTAGTGAAAGAGGCGGAAGAGCTGGGAATAAAGCTTCATTACCTCCCCCCTTACAGTCCAAACCTGAACCCCATTGAGCGATTATGGAAGGTGATGAATGAGTATGCCCGGAATAATGAATACTTCGCTCAGGCAAAAGAATTCCGGGAAAAGATTAATCATTTTCTGGACGTGACATTGCCCGAAATCGGTTCTTCCTTGGGCAGCAGGATTAACGATAATTTCCAGCGGTTAAATCCGGCATCTTGAATTCACTCAGGTATAGTACTGGCAGCTTATTTGAAGATGTGTACCTCACCCGGCTTTCTCTCTTCTCTTGAGAAACTTCAGTTTGATAACCGCTTTACTGCTGAGCTACCGGCGGACTTCGAAAGCCGTAATTTTGTCCGCCAGGTTGAAAATGCTTGCTATTCGAGGGTAAAGCCTGTTGGATTTTCCAACCCTTCACTGGTTGCTTATTCACGGGAAATGGCCACAACCCTTGATCTTGATCCTGCCTGCTGCGTTTTCTCTGAATTTACGGATATTTTCAGTGGCAACCATTTATTAGCCGCGATGGATCCCTATGCGACCTGCTATGGCGGCCATCAGTTCGGTAACTGGGCGGGACAATTAGGTGATGGGCGGGCCATTAATCTCGGTGAGGTGATAAACAACAAAGGAGAACGCTGGGCGCTGCAACTGAAAGGTGCGGGCCCTACGCCCTATTCCCGCCATGCGGATGGCCTGGCGGTGCTGCGTTCATCCCTGCGGGAGTTTCTGTGCAGTGAAGCAATGCATCATCTTGGTATTCCGACAACCCGGGCACTCAGCTTAATTACCACAGGTGAAACTGTGACGCGGGATATGTTTTACGATGGACACCCTAAGGAGGAACCCGGCGCTGTTGTCTGCCGCACGGCGCCTTCTTTTACCCGCTTTGGTAACTTTCAGATTTTTGCCGCGCGGGGAGAAACAGAACTATTAAGACAGTTTGCCGAATACACCCTGCGTACCGACTTCAATGAAAAACGTGAATTAACACCTACTGTTTATATTGAATGGTTTGAGGATGTTTGTCGCCGTACTGCAGTCATGATTGCTCACTGGATGCGTGTTGGATTTGTCCATGGAGTAATGAATACCGACAATATGTCGATTCTCGGTCTCACCATTGATTATGGTCCCTATGGCTGGCTGGAGGATTATGATCCCAACTGGACGCCCAATACAACCGACGCACACGGTCGGCGTTACTGTTACGGGAATCAGCCACAAATTGCACTCTGGAATCTGGTACAGCTGGCCAATACTATTTTTCCCCTCATTAGAGAAGCCGCCCCGTTACAAACCGCACTGGAAACGTACTCCGATACCTTTGTTAAAGCCCTTCAGGAAATGATGGCAGGCAAACTGGGTTTGAAAGCATATCAGCCAGAAACCGATGACCCACTGACTACAGATCTGAACAAACTGCTGCAACAGGTCGAAACAGATATGACACTGTTCTACCGGCAGCTGGCAACTATTGATATCACTTCAACAGCATTTACAGATGTCGCTCCCAATGACTGGCTGCAACCACTACAAGATATCTGGTATCAATCGGAACAGTTGCCTGAAGAGTACAAGCACCAGCTCAGTGACTGGCTGCAACGCTATCGTCAACGTTTACTGCAGGATGATTTACCTTTCACCGAGCGTCGACAGAAAATGAATGCCGTTAATCCAAAATATGTGTTGCGTAACTATCTGGCACAGATGGCGATTGATAAGGCTGAACAGGGCGATTATGGGCTGACAGAAGAGCTGCTGAATGTGCTGCGCCATCCGTATGATGAGCAGCCGGATAAAGAACTGTTTGCACAAAAACGTCCTGAATGGGCACGGCACCGAGCGGGATGTTCGATGCTGTCCTGCAGTTCATAAATGACTACATAACAATACCTGATTACCACTGAGCGTACGCCAGCATGTAGAAGAATGGCTATCGCTTAAAGGCTTGGCGTGCATGACCTTTAAAATTCATGAACTATCGTCTTGTTAGCGAGAGACTATATATTGCTGCTTTTAACGTTCTGATCACGGGGTTAATAGTACATCCGTATATGCTACGAGACAGAGTAATTAACAAAGGTACTCCTGTAGACATGCGTAGCTTCAGTGGTAATCAGGTAACAATAAGTGATTCACTGCTAATTTATTAAGAATAAATAAAAAGACGGCAGTTCATCATGCTCTTAAATCATAAAAAATGGTTCTGTGTTTTATCATTAGTAATCTTGGTATTGGGAACTCTGCCCTCCTTTACTCAAGCAGGAAAAGTACTCAAATGCCTGCAGTGTAGCACTATACTCCAGAATGGTCCCTGCCCAAAAAATGGCTGTAGCTTGCATGACACACCCCAGAATGCACTTACTGATACAGCAACGTTTTCTGTCCATTCACAATATCACAACAATGTCACAACAATGCAATGCCCGCTGCAGCCTCAGACGATGTTGAAGGTGGCTTTGTGTTTGTTCAAAGTTTTACCGCAACAATGGATCAAAGCGAAAATATTTCAGGTGAACAGCTGGTAATACCTAGCAATAACCAGCAGCAAGATGCGGTAAGCCGTCAGGAAAGGGAATCCCGATCTCGACACCAAACACCAAGTCATTACAGGCACAGAGGGAGAGAAAAGGCTCCCACCCCACACCATTCACCAAAAACCTCTCCTCTTGAAATGGGTGACATAAATAGGTAACTGCTCAAAATCCGTAGGCGGCATCACCCATGAGCCGGGCAGATTTATCCCGCACCACGTCTGACAGTCTGAGAATCATCTGGGTTCCGCAGATTCTATCTTTTAGATAGTTGGAGAAGGATATGCCGTGCAGCCTGCATGTTTTTTTCAGGCTTGCAAATGTATCCCGGCAACGCTGACCGAGATGACTTCGAGTGCCACCACTGATCTTTCGTCGTTTCACGTACTCCCTGATTTGCCGCTCACTCAGGTTATTATGAAGTGGCAGCCATGGATACTTTAGTATCAGCAATAACTCCTCCCGTGCCCGGTGAAGCTTACCCAGGACAGCACGAAGGTCAGGATAGTCAGACTGTGTCGCCACCCAGTGATTAAAATCCTGTTCAATCTGCGCCTTCCGTATGGCTGTCGGCGCTTGGCAATAGGTCTCAATATCGTCGTATACCCATGATCATTGAAGTTGCTTGATTTTCCAGCCGATTTTCAACATTGTACGAACATGCCGAAAATCACCCTGACAGCCCAACAAAAAGTAGCCTTGGAATCTCGCCACAAAACATCGCGAGATGCACGGGAGTGTGATCGTATCAAGGCTGTTTTGCTCAGGTCTGAAGGGTGGTCACCGTCTGCTATCGCTCAGGCATTGAGAAAAAGTGAATACACTATTTGTCGCCATCTGGACGCCTATCTGGAAAAGGAAAAGCTCAGGCCGGAGAACGGGGGGAGTGAAAGCCGCCTGAGTGATGAGCAAACTCGGCAACTGGTCGAACACCTTTCTGAATATACTTACGCACACGTCCATCAGATCGTCGCCTATATTACCGATCGCTGGGGTATCAAATATACCGTATCAGGCCTGAACAAGTGGCTGCACCAAAAAGGCTTTACCTACAAAAAGCCAAAGGGCGTACCGCACAAGGCTGATGTTGATAAGCAGGCTGGTTTTGTGGAGCACTATGAAGCCTTGAAAGCCACGCTACCAGAGGACGAGGTGATACTATTCATGGATGCGGTACACCCGACACAAGCGACCAAAATCACTTCCGGGTGGATTCGAAAAGGGATTGATAAAATCATTAATACGACAGGTAGCCGTACTCGGCTGAACATTATCGGTGCGATTGATCTGGACAATATTGAAGCTGCTGTTTTCGGTCAATTTGATACGGTTAACAGTGAAGCGGTTACCGAGTTTTTCAAGAAAGTTCGGGATAACTATTCATCCATGAACGTTATTCACATGGTGCTTGATGGTGCCGGTTACCATCGTTCACAGGAGGTAGTGAAAGAGGCGGAAGAGCTGGGAATAAAGCTTCATTACCTCCCCCCTTACAGTCCAAACCTGAACCCCATTGAGCGATTATGGAAGGTGATGAATGAGTATGCCCGGAATAATGAATACTTCGCTCAGGCAAAAGAATTCCGGGAAAAGATTAATCATTTTCTGGACGTGACATTGCCCGAAATCGGTTCTTCCTTGGGCAGTAGGATTAACGATAATTTCCAGCGGTTAAATCCGGCATCTTGAATTCACTCAGGTATATATATGCCAGAACTGCTTTTCCATCCAGTCACGGGCAGCCCGTTCCTGCTTATTGGCAGGGATCAGCTTTGCCAGTGGGCGGCTGGCATGGAACCAGCACAGGGAATGTTCAAACGCCGTGTCAAACTGCCGGGCACCGTCACTGTGGATGACCATGGCTTCAGGGCAGCCGTTGTTTAACAGGCCTGCCTTGAGAACAGCCTCTGTCGCTTTACGACGCTGCTCTTTGGCAAAGAGTTTATGGTCATCCAGAAAGGCTTTCCAGGCAGCTTCGTTCAGAAAGTGGATTTCCCCATAAGCAGACAAGGTATCAATCCACCTGTCAGCCATTTCTACCTGCTTCATATAACTGAGTGCAGCCGGGTTCAGGATATGAGAGCGACGCTTTCCCTGAAGCAGGGTCAGGAAATTAATGCGGCTTTTGCTGTCGGTTGAAGAAAATACGGTAAAAGTGTCGTTACCGATTACCGTGCTGCGTATTCTGGTAAAAATGAACACCCATTCTGGACTATCGTGAACACCTTCACTCCCTTGAGCATTGCCTCCTTTAATTTCTAGCTTTAGTGTTCACGGTCTGCCAGTTTTTGTTTTGCTTTAGTTTTTCTCATTGATTCTCCTTTGAGCTCAATTCGGTGGGCATTGTGGGTCAGGCGATCCAGAATCGCATCTGCCAACGTCGCATCGCCGATGCTGTCGTGCCAGCTCGATACCGGCAGCTGGCTGGTTACTATGGTCGAGCTTTGGTTGTGACGGTCATCCATGATTTCCAGAAGATCATTGCGCTGGCTCTGCTTCAGGGGTTCCAGCCCCCAGTCGTCCAGAATCAGCAGATCCACCCTGGCCAGCTGCTTCAGTTGTTTGGCATAGCTGCCGTCACCGTGGGCGATGGTAACCGCCTCCAGTAGTCGGGATGTCCGGAAATAGCGGACACTGTAACCCCGCATACAGGCACCGTGCCCGAAGGCACAGCTCAGCCAGCTTTTCCCGGTGCCGCAAGGTCCGGTAATGAGCAGGTTCTGCTTCCGCCGTAACCAGTCGCAGCTGGCCAATGCCGCCATTTTGGATTGAGTAATACCCCTTGGTTGCTCATAGTCGATGTCTTCCAGCGTCGCAGCCAGCTTCAACCGTGCCGCCCTGAGTAATCTGGCCAGCCGTTTGTTATTGCGCTCGGTGTCCTCCTGATCAACCAGCAGGGCAAGTCGCTCTTCAAAGCTGAGCCCGTCGTAGGTGCCGGGCTGCTCTTGCTGGAGTTGCAGTGCATCAGCCATACCGCTCAACCTGAGGCTGCGAAGACGGGTCATGGTTTGATTAATCATGCTCTTGCCCCTCAGTGAAAGAAGTCAGCGCCACGGATATTTTCATGGCGGATGGTGATGCGTTGTTCTGGCTCCTGCTGTTGTTCCAGCGGGATTTTGTCCAGACCCGATTGCAGAATGGAGCGAACGTTAGCGACTCTTCGACCACCGCTATTCATGGCCCGGTGGCAGGCTGCATTCAGCCGCTGCGCACCGTATTCCCGCTCAAGATTGAGGAGCCCAAGGCAAGCCCGGTAAGCCTGTTCCGGATGTTGCTTGCTGTTTAGCAGTTGCCGGGTAAATTCAAGTACATCGATCCCGAGTTTCTGCGCCCAGTCTGTTAGCCGACCGGGTGTCCACTGTTGTTGCTTCTGATGCCGGGTTGGCATGTGCTCTGTCCGGGTGGTGAACGCACCGGCGGCATACTGTCTGACATGGCTGGTGACAGGTTTGCCCTTGTAAAGCACCTGCACCGTATGATGGCTGGCCCGGATTTCCACTTCCTCCTTCACCAGCGGGTGCGGGACAGAGTAAAAGTGTCCGCTGAACTGGACATGGTAATCAATATTCACCCTGGCAACCTTGAATTCCTGATGCTCAAAGGGGTGTCGGGGTAGAGGCATCAGTGCGGGCTTGTCCAGCTCGTCGAACAGGCGGCGCCGGCATCCTGTCTGTTGCCTGAATGGCCGGTTGTTAAGATCCTCCAATAGGCGTCGTATTTCCCAGTTCAGCTCGGACAGGGAGAAGAAGGTGTGATGGCGCAGGCGCATCAGGATCCAGCGCTCCACCAGTTGAACGCCAACTTCTGCCTTGGCCTTGTCTTTCGGTTTGTAAGGCCTTGCAGGCATGATTGAACAACCAAAGTGTTCGGCCATGTGCAGGTAGCTGCGGTTGATATCCGGATCGTACCGGCAAGCTTTGGTCACTGCACTGCGCAGGTTGTCCGGCACCAGCAGCTGGGGCACACCGCCAAAGAACTGGAAGGCACGCACCTGAGAGCCAATAAAGTCCACCGAGCCCTGAGTGCGGGTGGCCTCAGCAAAGGTGTAATTGGAAGCGCCGAGCACAGCCACAAAAATCTGCGCCGGAGCCGTTTCGCCGGTCGCTTTGTTGACAATAGGCACTGTCAGGCCCGCGTAATCCACAAAGAGCTTCTCACCGGCCCGGTGGTATTGGCGCATTGAGCGCTTTTGTTTCCCGCACCATTGCCTGTAGCGGTGGCAGAACTGGGAGTCGCTGTAGGCATTGTGGGGATAGACGTCACAATACTCTTCCCACACCAGCTGCTTGGTCATGCCCTTGCGCTTGAGGGTTTGGTGAACCTCCTGCCAGTCAGGGTCTACCATTTTTGACTCAGTGCAGGTTACCGGAGCCGGTGCCAACCGGTTGACGAGAGCCTTGTCGTCCATGTCATCAGGCAGTGGCCAGGACAAGCCCGATGCCTCAAACCGGCTGAGGTAGTTGTTGACCGCTCCCACGCTGGCTCGGCTGCTTCTGGAAATTTGCCGAATGCTGAGCTGACACTCGAAGCGAAGTCGGAGAATCTCACGTATTTTGCGCATTGATAGCCTCTTTTTCCTTTTCATGCCGCCCAATCCTTTTCCTGTGGATGAGTGCAAGCGGCAGAAGGTGAATGAAATCAATGCTTAAGGGAGATTTTTCGGAGTAATCCGGAATGAATTCCGGGGGCATGAACACCGATTCTGGAGGTGTGAACGGTGATTCTGGAAAATTCCAAAAAGTGTTCACGGTAAAACCAGAATAGGTGTTCACGCTTCGCCAGAATGGGTGTTCACGGTTGACCAGAATAGGTGTTCACGATGAGCCAGAATATGCACGTGCAATAGCCGTTTTTTCCATCATGTCGAGCACCTGTGTCGTCTACAAGCAGCATACGGGAACAGGCAATACCTGTTTCGAGAATATCTTCCCGCTCCTGATGAAACAGCTCATGCCCCTGCGTCAGTAAGGCATTGAGTTTGCCCTCAGAAGCCGTCTGAAAAGTCCTCCTTCAAGCCAAACGCCGCAGCATCAGGTGAATCATGGACAGTTGAATCATAGCCTCAGCGGTTTCAGGCAACACCTCGTAATCTTTGCTGAGTCTTCGGTTATGATTTAGCCAGGAAAATGTCCGTTCGACTACCCAGCGTCGTGGTAACAGCTGGAAGCCTTTTTGTTTATCACTGCGTAGAACAACTTGCAATATGAATTGGAATTTCGAACTGACCCAGTCCACTAACTCGCCCCGATAGCCGCCATCAACCCAGATCAGGCGTAACTTTTTACAACGACCATTCAAGCGTGTTAATAGCAGTTTGGCTCCATCCCGATCCTGAATCTCAGCGGAAGTGACAACGATTGCTAGCAGTAACCCCATGGTGTCAACGAGGATATGACGCTTGCGCCCCTTGATCTTTTTGCCTGCATCGTAGCCGCGATCAGACCCACCGATCGCCGTGGTTTTAACGCTCTGGCTATCGAGACTAGCTGCCGTTGCATGCTTATGACGCCCTGCTTTCTGACGCACTTTGGCATGAAGCGTGTCATGAATCCTTTGCCAAGTTTGGTCTCGTCGCCAAACCCTGAAGTAGTGATACACTGTTTTATAGTTCGGAAAATCAGTAGGAAGGGCAGCCCATTGACAGCCTGTTTTCAAAACATAAAAAATGCCATTGATAAGCTGCCGACGGCTGATTGTTACAGGTCGTCCTCCGGGTTTGGCAGGTGGGAGCAGAGGTTTTAACTTTTTCCACGCTCCCTGACTCAAATCTGAGGGATACCTTTTCTTCTTTTTTTGACGACGCTTACCCATTACACCCCTGAAAAATGCCCGTTTTTTCAGTATATATGGGCGGCTATGCTACTTTTCAGACGGCTTCTTAGTGATGCAGGTTATGAGTTTATAAAGTCCTACCTGAAACCATGTAAAGTTGACAATCTTGAGCAACTCCTCGAATTAATAGAACTGCAATACTGTGCTAATGAAGGGCGCCTGACCCCATTGGCCGTCTCAAGATTCTGTTTTTATTCCTTTACTCGACGACCAAAACCTAAAGCTATGCCGGCAATGCAAACACCGTCGCTGGATGAGCTAGATTAATTAACTTCATATATTCAGGTATTTCTGCTACAAGCTTGATCCAATGAGATCTTGCCTCATCACACGAGTTAGAAGAACTGCTTAGAAGCCTAGTACATGGTTTCAATACGATTGATGTCTGACAAGGAAGAGCGCCTGCTCTTAAGGCATGATGTCCATTTTTTACTCATGCCAGTCAAATACCACATCCGCCTTTCCAGTGAAGAACAGCATAACCTAAAGCAAATTGTTCAAGCCGATAAGATTGCACGACATAAGCGTACCCATGCTCAAATTCTTCTCGCCCTTGATGAAAATGGTCCCGCTTTAAGTGAAGCTGCCGCTGCGGATGTTTGCGTCGTTTCTATACCCACCATTCAAAGAGTTCGTAAGCGCTGTGTTGAAGAAGGACTTGGGATTGCGGTTGAGAGCAAGTTTAGCCGCAAGGGGCGTCGCCGAAGCCTTGATGGTGAGCAGCACGCCCACCTCATTGCCCTGACCTGCTCTGAACCACCAGAAGGGAAGAACCCGATGGACGCTGGGATTACTCGCAGACAAACTGGTTGAACTGGAAGTGGTTGATACGGTTTCTGCTCCTACCATCTGCCGAGAGTTAAAAAAAACGAAATAAAACCGTGGCAAAAGCGGGAGTGGTGTATTCCCGCCAAAGCCAATGCGGAGTTTGTGAGTGCCATGGAAGATGTCCTTGATGTCTACAAGCTCCCTCATGATCCCCAAAAGCCGCTGGTTTGCATGGATGAAAGCAGTAAACAACAAGTTAAAGAAGTCAGAACACCGCTACCCATGAAAGAAGGTCAGCCTGCACGCTACGACAATGAGTATGAGCGTAATGGCGTCAGCAATCTCTTCATGTTCTTCGCTCCGCTTGAAGGGTGGCGGCATGTGGAGGTAACAGACCGCAGAACGGCTGAAGACTGGGCATTCCAGATCAAGCAACGGGTTGATGTGCATTACCCTGAAGCTGAGGCTATACGTCTGGTAATGGATAACCTGAACACACATACACCGGCATCGCTCTACAAAGTATTCGAACCTGAAGAAGCTCGCCGTATAGCCAGTAAGCTGGAAATCCATTACACCCCAAAGCATGGCAGCTGGCTAAACATGGCTGAAATTGAACTGAGTATTTTAAGCCGCCAGTGCCTCGATCGCAGGATTCCGGATCAAAACACTTTGAAAGCAGAGGTTTCGTCTTGGGAAGCGGTACGAAACCAGTGCCAGACAAAAATGGACTGGCGGTTTACCAACAAGGATGCGCGAATAAAGCTGAGAAAGCTTTACCCTTCAATCGCATTGAAATGATGTACTAGAATGAGCACAATATCGGGCGATGATTTTCGATATTTTCCTCCAGACTGCTCTTAACATTGGTTCCACAACCTGAAAAACAATTTCAGGTTATTACCAAAGCGGGCGGAATACTGATTATTGGTTAATCGTGATCTTTCATATATCTACTTTAACAGCAGTAAAGATATCAAGAACAATTAATAAACCAAATAAGTATTACTTTAACCTTAAAGTAATCATCCGGCTTAAAAATGAAACAATACAACACCGCTCTGCTCTGGCTGTGGATTTCTCTTGTTCTGCCTTTCTTTATTAGCGAGTTGGCATACAGCTTTCCAGAAGAGTTCACCTGTATGAGTTGTTCTTGTGAAATCCAAAGCAAGCCAGTTAAAAATAAATGTGGCCATATTTTTCATTATACCTGTGCAGCCTCATTAATGGAGCGCGAAGCTCTATGTCCTGTCGAAAATTGCAGAGCAAAAATAATCAATAAGAGCATGGTTGCAGCCGGATTGGCAGAAGAGATAGCTTTATACCGTAAACAAAGGGGCGGATACGTCTACGGCAATGCTGAAAGCATCAGGGTTGCCCGCATCTGTAAAGCACTGGAAGCTGCCGGCCCACCTACACGGATGGTGCTGATGAGTGACGAAAAAATGTCACCATTTCTGAATACGGTAACAGCCTCGCCTCATATGTTGCAAAACGATGAACGCTCTATGGCTGTACAATTAAATATAACAACGGCTGAGCTTCAATACACTTTCTTGTCCAGTTTCAACAATATATTCAGTGCCGCTCTCGGCTTGACCAGCGTCTCAGCCAAAGCCTGTATAAGACCATCAATGCACATAACCAAGAAAGGTCTAAGCGAACTATTAGCTTCATACTTTGATGCAGGTGATCTGTATGGCTATCAGCTTACCCACTTCAATACCGTTGATGGCTTATTGCCTTTGCTGGAAGCTGAGATATCAGCCTTGCCTGCAGGAAACTTCTTTGCGGTCGTTGCCATGTTACAAAACGGAACAGGTCGAATAGCTCTTATCAGTAAAGAAAGGCTGGATAAATCAGACGCAGAAAATCAAAGGGAGAGAAAAACCTATCTTTTGCTGACAGAACCAACAACAGGCACACCATTACCACCAAAGATTTATGAAACTGATGACAGCGCAAGGTTATGCGAATTTGTTTTCAGTCAGGTATGGTTACAGCTACCTAAAAGTATTCTGATACTGAGCAGGGATCATCCTGGGAAACCCAGAATTCAGCATAAGCGAGTTACAAGAAAAGAATGCATTGGGGATTTTCTCCCATTACCCACCCAACTGCCGCTGGCCGAGCTGGTATTATGTCTTCTGGACTCACTGGGTTTTCAAAGTATCACGCCTGGATTTGTTATCGGACTACATGATTTGTTGGTGCAGAACACAGCCACGCTAGCCAGATGTGATACCGCCATGCTGAATCTTCAGTTATCACGCTTTGGATTAGCTAAAACTGATTACCAATTATTCATAGCCCCGGTATCAGTTGACGGTACAGCTGACTTGATGTCTGGGCTTACTTTGGGGGCAACATCTCACCTTGATTCCCCCCCTGATTTTCATAATCTGAGTGATAAAATCCGCAGTCATGTACGACAGGTTCTCGTAAACCACCAAGGCGTGCTTCGTATAATCGCTCACACTGAACACGGGAAGAAGCTAAGATGGATCGTTGCATTCGCTGATAAGCAATACTCTATCGCTTTGACAGAACGACCTGATCTGCCGGTATACACAACAAATTCCAGTAAGAGGCTAAAAATCTTGTTGCAAACTCTACTAGAACTTCAGAGAGTGACCGAAGTCAATATCGAGGCTTTCCACAAACCTCGACGGCATTGATCTGGGCGGCTTAATGTTTCAGCTGCGCACGGGTATCCATTGATTTAACAGAAACCGTCCCAAATTCATCCCTGAATTCAATCTCAGTCGCCCCATTGAGCTGGGCAACACCGAGCAGCATACGCGCAAGCAGCTTGCCACCCTGCTCCTGACCGTGCTCCTGCATGTAACTTGCAAACTGTTTGATTACATCATCTTTTGTCATTATTTTTCTCTGATGGTGTTATTCGAGTTATAGGTTCGCTGCATTATACCTGCTCTCAGAGGGAATCTAGGTTATTAAGTATCTTAAAGTAATAATTTATTTAAATTTTCCCGGAGCCCACTCCATATATTTCAAGCATGGGCAGCATAATAAAACCAAAACTCAATTTATTATCTCATTCCCCTGGAAAAACATAGAGCGGGTGTGAGCGGGAATTGATGTAGGAAAAACGACTACCGTGAGCTACTTTCATCAAATCATAATAGACGTAAGCACGGCCTTTGCCTCGTATGACTGCTCAAATTCTATCATCTGAAAATCAAGAAACGCAGATACTCATCACTATTCAGCACGGCAACTCAATGCTCGATTTCGAGACCAGCCTTCAGGGTAGCCTCAATCAAGCTGGAACGCTTGGAGTAGAAAAACAACTGGAACACATGGACACCGACGGTTCGCCCATAAAGGTAGGTGGTATTCATATGACCAGCAAGAATAAAAAAGAACCCAAGGTCTACGAAACGTCATGGGGAGCCGTCAAAGTTCCGCGTTACATTTACCAGAGCAGTCAGGGGGGAGAAACCTTTTGCCCTCTGGATCAGAATGCCCGGATTATTGTCAATTCGACTCCGGCTTTTGCTCGCATGGTGAGCTGGAAGTATGCCCAGATGGCAGCCCCTCAGGTAGAAGACGATCTGCGACAAAATCATGGTCGTAATAGCAGTCGTTCAACACTTCGTGATTTAGCCGATGTGGTGGCAAGTATTGCACAGGCCAAAGAAGAAAGGTGGGTATACGATATTCCAGAGTTACCAAAGCCCGTGACAACAGTAGCCATAGGGCTTGATGGAGCAAATCTGTTGTACTACGAAGGCTATCGGATCGCTATGTGCGGCACTATCAGCCTCTATGATGATGAAGGCGAGCGTCTTCATACAATCTACTGTGCAGAGGCACCGGAATACGGCAAGCAAACCTTCATTAACCGTTTTACTGGAGAAATCCAGAAGGTTAAGGATAGATTCCCTGAGGCGGTTTATGTGGGGGTTGCTGACGGAGCGGCGGATAACTGGACATTTTTAGAATCCTTTACATCTATCCACGTGCTGGACTTTTATCACGTGTCTGAATATGTTGCTGACGCTGCTGAGGCACTTTATCCGGGAAAGAAAGCCACACAGGAAAGGCATGCATGGTTCAAGCAGAAGCTACACGACCTGAAACACGATGAAGGCGCAGCACAAAGCCTGCGGCGAGAGCTTGAACGGGCAACACCGGGCAACAACCGTACCGCCTCTATGGAAAAGTTGATGAAAGCGAGAACCTACTTTAAAAATCACTGGCACCAAATGATTTATCCTGAAGCCAGAAAGAGGAACTTACCCATTGGTTCAGGTGTTACGGAAGCGGCTTGCAAGAGTTTGGTAAAGCAACGTATGTGCCGCTCTGGCATGCGCTGGAAAGAGCAAGGTGCATCAATGTTGTTGACGTTGAGAGCATTAGTTTGTTCGTCCGGGCAATGGGATGCATTCTGGTCAAAAATGAATCGCTATGGTTTTCCCGTCGCACACAACCTCTTCCCGGTACATTGATCAGGCAGCACACCCCATAGAGCCTTCTTTCCTTCCACCATATGCCCTTTTCCTTACATATCTGTTCTTCACTGAAAGTGCTTGTTATCGCCGCCCTCTCGTTATCAAGGCTAATCGGTGTCACGACCATACTTCACGGCAAAAACATGATCATAAATTGATCAATCCAAGTACTTTCATCATATACTCTTCACTCCAACCACAAGTCTTTCTTTTGTTTTTGATGCCTGCTTTTACAGACGTATCCAGCTTTAGAAGGTTCAGCGTTACCTGCCTGGAACTGTCAAGTTGCACGGCAGCAATCGTTTTAGCACCCCAAGCATGAGCATAGGAGGCTTCCGTCGTGCTCAGCACCCAACAACGCCGATGTTCTTTCCGGCCATGAGCCTTGCCTTCTTCCTGAATCCGTGAGTTCGTGGCCATTGAATTTGCCAAAAAGCCAGTAATAGCAGCATATGTAGGCTAATATTTGCTCATCTAGATTTTCACCATATAAGTGAATTTTTGTGGAACTAAAATTTGAGCAATCCGACACGGAATTTTATACTCCGGCAGCGGGTCTGTGCTTTGTCGGTGATGCCCTAAACAAGAAAACATCTTTAAAAAAGTCATTGCGTTCTATCAAGAAGCGCCATGGCATCCCTAATATTGATCTGGTTCGAGCTTTTATCGGCCTGTTGGCCTTAGGCAAAACTGATTTTGATGCCATTGATAATTATCGCCATGATGATTGGTTCAAGCGCAGCATGGGCATTAAACAAATGCCGTCCGCCAGCCGGCTTCGCCAGCGTTTTAATGAAGATGCCACCCAACTGATTCCGTTAATTGAAGAAGCGCTTCCCGAACTGTTGTTGGAACTGGGCGCGCCGATCTCTCCGCTTTCAAAAGAACTGGATCACCTTCAGCATATCCCACTGGATATAGACGTTACTCCGCAAGATAACAGCAGAACCCAAAAAGAAGGTTCTCAGTGGACATACAAACACTTCCATGGCTTCGCCCCGATTATGTCTTATGTAGGGAAAGAAGGATGGTGCATAGGAGCTGAGCTTCGCCCTGGCTCACAACATTCCCAGAATGATTTTGTACCTTTCCTGAACACGGTATTGCACAGACTTCGTCGCGTAACCCGGACCTCGGTATTACTGCGACTCGACAGCGGGCATGACGCAGAAGACACTCGCAGAGAGATAGCGGATCACAGCAATGTTGATCACATAATCAAGCTCAATCCACGCAAGCAATATACCGTTACTGCCTGGCTGCCAACCTTTGAGGAAAAAGGCGTGCAGTGGGATGAGCTTCGCCCTGGAAAAACCTGTGCGACACTCTCGATCATCCATGAAACCGACTACGGCCAACAACGGCTTATTATCCGTATTATCAAGCGTACTACCGACTCGGTTGGTCAGTATTTTTTAGCACCGGACTACGAGCTGGAGGGTTGGTGGACGACACTAGATGAGGCTGAATATAGTGATGATAATGTCATATTGCTTTATGAAGATCATGCGACCAGCGAACAGTTTCACAGTGAGTTCAAGACTGACATGGATCTTGAAAGACTGCCTTCAGGAAAATTTGATACCAATGATCTTGTAATGTGCCTTGGTGCGGTGGCTTACAACATTTTACGTTACATGGGGCAAACCTGCCTGACCGGCCCTAACTCACCTGTTCGTCACAAAGCGCAGCGTCGTAGAATTAAGACAGTTATGCAGGAACTGATCTACCAGTCAGCGCGATTATTAGAACGAGGTCGTCAGTTTATTCTACGTTTTGGTCGTCACAGTCCCGGATTATCCGCCTTCATGGGGCTCTTTCCTGAAAAACAGCTCTGTTAGCTGATCCTATTCTTTTAACGGTTGAATGGAGAGATGCTGCTTATGCTGGCAGGATTTCATTCATATTCAGGGTTGAAATTCCCCAACATCATTTAAATACATGCTGATTTTTTTTGACTTTGCTTTACCATTCTCTGGCAAGTTTCAAAAAAACATAACCCTATTCTGTCAGTAATTCCCGAGCACTTGATTAAAACCAGTGATACCAAGGGATAGCGGTAGTTCTGATATTCCCTAAATCGCAGACTTTGAGGTACAGTATGCAGACTATACATCTACAGTCGTATTCTCTGTGTCTTCAACAAAAAAACAACAAAAAGCGCTGGCTGAAAAACTAATCAGCGTCGTCTCCAAAGAAGCTGCCAAGGTTCCAGATTTTAGGCCGGTGAACAACCATCAAATATCCGGGTTGAAATTCCCCAACATCATTTAAATACATGCTGATTTTTTTTGACTTTGCTTTACCATTCTCTGGCAAGTTTCAAAAAAACATAACCCTATTCTGTCAGTAATTCCCGAGCACTTGATTAAAACCAGTGATACCAAGGGATAGCGGTAGTTCTGATATTCCCTAAATCGCAGACTTTGAGGTACAGTATGCAGACTATACATCTACAGTCGTATTCTCTGTGTCTTCAACAAAAAAACAACAAAAAGCGCTGGCTGAAAAACTAATCAGCGTCGTCTCCAAAGAAGCTGCCAAGGTTCCAGATTTTAGGCCGGTGAACAACCATGACAAGATCGCACTGCATGATGCCATCATGTGTGGCCTGGCGGTCATGCACCTTAAATATCCGTCGTTGCTGAAATTTGATCAGGACTGCGTACAGAATACAGATAAAATTCACAACCTGAAATCACTCTACAATGTCAATAGAGTGCCGAGTGATTCTCGCCTCGCTGAGCTGCTTGACCCGATCGAAACTCGGTATTTGCGGAAATTTTTCACGGCGTTATTCGCCTATGTTCAGCGCTCCGGGCGGCTCAGGCAGTTTGAGTACTTTGAGGAAGGCTATCTTGCGCCTATTGATGGGACGGGGCATTTTTCTTCGGGAAAAATTGATTGTCCAGAGTGCTGTGTGAAAAAGCCAGACAGCAAGAATCCCCAGTATTATCACCAACTATTGGGCTGCTGTCTGGTTAAGCCGGGCAAGAAAGAAGTGCTGCCTTTAATGCCGGAACCCATTATTCAACAAGTCGATGCTTCAAAAAACGACTGTGAAAAAACAGCACTCGAAAGGCTCCTGTCGAATATTGCCAGAGAACACCCACACCTTAAGTTGGTACTGAATTTTGACGACTTGTACTCCGATGGTCCCACGATCAAATTGGTGAAATCCTACGACTACAGCTTCATTATGGTCGCGAAAGACACCAGCCATGTGTCGCTTTATGAGGCCGTCGATGAGATGGACATCGCCGGTAAGGTCACACGTTATGAATTCACCGATGAAGACGGCTACCGGCATTGGTTCCGGTTCATCAATGGCGTTCCCATCAACAAATCCCATCAGGATATTCTGGTCAACTACCTTGAGTACGTGGAAATCAGCCCCAATGACAAGAAGTACACCAATACCTGGGTGACTGATATTGAAATCACCAAAGAAAGCGTGGCAAAAATCATGCGAGGAGGACGCGCTAAGTGGAAAATAGAGAATGAGACGTTTAACACACTGAAAACACAAGGCTACAACCTGGAACACAACTACGGGCACGGTAAAATGCACCTGGCGACTAACTTCGCCAGCCTGACGTTTACCGCCTTCCTTATTGACCAAATCGAGCAGCTTGCCTGCCCTCTTTTTCAAAAAGCGTTATCAGCATCGAAATCAAAGAAAGCGCTTTGGCACGCTATCAGGGGCTTGTTCGACTGGTTCTTCATTGATTCATGGACAGAGTTTCTTACGGCGATCGCAAGGGGAAAAAGTGTCAGCCTCAAAAGCCTGGAGCTTGATACCACATAGAGGCTGAGTAGCCTTGTGTTTCAGTGTTTGATATGTAGAGAAATTGACTGCTCTGCGACGGTGGAGAAGGCTTCTTCGTCTCCAACTAATTCTATTGGCCACTCCGAAGTATAATTAGTTTGTCGTTTAATGTTCGGGAATTGCTGCTATTCTGTAGGTTTGAATCCATGGGATGAAAAAGCTTCTCTATAATCAAGAAGTCACGGATTCAGGTTCTTGTTCTGCAAAGTGCTGCCCTGGAGCATCTTCCGGGTTCGCTTGCCAGTATTGATCGAAGGTTCGTGCCAGTTCACCGTACAGCTTTTTCTGATTACCTTTGACAGCCAGCAGATAATCCGCATCTTTTTTGAGAATGGCAGAAGCTATCTTTTTTTGACAACCCATGGCATCAATAGTGACTAGTACATCATTTCAATGCGATTGAAGGGTAAAGCTTTCTCAGCTTTATTCGCGCATCCTTGTTGGTAAACCGCCAGTCCATTTTTGTCTGGCACTGGTTTCGTACCGCTTCCCAAGACGAAACCTCTGCTTTCAAAGTGTTTTGATCCGGAATCCTGCGATCGAGGCACTGGCGGCTTAAAATACTCAGTTCAATTTCAGCCATGTTTAGCCAGCTGCCATGCTTTGGGGTGTAATGGATTTCCAGCTTACTGGCTATACGGCGAGCTTCTTCAGGTTCGAATACTTTGTAGAGCGATGCCGGTGTATGTGTGTTCAGGTTATCCATTACCAGACGTATAGCCTCAGCTTCAGGGTAATGCACATCAACCAGTTGCTTGATCTGGAATGCCCAGTCTTCAGCCGTTCTGCGGTCTGTTACCTCCACATGCCGCCACCCTTCAAGCGGAGCGAAGAACATGAAGAGATTGCTGACGCCATTACGCTCATACTCATTGTCGTAGCGTGCAGGCTGACCTTCTTTCATGGGTAGCGGTGTTCTGACTTCTTTAACTTGTTGTTTACTGCTTTCATCCATGCAAACCAGCCGCTTTTGGGGATCATGAGGGAGCTTGTAGACATCAAGGACATCTTCCATGGCACTCACAAACTCCGCATTGGCTTTGGCGGGAATACACTACTCCCGCTTTTGCCACGGTTTTATTTCGTTTTTTTTAACTCTCGGCAGATGGTAGGAGCAGAAACCGTATCAACCACTTCCAGTTCAACCAGTTTGTCTGCGAGTAATCCCAGCGTCCATCGGGTTCTTCCTTCTGGTGGTTCAGAGCAGGTCAGGGCAATGAGGTGGGCGTGCTGCTCACCATCAAGGCTTCGGCGACGCCCCTTGCGACTAAACTTGCTCTCAACCGCAATCCCAAGTCCTTCTTCAACACAGCGCTTACGAACTCTTTGAATGGTGGGTATAGAAACGACGCAAACATCCGCAGCGGCAGCTTCACTTAAAGCGGGACCATTTTCATCAAGGGCGAGAAGAATTTGAGCATGGGTACGCTTATGTCGTGCAATCTTATCGGCTTGAACAATTTGCTTTAGGTTATGCTGTTCTTCACTGGAAAGGCGGATGTGGTATTTGACTGGCATGAGTAAAAAATGGACATCATGCCTTAAGAGCAGGCGCTCTTCCTTGTCAGACATCAATCGTATTGAAACCATGTACTAGACTGCCACTGACTTCAAGGAGCTTGAGTAGCTCCGGAATAGCCGTTATCTCATTACTTTTACAGTCCACCTTGTACTGTCCGATCGAGAGTCCGGCTTCTGTACACCAAGCATTGACCATGTGTATAGCATCTTTCCCCCTTGTTCCAGGCTGATCCCTTGACAGTCTTGCCATCCAGAGCAACAACCCGGCTGTTTGATAGATGTAGCCCTGACAGGACATCCCGTATCCATTGGATAAATACCTGACGGAATGCTTCCGGGTCGAGAGCTGCAAAGATACGATTAAATGTGACAGCAACAGGGATGCCGCCGAGCAGAGTCAGATGTTTACGAAACCAGTCTTCTTTATGCTCTGCAAACAGTCGAATACTGTTCCAGTCGTCGGCGCCACAGAGTATCGCGCAAGTCGACATGAACATGACTTCAGCCAGAACATGTGTCGTTTTTTGGGGATCACGTTTGTCTGTCAGTGTCGCAAATTTAGTGAACAGTGCTTTCGATGGCATAGCTAAAATGGATTATTCTACAGGCGATGAACCCGCTTTGCGATTGGCTGACTGGTTAAAAATTGTTCATGTTTTTGCCGTGATGTTCATCCCGATTGATATGAGCATAAAGCTCATTGCACTGGGAGCAGCATTGCGGTATCCGGTCACAGCTATTCGCGAGATGGTCATTCATCTGCTCCAGTTGCTGAGATCACTTACAAAACAGACAAGGCTGATAGCGGACTGAGCATAACTGAAGGTGCTGCTCAAAATTCATGGCTGGAATCTGTTTCTGGCAGTATTCACATTCCTCCACACAATGATGTGACTCGCCTTCGTCATAACAAACAAGACATTCAGGGCATACCTTATAATCCGAGAGCCAATTATCTCCTTCCTGTTCTTCATCATAAAGACTGATAAAAGGCTTGTGCCAACGGCAGCCAGCCGCTCGACGACTACAGACTTCGACAGGGGTAAAGAGACACTTATACGCATGGTCTTTTACAAACGGCAACTGCCCTTCCCAACCACACCCACTCTCGGCATAGGGACAACGAACATGTAAGTTTCTGATACTTTGCTGAATCTGCGCCCACCCATCCTGTTTTTGCAAACATCTACACCTATGTACGGGACAAAACATCTGTAGGTCAGGCATGACAGGGGGTGGGGATATGAGCTGACGCCTATGTAGAGTAATCTGTACGCTCTCTAACCTCCGGACAGATTACTGTAGTCGTACATGAAAGACGTCAGCTCACTGGTAAAGAATCTTAAGGCTCATCTCCCCTGGCATCAAGCCCGGATTGTGTTTCTGGCCCTATTC
>CBDHDU010000045.1:0-71295 GCA_965261725.1 Endozoicomonadaceae bacterium | reverse complement strand
CCCGATGCCGAGAAAGCACTGAAGGTATGGTTGGGCTTTCATATGCTTGTCCAGACCCGAACATGCTGTGAACCACTGCAGGAAGCCCTGTCAGGTCTGGCACTGATCAAAGAAGAGCTGTTGCTTGTACTGAAAGACCCGAACTTGCCATTGCATAACAACCTGAGCGAAAGCCAGATACGGGAATACGCCAAGCGACGAAAAATCAGTGGTGGTACGCGAAGCGATGCAGGGCGGCAATGTCGCGACACCTTTGCCAGCCTGAAGAAAACGTGTCGCCTGTATGGTCTCTCGTTTTGGGATTATCTGACAGACAGATTAACAGGCAGCGGGTTGTTTCCGGGGCTGGCAAGCTTGATTGAAAAAACGGCACGTACTTTGCTTTGCGGGCTTTGCAGCAGTTTTTGAGTAATTACGAGGTATTTTATGTCTGCTTCCTTGGGAATCAATTTGTTCAGGTATGTTTTTCTCTTCCCGGCATTATTTCTGCTCACTGTTTTTCACGTTAGCGCAGCCAGTTTGACAGCAACCGTTGCTAAAAATACAACGGCGGCGATTCATATAAGAGTAAAATATGATTCTGGAGAAACATTCCGAGCAGGGCGATGCGAGAAGCTTTCATTTAACTATTTGGGGAAGACCGCTGATTTAGAGGTTTATCTTGGAGGTACTACGGAAAATCCCATGTCCGTTGGCGTCAACTTTATAATCAAAGAATGCGAGAATCCCTCTAGCTTGGGTATCGGTGGCATGGTTTTGATTCAGGGGGATTATATACCTGCCCCAGGTAATAAAGTCTCAGTGTGTTACTACAAGCCAGATGCATATAAAAGGAAAGATAATGGCAGGCTGGCAAGCTGGATCAAGATCTTACCAACAGATGCATTATGTCAAAAGGATGATATCAATGAGTTATCTCTGACCTTATGGATGCTGCCTACAGGAGATATGACTGAAGAAAAAATAAGCACAGGAAATACAGCCAAAGCCAGCACAACGGAAGAAGATACAACAGCAAAAAAAGCAATTAATAAGGTTCATTATACGTGGTCAGTCATGCACTCCTGTCTGGCACTGGTCAGCTGGTCAAAAACAAGTCTCGATAGCCTCAAAGTATCCCATGGACCTTCTCTGGAGCTAACGGCCAATAACAGCACACGCTCCCGAGACAAGCATAAACTGTCTCTTTTCATGAAGCACCAGGCAGAAGAGAGCACATACCCGTATAATGGATGGGAACTGGCTTGTATGAATAAGCAAGGAGTGGAGACAACTCCCGACGTCCTCCCTTGGAAGCAAATTCGCTCAGCGTTTGTCGCCAGAACCGTCAGCTCCGGAATGGACTATACCGCGGTACTGGCAGGGAGGCCCGAAGGTCTCAATACGAAGCTGATATTGAAATTTCACAAGACTAATGCGGTTGCAGAAGAGCCGAGGATCCCTGTAGAAAATAAATGCTGCTTTACGCAGCCTTCTTCAATTACAGAACCGACTCTGTCTGTTTTACCGGAGGGCGATGACCTGCTGTATGCCTGTCTGATGCATTTCAATCCGAAAGCAAAAGAGGCAGCTGCAGAAGGTTCGGACACCACAGAAACTACTGTTCCGGCTACTGAAAAACCTGTAGTTCGTTCCGCTGCCTTTGATTTCCATGACAAACACTATGAAATGTCGATTCACCCTGAAGGTGATGAAACCTCTGCTGATCATACTGTTATTTCAATCCGGCCTCACACACAGGAAAGTGGCGAACCCGAGACAACAAAGGAGCGAGGCTGGGAGGGACTGAAAGGTTTCGTGGTGGCTCATCACCCAGTATTACTGGGACCGGAAGCCAAAGTAGCGCCGCCATGCTTTGTGCCGTTCCTGCCAGAAGACACAACGGTTCCCGGAAATTATATTTTGAAGAGCGCTATATTCCCAGCTACTGCTCTGAACTCAATAATGAATCATGATGAGTTTATCATTAGAGCTGTGCATCACCCTGTAGTGAAAGTGTCTGCTCAGCCAGAAGCTGGCAAACAACCGTTTCAGAGTGCATTAGTCACAGCAGATGATGTTAGCGTGGAGTTGGAAATAGGGCGCTTTGACCTGAGTTGGCCTCAGAATAAAACAAAGATGATTGATCCGGTCTGTCATGCGGTAGAAGGGGGGGAAATGAAGTTTACTTTGCAGGCTAATGAGTCTGGTAAATTAAAACTATATATCGATGATATACCTCCATGGTATGAATATTTTAATGTGTCCTACTGGAAGTGCTGTGACACCGCTGTTTGCTCATGGAGTGAGCTTGTGAAAGTTACACCCAGCAAAAACAAGGTGAGAGAGAATAAAACAACTTTAACACTGGGGTCTCTGTCATCAATCTTACAGCACTCTGCTGAGACTGTTCGATTTAAAATCGAAATGGTTCGTAGTACCGAGGAATAATTCAACTTCAGTTCTGACTCAGAAGTATTCAGTTAACGACCCTGATTCTAGGTTAGAAATTTAACTATCCAATCAACATAAGCAGCAGGGACGCTGCTACTCTCTGTGATTCAGAATAAACCTTCCGCTTGCCCGCCTGCATCCACTTCAGCGCTGATAATTTGGCATTATTTTTGACAACCCAGATGGGCTCTCAGCACTTTATTGGTAAGCGAGAGATTAACCCCACCTTGATTCAGGCAGGGTTCTGGTTCTGGTTCCAAGGCAGCAGTTTTTCGATCGCTTCCACCGTATCGGCTTTTGGAAGCTGTTCAAACACTTTCGCCAGATAAGCGTAAGGCTCCAGAGCGCAGGCTTTCGCTGTCTCGATCAGACTGTAAAGATTGGCGCTGGCCCGGGCACCTTTCTGGCTTTGACTGAACAACCACGCCTTGCGTCCGACAACAAACGGTCGGATCGCATTTTCGGCCAGATTGTTATCCATTCGCAGATAGCCTGCCTCGGTGTATCGCACCAGTTTATCCCACTGGTTATGCAGATAGTGCAGCGCCTTACCGCTCAGGCTTTTGGGTGGCACCTGCGCCCGCGATTTATCCAGCCATTGTCGTAATTGCTGCAGGATCGGACAGCTTTCCTGTTGCCGGATCGCTTTGATTTCATCTGGCGGGCGGCCGGCTATACGTTTTTCGATGCGGTACAGTTTCTGGATATAAGACAGTGCAACGTGCGCTTTGCCCGGTTTACTGCCTTTTTTCTGCCCTTTGATCGCTTCATCGAACTTGCGGCGGGCGTGTGCCCAGCAACCCTGGCTGGTCACGCCTTCCTGTCGGCCTACGGCAGCATAACCTTCGTAGCCGTCAGTTTGCAGGTAACCTTTAAAGCCTTCGAGCAGTTTCAGGGGTACCGAACCACTGCGAGTCGGCGCATAATCGAACAACACGACATATTCACCGGGTGTCGGCTCAGAGGCCTGAACCCACATATAAGATTGGCTTTGGGGTGTTTTATCCGGTTCTTTGAGGACTTTTACCACGGTTTCATCGCAATGAACGACGGGGGCTGCCACACTGCCCGGAATCGGCTGGGCAGGCATTGCGGCGGTTTTGATCTGACCTTCGCAGGCCCGGCAGGCATATTTGGGGAGCACATGCTGGATGACCTGGATTTTGGCCGGGATGATATCCAACTGCTCGCTGATTTCTTCACCCATGCGGTGCAGGTCCCGGTTACCGCAGCAGGTACAGATTTTTTCATCTTCAGAGAGATCGTGCTCCTTCCTGACTCGGGGTAAGTCAGCAGGCAGGGGCTTGCGACCGGGTTTCTTGCGCTGATGGGCGGGAACCGCGATTTCGGTCTCGGTTTCGGTGATGGTTTCCTGTTCCGGAGGTTGATCCTGTTCCGCTTCATTGAACAGGCCCATCTGATCCGGTGACGTTTTCTCACTGGCAGCACCGAACCGCTTTTGAATCAGCAGCCGGTTTTTTTCCTGCTCAAGGGTGAGTTCTGCCTGTAGTAATTTGTTACGGGCAAGCAGTGATTCAATCCAGATTTTGAGAACCGGATCATTGGGTAGCGAGGGAATACAGGCATCCATGCCAGATTAAGGTAGCGGGTTGGCTGTTGAATGCCAGTGTATCAGGTCATGGATGTATAATTCAGCGCTGGGAACGGATGCGGTGGCCTGATATCAAAACCATCCCAGTCGACTTGAGATAGCCCGGATTGCCTCCACTGCTCAAGGCGCTGTTCCCAGAAGGTTTTGAGCTTGGCCCGCTGCTCTGCCTTCATGATCAGACTCCAGTTAAAAGGTGGACATTAACCGGGGTTGTTCAAGGTTTTAATGTGGGGGGAAATTAGCGCTTACCTATGTTGACCTGAATCCTGTCAGAGCAAAAATGGCCATAACTCCTGAAAGTTCAGATTTTACCTCCGTTATGGAAAGAGCAGAAAAAGCCTGTAGCGATGCAAGCAGAAGGCAAACCGACAAGCTCAAGCCCTTACGCTCAAGAGGGCAGAATCCAGATATAGCCAATTGAGCACTTATACCAACTCCACCTTCTAATCATGAGCTGCGCAGCCAGCCTGAAACGCTGGTTCTGCGTTGAAACTCCTCGCAATAGCTAGCTATTACTCGTCGTTTCGCCTTGCCCAGCACTTCAGGCTGACTTGCTCGCGATCATAATTAGAAGGCGGAATTGGTATTACTCGTCACTCCGCCTTGCCCAGCGACCCAGAATGACTTGCTCATGGTCATATTTAGAATGTGGAATTGGCATTACATTCAATCCCAAACCTGTTACATACCTAACTTTTGGCCTATTTCTCTAATCACATCATCTGCAATGCTTTCGTGCTCAAATGCACCCTTGAGGTGTTTCCAAGCCTGATCAACAGTCATACTGCTACGGCTTTGAACCCACAATGCAAGAACGGCATTGAATTTTTGGGTTTTAGTTGAATTAAAGTAACGCGGTATATCTAATTCATTTCTCAGAAACTGTCCTGTCATCCCTAATTTTATCCCAATTTCCAAATATTTATGGGCAACTTCCGTTTTAAGATCTTCGCTCAAGCGGTTAGAAAAGTATTCCATAGTAAATCTCTTAGAGGCTGCTGAACTGGATTGCGCCCCCCCTCGTTGCATGCTGTGCTGTCCGGTGGTCCAGCTAGCTGACTGACCGGTGGCCTGGCCGGTGGCCTGGCCGGTGGTCCAGCTTACTGACCGACCGGTGGCGGGCAATTGTTGATGAGCTGACGAAGGTTGGTGACTTGCCCCACTGTAAACTGTTTGGGGATAGAGCTGTCTCGTGCTTTGATTAGACCTAGCAATAGAACGACCATCAGTCCTAGGCAATTTTTTCTGCAATTTAGGAGCGTAAGCTCTTAAGTTATTTTTTTCAAGTGCGTCTTGAAGGTTTCCAGAAATATTTTCAGGATTGGTATCCAACCACATGCTAAGCATATGCTTCGCTCTTCTGTCGCCCGACATCATCATCATGATGGGTGCGCCCAACGCAGCTTGGAGCTTACTGTAAGAAAGCCCTAAAGTCATCCCAACCTCCATCGCCTTGTTAGAAATATGCGTTGGGAGTTCGAGCTCATCAAACACCCTCATATAATCATCTTTAGTAGAATTGGGTTGCCGAGATGTCTGACCTAAACTCTGATTCGTAACTACACCAGCCACAGCTCCAGCCCCGGAGCTACCCATATTTACCGATTGTATTCGATTCAATTTTGAAGCGGCCCGCCTAAGATTGTTTTTTTCAAGTGCTTCGCGAAGAGCTGAGACACGGTCTCCCTCAGGATCTGCTCGATCCAGCCATAACTTAATCATTTCCGTTGCTATAACGGGAGCATTCACCCACCCAGTATCCAGACCTTCCAGCTCCCTACATGTAAGCCCCAGTTCTATTCCAACAGACGTCGCTTTATCAGAAATATCATTTGGGATTTCGAGTTGCATAATCCTCGTCATCAATTGATCAGTCGAGAGGTTTTCCCTGGCTGCACTTTGCGGATCAACAGAAAGTGCTGGGCATGTTTTATGATGAATTTCCAGCGCAAATTGGTTCGAAAAAGCAGTATTACATCTACGGCATACAAAACCTCCCTCACTTTCTCCACCTCCCCGGCCTCCTCTTCCGAAGACACCTTGATTATAAAAACTGCCATTCGATGCTACTGAATACGACGAGCTCTGATGAGATTGCCCTTGCGATTGCCCTTGACATCGCCGTGAACTAGAAAGCATGCAGCTAATAATGCCAGGCAGATTTACCTCATCTAAATTTGTCTTAGAATCCTTGAGGCCTAATGTCAGGTTTACGTAGTTCACCGTTGGCAGGTAAAGGGGTTCGTCGTCGTTTTTAGCCTCAGCCAAGATTAGAGCCTCCCATTCTTTTGGGCTGTAAACAGATTTTCTGAGAATATCACCGTTTGAATTCGTCAAAATAACTACAATGTTATCTGCATATACTTTTGAGTCATCATCATCATCATCACCCACTGCATAAAACAGCAAGCCCGTCATCCCTACCACCTCCTGATCAGAAGGCCCGCCACCACCTCCAAACCAGGGTTTAAAATCCTGATTGTTACCCAGGCCTCCACCTCCGGAAAGTATTTGTTCTGAGGCCGATGAAGATGAAGAGGGTGGTAATGCCCCCCCGGAGGAAGTATCACTAAGCGTTACCTCGGTCACGAATACTCCCGGAACTGATTCGGATAACCGGGGGGTTGAGGCTGGATCGTTTATATCATCCTGCTGAGCATAGAAAAGCCTGCTTGCATCAATTTTAGGCTTACCATAAATAAGGTGATAGCTCGGCGAACCGTCATTCAAGTTGAGATAGATAGTATTCTGATCATCACTGCCGTCCTGTGGGATTATTATTGCATCCGGACAGGGACCCTCACCGCAAGGTTCTCTGGTTACCTTTATCAGATAAACATCTGGCTGCAGAGATGCTACATACTGAAGTAACTCCGGTTCAATCTCCTTATCAGAAAAGCTTTTCTGAGAATTCTGGAGTGACAGATGAACAGGATCACTAAACGACTTTAACTGCTTGAATGAATGATAAGTAACCCCGTAATCAGCCTGCGACAGACTACTCCAGGCTAATAGGATTGCTACCATCATCAGGCAGGAAAAAACGCTTTTTAAAAATGAAAAAGAATCAGCATTAACCTCAACGACTGAAGTGTTCGATGCCATGATTGCGCCCAGCCTGCCCGGTGAGCACTGCTGACTGCTGCCAGTTTGCGAGTGATGTACATGATGACAATTTGGTTTCATATATTAATGACTCCAGTTAATAATGAGTTCCTTCATGCTGGATGACCCGGATTTTGGCCGGGATGATATCCAGCTGTTCGCTGATTTCTTCACCAATACGGTGCAGGTGACGATGACCGCAGCCGGGATTTATTGCGGGCCAGCAGCGACTGGTTCTCGGCGATCAGTGATTCGCCCCATGCTTTCAGTGCCGGATCATTGGGTAGTGAAGATATACAGGCATCCATGCCAGATGAAGATAGCGGGTCTGCAGGCGATTACCAGTGCATCAGGTCATGGACGTATAGCTCAGCGCCGGAAAAGGATGTTGTGGACGAATATCAAAACCATCCAGTAGCTGGTTGAGTGTTTCTCCATCGAGCGTGGGAGCGATATCGGTTCCCGGCCATTTGAACCGGAATTTTTCCAGTCGCTTGTACCAGAGCACGTAGCCGTTACGTTCCCAGCACAGCAATTTGATTTTGTCCCGGCGCCGGTTACAGAAGACGTAAAGTGCCGTATCAAAGGGCGTACGTTCGGTTTGCTCTTCAATCAAGGCTGCCAGACCGTTAATAGATTTGCGCATATCAACCGGCTCGGCATAGAGATAGACCCGGGCGTTCGGCCGAGGCCGCATCACGCTGAAACAACCTTAAGCGCCCGAAGCAGTTCGGGCACCTGATGCAGGGAGGCTTCCAGCCTGGCATTGCCCAGGTGAATGATAATCGGGTGATTCTCCAAAGGTTCGGGAGGCTGGCTGACAACCAGCGGGATCAGTTTATCCTGATCCTTGCGTGGCTGTAATTTTAGCTTCCAGTAGGTCAGCTGATGCGCGTTCAGATTCAGATTCTGTTGGCGACACCAGTCGACTTGAGATAGCCCGGATTTTCTCCACTGCTCAAGGCGCTGTTCCCAGAGTGTTTTGAGCTTGGCGCGCTGCTCTGCCTTCATGATCAGACTCCAGTTAAAAGGTGGACATTAACCGGGGTTGTTCAAGGTTTTTGGGTGTGCGTCAATGTGGGGGGAAATTAGCGCTTACCTGCTTGTTCTACTCATGGCTCTTAATTCATATGAATGACCCATAAAGTACCGGTAATTAATATTACCGGTACTTTATACTCTTTCAATTCACTAAAATAATACCTATAATACCAGTATTGCAATACTAGTATTATCGCTTTGTTTTTAAGAGAAAAACAGCATGACCGACCGCACCAAAGACGATTCACGCCGCGAACGCATATTTTGTGCCCTTGACAGAATGCAGGAGGCTAAAGAAAGGATTAACGCCCAGAAACTGGCAGAAGAAGTCAGAATGGGTAAACAGACGGTGTTACCGTATTACCGGGAATGGCAGGAATTACAGGCTGTCGCGGATGCAGACGACACGGAACTGTCACTGGATCTGATCCGGGTTTTAAAGCGGGAAATTGGCAGGGAAAAGTTCAAACAGGCAGAAGAACAAAGACTTCAAAATGAACAATATCTGGAAGACATTGCTCACTTAACCGAGACCGTAGGCAAGCTCAAGGAAGCGCTGGAAAGCAGGGAAGGGGAGTTACAGGCCATATCAGAAGAAAATCAGCTTCTGAAAACCACGCTGGAACAGAACAGGGCTGAGCTGCAGCAAAGCCTTGAAAGATTCCAGGCACAGGAAACTGAGTTCAGACTGCTGCAGCAGCAGATTGAGCAGAATACCCAACAACTGGAACAGGCCGAAAAAGACAAAACCAAATCATTGCTTGAACTGGAGCAACGGCTGGATGAAAGCCATCAAAAACTGTTAAACCACTGGATACAAGTAGCTGACCGGGAACGCCAGGGGCACCAGCTGGAGCAGAAGCGGGGAGAAAAGCAATCAGAAGAGCTGCAAAAGACCAAAGTCGCCTTAAGCAAGCAGGAAGTTCAGCTGGTTCAGGCTACTGCCGTACGTGAAAAGTTGGAAGCCGAGCTGCATGAACTGACAGAAGAGAATGGCCGCTTGCAGCTGCAATCCGGCTGTTTGCACGATATTCGCATTAAATTGGGGCAGCCGGATGATCTCGCAGTGGCAATCAGCCATCTACAAGATGATAGCCAGCAACGCAATGAGCTTCAGAAACAGTTGGAATCCCTAAAAAACGAGCAGGATGAACTCCATAAGGATAATGAAGAACTGGGGCAAATCAGGAAGGAAAAAGGGGAACTGGAGAAGGAGGTTGTCCGCCTGACAGCTTATCTAGACGGACTGCAAAGCACCCGGTGAGGTACGCGACACCTTGGGCCTGACTCCGTTCAGGCCCGCAGGGTGGCTTAACGTACGGTGCGGATCTTGCCTTTGATCTTTTCAAGCATCTTCTTGCCTTTAGCGCTCAGAGAAAGCTTGAAATAACGACCATCGTCTTCGTGCTGGACTTTTTTGATCAGCTTCAGACCAGGGCGGTCATGGCGGCCTTCACCCAAACGCTTAACGCTGACAGCGATATCGCTGGGCGTGCCACAGTTGAGCTTGCCTTCATTAACCAGGTCGGTAATGGTTGAGTTGGGGTTTTCAGCCACAACCAGCAGGATCTGCCATTGAATGATGGTCAGAGGGTATTCCTGCAGAACGTCAGTCAGTTTAATAAGTCCTTTAAGATTCATAAGTCACCCATTTTTATCTAGTGTTTATTATTCGTCGTGTACGACACCAGAGGCTGCTGCCTTGATAATCTGCCAATGAATGCTGTCGATTTTCGTTCCGTCGAAACTAGATATTAGACAGATCGCAGCCTTTCTGGCAAATCTTGATGCAATATAGTCCCAATTTCTGATTTTTACTGTATGACCGTACTAACTATTTTGGAATAAAATATCGGTTAAGATACGGCTATTTATAATAAATAAGTGCACCGACTTGTTTTATATCACAGGACAGACGAAGAGGGCGGTTTATTAATAACGGCATATGACGCTTTGAACATAAATAGCAAACCATTAAATATCAATAGGTTATGGTTAATTCTAAATACCAGAATAAACCAGCCAAACCTTTATCCAAACTTACGAAACCACCAACGTTTGAACATTAGCTAGTATTTAATCTTGCTATAGGTAAAACGTTATGATGAAGATGAAAAAGAAGGGCGAATATTAGCGCTTGCCAACCAAACTATGAGCATGCACTTAATATTGTATTGCAGCTCTCGTTCTGCATTCCTATCCAAGAAATACAAACGACCAGTCACAACCGGGAATTAACTTAAACACCCAGACAGATCAGATTAAAAAAACAAGCATCTAAGTTTGTTTCGAGTGAAAAAAAATTGAGATTTATCGCGCCAGAGGGCAGTTATCAAAGCAGGAGCTGTATCGATAATCAGATAATTTAACATAATATATATTATGCGCAATAATCAATTAAGCACTTCCCAGCCAGCATCTTCTGCCCACGCCAAATTTGCCTGAGTCGCTCTTTCTTTCTCCAGCGCCTGTTGATACGATAACTGGCAAGGCATGGAGCCTCTCAGATAACGTTCGACTACACGAAAATCGCCGCGACCTATACTATCCAGTCCGGAATAGTCGGGATTGATATATAACCTGTTTTTTAAACCGGCATCGAGAACACCGAGAACACATTTTGCCGGTATGTTGTGAACATAATTCACTTCTACATACGGTGGGTCTTCACGCTGATCGGAAAATTCGATAATAACTCCCCAGAGCCCCCGGGCATCAATCAGATAAATAAAGCCGGCTTCAGGCTTGAATATTTTGGCAAATTTATAAAGGCAAGTAGTTGATATGCCTTCAGCGCCGGTATTCGCCATTTTGCGACTGACCCCCATTGCTTTGGCAATACGCTGATGAATGTCACAGCCATCACTTAAGCTGTTATAAAGTGTAAACCCTTGCTTATATATTATCCTCGGTGCACGCCCATCTCCCCGCAAAACAAAACCGGAAAAATAGTGTCGGGCAGCCTTACGGGGGAAACGTGTTCCTCCCCTTTCTTCCTCTGCAGTCTCATCAAAACAATATGAAGATGAACCTTCAAGGTGCCATTGTTCTTTTGGTAAATGCTGGGTGATCATTGTCGTCGCATCGATAAATTCCTCTTTTATGTCTATAACCATACTTCCATACCATGAGCTGGGTACTTAACTTAAATAGGAGACTGTAGGTTTGATAACTGCAAATGATCAAGAGTATAAAATGTATACCTATACACTGCGCCTGAAACCCGACGAAGACCTTAGAACAGCTGTTGAACGGTTTGTTACTGATCACTCTGTTGAAGCAGGCTGCATTGTCACCTGTGTTGGTAGCCTGAAAACTGCCCGACTCCGGCTCGCTGATGCGAGTATCAAGAAAACATTTCAAGGTCCCTTCGAAGTTGTATCTCTCGTGGGCACGCTAGGATTGCAAGGGGTGCATCTGCACATCAGCCTGGCAGATCATGAAGGAAAAATGATAGGAGGACACCTGACGTCTGGTTGTCCTATATACACAACCGCCGAAATTATTATCGGCGTGATTCCGGGTCAGCGCTTTCTCAGGCAGCTTGACCTGGCAACCGGTTACAAAGAACTCGTTGCAGAAGCAACAGATTAATAATATTTGCTACTCATTCTGCTTCATGCTTTAGCTGCAACATAAATCAAATACTGCAGTTTTTTGACTGTGAGTGACAGCCATCGACCGTACTGAAGCTGAAACAATAAAACCCGTTGCACCCCTACACCCTTCCCCTTATAGTGATTACCCGTTTCTTTGTTCACCGTCAGGACTACGGATGAAGCTTGTCTCTTTCAATACCAACGGGATCCGGGTGCGCTTTCACCAGCTGCAGGCACTGACTGACCGTCATGCCCCGGATATTATCGGCATCCAGGAAAGCAAGGTGACCGATGAAGACTTCCCTATCGAAGCAATCCGGGAAATGGGCTACGAGCCTTATTTCTATGGACAGAAAACCCACTATGGCGTTGCCCTGCTCTGTCGTCAGCAACCGGTATCGGTACAGCGCGGCTTCCCCGGCGATGCTGAAGACAGTCAGCGGCGAATGATCATCGGTGAATTCGAAACACCTAAAGGTAAGCTAACCGTCATTAACGGCTACTTCCCTCAGGGTGAAAACCGAGCCCACAAAACCAAATTCCCCGCCAAAACCAAATTCTATGCTGATTTACAGCAATATCTGCAGAACAATTTCAAACCTTCCGACAATGTTATCGTGATGGGCGATTTCAATATTTCCCCAAATGACTTCGATATCGGTATTGGCCCGGATAATGCCAAACGCTGGCTGAAAACCGGCAAATGCAGCTTCCTTCCCCAGGAGCGGGAATGGTACCAGAAGCTGTTGAGCTGGGGTTTCAGTGACAGCTACCGGCTGCATTACCCTGATAAGAACGATGAGTTCAGCTGGTTTGATTACCGCAGCCGGGGCTTTGAGCGAGAGCCCAAGCGTGGCCTGCGGATTGACCACATCCTGTTATCTGATGGCTTGAAAGATCACTGCTCCGGTGCCGGGGTGGATTACATGGTCAGAGGCATGGAAAAACCCTCCGATCATGCGCCGATCTGGGCCGAAGTTAACTGCTAACACATTTTAAGTTTACTATCGTTTGCAACCGTAGCCGTAAGATAGAGTTGATTGATTATGACCGGTGATCATATGATCACCGGAGCTCATTTTATTACTTACCAGCCACGGGTACGATATTCCTCACTGCTTTCCTGACCCGCACTGTAGGCTCGGGTTACAGCGGCACTCAGCAGAGAAATCATTTTTTCATCAGCCTGTGCACTGCAGTTGCTTTGGATATCAAGGCTTTCAGCACCTCCCAGACGCATGCTCTGTTCACACTGCTGGAAGTAAGCGTTACGCAGATCACGAATATCATCCATGGCTTCATTCATTACCCGCACCACCAGTTCAAGGCTCTGGCCCGGTGTTAATTCCTTTTCATTGAAGCGTGAATATTCTGCACCGACCGGCAATGCCAGACTGGAAATAATGGCAGCACCCAGAACCAACTTGCGCATAATAAATAGTACCCTGATCGAATAACTTTCCCGCGACCGGCGGGGCTCCGGTGTGATATTCGCCAGCATCTCGGCTATCGTCATCACATTCTTATTTACTGTTTGATTTGGAGTGTATGCTGAGAGACGCAGGAAAGAGATACGGTATATCCGAAACAGCACTAAATTTGTATTGAGCATCGCTATGCAACATAGCAGCCGTAATGCATGGCTACTGCCTGATTCAGACTGGAATAAATATATAAGCCCGATACCGGATGTTTTGCTACTGTAATAACTCTCATTTTCTTTGGCGCGCTTTTTCTACGAGTACCCTGATGAGTATTGCCGACAATCCTTATCTGTTGTTAACACCTGGTCCTCTGACAACCTCTACCGGTGTACGCCAGTCTATGATGATGGACTGGTGTACCTGGGATGAAGATTATAACGTCGGGATTGTGCAGCAAATCCGGACACGACTGGCAAAAATGGCATCATCAGAATCCGGTTACACAGCTGTACTGATGCAAGGCAGTGGAACCGCATCCGTAGAAGCGGCCATTGGAAGCATTGTGCCGGAACATGGCAAACTGCTGGTAATTGATAACGGCGCCTACGGTGCCCGCGCAGGTGAGATTGCCCGTTATCTTAAAGTCCGTCATCACATATACCACTGTAACGAAATGGTGGCTCCCTCGCCCGATGAAATTGATCGGATATTATCTGGCGATCCCGGTATCACTCATGTAACGATGGTTCACTGTGAGACAACCACCGGCATGCTTAATCCTCTGGAAGCAGTTTGCGATATAGTGAATAAACAAAACCGCCGCCTGATTGTTGATGCCATGAGCAGTTTCGGTGGCATGCCGATTGATATGAGTAAGCTGGGAATTCATTACCTTATAAGCTCCCCCAACAAATGTCTGCAGGGTGTACCCGGATTTGGTTTTGTGATTGCCCGTGAGGATTCACTGGTAAAATGTAAGGGTCGCGCCCGCTCACTTTCACTTGACCTGTATTCCCAATGGCGCTGCATGGAAGACAATCAGGGAAAATGGCGCTTCACCTCCCCTACTCACTGCGTACGAGCGTTTTATCAGGCTTTACTGGAACTGGAAGATGAAGGTGGTATTGAAGCTCGATTTCAACGCTACACCAGCAATCAGAAACAATTGGTAGAGGGTATGGAAGCACTTGGTTTCAAATGCCTGCTAGCTCGGAGGCATCATTCACCTTTTATCACCTCATTTGTGCCACCGGAAAATACTGATTATCAGTTCAAGATCTTCTACGGCATGTTAAAAGATAAAGGTTTTGTGATTTACCCTGGCAAAATATCGAAAGCCAATTGTTTTCGGATTGGAAATATTGGTGAGGTTTATCCTGATGATATTGAACGACTACTTGAGGTAGTTGCCAGCTCGATGTACTGGAAACATTAGAAATAACATCATTGGCCATATATGTTGTCCTTGTTTGGCCATCAGGAACCAAGCCGGCTGGTCAGCCGGCGAGGATATGGAAAATAATCTCTGAAATCAGATAGACAGTTCTTTCAGGTAAGCATCCAGATCGGTGTAACCACCAATATATTTCTGGCCATGGAAAATCTGCGGCACAGTGTGAACAGGTTTTCCAACGGTCTTTTCCAAGTCTTCCTTTGTAATTCCTTCTTCATGAATATCAATATATCTGAATGGTAATTCTTTCATTTCCAGAACCCGTTTGGCCTGCACACAGAAACCGCAGCCCGGACGACCAAATACAGTAAAACGATCCATCTTGTTCACCCCTGTAGTGATAATTACAAAATTGCCGCTACTATAATTCGTCAGTGTTTATAGTTGAACTCAATTCTGGCTATAGCATTGATAGAGATCATCTATCTTGTTAGCGATTCAGAGTGCTTTTTACCCTGATAGTTTTCACAAAACTCTGTTACTGCCTTTATTAGTTGCTCTGCCACCACGACCTGTTCTTTCTGTCTCAGTATTTGAGCAACAACTTCAGCCGTACATAAATGTCCAGGTTGTTGATTACGCCGAAGTGAATAGATAGAAGGAGGCGGATTTCTCACATTATAAATCGACAATGTATGCAGGTAGGGGCTCTGCCGATAAATCTTGCGAGCCTGTTGCCAGGTGGCATCGAGAATAATAAACAGTTTACTTTCTGCGGCAGGAAACGATTCAGGGTAACAGTGCTCATCAGCATGGTAAATCGCTAACGCCTCAGGAAAAACCAGTAAAGGCTGACAATCATCTTGCTGCAATAACTCCAGTAAAGCCGTGGGAGGCTCCACCCTGCTCCACTCTAATACCAGAGTGCCCGGTAGTTGTTGAGTAACCAGCCGTCCGGTATTCGTCGGTTTGGAAAACTCAACCGCATGGGTTAACAGGCAAAACTGGTGGGGGCAGGCAGATAAGGCGCGTGACATTAATAACTTCATACAGCGTGAATAACGCGCCTATTATATCTGGTTTTTCATAATGTCTTTAAATAATCAGCAACAATCGTGGTAGCGGGTCCACAAATCTGTTCATCGAACAAAGAAGCATTTTCGCCAGGATCGAGATTCAGCTCTACTGTATGTGCACCAGCCCGCTGTGCCTCATAAAAGAAACCGGCCGCAGGATAAACATTGCCCGATGTGCCGATTGCAATGAACAAATCGCAATTAGCCAGCTGTTCTTCGATGAACTCCATTTCCAGCGGCATTTCGCCAAACCAGACAATATGTGGACGTAACAGACCAACGCTGTGGCAGTTCGGACACAGACTGTTAATACCCAGATCACCTTCCTGCACCGACACATAATCACAGTCAAGACAACGAGCCTTCTTCAACTCTCCATGCATATGAATCAGGTTACGGCTCCCTGCTCTTTCATGCAGATCATCGACATTCTGGGTGATTAGCAGAAAACCACCGTTAAAAGACCATTCAAATTCAGCCAGCGCCAGATGAGCTCTATTTGGCTCTACTTCAGCCAGTTGTTGCCGCCGTTGATTATAGAAATTCTGTACCCGCGACGGATTACGGGCAAAACCTTCCGGAGTGGCAACCTCTTTCACCGGTTGGTTTTCCCATAAGCCATCGCTGGCGCGGAAGGTTTTAATACCGGATTCGGCGGAAACACCGGCACCGGTAAGCACAACAACTGACTGATACTTCACAGAGATTACTCAATCAATATTTCAGGTCAGACTTAGCAATGGATGCTCACCTTCAGCCCAGGGTGACTGAAGCTGTGCATCAATCCATTCTCGATCAACTTCTGTAACCGAGCTAAACTGCCATTTTGGATTCCGGCCTTTATCAACTAACAAGGCCCGCACACCTTCACTGAACTCTCCGTTACGGGTGCAGTTCACTGCCAGGTCAAGCTCATGACGGAAGGTTTCTGCCAGCGACCAGCGTTTGCCCCGCTGATACATTTCATAAATCAGAAATGCCGCTGCAGGGCTGCCGTGAGATGCGGCATCTTTTGCTTTCTGTAACCACTTATCATCGGTTTCCAGAGCTTCCAGTGCCGACATGATTTCCGGCAGAGAATCACGATCAACCAGTTCCCGAATTATCTCCAGTCGTGGTTCAACTTGCGGGGCTGGTTTGTCTGCCTGTTCGAGCTGACGTAAAATGCTATCTAATGTACGACTGTTGGCCGTTTTATCGGTTGACCAGTTCGCGGACTGCATCGTCGCAACCAGTTCTTCCCGCGCATCCTGTGGCAGCATCCGGTCAGCCATATTCAGATAAAGCGCATCAGTACCATTGATATGGCAGGCCGTCAGCCCGAGAAACAAACCGATATGTGCAGGCATGCGGTTCAGGAAGTAGCTGCCACCCACATCTGGAAACAGACCAATGGTTATTTCCGGCATCGCAATCCGGGTGGTTTCCGTAACTACCCGGTGGGAAGCGCCAGCCATTAATCCCAAACCACCACCCATGACAATACCACCACCCCAGACCACCAAAGGTTTTGGAAAGCGATGGATCAGATGATCCAGTTTATATTCACGGGTAAAGAAACCTTCGCAGAACGCCCGGTTATCCGGAGTATCTTCCTGCATGCAGTCCCACAGACGCCGCACATCGCCACCGGCACAAAAGCCTTTTTCACCAGCACCTTCCAGAAAGACTGCTGCAATCGATGAATCTTCTGCCCAGTCCAGCAGTTTGGGATATAGCAGATCTATCATATCCAGACTGAGGGCATTCAGGGATTTTTCAGCATTGAGTGTGGCGCGACCAATTTTATGACCACTGACAGTTGTCAGTTCTTCAAAAAGCACACAATCCGTCATAAAAACAACTTCCTTCTTTTATCAATCTGTTTGAATCAGTATTTCCATTCCGGCTTGCGCTTTTCGAGGAACGCATTCACCCCTTCCAGCTGGTTCGGGTCATCAAACAGTTCAACAAATTCGGTACGTTCTTTTGGCAGACCATCACTTAATGGAGCACTGCGGGTTTGCTGAATCAGTCGTTTACAGGCTGCCACGGCGGCAGGGCTTTGCTTCTCAACACCGTTAGCCCATTCCAGTGCCTGATCCAGTCCTTTACCCTGCTCAGCAATTGCTTCTACCAGGCCAATTTCCAATGCTTTAGTTGCAGAGACACGCTCTCCGCAAAGAATCATTCGTTTCGCCCAGCCTTCACCAACCAGCAGCGTGAGATTCTGAGTACCACCTGCACAGGGCAGCAAACCAACGGATGCCTCTGGCAATGCCATGGTTGCCTGTGGTTCCGCTACGCGCAGATCACAGGCCAGCGCAACTTCCAGACCACCGCCCATTGACCAGCCACTGATCACGGCAATAGTTACGCCACGAAAAGCAGACAGCGCCTCAAATGCGTGACCAAAAGCAATACCCACTTTTGAGGCATTATCCTTGTCACCATCCGCAAACATTTTCAGATCCGCCCCGGCAGAGAAAAACTTCTCGCTGTCGCTGCGGACAATCAGGGTCATGATATCTTTACGGGCATTATATTCAGAAACAATGGATGCCAGCTGATTAAGACTATCGACTGTCCAGGTATTGGCAGGGGGATTGTTCAGAGTCAGAATCGCGGTATGACCCTCTTCTTTTACCAGAATACTTTCTATAGAAGCACTAGCACTCATTATTCGATATCTCCACGTTTTTCATCCAGCAGGCGACGGGCAATAATCACCCGCATGATTTCATTAGTGCCTTCAAGAATCTGATGCACCCGGGTGTCCCGCACCATCCGCTCCAGCGGATATTCACGGATATAACCGTAGCCGCCATGAATTTGCAGCGCTTCATTGCAAACATTGAAGCCTGCATCCGTTGCAAACCGTTTTGCCATAGCACAGTAAGCCGTGGCTTCCGGATCTTTTCTGTCGAGTTTACTGGCCGCCAGCCGCACCATTTGCCGGGCAGCCACCAACTCGGTTGCCATATCTGCTAACTTGAATTGCAGTGCCTGAAAACCGGCAATGGGGCGTCCGAACTGTTCCCGTTCCTGCATATAATTCTGCGCAGTATCCAGTGCCATCTGGGCAGTACCCAGTGAACAGGTGGCAATATTCAAACGCCCGCCATCCAGCCCTTTCATAGCAAACACAAAGCCTTCGCCTTCTTCTCCCAGCCGGTTAGAAACGGGGACTTCGACATCTTCAAAGCTGATCAACCGGGTGGGCTGGGCATTCCAGCCCATTTTTTCTTCGGCTTTGCCATAAGAGATACCCGGTGCATCCGCGGGCACCACCAGCGCCGAAATACCTTTAGGGCCTTTATTACCGGTACGCGCCATTACCACCAGCACCTCGGTACTGCCAGCACCGGAAATAAACATCTTGCTGCCATTCAGAATATATTTATCCCCTTCCCTTCTGGCGGTTGTGCGCAGAGAAGCTGCATCGGAACCGGCACCCGGTTCGGTCAAGCAGTAGGACGATAGTTTATTGCCGGACACCAGATCCGGGCACCACTGATCACGCAGCTCAGGTGAAGCAAAGCTGCCAATCATCCAGGTACACATATTATGGATGGTGAGATAAGCCGTGGTTGCTGTACAACCGTAGGAGAGCTGTTCAAATACTAGATGGGAATCCAGTCGGCTTAAACCAAGACCACCTGCCTCTTCCGGGGTATAAAGACCACAGAATCCAAGCTCTCCGGTTTTTTTGATCACATCAACCGGAAAATGATGCTCCTGATCCCATTTGGCAGCGTTGGGTGCCAGTTCCTGCTCGGCAAACTGTCTGGCGGTGTCACGAAAAGCAAGCTGATCTTCCGTCAGTTCAAAATCCATGGCGACTCCTGTTGCTGGAAAGCTTGTGATTGTTAGTGAGAGTCTGATTATGGCGCACGTTAGCAGCCTGTGCCGGGGAGGTAAATGACCGAAACTGTTTATTTTTGTGACGTAAAACCAAACCGTAATAAAAAGGCTGCCCCGTTGCGGTGGCAGCCTGTATCAGGTCATTTTCAGCTAGTTAAGCGGAAGCCTTTGACGTATCAGCAGATCAAGACCGGCTATATCTTTGCGCATAGCCGTCTGATCTTTACGCACCCCTGCCAGTTCTTCATCAACCCGTTTGAAGCCGGCAACTGTAGCTTCCGTAAGCGCAACCAGCCCCTTCTCGACAGCGGTCATGCGATTTTCTACAGCGGCCACACGATTTTCGACAGCGGTCATGCGATTTTCCAGCCGGTTAAACCGCTCACGGTTCTCCTGCTGGTTTTCCTGAATAATCCGGTGGGTTTCACCCGTAATACTGATAAGGCTTCGCACCGCACTGTCAAGCGAGTCAAAATGAGACTCAAGCTGCTCAACTCTTTTCTCTAAACCCATAACGACAACCTGTTATTTTTGGTTCGGAGTCATCAGCATAGCAAACCGTTAATGGTGAGTGGTGAACAGAAGATAACCAAACCTTCCGTAATGGTAACACCTACATCATGTTGTAAAGCGCGCCAGCCAGAGCAAAGACCAGCGTAACCGGCACTGCCGCTAAATTATAGAGTGCGCCAGCAGTCGTTTCGTCCATAGTTGTGGTGGGCATGTCAGTCATAGGCGTTGGGGTGGGCATGTCAGTCATAGGCGTTGGGGTGGGCATGTCAGTCATAGGCGTTGGGGTGGGCATGGGCATGTCAGTCATAGATGATGCCTGAGCAGCAACCATTTGAACTGAGCAGAAATAAAGCCCGACGAGCGTCATATACGCCATTTTCTTCCAGCTCATAGCCGGTCTGACGGATGAATGGTGCTGTTTTTTTGTAACCGGTGCCGTGGCAGGTGATTCGGGCGATATCAGCAGCGGGATATTATTGTTCGCTGCCAGTGCTTGCAGTCGCTGAGTTTTGGTGCCGGCGCTCTGCTTGCACCATTCAGTAAAGCTTGCTGTCAGGTCTTCTCCGGGCTCGGCGCGGGTAATTTCAGCCTGTGTGAATAGCCGGGGAGCCTTTAAGTCTTCGCTTTCCGGCGGACTCATGCCGGTTTTTAATGCCATGCAGGCTGCATGTGCCAGCGGTTCACTATTGCGGCGTTTTTTGGCATCCGATAATGCGACAGCAAGCGGTATTTCGGGGTGATGCTCATTATCAGGGGCATATTCAGCCAAAAGCCAGACGAAAGCCAGCTTTTGGTCAGCGGTTAAAACATCACCGCTGTTACCGTAGAATTTTTTAACCGTCTCGTTTTCGGGGGCATCTTCCGGTTTCAGCAAAATGCTGAGCACCGTCACAGGCTTGCCCCTGAGCGCCTGCAATTTCGTGATAATATTTTCTGCCTGAACCGGCTTTTTACTTTTTTTCTTTCCTGTTGAATGCTTGGCAGAAGGTGGATGGCTGACATCAATACTCCCCCCGCTTGCAACAGCAGGTGCCGAGCCAAAAGGGAAGAAAAAAAGCAAACACAACATGCCAAGCAGCAATATTGGCTTTCGGGTGATTTTTGATAGGGTATTCATCTTGTGGCTCCTGCGAACTTCAATCAGGAAATACAAACGACGCTGAAATATTTGATTTTTAGGTGCAATTAAAAAACGACATCGGATTAATGACACGCATTTGAAAAGATGGCATATTTTTCCTTAAATGCGAGTATTAATTTTTGATTTTGCGGTACGTGCTCATAACTCCAGATCCCACCACTCCATCAACCCCGTATCATAGATGGCAGCCAGTATGCCGGTACGCAACTCCAGCAGACAAAAAATTTTCGGAAAATCGTCTCTGGAAACCAGTTTTTTCACTGAGTAACCCCGGTTATGTGCTGTCCAGATTCTGATAATATTATTTCCGGCCTTGTTTTCAGCCGTCACTATTTTTCCATTACGAAGCACTGTAAATTCACATACCGTATCTGACCGACAGGTAATATCACAATCCGGGTCTGAAAGTTTCACAATACTCCAGCGTTTATCATGGTCATTCATCTGTGCAATATGAACCGGCGCTGTCCCACTCCCTTCAAGCAGTAAATCGCCATTGGGTAAAATATGCGTGCATTCTGGAGAGCGATCAGTTACAGGTTTCCATTCCGGGTGTTTTTCTGTCCATGCCATAACGCAGGATGGGGGATTCTGGTCACCATAATGTCGCCACCCGATGTCAGGCATATATTTCTCACCGCCTATGACCAGTAATGACTGGTTTCTGAGGTAATGGATGCCAAGAATTTTTGTATAGTTTGCAATGCTACTGTAAGACCAAGTGCCATCATCATTCGGTGTCCAGAGCAAAACGCTGTCTGCTGTTTCTTTACAGGATTCAATAAGCGAATAAAACTGACTTTTATCTGCTGCCTCAGCCAATACAGTCGTCATCCCCATTTCCCGGATGTTGGGGGAGACCTTTGCCGGAGCTGCATTTTTCAGGCTCCAGATATGCATTGAATGATCATGTGACACCGTAACGAACTGTTGGTCAGAAACCGGAACCACTGCGAATGCAAACTCATGATTTAATTGGTGGCTCAGATACCAGTCATCACTATCCTGATCAGGTCGTTCCCAGATTTTGATGGCACCGTGCTTAATAAGCGCTATCAGGCGATTATGTCCTGATGGAATAACTCTTCTGGTGTAATCCCGACTGTGAGTCCGGAATGAAACGGTTGAATAGGTTTTATCTTTTTCGGAAGTTATCCAGATATAGTGCCGGCTTTTTATGCGCCCCCAGCAAACAATGCCTGTCTCGGGAAAATAATCTATACCATCTATTTGATCAATTTTATTTTCTTCTACCCCACTGAGGTTTAATAAACCGGCATAACTATTTATTGCAACTCCAATTAACATCAGAGCGATTTGTAAAATAATCTGATTAAACCTTCTACTGCTATCCAGACTCTTCATTAAAAAGCACCTGAGAAAGATTCAAGCATAACATTGTATACCGCCTGCCAAAATATATAGCAGTTTGTTTGCACGCATTGACGTTAACGTCAACGTAATCCATACTTCGGTAAACCGTAATCATGCAGCACGCTTCAAATGGGAACACCGGAAACCACCCGGCGCTACAGCATCTCTGAGCTGGCGCAGGAATTCGAGATTACTACCCGTACCATTCGTTTCTACGAAGACAAGGGACTGCTCTCCCCTGCCCGTGAAGGCCAGCATCGCATCTATTCCCCCCGTGACCGCACTTCCCTGAAACTGATTCTCCGTGGCAAACGCCTCGGTTTCAGTCTGGATGAGTCACGGGAACTGATTGAACTCTACGATCCTGACCACAATAACCGCCGCCAGCTGGAAACCCTGCTGAACAAGATTTCAGAAAGGCGAGCGCTACTTGAACAACAGCTAAAAGATATAGCTGCCATGCAAAAGGAACTGGACGAAGTAGAAAGTCGCTGCCACAAATCCCTGACAGCTAACAACCGGAAGCCTGCAGCCTAAGAACCTGTGTTACCTGACCAATAACAATAAACATCAACAAGACATCAGTTACATCAACAGGAGCCCGATATGCACAGTCTTAATCATGATTTGGGTGAAACCATCGACCTGCTGCGTGAGCAGGTACAACATTTTGCAGAAAAAGAAATTGCCCCTATCGCTGCGAACATTGATCAGGAAAACGAATTTCCGGCACAGCTCTGGCGCAAACTGGGTGATATGGGACTACTCGGCATTACGGTTGAGGAAGAATACGGTGGTTCTGGTATGGGTTACCTTGCTCACGCGGTGGCAATGGAAGAAATCAGTCGTGCATCAGCGTCCGTTGGCCTCAGTTACGGTGCTCATTCCAACCTCTGCGTCAACCAGATTCGCCGTAACGGTACCGAAGAACAGAAACATAAATACCTGCCCAAACTCTGTTCCGGTGAACATGTCGGTGCACTAGCCATGAGTGAACCCAATGCCGGTTCTGATGTTGTCAGCATGAAGCTGAAAGCCGAGCAACGCGGCGATGCGTTTATTCTGAACGGTAACAAAATGTGGATCACCAACGGTCCTGATGCCGACACCTATGTGATCTACGCCAAAACCAATCCGGAACAAGGCCCGCATGGCATAACTGCCTTTATTGTTGAGCGCGGCTTCCCCGGTTTCACCCAGGCACAGAAACTCGACAAGCTGGGCATGCGCGGTTCCAACACCTGTGAACTGGTCTTTCAGGACTGTGAAGTCCCGGCTGAAAATGTGCTTGGCACCATTGATGGCGGCGTTAAAGTGTTGATGAGCGGTCTGGATTATGAACGTGTCGTCTTATCCGGTGGTCCGGTTGGCATTATGCAGGCCTGTCTGGATGTTGCTGTGCCCTATGTGCATGAACGCAAACAGTTCGGCAAGCCTATTGGTGAGTTCCAGCTGATTCAGGGCAAGCTGGCGGATATGAATACCGAGCTGAACGCTTCACGCGCTTACCTGTATACCGTCGCTAAAGCCTGTGACCGCGGTGAAACCACCCGTAAAGATGCTGCAGGAGTCATTTTGTATATCGCCGAACGTGCCACGCAACATGCGCTGCAGGCGATCCAGATTCTGGGCGGCAATGGTTATGTTAATGAATACGCCACCGGGCGCCTGCTCCGCGATGCCAAACTCTATGAAATCGGGGCCGGGACTTCAGAAATCCGCCGCATGTTGATTGGTCGTGAGCTGTTTCAGGAGACCCGCTAATGCCTGTGATTGAATCTGCAGTTAATATTCATTCGGCAGCATTTAAACAGAATCAGGCTGCCATGCTGGGTAAACTGAACCCGCTGAATGAAACCATTGCCCGGATTCTGCAGGGTGGTGGAGAAAAGGCACGTGCCCGCCATGAAGGCCGTGGCAAGTTAATGGTCAGGGACCGGATAGATCAGTTACTTGACCCCGGCTCAGCCTTTCTGGAAGTCGGGCAGCTGGTGGCTGAAGGTGTTTATGAAGATAACCTGCCCTCCGCCGGTGCTGTGGCGGGAATCGGTCAGGTATCCGGCCAGACCTGTATGATTGTCGGTAATGATGCCACTGTAAAAGGCGGCAGTTATTACCCATTAACGGTCAAAAAGCATCTGCGCGCCCAGACAATTGCCGAAGCTAATCACCTGCCCTGTATTTATCTGGTAGATTCCGGTGGTGCCAACCTGCCCCGCCAGTCTGATGTATTCCCGGATAAAGAACATTTCGGACGGATTTTCTTTAACCAGGCAAGAATGTCAGCCAAAGGTATTGCCCAGATCGCCGTAGTCATGGGTTCCTGTACAGCCGGTGGCGCTTATATTCCGGCGATGGCAGATGAAAGCATTATTGTCCGCAACCAGGGCACTATCTTTCTTGCGGGACCGCCGCTGGTCAAAGCCGCTACCGGTGAAGAAGTAACCGCTGAAGAACTCGGTGGGGGGGATGCTCATACCCGCACATCCGGCGTTGCCGATCATCTGGCAGAAAATGACGAGCATGCCCTACAGATTGCCCGTAATATTGTTGCCAACCTGAATCGTACGACGGCTGATCAAGTGCAACGCACGGAAACCATTGCGCCACTTTTTGATACTGAAGAGCTTTACGGTGTGATTCCTGAAGATCCGCGTCAGCCTTATGATGTAAGAGATGTTATCGCCCGGCTGGTAGATGGTTCTGAGCTGGATGAATTCAAGGCACGCTATGGGACAACACTGGTGTGTGGCTTTGCCCGGATTCATGGTTACCCAGTAGGTATTCTGGCAAACAATGGCGTACTGTTTTCGGAATCAGCTATCAAGGGAGCACATTTTGTTGAGCTGTGCTGCCAGCGCAAGATTCCGCTGCTGTTTTTGCAGAATATCACCGGCTTTATGGTCGGCAAACAGTACGAATCTGAAGGTATTGCCCGTCACGGCGCCAAACTGGTGAACGCTGTTGCCTGTGCCGAGGTACCAAAATTAACTGTCGTTATTGGTGGCAGTTACGGTGCCGGTAACTACGGTATGTGCGGCCGCGCCTATGATCCGCGCTTTATGTGGAGCTGGCCCAACGCCCGAATTGCCGTTATGGGTGGTGAACAGGCAGCAGGTGTTATGGCAACCGTTAAACGCGGCGCACTGGAAAAGGCCGGTAAAAGCTGGTCGACGGAAGAAGAAGCAGAATTCCGCAAACCGCTGGAGCAGCAGTTTGACCGCGAATCCACTGCCGCCTATGCCAGTGCCCGGTTATGGGATGACGGTGTTATTGATCCGGCACAGACCCGCGATGTATTGGGTCTCAGCCTTGCCGCTGCATTAAATGCACCGATCGAAGATACCCGTTATGGCATTTTCAGAATGTAGGAGTGCCAGAAATGACAAATAATAATGATGAAGGTTTAACCGCCGGTATCGATCCCCGTGGTGTGGTTCGCCTGACCCTGAATCGTCCTTCAGTCCGCAATGCCTTTGATGACAACCTGATCGCCAGCCTGATTGAAACGTTGGAAGAGGTCAGTAACACCCCGGAAGCCCGGATTATTGTACTGGATGCGGCAGGTAAACATTTCTCTGCCGGAGGTGATCTGAACTGGATGCGTCGTATGGGGCAGATGGATGAAGCCGCTAACCGTGCCGACGCTGCCCAGCTGGCGAAGCTGATGGTATTACTCGACCAGTGCCCGAAGCCGGTGATTGGTCTGGTACAGGGTGCCTGCTATGGCGGAGCTGTTGGCCTCGCCAGCTGCTGCGATATTGTGGTGGCTGCAGATAATGCCCGCTTCTGTCTGAGTGAGGTCAAGATCGGTCTGTCACCCGCCACCATCAGCCCGTTTGTTGCCCGCGCTATCGGTACCCGTCAGTCCCGACGTTATATGCTCAGCGCCGAAGTCATTCCTGCCGCCAAAGCTCAGGATATTGGTCTGGTACATGAAGTCGTGCCGGAAGATGAACTGCGAAATACGGCAGATGCTCTGATTAAACAACTGCTGCAAAACAGTCCTGCCGCTATTGCCGCAACCAAGGAATTGCTGAAAGGTATTGCCGGACAGGTGCCGGGCACACCGGAGTTGACGGATTATACCGTGGACTACATCGCCCGCATTCGCGCCTCAGAAGAAGGCCGGGAAGGTTTGAGTGCCTTTCTGGAAAAGCGATCCCCCGCCTGGCAAAAGCAGGGAGAAGAACAAGATGTCTAGCTCTTTATTTAGCAAGGTTCTGATTGCCAACCGCAGTGAAATTGCCTGCCGGGTGATCCGTACCTGTCAACGGTTGGGTATTAAAACGGTTGCCGTCTGTTCCGAAGCAGACCGTAAAGCACTGCATGTAAAACTGGCGGATGAAGTCGTCTGCCTCGGGCCGGCGGAAGCGGTCAAAAGCTATCTCGATATAGACAAAGTACTGGATGCGGCAAGACAGACCGGCGCTGAAGCAATTCATCCTGGTTATGGTTTCCTGTCAGAAAATGCGGTGTTCTCCCAACGTTGTACTGAAGCCGGTGTAACCTTTATTGGCCCGACCGCTAATGCCATTACCGCCATGGGCAGCAAGCAGGAAGCCAAGGCGATGATGGAAGACGCTGGCGTACCGGTGTTGCCCGGTTACCACGGAGAAAAGCAGGATGATGAAACCCTGCGCAGAGCAGCGCTGGATGTTGGTTTTCCGTTGATGCTAAAAGCCAGTGCCGGGGGGGGTGGCAAGGGCATGCGGGTGGTATACAGTGCCGAAGAACTGGATGCCGCGATTGCCGGTGCCCGCAGGGAAGCAATGCAGGCTTTCGGTGACGACCGGATGCTGGTTGAGAAGTGTCTGTTACAACCCCGCCACGTAGAAATTCAGGTATTCTGCGATAACCATGGCAATGGCGTCTATCTGTTTGAACGGGACTGCTCGGTACAGCGTCGTCATCAGAAAATCATTGAGGAAGCACCTGCCCCCGGATTATCCCCTTCTCTACGTAAAGATATGGGCGAAGCTGCCGTAAAAGCCGCCAAGGCGATTAACTATACCGGTGCCGGAACCGTAGAATTTCTGCTGGAAGGCAGTGAATTCTGGTTTATGGAAATGAATACCCGGCTACAGGTCGAGCACCCGGTTACCGAACTGATTACCGGCACCGATCTGGTGGCATGGCAGTTACAGGTTGCCAGTAATCAGCCGTTGCCGCTCAAGCAGTCTGAACTGCAGTTGCAGGGACATTCCATGGAAGTCCGGCTGTATGCCGAATCACCGGACAATGGTTTTCTGCCCGCTACGGGTCATATTAATGTACTGCATGAGCCTGCTGATTTGCCCGGTGTTCGTATCGACAGTGGGATTCAACAGCATGATGATGTCAGTGTCTGGTATGACCCGATGCTGTCGAAAATTATTACCCACGGTAAAGACCGGGATGAAGCCCGTCAGCGGCTGATTACTGCACTGGAAAATCTCGTGCTTGGCGGGGTTGATACCAACCGTGATTACCTGATTCGGGTACTGCAGCACCGTACCTTTGCTGAAGCCCGGTTAACCACGCGGTTTGTTGAGCTGCACGGCGATACGCTGGCTCCCCGCACTGTTAATCTACAGCCTGCTCTGGCAGCTGCGGCGCTCTATAAACTGCAGACAACAGCAGCTTCGCCGGTTAACACAACATCCGGCTGGCGACTGAATCAAGCTGCCGGAGCACCAGTATTTTTCTGGCAGGACCAGCAACGACTCAGTGCCCGTTTAATCAAAGGTGAGCCGGGCAAAGCCGTATTGGAAACAAGTAACGGATCATTTGCTTTCAGCTATCAGCAGCAGGATACCGTTATCACCATTCAGGCAGATGGACTATCCACCCGCTATCGCCTGGATGCTGCAGGCGACACACTTTATCTGACAGGTTCTGACCACCAGCTGGTCTGGCAACTTCAGGCTCCGGTTAATATTGCTGATGATAATGATGGCCGCCTGCATGCACCGATGCCGGGCACGATTGTGGAGGTACTTGCTGAAACCGGCTCGCAGGTGGATCAGGATACCCCGCTGGTGATTATGGAAGCCATGAAAATGGAACATACCATCCGGGCTCCGGCAAACGGCACAGTAACCGCGATTCATTTCAATGCCGGTGAGCAGGTTGACCAGAACGCATTGCTGCTGGATTTTGAACAGCAGGAGGTTGAAGCATGAGCCTCCCGAAAGCTGTTCGTATTGTCGAGGTCGGGCCACGGGATGGCCTGCAGGGGGAAACGCCGCAATCCGTTGGCGACCGTATCCAGCTGGTAGAATTGCTGGCAGAGGCCGGATTGCGTCATATTGAAGCCGGAAGCTTTGTCGCGCCGGGTCGCATCCCGGCAATGACAGACTCTGACCAGGTATTTGCTGACCTTAAACGACGTAGCGATACCGTCTATGCGGCACTGACCCCCAACCTCCGAGGTGTCGAAGGTGCACTCGCCGCCAATGTCGATGAAGTTGCTGTATTTACAGCAGCTTCCGAGACTTTTTGCCAGAAGAACATTAACTGCAGCATCAGTGAAAGTCTGGAGCGTTTTACCCCGGTTATCGAAGCCGCGACTGCCGCGGGTAAACGGGTGCGGGGCTATATTTCCTGCATCATGGGTTGTCCCTATGAGGGTGATATTCGTCCGGCAAAAGTTGCCGAACTGACAAAAGAGTTAATTGATCGCGGGTGCTTTGAAGTCTCACTCGGTGACACCATTGGTCTCGGAACACCGGTCAAGGCAAAACAGCTGTTTGAGAAAGTCACAGCAAAGGTACCGATGCCTCAGCTGGCGGCTCATTTCCATAATACCCGCGGGCAGGCAATTGCTAACCTTTATGCCCTGCTTGAAGAAGGGCTGGAAGTAATCGACAGCGCCATTTCCGGACTGGGCGGCTGCCCTTATGCACCCGGCGCCAGTGGTAATGTAGCAACCGAGGATGTGGTCTATCTGCTGGAAGGGCTGGGTATTCGTCACGGTGTTGATAATAATGGTTTACTCTGGGCAACCCGCTTTGTGACAGAACAGCTTGGACTGCTCTGTCGCAGCAATGCCGGACTGGCAGCGCTGGCGAAGGTTATACAGAAAGAACAATAAAGAGCTGTCGGCTATTAGCTGTCAGCTACCAGTATTGTACCAGCACTACCGGCAGCTGGAGGCTGGAAGCTCGCCTCCCGAAATGCAAAGAGGATGCATCATGAGCCAACCGCTCTGGACCCCCGACGCAGCGCGGCAGAAAAAATCCAATATGTACCGGTTTATGCAGCAGGTAAACACCACGCATAACCTGACACTGGAAACCTATGATGACCTGCACCGCTGGTCTGTTGAGCACCGCGCCGACTTCTGGCAGATGATTGCCGAACAGGGTGAAGTTAACTTTCATCAGTCATATAAAGAAGTACTGGATGAGCATACAGGTAAGCTGATAGAAGCCAAATGGTTTACCGGCAGTCGTCTTAATTTTGCCGAACGACTACTCCAGCGGCGGGATAATAAAACGGCATTGGTCTTCCGTGGAGAAAACGGCACCCGTCAACAGTTAAGTTATGCCGAGCTCTACAGTGAAGTGGCGCAGGTGCAGGCAGGTTTACGGGAAGCCGGTATTCAGCCCGGTGACCGGGTTGCCGCATTAATGCCGAACTGTATTGAAACGGTTGTCTGTATGCTGGCAACGACTGCGTTGGGTGGTGTCTGGACTTCCTGTTCTCCGGATTTCGGTATTAGTGGCGTTCTGGATCGTTTTGGTCAGACCAAACCCAAAGTACTGATTTCATGTGATGGATACTTTTACAGCGGCAAGTCACTGAACTGCATCGATAAAGTGGCTGAAGTTCAGGCTGGTATTGATTCCATAGAAAAGACTGTCATCGTCCCTTTCAGAGATCAGCAGCCCGAGCTGGCAAGTCTTGAAAAAGCTGTATTGCTGACTGATTTCAAGCAGGATGCAAAGGACGTTGAGTTTGCGTCCCTGCCTTTCGATCATCCGTTGTATATCCTCTATTCTTCCGGCACCACCGGTAAGCCGAAATGTATTGTTCACGGCACCGGCGGGATATTGTTACAACACTGGAAAGAACTGGTTCTACATACAGATGTAACACCAAATGATGTACTGTTCTATTTCACCACCTGCGGCTGGATGATGTGGAACTGGCTGGTCAGCGGGTTGATGACAGGAGCAACACTCGTACTGTTTGATGGTTCACCCTTTCACCCAAACCCGGAAGCATTGCTGGATATTGCCCAGGAAGAAGATATCAGTATTTTCGGTACCAGTGCCCGCTATATCGCTGCACTGGAAAAAGTGGGTGTGGAGCCCGCCCGCAGTCATGATTTAAGTGCTTTGCGAACGGTGTTATCTACCGGCTCCCCCCTGTCGCCTGAAAGCTTTGCCTGGGTTTACCGGGAAATGAAAACCAACCTTTGTCTGGCTTCTATCTCCGGTGGCACCGATATCGTCTCCTGCTTCGCCCTAGGCAGTCCGTTAAAACCGGTTTATTCCGGAGAACTGCAATGTGCCGGACTGGGAATGGATGTGGCGTTCTATGATCTGGATGGCACACCTGTTGAAGGTGAACGTGGCGAACTGGTTTGTCGCCAGAGTTTTCCATCTATGCCGGTCGGTTTCTGGAATGATCCGGATGGGCAGCGCTATCACAATGCCTACTTTGCCCGCTTTGACAATATCTGGGCACATGGAGACTTCGGAGAGCTGACAGAGCGACAGGGCATTATTATCCACGGTCGTTCAGATGCAGTATTAAACCCCGGTGGTGTACGCATTGGCACAGCTGAAATATACCGTCAGGTCAGCCAGATTGATGCTGTACAGGAAAGCCTTGCTGTCGGGCAGGAATGGCAGGACGATACCCGGATTATTCTGTTTGTTATGCTCAAAGACGGGTACCAGCTAACCGAGCAGCTAAAACAGGATATCAAACATATACTCCGAACCCAGGCCAGCCCCCGGCATGTGCCTGCACATATTATTCAGGTACCGGATTTGCCTCGCACCTTGAGTGGTAAACTGGTTGAGCTGGCAGTGCGGGAAACTATTCATAACAGACCAGTGAAGAATACTGATGCGCTGGCAAACCCGGAAACACTGGGCTTCTTCAGAAATTTAGATGTATTAAAATAACAAGTATCAAACGGCGTCTCTGTATATAAAAAGGGGCGCTTTTATTCAAAAAAACAAAAATCTCACTCATTTACTCAATAAACTAGCCATTACCGTCTTATTTTTGAAACTTATTTCAATATGCAAAATCTAACCTCCTGAATCATAGCGCTCGAATTATCCTGATATAGATCATTTCTGTCTGTTTAATTCCTGCTCCCATAATATGCAATTAGAGAGTATTCATCCTGTTCCGTACGAGATGATATTCAAGAAGGAGGTATTTTATGAAACGAGGATTAATTACCGTATTGCTACTTTTCTGTTGCACCGTCGCAACAGCACAGCACGTCTATGTAATGGTACTGACAACAAGAGATTTCGGCACAGGCAAACAACTGCTTATACTTCTGTGTGACAATCACTATAGCACACAAAAACAATACGCTTCAGATAATACTGTATGGGGTTTGCCAGGAGGCCAGTCTGAACAAAGTGAAACACATAAGTGGGAAACAGCTCTTCGCGAATCGAAAGAAGAATTACATCATAAGTTTTCTCAAAATGATCTGTATAACCTGAATGCTATTTATACACATGGCGCTCATACAGTTTTTGTTTGTGGCGATGAGTCATGCAAGGACCTCTATGCAATGCCTCCGCTTAAAGCAAGCCTGATACCGGACTACACGTACCCCAAATTATTCAAAGAGCACGAATTTCAAAAAACAATAACCGATAAACTAACGCAGCTCGGTCAAAGAACACCTCAAAACGGCCATTTAATGGAGGTAACAAAAGTAAAATTCCTGAAGTTAAAAAGAATTCTTGAATGGTTTGAGCATAATCATATTACAAGAATGTCCCGTGGTGTCCCAATTCCAATTTACGATAAAGATGATAATAACAAGCCGTATTATCTTGACTACTGGTTTATGTATACCCTTCAGTATGCAGGTATGCATCAGGATCAGGCAAACTGGCTCGTACGTGACTGGTTGCAAGGAGTAAACAGACCCTGTGAGAGGCGCTAGATAACACAGCGCCACCATAAACCGTTAACGATCATCTTGATATAATCACTATTATCGGTGTATAAATGGCAAAAAAATAAATATCGTAAACAATCTGCAGGGTTTTACTGAAAGCGGATGAACAATATTAATGCCAGACTCGAAACTCAGGCTGATGAAGTCAGCGGCATGTTGATAGACGAGATCACATCAGGTGCCCTGCTTCAAGGTTGTCGTGTACCTGAAGCAGAACTCACCCGCCGCTATGGTGTTGGGCGTGGTCCGCTGCGGGAAGCCATTGTAAGACTGGAAAGCATGGGGCTGGTAATCCGCACACCCAATGCCGGCGCCCGGGTTGTTACCCTGTCTGAAAACGAACTGGCCGAAATCTTCGCTATCCGCGAAGCACTCGAAGGCATGGCCGCCCGGCTGGCTGCCGAGCACATGACGGATCATGAACTCGCCGAACTGGAACAACTACTCGAAACCCACGCCTCATTTATCCGGAACAACAATGGGCAGGCATATATCGAGCAGAACGGCGACTATGATTTCCACTACCGGATTATCAAAGGCTCCCGTAACCAGCGGCTGATCCATTCACTCTGTGATGAGCTCTACCATCTGGTACAGATGTATCGTAAAAGCTCCAGCAGCAGTCACCGCCCGGAACAGGCTCTGTTTGAACATCAAATGATTCTTAAGGCACTGCAGGAGCGGGATGGTCAGCTTGCTGAGATGCTGATGCGCCGCCATATCAGCCGCGCCCGCCGTGAGATCAAGCAACATATAACTACACCGTCCGAAACACTTTCCCGCAAACCCAAGAAAAAGAAAAAAGACGCCCGCCAGTCGGAGCAAATTTAAAAGAGGAAGTAGTATGAGCGACAAAGACAATGCACTAAATCGCCTGATTGCCAAAGAAGGTATCGTCACCGCCCCCGGTGTTTATGATGGTATTTCGACCCGCCTCGGTGAAGAAGCAGGCTTTTCTGCCCTGTATGCCAGCGGTGGCGCCATTGCTCGCAGTACTGGTGTACCCGATATTGGTTTATTGACGCTTACTGAGGTAGTCGACCGTATTCGTCAGATTGTGGAAGCAACCAGCTTGCCGGTGATTGCCGATGCCGATACCGGTTTTGGTAATGAGGTAAACGTTAAGCGTACCGTCGAGCTGTTTAAAAACGCTGGCGTCTGTGCCTTCCATATTGAAGATCAGGAATTCCCCAAGCGCTGTGGTCATCTGGATGGCAAATCACTCGTCTCCACCGAAGAAATGTGCAAAAAGGTTTCCGTTGCCGCCAAATATGCCGGTAACGTCACCGTGATTGCCCGCACCGATGCGATTGCTGTCACCGGTTTTGATGATGCAATTGAACGCGCCAAAGCCTATGTTGCAGCCGGTGCCGATATGCTGTTTGTCGAAGCACCGCAGACTATCGCGCAGATTGAAGAAATCGCCAAACAGGCACCGGGTCCGAAGCTGATCAATATGTTCTATAGCGGCAAAACACCACTGGTACCGACTGAAGATCTAAAGGCTATGGGCTATCAGCTGATTATTATTCCATCCGATCTGCAGCGTGCTGCCGTCACTGCCATGCGGGAAGTTCTGCAAGTCATTAAACGTGATGGTAACAGTGGAGCCATTGCAGATGGTATGATGACCTTTCAGGAGCGAGAGCTGCTGGTAAAAACCAAAGAGTTTCTTAACCCCTGATTCAATATCAGCTGGAAAATTGTCTGTATAACTCGTCTGTAAATTAGTAATAAAAATAAACGGAGATGTATCATGGCAGAAAAGAAGTTGAGTGGTGCTGGCCTGCGTGGTCAATCTGCTGGTGAAACCGCACTGTGTACCGTGGGCAAGACAGGTGCAGGCCTGACTTATCGCGGTCACGATATAAAAGAGCTGGCGGACAAGGCTCAGTTTGAAGAAGTCGCCTACCTGTTGCTTTATGGGAAGCTTCCCAACCTGACAGAACTCGACGCCTACAAAACCCGCCTGAAAGGCATGCGTGCCCTGCCCCGGCAATTAAAAACCGTATTGGAACAAATTCCTGCATCTGCGCACCCGATGGATGTCATGCGTACCGGTTGTTCCATGCTGGGCAATCTCGAAACTGAAGGTGATTTTTCCGAACAGCACGAACACATTGACCGTTTGCTCGCCATCTTCCCCGGTATGATCAACTACTGGTATAACTTCAGCCATGAAGGTATTCGGGTCGATGTGGAAACCGAAGCAGATTCCATCGCAGAACAGTTCCTCTGGACGCTGCACAATAAAAAGCCTGAGCCACTGCATGTCCAAGTCATGCATGCGTCACTGATCCTGTATGCTGAGCATGAGTTTAACGCTTCAACCTTTACCGCGCGGGTCTGCGCCTCCACCCTGTCCGATATTCACAGCACGGTAACCGGCGCTATCGGCTCTCTGCGTGGTCCGCTGCATGGTGGTGCCAACGAAGCGGCAATGGATATGATCGAGCAGTGGCAGACCGCCGATGAGGCTGAAGAAGCGATCATGAGTATGCTGTCACGCAAAGATAAGATCATGGGCTTTGGCCATGCCATTTACCGTGAATCCGATCCCCGTAATGCCATAATCAAAGAATGGGCTCAGAAACTCTCCAAGCAGGTAGGCGACACTCATCTGTATGCCGTTTCCGAACGCGTAGAAGCGGTCATGTGGCGCGAGAAAAAACTGTTCTGTAATGCCGACTTCTTCCACGCCTCTGCTTACAACTTTATGAATATTCCAACCAAGTTGTTTACCCCGATCTTTGTTTGCTCACGGGTTGCAGGCTGGACTGCACACGTGATGGAGCAACGTGCCAACAACCGGATTATCCGTCCTTCCGCTGATTACACCGGCCCAGAGCATGCGGACTGGGTAGCGATTGAAGATCGCTCATGAAATAGCTGCCAGCCTTCAGCTTCCGGCTACCAGCTGGCCGCTGGAAGCCAGTAGCTGGTGGCTGGCAGCCAAAAAAGAATAATAACAAAGGGCAGATTCAACCTGCCCTCCCCTGAAGTTACCTTTGGATTGCTGACGTATGAATACTGCAAACCGCAAACCGTTACCGGGCACCCAACTGGATTATTTCGACACCCGCGCTGCAGTCGAAGCAATCCAGCCCGGTGCTTACGATAAACTGCCCTACACTGCTCGCGTACTCGCAGAACAGCTGGTACGCCGCTGTAATCCGGCGACACTGACTGACTCTCTTAAACAGATTATCGGACGCAAGCGGGAACTGGATTTTCCCTGGTACCCGGCACGCGTTGTTTGCCATGATATTCTCGGTCAGACGGCACTGGTTGATCTTGCTGGTTTGCGTGATGCGATTGCTGAGCAAGGTGGTGACCCATCTCAAGTAAATCCGGTCGTTCCTACTCAGCTGATTGTTGATCACTCACTGGCCGTAGAACACGGCGGCTTTGATCCCGAAGCCTTTGAAAAGAACCGTGCAATTGAAGACCGGCGCAACGAAGACCGTTTCCACTTTATTGAGTGGACCAAAACCGCCTTTAAAAACGTCGACGTAATTCCGGCCGGTAACGGCATTATGCACCAGATCAATCTGGAGAAGATGTCGCCGGTGATCCAGGCGCGTCACGGTATCGCTTTCCCTGATACATGCGTCGGTACCGACAGCCATACACCGCATGTCGATGCCTTGGGGGTTATTGCGATTGGTGTTGGTGGCCTCGAAGCAGAAACTGTAATGCTCGGTCGCCCCTCGATGATGCGCCTACCAGATATTGTTGGTGTAAAGCTGACAGGTAAACGTCAGCCCGGCATTACCGCCACTGATATTGTATTGGCTCTCACTGAATTCCTGCGTAAAGAACGGGTTGTGTCTTCTTATCTGGAGTTCTTTGGCGAGGGGGCTGTTGATCTGACCATCGGTGACCGTGCCACTATTTCCAATATGACCCCGGAATTCGGTGCATCTGCCGGTATGTTCTATATCGATGAACAAACCATTGATTACCTGAAACTGACCGGTCGCGAGCCGGAACAGGTTGAACTGGTAGAAAATTACGCCAAAACTACCGGACTCTGGGCCGACAGTCTGAAAGACGCTGAATATGAGCGGGTATTGACATTTGATCTGTCAACTGTCTGCCGCAATATGGCGGGGCCTTCCAACCCTCACCGTCGTCTGCCAACATCTGATCTGGCAGAGCGTGGTATTGCCGTAGATCTGGACAAAGCCAAAGCAGAAGAAAACGAAGGCAAAATGCCTGATGGAGCAGTAATTATTGCCGCCATCACCAGCTGCACCAATACCAGTAACCCGCGCAATGTTGTTGCTGCCGGACTGGTCGCCCGTAAAGCTAATGAACTGGGGTTGATTCGTAAACCGTGGGTAAAGTCTTCTTTTGCGCCGGGCTCCAAAGTTGCCAAACTTTACCTCGAAGAAGCCGGGCTGTTACCTGAACTGGAGAAACTGGGTTTTGGTATTGTCGCCTATGCCTGCACTACCTGTAACGGTATGAGCGGTGCGCTTGATCCGGAAATTCAAAAAGAAGTCATTGATCGCGATCTTTACTCAACAGCAGTACTGTCCGGTAACCGTAACTTTGATGGCCGGATTCATCCTTACGCCAAACAGGCATTTTTGGCTTCACCACCGCTGGTGGTCGCCTATGCCATTGCTGGTACTGTACGGTTTGATATTGAGAAAGATGTACTGGGCAATGATAAAGACGGTAACCCGGTCACACTCAAAGATATCTGGCCCAGCGATGAAGAAATCGATGCCATTGTCAGCGAGCATGTAAAACCGGAGCAGTTTAATCAGATCTATATCCCGATGTTTGATCTGGGTCAAGCCAAAGAAGCTGAAAGCCCGCTGTACGACTGGCGTCCGATGAGCACCTATATTCGCCGCCCGCCATACTGGGAAGGCGCGCTGGCAGGTGAGCGCACATTAAAAGGCATGCGACCACTGGCAGTGCTGGGTGACAATATCACTACTGATCACCTGTCTCCATCCAACGCCATTCTTGCCAGCAGTGCCGCCGGAGAATATCTGGCCAAAATGGGTCTGCCGGAAGAAGACTTTAACTCTTACGCTACTCATCGGGGCGATCACCTGACAGCCCAGCGTGCCACCTTTGCCAACCCGAAACTGCTGAATGAAATGTGTCTGGATGACACCAGCGAAATCAAGCAGGGCTCACTGGCACGGATCGAGCCGGAAGGCAAAGAAACCCGGATGTGGGAAGCTATCGAAACCTACATGGATCGCAAGCAACCTTTGATTATTGTTGCCGGGGCCGACTACGGGCAAGGCTCATCCCGCGACTGGGCAGCCAAAGGCGTACGACTGGCAGGCGTAGAAGCCATTGTCGCCGAAGGCTTCGAGCGAATTCACCGCACCAACCTCGTCGGCATGGGCGTACTGCCACTGGAATTCAAACCAGGCACCACCCGCAAAACGCTGGGACTGGACGGTACTGAAACCTACGATGTTATCGGCGAACGCACACCAGGCACCACGCTTGCGCTGCTGATTCATCGTCGCAACGGTGAAACTGTCGAAGTACCCGTAACCTGTCGCCTCGATACGGCCGAAGAAGTTTCAGTGTATGAAGCAGGCGGCGTACTCCAGCGCTTCGCCAAAGATTTCCTTGAATCAGAAGCTGCGGCATAAAGCTACCAGCTTTCGGCTACCAGCTGTCAGCGGCTGGGAGCCGGAAGCTGATAGCTGGCAGCTTTAAAAAAGGATAAAAATTATGAGTTACGCTCCCCAGATAAAAATCCCCGCTACTTACATGCGTGGCGGCACCAGCAAAGGTGTTTTTTTCAGCCTGACCGATTTGCCTGAGGCCGCACAGGTTCCCGGTGAAGTTCGCGATGCCTTGATGATGCGTATTATTGGCAGCCCGGACCCTTATGGTAAACATATCGATGGTATGGGCGGCGCCACTTCCAGTACCAGTAAAACGGTGATTCTGTCGAAAAGTACTCAGCCGGATCACGATGTGGATTACCTGTTCGGCATTGTCGCGATTGATAAACCTTTGGTTGACTGGAGTGGCAACTGCGGCAATCTGACAGCCGCCGTCGGTGCCTTTGCTATCAGCAAAGGATTGGTTGATGCGGATCGTATACCTGAAAACGGTATTGCTACCGTCAGAATCTGGCAGGCCAATATCAAAAAAACCATTATCGCCCACGTCCCGATAACGGATGGTGAAGTACAGGAAACCGGCGACTTTGAACTGGACGGGGTCACCTTCCCTGCCGCAGAAGTCCAGATTGAATTTCTGAACCCCGTTGATGATAACGATGCAATGTTTCCTACCGGTAATCTGGTGGATGATCTGGAAGTACCGGGTATAGGTACTCTGAATGCCACCATGATCAATGCCGGTATTCCCACCATTTTCGTCAATGCCGAGGAAATCGGTTACACCGGCACCGAGCTTCAGGAAGACATCAACAGTGATGACAAGGCACTGGCGATGTTTGAAACCATTCGTGCCCATGGTGCTGCACGCATGGGGTTGATTAACAATATTGAAGAAGCTGCCACTCGCCAGCATACACCCAAGGTTGCTTTTGTAGCGAAACCCGTAAGCTATACCTCATCCAGCGGTAAAGAGGTTACAGCTGACAGTATCGATCTCTGTGTACGCGCGCTATCCATGGGCAAGTTGCATCATGCAATGATGGGCACTGCTGCTGTTGCAATTAGCACCGCTGCTGCGATTCCGGGCACGCTTGTTAATCTGGCAGCTGGTGGAGGTGAGCGAAATGCCGTTCGTTTCGGTCATCCTTCCGGTACGCTGAAAGTGGGAGCAGAAGCCGTATCAGAGGCTGGTGAATGGACAGTAACCAAAGCTATTATGAGCCGCAGTGCTCGGGTGTTGATGGATGGTTGGGTTAGGGTTCCAGAGGCTTAATTGCTTTTTCAGGTCTTCCTTAAGTCCTATCAGGAAGACCTGAATCAGAACCACCGGCTCTGCCGGTGGTTCTGATTTACTCATAGAAATAGCGTTTAGTCTCTTCCGGTTTTCTCCATCAAAAAACAGAAAACCACCGCCACAGCCACAAAACCACCAATAAAAATGGCAGGCATCGAAGCATAACCCAACACGTGCCAGATAAATGATTCCAGTGCACTCATTATATTTTTCTCCTGGTTTTCCTGTTACCAGCCTTCTACGCCGTGCATATTAGGCAGTTCGTGGGCGATACCCTTGTGGCAGTCGATACAGGTCTGACCGGTTGCCGGTTTTTCCGGGGTGCCGAGGAATGCCAGCGTATGGATTTCCATGGCGCGGGCAGACTGTTCGGAGAAGTCCATTGAATCAAAGTTGTGACAGTTACGACACTCCTGGGAATCGTTGGCTTTCATTCGTGCCCATTCCCGCTCGGCCATATCCCGACGATGTGCTTCAAACTTCTCACGGGTATCGACCTTACCAGTAATCTTGCCCCACACTTCCTTACTGGCCTGAATCTTACGCACCAGTTTAGGGGTCCATTCTTTTGGTACGTGGCAGTCGGAACAGATTGCCTGTACACCGGAACGGTTATTGTAGTGAATGGTCGTTTTGTATTCTTCAAACACATTGTCGCGCATTTCGTGACAACCAATACAAAATTCCATCTGATTGGTGGCTTCCATACTGGTATTGAAGCCACCCCAGAAAATAATACCGGCAATAAAGCCGAAGGCGAGAATTACGCCCATGGAGATTTTACCTGCCGGTGTCGTCAGCAGTCTCCAGTAACGTTTCAGGATAAATTCCCTGGGTTGTTTTTCCCTGGACATCTTCAACTACTCCTTACTTCAGGGAATCAACAGGTTCGAAAGTGCTTTCCACAATCGGATCGGAATCCGCTTGAGTCACGTGACACTGCAGGCAGAAGTAACGACCCGGTGCAACGTCCGCCAGCTGGTTGCCGTCACGATCATAGAAGTGGGTCACGCTGATACGGGTTGCACCCCAGCTGCTGGCATTTTTCCAACTGTGGCAGCGCAGGCAGGAATTCACATCGGTGTTCACTTCATAACCGCGTACATCATGAGGCACCAGCGGTGGCTGCTGGACAAATTCACGTGGCATCACCGTGTCGCTTTCATGGATTTTCTTCAGGCTTTCCGCCGGAGGAAGTTCAGCCAAATCGCTGCTGCGCAGGGAGTCCAGCCCGCCGTTGGCTGCAAAGGTCATGCTGCTGACCAGCACGGCCAGCACAAAACCCAGATATTTTTTAAAACTCATATTCATTACCACATTCTTCTTTCTTGTAGCCTCACAGATCATTGTGAGGCTCGGTCAATCGCTATCAATACCGGTTAAACGCGAACAATCTTCACCGCAGTCTTCTTGTAATCGGTTTCCTTGGACAGCGGGTCAGTCGCATCCAGCGTCAGCTTGTTGGTCAGCTGTTTGGCATCAAAGAACGGCATAAACGTCAGACCTTTTGGCGGACGGTTACGACCACGGGTTTCTACCCGGGTACGTACCTCACCGTGACGGGAAATAATCTTGACCTCCATACCACGACGCACACCACGCGCTTTCGCATCATCCGGGTGCATAAACACGACTGCATCCGGGAAGGCGCGATAAAGTTCAGGTACACGACGGGTCATAGTGCCGGAATGCCAGTGCTCCAGAACCCGGCCGGTAGACAGCCACAGGTCATATTCTTCATCAGGAGATTCATGTGGTGGCTCGTAAGGCAGCGCAAATATCCAGGCTTTACCGTCTGGCTTACCATAGAAGCGCACGTCTTCGCCTTCCGGTACATAGCTGTCATAGCCTTCACGGAAGCGCCATTTGGTTTCTTCACCATTCACTACCGGCCAGCGCAGACCACGGACTTTGTGATAGGTGTCAAAAGGTGCCAGATCGTGCGCTTTGCCACGGCCGAACGCAGCATATTCTTCAAACAGGCCTTTCTGGGCATAGAAACCGAAGTGATCGGCTTCGTAGTTAATGCGGCCTTTAAAGTCACTGTTCGGGTAATGATTCACCTGACCATTGGCGTACAGCACATCAAACAGGGTCTTACCCTTGAATACCGGTGCTTTTGCCAGCAACTCATCAGACCAGACTTCTTCAACCTTGAAGCGCTTGGAGAATTCCATCAGCTGCCACAGGTCAGAGCGGGCATCGCCTTGCGGGGCTACTTGTTGATACCAGAACTGGGTACGACGTTCTGCGTTACCATAAGCACCCTCTTTCTCTACCCACATGGCTGTTGGCAGCACCAGGTCAGCCGCTTGTGCAGTCACTGTCGGATAAGGATCAGAAACAACAATAAAGTTGTCCGGGTTACGGTAACCGGGCAGACCTTCGTTGTTCATATTCGGCGCGGTCTGCATATTGTTGTTACACATGACCCAGTAGGCATTCAGTTTGCCATCCTTGAGCATGCGGTTCTGCTGTACCGCGTGATAACCAACCTGCCCCGGAATCGTACCTTCCGGCAGCTTCCAGATCTTCTCGGCCATGTCACGGTGTTTCTTGTTTTTAACAACCATGTCCGCTGGCAGGCGGTGGGAGAAAGTACCCACTTCACGGGCAGTACCACAGGCAGATGGCTGGCCGGTCAGGGAGAAAGGACCACAGCCCGGCTTGGAGATTTTGCCGGTCAACAGGTGGATGTTGTAAATCATGTTGTTCATCCAGACACCACGGGTGTGCTGGTTAACGCCCATGGTCCACAGAGACATGACCTTAACGGATGGATCAGCGAATAATTGCGCCAGCTCTTCCAGATTTTTAACTGGTACGCCAGACAGTTCAGAGGTTTTCTCGACGGTGTATTCGCTGACAAAATCAGCAAACTGTTTAAAGTCGATTTCTTCAGAACCGCCATTGTTCGGGTTTTTAGCTTTCTGCTGCAGCGGGTGTTCATCACGCAGGCCATAACCGATATCGGTTACACCTTTACGGAAACGGGTGTGCTTGTTGATAAAGGCATGATCAACCGCATCATTCTGAATAATGTAATTGGCAATGTAGTTAGCAATGGCCAGATCGGTTTGCGGGGTGAAAACGATCGGATTATCAGCCAGTTCGAAAGAACGGTGCTTGTAGGTAGACAGCACTGCTACTTTAGTGTTTTCACTGGACAGACGACGATCGGTCAGACGGGACCACAGAATCGGGTGCATCTCCGCCATATTGGAGCCCCACAGCACAAACGCATCGGCTTTTTCAAAATCGTCATAGCAGCCCATTGGCTCGTCGATACCGAAGGTACGCATAAAGCCACCGACGGCAGATGCCATACAATGACGGGCATTCGGATCAATGTGGTTACTGCGGAAACCGGCTTTCATCAGCTTGGAAGCGGCATAGCCTTCCCAGACAGTCCACTGACCGGAACCGAACATACCCACTGGAGGCATTTCTTCCGAGTTACGGGTCTCTGCCAGCGCCGCTTTCCATTTTTCGGCCATGATATCGAAGGCCTGATCCCAGGAAATCGGGGTGAATTCGCCATTCTTGTCGAACTTGCCGTCTTTCATGCGCAGCAATGGTGTCTGCAGACGATCTTTGCCGTACATGATCTTGGAAAGGAAGTAACCTTTAATGCAGTTCAGGCCTTTGTTTACCGGGGATTCCGGGTCAGCCTGCGTCGCAACAACCTTGTCATTTTTAGTGCCGACCAGTACTGAGCAACCGGTACCACAGAAACGGCACGGAGCTTTGTCCCAGTGGATTTCTGTTTCCTTGCTGCTGGTAATCAGATTGGTTGCAGAGGCTGGTGCTGCAATACCAGCGGCCGCTGCCGTGGCTGCAATCGCGCTGGTTTTTATAAAGTCACGTCGACTTTGTTCCAGTTTCATTCGTTCACTCCTGATGCGCATAAACAAGTGCTGCCGCCAAAACCCCCTCGGCAGCATTGATTTCTGAAATTCTGTCTACCATGACTTTTTCGTCAGGACGTTCTTCTACGGTGACTACCAGCTTGCCGTCCGGCTCGACAAGATGAACCTCAACCCCCTGCAGCTGATTTAAACGCCCGCTTACCGCCTGAGCATTTTCTGGCTGGCAACGGACTATCAGGCCCGAAATACCGCCGATCTGGTTACGTGCTGATGGATCTTGTGCGGGTATTTGTCTCATGTCTTTCTTATCTTTCCGGGCAACTTATACGGTTGGGGACGGTTTTCGGTGAATGGAGATACTGCCTGCTGAACAGCCGGAGACACATTCACCACAACCAGTGCAAAGGGATGTATCAATCGCGGGCCGGGCAATACCACCGGCAATAAGCTGAAAGCTGATAGCTTCGGTTTCACAACTTTCCTGACAGGTGCGGCAGTGAACCTTGTTTTGTGCCAGACAACTGTCATTAATACGGGCTTCCAGCGCCCAACATTCATTCCCTTTTTCAATCACCTGATAACGACAGGCTTTGATGCAGGCTTCGCAGAATGTGCACCCTGCTTTGCTGAAATCCGCTTCGGGAAATCCGCCACTGCCTTTTATCAGCAACCCGGTTTCGCAGACCGCAATGCAATCACCACAACGTCGGCATTCGTCAGTAAACACATCTTCAGCGGGACTCCAGGGCGGACGAAAAGCGTCGATTTGTCGGGCTCGCCCCCTTAAAAAGCTTCTGCGAGATAATGTTGCCGTTGCGCCCATAGGTTTTAAAACGGGTTTATAAATCAGTAAGTTGTGCGTATCTTAACGGCTCGCTGACGGGGGAGAAGATGCTGAAAATGGGAGAAATAACCAAGAGTACTCCCTGCATACCTCTTTAGGGGTACATGATTGATATCTACGAGCCGCTAAACGGCTGTAGCAGCATCAACTCAGCAAGCCGTAATGCTGACAACCGCAATCAAACGACTATTTGTAGGTATGCAATGATAAAGAATGAGGTGTTGACCTGAGTCAAGCTGTCTTTACCGATAAACCGTTGCGGTTTATCCGACACTCCCTGCCATTCAGGGCATTAATGGTCGTTATCAGTACTTGTATGCTTGCATTCGTCAGTCTTGGACTGGCGATTGTGTTTGCGATCAATGCCGAAAGTGATGCTGAAGCAATTAACATTGCCGGTTCCCTGCGCATGCAATCGTGGCGGCTGGCGGAGCAGGTCTCGACACCGGAGCTGGCTGACCGGGAGACGCTGGCAAAGTTTGTCACCATCTATGGCAACAGTTTGCATAGCCTCTCACTCCGCCGACTCGACACCCGGCAGGATGAGATCGGTGATGCTTACCGTGGAGTGCTGACAGAATGGTATACCCAGATGCTGCCACTACTGAGCACTCGGGCTTATCATCAGGCATTTATCGATCAGGTACCGGCATTTGTCGATTCCATTGATCACATGGTAAAAGCCCTGCAACAACATTCCGAGTATAAACTGCGCAGACTGTTAGCTGTCGCTCTCTGCGCCCTGCTCGGCATGCTGATTATGGGTTTTGTCACCATCCGGTTTATTAAAGTCCATCTGCTGCAGCCCATTAACCAGTTGGGTGATGCCGCAGACAAAATACGTCAGGGAGTCTTTAGTAATCTGCAACTTAGCTATTTCCCGGATAATGAAGTGGGGCAGCTTACCCATACTTTTCAGGGCATGGCTGACGATCTGGCACATTTATATGAACATCTTGAAGACAAGGTAGCCGAACAGACTCTGGCACTGACCCAATCGAATACCGCCCTGCACTTACTATACGACGCTTCCCGGACGCTAGGCGCCAACCCTTACGACGGCAACGAGGTCTCCAGACTGATAACAGGCTGGCAGCAATTATTGCAGCTTCAGCACGGTTACATCTGTCTGTCTGATAATGCCGGTAGTCACCGACTGCAGCGTATCGATGCCAATGGCATACGAGATACCTGCACTGGCGAGTGCAAACGCTGTATCAAGCAACTGACAGATCAGCAGACACAGCACTTCCCCCTGACCCTGAAAGACCAAAGCTTTGGCTTTATTTATATAATTATGAAGCCAAACAAAGTGCTGACGGAAGAAAGCCGCGAGTGGCTGCAAACCTTTGCGGATATTGTGGCAACATCACTGTATCAGCATCACAACAGAACCCGTGAACGACAGTTACTGTTAATGGAAGAACGCGCGGTTATCGCCCGCGAACTGCATGATTCGCTGGCACAGGCATTATCATTTCAGAAGATCCAGCTGGTCCGCCTTAAACGACAGCTTGCCAAACAAAATCTAACGCCAGCGGTGACTGACATTATCGCAGAGCTTCAGGAGGGGATGAATAATGCTTACACCCAACTGCGGGAACTGCTGCGCACTTTCCGCCTGCCGGTAACTGAAGGCAATCTTGAAAAAGGCTTGCAAAATACTCTGGAAGAATACCGGCGTCGTGAGCCGGATATTGATTTCAGCCTGAATTATCAGCTACGTTACTGTCCGCTGGATGCACCGCACCAGATTCATATTTTGCAGATTGTGCGTGAAGCCATAGCTAATGCTGTCAAACATGCCAACGCATCAAATGTTGAAATCTGTTGCCGACAGGACAGCCAGGGGCAGGTTGTTGTCACTGTTGATGATAATGGCCAGGGGCTGAGCAGTGATCCGGTAAAACCCGGTCATTTTGGTACCACCATTATGAAAGAACGCGCCCAGTCTATGAACGGCGCTATCACTTTTGATAAAGCGCCTCTGGGTGGAACCCGCGTCGCCCTTGAATTTGCAGCCGCCTGAGTCTTTTAAAATAAACGATCATGAGCATGACCGATTCCGACACCCGCATTTTACTGATTGATGATCACCCGCTGCTCAGAAAAGGGCTGGCACAGCTGCTGGATGAAGAAGACGGTTTAACCATTGCCGGTGAAGCCGGTGATGGTCAGACCGGGCTGGAACAGGCACAGCAACTGGAACCCGACCTGATCCTGCTGGATCTGAATATGAAAGGTATGGATGGCCTCGCCACCCTGAAAGCGATGCGCAATGCCGATATCACGTCTCGCATTGTGGTGCTGACCGTTTCTGAACACAAAGATGATGTGGCGGCGATGTTCCGGGCTGGTGCTGACGGTTATCTGCTGAAGGATATGGAGCCGGAAGAGCTGCTGGATAAAGTCAGTGAAGCCGCACAGGGACGGCTGGTGGTTGATGACCGGCTGGCAAAAACGCTGGCGGCTGTACTGCGCCCGACACAGGAAGCCCATAATCGTCTTGATGACCTGACACCCAAGGAGCAGGAAACCCTGCAACTGATTGCCGAGGGGCTAACGAACAAGCTTATCGCCAAAAAAATGGATATTAGCGAAGGAACCGTTAAAGTGCATGTTAAGCGGTTGCTGAAAAAACTGGGCGTGCGTTCACGGGTTGAAGCTGCCGTGTGGGTGATTAATCAGCGGGGTTGAAAACCTTTAGCTGTTTTCTCTGCTTATGCTCTACCTGTCTGGCCTGTAAGCGAGTACAATCCCGCCACTTCGCCATTGCTCTGACCGATCTGGACATTTTACCGAGTGCCATGACAAGCTCTGTACAGAATCATGTTTCAGCCGCCACGCCTTCAAGTGGACAAATCACTTCACGCCTGACGGCACTACCCTATTGCGCTGATGCTGCAACATTGTTCGGTAAAATCAATGACCTGAGCTTTCCTGTACTGCTCGACAGCGTGCCTGCCTATGCACCTGATCACCGCAACCGCCGCTACGATATCATGTCGGCAGTGCCGGAGTTCTTTGTTCGCCGCTCTGGTTCCAGATTGCTGGTAACCGATTCTGATGGTGAAACAACACACTCCGAAGCCAATACCTTTGAGCTGTTGCGGGATATTCAGGCTCAGTATCTTCATGTCCGTGCCGGTAATCTGCCGTTCAGTGGTGGCCTGCTGGGGTTCTGGGGTTATGAGCTGAACAGCGAACTGGAGCCAAAGTTACAGCCACGGGATTGTGAATTGCCCAAGCTGGGTGTTGGTCTTTATTTGTGGGCGATTATTACCGATCATGAATTAGAACAAAGCTGGCTTGTTGAGCACCCGGCCTGTCGCCCTTCCCTCAGTCATGAGATTCACCAGCGTCTGCAGCAGGACTCATCACCTGATGATGCTTCAGAGTCTTTCCAGCTAAATTCAGCATTCGCACCAGATATAACACCAGCAGAATATGCCGCCGCTTTTAACAAGATTCAGGATTATATTCTGGCCGGTGACTGCTATCAGGTAAATCTGACCCAGCGCTTTTCAGCTGAATATGCAGGTGATCTCTGGACGGCTTATCAGCATCTCCGCAAGCTCAGCCCTTCCCCATTTTCAGCGTATCTGGCGCTGCCGGAAATGACGATACTGAGTCATTCACCAGAACGATTTATTAAACTCGCCGGCAAGGATGTGGCAACGCACCCGATCAAGGGCACACGCCCACGGGGCAAGACCGAAGCTGAAGACAAAGCACTGGCAACAGAACTGCTAAACAGCCCGAAAGACCGTGCCGAAAACCTGATGATTGTTGATCTGCTGCGCAATGATCTGGGGCGCTGCTCTGCCACCGGCAGTATTCGGGTGCCCAGCCTGTTTGCGCTGGAATCCTATGCTAATGTGCACCACCTGGTCAGTATTATTCGTGGGCGGCTTGCCAAAGGTGAAGACGGATTATCGCTGATTGAGAAAACCTTTCCAGGCGGTTCCATTACCGGTGCGCCTAAAATCCGCTCGATGGAAATCATCCGGGAGCTGGAGCCGGTTGCCCGCACAGCTTATTGCGGATCGCTCGGTTATATCAGTCTTTGTGGACGCATGGATACCAGTATTGGCATTCGAACACTGGTAGCCCATGACGGAAAAATCCATTGCTGGGGCGGCGGGGCTATTGTTGCCGATTCAGATGTTGATGCCGAGTATGAGGAGTCAGTTGCCAAGGTCAGAAATTTAATGGAGGGGTTAGCGTCAATTCAGACCTCATTCACATAAATTGGCTGATTAATCTTATATCAACAGTACCTAATATGTAGCCAGCGGTCTTAATACCTTGAGCATGGACAGATCAGCTTCTGCAATCCTGTCATTCCAGTCATAAACCAATAGATTATCGGGGTGCTGTTCGGGGATCCCTGTCTGTCACCACAAGCGGTTAGCATAGGTCAGAAAACCGAGCTTCCCTAAATCCCGAAAGATTTCTTCCAGTTCCGATTTACTTTCAGCAACCAGAAACTCCCGCCAGGGTGTAAACACACTGACCGGGAAATCCAGACTGCTGAACGGGTTATTCATTTCCGGTCCATGATGTACCAGCAGCAATTCCCGAACATTAAACGACAAACTAATTATACTTCGGAGTGGCCAATAGAATTAGTTGGAGACGAAGAAGCCTTCTCCACCGTCGCAGAGCAGTCAATTTCTCTACATATCAAACACTGAAACACAAGGCTACTCAGCCTCTATGTGGTATCAAGCTCCAGGCTTTTGAGGCTGACACTTTTTCCCCTTGCGATCGCCGTAAGAAACTCTGTCCATGAATCAATGAAGAACCAGTCGAACAAGCCCCTGATAGCGTGCCAAAGCGCTTTCTTTGATTTCGATGCTGATAACGCTTTTTGAAAAAGAGGGCAGGCAAGCTGCTCGATTTGGTCAATAAGGAAGGCGGTAAACGTCAGGCTGGCGAAGTTAGTCGCCAGGTGCATTTTACCGTGCCCGTAGTTGTGTTCCAGGTTGTAGCCTTGTGTTTTCAGTGTGTTAAACGTCTCATTCTCTATTTTCCACTTAGCGCGTCCTCCTCGCATGATTTTTGCCACGCTTTCTTTGGTGATTTCAATATCAGTCACCCAGGTATTGGTGTACTTCTTGTCATTGGGGCTGATTTCCACGTACTCAAGGTAGTTGACCAGAATATCCTGATGGGATTTGTTGATGGGAACGCCATTGATGAACCGGAACCAATGCCGGTAGCCGTCTTCATCGGTGAATTCATAACGTGTGACCTTACCGGCGATGTCCATCTCATCGACGGCCTCATAAAGCGACACATGGCTGGTGTCTTTCGCGACCATAATGAAGCTGTAGTCGTAGGATTTCACCAATTTGATCGTGGGACCATCGGAGTACAAGTCGTCAAAATTCAGTACCAACTTAAGGTGTGGGTGTTCTCTGGCAATATTCGACAGGAGCCTTTCGAGTGCTGTTTTTTCACAGTCGTTTTTTGAAGCATCGACTTGTTGAATAATGGGTTCCGGCATTAAAGGCAGCACTTCTTTCTTGCCCGGCTTAACCAGACAGCAGCCCAATAGTTGGTGATAATACTGGGGATTCTTGCTGTCTGGCTTTTTCACACAGCACTCTGGACAATCAATTTTTCCGAAGAAAAATGCCCCGTCCCATCAATAGGCGCAAGATAGCCTTCCTCAAAGTACTCAAACTGCCTGAGCCGCCCGGAGCGCTGAACATAGGCGAATAACGCCGTGAAAAATTTCCGCAAATACCGAGTTTCGATCGGGTCAAGCAGCTCAGCGAGGCGAGAATCACTCGGCACTCTATTGACATTGTAGAGTGATTTCAGGTTGTGAATTTTATCTGTATTCTGTACGCAGTCCTGATCAAATTTCAGCAACGACGGATATTTAAGGTGCATGACCGCCAGGCCACACATGATGGCATCATGCAGTGCGATCTTGTCATGGTTGTTCACCGGCCTAAAATCTGGAACCTTGGCAGCTTCTTTGGAGACGACGCTGATTAGTTTTTCAGCCAGCGCTTTTTGTTGTTTTTTTGTTGAAGACACAGAGAATACGACTGTAGATGTATAGTCTGCATACTGTACCTCAAAGTCTGCGATTTAGGGAATATCAGAACTACCGCTATCCCTTGGTATCACTGGTTTTAATCAAGTGCTCGGGAATTACTGATGCATTGGCGAGTGGAAAATCAGCTTCATTGGGTGATGGATGTTGCATTTGATGAAGATCGCTGCCGAGCCCGAAAGGATAATACAGCTGAGAATCTGGCCATTACTCGTCAGGTGACTCACAACCTCCTGAAAATGGATACAACTGTAAAAGGCGGGATCAAGAACAAGCGTAAGAACTGCGGCTGGGATATAAACCACATGGAGAATGTATTGGGGTTGTTCAAAAAATGATCATGTTTTTGCCCTGTTGGTATTACTGGGGAAAAAGTGTCCACAGTATTGTAACAATAACCTTATTTTTTTCATCAGATGAAAAGATTTGAATAATTTGATTTATCATGATGATGAAGATAGCTGCTTCCTCAGACAGGTGCAGAATTGAATTGAACATTACTCAACTACTATAAATACACCCTGTTATGAATATTGGTATGGTCGTAAACTGTCCACCTAAGTCGTACTACTGAGCCCTGTTTTATGATCAATGACCTGCAGCAACTTATTCAGGCTGACCAACAGCGTATGGCTATTCTCCGTAAGGTTGCAGCGCTACAATTGCCTGATTGCTGGGTTGCAGCGGGATTTGTTCGTAATCTTGTATGGGATCATCTTCATGGCTATGACGCTACACCGCTGAATGATGTCGATGTGATTTATTATGATATTAAGCATAAGGATATAGAACACAGCCATCAGGTTCAGACTCAACTCTGTCGCCAGTCACCGGAAATTAACTGGGAAGTGAAAAATCAGGCGATCATGTACCAGCGCAACGGGCATGCTCCCTATACTGATACTGCTGATGCAATGAGCTACTGGCCGGAAAAAGAAACAGCAGTCGGTGTCCGGCTGGGAGACGAAGGTGGTATTGATATTATTGCACCATGGGGCATCGAGTCGTTATTTGCCGGACACATCACATATAATCCGAAAAGAGAACGCTCTTTGTTTAATGCCAGAATCGCCGGCAAAAAGTGGCTGCAGCGCTGGTCCAAACTGAAGGTCAGGTAGCAGGAGGGAAAGATATCTTTTTACGGTTAATCGATAAGCTTGTTTTTGCGGTTACCTTGCTGCTTGCTCTGCAAGTGCCGGTACTGGCAGATCACTATCACCAGTTTCTGGCAGGCTATTACGAATCTACCCGTCAGCAGATTGAGGGTTATGAAGCCACAGCACGCCGCCATCAGTACCCGAACCTGCAGGCGATGATTGATGATCACCGGCGCAACCCGACGCCCAGTGTACGAACCGATGCGGAGCAAAAACAACAAACGCTTATTCATTATGGTGAATTAGCACAGGCGCTGAAGCTATTCGAGCAGGGTAATCTACTGGAAAAAGCGGGTTATATGTTTTCACCGACCCGGCTTGGTATGTTGCACCAGACTATTGCCAACTTTAAGCCAGGGCTGCCATTAACGCCGGAAGGGTTGGGTTTTGGAGTTCTGGTTGGTTTAATACTGAATACCATCCTGCTGCTTCCATGGGTTGGAAGGAATCGGCGTCGTCCCACCAGCTAATCACTTACACAAAACCTGTTAATAAAATTCAGACAGAAGGTTTGTTGTTTTTATAAATCCGCTGCCTAGCTGTCAGTCTGTTTGATATGCATCAACAGGCAGCCGTTATGCTCCCGCTATTCTGCTGTTAACAGCTTCAAAATTGAAAACAACAGATAAAAAGGAGCCTGTCATGCGAACATTTTCCAAAATGCTTGCGGTTGTCGACACTCGCAAAGATACCTGTGCCGCTCTTGAGCGTGCCCGGTCAATTGCCGAGCAAACAGGCATGCCCATTATTGCGCTGGCACCTAACTCACACTCTGATGAATCATCCCGAACCCGCCTGAATGCGATGCTGCAGCCATTACGCGATGCAGGCATTGAAATCAGTGGCAGCGAAGAGTGGCATACCAGTGTTGTGCAAACCATTGTGCATGCCTGTCAGCTGGAAAACTGCAGTCTGGTCATCAAAGATCCGCGTAAAACGAATAATCTGACATCACTGTTTTTTACTCCGGAAGACTGGACACTATTGCGCCGTTGCCGGGTGCCTGTCTTACTTGCCCGAACCCATGCTGATAGCTGGATAAACGGCAGGATTCTGGCGGCAGTTGATGCTTGTCCCTATGATGACAATCATGACATTCTCAATCGTGTCATTCTGGAGAATACCGCTGCTATAGCCGAGCTAGCAAATGCAGAATGTCATATCGGGACGGCTTATCCCGGGACTATGTTGGGTGGCAGATCCTCCGTCAGAGAAACCCGAGCGAAGTATGAGCAGAACTGTCTGCCGATGGCTGCACGTCATGCCATTCCTGAAGAAAATATTCATGTTGAAGAGGGGCCGGCAGACAGCTTTATTCCTTCACTGGCGAAGCGTATTGATGCTTCGTTAATTGTGATGGGCTCTGTTGCAAGCTGTAATATTTCCAACGAGTTACTTGGAAATACTGCTGAGCAGATTCTGGGCAAAATTGAAACTGATGTGTTGGTATTGCGTCCACGGGATCTGATGGATCCTTTAGAAACAATACTTGACTAAAGACCCAACCACTGCGGGCTGATTGAATCATCAGCCCGCAATGCACCATTAGTTGCTCGGGCACACTGCACTCAGTTTTTAACCAAGTTTTTTTAAGGCACTTTTCTGATAAATCCCCCTATTTCTGTACCAAAGTACTATGGATCTTATAAAACTCAACAACCTTGCCCCTTGAGGCGGGGTATGCTGTAAGTTTGAGTAGCTCGCTGCAAGCAGCGGGGAATATGACCCAAAGAGATTTAAGAGAAATGCATATTCAAGCGTAAACTCAAGTTCAAAATCCAATAAAACATCAAGATAGCCCATGGCTATAAGATTAGATGATTTATAAGGCATTTATAAAATCAATACTGTGGACAGTTTTTCGAGAACTCAACATTGATGCACCAAGGCTTGCACCGCAAGGGCTAGGATTTAATTGCAAGTTTGGGGTTTCTCAGACCTGCTAAAAAGTACCCTATGCACTGAAACCCTTGGTATTACTGGGGAAAAAGTGTCCACAGTATTGTAAAATGCTAACTTGGCTCTATAAACGAATATTACGCTCACTGGCCGAGCAAAATTGCTCTTTCAGCTCACTATATGCATGCACAGCCGGAAACTGCGGAAACTCCCGAATCACATTATCCGGAGATTTAAACAGGATACCCTGCTCAGCTTCTGCCAGCATGGTGGTATCGTTATAGGAGTCTCCTGCCGCAATGACCCGATAGTTCAGGCCATGAAATGCCTTAACTGATTGCCGTTTAGGATCTTTCTGGCGCAGTTTGTAGCCGGTGATCGTGCCATCATGTGCAACTTCCAGCTTATGACAGAGTAGTGTCGGCCAACCCAGCTGTCGCATCAGTGGTTGGGCAAATTCATAAAATGTGTCAGAAAGAATCACAACCTGAAAACGCTTGCGCAACCAGTCAACAAACTCACACGCACCCGGCAAAGGCTCCAGCGTGGCAATCACTGCCTGAATTTCATTCAACCCAAGGTTATGTTCTCTGAGGATTGCCAGTCGTTGCTGCATCAGCACATCGTAATCAGGAATATCCCGAGTCGTTGCCTTGAGTTCCTCAATCCCGGTTTTCTCGGCAAATGCAATCCAGATTTCCGGTACCAGTACCCCTTCCAGATCAAGGCATGCGATTTCCATGGTGACTTTTCCTGACTAGCTTGTTGTTCTTCTTGTTTTGAAATTTTTGTTTTGAAATTTTTGTTTTGAAATTCTGATTTCGGGCTCTATTACACCCTATTCAGACAGCGCTGGCTATCAGGCGACACAAATAATATATTCCCGAGTGTTAATTCAGGAGTAAATAATAACAATGTCAAAACAACTGACAGCCACCCCAAAAATCACTCTGGTAAAAAAAATACTGGCCGACGGCAGCCCGTGCAAGAAGTGTAATGATGTAGTGCAGCGGCTGGAATCTGCAGGACAAATGCGACATATCACGAACGTCATAATTGCTGACGAAAGCAATCCGGAAAGCGAAGGTATGCAGTTGGCACAGCAGCTAGACATCGATAAGGCGCCGTTTTTTATTGTTGAACAGGCAGGTAAAGAAACGGCGGTTTATACGATTTATTTCAAGCTGGTCAAAGAAGTGCTGAACGATCTGACTTAAACAGGAGTGGCTGTTTACACAAACAGCCCGGTTTCTTTTTCTTGGACAACCAACAAACCTGATACGACGAACATATTGCCGTATCAGGCTTGCGGTTTAGATGGAGGGCAGCTGGATATGAGAAAACAGCTCGTCGATTTCAGCCCGGTTATGACGCATTACCGCTTCCTGCACCAGATCCTTGTTCAAGTGTGGTGCAAACATTTCGATAAAGTCGTACATAAAGCCACGCAGGAAAGTACCCCGACGGAAACCAATTTTGGTCACGCTCTGCTCAAACAGATGGCTCGCATCCAGAGCAACCAGATCCGGGTCATTTTCTTCATTGTGCGCCATTTCAGCAACAATACCGATCCCCATACCCATTCGGACATAGGTCTTGATCACATCAGCATCGGCAGCCGTAAATACGACGCGAGGTGACAGCCCTTCATTCATAAACGCTTCATCGAGCTTTGAGCGCCCGGTAAAGCCAAATACGTAAGTTACCAGCGGGAAACGGGCAATATCGTGCAGGGTCAGTTCTGAAACCTGTGCCAGAGGATGGTTCCGTGGTACCAGCACACAGCGATTCCAGCGATAGCAGGGCATCATCACCAGATCGTTATAGAGCTCCAGTGCTTCGGTCGCAATGGCAAAGTCGGCAGTACCGTCAGCGGCCATCTCTGAAATCTGGGTCGGGGTTCCCTGATGCATATGCAAAGACACATCGGGGTACTGATCAATAAAACGCTGAATCACTTTCGGCAGGGCATAACGTGCCTGCGTGTGGGTGGTGGCGATGGACAGCGACCCTTTGCGTTCGTCGCTGAATTCCTGAGCCACCTGCTTGATACTGTCGACCTTACGCAGGATTTCGCCTGCAGTATCAATAATTTTCTCACCGGCCGGAGTGATGCGGGTTAAATGTTTACCACTGCGGGCGAACACTTCAACGCCAAGCTCATCTTCCAGAAGGCGAATTTGTTTGCTGATACCTGGTTGAGAGGTGTACAGACTCTGCGCAGTAGCTGACACGTTAAGATCGTGATGTGCCACTTCCCAGATGTAGCGCAGCTGTTGCAGCTTCATTGAAAGCCTCCGGTTGATGCTCTTTTATGCGCTAAATGGAATAAAAATATAATTAAATATTCTTTTTAAGAATAGTAGCTGCTCGCTACATTTACCAACGTTTTCGACCGTACAAATCATAATTTTAAACATCATTTACGGTATTTATAACTTTAGACCATATTTCATGGAATTCTTTCTCTACATTCTGGCCGGCGCAGGCGTCGGATTTGCCGTGGGTTTGACCGGCATTGGCGGGGGGTCGCTGATGACTCCGCTGCTGTTATTATTCGGCTTTCCACCGCATATTGCCGTGGGCACAGACCTGCTCTATGCGGCTATTACCAAAAGCAGTGGCGTGGTGATGCATCACCGCCAGCGAACGGTTGACTGGCAGCTGGTACGATATCTGGCAACCGGCAGCCTTCCCTGTGCACTGGTGACCCTGGTTGCCCTGAAAATTCTTTTTACAGACAGCAGCCAATATACGGATATCATCACCACCAATCTTGGCTTTATGCTGATCCTGACCAGCCTGGTACTGATTTTTAAGCAAAAGTTTAACCTGGATCAAACCCCATCCTTTATTGAGAAGTACCGGAGTGCCTTTACTGTTGCCGCCGGTGGGTTTCTCGGCATCTTTGTAACGCTGTCTTCTGTGGGTGCCGGGGCGATTGGTACTGCCATTCTGATGTTGCTGGTGCCTGCTATGCTGCCTACCCGTATAGTCGGTACTGATCTGGCGCACGCGGTACCATTAACCTTTGTTGCCGGTGTGGGACACTTTCTGTTGGGGAATGTTGATTTTATGCTGCTAGGCACCTTGCTGATTGGCTCCCTACCGGCAATCTGGCTGGGTACCCGCCTCGGACGACAGTTACCAGCCAAGGTATTGCAAGTGTTGCTGGCGACCATTCTGATGGTGATTGGTCTGAAGTATTCATTCTTTTGATCAGCTTTTGCTCATAAGTAACTGTTAACAATAAAAAGGCCAAGGATCATTTGGTTGTCAGCGAGGTCTGATATACAGTACCCCCTACGACAACGACACAGCATAAGTATTGGATAAGTCAGTATGAGTATTACCACCCGCGTCGATGACCTGAATATTGAGTCTCAAGAGATTCTGGTCACGCCGGAGTTTCTGAAGCAGGAACTGCCCCTGACCGAGACCGCCCGCGAGACGGTCACCAACGGTCGGGAAGTGATCCGCAATATTCTCGATGGTAAAGATCATCGCCTGTTTGTGGTGATTGGCCCTTGCTCCATTCACGATCCTGAAGCCGCTCTCGACTATGCCCGCCGCCTGAAAAAGCTGGCGGATGAGGTTGGAGATACGCTTTATATCGTTATGCGTGTCTATTTTGAGAAGCCCCGTACCACCGTTGGCTGGAAAGGCTTGATTAACGACCCGCATCTGGATGATTCCTTCCGCATTGAAGACGGCCTGCATATTGCCCGCCGCCTGTTAATGCAGGTTTCCGAGATTGGCCTGCCAACTGCGACTGAAGCACTGGACCCGATCTCACCTCAGTATCTGCAGGATCTGATCAGCTGGTCTGCCATTGGTGCCCGTACCACAGAATCCCAGACACACCGGGAAATGGCCAGCGGTCTCTCCCCTGCTGTCGGTTTTAAAAACGGTACTGATGGTGGTTTGGGTGTGGCTATTAATGCGCTGCAATCCGTATCCAGCCCACACAGCTTCCTGGGTATTAATAAACAGGGACAGGTGGCGATTACCAAAACCAAGGGCAACCCTTATGGTCATATCGTGCTGCGCGGTGGTAACGGCAAACCAAATTATGATTCAGTGAGCGTAGCCCTTGTGTGAGCAGGAACTTAAAAAAGCCAGTATTCAACCTAATATCATGATCGATTGCAGCCATGCCAATTCCAATAAGGACGCGGCACTGCAACCATTGGTGCTGAGCAATGTGACCCACCAGATTATTGATGGCAATACCTCGATTGTCGGCACCATGATTGAAAGTAACCTGGGCTGGGGGAATCAGAAGCTGTCGTCAGATCGGGCGGCGATGGAATATGGTGTATCGGTTACCGATGCCTGCATTGACTGGGAAGCCACAGAGAAGAGTTTGCGAGAAATGCGTGACCTGCTGAAAGATGTGCTGCCTGGCCGTCAGCGTGGCTAAGTCTTCCTAAAACAATCCCAGCTGGCCATCGAACAGTTCGATCTGTTCTGTCAGCTGGGATACCACTACCTTACCCCGCCGTACGGTCAGATTTTCCAGCATCCGCAGTAAAATAGCCCGGCAGATCGGACAACAATGGTTCAGCATCTCCTCAGTCATGACCTCGTAACGCCGCCCGGTCGTAATCATGTGCCGGCACAACGCCTCATCGGGTGCTGACTCGATATCAAGATTGGCACTGACGATATGATATTCCCCTTCATCCAGGGTCATGACATAGCCAGCGAGGAAAGTTTGCCTGACGCGTTTCACAATAGGTACGGGATATGCTGCAAGTGGGAAATCGAAAAGGCGCGTAACATACACTATTAAAGCTGAATGTTATAGGGTTAAGGTAATTATCAGTCAGATTGTCACTATCTCAAAGCTAAAATTGGCATGGAACATTCATCTTCAGGCTGTAAAGGTCGACGAATCTGATAGCTCCTCATATGCTTTCGCAATTTCTTTGAACTTCTCAGCACCTTCCGGATTTTTGTCCGGGTGGAACTGTTTGGAAAGCCTGAAATAACTCTTTTTTGCCATCTGTGGCGTTGCATCTTTATCGAGCCCAAGCACCGCGAGATTTTTGATATCTCTGGCTCTGGATGCATTGTGCTGATCTTCAGACAGTTTGCCTGGCACTTGCTTCGCCTGCTCAGACTCGGTAAGTTTCATACCGTTAACAGCATCTTTAACTTGTTGCAGATTTCCCTCAGCTCCAGCTAATAAGTTATTAAACATCGCTGTTGCGTCTGTTCGACTATACCCTTTTTTCTCCAAAACATCAGAGGCCCACAACTGCAGATGACTGACATCTGCCTGATATTGATTCGCTTTCGTCATCGGTGAGTTATATTGTGGTGCATTCTGCACCCACTGGTAAAAAGCCGTCTGATCTTTCCCAAAATGATGCTGTGCATTAAGAATACTTTCATATGCGATCTCAGGCGGATAACCCAGACTGACAAACAAATCTGAACCCCAGGTAAAATCTGCTATTTTGACTGCCTGCCACCGAGCCGCCGCTTCAGCCGCTTCTAGCTGAGCCTGACGGGCTGGCGTAGCTCTCGTATTTTTCACCATTTGTTCGATAGTTCTGTAATCCTGCCCTCTCAATTTCCAGCACACCTTCAGCCCATTTTTCAGCTGTTTCAGGAGGATAACCTTTGTCTAAAAACTGGCCTTGTGACCATAGAAACCATTCTTGCCGTAAAGAGTTCTTAAAGGGCGTAGCAGCAACCTCTTTCGCAAGACCCGTTTCTGTTTGCCCTGAAACGCCGGCAAGCGCTTTCACTCGAGCTTGCGCTTCATTGAAGGAATAACCTCTTTTAGGCTTGCAGTTTCACAACCTGAGATTTAATGAAAGCCTTACCTGGCTTTTTGGTACGGGGAGCTTGAGCACTCTCTTTGATGGAGACAGTCGTTTTTGAAGATCGAATGTTAGAAAATTGGCCGATTTTTTTAAACGGGTTGGCTATAACGTGTTTCAGGCTTCGCGGAATTTTCGTTCCGGAAGGCGAAAAAGATGATGCACCGCGAAATCCCCAGCGGGTTTTACCCTTTGAGCTGCTGTTCTGGGTTTCACCAGTATAGGCACCCGGCTGCACGCCAGTAACACCACCTCCGACAACCCTCTCTGCTCCCATAATGTATCGCTGCCGCATATATCCGTCATATGGAGTTATCGGCGAACGCTGTCATTTTATTGAGTAAAAGGCTGGTACTGGATTTTATTGATATACCAGATTTTATTGCCTTCCGGTGTTCTGACTACGATTTCATCATCAACCTGTTTACCCACCACCGCGCGGGCCATGGGTGAATCAACGGTAATATGCCCCCGCTTTACATCAATTTCATCGGTACCCACAATCCGGCAACGGAGCATCTCTCCTTCTTCACTCTCAAGCTCCAGCCAGGCACCAAAAAAGGCTTTGCCTTCCTGGTCTGGTGAATATTCGACCACCTTCACGACTTCAAGCCGTTTGCGCAGAAAGCGAATCCGCCGGTCGATACTTCTCAGCTCTCGTTTACCCTCTTTGTACTCAGCATTTTCTGAACGATCGCCCAGTGCTGCCGCTTCAGATACAGCCTGTGTGACCTGCGGGCGCTTCTCACGCCAAAGGTAATCAAACTCTTGCTGTAGAGCATCCCTACCTGACCGGGTTATTAAATTGGTTTTCATCGGTGAGTATAATAATTGTCTGAAGTTATTTTAATTTGCCTCGCAGTTTTCATTGCGTGGGTTGTCAATTTAGTAAACCACTCCTGGTCAGCTATATATGCTTACTGCGCCAAAAATTCCTGACCTGAGAGCCTAATGATAGACTCCAGCTCGTATTGATACTGTAGTGATTGATCCGGGTAATCCTGAGACGGAGATAACTCGCCCCTACTAAATGGAAAATCAAACTGTAAACCCTGTTCTCTGTGGGTATGAATAATCTGCGGTGAAGCAGGTATGGGTGGCAACTGTTTTGAATGGGAGTGCGAAACATCAGTCCCTCGCTGCTGACAGTAATCTTCACTGAATGATCGCCTGTGCTTCGGAGGTGAGACCTCATCAGATACCGGTTCTACTGACAGAGGGGGTGGTGGAAAAACTAAGCTATAACGGCGGTCAAGTTTTTTCTTATCAGCTTTGAGTGCTTTGAATTCCATTAGTCTAAAAACATCTCTGATCCCCGTTTGCAACTTGTCAATCCTATCGGTAATAGTGGCAGATTCGCTTGAGAGTTGCCCAATTTGACTCCTTACATGCGCGAGTCTGTTTGACAGTAGGAGTATAGGTATACCGGAATCGTCATCAATTACACAACTCACGGCACTTGAATTATTAGTATGAATAAGCTGCTTTTTTCCCTCAATGTACTGATTATGGACATATTTGTTCAGCATATCAGAAGAGCAGTACACATCAGTTATTATGATACTATCCGGCGGCAAAGCACCGGAGCTATCGGTATAAAATAATGCTGCCGGAGTTTCCTTGGTTTGTGATTTTCCAGACACATCGCCCAGAATAATACCCCGAAGCTCGCACTCCCCTCCTGATAATTCAATCAGACACTTCCCTTTGAAACTTTCTGAAGGATAAAAGCAAGGGTTAGCATGAATCAATTTGCTTCCACCTTTTTTTACCTCCGTACATGCCACAGGATGCATTACGTAATGACCGGTACCTGATGCAACCCAGTAAAATTTATCAAACTGGTAATAACTTCCTGAACGTTTGATTCTTTTTCCACCCTTCTTGCCTACCAGCTTATGATTTTTCAAGACTAGAGGTTCATTCAGAGCAATATCTGCTTGCAGGGCGAAAGCTTCATTAAAACTAACGTACACGAATTTATGATCCATCCTCTTTCTATCCTTAAAAGAGGTTAATCGGATGCCTGCTTGTACGCCTATAACCGATAGATTCCAGACATTAAGTGATTCGCGTAGCGCTATTCACATCACCTACTCGCTGCCAGAAGTTCTATTTATCGTTTACGCCAGCGTCTTAAGTGGCTACAACGAGTGGGAAAGCATGGCTAATTTTGGCAGCTACAACCTCACTTGGTTTCGTCAGTTCTTCCCTTACCGCTGGGGCATGCCTTCGCACCACACTATCGAGAAAGTATGCATGATGATTAACTCCAAAGCGTTCATGCAGCTCTTTATTGATTGGATGCAGGATGTCGTTGCCAGAATTGATGATCAGGCAAACGACGAGCCAGACAATAACAATAAGCAGGATATAGACGACGTTATAGCTATTGATGGTAAGGCGCTGAGGGGATCGCGCCCCGCTAAGGGTAAAAAAATGGTTCATATCGTCAGTGCTTACAGCGCCAAACTCAGCCTGATATTAGGGTTTACTCCCGTTGAGAGGAAATCCAATGAGATTACTGCTATCCCAGAAATTCTGGACATGTTGGTGGTAGAAGGATGCCTGATAACGAGTGACGCCATGGGTTGTCAGAAAGACACCTGTCAGAAGATCGTGGACAAAAAGGCAGACTATCTAATCTGCGCCAAGAATAATCAACCCACGCTTTGTAAAAACATAGAGAAAGTGTTTACAAAGCACATCGAAGATCATCCGAAAGACCCGGAGCCTACTGATGCCAATGTTTTTTTTGCAGAAACAGAAGAGCAAAGCCGTAATCGTCAGGAACACCGTCGTTGCTGGGTGTTTAATGACGTTTCAGAGATTGATCCTGATAATGAATGGGCAAAACTGACTCAGTTTGCTGTCATTCAGAGAGATCGACTGATCCATTCGATACAAACGACAGAGTTGCATTGTTACATTATGAGTCGGGAAATGCCTGCTCAAAGCGTGCTGGAGAGTGTTCGGGCTCATTGGTGCATCGAGAATGGCCAGCACTGGAAACTCGATGTCAGCTTTGCCGAAGATGCGTCAAAAATCCATGAGCGCACTGCCGTAAAGAACTTAGCCACTGTTAGGCGCTGTTGTTTCAATGCTCACAATCAGAGTGATCGCTTCCCTAAGAAAAGCATGAACCGCAGGATAGAGCTGGCAGGGCTCGATGAAGAGTACCGAGCTGAGTTAATTAGGGAGTGTTCATTTCTCTGAGCAAAAGGTTCGCTGAACGGCATCAGAGCGAAAAAAAGGTTTATTCATATCTTCTCAAATGAAGAGGTAGTGACTTGTATCAAATTCAGTATTTTGAGCCATAAATGTAGCATTGCGGCGGGCGACATAGAAAAATTGAGCTATTTATTGCCAATAATAAATGCTGATGAGTACTGGAATTTATTCTTTAGCACGATGGAACCTTCCAAGGTTTCGCCCTGTATCTGCTTGTAGCTGGATGATACACCCCTCATGCATCTCATCTGCAAGCAATAACTTTTCTTTCAGATCTGCCTCATTTCTCACAATATAAGTGTTACGTCTGTGAACCTGAGAAAAAGGTAAAAGAGCAACACTCAAAAGAAACAACAAAATAACGTAAGGTGTCACAATAACACTTCTGCTGTTGAATAGTTTATAACCTGTAAAGAATACTAGACAATTTCAGGTGAAACACTATTTAATTCGGCTCATTTGCTCGCGAGTCAGGTTATCAACACCTTGATTCAATACCACTACATCATCTTCAATTCGAATACCTCCATAAGGACGCAGCACATCAATTCTTTTCGGGTTAAGCAAAGCTCTGACTTCCGTTGAAAGCATATTAATCAGAGTATCAATCACATAAAGTCCCGGCTCAATGGTAATCACCATACCCGGTTCAAGTACCCGGGTACAACGCAAAACTACCCCCTCCGGGGCGGCTTGTTCAGTACCATCAGCATCCTGCATAAACCCGGTCACATCATGCACCTGCAAACCGATAGGATGACCAAGACCATGAGGAAAGAATGCTTTAGTGACACCAGTATCTATCAGCTGTTGCTCATCCCCCATCGCCAATTCGAACTGCAATAACATTTGAGCCACACGACGATGCATTTCCAAGTGCAGTTCAAGATAAGGCAGCCCCGGTTTGATCAAAGCAATGATTTCTTGCTGATGCTGATGCATTGCTGCAACCAGCTCCGCAAACAAACCTTCACCTTTATAGGCATAGGTGCGGGTAATATCCGCCGCATAGCCATTACACGACGCACCGGCATCAATCAGAAAGCTGCGAATTTCAGCCGGAGGCTGCCGTTCGAATTTGGTGTAATGCAGAATGGCACCGTTCTCATTCAAAGCCACGATATTGCCATAGGGCACTTCATTTTCAGTGTGCTCTGTTGCTGCCAGATAAGCCTGCTGGATCTGAAATTCGCTTTTACCTGCAAGAAAGGCGGTTTTTGCCGCTTCATGACCTTTGACTGCTATCCGGTTAGCTTCCCGCATACATTCAATTTCATAGCGGGTTTTAATGCTTCGATTAAAGTGCAGGCCATTCATCAAGCCGGTCGGATTAACATCCTTTAAGCCGATAGCGTCGGCACGCTCAGGATGTTCACCGATATAAGCAAACTGAGTTTTGTCAGTCGGCATCAGGGATGGCAGTTGATCCTGCTTGTCATACACAACAATATCAATCTGTTCAACCCAGCTGGCAGCCGGCACAGGTTCGACCTTATGCCAGAAATCAACCGGACGATGGTAAAGCAGTGTCGGCTTTTGTCCCCGTCGAATAATCAGAAAACAGTGGGGGTGTTCAGTCAACGGAACCCAATGTTTGAAGTGTGGGTTCGCTTTGAAGGGATAATCAATATCATCAAGAAACATGCCATGAGGCTGCCCTGCATCGATAACTATGCCGGAAAGGTTGTGTTTTTCCAGCAGAGCATCGGTTTGTTGCCGCAGGGTTTCAATATGAGCCGGATAGTGCCTGAAAATAGCGTCCATAGTGATCTCTGAAACTGCTTTATTCAAAGCACCTGAGTTTATCACCGGTTTCAGAAGAGATCATGCCGGAAGGGTCCAGCGACTGACCAACGACTATTTACAATTACCCGCTGGTCAGCAGCTGGTTAAACGCGTACTTAATTACTTAAAGTATGCGTTAGTACGATCAGAGTGATCGGTCACGTCACGAACGCCTTCCAGCTGCGGAATACGTTCTATCAGCGTTTTCTCAACTCCGTCCTTCAGCGTAGCTTCAACCATGCCACAGCCCTGACAACCGCCACCAAACTGCAGGATGGCAACAGCACCATCCATTTCCACCAGACTAACCTGACCACCGTGGGAAGCGAGACCCGGATTCACTTCGGTTGTCAGATAGTAGTTAATCTGATCCGGCAGCGGGCTGTCTTCATTGATACGGGGAGCCTTGGCATTAGGCGCCTTGATCGTCAGCTGACCACCCATACGGTCGGAGCCGTAATCAACCATAGCCTCATCCAGATAAGGCTCGCTTTCTGCTTCGATATAGCAGAGGAATCCGCTCAGCTGCAGAACAATATCGTCTTCTTTATACTCATCCGGCTTACAATAGGCCAGACAAGTTTCTGCATGGGGTGATCCAGGCTGGGTCACAAACATGCGCACGTTCATGCCCTCAGTTTCCTGCTTTCCCAGCAGACCTGACAGATATTCCTGCGCCGAATCGGTAAACGTAATATTCAAAACTGCCACCTTTTATCTCAGTGGTGGGTATTTTATGCCAAAGTGCGTGTCGGAAAAAGACCTAGTTAAACAGTAGGTTATTTCCGGTTCTCCAATTATTCCATCCCGCACTTTTATTGATGCGCATCAAACCGGTTATAATGTGGCACCATTCTGAATAGCTGCAATCTCCAACATGGTTCTATAATTCGGTAATCAGAATGAATGAGTGCGGCAGCCCACCCTCAGGGTTGCCCGACAGCAAACGGCAGAACGCATCAATCTATGAATAAAGAATTGTCCCGAGTGGGCGTACTGACCTCCGGCGGCGATGCCCCCGGCATGAACGCGGCGATCCGTGCCGTGGTACGGACCTGCGTTCACTATGGCATTGAACCCTGGGGTATTTACGAAGGCTATCGCGGCCTGATGGAAGGCAAGCTGGAAGCCATGAATGCCCGTTCCGTTGCCAATACCATCAATATGGGCGGCACCCAGTTGAAATCAGCCCGCTGCCATGAATTCCGCACCCCGGAAGGCAGGCAGCAGGCTTATAACGTATTTACTGAACATCAGCTTGATGCTCTGGTCGTTATCGGTGGTGACGGCTCCTTTACCGGTGGCAAGCTGTTCGCTGATGAATTTGGCGTGCCGGTGATTGGCATTCCCGGCACTATTGATAATGATATTTATGGCACTGATTTTACCATTGGCTATGACACGGCGCTGAATACCGTAGTCGAAGCTGTCGATAAAATCCGTGATACTGCCACCTCCCATAACCGTCTGTTCTTTATCGAGGTGATGGGACGTGATGCCGGGTTTATCGCGCTGAATACTGGTATTGGCTGTGGTGCTGAAGAAATCCTGATTCCTGAAGCCAGCCGTGGCATTGATCATCTGCTGAACTCACTGAACCGCAGCGGTCGTGCGGGAAAAACCTCCAGCATTATTATTGTCGCGGAAGGCGACCGTTCAGGCGGTGTCTTTGAACTCTCACGCTCAGTCGAAGAAAAACTGCCTGAATATGAAGTCAAAGTCACCGTGCTCGGGCATATTCAACGTGGTGGCAAGCCAACCTGTGCAGACCGGGTGCTTGCCAGCCGTCTTGGTGTTGCCGCGGTTAAGCTGTTACGGGAAGGCCAGAGCAATGTGATGGTTGGCATCCGTAACGGGCATGTGGCTTCAACCTTTCTTTCTGATGCGATCAGCCAGAAACAGGGGATTGACCCCGGTCTGCTGGAAGTAGCGGATATTGTGTCCCTTTAAGCATCATTCCTGTTATTAGTTTCCGGCGGCTTATCCCTTTTACGGAAACTAATAGCGGGTAGTTCAAATCAGCGATTCTCCCCTGTTTTGAAACGGCATCTCCGCATTGTTATTAAACGCAAGTCTCATTATTGTGCGCGGTTTTTCTGCGCCGGAGACTGTCTGTGTCCAAATCCCCCTCTGCCTGGCATCACAGGCGACCTGAATTATTTCTGACCCTGCTGACCATCTTGGCTCTGGTGGGTCCAGTCTCTATTGATGTCTTCTCACCTTCCTTGCCCGCCATTGGTCAGGCGTTTGGTGCGTCTCAGGCGCTGACCCAGATGAGTATTACTTTGTTTATGCTGGGTTTCTCTGTTTCCATGCTGATTTGCGGACCGCTGGCCGACAGCCTGGGTCGTCGTAAAACCCTGTTGATTGGTTACAGTGCTTTTCTGCTGGCTACCGCCGTATTGATGCTGACAGATAATATTTATCTGTTCCTTGCTGCCCGTTTTGTTCAGGCGGTCTTCGGCTGCTTTGGTACTGCCCTGTCCCGTACCATTGCCAATGATCTGTTTGAAGACAAACAACAGGTAAAGATTCTGGCAATGATTGGTGCCTGTCTCACTGTAGGCCCGATGGTTGCGCCTGCGATTGGCGGCGTTGTCGAGCAAGCGGTTGGCTGGCAGTACAACATTCTGCTGATGGCGGCTTTTGGCCTGCTGGCAATGCTCGGCGTTGTCTTCCTGATTCCGGAAACCCTTAAAGAAAAACAACCGCTGCAGCTGAAAAGTATGCTGAAAGGCTATGCCACACTGATGACCGACGGCACTTATATGCGTCATGTGATTGCCGCCGGTCTGGCTTTCAGTGGTGCGTTTGTCTTTGTTGCCGGTGCTCCATTTGCCTTGATCGAAGAAATGCAGCTGGCTCCGACTACCTACGGTATCCTGTTCGGCGTGATTATGGCGTCCTTTATTGCCAGTTCCTCCATGGCTTCCAAGCTGGAAGCGCGCCTTGGTCGCAATCGTCTGCTGTTTGCTGCTTCCGTGCTGCTGGTTGCCGGTGGCGCTGTTGCGGTTATCGGTGGTCTGTATTCCGGCTTTGAACTGGCAAGCCTCATAGGCGGCATGATGATGTATGAAATTGGTTTGGGTCTGTTCCTGCCCTGCAGTCAGGCGCTGGCAATGCGTCATCTGCCGGAAAATCTGGGCGGTACCGGCGCTGGCCTGATTTTCTTTATGGAAATGATAATGGCAACGCTGGTGGCATTCCTGACCCCACTGCTGCCTTTCAGCGGTACACTGCCAGTTGCGGCACTAATGCTGGGCGCAGGACTGATCGCTTCTCTGTGTATCCGTATTGGTTCTCAGCCCACTGCTACCGTTGATGCTCAACCAGCCTGATAACATCCGGCCTGCTTACTATGCCAGTAAGCAGGCTTTTGCCCTCCCCTCTTATTCCTGCCCGATTTTCTGATACTATCCGTCCAGCATTTAATAAAAACGGAAACAGCAACGGATGTCCCGGGAACAGCGCATTACCCAGCTCAGGAATACCCTTGAACAACGTATAATGATTCTGGACGGTGCCATGGGTACCATGATCCAGAACCACAAACTCGAAGAAAACGATTACCGGGGTGAGCGCTTTGCCGACTGGCCGCAGGATGTGAAAGGCAATAACGACCTGCTGTCTCTGACTCAGCCGCAGATTATCCGTGATATCCATACCGCCTATCTTGAAGCCGGGGCAGATATTGTTGAAACCAACACATTCAACAGCACCTCTATCGCCATGGCTGATTACGCCATGGAAAGCCTGGTACCGGAAATCAACCGGGAAAGTGCCCGGCTGGCGCGGGAAGCAGCGGATGCTATTACAGCAAAAACGCCGGATCGCCCCCGTTATGTGGCCGGGGTACTGGGACCCACCAACCGTACGGCGTCTATCTCTCCGGATGTTAATAATCCCGGTTTCCGCAATATCTCTTTCGACCAGCTTGATGAAAGCTATCGTGAAGCGACCCGCGCCCTGATTGAAGGTAGCGCGGATATTATTCTGATTGAAACCATCTTCGATACCCTGAATGCCAAGGCCGCTATTTTTGCGGTACAGGCGGTATTTGAAGAGCTGGGGGTTGAGCTGCCGATTATGATTTCCGGCACCATTACGGATGCCTCCGGGCGAACACTATCCGGTCAAACGACTGAAGCGTTCTACAACTCCGTCGCCCATGCCAAACCGATCAGTATCGGCCTGAACTGTGCGCTGGGAGCTAAAGAGCTGCGCCCTTACGTGGTCGAACTATCCGGCTGTGCCAACAGCTTTGTCAGCGCTCACCCGAACGCCGGATTACCGAACGCGTTTGGTGAGTATGATGAAACACCGGACCAAACTGCTGCGATTGTCGGCGAGTTTGCTGACTCTGGCCTGCTGAATATCGTCGGTGGTTGCTGTGGTACATCGCCCGACCATATCCGCGCAATTGCTGAGCGGATGGCCAGCGTTACGCCACGACCTGTACCAAAGTTACCGGTCGCCTGTCATCTGAGTGGCCTGGAACCGTTTGCGATTACTAAAGACAGCCTCTTCGTAAACGTCGGCGAGCGCTGTAACGTTACCGGCTCCGCCCGCTTCAAGCGATTAGTCAAAGAAGGTGATTATGAAACGGCTCTTGATGTTGCCCGTGCCCAGGTAGAAAACGGTGCCCAGATTATCGATATCAATATGGATGAGGGCATGCTGGATGCAGTGGAAGCCATTACCACTTTCCTGAATCTGGTGGCAACGGAGCCGGATATCTCCCGCGTGCCAATTATGATCGATTCCTCCAAATGGCACGTTATTGAGGCCGGCCTGAAGTGTATTCAGGGTAAAGGTGTCGTTAACTCCATCAGCATGAAGGAAGGCGAAGACCAGTTCCGCGAGCATGCCCGCCTCTGCATGCGTTACGGTGCTGCCATTGTCGTGATGGCATTTGATGAAGAAGGTCAGGCGGATAACCTGGAGCGACGGAAAACTATCTGTCAGCGTTCTTACGATATTCTGGTCAACGAAGTGGGTTTCCCACCGGAAGATATTATCTTTGACCCGAATATCTTTGCCGTTGCCACCGGTATAGAAGAACACAATAACTATGCCGTCGACTTTATCGAAGGCACCCGCTGGATTAAACAGAATCTGCCTCATGCGATGATTTCCGGTGGTGTCAGTAACGTCTCCTTCTCCTTCCGGGGCAATAATCCGGTACGGGAAGCGATCCATGCCGTATTCCTCTACCACGCAGTTAAGGCGGGTATGGATATGGGGATTGTTAATGCCGGACAGCTGGCGATCTATGAGGATATTCCCGCTGAATTACGCGACCGGGTTGAGGACGTTATTCTCAACCGCACCCCGGACGGCACCGAAGCCCTGTTGGCAGTCGCTGAAAAATACCGGGGAGATGGCAGTGGTACTAAGCAGGAAGAAGATTTGGCATGGCGGGAATGGCCTGTTGAGAAACGACTTGAACATTCTCTCGTAAAGGGTATTACAGCTTACATAATTGATGACACGGAAGAAGCCCGCCAGCAGGCAGAGCGCCCGATTCATGTGATTGAAGGGCCGCTGATGAATGGCATGGATGTTGTCGGCGACCTGTTTGGTGACGGTAAAATGTTTCTTCCCCAGGTCGTAAAAAGCGCGCGGGTGATGAAACAGGCCGTTGCACATCTGATTCCATTTATTGAAGCCGAGAAATCCGAAGGCAGCCGTGCGCGCGGTAAAATCCTGATGGCCACAGTAAAAGGCGATGTTCACGATATCGGCAAGAATATCGTGGGTGTGGTGCTGGGCTGTAATAACTATGAGGTCATTGACCTCGGTGTGATGGTGCCATGCGAGAAAATTCTTCAGACCGCTATTGAGGAAAAGGTTGACTGTATCGGCCTTTCCGGCTTGATTACGCCATCGCTCGATGAAATGGTTCATGTTGCGAAAGAAATGGAACGACAGGGTTTTGATATTCCGCTGTTTATCGGTGGGGCAACAACCTCCAAAGCGCATACAGCGGTGAAAATTGAGCCTCAATATAAACGGGATATCGCTGTTTATGTGGCCGATGCATCCCGGACGGTGCCGGTTATTGCCAAACTGCTTAACCCGGAAACCAAGCCTCAGCTCACCCAGGACGTACGCGCTGAATACGTTAAGATTCGTGAGCGCTACAGTAAAAAGCGTCCTAATAAGCAGCAAATACCTTACAGAGAAGCCAAGGCAAATGCATTAAAGCTCGACTGGGACGACTATACCCCACCGGAACCCACTTTTACCGGACACCGTAAAGTTGAAGTGCCACTGGCGGAACTGGTCTCCTATATTGACTGGACACCGTTCTTCAAAGTCTGGGATCTCCACGGTCGTTATCCACGGATTTTTGAAGATGAAATCGTTGGAGTCGAAGCCCGGAAAGTGTTCGACAGTGCTCAGGCTATGATGGCTCAGCTGAGTAAAGAACAGAAGCTGGCAGTGCAGGCCGTCGTTGGTTTCTGGTCGGCGGCACAGGTTGATCAGGACGATATTCAGCTCACTGATGAAAATGGACAAGCGTTGGCGCGGCTACATAACCTGCGACAGCAAACCATCAAACCTAGCGGTAACCCGCACCTGTCACTGTCCGATTTTATTGCTCCTGAACAGTCTGGTGTTAAAGATTATCTGGGCGGTTTTGCCGTAACCGTTACCGGCGCAGAGGAAATGGCAAAAATCTATGAAGCCGACCATAACCTCTATGACAGCATTATGGTTAAAGCCGTTGCTGACCGACTGGTAGAAGCCGCTGCCGAATACCTCCACGAGCAGGTTCGTAAAGACTGGTGGGGGTACAGCCCGGATGAAGCACTGGATACAACATCACTGATCAAAGAAAAATATCGTGGCATTCGCCCTGCTCCCGGTTATCCGGCCTGCCCCGAACATACCGAAAAAGGCACCCTGTTCAAGCTACTGGATGCAGAAAACCAGACTGGGATGAAACTGACGGAAAGCTATGCCATGTATCCGGCGGCCAGTGTC
>CBDHDU010000044.1:325000-631199 GCA_965261725.1 Endozoicomonadaceae bacterium | reverse complement strand
CCGTGAGTTCGTGGCCATTGAATTTGCCAAAAAGCCAGTAATAGCAGCATATGTAGGCTAATATTTGCTCATCTAGATTTTCACCATATAAGTGAATTTTTGTGGAACTAAAATTTGAGCAATCCGACACGGAATTTTATACTCCGGCAGCGGGTCTGTGCTTTGTCGGTGATGCCCTGAACAAGAAAACATCTTTAAAAAAGTCATTGCGTTCTATCAAGAAGCGCCATGGCATCCCTAATATTGATCTGGTTCGAGCTTTTATCGGCCTGTTGGCCTTAGGCAAAACTGATTTTGATGCCATTGATAATTATCGCCATGATGATTGGTTCAAGCGCAGCATGGGCATTAAACAAATGCCGTCCCCAGCCGGCTTCGCCAGCGTTTTAATGAAGATGCCACCCAACTGATTCCGTTAATTGAAGAAGCGCTTCCCGAACTGTTGTTGGAACTGGGCGCGCCGATCTCTCCGCTTTCAAAAGAACTGGATCACCTTCAGCATATCCCACTGGATATAGACGTTACTCCGCAAGATAACAGCAGAACCCAAAAAGAAGGTTCTCAGTGGACATACAAACACTTCCATGGCTTCGCCCCGATTATGTCTTATGTAGGGAAAGAAGGATGGTGCATAGGAGCTGAGCTTCGCCCTGGCTCACAACATTCCCAGAATGATTTTGTACCTTTCCTGAACACGGTATTGCACAGACTTCGTCGCGTAACCCGGACCTCGGTATTACTGCGACTCGACAGCGGGCATGACGCAGAAGACACTCGCAGAGAGATAGCGGATCACAGCAATGTTGATCACATAATCAAGCTCAATCCACGCAAGCAATATACCGTTACTGCCTGGCTGCCAACCTTTGAGGAAAAAGGCGTGCAGTGGGATGAGCTTCGCCCTGGAAAAACCTGTGCGACACTCTCGATCATCCATGAAACCGACTACGGCCAACAACGGCTTATTATCCGTATTATCAAGCGTACTACCGACTCGGTTGGTCAGTATTTTTTAGCACCGGACTACGAGCTGGAGGGTTGGTGGACGACACTAGATGAGGCTGAATATAGTGATGATAATGTCATATTGCTTTATGAAGATCATGCGACCAGCGAACAGTTTCACAGTGAGTTCAAGACTGACATGGATCTTGAAAGACTGCCTTCAGGAAAATTTGATACCAATGATCTTGTAATGTGCCTTGGTGCGGTGGCTTACAACATTTTACGTTACATGGGGCAAACCTGCCTGACCGGCCCTAACTCACCTGTTCGTCACAAAGCGCAGCGTCGTAGAATTAAGACAGTTATGCAGGAACTGATCTACCAGTCAGCGCGATTATTAGAACGAGGTCGTCAGTTTATTCTGCGTTTTGGTCGTCACAGTCCCGGATTATCCGCCTTCATGGGGCTCTTTCCTGAAAAACAGCTCTGTTAGCTGATCCTATTCTTTTAACGGTTGAATGGAGAGATGCTGCTTATGCTGGCAGGATTTCATTCATATTCAGGGTTGAAATTCCCCAACATCATTTAAATACATGCTGATTTTTTTGACTTTGCTTTACCATTCTCTGGCAAGTTTCAAAAAAACATAACCCTATTCTGTAGGTCTGAATCCATGGGATGAAAAAGCTTCTCTATAATCAAGAAGTCACGGATTCAGGGTTTTGATAGACGGGTGTCCTTCTAGATCAGATTTTGACAGAGTAGTAAAAGGTGAAATATTGCATATACGAGAAAAATTCAAAAAAGATTTAAAAGCTATCGAGCATCAATTGCTAATAGATGATCCTAGCTTGGAATTTGGAGACTCTAAGCTAGTAAGATTAAATGAGGTTGAATTGATATTTGTAGATGCTCTTGAAATGTCAAGTAGAAATATTGAAATCTTATATAAGGCGATTGGCCAACATGTCAAAGATGAATCTGCTTGGAAAGCATTTGATGATCGGGAAAAAAATATGAGTGAGAGGTATGATAAAATGAGTGATAATTTATCAATTGACGGTTTTGGAGCTTTTCTTTGTTCAATTGTTGAAATGTTTGGTTTAAATAAAGAAGATTTAGAATTATTGAATATGAAGCAGCAGGCCATACAGGAAAATCTGGATATGTGTTTTCGTTGTACAGGTAGTATTGATACATTAACTTGGTTTGCTCAAGAATGTAATCTACACTCTATGTATATTGAGTTATTAAAAGAAAAAATCAAAGACCTTAACTCTGATGATACCAGTGATACTTTATCTCAAGCAACCGATGCTTCTATGCCTACTCCATCCTTGGTATTTGATGTAAATCTAAGCACCGCTTCTGCTCTTATTGATTTAGCAGCGGCTATATATTTTGAGCAAGAGTATAAAAGAAATATAAAAAAAACATACGACCCTAATTCATCTTAATCTACACTATATACCCATGATCATTGAAGTTGCTTGATTTTCCAGCCGATTTTCAACATTGTACGAACATGCCGAAAATCACCCTGACAGCCCAACAAAAAGTAGCCTTGGAATCTCGCCACAAAACATCGCGAGATGCACGGGAGTGTGATCGTATCAAGGCTGTTTTACTCAGGTCTGAAGGGTGGTCACCGTCTGCTATCGCTCAGGCATTGAGAAAAAGTGAATACACTATTTGTCGCCATCTGGACGCCTATCTGGAAAAGGAAAAGCTCAGGCCGGAGAACGGGGGGAGTGAAAGCCGCCTGAGTGATGAGCAAACTCGGCAACTGGTCGAACACCTTTCTGAATATACTTACGCACACGTCCATCAGATCGTCGCCTATATTACCGATCGCTGGGGTATCAAATATACCGTATCAGGCCTGAACAAGTGGCTGCACCAAAAAGGCTTTATCTACAAAAAGCCAAAGGGCGTACCGCACAAGGCTGATGTTGATAAGCAGGCTGGTTTTGTGGAGCACTATGAAGCCTTGAAAGCCACGCTACCAGAGGACGAGGTGATACTATTCATGGATGCGGTACACCCGACACAAGCGACCAAAATCACTTCCGGGTGGATTCGAAAAGGGATTGATAAAATCATTAATACGACAGGTAGCCGTACTCGGCTGAACATTATCGGTGCGATTGATCTGGACAATATTGAAGCTGCTGTTTTCGGTCAATTTGATACGGTTAACAGTGAAGCGGTTACCGAGTTTTTCAAGAAAGTTCGGGATAACTATTCATCCATGAACGTTATTCACATGGTGCTTGATGGTGCCGGTTACCATCGTTCACAGGAGGTAGTGAAAGAGGCGGAAGAGCTGGGAATAAAGCTTCATTACCTCCCCCCTTACAGTCCAAACCTGAACCCCATTGAGCGATTATGGAAGGTGATGAATGAGTATGCCCGGAATAATGAATACTTCGCTCAGGCAAAAGAATTCCGGGAAAAGATTAATCATTTTCTGGACGTAACATTGCCCGAAATCGGTTCTTCCTTGGGCAGCAGGATTAACGATAATTTCCAGCGGTTAAATCCGGCATCTTGAATTCACTCAGGTATAGGTCTGTTCTTTTGATCCAGTTTTGAGTTTGCACGGCATTGAAGTTTGTGAAGACTTCACATTCCGCGAGTCTCTTTTGCGGAGCTTCCTGATTCAGAAATGACCAACCGTTAAACATAGTATACCCATGATCATTGAAGTTGCTTGATTTTCCAGCCGATTTTCAACATTGTACGAACATGCCGAAAATCACCCTGACAGCCCAACAAAAAGTAGCCTTGGAATCTCGCCACAAAACATCGCGAGATGCACGGGAGTGTGATCGTATCAAGGCTGTTTTGCTCAGGTCTGAAGGGTGGTCACCGTCTGCTATCGCTCAGGCATTGAGAAAAAGTGAATACACTATTTGTCGCCATCTGGACGCCTATCTGGAAAAGGAAAAGCTCAGGCCGGAGAACGGGGGGAGTGAAAGCCGCCTGAGTGATGAGCAAACTCGGCAACTGGTCGAACACCTTTCTGAATATACTTACGCACACGTCCATCAGATCGTCGCCTATATTACCGATCGCTGGGGTATCAAATATACCGTATCAGGCCTGAACAAGTGGCTGCACCAAAAAGGCTTTACCTACAAAAAGCCAAAGGGCGTACCGCACAAGGCTGATGTTGATAAGCAGGCTGGTTTTGTGGAGCACTATGAAGCCTTGAAAGCCACGCTACCAGAGGACGAGGTGATACTATTCATGGATGCGGTACACCCGACACAAGCGACCAAAATCACTTCCGGGTGGATTCGAAAAGGGATTGATAAAATCATTAATACGACAGGTAGCCGTACTCGGCTGAACATTATCGGTGCGATTGATCTGGACAATATTGAAGCTGCTGTTTTCGGTCAATTTGATACGGTTAACAGTGAAGCGGTTACCGAGTTTTTCAAGAAAGTTCGGGATAACTATTCATCCATGAACGTTATTCACATGGTGCTTGATGGTGCCGGTTACCATCGTTCACAGGAGGTAGTGAAAGAGGCGGAAGAGCTGGGAATAAAGCTTCATTACCTCCCCCCTTACAGTCCAAACCTGAACCCCATTGAGCGATTATGGAAGGTGATGAATGAGTATGCCCGGAATAATGAATACTTCGCTCAGGCAAAAGAATTCCGGGAAAAGATTAATCATTTTCTGGACGTGACATTGCCCGAAATCGGTTCTTCCTTGGGCAGCAGGATTAACGATAATTTCCAGCGGTTAAATCCGGCATCTTGAATTCACTCAGGTATATATAGCTCTGGCACATAGGAGAAATTCCGTAACTATTCAGCACCCTCACAATAAGCTGGTATTTTCGTGATTTTGTGTCATTTTCAAATACAGTTCTTCTCTGACCAACGCTTGTTATGAGTCAACTTGATCCCGAGTTTCAGATTATCGTCACCCTCCTTGCTATCGTAAATGATCAGCAAGAGCAGATCGGTGGCCTGGGCGATCAGGTAGCGAAACTGGAAACAGAAAATAAGGAACTCGCGGACAGACTCAACATCAACAGCCGGAACAGCAGTAAGCCTCCCTCTACAGACGGTTATGCAAAGCCTGCTGCCAAACAGAAAGACTCATCTGCCACGGTGGAGGGTGAGCCACAAGACGACAAACCTAACCCAAAAAGCTTACGACAGAGGTCTGGTCGAAAGCCCGGCGGTCAGAAAGGTCACAAAGGTTCAACGCTTCAGCAAGTCGCTGACACTGACCGCACCCAATATCACCCGGTTATAGACTGTGAGAAGTGCCATCAGTCCCTGCACTCTGCAAACATTGCCAAGTTGGTTGAAAGGCAAGTATTTGAACCGGGTCGTTTTGGTCACTTTGAAGTGACAGCCCATGTGGCCGAAATCAAAGAGTGCCGCTGCGGTCACATGACACAAGCCCGTTTCCCTGAAGGAGTTGATGCTCACGTGCAGTATGGACCGGTGACTCAGGCGCTGGCCGTGTATCTTTGTCAGTATCAACTTATACCTTGCAAGCGTGCCTCCCAGTTCTTCATGGATATTTTCGGATTGGAAGTCAGTCCGGGTTCCATCTGCACCTTCCAGAGCAATGCTTATGACCGGTTAGCCAGCACTGAGCAGGCAATTAGTGACGCCCTTAAGGTTGAACCCATTGCAGGCGCTGATGAAACAGGCATGAGAGTAGCCGGAGCGCTGTGGTGGATGCATGTCCTGCGTACTGACAAGTGGACGTACTATCATCTGGACTTGAGTAAAGGACATTCCGCCATAGAGACGATGGGTATTTTGCTGACCTTTGCCGGGATACTGGTTCATGACCACTACAAGGTTTACTTCCGCTATGCTGCGGCTCATGTACTCTGCAATGCCCACCACCTGAGGGAGTTACAGGGTGTCGTTGATCGCGACTGCAACTATCTTGCGGCTCGTCTTCAGCGGCTGCTGAGACTGGCCTGTCACCTCAGCAATGGTTTTAGAAAGCTGGGAATGAAGGCGATGCCGGAATCCATCCGCCAGCGTATCTCTTCACTGTTCGAGCGAACAGCAAAAAGGGCGCAAGCGGAAGAAGCCGACTATATGGAACGAGTACGGCAACGGTTGGGGCGTGACAAAGTCAAGAATACGAAAGCGTTCAACTTGTTTAAGCGGTTGGTGGAGTACAAGGACGAAACTTTGAGGTTCATGACCGACCTCAACATCCCCTTCGACAATAATGGCAGCGAGCAAGACATCAGAAATGGCAAGGTGAAGCAAAAAATATCGGGCTGCATCAGAAGCGAGGAAGGGGCGAAATGGTATTGCCGAATACGAAGTTATGTTTCATCTGCGAGAAAGCAGGGGCAGAATGTTTTTGAAGCCCTGCTTATAGCCATGAAGAATTACTGCGGTCACTCTTTGCTGGGTGCTGAATAGTTACAAGCAATCAATAAAGCACTACTGCAGTTTGTTGAATCCAAAGACGGGGGCTGCTCTAAAGAATCCATTCAAAAGCGGATAGAGGCATACAATCAACATTAACTTTTGTTATATGCAGATGCTGCCGAGTTAATCGGCAGCTTAACTTTCTGGCTACTTTATCTGGCGACGGTACTCCCCGGGAGTCAGTTTTATCCAACGTTTAAATGCCCGAGAAAAGGCTTCTGTAGAAGAAAAGCCTGTCAGCCATGCAATTTCTGAAATTGCGTGCCCTGACTCCTTAAGCAGCGCCACCGCAAGATTACGACGGGTTTTATCCTGAACTTCCTTAAAGCTGGTTCCCTCTTCCTGCAGCTTCCGCTTTAACGTCCAGACCGGCACCTGTAGTTGCAACGCAACATCATCCATTCCTGCTGATGTTTTCGTAAGAAGTCCTGACAAAGCCCGTATAGTGCGATGCTCCCAGCTTTGATGCTGGCTGACTTGCTGCATTCGTTCATCGCACAACTTACGAAGTAGTTGATGCTCAGCAACAGCAGATAACAAACCCGGCTCTGATATGAGGCTTTCTTTCAATACTAGTCTGTTTGCTGATTGTCCAAATAATACCGGGCAGTTCATGCTTTTAGCGTACTCAGCAATATAAGGCGGGGCAGGAAACTCTATTTCAACTCGCTGGACATGATTATGCAGGCCGGTGCATAAAGCGCACAGGTGATACCAGTGGCTGAGAATAAAGTCGACGATGAAATGGTTATATTCGTTGTAGGGTTTGATTGAATAAAACTGCAGAGCAAAATTTTTACCGTCCTGATAAAGCCTGCTTTTCCCCTGCAAACAGGAAGAGTACAAAGCCTCATAATCAACCAGACATTTCAGCGCATCATAAAGCGTTGGTGCAGTCATCATCAGTGGACCAACAAGACCCAATCCCTGTAATTTACAGCAATGACCGGCATCCAGTCCCAGAGCGAGATTTCCGCTTTTAGCAACCAGATCATGCCCAATACGCATATAGCGCGAAATACTAAGCCATTGCTCAGGTTTTTCCAGCTCGGTAGATAAGATGTTATGCCGTGCCAGCATATGTGGCACATTGACACCCGAGACTTCAGCAGCCCTTAACATCGGCGGCAAAAAGCCAAGTGAAACTTCCCCCAATCCCATTGATTACAGCCTGTAGAGTTTACTGCTTATTATAATTGGCGTTTTAGCAGATTTATCTTTACACGAAAACAGGCAGTTGACGTTCACATCTCTTCTATAGCTTTTCGTAGTCTGGGCATCAGATGCACCTTGCGGGATGTCAGACCATCCAACTGAACCCAGCTGGCAGAAGCAGTTTTCCCAAAGGCAGCCAGAATTGCCTGCTGCTCATCCTTTCCCAGAGGCAGCATATTTGCGTGTTTCAGACGAACATCGGTTACAGAAAAGAAAATATAGTCAATTCCCTGATTGGCTTTGATATCTGCCAGCGCTTTCATGAATTCATCTTTTCTTTGTAAAAGGGAGGGTGCTTTAAGCGTTTCAGCCACGCCAAAGCCGACTGTTTTACCATTAACGACATAGCGCTTGTAATCGGTCATCAGAATATCTGCTGCTGACAGACTATCCAGATCGGACTTAGCCACTAGCATGCTGTGACCAAACTCTTCCAGATCTTCTACCCCGAATTTCTGTGCGACTTCCTGATCATAACGGGTGGTAGTGGCTTTGGTGAAGGTTAATGTGTCTGAAAGAATTCCTCCCAACATCACACAGGCAGTACTCTTACGCGGAATGCGCCCCAACCGGAAATAATTGTCAGCAACGATACTGGCAGAAGCCCCCCATGGACGTATATCGACACTGATCGGACTATAACGGCTAATAGTGCCACCGCTGATTGCATGGTGATCAATGATGGCAACAACCTGATCCTGCCGAATATTCTTATGTAATTCAGAAACATCATTAAAATCAATTAAGCCTGCTTTCTGAAAAGTTACATCCGTTACCATCGAAAGCTGATCAACACCGCAGGTTTTCAAGACGAAGTGAGTTTCTGCACTAATCTTCCCTGCGACAGCAGGCTGACCACCGTAGAGTTCTGCAGCACCCACGGCTGCAGCAACCGCATCAGTATCCGGAACAACATGACCACTCCATATCATATCTTTATGCTTTTCAGGTGCAGCCTCATGTAGATCAAATGCGAAGACAGGAAAAGATAAATAAAGCGCGATAAGAAGACGCCCCAAACGCATCCCTAACTCCTTTTGCCTTTGGTTATGTTTATAAGTTAGTGCTAATTATCAACAGTCTGGCAGAAAGTTTACTGTGTAAAGAAAATCCCTTCAGCTCGACTACTCGGCCGCAAGCGACCGAGCTTTACGCCGATCTGATTGGCCTTCGGCCAACCGGGATTTTCAGATAGTCACTCGGGGGCAAGCCCCTGAGATTTCTTTCGTTAAAGGACTTTTTCAGTCTATAACGTGCCCAACAATCATAAACTTGTCCCCTGTAGTCATTGTTAGCCCCGTGGTTCCGGCGTATTTTAAGCCTGATAAAAATAATGAATAGTTTGGTCATCAACGCGGGGAGAATGATCATGTCACAAGCACCTTACCCTCACTTGTTATCACCTCTTGATCTGGGCTTCACAACGCTCAAAAACCGGGCTCTGATGGGATCAATGCATACTGGGCTCGAAGAACGCCCGGGCGGTTTTGAACGCTTGGCAGCTTTCTATGCTGAAAGAGCCCATGCTGGTGTCGGGCTTATCGTAACCGGCGGCATAGGGCCAAATCCTGAAGGCGCTATCGGTATGGGTGCAGCCAAGATGGACTCGCAGGAAGAAGCAGAAAAACATAAGATTGTAACCAGAGCAGTCCATGATGCCGGTGGTAAAATCTGTATGCAGATACTGCATGCAGGTCGTTATGCCTATAACCCGAAAAATGTTGGTCCCTCCGCAGTTCAGGCACCGATTAACCCTTTTAAGCCTCATGAACTGACGACAGAAGAAGTAGAAAGCCAGATACAGGACTACGTAAACTGCGCCGCACTGGCTCAGTCTGCCGGTTATGATGGTGTGGAGATTATGGGCTCCGAAGGTTATTTCATTAATCAGTTCATTGCTGAGCGGGTTAACCAGCGTACCGACCAATGGGGTGGCAGCTACGAAAACCGGATTCGCCTGCCACTGGAAGTTATTAGTCGTGTACGTGAGAAGGTGGGTGCTGAGTTCATCATTATCTACCGTCTCTCCATGCTGGATCTGGTTGAAGGTGGCAGTAGCTGGGATGAAATTGTTCAGCTGGCCAAAGCCGTGGAAGAAGCCGGAGCAACCATTATCAATACCGGTATAGGCTGGCATGAGGCACGCGTCCCAACAATTGCCACTATGGTGCCCAGAGCCGCGTTCTCCGGTGTGACAGCAAAGCTGAAAGGTGAAGTATCCATTCCTCTCATCACCACCAACCGTATCAATACACCTGACATCGCTGAGGATATTTTGTCTCAGGGTGAAGCCGATATGGTTTCCATGGCTCGCCCGTTCCTTGCTGATGCGGATTTTGTTGCCAAAGCAGCAGCTGATAAGGCAGATGAAATCAATACCTGCATTGGCTGTAACCAGGCATGCCTTGATCATACTTTTGAGATGAAACTATCCAGCTGTCTGGTCAACCCGCGTGCCTGCAACGAAACGGAACTGAATTACATTCCGCTGAAAGCGGAAGAAACGAAAAAGAAGATTGCGGTTATCGGTGCAGGCCCGGCCGGATTAGCATTTTCAACGGTTGCAGCCGAACGGGGTCATAATGTCACTCTGTTCGATGCGGGCGACAAAATCGGCGGTCAGTTCAATGTAGCCAAGCGCATTCCCGGTAAAGAAGAGTTTTATGAAACCCTTCGTTACTTCGGCAAACGCATTGAAAAAACTGGCGTAGACCTACAGCTAGAACAGCGTGTACGCGCCAGTGACTTGCTGCCTGAAAAATACGACGAAGTAATACTTGCCACAGGTATAACACCCCGAACACCCGGAATAGAAGGCATTGATCATGAGAAAGTGATCAGCTATCTCGATGCAATACTGGAACGTAAACCCGTTGGTAATAAAGTTGCCATTATCGGTGCAGGTGGTATCGGCTTTGATGTTGCTGAATTTCTGACTCATCAGGGTAAATCAAGCAGTTTGGATAAAGCCGCATTCCTGAAGGAATGGGGTGTGAACCTTGATGTCCGTGGCGGTGTAGAAGGTGTTACTCCGGAACTGCCTGATTCACCAAGAGAAGTATTCCTCTGCCAGCGTAAAGCATCAAAAGTGGGCAAGAACCTGGGAAAAACCACCGGCTGGGTTCATCGCACAACCCTGAAAAATAAAGGGGTTAAAATGTTGAACAGTGTTGAGTACCTGAAGGTAGACGATGAGGGGCTGCATATTCAGCAGGGAGATACCACACAAGTATTACCTGTTGATAATATCGTCCTCTGCGCCGGTCAGGACCCTTTACGGGAACTGCAAAAGGAGCTTGAGGCCGGTGGTGCAAGTGTCCACCTGATTGGTGGTGCCGACGAAGCCCGTGAGCTCGATGCCAAACGAGCGATTGATCAGGGAAGCCGTCTTGCCGCTATAATCTAATCCGCTACTGTCAGGTTCCTCTGAACAGCTGTCAAAAAAGATCGCTGTTCAGAGCCCCTTTCTGTAAAGTTGCCCATTCACTAAAAGTTCATTGTCGTCTGGAGTCAAAGCCATGTCGGAGATCAACTGGCTAGAAATGTTCGGGTATCTGGCATCTGTCATTACCGGTATCAGCCTGACCATGAGCTCTATTGTCAAACTCCGATGGCTGAACCTGCTGGGTTCATTTTGCTTTGGTACCTACGGTATTCTGATCAGCGCTACTCCGGTTGCCCTGCTTAACTACTTTATCTGTGCTGCCAATATCTATTACCTGTGGAAGATTTATACAGAAAAAACCCATTTTCAGATGCTGGAAACCTCAACGGATGACATCTACCTGAAAGAGTTTCTCAAGCTTCACCAGAAAGAGATTCTTACCTTCTTCCCTTCCTTTGAGCTCCTGCCTGATCGCCAATATACCGCGATGATGATTCATCGAAACCTCTCGCTGGCCGGTGTATTTATCGGACAAAAGGTTGACGGTTCCACAATGGAGGTCGCGCTGGATTTTGTATTGCCGGAATATCGTGATTTGAAACCTGGCCAGTTTATATTTCAAAGTAATACCGAATTTTTCAAGAAACTTGGCGTACAGCGACTTCTGTCTGCAGCAGGTAGCGAGGCTCATATAGGCTATTTAAAACAAATTGGTTTCAAGACTGCAGGAGACAAGTTGGAATATCCTATTCCCCGGTGATCACCGCTATAGATTAACCACAAAAGCCCCTGATACGAATTAACCAATCTTTGACTACCTTATTATCTCCAATGACTGACAGGGTACGTCCATATGTCTGGTTATCTGTTAATTGAATCCAGAGACCCTTTTGAAAGTGGTTGTTCACATTTCCATGAATTAGCCATTGATCTTATTAAGGAAGGCAAAAGCGTCACATTATTCTTGGTGCAGAACGGCGTATTACCTGCCAGAGAATGTCGGTATACCGAACAGCTGACTCAGGCTGCGGCGCAGGGTGTCAAAGTAATGGTGGATGATTTCTCGATCAGAGAGCGCGGAATCAAGCCAGATCATCTCGGGGAAGGAATTGAAATAGCCCCATTAGACACTGTGATTGACCAAATGGCCGCCGGCCATAAAGTCATGTGGCATTAAGAGGGCACAGATAATGAGTAGTGAAAACAAAACCCTGAACTTTGCTCTGATGGATGCGCCCTTTGAAAATGCCCGCACAACAACTGCATTCAGGCTACTGGATATTGTCGCACAACGCGGTTACCACCTGAAAGTCTTTGCTTATGAAGGTGCTGTCGGCTTACCTTTCAGGCATCAGCAAGCCCACCCCAATGCTGTTCACGGCCGCGATGCTGAAGAAGAAAATCACCCACTACCACGTAAATGGATTAGCGCATTGAAAACTACAGCCGAACAGAACGGCGGTAGTCTGGACTGGGTTAACTGTGGCCTGTGTGTTGATGAGCGCGGCATGAACGAAGCTATTGACTGCACCCGCCGTGGCACACCGGCCGATTTCTGGGAGTTTGCCAAAACAGCAGATAACACAATGGTCATTCCAACCCGCTAAGGCTGAAAGGTAACGCAATGAAAGTATTGAATATTGTTGAAACTGCCTACCGGGCTACGCTGGAAGAACAGGACGACACCATCCTCTGGCTGACGCAGGCCATGCGCAATGCCGGAGCGGATATTGATGTGCTGTTGCAGGGCAATGCCGTCAATTATGGCATCAAAGACCAGAATGCAGGTGGATTAACCATCGGCAATCTGCCCCAGACCCAGCCACCCGATATTGCGGGCGATTTGCAACGGATGCTGGAAAAAGAAACCACGGTTTATATTTTGCAGGAAGACCTGACTGACAGGGGCATCGAACCCAGTGACCTGCTCGACGGCCTGCATATTATCCACCGCAACCAACTGGCACAGACGCTGGATCATTATCAGCAAGTCTGGCACTGGTAATGTCAGGCAGAAAAGCGCGGCTATTAATGACTGTCAGTCTCTGCTGGTTGCCAGTAGCTGACAGTCAGTTTCCACGACATGGCTCTCTCGGCCACCCAGCATATTCATTGGTACCGCTTTGTCGATCATGGCAGGTGGTGACAGGTTAAGACTATTCATTAATACGACGTATTCTTCTTTACTGGCAACCTGTAACCGTGGATTATGATTTTTTTCTTCAGCCAGTGTGCTGACACTGCGACCATGATAGTCGTGCCCTGGATATACCAGTGTTTCTTCCGGCAACTGCAACAAAATATCAAACAGGCTGTGATACTGCGTAGCGGCATCCCCTCCCTGAAAGTCAGTACGTCCGGTACTGCGAATCAGCAAAGTGTCACCGGTAAACAGGCAAGTCTGACCTTCATGAGCCAGCATATAAACGCAGGATTCTTCTGTATGACCTGGCGTATGCAAACAAGTCAGCCCCAGGCGACCGCAATAATAAACTTCCCCATGCTTCAGCAGGCGGGTAACACCTTCGGCTTTTGAGTGTTCCCCCATAACCACATCACAACCGGTCAGATCATAAAGCTTGCCGCTGCCGGTGATATGGTCGGCGTGGATATGGGTATCCAGCACGCCACACAGCTTTAACTCCTGCTGCTGTAGCAGTGCCAGATATTCCTCAACCCGATTAAGAACTGGGTCAATTAATAACACCCAGCCATGTACCGACTCGGTTACCAGATACGAAAAAGTGCTGGATTCAGGCTCAAAATATTGCCTGACAGTCGGAAGAGTACAGCGCTTTGATAACGTTGACTTCAGTAATGACATAAATGAGACATTTCCGCAGGACAAATTGTATATTGAATCCTAGTTTCATTCTTTGTTTACGTCATTCTAATATTCAACTGAATTTAATATCCTGAATATTTTTCATATTTTGCGCGCTCATTATTAAATCTAAAAAATAAAACAGCAGCATCAAAAGCACAGCCTATAATTCAATCCCGCCATACATCAGATAACAAAAGGAGAATCAAGGTGAAACCGAATAAATATTTCCATAATATACTTTTGATATCATTAGTGTCTTCTTTTTTACTCCTGTTTAATTTTTCTGAAGCAGCAGTTTGCTCTGCTTGTCTGAGGGCATATCAGCTTAATGCTGCAGATGTAAACAGTGACGTTGTACCAGGAATATCAATCAAATGTGCATACTGCGACCAAGAATTTATTGAAGCAAAACCCTTTTCATCATTGCCATCTTCCACGGCTCACGACTCAACATCCGATACTGATAGCTATGACAGCGATGATGACCTCAGCGGTCCAACAACAGCACCTCCTGCATATAGCTCCCTGTCTTATTCCGACTATATCAGCACAGCTATACATTCAGAGCATCTGTCCACATTAACACTGCCAGATTCCTGTGAAGCTGCAGGCAGTGGCGTCTATGTTTCCCTTGGAGAACTGGCTAAACTACAGCAGGATATTATGCGACTTTGTGACCGACACTCGGGCATGAAAGCACAGACTTTTTCCATCCAAACCTGTTCCCCTCGGTTTGCCAGCCAAAATGGTTTTGTTGGAGCTCATGCACCAACTAATCCAGCAACTGTGGATACCGCTGCACAACAGGCCAGAGAAGCATCTCGAGAGTATCTGGCAAATATGGCGGTATGTCGTCAGGTGCTTCAAAGAATTGTATCCGGCAGAGTGCAGGATGCTGCGAGTGAAGATATCGACACTGTTAACAGTACATTTGGTGAATCGGGTGCTGACTACCTCCATTCTACGGCACAAGCGAGTGAAGTAGATAAAGAAGAAAAGCAATGTCAGACTATGTACTCAAAGCTGATAGAGAGTTACGCTTTTTTTGTTATTACTCAAACAGGGGTTCGGGCTTTCAGGGACTGCTGGCGTGAAGCCGGTCTTATTAGCGGCCTAAAACTAAAAGATACTTGCCCTGGTTTTCGATTATATTTTCCAAACTGTGTCGAATTAGCAAAGCGTTCACACACGGGGCTTTTACCCGATATATTACTCGAAGATACATGCAGATTACTGGTTGATTCTAAATACTCGGAATACCCGGAGCTTTTCAGCAACCTGCAAGGCTTGTGCTCTATTCTTAATCGTCAGGCATCAAAACGTTCGGGGGTTCCGGAGCCTGAAGAAACCAAAATAACAACTGCCAATACAAGCGCTCATGACATGCTAGAAAAAATCACTGATACGGGTAAAGATTTGGTCGAAATGAAGATTGGCATAGGATATTTGGCTGAATTTGTTATTGTTGAAGAAGTGTATAGCATATACCTGTACTTTAGTGACGATCTGGGTTCTCTAAGTGCAGCCTATGTTATCGACCATATTCTCTCGCCTTGCAGATTCGAATATAAAGAAGATGCTGTTAAGTATATAATACAACTATTGAAGAATATTGGGCTTGACTGCTTTACTCTGCGCACAGCGGCACTACCGCCATCCTTATAAGTACCCGCATTACATCCAGAGCCTTGTTCAGTACCTGTAATTTATTCAGCTAAATGCAGATACTGAACAGCTAAAAATCATATCGCAACTTCAAACTAACACTGTCGCTTTTAAAACCCGAAGCCCAGTCATGCGAATAATCAAACTCCACACTCACCTGATCATCCACAATATAATCCACCCCCACACCTGCCTGGTAACGCCAGCGCTGACGGCGGGGACCGGTTAATGAGTAAGCACCGCCACCCACCAGATAACGTGCATCAACATCAGCCTTATCATTAATAAAGTTATACCAGCCCATCAATTTTACCGAAGGTATCAGGACACCATCACCAACTGCCATATCGCCTTTCAGATCAAACCCGGCACCGGTCTCCAAAACCGAGTACTGATCCTGTTTGATCTCCTGCTCCAGCCCGGTACTGCCTTTTTCTTTATATTTATTAAACTTCACAGTTTGCCAGTTTAATTCTGCCAGCGGACGTAAAGACCATGTCTCGCTCAGATGTACATTCATACCGGTCTGGAAATTCAAACCCCACTGATGGGAGTTGTAGTCACCAGTCATCTTTTCCCCACCTATTCGCTTACGGCTGCGATGGTTACCAACCCCGTATGTCAGCATGGCATTGGCAAATCCATAATGGGTATTCAGTCCACCATAGAGAGTGCCAAGGTAACTGGTGGTTTCTGTGCTTCTTCCCGGCTGGTCATTGTTCAGGTCTGATACAGCATATGTCAGTGCACCACCGATTATTTTGTCGCGACCAAAACCGGTATCCGCTCCCAGCGTCAGCCCTTTGATGTTGGTCTTGTAACCTGAGAATCCATTATGGCTATCCTTCTCTCCCCGGCTTCCCAGCAAACGCCCCCAGACTCCACCCAGCTCAGGGTCATAGCGGTCACCATATTCATCCTCCTCCTGCTCTTTCTGTTTCTTCCACTTCGAGTAGTAATAGGATTTGGGCTGATAGTAAGCATATAAGCTCTGCCCTTCGCCAAGGTGTCGGGATATATTGCCCGTTGCCAGCTGCCCTACATTCAGGCTGAGCTGGGCAACGGCATTAGAATCATCCGGTGCCACCGCTGCCGCCACACTGGCAACAGACTGGCTATCAACATTTAATGTGGTAAATGCTTTGTCTGACAGGCTTCCTGTGCCTGCCACCATAACTGCATCATAAGCTTTGGTATAGGCTTTTGCCTGATTGGCTGAGGCGCCTGCCTGAACAACATCGCCGTATATCACATCAACTGTTTTTGATGTCAGCACGATTCTTAGTTCATTACCTACCGTATTCTTGGTGGCATTCAGCAGGACAGAAGCGGACTGCACCTGAATATTATTATCACCCACAATATTGTTGGCTCTGGCAACGACTACCGTTTTATTACCGACGTTATTAATTGCCTGCTGAGAAACAATATCAGCAGCTTTAGCAGCAATGACAGTATCCGGGTTAGCCGTTAATGTATTGGTCACATTAATCAGTGGGTCTGCAGGCGTATTGTGGTCTCCGGCATAAATCACCGTGGTATCTTTTGGTAAAGTCAGTCCATCAGCTCCTGTCACCCTCACAGTATCAACAGCGGTGCTTACCTCCAGCGCATCAACAACCAGTTGCTCACCAGTAAAGTTTCCACCGAGGAAAGAGGCCTTATCTCCGGAACCTTCACGGCCCAGAATAGAACCGGTTGTTACTGCTGCATTTCCGGTCTGAACATAATCCAGCTTTGAGTTACCCGTCGCATTACGGAAATCAATGGCAACAGCATTGGCCGCCGTACTACTAAGCTGGCCATTCTGATTCAGTATCTGGCCAATCACTTCACCCGTAATCCTCATAGCCGGGTTGACGTTTGAAGTGACCTGAACCCCATCACCAATCAACAACGCCGGGCCAATGGCACTGGCAATACGCCCGGATACCAGCACGCCGCCAGCAGTGACGTTATGCCGGATATCCAGCCCCGGAATAGAAGCCTGAACATCAATACCCGCATCCAGTTCCTGAGTCGTACTGACACGGGTAATGCTGTCAGAGATAACCTGCAGGCCAATCGCTTCCGCCCGCAAGGCAAACAGGGCACCAAGAACCGTCATGGTGAGAGGAGTAACAGCCTGACATTTGCTTTTCATCGGTTCCTCCATGAACCTGATGGCTGCAATTTCATGACTTTATATCTAGAGTTCTGAAAGCACGCTCCCTGCGGTGCTTAAGCTATTTATCGGCTAAACCCACGCTCAGTGAAATGATCATATGCCTTTATGAGGTCTTCAATCGGAATCGTGCATGAGGTCAGTCAATGCAAGGTTTTCAACTCACCTTCTTTACCCGTCAGGATCATCAGCATAAAGGACTCCCTCTGGCTGACTGGCTGGTTAAAAAAGCCCGCAGCATGGGGTTTCGCGGTGCAACAGCAATTGTTGCCAGTGAAGGTTTTGGTCACAGCCGGGTTATTCATACAAACCACTTCATGGAGCGAAGCAAACAGCCTGTAGAAGTCGAGATGATTGTTTCTGAAGATGAAGTCAGATCTTTTTTTGCCCTGCTCCGGCGTGAAGGCTTGAATCTGTTTTACTTCAAGGTACCGGTGGAATTCGGTATGAGTGAAGATTTTGACTGAGGAGCCAGCTATTCAAAGCTGCTCCTCAAAAAGATGGTTATCTTTTCTTAGCAACCTGCTTAATCCACTGTTTCAGCTTTTGTGCGGGCAGTGCACCGGTCAACCGATCAACTTCCTTGCCTCTATAAAACGCAATCATGGTCGGAATACTGCGAATATTGTATTGCATCGCCGGTTGCTGGTGAGCCTGCGTATCCAACTTTGCCAGCCTGACTCCCGGTTCCAGCTCTCTGGCCGTCTGTGCAAAGGCAGGTGCCATCGCTTTGCAGGGACCACACCAGGGCGCCCAGAAATCAACAATAACCGGTATGTCTGTCTGGCTGATAAAGCGTTTGAAATTACCTGCATTGAGATCAACAGGCTTGCCATCAAACAAAACCCTGCGGCATTTGCCACACTTGGGGCCATCTCCCAGCCGGTCGGCCGGTACACGGTTGGCAGTCATACAGTTAGGACAGGAAATCTGGACAGGTGCTGTCATGAGGCATCATCACGTAAACCATTGGATGATACTGTAGATGGGGCTAGTTGCTGTGAATTTAAAGCTGAAACGCAAAAACGCTGAATGCCCGAGCAACCAGAGAAGATAAAAAGCAGAAGATTTGAAATAAAGAAAAGAAAAATGGTCGGGGTAGAGAGATTCGAACTCCCGACATCCTGCTCCCAAAGCAGGCGCGCTACCAGACTGCGCTATACCCCGTCGTTTGATGTGGCGTAATTTACCCGCTTAACCCTGAAGACGCAACCCACGGAAAACCCTTAGATCGCAAAAAATCTGTTTGTCTGTCTGAAAATTACACTAACTGGAAGTTTACAGCATTTTCAGCTTTTCGTGTAAACAGAATTCAGTCTTTATGGCTGTTTCATATAAAACATGAAAAATAATAAATAGTTATTCATCAATTCAATTAAACCACTAACGATTTTAAAAAACATAAAAACTTAAATAGTTTTGAATTGAATTAATTAATTTTAAAAACAAAGAAGACTATTACGTAATCATGCCCAGACAAAACATGAAAACACATAAACGCCTAGGTCAATTACGCACAAATTGATATATGGCAATGTCACAATTTACAAATTACGTAGGATTGCAGCTCACATGCAAACAGAAAATATCAATATCTATCAAACAACAAAGGAATAAGATTTAAACCCACAGCATTCAAGCCAACACCTAATCAACTACAGCACACACAAACTATTCAGACTAATTAAACACGATTGTTCCGATTAATTCGGGGGGTCCATGAGTCAAAACCAGTCTATCTTTTCTCGCATCCTGGGCGGGAACCTGATCGTTAAAATTGCTATCGGTATTCTTGCCGGTGTCCTTCTTGCCACTATTTCACCTGATACAGCCGCCAACATGGCTCTCTTCGGCAGCCTGTTCGTTGGTGCCCTGAAAGCTGTTGCCCCTACACTGGTATTTGTTCTGGTTATGGCATCTATTGCCAACCAGAAGAAAGGCCAGCACACCAACATGCGTCCGATTATCGCCCTGTACCTGATCGGTACTATGTGCGCTTCTCTGACCGCGGTTATGATGAGCTTCGCGTTCCCGGTTACTCTGGAACTAGTAACCAACAGCGCCAGCGCTACTCCACCTGAAGGTATTGGTGAAGTACTGAACACTCTGCTGTTCAAGATCGTTCAGAGCCCGGTTCAGGCACTGCTGGAAGGTAACTTCATCGGTATTCTGGCATGGGCTATCGGCCTGGGCCTGACTTTCCGTCACGCTTCTGACAACACCAAGAAAGTGCTGATGGACTTCTCCGATGCCGTTTCCGCTATCGTACGCATCGTCATCCAGCTGGCTCCAATCGGTATCTTCGGCCTGGTAGCTAACACCATCGCCCAGACCGGTTTCTCTGCACTGGCGGGTTACTCCCAGCTGCTGGGTGTGCTGCTGAGCTCCATGCTGTTCATCGCGCTGGTTGTTAACCCAATCATCGTGTTTGTTAAGACTCGTCAGAACCCTTACCCGCTGGTACTGCGCTGCCTGCGTGAAAGTGGTATCACTGCATTCTTCACCCGTAGCTCCGCGGCTAACATTCCGGTGAACATGCAGCTGTGCAAAAACCTGAAGCTTCACGAAGATACTTACTCTGTATCTATCCCACTGGGTGCAACCATCAACATGGGTGGCGCGGCGATTACCATCACCGTAATGACGCTGGCTGCTGCTCATACTCTGGGTATTCAGGTTGACTTCGCAACTGCAGTACTGCTGAGCATCATCGCTGCTGTATCTGCTTGTGGTGCTTCCGGTGTTGCCGGTGGTTCTTTGCTGCTGATCCCGCTGGCTTGCAGCCTGTTCGGTATCTCCAACGACGTTGCTATGCAGGTTGTTGCGGTTGGCTTCATCATCGGTGTTATTCAGGATTCCGCTGAAACCGGTTTGAACAGCTCTACCGACGTTGTCTTCACTGCTGCTGCCTGCATCGCTGCAGAGCAGGAAGAAAAAGCAGGTGCGGCACAGCCTCGCCACGCTTAACTGCCAGTCGCTATGTTCTTTACAGAGCTCCGGCTGTAAAAAAAGGGTTGATAACTGAGTTATCAACCCTTTTTTATTTCTACTAAACGTTATCAGGCAGGATAAAGTGGCTGGGGCTTTTCCAACGAATGCTTGATCCAGGCATCAACTAAGTCAGCCTGCTCACCATTCAACATAATCAGGTCTTTATCTTTCGCCTCCTGATAAGTCATTTCACCCTGCAGCAATAAATCCAGTACATGACCGGTACTCATCAACACAGTTGTTGTTTCATCTGGTACCTGATGTAGAGAAATCTGTACGGAACCAATGGCATCAATCTCAACCCGGTTAAAGTGGTTGCCCAGCACGTCATAGAAGTAGAAAGCTGGTGTCACGCCGGTATGACCGGACAATTGCTGTTGCCAGTTCCATTTGCGCCAGTTAGAAATAGCGGCCTGCTGGGATTCTTCGATAGGTGGCGGCAGGATTCCTTCTTTACGAGCTTCAGCAATAGCCATCGCCATGGTCAGCGACCCCGGACGGATTTGCAGCGCAACGCCTCCAAATGCACTTTCCAGTGAACAACTGCTCGCCTGCCCTGCGGCCATCGCCAGCATCAGCGCAGCTACCCGTAATGATTTCATATGAAATACCCGATAACGGTCAAGTAAATGTAAAGGTGTATAACTTTCTTACAATGGCGGGATGAATACCATAACCAGAAACACTTACCCTTAGTGGCAACCAAAAACCGAGCCTCATCAGGCTCTGTGCTTAATTACCACCCAACACAGGCGGATGCATGATAAATTCCCCCTCGATACACTTAAGGTTTTCGTCAAAATCATTTCCTGTTGGTAGATGAAGTGGAGTAGAACTGCAGTAAAGGTTGGTCTTTTTAAACCCTATTGTCTGAAGCTCAGATATAAACCACATATGACGCTGTCTACGACTCAACTGAGTTGTGGTTATTTGATGCCCCATACCGTGAGCAAATTGGCAAAAAGCTTTTATAAAAGGGCGAGCAAGATGACCGTTTATCTTCCTCTGAGCAATATAGATATGACAAAGATTCAGCTCATCACCCCGTTTGAAGAAAACAATCGTTCCCAACTTGGATTTTTTTCCTGACGGATATGGCGGTTTACCAATATCAGGCCAGAAACGCATTATATACATGTAACGATAGTCATCTTCTCGATTCATTCCCCTGCGCAGAAGCACCAGTCGGTAGCACCAATCTCCGCTTTCCAGAGTACCCAGAAAATAGCTTTTCTTAGCCTCCATATTTTCAAAACCAGAAAAAGGAACGGCCTGAATCTGAGGCGATGCCGCCCATAACAGAGCGAAACATAGAGCATATGAATTCAGACAACGTAAAGCTCTCATTCCTGTTCTCCAGTAATTAATTTGCTAGTTGCAGAAGCTGACAGATGAAGAAGATGATTTTAATCTGACGCTTAGAAAGCCTCATTAGCATGTGATAAACAGTATAAATACTGATCAATAATTGTCTCCCACAGCAGAGCACCTTATAGTCATTAAACCACTTTCAATATTTCAAACACGTGGATAACCGTCATGACTCATATGATCCGGCAAGGATGCCTGTCACTGTTTGTCTTTATGGCATTGCCCGTACTCGCTAATCAGGAAGCCGCTGAAACGACAATGGATGTCGCCGAAGAAACCGGGGCTGATCTGGAACTGGGCAGTTCCCTGCTGGCAATGGGCACGTCCTTGTTAATTGTGGTTGCCCTGATTCTGGTGATGGCATGGCTGGCTAAAAAATTTAATATTCCCCAGTCAGCGGCTACAGGCAAAGGGCCGATAAAAATGCTGGCAATAACCCAGCTGTCCGGGCAGGTAAAGGTTTGTATTCTTGAAGTGGGCAAAGTGCAATTGCTTGTCAGTATGTCAGGACAAAATGCCCGCACCCTGCATGTTTTTGATGAGCCGGTTATTGCAACAGATACAGCAGAAGTGTCAGAAAAAACACTGAAAGATATGTTCAGAAAAAAACGACAGTAATCATTTCCGGTTATTCGCCATTACTGTGCGGTTCGGGCAGGCAAACTAGACTATAAAAGCTGCATCCCTCCTTCGTGCAGTAACCGGCAGGATGACTATGCAGCCGCTTGAACTTTCTGATTTCAGCAAGAGTAACTCCTCCCCCAAAATATTTGAAAGAAGTCAGTTACCTTATAATTTCGTTGTTGACTCTCATCTGCATTTCAAACCTTTTGGTGGTGAAGCAATACCATTCGATACGCTGGTCGGTTATTTAAAAAAGGCAGGTGTATTATTTGCCAATGTTTATGGCATTGGTCAGATTCTGCCTTCAACTTCACCCTGCACTTATTATCTGGACTGCCCCGGAACACCTGTTTCGCCCAGCACCCAGAACGACTTAAAGAATGCTGAAGACTATCTGAATTCCGCCAATAAGAACGACGTTCACCTTGTTCTGTCCATGAGCTTTCCAGATCTCGCCAATCCGCAAGGGATAGCCGATACGATGCTGGACTATGAGGCGAAATCCCCTGATTTATTTAACTGGGTGGGCGAAGTAAACCTGATTAAACAGGCACTGCTAATGAATAATCATATGGCAGCGACCCGCAAAAATATCGAAGAATGGCAGTGCTTTATGCAACTGCTAAAAAAAAGAGGCTCCCCCATCAATATCCATTGCGATATGGGCAATGACGATGAGCCCACCAAATTCCTAGAACTGATGCATTATGTGCTGGAACTTTACCCAAACAATAAAATCGTATGGGCGCATATGGGGCTATCCAAAGAGTTTGTCTGTTCAATGGAACATGCGCATATTGTTGGCGATATGCTGGATATCTACCCCAACCTGATGGTCGATATTTCCTGGCGGGTGTTGGAAGACAACTACTTCAGCAAATCCCCTATCAGGGAAAAATACATCGAACTGTTCAACGAATACCACGACCGGGTACTCACCGGCACCGACTTTGTCGCATCCGCCGATAAAACCTGTGCAAACTATGAAGAAGAACTGGAAGTTAACAGCAGAATCAATCAATACCTGTCCGACCAAGCATTCCGCAATATTGCACTGGGAAACAACTACTTCAGACTAATGGAGCTGAACTTCGAAGCCCCTCAAATCACCAGCACCTGAGAGAACACCTGAAGCAAACCGGCTACCAGTCACTCACACTGGCAGCCGGAAGCTCATAACTGGCAGCCAATCAACCAGAACAATGACCCGGTCTATTCGCCTGCAAAGAAGTCAACAATGAACCCGTACTGTGCATTAAACGATACCGGCTGAATACAAGGTTGTTCTCACCATCCACATAAGCGTTAACGGCATTATAATATTCACGCTGACTATCCAGCAGATCCAGCAAGGTACGCGTACCCAGCTGGAACTGCTTTTCATAGAGGTCACGTGATTTTTTTGCATGCTCGACATGTGAAGCCAACGGCATCAGGCGATTTTCACCATAGTGTGCCGCGATCCAGGCCAGCCTGACCTCTTCCTCAACCTGACGCTGCGCACGGTTCTTGATTTCCTGCGCCTCGTTCATCAGGTTACTTGTCTGGCTACGTCTGGCTTTATCTGCTCCGCCGTTAAACAGGTTATAGCTCATACGAACCATTGCCGTATGATCATAGGTTGTAGTGCTTCCACCGTTCTGATCCTTTCCCCAGGTCGCCCCCAGCTCCAGATTAAATTCCGGTAAATAGTTACTCTTGCTGGCGTCATAGCTGGCTTCTGCGGCTTTCACATCGGCGGCAGCCACTTTAAGTACCGGATGTTTATCCACTGCCATTATCAGCGCTTTATCCAGAGAAGCAGGCATACCTTCTGGCGATGGTGGCGACTGAACTCTCCCCGGCAACATCCCCACAACCCGATGATACGCTGTCTGAGCGTCACGCAAGTCAGCCTCCGCACTGATCGTATTCGCCTGCGCAAGCACCAAACGCCCTTCTGCCTGAGCAATATCGGCGTCAGAACTCATCCCGGACTCACCTTTCCTGCGGATCAGCTCGACCACTTCCTGATGCTGTTTCTCATTATCTTTGGCCGTTTCAACCAGTGCCTGATTTCTCAATACATTGACGTATGCTTCCGTCACGTTCAGTGCTGTGCGCTCAGCAGCGGTGCACATATCCATATCAGCGGATAATTTACGAGCCTGCTGACGCTCGACTTCACTACTGGTCGCAAAACCATCAAACAGCATCTGCGTTGCAGTTAAAGACGCTTCACGACGAGTTTTTTCTGCATATTTACGGCCATCATTGCTGACCGCAGCACCGATAGTCGTGCTGTTACGGCTTTTTTCATAACCGACTCCGGCACTCATATCGACTCTTGGAAGATAACCGGATCGCGCCTGTGTCACTTCATCTGCACGGGCCTTCGACTCACTTGCTCTCAGCAAAATTTCCGGGTTAGTTGCCAGTGCTTCATTGACTGATTCCAGTAGGGTAGCCGCCTGCATCTGTCCGGAATGACCAAAAGCCAAAGCGACCACTATCATCTTTACAGCATTATTTTTCATTATTGCTTGCTCCCAGATGCATTTTTCTTTTCAGAGACAGCCCCTGTCCCTTTATTCTTTTTAAACTATCAGTTGACCGTTACTGACTAGTTCCAGCAAAACTTCATTCTGATCATTCCAGACATCTGAATCGTGACCTTTCAAAACGATGTTAAGCTCCCCTTTAACAGGTACCGGGTCAGGGTCTTCAAAATGCAGAATCGTATCGTCTTCTCTGAACTCAACGGAAACACCTTCGGTCTGTAAAGCAGCAACAATCTGCTGTGGGTCTGTCAGGTTATCTTCAACAGAAACCAGGTCACTTAAGTCCAACTTATCTTTATCCGCCCCTGCAGGATTCTCGGATTGCAAGGTGAAGTCTGTAATGGTGTCTGTTTGGATTGTCCCGCTGCCCAACAGATCATCAATATTGAAAACGAAAGTGTCTGACCCGCCGTGACCAATAAGCTGGTCATTGCCTTCTTTACCTTCAAGTATCTCCGCTTCAGAGCCTCCAACCAGAATATTGTCCTTATCATCTCCAATAATCTTGTCCGGACCCTGAGCTTCGATGTACCTGATTTCTTCTACCAGCCAGTCATTATTGTGATCGTTAACCTGATTCTCACTATCCCGATAATCAGGGCTGGTCTTGGGGGGGAAAAGAACAATTTGGTCAAAAAAACCGCCATCTTCAGCCTGAACAGTAATTGCCGGGTTTTTCTTTATGATAAACCGGCCCTGATCATCGAAGTATTCAGACGATCTGAATTCACCAACCTGCTGACCATCCCGATATAAAATCAGAATGGCACTCTCAGCATGATTCGGATTCCCCCCGCCATCACCATGCCAGAGAAACTTAACGGTAGCCTGAGAGACATCATTTTCAAAATTAACAATTAACTCTTCGGTAAAACCACTGTTTCGATCGTATGTCGTTTCTGCCCGGTGAGCATTACCACCCAGGCCATTCACTCCGAAGCCACTCGAACCTTCTGCGTTCGTATCCCTGATATTTGCCCCAGCGTAGTTTATTTTATTATTTGGAGTGCCCTTGTACTTCCCTCCCGTGACACTAAAACCCTGATCCACACTGTTATAGTTATCAACAGTGATAACATTTGTAGACTCAGGCTGCTGGTAATCAAGCTGCTGTGAATTACTGATAACCGACTCTTCACCTGTTGGGTCAGTTACCCGTACTCTCACATTATGGATCTGCCCGACAGCAGGCTCATATTTATCAGACCAGGTCACCCCGTTATCAAGACTGAATTCAACTTTATAATTACTGTCTTGAATAAAATCATCCGCATCAAGCGGTTTGGTGTTAACAGTAACAACAAGCCCGGCATTGGATGTCGAGTTATCGTCCGGATCAGCAGTATCTTCGGCCAGCTTAACGGACGCTTTCAAATCGGAAGACTGATCAGTTCCTACGACTTCAAACTTTAATCTGGCTGTATCAGTATCCAGACCATCGCTGACCGTATAGTAAAAAATATCATCAGCGGTATCGTCTTCCTCCAGGGCATCCGCTGCGCTCTGGTCTGCAACATAGGTGAAGCTGCCATCAGTATTGAGAATGAGTGTGCCGTATTGCCCCGTCAGCGCCTGACCAACGGTTCCCTGTAAACCATCATTTGTACGAATGCCTGTTACCGTTAACGGATCGCCATCCGGATCAAAGTCGTTCTGCCCAATAACACCATTGGCGGCGTTTCTTTCCCATGTATCATCTTCATTAACTTCACCGTAGGTGTCATTTCTGGCTCTGGGGGGATCGTTGACCTCATTAACGGTGATGGTGGCGGTTGCCGGAGTCAGATCTTCGCCGTTGCCGTTATCCAGCGCGGCATAGGTAAAGGTGGTTTCGCCATACCAGTTATTATCCGGTTCAAACACCACTGTAGCGGTGTCGCTACTCGCCGCAACAGTGTCACCTACATTCAGCTCCGTGCCATCAGCTCGTTTCAGGATACCGTTGACTGGTAAACTCTTGATCACAAAGTAGTCAATGCTGCCATCGATATCGCTACCGCTCAGCTCAACATTAATATCGTTGTCTTCATCTCCCTGACCGCTGGCAGGGTTGGTGTTTGGCGCATCATTAACCGGATTGACGGTGATAAGGACACCACCGCTCTGCACACTGTTTGCTTCACCCTGTCCGTCATCGACACTGTATGTGAAGTTACCCACAGGGTCGCTGCCGTTGTATTCATCCGGAGCATTGTATTGCAGGCCAGTCAGTTGCACGGCACTTAGCGTCTGACCGTTGCTGATAGCAGAGCCATTAGCCAGCGTGACCTCGCCCAGAAGCGGCAGCCCGGTCACGATGATGGTCAGGCTGTCACCATCATTATCGGTCGGGGTGCTTAGACCCAGCGGCGTGCCGGTGCTTTCTTCATTGACGTTGATTTCGTTACTGTCGGGCACTGGTGCATCATTGACCGGATTGACGCTGATGCTGACACCACCGCTCTGCACGCTATTGGCTTCACCTTGCCCGTCATCGACACTGTAGGTGAAGTTGCCCACCGGATCGCTGCCGTTATATTCGTCAGGGGCATTGTATTGCAGGCCGGTGAGTTGCGCGGCGCTCAAAGTCTGACCGTTACTGATGGCGGTGCCATTAGCTAGGGTGACTTCACCCAGCAACGGCAGACCAGTCACGGTGATGTTCAGACTGTCGCCGTCGTTATCAGTCGGTGCACTGATACCAAGCGGAGTTCCAGTACTTTCTTCGTCAACATTTAGCTCATTACTGTCGAGTACTGGCGCATCGTTAACCGGATTGACGGTAATACTGACACCACCACTCTGTACGCTATTGGCTTCACCTTGCCCGTCATCGACACTGTAGGTGAAGTTGCCCACCGGATCGCTGCCGTTATATTCATCAGGGGCATTGTATTGCAGGCCGGTGAGTTGCGCGGCACTTAGCGTCTGACCGTTACTGATGGCGGTGCCATTAGCCAGAGTGACTGCGCCCAGCGCAGGCAAGCCGGTTACCGTGATGGTGAGATTGTCGCCGTCTCTATCAGTCGGCGCACTGAGACCAAGCGGCGTGCCGCTACTTTCTTCATCGACATTGACTTCATTGCTGTCTGGCACCGGTGCGTCATTGATCGGGTTGACGCTGATGCTGACGCCGCCGCTCTGCACACTGTTTGCTTCACCCTGCCCGTCATCGACACTGTAGGTGAAGTTGCCCACTGGGTCGCTGCCATTGTATTCGTCCGGGGCATTATATTGCAGACCAGTGATTTGGGCGGCGCTCAAAGTCTGGCCGCTGCTAACCGCGGTGCCATTAGCCAGAGTGACTACACCCAGTACTGGTAAACCTGTTACAGTGATGGTCAGGCTATCTCCATCACTATCGGTCGGTGCACTGAGACCAAGTGGCGTGCCGGTACTTTCTTCATTGACGTTGATTTCGTTACTGTCGGGCACTGGTGCATCATTGACCGGATTGACGCTGATGCTGACACCACCGCCCTGCACGCTATTGGCTTCACCTTGCCCGTCATCGACACTGTAGGTGAAGTTGCCCACCGGATCGCTGCCGTTATATTCGTCAGGGGCATTGTATTGCAGGCCGGTGAGTTGCGCGGCGCTCAAAGTCTGACCGTTACTGATGGCGGTGCCATTAGCCAGAGTGACTGCGCCCAGCGCAGGCAAGCCGGTTACCGTGATGGTGAGATTGTCACCGTCTCTATCAGTCGGCGCACTGAGACCAAGCGGCGTGCCGCTACTTTCTTCATCGACATTGACTTCATTGCTGTCTGGCACCGGTGCGTCATTGATCGGGTTGACGCTGATGCTGACGCCGCCGCTCTGCACACTGTTTGCTTCACCCTGCCCGTCATCGACACTGTATGTGAAGTTACCCACAGGGTCGCTGCCGTTGTATTCATCCGGAGCATTGTATTGCAGGCCAGTCAGTTGCACGGCACTTAGCGTCTGACCGTTGCTGATAGCAGAGCCATTAGCCAGCGTGACCTCGCCCAGAAGCGGCAGCCCGGTCACGATGATGGTCAGGCTGTCACCATCATTATCGGTCGGGGTGCTTAGACCCAGCGGCGTGCCGGTGCTTTCTTCATTGACGTTGATTTCGTTACTGTCGGGCACTGGTGCATCATTGACCGGATTGACGCTGATGCTGACACCACCGCTCTGCACGCTATTGGCTTCACCTTGCCCGTCATCGACACTGTAGGTGAAGTTGCCCACCGGATCGCTGCCGTTATATTCGTCAGGGGCATTGTATTGCAGGCCGGTGAGTTGCGCGGCGCTCAAAGTCTGACCGTTACTGATGGCGGTGCCATTAGCTAGGGTGACTTCACCCAGCAACGGCAGGCCAGTCACGGTGATGTTCAGACTGTCGCCGTCGTTATCAGTCGGTGCACTGATACCAAGCGGAGTTCCAGTACTTTCTTCGTCAACATTTAGCTCATTACTGTCGGGTACTGGCGCATCGTTAACCGGATTGACGGTAATACTGACACCACCACTCTGTACGCTATTGGCTTCACCTTGCCCGTCATCGACACTGTAGGTGAAGTTGCCCACCGAATCGCTGCCGTTATATTCATCAGGGGCATTGTATTGCAGGCCGGTGAGTTGCGCGGCACTTAGCGTCTGACCGTTACTGATGGCGGTGCCATTAGCCAGAGTGACTGCGCCCAGCGCAGGCAAGCCGGTTACCGTGATGGTGAGATTGTCGCCGTCTCTATCAGTCGGCGCACTGAGACCAAGCGAGGTGCCGGTGCTTTCTTCATCAACGTTGATTTCATTACTGTCGGGCACTGGTGCATCATTGACTGCTGTCACTGTCGGAGTATCACTATCACTACCTGTCAGACTCGAGTCATTGATCTGGGCGACTGTTAGGTCGATAGGGTCCAGAGGTTCACCCCGGTTCACAGCAGCTGCACCGGCATCTGTCAGCTCCACCCGACCATTCGCCAGCACATAGTGTCCGTTACTGTTGCTTCCCTGTGTGAAGCTAACAGTGAGCGCATCGCCCTCTTCATCAGTAGTGGTATAGGTGCCTGCAATATCACCGGGTGCTACGCCGCTGTCTTCTGTGAAATCATTGGCCACAACATTGATGATGGGAGCATCATCGATTGCAGTCACCACCGGAGTATCACTGTCACTACCTGTCAGGGTCGGATCACTGTTCTGGGTGACCGTCAGATCAATAGGATCCAGAGGCTCACCCCGATTCACCGCCGCTGCACCGACTTCAGTTAGCTCTACCCGTCCATTCGCCAGCACATAATGCCCACTGCTATTGCTGCCCGGAGTGAAGCTAACGGTGAGCGCATCACCTTCTTCATCAGCCGTGGTATAGGTGCCAGCAACATCACCAGCAACTACGCCGCTGTCCTCTCTGAGATTGTTAGCTGTGACGGCAATACTTGGGGCATTGTCCGGCGCACTGCCCGGTGTGTTATCCCCGATCTGATCAATCTCTTCATCAGCCTGATCACCGTTACCTGTACCAAGGGCACGGGTTTCCGGTGTTACCTGTCTGATTTCAAAGGGAAGAATGATGGGCTCTTCTGTCGTTCCACCTGCTGATTCCTGACCTGCCGTTGGAGGTGGAAGATTAGCGATGTCTTCAAGGGTTAAATCTGCTGGCTCGCCGCCCGCATCGTCAGTCTCAGAACCCGATGCAGTGGCAGGTAACTCTTTGAAAGGATCCTGCTCACTTGCCAACAGCTCTTGCATTTCCTGCACACCGGGTTCGCCCTGCCACTCCCAGCCCTTGTTCTCAATAAAGTCGGCAAGACTGAAAATTCGTCCGGATACAACTTCAACCTGCTGACCCGTTTGCAGCTTGAATGTCAGGGTGCCGCCTGTGCGGGTAATAATGGTGTCAGTGTTATAAAGTGTGTCACCGGTTTTCAGCACACGCTCTGAACCATCGGGACTTCTGGCAATAACTTCACCAGTCACGTGTTGAGATGAACCAACGCTTTGAGGAGTACCTGCAGCCATAACACTTTCCCTTGTGTTTCTTCACCCCCAGATTCGCGGTAGATGCTGCCTGAGGCATTAGAATTCTTTTTGCTGCTATCTTGCTGACTTATATAAACAGGATCTATCGTTCTGAAAAGGCTAATTGCTTGGCACGTAACACAGGCTTCATCAAATATGTCAGCAGTGTTTTTTTTCCGGTCATAATATCAACGGAGGCAACCATTCCGGGAATGACCGGCTTACTGTTACCGGTGTTTATTAATTCTTCTTTGTCCAGCGAGTTTCGCGGCGTCTGAATATGTGCTAGATAAAAGCTTTCGCCCTTTTCATCCGTGATAGTATCTGCACTGATATGCGTCAGTTCGCCATCAAGGCCACCATAAATAGTAAAGTCATATGCCGTAAAACGAACAACCGCTTTCTGCCCCGGATGCAGAAAGCCAATATCTTCCGGCCTGATGCGTGCTTCAACCTTTAAGGTATCATCAACCGGGACAATTTCCATCATATTCATTCCCGGCTGTACGACCCCGCCTTCTGTATTTACCATAATGGTTTTTACAATACCGTGAACAGGGGAACGAACACGGGTTCTGTCCACCCGATCTTCCAGTGCAGATTCACCTGCTGTTAGCTCACTTAGTTTCGCCAGCACTTCGTTCAGTTCTACACGCGATTTATTTGTAAACGTCAGCTTTGTTTCTTCAATGCGCTGCAGTGTTTCCAGCTTTTGTGCATTAATTCGATCAAGTGATTCGCTTACCATCATCACCTCACCTTTAACATCACTGACTTGTCGCTCAATTCTTAACAGTTCAACTCTTGATACCGCGCCTTCTTCAGCAAGATCTTTGGCGAGGAAATACTCCTCGCTGATGAGTTTATCCCGCCGTTTCAACAGATTGCTTTTCGCCTGAGCTTCTTCCAGCTCATTTTGCTGCTGGTCCAGCTGCTGCCTTAACACCCCGATGCGGCTGTTCAGTTCTTGCTGATGGCTGTAAAACAACTGTTCTTCACGAGCAGCAAGCTCAGGTGCCAGTGCTGTCACTGTGGATGGCATTGCCAGTGCTGTATTTTCTATCTGAGCAGTCAGTCTTGCCTGTCGGGCAATCAACGCTTGCTGGCTGGCTTTTTTTTCATCACGACTGGAGCTGAAACGAGTGTCATCCATGACCAGCAGCACCTGACCTTTTTCGACGATATCTCCTTCCGAGACATTAATTTCAGCAATAATGCCACCTTCGAGATTCTGTACCATCTGCACCCGGCTGGAAGGTATTACCTTGCCCATTCCCCGGGTGATTTCATCAATTTCACAAACAGCCGCCCAACCGATAAAAGCCACCAGCGAAAGTGCCGTCACCAGCAATAAGGAGCGACCGCCTTTTGACAGAGAATCACTGACAGCCTGACTTGCATCCTGATGATAAAGGTGTCGGATTTCCGGAGCGGATTCTTTCCCAGGGTGGTGTTCACTCATAAGCGACGGCCTTCTGCTTTTGTTCTTGTTTGCGCCCTGCCTGCTTTTGCGCAGCCAGCATATCTTTCGCTGCGCCTCTGGCTGTTACCTGCCCCTGCTCAAGCACCAGAATGCTGTCCATGCAATCAAGCAGCGACGCTTTATGCGTTACCATGATAACGGTTTGTTGTTTCAATGAAGTCAGCGTTTTTCTGAAGCGCATTTCTCCCTGACTATCCATCGCACTCGTAGGTTCATCCAGTATTAATACCGGCGGCTGTTCCAATAGCGCTCTCGCGATACCAATGGACTGTATTTGCCCGCCGGAAAGATTACGTCCGCCTTCAGCAACCTGATAATCCAGCCCGGTACCAGTATTAGTAAGCAGTTCATCAAAACCCGCCATTTTAATGGCATTGATAATGGATTCGTCCGGTATATTGCTGCGACCCAGTGTTATATTGTCGCGCACTGAGCCGCGGAACATATCGATGCGCTGAGGAACATACCCAATGTGTCGGCGAAGCATTTCCGGGTCCAGCTGCCGGATATCAATGCCATCAAGACTGATCGTGCCATCATTGGGTTCCCATAATCCCACCAATAGCTGCAACAGGGTGCTTTTCCCTGACCCCATTCGACCCAGTACAGCCAGTTTTTCACCTGACTTAATTTGCAAACTGATATTCTTCAGAAGTGGTGCCGATTTGGGATAAGCAAACGTCACATTATTGATATCCCAGCTTCCCTGGATAGCACCTAGTTTCAGGAACCGACGATTAAGCGGTCTTTCCTGCGGCAGAGACATCACATAGCCAGCATGTTCCAGCGCCTGCTTCGCCCTTTCATACTGATTCAGCAAACCAATCGCCTGAACAATGGGTGCTGTACAGCGCCCTGAGATCATCATCAGGGCAATCAGGCCTCCCATCGACAAATCGCCGGAACCAATCATGTAAACGCCACCGGCTACCAGCAACACTGTGCCCAGCTGCATCAGAAACGTGGCAATCTGACTGGACATAAACTGCAGGCGCCGGATTTTCAGCCCGGTATTTGCCAGAAAACGGTTCATCCGTTCCCAGTGGAACTGGTGCTGACTTTCAGCTCTGGATGTTTTAATTGTTTCCAGCCCCGTCAGCGTTTCAACAAGGAATGACTGTCGTTCAGAGGCAACCTGTTGGCTTTGCTGAATCGTTTCCTGCAGTGGCCGGTTTATCAACCAGGCAGCTATTCCTGCCAACAACATACCGGTCAGCGGAACAATAACTAGAGATCCGCCAATCCAGACAATCAATGCCATAAACAACAATACAAATGGCAAGTCGACCAGCGTTAATACCGTAGCTGATGTAATAAAACTGCGAATACTGTCAAACTCGGCCAGGTTATTCATAAAACTGCCGGTAGCTGCGGGTCTGGATGCCAGCTTCAGCCCTAATACTTTCTCCAGTAACTGAGCAGACAGTGTTAAATCAATTTGCTTGCCGACAAGATCAACAAATCTTGCCCGCACGGCTCTGATCATAAAATCAAAACAAAATGCCAGAAAAACACCCGCAGCCAACATCCACAATGTTTCAAATGCCTGATTGGGCACAACCCGGTCATAGACATTCATAACAAACAACGGAGATACCAGCGCAAAGATGTTTATTAACAGGCTGGCTATCAATACATCTCTGTATATTGGTGTGTAAGGCTTAAATGCCGACCAAAACCATTTATTGTTTCGTTTTTGCTCAACAGAATAACCATCAAGCAGACCGGCCGCAGGATTCGGTTTAACAGAAATAATATAGCCTGACTCTACCTCAATCAGTTCAGACAAACAGACTGTATGATACTTGCCCTCCGGGTCAGCAATGACAGCTTCATTATTTGTCGTATTCATTCGAAACAGAATACAGGCAGTATCATCCTGCAACAGAATAACCGCGGGTAATGCCGAGGGGTTGAGGCTGGTTACCGACTGGTCTGAAACCTTGGTTTCTAAACCTGCCCGCTCTGCTGCTCGCTGAAATTCACGGGGCATCAGCCGACCATCGTTTAACGGTAGCCCCGCCGTTAGCGATGTATGATCTGTCCGGCTATCAAAATACAGCGCAAGTTGCCTCAGGCAACCTGCCAGAGGGTCTCCGGCATATTTGAACAGACTCATAGTCTGAAATATTCGTTGTTATTATCATTCGCTGGCATCTGAAACATCCTGTTTCGCTCAGACATAACCTTTCCTGATTACCACTGAAGCTACGCATGTCTACAGGAGTACCTTTGTTAATTACTCTGTCTCGTAGCATATACGGATGTACTATTAACCCCGTGATCAGAACGTTAAAAGCAGCAATATATAGTCTCTCGCTAACAAGACGATAGTTCATGAATTTTAAAGGTCATGCACGCCAAGCCTTTAAGCGATAGCCATTCTTCTACATGCTGGCGTACGCTCAGTGGTAATCAGGTAACCTTTTGCACAACCAAAGTTTCACACACAGTTAACAGAATTGTCCAGAAAGCCCCTAGCAGTGCTTTCTGTTTTGTGGATATGATTTAATGCGTCACATGGCAACCCAAATAAAAAAATAATAAATGGGAGTTCGTATGCCTTCGCTATTTAAGTTCAGAGGCTTATCAGGAACTCATGCTACCGCAGAAGTTGTTCTAAACCGGATTGATGAGCTAACAGAAATAACCGGGCGCCTTACTTCGTGGTGTAATTTGCTACTCATGGTGGTAGTGTGCCTTGTTGTATTACTACGATATGTTTTCAACATCGGCTCAATCGCTCTTCAGGAAACCGCGATCTGGACTCATGCACTAATTTTTATGAGTGCCTGTGCCTGGACACTGAAACATAACGGACATGTTCGGGTAGATATCTTTTACCAGCGCCTATCTGTTCGTCATCAGGCATGGGTCAACATCCTCGGCAGTTTGTTGCTGCTTCTTCCTGTATGTGTATTTATTGCCATTATCAGTTTTGATTATGTAGCCCAGTCATGGGCAGTGCAGGAGCGATCTCAAGATCCCGGCGGATTAGCAGGCATTTTTCTGCTGAAATCATTGATCCCGTTGATGGCGCTTACACTCGTTGCCCAAGGCGTTGCTGAGTGTCTTCGCAATATTTTGCTCTTAGTCACTACTGATAAGGGGGACATTCAACATGGTTGAGTATATCCCTCTCTTTATGTTTGCTGCCGTTTGTCTGGTATTGCTGTTTGGCTACCCGGTGGCATTTTCACTGGGCGGCACGGCGCTTATATTTGCATTTGCCGGTATTCCCGGCGGCATATTTGACCCGGCTTTTCTGTCTGCACTGCCCAATCGCCTGTATGGCATCATGACCAACCAGACATTGCTTGCATTGCCGCTGTTTGTATTGATGGGTGTGATGTTGGAAAAATCCAGAGTGGCCGAGGATTTGCTGGATAGTATGTCACGGCTGTTCGGACGACTGCCCGGCGGCCTCAGCATTGCAGTTACTCTGGTCGGTATGCTGATGGCTGCCAGCACAGGGATTGTAGGGGCAACAGTAGTCACTATGGGCTTGCTGTCGTTACCCAGCATGCTGAAAAAGAATTATTCACCGGCACTGGCCACCGGAACCATCTGTGCCACGGGTACTCTCGGGCAGATTATTCCTCCTTCTATCGCCCTTGTATTGCTGGGTGATGTGCTATCCAGCGCCTATCAGCAAGCCCAGTTGAGTCAGGGTATTTTTTCACCCAAGACCGTTTCCGTTGGTGATTTGTTTGTTGGTGCGCTTATTCCGGGGCTGATACTGGTCGCACTTTATATTGTTTATCTTGTTACTGTCGTATCTCTCAAGCCGGAACTGGCTCCTGCTGCGAGCGAACAGGCAGAATCAGAAGACAGCGGAGAAAAACCGGGCTTATTAATATCGCTGGCACCGCCTTTATTACTCATTTTCGCCGTACTCGGATCAATTCTGGCAGGTATTGCCACGCCCACGGAAGCGGCGGGTGTCGGCGCGCTGGGAGCAACGTTGCTGGCACTGGCAAAAAAGGCGCTGAACAGAGAGCAGTTACAGGCTATTGTCCAGTCGACAACCCAGATCACTTGTATGGTGTTTATGATCCTGATCGGTGCCTCAATCTTCTCACTGGTATTTCGGGGATATGGTGGCGATGAGCTGATTCAGCACCTGTTTGCATCCATGCCCGGTGGCACATTCACTGCCATTCTGGTTGTCATGGTGGTGATATTCCTGCTTGGATTTATTCTCGACTTTATTGAAATTACCTTTGTCGTTGTGCCCATTGTCGGACCGGTGCTACTGGCAATGGGGGTTGACCCAGTGTGGCTGGGGATTATGATTGCTATAAACCTGCAAACATCATTTTTAACGCCACCGTTTGGCTTTGCTCTTTTTTACCTGCGTGGAGTTGCCCCGGCTCACGTAAAAACAACAGCTATTTATAAAGGGGTTGTGCCATTTATCATCATTCAGCTAACACTGCTGGGGATGCTGGCACTGTGGCCGGAACTGGCCACCTGGTTACCATCCAGAATATATGGTTAGGGACAAAAAATAATAAGAATAAAGAGGTATCGATATGATGGACCTGCATACCGCTGATAATGAGTTTTTTCCACAGCCTCAGGGCGAGCTGATTATGCAGCTTATTGCCCAGCCGCGGGATACCAACCCCGAAGGTGATATCAATGGCGGCTGGGTGCTGATGCATATGGATCAGGCAGGCGAAATGCTGGCACGTAATATTGCCCAGGGACGTGTTGCAACTGTCGCCGTTGAAGCGATGAGCTTTGTCAGCCCGGTTAAGGTTGGGGATCAGATCAGTTTTTATGGTGACGTTGAAAAAACCGGACAGCGTTCAATTACTGTGAATATTGAAGTGTGGAATAAGCCTTTTGGGAAAGGCAGTTTGCATAAAGTAACCGATGCGCGGTTGGTGTTTGTTGCGATTAGTGAGGGAGGCAGAACTCGCGCCTTAAGTGCTTGATTTTATTTGCACATAGCCTGTGGCGTAAGCTTCAGGCTATTGTCAGCATCTTCCTTCACACATTCACAGCCTGACCGACAACAATGCTAAAAATTTCTGAAGTGGCACATTATCTACAGGCAGCTAATATTCTCTGAATTCACTCTTTCGGAGGTATTGCTATGTTCCGGCATACCTGTTTAATTCTACTCTCAGCAATAACTATGCTGTGGTCCTGTCTGACAATTGCTACTGAAGGCACAATCAAAGTTTACTTCAACGGTACGGTTTTATATATCATCACTGCAGATGATAACACTCTGATTCTTACTCGTGACGAGAATGGGTTAGGCAGTATCTTTTCTTTACCCTTTGAGGAGATGAAAATTTCACCTACCAACATCGCTAAAGAAAATGGGCATCTTATTGAATTAACAGCAGACGGAAAAGGAGTCATTCTTCGCAACAAAAGCGCATCATGGAACCTTCCTGAGTTTGCAAGTGCAGTAAAAGACTTCACGAATGATTCAGAAAATGAGTCACCCGCTTTCCATACTTCGAACCCTTTACTACTACTTTGCCACCCTAATTCAGTTGAAAATGTTTTTGCTTTGCTGAAACAAGAACCTATTTCGACATCTTTGTACTCCTTGGCAGATATAAGAGCCTGGCGCATATTTAAGCCCGCTTTAAACTTATCTGTCTCTGCCTGCCCAACCTACTGTATCGCCCGAATCCCTTCTGAACTTACAGAAGGAGATACAATGAAGTTTGATGACTATACTTTCCGAACAGAAAAGTCAGGCACTGAGGTTAAAGTTGAAATCGTATGCGCAAAAGATGAAGCAACTGAAGTAGATGATTTTTCAGATATCGAATGCGTATTAGTAAACTCACCACTACCTCGTAATTTCTTGCAAGATGGTCAGGGAGAACCAACATACTTGTCAACAAGCCCTATGGAAAGCCTTAAGAGCCTGCCAACACATGTCCGCAATCTGCCCACTTTTGCCAAAGAGCTTGTACCCGAAGAATTATCTCAACTCTGCGTGAAGGTTTATGAACAACCTTTAAGCTCACATAAGGTGTTAATGCAAGCAGCTCAGGAACAATGGTCAAGAGTACCTGTAACCAAAGAAGTATTTTCCAAGTGGTCCGAGTCCCTTCCAACAAGCAAAGAAGCACTTTGGCAGTTTACAACTAACAACCGTATCATTGATGCGCTAAAAGCTGGAGGTCAGCGAGTCCCCGTACTCAACAGGTATCTACAATAACCCTTAAATGCGCCCATAAGGCAATTTAATATGCATTTAAAACAATTTGCTGCCCGATGCAGCTTATTAAGTTTCTTGTTTCTGATCGCTCCTTTCTCAGTGGCAGAAACCAAACCACAAGAGAGCGGCCAGAAAGAACATGGCACAGAAAAGCAATCATTTTCAAAACCCTTTGATACCAAAAATTTTAAAGGTATCTGGAAAAACCAGCGCGGCTCCTATCTGGATATCGCCAAACTCGAAAACAACGAATTCCGCGGCTTATTCACAACCGCTGTCGCAGACACCAAAAGCTGCATTGGTCAGCCCGTGGAAGTCGTTGGTTTCGTAAACGGCAATGCCATGTCGCTCAGCCTGAGCATGGAAAGCTGCGGCTCTCCGGTGACGATCAGTATGGTCGGTGTCATCAACGACAGGATGGAACTGGAAACCTATTACATGGTGCAGTTCAAAGGCGAAGACACGTGGAAGTCACGGGCATTTAACCGGGATGTTTATACCAGACAGGATATGAAAAGCCCCTGATCAGAGCCGCCATAAACCTCCCCATACAAGAAAATATCCAAAGAATGCCCCTGCGGGCTGGCACCTTGCCCGCAGGCTACTTATCATGGAGTGATTTCCCGCTTGAAAATTTAACAGGTTTCCAATGACGGAACAGATCGTGCTTGGCGACGATGGAATCGAGCGCCAGTCGCTGCGTGCCTATACTGAAAACGCTTATCTCAACTACTCGATGTACGTCATCCTGGATCGTGCGCTGCCCCACATCGGGGATGGCCTGAAGCCGGTACAGCGACGTATTGTCTACGCCATGAGCGAGCTGGGGCTGAAAAATACAGCCAAGTACAAAAAGTCAGCGCGTACTGTCGGTGACGTGCTGGGTAAGTTTCATCCGCATGGTGACAGCGCCTGCTATGAAGCGATGGTACTGATGGCTCAGCCGTTCTCTTACCGCTACCCGCTTATTGATGGTCAGGGTAACTGGGGTTCTCCCGATGATCCGAAATCCTTCGCTGCTATGCGATATACAGAATCCCGGCTGGCCGCTTATGCTGGCGTATTACTGCAGGAACTCGGTCAGGGTACCGTCGATTGGGTACCTAATTTCGATGGCACCCTTGATGAACCCTCAACCTTGCCAGCCCGCCTGCCGAACCTGCTATTAAACGGCACCACAGGTATTGCTGTAGGTATGGCAACGGATGTTCCGCCCCATAACCTTAAAGAAGTGGCCAGCGCCTGCGTACACCTACTGGAAAAACCGGCGGCTACGATTGAAGACCTCTGTGAACATATCAAGGGGCCGGACTTCCCGACCGAAGCGGAGATCATCAGTTCCCGCGCTGACATCATCAAGATGTACAAACTGGGACGTGGTTCTGTTCGTATGCGGGGTGTCTGGATTAAAGAAAACGGTGATATTGTTATTACCGCCCTGCCTCATCAGGTTTCCGGTGCCAAAATTCTGGAACAGATTGCCGACCAGATGCAGAAGAAAAAACTGCCGATGGTGGCTGATCTGCGCGATGAGTCTGATCACGAAAACCCGACCCGCCTGGTCATTACCCCACGCTCCAACCGCATCGACTGTGATCAGTTGATGAATCACCTGTTCGCTACAACCGATCTTGAACGCACCTACCGCGTCAATATGAATATGATCGGCATTGATGGCCGCCCACAGGTTAAATCGCTGGATCGTATCCTGACCGAATGGCTGAGTTACCGTACTGACACTGTTCGCCGTCGTCTGCAGCATCGTCTGGATAAAGTAGAAGACCGCCTGCATATTCTGGATGGTCTGCTGGCTGCCTTCCTGAATATTGATGAAGTTATCGACATCATCCGCACTGAAGACAAGCCCAAACAGGTGCTGATGGAACGCTTTAACCTGAGTGAACGTCAGGCTGAAGCAATCCTTGAGCTGAAGTTACGTCAGCTGGCAAAACTGGAAGAGATCAAAATCCGCGCCGAGCAGGATGAACTCAGCAAGGAACGCAAGCAGCTGGAACTAACTCTGGGTTCCGACCGTCGCATGAAGACGCTGATCAAAAAAGAAATTCTGCAAGATACAGAAACCTTTGGCGATGATCGTCGTTCACCGATTGTTACCCGTAAAGAAGCTCAGGCACTTTCTGAAACCGAGCTGATGAGTTCTGACCCGGTAACTATTGTACTGTCGAAGAAAGGCTGGATACGTGCGGCGAAAGGTCATGACATTGATGCTTCTACCCTGAACTACAAGGCTGGTGATGGATATCTGCAGTCAGCACATGGTCGCAGCAACCAGTCTGCCATCTTCCTTGATTCATCAGGACGCAGCTACTCTGTTGCAACACATACACTCCCTTCAGCTAGAAGTCAGGGCGAACCACTGACCGGGCGCGTTAATCCTCCGGCAGGTTCTGTATTTGAACATGTACTGGCAGGTGAGCAGAAAGATTTGCTGCTGATGGCATCGGATGCCGGTTATGGGTTTATCACTACCTTTGAAGACCTGTTAAGTAAGAACAAGGCCGGTAAAGCTCTGCTGACGCTGCCAACCAATGCCCGTGTATTGCCGCCAGTGCCGATGAAAAATCCGGAAGAACAAACAGTAGCAACTATCAGTAATGAAGGGCGTTTGCTGATATTCAAAGCATCTGAACTGCCCGTTATGGCACGCGGTAAAGGAAACAAGCTGATCAGCATTCCTTCAGCCCGTGCTGCCGACCGGGTTGAGTTTGTGGTTGCGGTAACTGTGTTGGGACCTGAAGACACGCTGGTTATTTATGCAGGGCGCCGCCACCTGAACCTGAAGCCTTCTGATCTGGAGCATTACACCGGTGAACGCGGGCGCCGTGGTAACAAGCTGCCGCGTGGTTTCCAGAAGGTTGATCGGATTGAGGTAGAATAGCTGTTTAAAAGGAGCAGTTAGGCTAGTGCCAACTGCTCCTTTTAACGAAAGAAATCTCAGGGGCTTGCCCCCGAGTGACTATCTGAAAATCCCGGTTGGCCGAAGGCCAATCAGATCGGCGTAAAGCTCGGTCGCTTGCGGCCGAGTAGTCGAGCTGAAGGGATTTTCTTTACAATCTGATTATAATATTTGTAATTTAATCTTCACTTTCCCTTTATCGTTAATAAACCCTTTTATAGCCATCTCTGGAAAATTTAGCGATGCAGGGTGTTTATCAGCATCAAATTTATCAACATTCATTTTAGACAGATCAACATCCCCTAAACTCTTTGGTTGATGACTATATTCATTCAGAGGGCATAAAGACAGCTGCAAGCGGCTACATGAGGATGACGTGCAGTCATAAACGCCATGGTATTTTTCTACGCCAAACCGGAACATAATCACCTTTCTGGGCTGCTGTGAATAGCGATTCTGACTTAAAACCATCGCATCTTGGCGCTCCTCTTCTTCCCATGCTTTGCAGTATGGAGAGAGTAGCATTCCGGATAGATAGCCATCTGGTTTTCCGAACTCACTTTTTTCTTGGTAACGGTGATGTCTTGAGCTGATCTCACATAGTTGTAAATCAAAAACACGGCTTTTAATATGAATGGAAGCTATAACCCTCGGCACTTCCACACTATGTTCATCAAGCCTTGCAGTGACTTTTTTAAGATCACGGGCTTGCTCCTGACTAGTATGCTGCAATGCAACAAGCTGCCCCTCTAATTTATTAACATTTTTTTCTTTTTCTAAGAACATTTTTTCTAGTTGCTGATAACTCATTAACATAAATGATATTAAATTACCGGCAGACGCCTCTGAAACAGTGGCGCTATCTTTAGAAAATTTTACTGCAAACTTTCTTGGTACTTCAATATTACCTGTCATTGTTATTTTTACAGGAAACTCTTGACATGACAGTTCATGATGATCCTTCAACTCCAAATACTTCATGTTCTGCTTACAATGCTCACACTCGGCAGAACGGTATCTACAAGCTTGCTGGTGGTCAGGTAGACACTGCTTGCTTCTTCGTGGCGTTGTAAATTCACAGCCATCCATTTGATAGCAACAGGCAATGGGATACCCTTCACATATTTCCATGTGCTTATCCACAAAACCTGTATTGACCGTGAGTTGTGCAGGGTGACAATAAAAACTATCACAGAAAGGGCAGCCGACAGCCAGAGCGCCATCTTTGCTCATTTCTCGGCTATGAGCTTTATCTGTAAAACCATTCGTTATATGAGAGACAGCTCCATAATCATCCTTGCAAAACGGACACTCTAATTGTTTACTTTTAATTGTGTAAACATTAACCTGCTGACTTGTACTTTTCACAGTCCCGGAAAAAGAAACGAGACTGGGTTCGTCTGCTACAACTATTTCCAAACCTGAATCCGAAGAAGCAACTCCGTCTTTTTCATCATCTGATGTTGGTTCTTCATTTAATGCAGGTTCTTTTTTTTGGTGTGCTTCATCAATTTGTTCTAAACACTTATAACAAAGTTTATGTCCACTTTCACAGTCAACCTGTAATACAGGATTAGTAAAAACACCTTTACAGTAACAACAGACCATTTTCCGCTCAAAATCCGCCTGTGATAAAGATTCAGAAGCACTGCTATACACATCAAACCTCCATTTTTGTTTGGCGCTTCCCCTACCTCTGATAACTGTCAACTGGAATGAAGCTTTTTGATACTTAGAAGGTAGTTCGGTTATGGAATCTAAAACATCTTCATCAGCTTTCTTAACTATGGGCGCTGTTTTTGTTTGAGCATCTAAAGCTTTAAAAATCATGTTATTGCTTTCAATAAGACATCTCTCTACACCGCCCCATTGAGTTTCTCCTTCATAAATTTTTTTAGGGTCAACTCTTCTTGCTCCATCAGTTTCCACCAGATCAGGACCAGAACCAGGACCATCCAGAAACATTCTTCTCTCCATTTTAGGAGAGTCGCCAGCGTAACTACAATTCAAAAAAAACACCGTAGTGATGAGTAAAAACAACTCATAAAAGTTATAGTTTTTTGTCGTTTGCCAGCTCATAACAATATTCCTCCAATACACAATATAGATTGTTATATTGGTTCTATAAGAAATTTATTTTCCTTTAAAATGCGCTATTGTGTATTTTGCTATTTAATGAAAACTCTTTAATGATAAAGTCAAAAAAATGAAGCAGTATCCTTGGCTGTTTTGGTCATATATAGTCCTCTGCTTATATACAAGCACCATTTATGCTTTAACCGGTTCCTGGCAGCTAAGAGAAACAACACAGGCTACTTACACCCGTGTTTATTCTCAGGAAATGGAATACTCTGATCTTTATCATTTTTTTACCCGAACTCCCTGTAAACATCAGCCCGCACAGGAACTCAGTCAGCAGCTTTTTCAGTCACTGGGTCAGGGGCAGTATGCCAGCCTGTCAATAGAAGCCAACTTGCTTCCGCTTGCCTCTTTGCACTCAGGTGCCTGCCTCATTTGCCCTGTCTGGTTCAGAGACCAGAAAGACGGTCGCCAGTATCCATACATATGGGTCATCCACCCCGACGGTAAGCTTGAGAATCTGCAGGGTAGGGAAACAGCTGAAAGCTTGTTAAGTCGAGCTACATCAGGCAATACATCGTTCGTATTTTATGTAATGTACTCAGAGTTCGGAATACAACTGATAAAAATCAGTGATCCTCGCCAGCTGTCCAGTTTTATAGCTTCACTGTGGCTACAGGCACTGCAACAAGCGGCTCACAGAGGGCTTGATCCTGAATGCAAATTCAGCTTTGCATCATTTAGTTCCCTTACAGCTGACTACTCACCAGAACCACAGCAGCAACTCAGACAGTGGGATTTGCATACAAGCAGCGAAGTAACTCAAATCGACCTGGCTGCATTCCAACAGGCTGTTGCACGTGAAAGTCAAAAGCCTGTCATTCAGACCCGTCGTAGAAATGTGTTTACAACTTTTAATAAGGTGCCGGAAACTAAATTAGTTCACTATAACCCTGTTCCACAGCTAACATTTGCTCGGATTGCCGCAACCCTTCCCAAAGTCTGGAATCTGACGAACCCGGAAGAGATTGAATATAGAAGCGGCCTAATGGCTAACAGCAAAAAACATTTTGCGCTATCACAACAAGAGTTTGTGACTCTGCCTGCAGCAGGGTTTACACCCTTAACCCAGCAGGACAAAGATCAATTCAGCGCGGACAGTCAGCTCCCACCCGCTCCGGATTATTTGCAGTGCTGTCAATGCGGCGTTGGGATAGAACAGTGGGAAGTAACAGATACAGCCTGGGAAGAGCATCAAATTCAAACTGAAGATTCCCCCTGCCCTTATGCCTTTATGGGTAAATATCTGATACAGCGCCGCCATGACCAACAGCCTTATTTTTGTATCGCTACACCGCCTGACGAAAGTGGGCACTCAGGACTTGGCTGGTATAGTCAGGGCGAGCCTGTGGCAAGTGGCTCTTTCGCTGAAGTTTTTATTGTTAGTAGCGATAAGGATGATACATTCGCACTCAAAATTTTTACAGGTGGCCCTTACTGTGATCCAGTAGAAGCCAGACAGTCTTTCTCCCGGGAGCGTGAAAATTATCTGAAGATACAATCGGCAACAGCAGGCAACTACCCCAGGCACCTTTCACAGCTAATCAGTCAGGGGGTTGTTTGTGGAGGAATTCACGATAGTGTACCCATTTTGGTTCTGGATGCCATGCAGTGCACGCTGGCAAATTATTTCCGTCTGGACACCACCTCCCCACCCAGCTACCAGTCCCGGCTTGAAATAATCAAAGCCATGGTTCGCGGTCTCCATTCTGCCCATAATGCAGGCTTGGCTCTGATTGACCTGACACCGAGTAATTTTATGCAGCGCAGGGATGGTGTGTGGTTGTGGATCGATTTCTCCGAAGCCTTGCCTGAAAGCGATATCGTAACAAGAAGTACATTTCCCGAAGGCTTTCATCTGGGCACTCCATGTAAGAATTTGCTGGATTCAGGGCGTGAAATACAGGCTCGCGAAATTGATATGGTGCGACTTGCCTTTATGGTGGCTTTCACGTTACATGAAAAGATTCAAGAGTCCCGCGACATGTACAGTGAACAAAGCTCGCATTTCTTCCACCCTGTTTCAGATACAGGTACATCATACGCTGCCGCCTGTTATGTTAAGCCGTATTTTTCTTATCTCCACGCCGATGACAACATAACTGATAGCCAGTTGAAACAGGTACTGGAAATTTGCGCAAAGTGCATGAAAAACCCGGAAAACTTTACTTTACCCAGCTTTTGTAAACAGATAGGTACTGCTCTTAACCTTGCAGAGCCGTTACTTGAGACTAGCCCCCCAACGCAAGCAGCCTCCACAACAACAAGAAATGAAGTCTTTGAAAGTGAGTATTGCATCATCTGCTTTGATGAGGACTCATCTTTCGTTCAAGCCAGCCCCTGTGGTCATAAAAACACTTGCAAGCGATGTCTGCTACGCTGGCTGTATACTCGAAGTGATTGCCCAACCTGCCGTCAAGAAATCAGGGAAATACTCACCCATTAATCACACATGAAGCATTAACGCTTGCGAACTAATGTTAAACCATCACCGACAGGCAGCAACGAAATATCTACACGATTATCGTCGTTCAGTTTTCTGTTAAGTTTTTTCAGGACAACCGTCGTTTCTGAATGGTTACCTTTATCAGCAACCGAACCACCCCACAGCACATTATCAAATGCAATTACCCCACCAGGACGCATTAACCTAAGGCAAAGCTCATAATATGTATCGTAATTTTCTTTATCTGCATCGATAAATGCAAAATCGAAGGTACGCGCTTTGCCTTTATTTAACAGGCTTTTCAGTGTTTCAGTTGCTGGCGCCAGTTTTAAATCTATCTTGTGATCCTGTTCAGCCTGTTTCCAGTATTTGCGCGCAATACTTGTCCATTCTTCGCTGACATCACAGCATATCAAACGACCATCATCCGGTAGCGCTCTTGCCATATTCAACGCGCTGTAACCGGTAAAGGTACCCACTTCAATAATATTTCTGGCCCCCAGCATTTTTACCAGCAGGTAAAGAAACTGCCCTTGTTCCGGTGATATCTGCATTTGTGCCATCGGATCACGCGCGGTTTCTTCTCTCAGGGAACGAAGTAAATCATCATCCCGCACCCCGAACTGCAGGAGATAACCGGTCAATTCATCCGTCATTTGCAGAGTTTGTCTGGACATGAATGTACTCTCATACAGGCTGTTTTTATTATTAATCAGCGAGCATAACATGTCCTTGTTACCGATAGAGCAGATACAAAAAAGCCGACGAAAGGACGTCGGCTTTTTCAGTTAACTCTGTTGTTTATTTATTAGTTGCAACAAAGTATTTCGGGTCTTCCATCATATTCACTTCAATCAGGTTACCGGCTTTCTTAACCAGATCGCGGCAATCCTGACTCAGGTGACGGAAATGAACCTTCTTGCCGTTATTCACAAAGCGTTCAGCCAGTGAGTCGATGGCTTCCAGTCCGGAGTGATCGCAAACGCGGGAATCTGCAAAGTCGATAATGACATCATCATTATCCTGACGCGGCGTGAACTGCTCCATAAAACTGGAAGTAGAGCCAAAGAACAGCGGACCACGTACATGATATACAGTTGAGCCTTCTTCATTTTCAGAACGTTCAACAATAATGTGCTTGGCATGTTCCCAGGCAAAAATCAGCGCAGAAACAATCACACCGATAATGACTGCCATCGCCAGATCAGTCAGAACGGTAACAACAGATACCAGTACCAGAACAAAAGCATCGCCCTTCGGCACCTTGCCCATAATACGGAAGCTGGACCATTCAAAGGTACCGATAACAACGATAAACATAACGCCAACCAGTGCCGCCAGCGGAATCTTCTCAATCAGGGAAGAGCCCACCAAAATAAACGTCAGCAGGAACAGCGCAGCAGCAATACCGGACAGGCGACCACGACCACCGGAGTTCACGTTGATCATACTCTGGCCGATCATTGCACAGCCACCCATACCACCGAACATACCGGTAACGGTATTCGCAACACCCTGACCGATACATTCGCGGTTACTGCTACCGTGGGTTTCTGTCAGTTCGTCAACCATACGCAGGGTCAGCAGGGATTCGATCAGACCAATCGCTGCCAGTACCAGAGAGTAAGGCAGAATAATCCAGAAGGTTTCCATATTCATCGGTACCGCAGGAATATGGAAGCTTGGCAGGCCACCGGCAATGCTGGCAACGTCGCCTACAACCGGCGTATCCAGACCCAGACCCAATACCAGCGCAGTCACAACAATAATAGCCGCCAGTGAAGATGGAACCGCTGTCGTCAGCTTTGGCAGGAAGTGGATAATTGCCATAGTCACAGCAACCAGACCCAGCATCAGGTACAGTTCCATACCTTCCAGCCAGGCAACATCAATAACACTGCCTTCCATAAAGGTACCTGTCAGCCAGCCGGGCTGGCCTGCCTGACCAAACTGGCTCAGCTGGGCCAGGAAGATCACAATCGCCAGACCGTTAACAAAACCCAGCATCACCGGGTGTGGCACCATGCGGATAAATTTACCCAGCTTCAGCACACCCGCCAGAATCTGGATAATACCCATCAGTACAACGGTGGCGAACAAGTATTCCACACCATGGTCAGCAACCAGACTAACCATCACAACAGCCAGTGCACCAGTAGCACCGGAAATCATGCCCGGACGACCACCAATAGCAGCCGTAATCAAGCCCACCATAAAGGCAGCATATAAACCAACCAGCGGATCAACGCCCGCAACAAAAGCAAAAGCCACCGCCTCAGGTACCAATGCCAGGGCTACTGTAAGCCCCGACAGCAAGTCATTCTTCATTGTGGCGACTTTGCTGACATGCAAATCAAACACCGTATTTCTCCAATTTGTAAGCGAGTCGCCTGTTCCACAACCCTGTAGAACAAACGGAAAAGATTATTAGCAGACGCATATCCCCAAGAAGTAAATCGGCAGCTGACGCCTTTAAAACAGCCACGATTAAAGATCACACCACTAAAATCGGGGCGTGATTGCAGGCAACGTTGGGTAATCGGGTAAACCTGCCATTGACCGGCTTTCCCTCAGAAAGGTTGTTGTCTGGTTCTTCAGCTCAACGCCGCGAACCGGAATCTGCATCATTTTATCTGTATTAATCGGCGAGGGAGTTTAATGAAGCTACCGATTAAAAACAATTGGACGGATACCGCAGTACAATTGCTAACCTTGCTGATAATAGCCAAGATAGATAACTCAGAATAATAATGAATAGCAGGCAGTGCGGTGGCAGATTCCAAGTCAATCTCTCAGTTACAGGCATTTGTGGATAAGTCTTTTCCCGGTTCAGGGCTGATTATTGAGCAGGCAGGGGAAGATAAATCCCGTCTTCGGTTCCCTGTTGATACAAAGCATCTGCGCCCGGGTGGCACTGTCGCCGGCCCTGTGTTGTTTACCGTTGCTGACTGCGCCCTGTATATCGCTATTCTGGCATCAGCGCCTGAACATATTATGGCTGTCACCTCGAATCTGAATATCAGTTTCCTAAGCAAGCCAAGTGCAGATAAAGGTATTATTGGTGAATGTCGTTTGATTAAAAGCGGATCACGGCTGGTTTTCGGTGAGGTTACTATTTATTCGGAAGGCAATGAGAAGCCGGTTGCCCATGCTACCGGGACTTATGCTGTTCCTCCAAAAACAGAAACAGCATAGGCACAGGAAAAGTTATTCTTCAGCCGGGTCGTTGCCCACTACATCCTTTCTTGCAGGTCCTCTGTCGGGTGACACAAACAACAAAGGCCGACCTTTCTCAAGCACATAGGGGTAGCCGATTGTCTTGTTGTTATCAGCAATCCCGACTTCGTCAGGTGCCAGATACAGGTAGAACCAACCTGGCATCCGGGCACTCAGTTTCTGGTAGAAAACATGTTCACTGATGGTTCTGATACCGCCCGCCTGCGTAATAATAATGCGTGGAAATGCTTCGTCATCACCATGAGCAGAAAACAGTAAGGCTTCCTTACCTGCAATAGTATGGTGAGTATAAGCTGGTGCGACCATTTCCTTGATATGGTGCGGCACGTATATTGTCAGTACACAGTTTTGAGCACTAACATCACAGCCACTGTCTTCATCTGATAAATACCACTGTCTTATATCAATACCGTTCAGCTGATGTCTGGCGCTGAAAGGTCTGGCCTTGTAACTCATATCACGCAACGAAGCCATGGAATGCTCAATAATTAAAGCTTCAAGACGTTCTCTTGGTGTCGTTTCAGGACCGGTATCAACAGGCTTATTCAGTTCAGTCAGAGGCATCCAGGCAAAGAAGTGATGTTCCTGAAGATGATTATTCCCCGGGAGTGCCCAACCAGAGTAGAAATTTTGAAATGGACCATGGGGCATTACTTTCAAACCAGCAACGCCGGAAGATGAGCCATAAGCAGGCAGAGCAAGGCGATCCAGCTGATAATCAAGCAGGTTGCCGTCACTGTCATAGGCTTCTTCTGCCAACCGATGATCTGTCAGCTCGTCTCCCATACCGGCGGCCATGGTCAGATTTCTGGCTTTAGACCAACGCTCATCCAGTGAACCGACTTTCATTGGTGCACAGCCAGTCAGCCAGAATAATGCCAGAACTGATAACAACCCGATTCTCATCTTACGATTCCACTTTTGGTTTCATCAGTTCTCACATCGGCTACCGCTTGCAAAGCTTTACTTTGGCAGCGCCTTATATAACCAGAATTATTATTGAACGTCTGTTTTATAAGTGGTTATAGCAATTGCGGCATGAGCCACAGCTGTGGGATACATACGGTATCGCTTAACGGGTTTGAAAAGGTGCCTGTCCGGTTTCACAAGAACTGTTCAGGTCGGGCAATGTCGCATGACAGCGTGTGGCCGCCCCAGCTGTTGTATTCAACTACCCCCGAATGCCAGCCCCTCCTGCTCTGAGCCCTCGCGTGACATTTGGCATAGCTGCCTATGAACAGCTAAATGCCGTGATTTAATGCCACAAGAGGTAAAGCTTTTGTCTTCCAGTATTTCTCTCAAATCATCCGATATTCTCGCTATTGGCCTGATGACGTTCGCCCTGTTTCTGGGCGCAGGTAATATGATTTTCCCTCCCATTCTGGGACAACAGGCCGGTGATCAGCTGGTTCCGGCTTTGCTTGGCTTTCTGCTGACCGGTGTTGGTTTACCGCTGCTGGGTGTGGTTGCCGCAGCCCGACTGGGCGGTGGCCTTGACCGCTTCACTCAGGATCTGCCTAAAGGCATTGCCCTGATCATTGGCGTTGTGCTTTATCTTGCGATCGGTCCGCTGTTTGCTGCGCCCCGTACCGGCATTGTTGCCTATGAAATGGGCATGGCACCTTTTGTTGATCTGGAAGGTTCTACCGGACTGATGCTGTTCAGCATCGGTTTCTTTGCCGTTGCCATGATGCTGGCACTGACCCCGGGTAAGCTGATTGATTCTGTCGGTAAGCTGATCACTCCAATGCTGGTATTGATTCTCGCTGCGATTGCAATTGGTGTATTTGCATTCCCACAGGGCGATATCAATACCGCTTCCCAAATGACTAACCCGCTGGTGCGTGGCTTTAAAGAAGGCTACCAGACCATGGATACATTGGGTGCGCTGGTATTCGGTATCGTTATTATCTCCAGCCTGCAGCAGCGTGGTATCAAAGATAAAGCGCTGATTACCAAATACACCATTCAGGCAGGTCTGATCGCAGCTATTGGTTTGAGTGCTGTATATCTGACACTGGGCTATCTCGGTGCAACCAGTCACATTGTTGCTCCGGAAGCCACTAATGGTGCCGAAATTCTGACTGCCTATATTTCTGCCAGCTTCGGTAGTTTTGGTTTGATTGTGCTGGCCGCGTCTATTGTGCTGGCTTGTCTGACAACGGCGGTTGGTTTGATGACTGCCTGCGGCGAATACTTCTCTAAAGTATTGCCATTTGCCAGCTATCGTACCTGGGTTGTTATCAGCACACTGGCAAGTACTTTGATTGCCAATGTTGGCTTGAATGAACTGTTGGCACTGACGATTCCTGCGTTGTTGGCGATTTATCCAGTTGCTATCACGCTGATCGCACTGTGCCTGTTACGTGACAAGCTTGCTAACCCCGGCCGTGTATTTATTCACACGTTGATTCCGGTAGTGATTATTGGTCTGACTGATGGTTTGACTGCCGGTGACGTAGAAGCCATTGCACCACTGGCTGAGCTGTTCAAACAGTTGCCACTGGCTGATCATGACCTTGGCTGGATTCTGCCTGGTGTTATGGGCTTTATTTCCGGTGCGGCTCCGGCATGGATGCAGAAAAAAGCACCCTGCTGCCCCGGCGAACCAGCTCGTTTCTGATCCGAACCACTGAAACTACTGTAAATTGAAAATGGCGACCCGGAGGTCGCCATTTTTTATTCCTGTCGCACAAAAATCAGTTTATCCACATCAAAGCCCTGAGCCCTGGCAACTTCCCTGAAGTAATTCATACGTTTTTCACTTACCGCCGGAGTTCGCGATAAAAACCACAGATATGAGCGGTCGTAACTGGTTACGAAAGCATATTGATAATCTTGCTGATCAAGCTCAAACACGACATAGGCACCATAAAAAGGGCCAAAGAAGGATACTTTCAGATAGCCTTCATCCTGATCTCTGGCAAAATAGGCTTTGCCCTCTGCTGACTTCCATTCACCTTTTGCAATTGAATAGCCCCGGTTAATCACTTTGACACCACCATCACCTCGCAGGGAATACTCTGCTGTGACCTGATTAAGCCCTCGCTCAAAGGAGTGATCCAGCCTGGCGATTTCATACCATTTACCCAGATAGCGACTCAACTCAAAAGGCTTTACTGGCTTTATATCCGGAGGAAGTCCGGCACACCCGGAAAGGAAAAGCAGCGCCACTATAAACGAGAATATTCGCATAATTTGATGTACCTATCCTGCCTGTTATTTTTATCTCTTAGGTCATATCAGCACCCACACAAATACCCTACTGTATTAAGTTCTATATAGATAACCCCATCAGACCATCATCACGAAAATGCCAACAAGGACGCGATAATGGACCGGGATACCGAGCTCAGGCTTCTGAAACGATGCTCTGACCTGCTGAAAAAAAAAGACAGAGAGCTGGCACAGGAAAGCGTCAGTCCCGTCGAACGCTATTTTTCTAAAGAACGCTTTGACAGGGAAATGTCCCTGATTTTCAAGCAAACGCCTCTCCCTGTTGCACATACATCAGAGCTTCCTTCCGCTGGTAGTTATAAGGCACTGGAATGGCTGGAAGACTTCCCGCTGCTGCTGGTACGTGATCAGGGTAATAATGTTCATGCCTACGCCAACACCTGCCGCCACCGGGGAAGCCAGCTGAAAGAAGCAGGAAAAGGCTGCTCCCGCTCACTCGTGTGTCCCTATCATGCATGGACTTATGGTCTGGATGGAAAGCTGAAAGGCGTCCCTCAAAAAGAAAGCGGTTTTCCCTCCTTAGACATCGATACAATCAAACTGATGGAACTGCCCTGTCAGGAAGCTCAGGGGTTTATCTGGGTTCAACGTGATGGTCAGTCATTCAACCTGGATAAGCACCTGAAAGGCTTAAAGCCTGACTTTCGATGGTTCGGAGCAGAAGATCATGTGCTGTTTGCTGAGGCCACAAAAGACTGGAACCTGAACTGGAAGATTCTGGTAGAAGGCGGGATCGAAGCGTACCACTTCAAAGTCGCCCACAAGAAAACGATTGCTCCCCTATTTAACGACAACCTACTGATATTTGATGAGTTTACACCTCACTTCCGTTCAGTACTCACCAAAAAGAGCCTTAAATCACTGCAGGATATTGCTGAGGAAGAGTGGAATATTCGTGAAAGCGCCAATGTCCTTTACAGCATATACCCTTTCACATCGATTCTTGTACAGCCCGATCATTTTGCGGTGATTAACGCTATTCCTCTGGGGCCAGAAAAAACGAGGATCACTATTCAGACCCTGATTCCAAAAGGTTCAGACACAACAGAAAAGTCACAGGCTCACTGGCAGACCAACTTCGAACTGACCAGAGATACACTTTATGAAGATTTCGTAATCGGCGAACAGATTCAGAAAGGACTGTGCTCAGGCACAAACAGTTCACTGCTGTTCGGGCGTTTTGAACAAGCGCTGAGCCGTTTTCACGAAATAACCGAAAGCAAACTGGCTGATTAATATTGAACCGGGCATTGCTACCCGGTGTCGTTTGATTATTTTAGTGTTTGTGCTCCGGATAGTAAGGCGCCAGCGCTTCAATACTTTCTTTTAATGCCAGCGCAAACTTTACATCAGCATTCTGCTTGGCCTTCATTGCCGCGACAATCACTGCATGATGCTTTTTCAGGCGATCTTCGTAGTCTTTCATGTCCGGCTTGATGCGCTGAGTCAGAAAGTAATCGCTGATAGTCGTAATAACTTTCTGTGCATGCAGCTCTTTGTTGTTAATCCAACGTACCAGCTGATTTAGAGACTGAGCATCTTTTTTCCCTGCAAGTTCATCAATTTCGCGGGCAGATTTTTCTACAGTTGCTGCATCTTCAAGCAGAGTTTTGACTCTGGTGTAGTCATCATAAATGCCACAGGGAATCTGGCAATGGGCATAAGATGCCTGAGGAACAAGCAGGAACCCTGTAACAGCAAAAGCACAGAGAAATGTGAAAATTCTGGAACGACTCATCATGATTTACTCCCTTGATTGGTTACTGATAACACAACTTCAGAAGAGCAACTTGTAATTCCCTGCGACTCCAATCTGCATACTGCAACAAGTGCCCGGACAGGATAATAAATAGCATCTCAGTCAAAAATGCAAAAACAACAGCTGATTCTTATGATCTTCAGCTTATTTGTAGTTAATTAATGCTGAGCTACTTTATGTATATCCGGTAAGAGAACCGAAACATGATCAGGTATACACGTTTCAGTCATATTAATATCGTTGTTGATGATATTGAAAAAGCAACCACGTTTTACTGTGATACCCTGATGGCACAGCCTACAGTGGAATTTCCTCATTTTAAAAACAACAATTTTGCCCGCTCTGCCGGTTTTCTGGAAAACCCTGAAAATGTAGATGTTTCGATTCGCTTCCTTGAGCTGCCAACGGAAGAGAAAATAACCCTTGAACTGATGGAGTACCACACACCGTCGGGCAATAGCGATATTACTTTCAAAAAAACCAACGACATGGGTGGTCCAAGACATATAGCTCTTGGTGTCAGTAATATTGATGAAGCCTTCAAATATGTGAAGGGCATGCCCGGTGTTCGTATGATTAATGAATCACCGGATTACAAGCCATTTCAGATTGATCCGGTTACCGACGAAGAGTTCTCATTCTTCAGTGATGAAATTGAGGATGATCATGAAGTCCGCCTTGCCGTAAGGAATATGGTGCGACAGATTCGCTACTTTTACTTTATTGATCCTTATGGCATTCAGTGGGAATTCCAGCAAAAGCCCGCCTGAAATCACCTGATCAGATGATTTCAGGCTTAAAACACAAGCTCAACCCGCTGAATTACGCAACGTCACCAGCGGTGGGGCTCGCCGAACAGAACGCGTTCCGGCCCAGCCTGTGAACCCCGTTATCAACGCAGCGGCTACAGGCAACCACCATAACCATAAAGCAGGCTCCCATGTCAGTTTAAAAATATTCTGATACAGGAAGTAGCTGCCAATTTCAGCTCCCAGCAAGCCAAGTAAGCCAGACAATCCACCCAGTACGACAAACTCCATCACCTGAATTTGCTGTAATTTGGCACTGCAGGCACCCAGTGTTCGCAGCAGTGCGCCTTCACGACGTCGTTCATCCAGACTGGCTTCTATCGCTGCCAGCAATACCAGCAAACCGGCACCCAGAACTGCCAGCAACATATAATTAACGGCAGCTGACGCCTGAGTAATCAATAGTCGTACTCTGGAAATAACACTATCCATATCCAGCAACGTCATGGAAGGAAACTCCCGTAACAGGCTGTTGAGTACGACTTTCTGCTCTGCAGGTACATAAAAGCTGTTAAGCCAGGTGGCCGGTAAAGTTGAAAGCGTTGCTTCCGGCAGTACCATGTAGAAGTTAGGGCGGAAATTTTCCCACTGCACTTCCCGCAAACTGGTTACTGTCGCTTCTATTAACTGACCGTTGATGTCGAATGTCAGCTTATCGCCTAGCACCAGCCCCAGTCGCTCTGCCAGTTCATATTCCACAGAGACTTCGCCTGCGGCACCTTCCGTCCACCAGCGGCCTTCTTTCAGCGTGTTCTGTTCAGGCAGACTATCTGACCATGTCAGGTTTAATTCACGTTCCAGCGCATGGTCTTCCACCACATCCAGTGCAATAAGGTCATTAATTTCAACTAACCGTCCACGGATAACCGGATAAAGCTCACTCCCTGAAATATTGTTCTGCTCCAGAAACCGGTCAAAGTTATCCACATCTGCCGGATCAATATTCATGGCAAACTGATTCGGTGCATCTTCAGGTAACTGCGCCTGCCAGCGATCCAGCAGATCAACCCGCAGCACAATGACCAGAGCCATTGCCATAAATGTCAGAGAAAAGCCCAGCAGCTGAGCATGAGACAAGCTTCGTTGTCTAATCAGCCGCGCAGCTGCAAGCCTTAGCGGAACGGAAGAGGTTCGGGTTAACAGGCTTGTTACCAGCTTTGAAATACCGCTTAACAACAGCGCTGCTCCGATGAGTACAACTGCGCCTCCGGCAATCATACTCAGCGCCATCACCCAGCCACCGGTATAAATCCGCATCAGGATAACCAGTACAACCAGAGATACCCCATAGACCAGCCATGCTGCGGCCGGTAGCGGCTGCACTTCCCGCCTCAGCACCCGCAATGGCGTTACCCGCTGTAGCTGAATCAGTGGCGGCAAGGCAAATCCCGGCAGCATGATTAATCCGGTTGCTGCGCCTAACATCCATGGTTCCCAACCGGGGGATGGCAACCAGGGTGGCAGTACGCTACCCAGTATTAACAGGATGCCTTCATGAGCCAGCCAGCCCGTAAACAGACCCGGCACAATTGCCATCAGGGCAACAAATAGCAACTGAACGACAAACAACCACATAACCGACTGTTGCGATGCACCAAAGCAACGTAGTAATGCAACGGTATCAAAGTGTCGTTCAGCAAAGCGCCGGGCGGAGAGAGCCACAGCAACACCTGCCAGCAGAACGGTTACCAGACTGGATAATCCGAGGAACTGTCGTAGACGTTCAACAGAATGGCCAACGGAAGGGCTGTCTTCCATGGTCGTACGAATGGTTTGCCCAACCTCAAGCTGCGGCGCTATCTGCTGACGGAAAGCTTTCAGGTTCTTCTCATTGCCTGCAAACAGATGCTTCCAGGAAACCCGACTACCGGGTTGAATAATCCCCGTGGCAGCGACATCCTGCATATTGAAAAGCGCACGGGGTGAGAAACTGTAAAAATCGCCGCCCCGGTCACTTTCATAGGTGATTGCCCGGGTGATCTTCAGCTCTTTTTCTCCAAGTAGCAGGATATCACCGGGATTAACATTTAATAAGGGAAACAGACGGGGTTCCAGCCAGACTTCACCGGGTGAGGGTATTGCTATCGTTTGAGCATCATCTTCAAAAGGCTGCGCGGAAGTTCTTAACCAGCCTCTGAGCGGATATTGCGCACCAACAGCTTTAGCCGACACCATTTGCATACTGTCGCCGGCAATAACAACTGTCGGAAACTCCAATACGGTGGTTTGCTGCAACTTATGTCTATTGGCAACGTTCAGGATTTCCTCCGGCACTTCCCGACTGGCTTTGATAATCAGGTCACCACCCAGCACTTCCGCTGCCTGACTGTTCATTCCCTGCTGCAGGCGGTCTCCCAGCAGAGCAATACCTGTACTAACCGTCACCGCCAACCACATGGCGACCAGCAATAGCCCCAGGCTGCCTCCACGCAATTCGCGAATGGATTGCCTGAGAGCAAGGCGAAGCAAATCAGGCTTTTGCATTGATATGCTCCTCTACCAGTCGGCCAGTTTCCAGCCTTAATGTACGATCACACTGAGCTGCCAGCTTCAAATCGTGGGTTACCAGAATAAGTGTGGTGCCCGCCTCTCGATTCACTTCAAACAACAGTTCGGTGATATGTTGCCCTGTCGTCTGATCAAGGTTGCCTGTGGGTTCGTCCGCAAACAATATGCCCGGCTCCGTCACAAAGGCTCTGGCAATAGCAACCCGCTGTTGCTCACCACCTGAAAGCTGTGAAGGATAGTGTTTGATCCGTTCACCCAGCCCGACACGCTTCAGCAATGTCTCTGCCCGGGTTCGGGCATTACGCTGCCCCTGTAGTTCAAGGGGCAGCATCACGTTTTCCAGTGCCGTCAATGCAGGCAGTAACTGGAAAGACTGAAATACAAAGCCTGATGTTTCCCCCCGGACACTGGCACGCCCATCTTCATCGAGGCCTTTCAGATTTTGCCCCGCCAGCTTTATATCACCGTGACTCGCGGTATCCAGACCTGCCAACAACCCTAACAGGGTTGATTTCCCTGCCCCGGATGTTCCGACAATTGCCACCGACTCTCCGGCTTTTATCTGCAGGTTGATATTATCGAGAATGGTCAGAGATCCGTCATGAATGGTAACCTGCTTGCTAACCGCAGTTGCCTCAACCATTACTTCAGCTTCTACCTCAGTAAGGGCCAGTTTATTTATGCTCATTGTGCGTCGTTTGTTCCTGATAATCATGTTATTTACTGCTTCCCTGTCTGCCGCGATGGCAGCGGAAGATAATCAAAAAACCCTGCTGGTATTCGGCGACAGCCTGAGTGCAGCTTATGGTATGGATAGTCGTCAGGGTTGGGTTACTTTGTTAGAGCAAAGACTGCAACAAACCCACCCGGAATGGAAGGTTGTTAACCTCAGCCTGAGCGGAGAAACAACAACAGGCGGGTTGCGTCGCTTTCCTGAAGCGCTTGAACGTCATGATCCGGAACTTGTTCTACTGGAACTGGGTGCCAATGACGGCCTTCGGGGGTTACCCGTTCCGGTAATGAAAGCCAATCTGCAGAAAATGATTAATCAGGCCGAGGCTATAGAGGCCAAAGTGTTATTGTTTGAAATGCTGGTACCTCCTAATTATGGACCTGTTTACAGTCGTCTTTTCACCGAGAGCTATCGGCAGTTAAGCACTCGCCAGAGCACAACACTGATACCATTCTTTTTAGATGGTGTTGCGGGTGATGAGAAGTTAAATCAACAAGATGGTATCCACCCATTACCCAAAGCTCAGCCACTGATTCTTGAAAATGTCTGGCCCGTAGTGGAAGAAGCGTTACAGCAGGAATAGCAAGGAAGGTATTATAGAAAAAGAGATACGACTGGCGTCAGAATCTCCAGTTAAATTCCAGCTTGATATCGCCCATATCATAATCTGAACGGAAACGAATGGAGGTTTCATCATTAAGACAGGTCTCCATTCTCAGCTCATTGCGGATTTTCAGTTCGCCACATTCTCCGAAATCAAACTCGGTCTTATCTTCAACATAATCAACCACGGCTTTGACTTCATCATCCAGTCCTACCATATCCAGCGAACCATAAATCAGCGCGCTGGCTGCTCCGCGCTTTACTCTGGCCGGATCGTCAAGCGCCTTATATAAAGCTCTGCCCACATTTTGCTGCGTATTATGTTTTTTCTTTTTAGGGAAAAAATTTATCTGGCCGTATTTTCTTTCCCGTTCAGCCCAGCTCTTGGCACGATCGGAAATAGCATCAGCATAAGTCATGGTGGTAAAAATTGAGGTAAAACAGGCTGTAAGAAGGGCAACCATGCAGTTATGAGAAAGCTGCCGGTAGAGAAAGAAAATCAGAGCTGTGATTCTTGTTGCCATATCGCCATACTCAGTCCGTTTGCGTATGGCCGGGTACCTCGCTTATCCCGGTCGTCCTATCTGGTTTTTATCGTTCATCCCGATAAAAACCGTAGTGGCATCGTTCAAATTGGTTTAAAGGTAACACTTAAAAAATGACAGGATTAAGACAGTATTTCTTCTGAGCGACATCGACTTCTTACGACCAGTTATCAGAAACGCTTTTCTTATCTCCTGCCATTATCAAAACCACCTAAAAACAACAATTCAGGCTAAATTTTAAGCATCCATACTTTAAATCTATGCCCAGAACTCAGGCCTCGCAAGGCCTGTTGTTGTCACTCTCAAGGTCAGGATCGTGGCGCGTATGCAAAAACATCTGAATGCATATTTTCAGACTTGAACCCCGCATCGACCAAGGCATCGACAGTCGCATACACCATCTGCGGAGAACCACTCAGGTAGACGTGGGTATCAGATTTATTGAGTTCATCCGCCAGCACAGCTTCATACAACAACCCTGCACGGCCAGCCCAGTCATCGGAAGCATCCGCCTCGCTGATAACCGGATGATAAGTCAGCTGATTTTCAGTGCTCCACTGTTCCGGTAATTCAGACAAATACAGACCATCAGGTCGACGTGCTCCCCAATAGAAGTGAATATCATGCGGATGTGAAAATTCCAGCACATGCTCGATCATGCCTTTCATCTGCGCAAACCCGGTGCCAGCAGCTACAAACAGCAGTGGCGCATCAGGCAACGCCTTAAGATGGCATTCTCCCATGGGCAGACGAACCATAATCTGCTTTTGATTTCGAAGCAAATCAAACAACGCTACCAATGCCGGTTTTTCCAGCAGGTAATGAATATGCAGCTCGATATCCGGGAGAGAGGCTGGAGAAGAGGCGATGGAAAACGCACAGGCTTTACCATCAGGTAAGAGGATTTCAAGGTATTGACCCGCATGGAATGTTATATCCTGACCATCCTCGGGTTTAAGCCACACTTTGAAAACATCACCCGCCATGGCATCCAGACGGGTTACAATACAATTTACTTCTACTACTTTATTCATTGCCGGGCTCATAGGCCTTCCGGGTCTTCTTTTGTTACTTCCTGCCCGTCATCATAAGGGAAACCCACTATCGGGTCGATAGTGGGTTTCCCTTCAGTAAAAAATTAAGAATCGAAAATGCCTAGCTCATCCCAGATTTCATCAACTCGCTGCTTCACATCATCACTCATGGTAATGGCTTCACCCCATTCGCGAGTGGTTTCCCCCAGCCATTTATTAGTCGCATCAAAGCCCGCTTTAGAGCCCAGCCCGGCAACAGGAGAAGCAAAGTCGAGGTAATCTATCGGTGTATTCTCAACAAAAACAGTATCCCGCTGAGGATCCATTCGCGTTGTCATTGCCCAGATAACATCTTTCCAGTCCCGGGCATTAATATCATCATCCGCCACAATCACAAACTTGGTGTACATAAACTGTCGCAGAAATGACCAGACACCCAGCATCACACGTTTGGCATGACCCGGATATTCCTTGCGGATGGTGACAACAGCCAGTCGATAAGAACAGCCTTCCGGAGGCAGATAGAAATCCACAATTTCCGGAAACTGCTTTTGCAGAATCGGTACAAACACTTCATTCAACGCCACGCCTAATACTGCGGGCTCATCGGGTGGACGCCCGGTATAAGTGCTGTGATAAATCGGGTCTTTTCGATGGGTGATACAGTCCACAGTGAAAACCGGAAACCGTTCAACTTCATTGTAATAGCCGGTGTGGTCACCATAAGGACCTTCATCTGCCATTTCCCCTGACATGATATGACCTTCCAGAACAATCTCGGCACTGGCAGGTACTTCCAGATCATTAGTGACACACTTGACCAGTTCTGTCTTTGAGCCCCGGAGCAAACCCGCAAAACCGTATTCTGATAATGCATCCGGTACCGGCGTTACGGCGCCAAGAATCGTAGCTGGGTCAGCTCCAAGTGCAACAGCAACAGGAAAAGGCTCTCCCGGATGTTCCTGCTGCCAGTCACGAAAATCAAGCGCACCGCCCCGATGAGACAACCAGCGCATTATCAGCTTGTTTGACCCGAGAAGCTGCTGGCGATAGATACCCAGATTATACCTGTCCTTGCGAGGACCTTTGGTAATCACCAACGGCCAGGTAACCAGCGGCGCCGCATCACCGGGCCAGCAGGTCTGGATAGGAAGCTTATTAAGATTGACCTCATCGCCCTGTAGAACAACGTCCTGACAAGGCGCCGACTTAACAACCTTTGGCCCCATGTTCAGCACTTGCCGAAATACAGGCAGCTTTGCCAGTGCATCCTTGAAACCTTTAGGCGGTTCCGGCTCTTTTAAATAAGCCAGTAGCTTCCCGACATCGCGCAACGCTGCCACATCATCCTGCCCCATACCCATTGCGACCCGCTTTGGCGTACCAAACAGGTTGGCAAGCACCGGCATATCAAAGCCTTTAGGGTTTTCAAACAGGAGTGCCGGACCTTCATTACGCAGCGTTCGGTCGCTGATCTCGGTCATTTCAAGGCGGGGATCTATTTCAGCAGAAATACGCTTCAGCTCCCCCTTTTTTTCTAATTGCTTAATAAAGTCGCGGAGGTCACGGTATTTCATGAAGTGCTAAAACAGGAAAATTATTTTTACCATGCAAAGATGGCTGTTGGGTACAGCGGGCTTCTTGATGAAGCCCGCGACAAACTTTCACTCGAAAAGGAAAGTCAGCTACAGCTTACTTTCTTTTCATAGACTGGAAGAATTCCACGTTGGTCTTGGTGTGTTTCATGCGATCCAACAAGAATTCAACCGCTGCAATTTCATCCATCGGGTGCAGAATCTTGCGCAGAATCCACATCCGTTGCAGCTCTTCTTCCGTTGTCAGCAGGTCTTCACGGCGGGTGCCGGATTTGTTAATGCTGATAGCCGGAAATACACGCTTTTCTGCAATGCGGCGATCCAGATGGACTTCCATATTACCGGTACCCTTGAATTCCTCAAAGATAACCTCGTCCATCTTGGAGCCGGTATCAACCAGTGCTGTCGCAATAATGGTCAGGCTGCCACCTTCTTCGATGTTACGTGCCGCACCAAAGAAACGCTTTGGACGCTCCAGTGCATGGGCATCCACACCACCGGTCAAAACCTTACCGGAAGAAGGAATAACGGTGTTATAGGCACGTGCCAGACGGGTAATAGAGTCCAGCAGGATAACAACATCCTTTTTGTGCTCAACCAGACGTTTGGCTTTTTCCAGCACCATTTCCGCAACCTGAACATGGCGGGAAGGTGGTTCGTCAAAAGTAGAAGCAACCACTTCACCCCGAACGGAACGCGCCATTTCGGTTACTTCTTCAGGACGTTCATCAATCAGCAGAACAATCAGGTGACATTCAGGATTATTCTTTGAAATATTTGCCGCAATATTTTGCAGCATCAATGTCTTACCGGCTTTCGGCGGAGATACCAGCAAACCACGCTGACCTTTACCAATCGGGGCCGATAAATCGATGATTCGACCGGTCAGATCTTCAGTAGAACCATTACCCATCTCCATGATGAGGCGTTTTTGTGGAAATAATGGTGTCAGGTTTTCAAAAAGAATTTTATTGCGGGCATTTTCAGGTTGGTCAAAATTGATTTGATTAACCTTTAACAATGCGAAATAACGTTCACCTTCCTTCGGGGGACGAATTTTACCGGAAATGGAATCACCGGTACGCAAATTGAATCGACGAATCTGACTCGGCGAGACATAAATATCGTCGGGACCTGCCAGATAGGAACTATCTGAGGAGCGCAGGAAGCCAAAACCATCCTGCAGGATCTCCAGCACACCGTCGCCGTAGATGTCTTCTCCACTACGGGCATGGCGCTTGAGAATGGAAAAGATAACATCCTGCTTCCGGGAGCGAGCCAGGTTTTCCAGCCCCATCTCGTTAGCAATGTCCAGTAGCTCTGGTACAGACTTTTTCTTCAGCTCGGTAAGATGCATAGCGAAATCATACGAATGACGGTGAAAGGGTATCAGCTGTCATATGCAGGAAGATTTTACGTTCTTATTCAGGCACTGAGCCAGTTTATTCCAGCTTTATCCAGTCCTTTAAGGACAGCTTTCTTCAGCCCATTCGGTTCAGCTTTGTTCAGCCCTCAGGCTTTAAAAGCTATCCTTGGGGTGTTCATGCTTTGTCTGGGCTTTCTGCTGCAGGGACAGCGGCGAGATTCCAATTAAGAATCAATCTAGCATGGCCTTACAGCTTGAGTCTACTTCCTGAATCATAAAATAATCAAGTTTTTCGGGAAGCTTCAGCAAATCAAGTTGTTTGTTCGCTCACTGAAGCGAACAATTCAGGACAGCTATAATATCGACCAACCGGGTTATTGTAAGTTCCCCGCTCCGAAACTCATTCCAAAACGGGGACACGCAATTATCAGATGTTACTGTCCAGGAATGCTGTCAGCTGGGACTTGGAAAGAGCGCCCACTTTAGTTGCTTCAACATTACCGTTTTTGAACAGCATCAGGGTTGGAATCCCGCGCACGCTGTATTTTGGTGCGGTCTGCTCATTTTCTTCAATGTTAAGTTTGCAGATCTTGAGCTTGCCTTCATATTCACGGGCAACTTCTTCAAGCACGGGTGCAATCATTTTGCAGGGACCACACCATTCTGCCCAGTAGTCAACCAGAACAGGACCGTCTGCCTGGAGAACATCTTCTTCGAAACTGCCATCGGTGATGTTTACAATTCCACCTGCATTGTCCTTCTCAGCCATTATTACGGCCTCCTAGCTTTGTTTGGGTCTTGAATTTCCGGATCATATCACTTGCCTTTAAACTGACCAAACAGCAACAGCTATCTTATCTGCCTCTGTTCCTGCCCTGTACAGGCAAGGAAAGTATTTTCATTATTAGCTACAACGACCGGAGTAGCGCTGTATTGCGGACATATATCAACAGATCATGAACAATAACACAAACCAGAGGCTACATTACCACCCGGAGGCTGTACAGGGCACTCATCCTGCGATGAACTTCCCTGCACAATCTCTCTTGCATTATCGCGTGGTCTGATATGCTGTTTATCGTTTTAACCATTTATAGTTGTACCAAAAGCTGAGTTCAAGCGGTGACTGATTCCAAAAAACCTATGCCTAAACAAGATGACGCTAATATGAGCCAGAATCTGGTAGCGGCTATCGACCTTGGCTCAAACAGCTTCCATATGATTATTGCCCGCCCGGATGAGCATGAAGTGCGGCCAGTGGAACGCTTTGGAGAAAAAATCCAGCTGGCTGCCGGGTTGGATCAGAATGGTAATCTTTCCGGGGAAGCAATAGAACGCGGGCTTAGTTGCCTGAGCAAATTCGCGCAGTACATCAACGATATGCCCACCAGCAAGGTAAAAATTGTTGGCACGAACACCTTGCGACAAGCCCGTAACAAAGAGGAATTTGTAGCACGTGCAGAGGCATTACTGGGTCACCCCATCGATATTATTACCGGGAGAGAAGAAGCCCGGCTGATATACCTTGGCGTTTCTCATACCCAGTCAGACGACCACGAACGACGACTGGTAGTCGATATAGGGGGCGGCAGCACCGAATTTATTATCGGTGAACGCTTCGAACCCAAGTTGCTGGAAAGCCTGCACATGGGCTGTGTTTCCTGGAGCTGTCGTTATTTCCCTAAAGGCGACATTACGGCGGAAGCATTTCAAAAAGCCTACTACGCCGCCCGTATAGAGCTGATGAATATTGAGCAAAACTACCAGCAACTCGGATGGAGTGAAGCCATTGGGTCATCCGGCTCAATCAAATCGGTACAGCAGATTATCCAACACCATCTGCAGCAGGGCGGCGACCAAATCACCCGTCCGCTACTGGAGCAACTCAAGAGAGAATGCATCGCGCTACGCCATACCCGCAATCTGAACTTTTCCGGGCTTAAGTGGGAACGTCAGTCTATTTTTCCCGCAGGCTTGGCAATTTTAACCGCTGTTTTTGATGCGCTTAGCATTACCAGCATGAGTTATTCTGATGGCGCCCTGAGAGAAGGTGTTCTTTATGACATGGTTGGTCGCAACCAGCATGAAGATGTTCGTCGTCGTACAATTGACGGACTGATTTCCCGCTATCGCGTTGACCGTTCTCAGGCAGAAAGAGTGCAAAAGCATGCCTATAAATGCTTTGATCAGGTAGCCGCTGACTGGAATCTGAGTAAAAACAAGCGTGAGTTACTTGGCAATGCAGCGCTGCTACATGAAATTGGGCTGACCGTATCTCATACCCAGTTTCATAAACATGGTGCTTATCTGATTAAGAATACTGACTTGCTCGGCTTTACCGGTTACGAGCAAAAGCAGCTGGCTTTATTAATCAGGGGACACAGAAGAGGGCTGCCCCTTACGTCTCTGGCTGAATGGTCACCTAAAGACAGTCAGGCATTATTACAGCTCATCATGCTACTGCGAATCGCGATTCGAATGACCCAAATCCGAATTAACGACAAGTTACCGAAATATGAGCTAACGACAAAAAACTACTCTATTAACGTCCGTTTTCCCGAAAACTGGCTGGAAAAACACCCATTGACAGCAACCAGCTTTCAGCAGGAACAGCAGTCATTCCTCTATGCAGGATACCAGCTAAATGTAGAGTAAAATGAGAAGCCGTCTGAGGGATACAGGGGCATGCTGAATACAACGGCCCCTTTTCTTCCCTAAATCAAAAGGGGACGGTAGGTGCTTTCAAGTGTGGTGTGATGCTCTGGAACCACATCACCTCAGCAGGATCACCTTCAATAGTGATATCCTGACTCTGGATACCTTCCATAAATGCCAGCTGCGCATTCTTTGCTGTCAGCGTTGCAAAACCTTTACCTGCACTGCTGAAAACCAATGCAAAATCAGGCTCCTTGGTACGACCACTATAGGTTCGGACACGCTTGTTTCTTATTTTGAAATAACGGGACACCCCGTCATTGCTGCGAATCTCAAAGGTTAATTCCTTCCCTTCAAGTTTCTTTTTAAATTCCCTGTCTGATCGGGCAGCACGGGTCATGACGATCCCCAACCCCCAAAGCAACAAACGAAACTTCACGACATCCCCCCACAGGATTCAAATTTATCCGGCCAATTGTACCTATAACAATGCATGAGTGATACTGGCAGATAATCGGAAGATGATTGGCAGGATAAAAAGTAAAAGCCACCAAACCTGATTTATTGCTGCTCAGGCTGGCGGCTAGAGGATCAGTTAACAGCTTCTTTAAGTGCTTTACCTGGTTTAAAGCCAACGGTCTTACTGGCCTTAATTTCAATAGGTTCGCCTGTCTGGGGATTTTTCCCGGTACGGGCACTGCGCGAACGTGGGTTAAATGTTCCAAACCCAATCAGGTTAACACTTTCTTGCTGGCTGAGAGCCTGAGTGACCTGTTCAATAAAAGCGTTCAGCGCTTTGGCAGCTTTATCCTTGCTGATATCGGCCTGATCGGCGATGGCGTCGACGAGTTCCGGTTTACGCATGCGTCGTCTATCCCTTTTTTTATTATTAGCTATTATTCACTGCGAATCTGCTGTCACTTTTCTACATCAGGGGTATACATCAAAAGTACAATAACGCAGTTTCGCTCATGGCTGTCCGGGCTAACGGGTTATGGTTAATGTTTGTTCCCATAATGATAATCCGGCACAAATACTACTTTTACTCAACACTGCTTTTACTCTACAGCAGCAGACACCGGCGTTTGGAGCGATCTCTGCCGCTTTATTTGAACACCAGTGCTAACACCTTAAATCAGACAAGTTGATCAGGGCAAGCGTTTTAAACCGGATATTTCATAAACATGCTCTTGCACAAGACTATCAGGTTCTGTTGACGTAAGTATCCGGGTTAAATTGTTTATCCGATTTCAACCATTTCAAAATCATCTTTACCCACGCCACAGTCAGGGCATGCCCAGTTTTCAGGAACATCCTCCCAGCGAGTACCTGGTGCAATATTGTCATCTGGCCAGCCTTCAGCCTCATCGTATATGAATCCACACACAATGCATTGCCACTTTTTCATAAGGCACTCTCTCCGGGAGCCGTAAGATGTTAATTTATTATTTTATGTCATCGGGTTTTAAGCGCGTACTTTTCGGCTTAAATCACACTCGGCAACTTCGGTGTCTTTTTCTGCTATTTCACTGAAGGAAAACGGCACTCTGCGGACAGAACAAAAGAGCTCATAGGGAATCGTGCCTGCCATATCGGCAACTTCTGTTGCCGACAGGTTTTGATCGCCCCATAAAACCACCTCATCACCAATCGAAACTTCCGGAAGGTCTGTCAGATCAACGGTAATCATATCCATGGAAATTCGGCCAATAACAGGCACTCGCTGGCCGTTGACTAACACGGGTGTACCGGAAGGCGCATGGCGTGGATAACCGTCACCATAGCCCAAAGCAACAACACCCGCTTTCGTCTTGCGTGGTGCAATCCAGCTACCGCCATATCCGACCGGTACACCCTTCGGAATCTCGCGGACAGCAATAAGTCCGGATGAGAGTTTCATTACCGGACGTAAAGCGTCGACATTTTTGTGGACGTCAATAAACGGAGATACGCCATACAGCATTAACCCGGGGCGTCCCCAGTCACCATGCGCCTCCGGCCATGCCAGTACACCGGCAGAATTGCACAAACTGCGCTCACCACTTAACCCCAGTGTTGCCTGATTAAAGGTTTCAGCCTGCGTTCGTGTATAACCCTGCTCAGATTCATCAGCCCGGGCAAAATGTGTCATCAACACAATATCGCCTACAGCAGAACACTCTTGTAACTGCTGCCAGGCTTTTCGGTAGTACTCAGGAAGGAAACCAACCCTGTGCATCCCGGAATCCATTTTCAACCAGACACGCAGGGGTTTGGAAACAGATACTTTTTGCAGGGCTTCAATCTGGAAGGGCTGCTGGATAACGGTATCCAGTTGGAGTTCATCAATTAGCGGAATTTCTGAAGCTTCAAAAAAGCCTTCAAGCAACAAGATAGCGTTTTGAATACCCGCTGCTCTGAGCTCTACAGCTTCCTCAATACAGGCAACAGCAAAAGCATCGGCTTCAGACGACAGAGCATGCGCAATCCGAACCATTCCATGACCATATGCATCAGCCTTAATAACGGCAGCCATTTTTTTACCCGTCAGCTTTTTGGCATAACGGTAATTGGATTTTAAAGCATCAAGGTCAATAGAAACTCTGGCTGGCCGACTCATTAACTCGCGTCAATCCGTGGTGAAGATATCTGCGATCATAACAATAACTATCCCGTATCGTCCCGCGAATTTTCCACATGACACGCCACCAGTCTTAGTAACCGATAACGTGTTATGCAGAAAAAGAAAACAGACGAACAGGCAGGCTTATCTAAATACGACAGTTGATAAGCACTGCCACTGATCATTCCAGTTCTCAGTTGGCTTGCGCTGAAATTCACTGCGCACAAACTGAGTAATACGACCTTCAGCAGCTGCCAGTAGCAAGTTAGCTGTCATTCCCTGAGGCATTTGCGTACGCAGTTTCTGAGTGAGCTCAGCTTCGCGAAGAATCTGCCGGATCTGGGTTTCCAAACGTTCAAACAGCTGAACGACCCGGCTGCGCAAGCGCTCAGTTTCACCAACAAGGGCATCACCGCACAGAATACGGGTCAGCCCCGGATTTCTTTCACAGAACACCAGCAACAGGCGAATAACCTGCTCAAGGCGGCGCATGCCGTCACTCTCATCAGTGAGAATCAGGGTGATGCGCGAAAAAATAGTATTCTCGATAAACTCAATCAGCCCCTCAAACATTTTCGCCTTACTGGGAAAATGGCGGTATAACGCTGCTTCAGAGACGCCCACCTCTTTTGCCAGCCGGGACGTTGTAATCCGTTCCTTCGGTGCTGTTTCCAGCATGTGCGCCAGTGTTTGCAGGATCTGTTCTTTACGTGAAATCTTGATCGGTTTGTCCATCAGGGGATTAACAGCTTCGCTTGATACAAACTCAATCCGAGTCTGTATTAGTCATCAGAGTTAGAAATTAACGTACCAACACCCGCATCGGTCAGGATTTCGAGCAAAACAGCATGTATCACACGTCCGTCAACAATATGGGCACTCGTTACGCCTTGCTCGACTGCGCTCAGTGCGCAACGGATTTTCGGCAACATTCCACCATAAATTGTGCCATCGGCAATCAGGGCATCGACATGCGCCGTCGTCAGCCCCGTCAGCAGACTGCCACCCTTATCCAGTACACCGGATGTATTGGTTAACAGCAACAGCTTTTCTGCCTGCAGTACCTCGGCCAGTCGCCCTGCGACCAAATCAGCATTAATGTTGTAAGAGGCTCCATCCTCTCCCACACCAATGGGCGCAATAACCGGGATATAGTCTGACGCAGTGAGTGTTTCCAGCAGCCCTTTTTCGATGTCAGTCACTTCACCTACGTGACCAATATCAATAATTTCAGGTGCTTTCATCTCTTCCGTCTGGTGTATGACTTTAAGCTTTTTAGCCTTGATCAGGTCACCATCTTTGCCCGTCAGTCCAACAGCCCGGCCTCCGTGTCGGTTGATAAGTGAAACAATATCCTTATTGACCAGTCCACCCAGTACCATCTGCACCACATCCATGGTTTCACTGTCAGTGACACGCATGCCACTTACAAAGTCGCTTTTGATATTCAGCCGGTCAAGCAGATGACCTATCTGCGGCCCTCCCCCGTGGACGACAACCGGATTAATACCAACCGCTTTCAGCAGCACAATATCGCGGGCAAAACTGTTCTTCAGTTCTTCGGACTCCATCGCATTGCCGCCATACTTAATGACAATGGTTTTATCCCGGTAAGCCTGCAGCCAAGGCAACGCCTCAACCAGAATGCCTGCCGTTTCAATTGCCCGCTCTTTTGTGTCCTGCATTTGAATACCTTGTTGTTATATGGCGCACAGGGAGTTACTGAGTATTCACTCCAACCAAACACATCAGGCTGCGAATTCAACCAGAGATTGATTCATCACGCGCTGAGCAGGATCAGTTTAAAGGCAAACTGCCTTTAACGAAAAAGTCTTGAGCGAAAAAGGTATTTTCGCTCAATTGACACATTATGATTCTTATTATTGATTCAGTCTGTAATCGTTCAATGGCGGCCGGAATGACCAAAGCCACCTTCACCCCGGTGACTGGCATCAAACTCTTCAACAATATCGAGTTCTGCCTGAACAACCGGCACCAGCACCATTTGAGCAAGGCGCTCACCCGGCTCAATTGTGAATGGCTTATTGCCACGGTTCCAGCAGGATACCATCAGTGGTCCCTGATAATCTGAGTCGATCAGCCCCACCAGGTTCCCCAGCACCACACCGTGCTTATGTCCAAGACCTGACCGAGGTAACAGCATGGCAGCCAAACCCGGATCTTCAATATAAACAGACAAACCTGTTGATATCAGTTTGGTTTCACCCGGCTCAAGCACTACGGCTTCATCAACGCAGGCACGCAGATCCATACCGGCAGAACCATCAGTGGCATAAGTTGGCAGCGGAAACTCATTACCGATACGGGAATCGAGAATACGGGTTTGCAGTTTTCTCATTTATTTGCCTGTCTGGTTAGCAATATTTTCATTCCACCAAAGAGCTGGAGGGAGTAGCTCTCTGGCAGTTATCTCAGTCCTGATCTGAAGGCTGGGCAGCTTCAAACTGCTCACCGATCAAACCAATCAACTGTCGTGCAACTGTACGTTTTGAGCCTTTAGGAAGAGACTCTTCCATATTCGCGCCCAGCACAGTAACGGCATTCTCATCACTGTTAAAACCAATACGTTCATCGGATACATCATTGGCAACAATCATATCCAGCGATTTACGGCGCAGTTTGTCCATTGCGTAACCAATAACATCGGTTGTCTCTGCCGCAAAACCTACTGTAAAGGGACGGTTTTCCCCTTCCAGCGCAGCCACAGACGCAACAATATCCGGGTTACGCACCAGTTTTAATTCCATGCCGGAATCATTCTCCGGATCTTTTTTCAGTTTGTTGCTGGCATATTCTGCCGGCCGATAATCAGCGACAGCTGCCGTACTGATAAAAATATCCTGCCCATTCAGATTCTCATGAACAGCTTTATGCATATCCAGTCCGCTGACAACATTCTGTCGGGTAACCCGCTCTGGTGTATCAAGACTCACCGGACCAGCAACCAGAAGTACATCCGCTCCAGCTTCTGCAGCAGCCTCTGCCAGCGCAAAGCCCATTTTGCCTGAGCTGTAATTAGAGATATAACGTACCGGGTCAATAGCCTCACGGGTAGGACCTGCGGTAATAATCACTCGTTTACCTGTCAGCCTTTGGTTACTGAACATACCTGCACAACTCTCAACCAGCTGCACCGGTTCAAGCATTCGACCAGGGCCGGTTTCACCACAGGCCTGGCTGCCTTCAGCAGGACCAAACAAGGTAACACCACGTTCTTTCAGGGTTTCAATATTCTGCTGCGTCGCAGCATCCTGCCACATACCCTGATTCATTGCCGGAGCCAGACTGATAGGTGCCTGCGTTGCCAGGCACAGCGTTGTTAGCAGATCATCACCATGTCCTGTTGCCATACGTGCCATAAAGTCTGCTGTCGCAGGTGCTACTAAAACCAAATCCGCCCAGCGAGCCAGCTCAATATGTCCCATTCCTGCCTCAGCGGCCGGATCGAGCAAATCAGTATGAACCGGATTACCAGAAAGCGCCTGCATGGTCAGCGGCGTAATAAACTCCTGACCGGCACGGGTCATCACCACATGTACTTCAACACCCTGACGGCGCAGTTCCCGGGTCAGTTCGGCACTTTTATAAGCCGCAATACCACCGGTAACACCCAGAACAATGCGTTTGTTTCTTAATCGCTGCATGCATAAACCTGAACAAGGTTGAATTGGGCGATTATAATATGCGCGCCTGCCTCAGATCACGCAGTTATCCCTGCCTTTTCATCCCGCACCCTACCCGTACAGTCTTTATGGTCTATGCTGGTTCGCAAGTACAGGAAAAATCTCTGAGGACACAATGATGCGCTCTGCCAGCTTTCTCGTGTTGCTGATTACTGCTTTGATCGCAAATATCACTTTTGCCGTTACTGCAGAAGATGCGGATCAGCAAGCAGTCAAAGATGTCATGAACAATTATGTACAGGCTTATATAAAAACTGATGTTGACGGAATAACGCGACTCTTCGCAGACAAAGGTCCCCTGACACTTTGGGGTACTGGTGTAGATGAGCACCTGACATCAAAAGAAGAAATACAAAATGCGCTGAAGCGCGATTTTAAAGAAGCTGCCACAAAAATCACCGCTTCAGGCGTTACAGCAATGATTCACGGCAATGCCGGTGTCTCATTAGCAATGTGGAAAGTGAAGTACAAACCGACAGGGAAAGAGCAGTGGGAAGATATACCTCTGGTGCGGGTCACGTTTTATATAGAGAAGGACGGAGAGGAGTGGCAGATTCGTCATGCCCATTTTTCATCCCCTCTTTCCAGCCAGCCTGAAGGCCATTCATTCCCAACCCAATAATGCCTATTACCGATTGGCCTGAAGCCGAACGCCCGCGGGAAAAGCTGTTATCCAGAGGTGCAGCCAGCCTTTCCGATGCCGAATTGCTGGCTATTTTCCTGCGCACCGGCACAGCCGGGCGCTCCGCTGTTGATCTGGCCCGTGATCTGCTACTGCACTTTGGTAGTCTCAGAAAAGTCTTTGATGCCAGCCTGAATACATTCAGTCAGGTAAAAGGCATGGGAGAAGCAAAGTTCTGCCAGCTGCATGCAACACTGGAGCTGGCTCGCCGTCACCTTGCAGAAACGATGGAACATCAAAGTGCACTGACTAGCCCTTCTCTAACCCGTCGTTACCTGCAGTCTCATTTGCGGGACTATAAACACGAGGTCTTTGCCTGCCTGTTTCTGGATAACCAGCACCGGGTACTGAGTTTCGATATTCTGTTTCAGGGAACGATCAACAGTGCAACTGTGTACCCTAGAGAGGTTGTGAAAACCGCTCTGCAAAAAAATGCAGCTGCCATCATACTTGCCCACAATCATCCATCCGGTAACCCGGAGCCCAGTCAGGCAGATATTCGCCTTACCGGACGGTTAAAAGACGGGCTGGCTCTTGTGGATATTCGGGTACTGGATCATATGATAGTCGGGGACGCTGAGGTGGTATCTCTTGCCGAAAGAGATCTTGTTTAGCTCAGCTAGCCCCTAGCACCGGTTACTCTTCGATAAAGTGAGGGTAGTTTTGCCGGAATGTTTCCATTCCCATCGCCTCTATCTGAAGGTCAATCATTCGGTGAAAGGCCTGCTCCATAGGCTTCAGCGACCCCGTCGATTGCCCCAGTCCTATTAAAAGCGATGATACCGCTTCTAAAGTAGAAAGTTGCCCGGCCTTGGGTGCCTTGCGAATTCTGTAGTTTGACTCAGGCACTTCATTCAGGGCTACGAGAGGCAGCGACTGCAAGTTAGGCGATAAATGCCATATTTTTCTGGCTTTCCGCCAGGTGCCATCCAGCACAATGATCAAAGGAGGCGTATTTCGCTCTGCTGAGGCTTCCCGAACCTGTGCGGGCGTCCGGGCATTTTCTCCCGGAAACAGTAACCAGCAGTTATCTCTATTAACAGCGATCTGTTGATTCAGATAATCATTGTTAGCAAAGTTTTCACCCCTGATCAGCTCACAGTTATCCAGCCCCAGCGCCAGAATACGCGCCGTATTCAGCGGATGCTTCCGCTCTGAAGGATGCTGCAACACAATGATTTTTGTACAGTTTTTTGCCAATTCCAGCCCCTGACAGTAGCAGTAAGCTATGGGGCGGGAACAGCGCTCACAACACTTTCTTTTGGTCATAATTTTTTCGGCGAAGCAGAACAAATGACAGCATATTTGTTAACATAGCTGCCAGCGGTTAAACCATTAAGGAGGATACCCGTTCCTCATGCCCTGACCTCCTGACAAATGCGTATATTTTGTACAAATTATTGTCTGGGGATAGTCTTTCTGGTATAAACCCCGCTCTTTATAGAACAGTGATGGGCCTGCCAGACTTCGGCGATGGCCGGGTGTCGGTGGCCAGGTGATGGTCCGGCAACTCACTAATAAAATTTAATTTCTGTGATGAACCTGATCGCGAAGCCTTAGCGGGCGTGCTTTCGGGTATAGTCATGGGTTTTTGACAACCAGCCACAGCAGGCAGGCCCCTGGTTATGTAATTGCGCATATACACAGGCCGTCGGATGGCTGGCACGTGGTTGGAGAGAAATCATGTCCAAGGTTTGTCAGGTCACCGGCAAGCGCCCGGTAACCGGTAACAACGTATCTCACGCTCACAACAAGACCAAGCGTCGCTTTGAGCCGAACTTGCACTACAAGCGTTTTTGGGTTGCTACTGAAAACCGTTTCGTGCGTCTGCGCGTTACCTCTAAAGGTATGCGTATCATCGACAAGAAGGGCATCGACGCCGTTCTGACTGAAATGCGCGCCCGTGGCGAGCGAGTTTAATTAAGGAGCGGTCAAAATGGCTAAGAAAGCGATTCGCGAAAAGATCAAGCTGGTATCTTCTGCTGGCACCGGTCACTTCTACACCACGTCCAAGAACAAGCGTAACACGCCGGACAAGATGGTATTCAAGAAGTACGACCCTGTTGTACGCAAGCACGTTGAGTACAAAGAAGCCAAGATCAAGTAAGATCGACGCTTCAGAAAAAACCCGCTCCGGCGGGTTTTTTTGTGTCTGACTATTTCAACTGACGGCACTGACTACTTTTTCGCCGGTTCAACCCTGCTATAATCCGCCTTCCCCCAAATAAATACTCGATGAAAATGAAGCCTGAACTGCTATCACCTGCGGGTACGTTAAAGAACATGCGTTACGCTTTTGCGTATGGCGCAGACGCGGTCTACGCTGGCCAGCCGCGCTACAGCCTGCGGGTTCGCAATAATGACTTCGGACTGGAAAATCTCGGGAACGGAATCGAAGAAGCTCACAGCCTGGGTCGCAAGTTTTATCTGGCCAGCAATATCGCTCCTCATAACCGCAAAGTCCGCACTTATATGCAGGATATGGAGCCGGTTATTGCCATGAAACCTGATGCCCTGATCATGTCCGATCCCGGGCTGATCATGCAGGTAAGAGAACGCTGGCCGGAGCAGGAAGTTCACCTGTCGGTACAGGCCAACGTGGTAAACTTTGCCACCGTTAAGTTCTGGGCCAAACAGGGTATCAGCCGGATTATTCTGTCCCGTGAGCTGTCGCTGGACGAAATTCAGGAAATCCGTGAAGAATGCCCTGAAACTGAAATCGAAGTCTTCGTTCACGGCTCTCTGTGTATTGCCTACTCCGGGCGCTGCTTGCTGTCCGGCTATATCAACAAGCGCGACCCTAATCAGGGCACTTGCACCAATTCCTGCCGCTGGAAGTATCAGGCTCACGAAGCTAAAGAAACCGCCGGTGGTGATGTTGTACCGGTGCAGATGATAGAACCGGAACAGCCTAAACCCCAGCCAACGCTTGGTGACGGTGAAACAACCGACAATATCTACCTGCTGCAGGAAGCCGGTCGCCCTGAACAGTACATGCCTGCATTTGAAGATGAGCATGGCACCTACATCATGAACTCCAAGGATTTGCGTGCTATCCAGCATGTTCATCGTTTGACTGAAATGGGTGTTCACTCTCTCAAAATTGAAGGCCGCACCAAGTCTTTCTATTACGTCGCCCGTACTGCCCAGGTTTATCGCAAGGCCATTGATGATGCCGCTGCCGGTCGTAAGTTCGATATGAGCATGATGGATACGCTGGAGAATCTCGCCAGCCGTGGTTACACCGAAGGCTTCTACCGTCGCCATGTCCATGATGAGTACCAGAACTACGAACAGGGTACTTCAAAAGGTACGCGTCAGCAGTTTGTTGGCGACATTGTGGACTGTAACGATCAGTTCATGACCGTCGATGTGCGCAATCGCTTTGAAAAAGGTGACACACTGGAACTGATGACCCCTGAAGGCAACCATTTATTCAAGCTGGATGCGATTGAGAACCGTAAAGGGGAAGCAGTTGATGCGGCTCCCGGCTCTGGTCATCAGGTGAAAATTCCATTACCTGAAGGCAGCCAGCCAAATGATTTCTCTCTGTTGGTAAGAAATCTGCCTAACGCGGATCATCAGGCAGCCTGACCTCTATATTCGTTTACGCTCAGCCTTATCAGTATTCATCCTGACGTGAAGATAACGTTGGGATGAATACAAGCAGAGGGAGGCGTCATGATGCACCTGACTGTTTGTATTGGATTGCTTGTTCTGATTTTGGGTTGCTTCGCAACTTATTCCGAGGGAAAGAAAATAGAGTTTGTATTTGACGATACCCCCCAGTTCACCGTAGTGGCAGCCCCAGATAGCAACTCCCTGATATTAACCCAGTGCAAAGGGGTGGGACACACGGCTTTCTCTTTACCCGCCAGCAAACTTACTCTGAAACCATGCAAACAATTTCCGGATAAACATTTCTTAATGGAGTTATGGTTCAAGAATAAAGCCATATTAGTTCGTAACAGCAACGGGTCATGGCATTTGGATGAGCTTATCGATAATGTCAGAACCTATCTCATAGAAACAAACACATCTCCACTCCCAACAGAGCATATACAACCTCTGTTAATGTTCACATCAACCAAAACCGTAGGGATCTTGTCACTTTTACTAGGATGCCGACCTGTGCCTAAACCAACCTGGTTTAATTCAGAATCTATTCTGGATCCACGCACATGGCGACTTCTCAATCTACTTACTAATAATTCTGAGACTCTTCTTACTTTCCGTTCAAGCAACTTTCCCTCATCAGTAACTCAGGGGGAGACTGTCACTGTCGACAGCCATTACTTGACCCTGACACAAGATAACACTGGCGTCATATTCAAACTCGAATCAACAGATTTCATTGACTGTGACCCAGTAGAGGCACAAATGGCGCTCAATAACGCGCCTCTCCCGCAAGATTTTTTATCCGATCCAAGCCCTGAAAGCTGGATGCAATGGGGTGAGCGTCAAATTGAACGTTTGCCTATTCCAGATACAGTAAAAGCTGTTCCGAAACTAGCCGGCAATGTCTATAGCACAGTTAGACACCCGCTAGCATCCTCACAATCGCTACTCACCCAGACACAGCCTTTTATAAGCCAGACACTAAAAGCTGTCGCAGCTCCAAGGGTAACGGCGGGAAAGCTATGGCAGCAAGCCCCTTCTATTATGCCCTCTGCCATTTCAAATATCTTTCACCGAAAAACCCAAGAGCAAGATCAGTAACAGGAGCACGATGTGAGACTCAGTTAGGTCAGACACTGTAAGCCCCCTGTCCTGCAAAAACCTATTCTCGGGCAGGAAATCAGTACAGCACCCGGCAGCGAACCGTACCTTCAACCTGCTGTAGTTTTTCCTGAGCAACACTGCTGTTAGAAGCATCAAGATCAATCACAACATAACCAATATCACCGCGAGTCTGCAGATACTGACCGGTAATGTTGATATTGTTATCAGAACAGATCTGGTTAATCGCCCCCAGTACACCTGGCATATTACGATGAATATGCAGGATACGATGACTGCCCGGATGCCCCGGCAAAGCCACTTCAGGGAAGTTAACAGAAGACAAAGATGTACCGTTGTCACTGTATTTCACCAGTTTCTCAGCGACTTCCTTACCAATATTCGCCTGCGCTTCCAGTGTGCTGCCACCAATATGCGGTGTCAGAATCACATTTTTATGCCCGCGCAAAGCTGAAATAAATTCTTCATTATTAGAGCGCGGTTCTTCCGGGAACACATCAATCGCAGCTCCGGACAACTTACCGGTTTCCAGTGCTGATGCCAGCGCTTGAATATCCACCACGGTACCTCTGGATGCATTCAAAAGAATGCTGCCATCTTTCATCGCAGCAATTTCTTTTTCACCAACCATCCACTGAGTAGAGGGGTTTTCCGGCACATGCAGAGTAACAATATCGCTTTTACCAAGCAGCTCATCCAGATCGCGCACCTGCCCAGCATTACCTAATGGCAGTTTGGAAACCGTGTCATAGAAGCAGATTTCCATTCCCATGGATTCAGCCATCACACTTAGCTGGCTACCGATATTACCGTAACCCACGATGCCCAGTTTTTTACCTCTGAGCTCATAACTGTTGCTGGCTGATTTGCGCCATACACCTTGATGAGCCAGTGTGCTTTTTTCAGGAATACCCCGCAACAGCAGTATCGCCTCACCTAACACCAGTTCAGCTACAGAACGAGTATTGGAATACGGGGCATTAAAAACCGTTACCCCGTGTTTGGTTGCTGCTTCCAGATCAACCTGATTGGTTCCGATACAGAAACAGCCCACCGCCAGCAGTTTTTCAGCCGCTTCAAACACATCGTCGGTTAGCTGAGTACGGGAACGAATACCCACAAAATGGGCATCACTGATTTTGGCTTTCAGTTCATCATCCGGAAGGGATGTGGTGAGGTATTCAATATTGCTGTAACCGCTGGCTTCAAAGCTTTCAACGGCAGAGGCATGTACACCTTCAAGCAAAAGAATCTTTATTTTTCTCTTGTCCAGAGACGTCGTGGCCATGATGACTCCTGGGTTTATTATTCGCAGCCATTACGCCGTAATCCTGCTGCCCACACCTTTTATTTATTGTTTTCAGGTATCCGGGGCACAGCGCTTCACGACAAACCGAACGAGTATGATAACATGACCACCAACGGAAACTACGTAACAACCGCCTTCAGACCCTATAAATCGTCTAAAAAATGAGGCCCGGTATTAAAATGAGCAGTCAGCGGGAAGCCAGTACCTCTGAAATTATTGCCCAGCTTGAACAGCTGCTGGAATCCAAACGCGTTTTAACTGATTCAGAATCACTCGAAAACTGGGGACGGGACTGGACCCGCTTTCACACTCCTGCACCGCTTGCCATTGTATTCCCACAGAGTATCAGTGAAGTGCAGGCGCTGGTTAAGTATGCCAATGAAAAACAGCTGGACATTGTACCTTCCGGCGGGCGTACTGGTTTGAGTAGTGGTGCCGTAGCCCTGAACGGCGAACTGGTCATTTCCTTTGACCGGATGAATAAGATCACTGGCTTTAACCCGGTAGATCGCACAGCCCACTGCGAAGCTGGCGTCATCACAGAACAACTCCAGAATTTTGCTGAAGAACAGGATTTATATTACCCCGTCGATTTTGCCTCCAGCGGCTCAAGCCAGATTGGCGGCAATATTGCGACCAATGCCGGTGGTATCAAAGTTATTCGTTATGGCATGACCCGGGACAGGGTAGCCGGACTAAAAGTTGTTACCGGCACGGGTGATATTCTTGAACTGAATCACGATCTGATTAAAAACAACACTGGCTATGATCTTCGCCAGCTGTTTATTGGTGGAGAAGGAACGCTGGGGCTGATTGTAGAAGCAACCATGCGGCTGGTCAGACCTCCACGCGAGCTCACCGCTTTGATGTTGGGCGTACCGGATATGCCTGCCATTATGCGAATACTGGAGCGCTTCCAAAAAAGCATTGACCTGACGGCCTTTGAGTTCTTTTCAGAAGAAGCACTCTCTAAGGTGATAGAACATCATCAGGTTCAACGTCCTTTTGAAAGCCAAACACCTTACTATGCCCTGCTGGAATTCGAGTGCCTGAATGAAGAACTGATGGAACAGGCGATGAGCCTGTTCGAAGAATGCCTCGAAGCTGGCGATGTTGAGGATGGTGTGATTAGCCAAAGCCTGAGTCAGCTGGAAAACCTCTGGAAATGCCGGGAATATATCAGCGAGACCATTTCCCGCTGGACGCCTTATAAAAACGATATTTCCGTTGTCACTTCAAAGGTTCCAGCCTTCCTTAATGAAATTGAACAGGTCGTCACTGCACAATACCCTGACTTTGAAATCATCTGGTTCGGGCATATTGGTGATGGCAACCTGCACCTGAATATCCTTAAGCCAGATAACCTGGACCGGGATGATTTCCTGCAACAATGCGAGCATGTCAGCCTTGAAGTGTTTGATATCGTCAGGAAATATAAGGGGTCAGTTTCTGCCGAGCATGGTGTCGGACTTCTGAAAAAGAAGTGGCTTGAGTACTCCCGCTCTGAAGCAGAAATCAGCTATATGAAAGCCATTAAAAAAGCTTTTGATCCAAATAACATCATGAACCCGGGAAAAATGCTGGATATTTAAACGCCGGCAGTACCACTGTCGTTTTTAGTGGCAAGATCAGCCGTGGTAACCATACTGCCAAGGTAACTGAGATCTTTTAACCAGTATTGTTACCACGACGCCCAATGAGCAAAATTCATCACGACTGGAACCCCGAGCGCTACAGCCGATACGCTCAGCTCCCTCTGAAGTACTCCATGGAGACGATTGAACTCCTGAACCCTGCTGCGGGGATGAGAGTGCTTGATATCGGTTGTGGCGAAGGTTCAATGAGCCTGCAGATAACAGCTCGCGGAGCAGAGCTTGTAGGTATTGATCTTGATCCGAATCAGGTTGAACGTGCCCGTCAAAACGGTATTGATGCCAGAGTGATGGACGCTCAAAACCTGCCGTTTAATGAAGAGTTTGATGCAGCTTATTCCAACTGGGCTATCCACTGGATACCTGATCACCCTTCGTTTTTTAAGAGCCTGAATAAAGCTCTAAAGCCTAATGGCCGGTTTGCAGCAGAGGTTGCTGCAGCCCCTTCATTCGGAGGTAACCGCTTTCTGGGTTACTTTGATAAGGTTCTATCAAGCTATGGTTTAAATCTGGACGAAGTTGTTCCAAGAAACTTTGCAACCCCGGAGCGTCTCCGCCAGAACATTGAAGCTGCGGGATTCCGCTTCGAAACTTATATGCTGGTTGAAAACCAAATCCGAATACCGGGTGATTTGAAAGATTTCGTGGAATCCATTTTCAATCCAATACCTTCCATAGTTGGAGAAGCTTTATGGCCTGAGTTTATTCAGGAACTGTCAGCTGAAATGGCTCCGGTTTACAAAGACAGAAAAGGTATCTGGTTTATTGATTATTTGCGGCACCGGTTTCTTGCAGTTAAATCTGCCCCTGATGCCCGCTTTCTGTCTACTAATCCAACCCCTGATTAAGTAAACAACGGACTTCATATAATCCCGATTTCAGTTGTTCCAGATTGTCCGTAGCACTTATTGCCAATCTTACAGCATGGGGATGCAAGCAACCGGGTGGCATAAACAGTTCTCCTGATTTCAATGTCACCTTTGCTTCACGGCAGGCACGGACAAAATCACTTAACGTCCAGTTTTCAGGTATTGGTAGCCAACCATGAAAGCAATCTACCGGTAGCTGAATATCAAACGCCTTCAGCGCTTCTAAAGCTTTATTTCGCCTTAGCCGAATATCGGAGCGAATCCAGTTTAAAGCCTGATCTGCTGCACCACTTCGAATAAGTTCGCAGGTTAACCCTGTTAATAATGGACTCACCATCCAGCATTCATTTTGTAATGTCACTGCCAGCTTTCGATATAAATGCTGTGGTGAATGAAGATGCCCTACTCTCAATCCGGGAGCCAGGCATTTTGAAAGCGAACCAATATAAATCACATTTTCAGGGTCAAGACTAACCAGTGGCTCAGGATGCTCTGCCGGCAGCAATCCATTCACATCATCTTCCAGCACAATCACCTGATTCCGCCTGCAGATTTCCAATATCTGCTGTCGGCGCAAGATGCTCATCGTTGCTGTTGTCGGGTTCTGTCGGGTTGGGGTGCAATAAATCGCTCGAGGGTTGTATTGCTTGCAGGCTACTTCAAGAGATTCCGGTATCAGCCCCTCTTCATCCATATCAACCGGCTTTAAGGTCAATTGCTGCTGACGCGCCAGGCTGATAAACCCCGGATAGGTGTATTTTTCCACCAGCACAGTATCTCCGGCACGACACAATGCCGAAATAGCCAGCTGCGTTCCATGCTGTGCGCCGGATGTGAATAACATCCGTGCCGGGTCAACAGCCACGCCCTGTTTTTTCAGCCAGTCAGCAACACATTGGCGATGCTGCTCAAAGCCTTCCGCTTTCTGGTATTGCATAAAGCTATTAAGCTGGGAGGGATGGCTGATTAACTGCTGCATGGCTGCCTGCAACATCAGCGAGCGATCCATAGGGGGAGGAATGTTGTAACCCAAATTGCACTCGTCACTCTGTGAGGTCACAGGTTCAAGAAACCAGCCTGATTTCTCTGCCTGCCTGACAAATGTGCCTGCTCCTACTCTGGCTTCCACCAGCCCCTGCTTTTCTGCTTCTGCATAGGCTCGGGTAACGGTTCCAACAGTAACCTGAAAATTATCCGCCAGCGCACGATGTGTGGGTAATTTATCCCCGGGCTGAAGAACCCCTTGCCGAATCAGTTGTCCAAACCCATTCGCAAGCTGGCGGTAGATCGGGCCTGCTGATTGGGACAAAACAATATGCTGAACAATGTCCTTATCGATTGTCATGGTGACAATAAATCCTTTGCCCTATCTCCAGAGCATTGTTAGGGTTCATTTTATTAAAGTGACATAAATCAATCATTTACTCAAATACTGTATCGATACAATTTTGAAGGACAGATCAGTGGAGATTCAGTTTTTTCTATCGGTTGCCGTATTCGCAGCAACAATGACCGGCACACCGGGACCCAATAATATGATGCTGACTGCATCAGGGGCCAACTTCGGCTATCGCCGGACAATCCCCCATATGGCTGGTATTGGCATTGGATTAGTTTCTGTCATTCTGCTGGTTGCAGCCGGACTGGGTATTCTGTTTGCCCAGTACCCGGTTATTCAGGAAATTCTGAAGTGGATTGCCAGTGGTTATCTGCTCTATCTGGCATGGTGCATAGCGTTTGCGCCACCACCAGACTCCGGAAAAGCGCAGTCCGCACGCCCAATGACGGTATCTGGTGCCGCTCTGTTCCAGTTTGTAAACCCGAAAGTCTGGGTGATGGCGATTACAGCGATTGGTAGTTTCACCATACATGGCGATGAATACTGGATTTCAGCCTTACTGATTGCTTTGGCATTCTGGATGACTCAGGTGCCGACATCATCCCTGTGGGCCGGATTTGGCTCCCTGATCCGGCACTGGCTGGATACCCCAAAGGCATGGAGAAGCTTTAATATGCTTATGGGTATAGCAACCGCTTCCTGCCTGTTGTTTATCTGGTAGCTCTATTCGGAAGACTGCCTGATACATCAAATCTCAGGCAGTTACTTGAGTAAGCTTATATCCCAATCCCATTCAAAGTACTCATGATCTGTTTTACCGCCTGAGCCAGTGTCGGATGTTCTTCGGCAAACTGGATCATTTCCTGTTCCAGTTGATCATTGAGGGCTTCTGCGGGTATTTCCCCCTCGGCCTGGGCAAGTGCCAACTGGATTTCACTGGTAACCTGTCGCAGGCTGGCGGCGGTACATTCATCAACAGGCTGCCCTTCAAGCAGGTCATGAAGATGCTGGATCTGGAGATTGAGTTGTTGTTCAGGCATGTTGACACCCCTTCTGTAACTCGTACTCTTAGCATAGCGCCGGGGATGTTAGAATGGCAGAGCAGATACTGATAAAAATCCAGATCCAATGATGTAACTCCCTGAATATCACTGGATTGCGAGAGCACCTCTACAAATAAAAACGGCACAGATGGGATGTAACATGACGTATAAGCACAGCTGGGTTAGCGGCGATCACATACAGCTTCCCACAGGTAAAGTAGTTTGTGTCGGGCGCAATTATGCTGAGCACGCCCGCGAACTGAACAACCCGGCTCCCTCAGAACCATTGCTATTTATCAAACCATCCACTGCCATAACTCTGTTCGAGCACCCTGTTCGCCTTCCTCAAAATAAAGGTGAGGTGGATTACGAAACCGAATTATCCGTATTAATAGGCAAGCGACTTCGTCGTGCCAGTGAAGAAGAAGCGATTGAGTCCATTACTGGTATTGGTTTGGGTATTGACCTGACCCTCCGAGATCTACAGTCATCTCTGAAGGAAAAAGGCCACCCATGGGAAAAAGCCAAAGCTTTTGATAACAGCTGTCCATTAACCGGCTTTGTTGCCACCAAACACCTTCCTCCTCTGAGCAATATTGGTTTGCGCCTGTATATCAACGGTGTGCTGTGCCAGCAGGGCAACAGCAGCAATATGCTGACGCCAATTCCTGCACTGCTGAGTCATATCAGTCACCACTTTACCTTGATGCCCGGCGACGTGGTATTAACAGGTACACCAGCCGGAGTGGGTCCGCTAAATGCAGGGGATGAATTAAGAGCTGAACTCGACAAGCTCTGTCGCTTCCATACCCGGGTTTCAACCCATTCAGCATCTATTGCCTGACCGCAATTCAAAATGGCGCCTGTGTGCGCCATTTCTTCCTGAATCTTAAAGGGAAACCTCAAAAGTCTGGCCTCATCCTGCCGCTACAAAGAGTAATATCCCCGGATGATTCGCGCGCCATCCAATGCAAGCAAACAATACAGATCAAAGCCCCGGTATTAACCGGCTTTTGACCAGCCTGATTCTTATCATTCTGATTGTGGCCAGCGGCATGCTGACACTGTCGGTTTCCTATATTCCTCAGCAGCAGCTGGCACAGATTAACCCCGGGCTTGGGATTGCTATTCTGGCACTGCTGAGATTTGGATACCTGCAAACATTGCCGGTACTGATTGGAGGCTGGCTGTTTAACTGGCTGGCCAGCCATTACTTTATGGTGTTGCCCCCGAGCCTCTCTTCGCTGCTCTACACCAGCACATTTGCTGTTGTTTTTGCGACACAAGCCCTAACGACAGCCTTTATCCTGAAACGATTGGTTGGATTTCCCAACCCGCTGATAGCGCCAGCCCCGTTACTTAAAGCACTGGGTATCCTGCTATTCGCTCCATCTTTGACAGGTGTACTAATTACCGGTCCCCTGCTGATTATCAGTGACCTGCAGGTACCGACTCATGAAGTTCAATATCTGTTAATTGATAAGTTTACCGGTGACGCCCTAAGCTCAGCCCTGCTGCTGCCGCTATGGCGTTTTCTGGGTAATGACGGCAAGCCAAATATTGTATTCAAGATTCCTCTGACACTATCGGTTTGGGCCGTCATGTTGATTGTCAGTCTGATGCTTAGCTGGTCAGTCAATCAGTATGCCCTGCATGAAGCCAGGCAATACTTCCGTCAGAAAACCGACGATATTAATTATCTGGTACGTGGCGGTATCAGGGATATCGCCGAGCCGCTACAGGCGCTGCGCAGCCTGTTCACAGCAACACCGGATGTATCACACGATGAATTCAGAGACTTCACCCGCCACTTTCTGCAACTAAACCCGGAAATACAGGCGCTGGAATGGGTTCCCCGGGTGCTGGCACGCGAACGTGATGATTTTGAATCAGCAGAGGGTAATGAGGATGCGACGCCACTGATTATTCTTGAACAGAATAAATATGGAGGTCTCGAAAAAGCCAAAGAGCGAGTGGTTTATTACCCGGTTAAGTTTGTTGAGCCTTACAGCAACAATAAACAGGTTTTTGGTTTTGATATGGGGTCACACCCGGATCGGGAAACCGCCATTAATCTGGCTCATACCACCGGAAAGCTGGCTTTTACTGAGCCACTGCATCTGATTCAGGATCACAGCAAAGCATTTCTTGCCTTCCTGCCAGTATTCAGCCGCGCAAATCCGGATACACCCGTGACATCTTTCAGAGGTCTGGTTGCCGCTGTTTTGAAAATAAGACCCATGATTCTCGCCATGTTCGGGCACAGCATTCCCCGCCATACACGCATGATGCTGGTTGATTCCACTCAGGCAAATCAACCGATTATGCTGGCACAGATTCCTGAAAATCCGGATATGACTCAGGATATCTTCACCGGTCACCCACTACTGCAAAGTTACTCACTGACAGCTGGGCAACGGCAGTGGCAACTACTGATGATACCTGACGATGTGCTGGTTGCTGACCGTCTGACGGGCCCACCCTGGATGTTCCTGATTACAGCATTACTGCTGACAACCGGCATATCCGCCTGCCTGTTGCTGGTAACCGGGCAAACCCTGCAGGTAAACCAGAAAGTAAAAGAACGAACTTATGAGCTTGAACAGGCCAGAACCAAAGCAGAAGCTGCCAATGAATTGAAAAGTCGCTTTGTGGCCAATATGAGTCATGAAATACGAACACCGATGAACGGTATTATCGCCACTTCGGAAATGATGGCGGACACTTCGCTTACCGGAGAACAGAAATCACTGCTTTCAACGGTTCAAACTTCAGCGCATTCATTGCTGGCAATAGTAAACGACGTTCTGGACTTCTCGAAAATAGAAGCCGGGCGGATAGAAGTTGAGCAACACTCTTTTAATCTACAGGATTTGCTGGAGCAGATTGTTGCGATTATTTATCCCCGCACCAGCCAGGAAAGCTTGCCGCTACAACTTCTGATACACCGTGACTGCCCCGCTGAAATGGTGGGAGACTCAGGCAGAATCCGACAAATCCTGCTTAACCTGCTGAGTAACTCGGTAAAATTTACCCACCACGGTCATATTCTTCTCGAAGCCCAGTACCGGGAAGATGGCTTTCTTTGTCTTCATGTACGCGACACCGGTGTCGGGATACCGGAAGATAAGCTAAGTACCATTTTTGATGAGTTTATGCAGGCCGATGTATCCGTTAACCGTAAATTTGGCGGAACCGGCCTCGGCTTGAGTATTTCCCAGAAACTGGCACGACTGATGGGCGGCGAACTGACAGTCAATAGTACTGAAGATGAAGGCTCTACATTTTCTCTGGAGCTACCGGTTTCACCTGTTCTGGACAGCAGTGTGATGTTGCCTGCCGCCAGTGAAGACTTCCGGCAGAAAGTCATCGCTATTACCGGCAAACCAAACTGGAGTGGGCTACTACAGCAACAGCTGAGCATGCTCGGGTTTGATAATGTAGATATTCAGAATGTGCCTGATACTGATTCAGGTGCTGATCTCTATATCTGGCAAACAGAAAATATGAAAGAAGGTGCCAGAGAGGAACTACAGGCATTCGTAACCTCACTGAACAACCAGGCTCCGGTATTGCTGATTTGCAACTTCCCTGAGCCCGGAGATAATGAACACTGCGAACCGAGTGGCGTTACCCGATTTATGCTCCGCCCCTTTACAGAACAAGTATTAAGTGAGCAAATGGTAAATGCCCTGAAAGGAATCAAGGAGGAGCCTGAAAACATGAACCCGACCAATCCATCAAGCATCGAGCCACTGGGACTGCACATACTGGTGGCTGAAGATAATCCGGTTAACCAGATGGTTGCGACCAAACTGTTGTCTAAGCTGGGTTGCACAACCAAAGTTGCCAATAATGGTGCAGAGGCCATTGAGCGTCTTCAGGATGAGAAATTTGACCTCATCCTTATGGACTGCATGATGCCCGAGCTGGACGGTTATGAGGCAACCCGCAGAATTCGGGCGACGGATAATGATTACGCAAAGATCCCGATTATCGCTTTTACCGCCAACGCCATGCAGTCAGATCAGCAGGCTTGCACCGATGCGGGAATGGATGATTTTCTGGATAAGCCGGTCACACTGGCGAGAATGCAGGCGACTCTGACACGCTGGGCTGAAAAAATCCGCGGTTGATATATCCGCAGTTAGAACAACAGGTGTGATTCCGGCTGGCTCCCAGGAATCACGTTTTCCCAACAGTTTTTCCTCAATCAGGCCACTTCTTTAAACCGCGCTGTAAAGTGTCGCAGCACGTGCGGTTCATAGGTAAAGGTTACTCCCTTAATACTTTCTGCACGCTCATTCAGTGCTATCAACGTTTCTGCAACAAAGTCCATATGATCATTGGTGTAGGTACGACGGGGAATGGTCAGCCGCAGCATTTCAAAGGGTGATGCCTTCTGTTCGCCGGTTTCCGGATCACGACCTAACATCAGAGAGCCAATTTCCACCCCCCGAATACCTCCTTCCAGATAAATCTCATTAGCCAGTGCATGGCCGGGGAAGCAACCCGGCTTTATATGGGGCAGCATTTTGGCTGCATCAATAAAAACAGCATGCCCACCGGTCGGGTACTGAATCGGGATACCATGCTCCCGTAGCCTGTCACCCAGATATTTCACCTGACCTATCCGGTAATTGAGGTAATCGTCATTCATCGCCTCCTGCAGCCCCAGCGTTAACGCTGCCATATCCCGCCCTGCAAGCCCACCATAGGTCACAAAACCTTCCATTGGAACGCAACGTTCACACACTGAACGATAAATGCTTTCATCATTTTTAATACAGCAGAGCCCGCCAATATTAACCAGCGCATCTTTTTTGGCTGACATCGTGAACATATCCGCGTAACTGAACATTTCCCGAATAATGTCCGCTATCGCTTTATCCTGATAGCCTGTTTCCCGCTCACGAATAAACCATGCATTTTCACAGAAACGAGCCGCATCCAGCACCACAGGAATACCTTGTTCTCGGGCAAACTGGCTGGCTTCACGGATATTCGACATAGATACCGGCTGCCCTCCGGCACTGTTATTCGTCACGGTAAGAATCAAAGCCGCAATATTCTGACGACCATGACTCGCAACCGTATCCTTAAGTGCGGGTATATCAATATTACCCTTCCAGGGGTTCCAGCTTGTGGTATCCAGTGCTGCCGGAACCGGGAGGTTTATAGGTTTACCACCACAGAGCTCGACATGGGCTGCCGTGGTATCAAAGTGGTAGTTCGAAATAAAAACCGGGACATCAGAGCTAATCCGCTCGGCAAGACAGGGGAACAATATCTGTTCAGCACCACGCCCCTGGTGTGTTGGTGTCGTATAGTTATACCCGAAGATTTCTTTAATTGTTTCTGCCAGCTTGTAATAGTTACGTCCACCGGCATAAGCTTCATCGCCCCGCATCAACCCGGCCCACTGACGGTCGCTCATGGCCCCGGTGCCGGAGTCACTCAGCAGATCAATAAAAACATCATCACTTTTTAACAGAAAGGGGTTCAGCCCGGCTTCTTTCAATGCACCTTCCCGATAGTCTCGGGTGGTCATGTGTATTGGCTCGACCATTTTTATGCGGAAAGGCTCCGGGATACGTTTCATTCGCTCACCCATACTTCTGTTTTCAGTTCGAACCTGGACAAGTATGGCAGTTTCTATAAATATCGAGCACATCAAGGCTTAGGCAACCAGCATAATGATATTTGAGGTTGACGGTGCCAAAAGCATTTGAGGAATGATCAGTAGGCGAATAACATATCCACAGCCCTTTAATAACAATCAAATACAGGGAAAACACCATGCGCTATTTTCTGGCTATTATTCTACCTCCCGTTGCAGCACTACTTTGCGGCAAGCCGTTTCAGGCTGTACTGAACCTGATCCTGACACTGCTGGGCTGGATCCCCGGTGTTATCCACGCATTATTTATCGTTCATTCTCATCTGGCAGAAAAGCGTAACAACAAGCTGATTGATGCCATCGAAAGCAAAGGCGACTGATATGAAAATCCAGAAGTATTTCAGTCTTTCATACCTGCTGTTATTCGCAGCACTATTGGCGGGTTGCCAAAGCGCCTATTACGGCGCAATGGAGAAAGTCGGCATTCATAAGCGCGACATTATGGTTGACCGCATTGAAAACACTCAGGAAGCACAGGAAGAGGCACAGCAGCAGTTCAAATCTGCCCTTGAGCGCTTTCAGAGTGTGGTCAATTTTGACGGCGGCAGCCTCGAAGATGCCTATAACCAGCTGAATGATGAATATGAAAGCAGCCTTGCCGCTGCGAGAAATGTTCGCAGCCGGATTCAGGGTATCAAGGATGTATCCGAAGCCCTGTTTGAAGAGTGGGAAGAAGAGCTCACACTTTATAAAAGCAGTAAGCTGAAGCAGGATAGTGCCCGTAAGCTGAAAGACACCCGTCGCCACTATCAGCAGATGGTTTCCAGTCTGGAGCGCTCAGAATCCCAGATGCAACCGGTTTTGGATGCTTTTCAGGATCAGGTTCTCTATCTGAAACATAACCTGAATGCCAATGCGATTGCTGCATTGAAAGGTGAGTTTGGCAGCATTAAGGCCGATATTGAGCGTTTAATTCGGGAGATGCAGGCATCTATCGAACAAAGCCGGAAGTTTGTTGAAACCCTGAAAAAATCATGATGTAAACCCTCCGGCTATCCTGTCGATAACCGGAGGAACGTTTCCAATCAATTTGCCTCAGCTTTAATCCAGCGAATTTCCAGCTCTCCAAAGAAGCCCTGTGCCTGCTTATAACGAATCCAGTGATTGATATAGTTGATCCACACCTGATCATCCTGCGGTAGCAATAAAGCCAGTCGTTTAGCCTGACGAGGTTCAAGGGATACAACTTCAAGCTGTGGATATTTCTGTACCAGCTTCGCAGCTTCCAGAGTAGAAGTCAGCGCAACTTCAGCCCGGCGGGAAAGTACCTCCTGAAAGTCTCGTGCAGGTGCTTCAACCGCTTTTAGCGATGCTTTTGGTAAAGCGCTTTTGGCTTCCGCTTCAAATACCGTTCCCAGTGTTACAGCAATCCGGACATCACTGTTATTCAGATCATCCCAACTATTAAATTTTCCGGCATTTTGCTTAAGTGCAACGGGTACAGTGCCCAGAGTGAAATAAGGGTCTGAGTATCCGGCCACCTTGGCACGGCTCATATTGATCGAGGCGCTGCCGGTCATATCGTATTTGCCCGCAACTACACCATTAACCAGTGTTTTCCAGTCAGCAGGTACAAACTTGATCTCAACGCCCATGTCTTTAGCCAGTTCCCGTGCCAGATCAATATCAAAACCCTGATATTCATTGGTCACCGGGTTACGTAGCGTCATGGGATCCCAGTCACCGGTAGTTCCTATCCGCAGCTCGCCCCGTTCCAGAATTTCATCCAGCAAGGAAGGTTCTGCTGCCTGCAGAGAAAAAGACAGCACTAACATCAGTAAGGCAGTAGCAATCTGTCGCATGATGATTCCTGTTTTTATTAGCAACGACGGAGCCATCTTCCATTAAAAGAACAGCTGTGGTCAACGGATACGAGAGCATAACAGGCTCAAAAGCCATAGACCTTCATACAAAGAACAACATCGTCGTCGTATTTATTGGAATGAAAAGTTATGCTGCTCACAGCGAATAAAAATAAGGAATAACAACGTGCGCCAGAAGTATTGGCTAATCATCATTGCCGGATTGCTGCTCACAGGTTGTTCCGGAGTAGACAGCAGCTACTCATGGGGCTGGCATATCCTGTCGCCGTTGACACCGAACGGGCAGATTAACCTGAAGTTTCTTGCCAGCGGTTTTATCTACACGCTGTCCCTTAGTATCAGCGCTTTTATACTGGCGATGTTGACAGGCTTTCTCATTGCTCTGCCCGGACTGTCTGAAAGCCGCTCGGTTCGGGCTTTTAATCGCCTTTATGTGGAAACGTTCCGAGCCATTCCAGTGCTGGTTATGCTGCTCTGGATTTACTATGGCCTGCCAGTTGTTATGGGCATTGAACTTTCCGCCTTCACTGCCGCATTACTGGCATTGGCATTATGTGAAAGTGCTTTTCATGCCGAAATATTCCGGGGCGGGATACAGTCTATCAACAGTGGTCAGACTGAAGCAGCCAGGGCACTGGGGCTTTCACGCTGGCAAACCATGCAGAATGTCATACTGCCACAGGCAATTCGGCAGGTTTTGCCGCCACTGGGAAACCAGTTTGTTTATATGCTGAAAATGTCTTCCCTTGCCTCCATTATCGGCGTTCAGGAACTGACCCGTCGCGCCAATGAGCTGCAAATCAATGAATATCGCGCTATGGAGATCTACTCTTTTCTGGTACTTGAATATCTGGTGATCGTGCTAGTGTTTTCTTTTCTGGCCCGCAAGCTTGAGAAGGCTATGGAATACCCCAATTAACAGCATCAGAGCAATTTGAACAGAGAGATAAAACTATGGCCAAAGGGCTGCAGAAACACCAGGAACGGCTGGATGCATTAAACCGGCTGGGCAAGGATCTGGCGCGCCGTGCCAGTTCTAAATGTGAATTATGTGAAGCAGCAGGCGTATCGCTTGCGACCTGGGAAGTCGCTCCGGTACCCGCAGAGCCTGAAATTGAGCATTGCCTGAAGCTTTGTGAAACCTGCCACGCCCAACTGGAAAATCCGAAGCGTATCGAGCCTGATCACTGGCGCTGCCTTGGTAAGGCTGTCTGGAGTCAGGTACCAGCAGCACAGGTTACTGCAGTACGGATACTGCGCCAGCTTTCAGAACAGTATCCCTGGGCGACAGAAATTCTTGAGCACGCTTATCTTGAGCCGGAAATAGAAAGCTGGGTTGAGAATAACAGCTGATCGGGATGGAAAACTGCTGAAGTGTAGACGGACTTCAGCAGGCTAAAAACTTATACGCGGCACTCAGACTCAAGCATATTCAGCGTTGCGGAGGAATGACGCAAAGGAAAACGCAACGTACCGGTTCTGCCCCCTGGCAACTCCCGCACTACAGAGACCCAGTTCCCCTGTTTTAACTGATCCACCAGCATGGTGGTTACATCGGGGCTGAAAGCCATAAAATTGCGGTAGCGGGCAGACAGCTCTGAACGCTTGCGGTCGACCTGCAGCCGCAGGATACCGGCTTTCTCATGACGGAAATCAGTATCAGGCGTGTATAGCATTAAAGCCGGCCAACGACTGGTTGCTGTACAGAATATTGCCAGCTCAATCCCGTTTTTATTAGTTACTGAGGCAACGTACTGACGGTTTTCATTTTTTCCAAAAACAGAATATGTCCAGACATCGGCCATCCCCATGCTGGTAAAGCATGATCCAATAAGCAGTAAAACAATTTGTATTTTTTTTATCACTAACTCTTTCTCTTTGACGGCTGTCGCGGCAGAACTACTTTTCGTTATTTGGTATAGGTAGTCATGGCTGCTTATTAATCGCATATAACGACAGGAATAGGTATAAGTATAAATCTCACTTATACATCTAAATAACGTTCACCTTCTACCAGCCAGCGACTGATAATGGGTTCGATATGGCTGGGGGCTGTCTGCTGCAGCTCGGCTGCGGCTGTTTTTACCGTATCCAGCAATGTCTGGTCCCGCTGTAAATCGGCTACTTTCATTTGCATCAAGCCCGTTTGGCGGGTGCCCAGAACTTCTCCGGGGCCTCGTAACTCCATGTCTTTTTCAGCAATCACAAAGCCGTCACTGGAATCGCGCATAACTTTTAAACGTTCACGACTCTGCTGTGATAATGGTGCGTGATACATCAGAACACAGTGACTGGCAACAGAGCCCCGACCAACACGCCCACGTAACTGGTGTAGCTGTGCTAAGCCCAGACGCTCCGGGTTTTCGATAATCATCAGACTGGCATTAGGTACATCAACACCGACTTCTATTACCGTAGTCGCCACCAACAGATGCAAAGCACCCGATTTAAATGCATCCATAATCTCTGCTTTTTCTGTTGGCTTCATACGACCGTGGATTAATCCAATCGACAGTTCAGGCAATAATTTCTGTAATTCTTCCGCTGTCACCTCTGCGGCCTGACATTGCAGCGCTTCTGATTCTTCAATAAGGGTACAAACCCAGTAAGCCTGTCGACCTTCCAGACAAGCAGCCCTGACGCGCTGAATAACCTGTTGCCGACGATCATCACCCATAACCACAGTATTCACCGGTGTCCGCCCCGGTGGCAGCTCATCAATAATGGAACAATCCAGATCAGCGTAGGCGCTCATTGCCAGTGTGCGGGGAATCGGTGTTGCGGTCATAATCAGCTGGTGTGGTCGAGCCCCCTGCTCTTCACCTTTCTGGCGTAGCGCCAAGCGCTGATGAACCCCAAAGCGGTGCTGTTCATCAACAATCACCAGCCCCAGCTTATTAAACTCGACACCTTCCTGGAATAACGCATGGGTGCCGATAATCACTTCTGCTTCGCCGGTAGCCATCAAACGGAGCTGCTCTTCCCGCTTTTTCCCCTTGGTTTTACCGGTTAACCACGCAAGGCTCACACCCAAGGGCTTAAGCCAGTTGCTGAAGTTACGGAAGTGCTGCTCTGCAAGAATCTCTGTGGGTGCCATCAGCGTCGCCTGATAACCGTTTTCAACGGCCTGCAGCGCTGCCATCGCCGCGACTACAGTTTTACCTGAACCAACATCGCCCTGAACCAGTCGCAACATGGGCGATGCCTGAGTCATATCATCCCGAATTTCATCACATACCCGCGACTGGGCATTGGTTAGCTGAAAACCCAGCTGTTCCAGAAAGGATTTCGTTAACCGATGTTGAGGTTGCAACGCATAACCACCGTCTTCTTTCACCCGTTGCCGCAACTTTTGCAAACTCAGGTGATGAGCCAGCAACTCTTCAAACGCCAGCCTCTGCTGTGCAGGATGATTACCTGCCAGTAGTTGCTCAACCTGAGTATCCGGTGGAGGGTGATGCAGAAAATGCACAGCATCGCCCAGAGGCATCATTTGCAAGCGGTTCAGTACGTTGTATGGCAGGAGCTCCTGCAACGCATCTGGACGATTTAGAAACCGCAACGCCTGCTGACACAAACTACGCAGCCGCATCTGAGTTAAGCCTTCGGTGGTGGGATAAACCGGTGTCAGCGTTTCTTCTACTTCGTCCGGCTGGTCCGGGCGAATCACCCGAAATTCCGGATGATAAAATTCCAGACCACTGGAGCCACGCCGGGCTTCGCCAAAACAACGTACCTCAGTACCCGCTTTCAGGCTGTTGCGCTGGCTCGCATTGAAATGAAAGAACCGCAGACTGACAGTACCAGTGCCATCCTGCAGCCGACAGAGCAGGCTCCGTCTCCTCCCCTGCACAATATCTGAGGCTGCCACCGTTCCCTGAATAACTACATCCTGTTCTATCTGCAGCTCCCCCAGCGGGGTAATCCGGGTACGATCCTGATAACGCAGTGGCAGATGAAACAGCAAGTCCTGAATACTGTTAATACCAATGCGTGCCAGCTTGTCAGCCATGCTCGCACCAACACCTTTCAGTTCAGTAACCGGAGTACCTGCCAGTGTACGCATAATCAGTGAGCCACCGAACAATGGCGGATCGCATCAGACAACACGTCAATCGCCTTATGTCTCGGAAAACTTGCACGCCAGGCAAGCGCAACGGTTCGGGAAGGACCCGGCTGGGTGAAAGGACGTGTCGCCAGTACTCTGGGCGAATAATGATGCTGATGGGATGCCGATAACGGCAGTACTGAAATACCCATGCCGGACGCTACCATATGGCGAATAGTTTCCAGTGAGCTGGCTTCCACTGTTGTTTGTTTGTCGTCTTCTTTGCCTGAACGCAATGCGGGACAGGCTTCCAGAATCTGATCCCGGAAACAATGACCTTCTCCCAGCAATAGCAAATTTTCGTGCGAAAGCTCCTCGACATCGATAGACGGACAGGAAGACCAGGGGTGTTCTGCTGGTAGCAGTACGGTAAACGGTTCATCGTACAGTGACTGGGTGACCACATCAGCTTCAGTGAAAGGTAACGCCACAATGATCGCATCCAGTTCACCCATGCGCAGCTTCTGTCGCAGTACCGAGGTGTAGTTTTCCTCGATATAAAGCGGCATGGTTGGCGCTGCTTTCTGCAACTGGGGAATCATATTCGGGAACAGGTATGGGCCAATGGTATAAATGGCGCCCACCCGCAGCGGGGTCGATAGCTGATCCTGCCCCGCACTGGAAATAGCTTTGATCGTACTGGCTTCCTCCAGCACTTTTTGTGCCTGTTCAATAATCTGCGAGCCAACCGGCGTGACCCTTACGGCTGTTTTAGAGCGTTCGAAAATCGCCACCCCAAGCTCATCTTCAAGCTTTTTGACCCCGACACTTAATGTTGGCTGACTAACAAAACAACGTTCCGCCGCGCGGCCAAAATGCTGTTCCCGGGCAAGGGCGATAATGTAACGCAATTCCGTCAGGGTCATAGGTGCTAATCAGACTCGTTATTGATAAAACAGGAATAGATAAAAAAACTGATTAATAAAATCTATTACACTTAGCGCTATCTTAGCGCGATGCAGGAGCAGTGCAATGATAACAAAGAATGAAACGCACGTTCTTATTGCCGGATGCGGTGATGTGGGAAGTGCTCTGGCAAACAGACTCATTGCAGAAAATTTCAAAGTCTGGGGTTTGCGACGCAATATTGAAACACTGCCAAAGGGGATTATCCCTGTTGCGGCTGATTTAACCTCACCAACACGCCCGGAAAACTGGCCTGATCATATCGATTATCTTGTTTACAGTGCTGCAGCCAAGGGCAGAACGCCAGAAAGTTATCAACGCGCTTATATTGATGGGCTGAAAAATGTTCTGAACTGGACTCGAACCAATAACAAACATCCCAAAAGAATCCTGTTTACATCCAGCACCAGCATTTATCACCAGTCTCACGGAGAATGGCTCGATGAAACCAGTCCAACTGAGCCAACCTCATTTGCCGGGCAGACCATGCAGGAAGCAGAGCAACTACTGATCAACGAAGATATACCTGCTACCTCAGTACGCTTCGGAGGCATCTATGGACCGGGTCGAGGCCGAATGATTCAGCAGATAAAGGAAGGGAAAGGTTATGCTGCTGAACCGGTCAGCTGGAGCAACCGTATTCACCGGGATGACTGCGCCGGGGTACTGGCACATCTGATTCATCTCGATATGAAAGGCAGTAAACTGGCCGACTGTTATCTTGCCGTTGATGACCAGCCAGCGCCATTACATCAGGTGACACAGTGGCTGGCGCAACAACTCGGCGTTTCCATTAAAGAGCATCAGGAAAGCCGCAGAGGCAGTAAGCGGTGCCGGAATGCTTTGATCAGGCAAACCGGCTATCGTTTTATCTACCCTGGTTATCAGTCTGGTTATGCGGCTCTTTTAAACTCTGACGACGCTACACTGTGATCTCGCAGGAAACGTCCCAATTCTTTTAATGCTGCATCACCTTCAGGAATGACCAGTGCCGGGAACACCTGAAAAACATGAAACATTGTCGTGTAAATATCCATACGCACGTCAACACCTGCCGCTTTTGCCTGCTTTTCCAGACGAATATTCTGATCCAGAAACATTTCAGCCCCGCCGGTCTGGATATACAGGGGCGGCAAGCCGGTCAGGTCAGCTTCACTGATATTAACCCGCGGATCATGGGCAATATCAGGCGTGACATAGCCCTTAAGGCCAATATCATGCACCGCTTCCATGGTGAAGATATCGTGAGGCATATTGGTAATCATTGATCCATCGCAGCTGTCCGGCTCACTCCACGGTGAAATAACGCCACAGGCTGCTGGCAATGGTAGTCCGTTATCACGCAGGGCAATGGTTGTTGCCAGCGTCAGCGCACCACCCGCCGAGTCACCGGCAACAGTGACGGTTGCCGGATCATATTGCGCCATTACACCTTTCAGCGCATTGAAGCAGTCATTCTGCGCTGTCGGGAATTTATATTCAGGCCCCAGACGATACTCGACACCAATTACCAGCGCTTTCATTTCCAGCGCCATTCGGGCAAGTACATCATGGTAAACGGTGACTGACCCGAAGACATAACCACCACCATGGAAATAAACCAGCACCCGTTCCGGTTCCATAATATGTTCCGGGCGGCAGCGCTGCACCGGAATGCCGCCGATATTATCCGCTGCAAAAATTACCTTTCTTAAATCAGGCGAAATAGGTTTCACCCCTTCCATTTGAGAACGCAGCCAGTCCAGCCCATAGGTAACCGAGGCCTGCACCATACGTTTTGCCAGTCGGCAGACAAACTCAGCCCGCCAGCTACGCTCAGGCAAACGCTTCGGGTTCATGACCATATCGGTCAGCACCAGAAATGTCAGCCAGCCAATCGTTAAGTAGTCTTTGATTCTCATTATTGAATTGTCCTCCTGATACCGCTACAACGCCGGACAAGTCAACCGGACTTCAGTAGAAATACATCGGTGATAACGAAACTATATGATCATTTTTTTGATGACATTGATTACTGCTTTGTAATAACAGACACTTTTAGTACATCAGGCTGCAGTATTCATATTCTGAAGGGAGAACACAATGACTGACCAGAGCAGTCTTACAGATAAAACCGTTCTGGTTGGCGATATTGGTGGCACTCACAGCCGCCTTGCATTGGCAAAACCGGATAATCAGGGTGGTTTTCAGCTTGATAAAGTGCGTATCAGTTCGGTACAGGATTTCTCCGGCATGCAGGGTATGCTTGTGGATTATCAGACCCACATCAACGCTTCCCTTCCTGCTGATGCAGTTATATCTGTGGCTGGTCCGGTATTTGGTAACACGATTGATAAATCCCTTTCCAACCTGCCCTGGACGTTTTCTATAGAGGAATTGAAAAGCTTTTTCAGTTTTCAGCAACTACACGTCGTCAATGATTTCGCAGCCCTGGCTGCAGCCATTCCCTATCTGAGTGATTCAGAGACAGAAACGATTAAATACGGTACAGCACAAACCAGCGCACCCCGAGTCATTATTGGCCCAGGTACCGGGTTAGGTGCTGCAGCTCTGGTTAAACACAACAATCAGTGGCTGTCTGTTGCTTCTGAAGGTGGCAATATCACACTGGCTGCCAGCACACCATTACAGCAGCAGGTTCTTGCCATACTTAAAAAACAGCACGACCATGTTTCTGCAGAAACGGTATTGAGTGGCATGGGATTAGTGGAGCTTTATCAGGTTCTGTGTGAAATTGAAGGCAAGACACCTCAGAATCATACTCCCGAAACGATTGGTAACAGCGCAATCAATAAAACAGACGACTCTTGCGTCAAAACAGTTTCACTGTTTTTTGACTGGTTAGCCTGTGTTGCTGCTGATCTTGCACTTTGCTTTTGTGCGACAGGCGGAGTGTTTATCGGGGGAGGTATTCCACCAAAATTAAAATCTCTGATTGAACAGCAGGATTTCTCGCACCATTTCACCAACAAGGGAGGTGTCAAAGCTTATCTTGACCCAATCCCTGTTTCATTGATTACCCACCCATACCCTGCTCTTATCGGGGCTGCAGCTCTGTCAGGATATTAAACAGTGTTATCCTGACAAAACCTGTTCAGCCAGAACATCACATTATTTCCAATTTCTGCACTACCATTTCCAGTTGCGTCATAAACCGCTCTCTACAGACAGGAGACTGCGATGGATGCCCGCATACTGAAAGAGTATGAGTCGCTAAGCCCGTTCGAATTCAAAGACAAGTTACTGAAAATCGCATCATCCCATGCCATGCGCATAATGTTGAATGCCGGGCGGGGGAATCCCAACTTTCTGGCAACAGCGCCCCGGCGGGCATTTCTGCAAATAGGCGACTTCTCCCTGCAGGAAGCCGAACGTTCCTACTCCTATCTGAACAGTGGTTTTGGCGGTTTGCCTGAAAAAGAAGGCATGCTGCAGCGCTTTGAGATGTTTATGCACAGCCATGAAGACGCCAAGGGAATGCGTTTTATTCAGGCGACCATATCACTCGTTAAAGATCAGCTGGGGCTGGAACCTGAGGAGTTTCTGTTTGAAATGGTCACAGCCTTTCTAGGGTGTCAGTATCCTGAGCCGGTCTCAATGCTGAAGCAGTTTGAGCCGGTTGTTAAAGCCTATTTGAAGCAGGAACTGTTTAACGACCAGCGCCCAGCCGACGATTTCAGGCTGTTTGCCTGCGAAGGCGGCACTGCAGCCATGAGCTATATCTTCAATTCACTTAAAAGTAATGGCCTGCTTCACCCCGGCGACAGGATTGCACTGGGAACCCCGATATTCACACCCTACCTCGAAATTCCGGTATTAAGTGATTATCAGCTGGAAGTCGTTGATATTGAAGCCAGTGAAGAAGATGACTGGCAAATGCCGGAAAGCACCATTGAGGTGCTTGCAGACCCGAGCATCAAGTTGTTTTGTCTGGTAAACCCCAGTAATCCGTCGTCTGTAAAAATCAGTACCACGATCATTCAGAAAATCAGCCAGCTGCTAGCTGAAAAACGACCCGATCTGATGATTATAACGGACGATGTTTATGCAACCTTTGCAGACGGCTTCAGTTCATTACTCGCACATTGCCCGTATAACACGCTTTGCGTTTACTCATTCTCAAAATACTTTGGCGCAACTGGTTGGCGGCAGGGTGTTATTGCACTGCACAGTAACAATGTCTTTGATCACCTGTTACAACAGCAGACTCAGGATCAAAAACAGCAGCTAAACAAACGCTACGGTACCGTCACCGATGAGCCGGAGTCATTTCCGTTTATAGACCGTCTGGTTGCAGACAGCCGTTCCGTCGCCCTGCATCACAGTGCAGGCTTATCATCACCACAGCAGCTGCAGATGACCTTGTTCGCCCTTGGGTGCCTGATAGACAGCGAGAATCGCTATAAGCAGGGAGCAAAACGATTAATCAAGTCTCGTTATGAAACGTTGTATCAACATATCGGCATTACACCGTCGACTAACCCGGATAACGTTGGCTATTACACCCTGCTTGATCTTGAGCAGCTGGCATCACAGTTATACGGAGAAGCGTTTTCCCGCTGGTTTGTTGAACAGCACAATTGCCCGGATTTCCTGTTCCGACTTGCGGATGAAACCGGCATTGTGCTGTTACCCGCCAAAGGTTTTGAGGTACACCATCCTTCTGTGCGGGTATCTCTTGCAAACCTGACACTGTCGAATTACGGAACAATCGGGCAGTTTACACGTCAGGTATTGAATGAATTTTTTGAGGAATTCAAACAGAAACAAAGTACAGACAAGCCGGGTTAGCTACCCGGCTGCTGTAAGCTGATAGTTAGATATTGGCAACGCGGGCGATAACCCCTTCGCACTGCTGACGATCAATAAATACAGGTACCGGATACCCGTTACCTTCCTTTAATGCTGCACTGGCAAGCTCTGGGATATCCTGACGTTTGATATTGTCCAGTGCAGCTGGAATTCCCAAGTCACTATTCAGTTGCTTGATATGATCAATCAGCGCCTGTGTCAGCTGTTCATCTGACATGGAAAGTTCACCAATACCGGCAATACGGGCCAGCTCTGCCAGTGGTTGTCTGGCTGATTCTTTTGAAATCTCCAGAATCTGTGGCAATACAACGGCGTTCGCCAGACCATGTGGGATTTGATACTTGGCTCCCAGCTGATGTGCAATGGCATGAACATAGCCGACATGCGCCTTACTGATTGCCAGCCCGGCATAATAGGATGCCACGGCCATATTTTCCCGCACTTCAAGATTTTCACTTTCCTTGCCGCAGGCCTTGGGCAGGTTTTCAAGAACCATGCGGGTTGCGGCTGCGCTGTAAAAGCGTGAATCCTGAGTAGCAAAGGTGCTTATATAGGACTCAATAGCATGAGTCAGCGCATCCATTCCTGTCGCAGCTGTAATTGAGGCAGGAAGCTTTTTCATCATAACCGGGTCAAGCGCCGCAGCAACAGGAATCAGCTTGGGGTTAATCACCAGATCTTTCCGGTGAGTAATATCATCCGATATAACCGCGCCGATTGTGGTTTCTGAACCGGTACCTGCTGTTGTCGGAATCACAAAGAATGGCAGGGCTGGCTTATTTCCCTTGAGAATACCAATAACCTGATGAGGCTCTTTATTATTGGCAATACACAGACTCATTACCTTAGCGGCATCAATTGATGAGCCACCACCAACGGCCAGAATAGCATCGCTGTTATTTTCTCTGGCAACGGCAATACCTTCGCGTACAACACTCAGGGTCGGGTCTGGCTGTACACCATCATAGACAGCAACAGTGACACCCAACTCTTCCAGTCTGGCGCGGACACCATCAATCATACCGAGCTCAAGCAAAGGCTTGTCGGTAACAATCATCACTTTTTTCAGACCCAGCCCGGCGATCATTTTGCATAACTGCATGCTGGAATCAGGACCAATAGCGGTTGTCGGCTTATCGCCACCCATAAGTTTAAAGGCGACCCGTAAAACAGATAACCGAGCCCGATATAATACAGTCATTGCAAACATAATGAATTCCCTGGCTAATTTTTATTCTTATAGGAAACTGGTCAGGTATTTAGACCAAGCGAACATCATAAGAGGAAATCAGGGCACAACCAAGCAAAAGAAAAAACGGCAATTTTCACATATAAAAAACCCGAGCACAGAATATGTGATCGGGTTTTTGAAAACGCTTTAATTAAAAGGCGTTGTTACGCTGCCATTACGCGGGAAATAGCAGCTTCACACTGGTGCTGGTCCATGAAAACAGGTACCGGGTAAGCATTACCTTCTTTCAGAGCAGCAGTAGCCAGTTCAGGGATGTCCTGACGCTGGATCTTATCCAGAACAGTCGGAATACCCAGATCGCTGTTCAGCTGTTTGACGTGCTCGATCAGAGCCTGAGCCAGCTGATCGTCGGACATGGACAGAGAACCGATACCGGAGATACGCGCCAGTTCAGCCAGCTGAGACTTGGCTGCATCCTTGGAGAATTCCAGAACAACAGGCAGCAGGACAGCGTTAGCCAGACCGTGAGGAATGCCATACTTGCCACCCAGCTGGTGAGCAATCGCGTGTACGTAACCTACGTGAGCCTTGGTGAATGCCATGCCAGCATAGAAGGAGCCCATTGCCATGTTTTCACGTACTTCCAGATCTTCGCTCTGCTCGCCACAGGCTTTTGGCAGTGCATCCAGAATCATGCGGGTTGCAGCAGCGCCGTAGAACTGAGTTTCTTCTGTCGCGAAGGTGCTGATGTAAGACTCGATAGCGTGAGTCAGAGCATCCATACCAGTTGCAGCAGTGATAGGTGCTGGCAGCTTCTTCATCATAACCGGATCCAGAGCCGCAGCCATTGGAACCATCTTCGGATCAAGAATAACTTCTTTCTTGTGAGAGATGTCGTCAGAAATAATCGCCGCGATAGTGACTTCGGAACCAGTACCCGCAGTGGTAGGAATTACGAAGAAAGGCAGAGGACGCTTACGGCCTTTCAGAATACCAGCCAGTTTGTGTGGGTCTTTGTTGTTGCTGATAGACAGGGCCATAACTTTGGCTGCATCGATGGAAGAACCACCACCAATTGCCAGAATCGCATCAGCGCCAGTGCTGCGAGCTTTAGCAACACCTTCACGAACGATTTCAAAAGTCGGGTCAGGCTTGATGCCATCAAATACAGTAACGGAAACACCCTGTTCTTCTAACTTGGCTTCAACGCCATTAACCAGACCCAGTTCATACAAAGGCTTGTCAGTTACGATCATTACCTTGCGCAGACCCAGATCAGCGATGATCTTGCACAGTTTCAGGCTTGAATCAGGACCAATAGCAGTAGTCGGCTTTTCAGTACCGATCAGTTTCAGAGCTACACGAGTTGCCGCCAGACGGGCACGGTACAAAGCTGTCATCGCAAACATTAAAAGGTATTCCCCCCCAGAATCGAACCTTTAAAACAGATGTTTTTACTTGCTTTTATAAGAGGATACCGAAACTAATTTGTGTACCACTTAAAGTCAATAGAAGTTCACTGCCCTTTAGTAACAGTTATGCCTAACCATGCGCCTGATCAAATTTTGGCGTAACGCCGTGTAATTATTTGTCTTTTTTCATAATTATTCAGCCAAGACAACCTTTAACCTTGCCATTGACTCTGCCACTGGTTTCAGACTCGTTTTCCCTGAACAGACGCTTTATTTTAAGTGTTTTACAAACATACATTCATGAATGTATAGTGATAACCATAATACAATCACGACGGTTTCTTACTGCTATGACGCTGCCCTTCAAATTGAAATATCTGGCTATTGGTGCAGTCACTCTTTCCCTTCTGACGCTTGGTATCTATCGCTATAGTGAGCTGACTGCTCCCGTTTCAGTAACATCAGCAGTTAGACCGGTACAGGTGCAGTCTTTTTCTGTTTCACCCTCCCCAATCATCGACTGGACTTTTTCGGAAGGCACCGCAGAAGCATTGAGAAAAGCTTTCCTCGATTTTGAACAGTCAGGCAAGGTCGTTTATATCGGAGAACTGAACGACAATAGCAAACTACGTGAAGGCATCAGGGTTTTCGGACCCGCAGATGGCGCAAGAAACGGTCAGTTACTTGCCCAGATTGACAGTCGTCTCAATACCGCTGAGGTCCGGGGACTCGAAGCCCGCCTGCTTTCAGCAAGGGAAAGAAGTAAAGAAGCCGCAGCCAGCCTGACACGAGCAGAAAATGACCAGCGTCAGGCGGGTTCAGACTTTGACCGGATGGAAGAAATTTATAAGAAAGGCGTTATTTCCCGCGACCAGTACGAGAAGTCTCTCACGGCAAAATTAAATGCTGCAGCTTCCGTCAACGCCGCAGAAAGTGCGCTGCAGGCTGCACAAGCCGAAATCGAAAGCATTTCTGCAGATTTAAACAAAGCAACTGTTTCTCTGGAAAAAACCAGCCTGTTCGCACCTTTTGATGGCATTATTACCGCCGTTAACATCTACGAAGAAAACTATTACTACCCTCCTGCAGGTATTAATAACAACAGAGATCGTGAAGCGGCTGCAGCGATGGTGATCATCGACGACAGTCAGTTCGAGGTTCAACTGGAAGTCCCCGAAGAGCACGCCCAGAAACTGCAGGAAGGACAAACCGTTTATCTTGCGGCAGATGATCGTTCACTTTATACCGCTGAAAAAGCAGGCTTTGATCAGGAGCTGGTGACCAAAGGCACTATATGGTCAGTCAGCCCGGCATTCAGCCTGCAACGCCGCTCCCGTCTGGTTAAAGTACGTACCGCCAGTAACCATGGCAAACTGGAAGATGGTCAGTTTATTCAGGCATGGATTATGTCAGAGCAAAAAGATAACGCGCTGGCCATTCCTTATGAAGCCCTCTCCTTTCAGAATGGACAGCCGTTTGTATTTGTTATAAACGACAATAACCAAGCAGAAAAACGCTGGCTGGAAACCGGCATTGAAGGGCTTGAAAGGATCGAAGTGGTTTCCGGCCTACAACAGGATGATGAAGTGGTCGTACGCGGACAACACCTGTTGTCAGAAGGTTCACTGATCGCCCGCGTAGAACCTGAAACCACCGGCCAGACTATGGGGAATGAACGCTAATGAATCGTTTCTCCAAAAAGCTGTTTATTGAAACCCTGCTGGCGCGACTGTTACTGATACTTTTCTGTACAGTCGGCCTGATGGCCTATAACACCCTTGTCAGGGAAAATTACCCGGATCTGGAAATCCCTCAGGCACTGATTACTACCGAGTGGCCGGGCGCCTCACCCGAGCAGGTTGAAAAGGAAGTCACCAAATATCTGGAAGATGAAATCCGCGGCCTGAAAGGGCTGAAGTCATTCTCCAGCGGTTCTTATAACTCTTATTCAATGGTTGCGGTCGAGTTTGAAGCTGATGTCGCTCAGTCTGAAGCGATGCAGCGACTCCGCTCTAAAGTTGATAAAGCCGAAAGTGAATTCCCGACTGGTGTCGGTATTGAAAAGCCTGATATCGAAGAGATGTCGGTCAGTGACATGCCGGTTATCACCTGGGTGCTACACGGCAATGTTGATGATTTGATTTTGACGGATACCGCGAAGCAGCTTGAACGACAACTGGAGCAAATTCCCGGTGTAAAAAAAGTTAACCTAGGCGGTTTGCGCGAGAAAAGCCTGCATATTCGCCTGAAGCCAGACCGTCTCCGGGCGCTGGGTATTTCACCACAACAAGTGCGTAACCGTTTGACCACAGCTAACCGGGACATGTCCTGGGGTGAGTTTGAAGGTAATGAGAATACCCTCAACCTGTATATGTCCGGGCGCTTCAATGATATTGCTGAGCTGAAGCAGCTACCTATTGTCCGGCTTGATCAGAACCGTTCCGTTCGTCTTGAAGAACTGGCGGATGTCAGCCTCCGGCTGGACCGGGAAGAGACCCGCACCTCTTTCAGCCTGAAAGGCAGTGAATACACCAGCGGCATTACTCTAGATGTTCTGAAACAACCCAGCGGCGATACACTCGCGGTTATTGCCCGCACCGAAGTATTGATTGCCGATATCCTGCAAAGCAGAACCTGGCCTTCTGCGCTGGATATTACCCGTGTCAGTGATGATGCTGAGTTGATTGAAACCGCATTTAACGACACTTCTTCATCAATGATTCAGGCAGTCATTATCGTCTTTCTGGTATTGATGTTTCTGCTGAGTTGGCGTGAAGCCATTGTTGCGGGTATCGCCATTCCGGTAACCCTGTTGGCAGCACTCGGGCTGCTAATCCCGCTGGGTTACAGCTTCAACTCCATGGTAATGATCGGCATGGTGCTGGCGCTGGGGCTGTTGGTTGATATGTTTATTCTGGTAATGGAAGGCATGCACGACGGCCTTTATGTCCGGAAAGAATCATTCAAAGATGCCGCGATCAGAACTGTTAAAACCTATGCAGTACCTGCCATCGCGGGTCAGACCACCACGATAATGGCCATGATTCCGATGATGATGGTCGGCGGTATTGACGGCAAATTTATCCGGATTCTGCCCATTACCATCACCCTCTGCCTGATCATGAGCCTGATTATTGCGTTCCTGATCTGCATTCCCATGTCCCGCTACATGTTGAAAGCTAAACAGGAAGAAAATCAGTCGCTGCTAATTGACCGGCTTTCATCCAAAGCCGGGCAGGATTTAAGCCGTTGGTTGCTGGCTGTACCTTTGAAAACCAAAAAGCATTCCGGCCTGTGGGTAGCAGGTGCGACCGTCATGTTTATTTTTAGTATTGTGATCGCAGGTATGCTGCCTTCTCAAATGTACCCGGAAGCCGATGACCGCAAGATTGGTGTCAGTATTGAACTGCCACCCGATGCTACGCTGGATCAGGCACAGCGGGTTGCTGACAAGGCGGGGGGATTTTTACGTCAACAGCCGTGGATTGAAAAATCCATTGCCTATGTTGGCAATAAAAGCCCTGTCACCACAGCATCTTTGAAAGAAGCACTGTTGCCAGCTAAGTCTTTCAGTAACGTCGGTTTTACTGTCATCCTCACTCATAAGGAAGAAAGAGAAAAACTGTCGTTTGAATATCTGGAAGAACTCAGAAGCGGACTGGAGCAAATGCTCCACGATGAACCCGGACTGCGTTTAATGCTGACTCACGTTGGCGGTGACCCGGAAGGTGCTGACCCGGTACAGATCGTTCTGACAGGCCCGGACTATGACATCCTCGCAGATATTTCCCGACAGGTACAACAGCGCCTGCTGCGGGAACCTGGCGCAACCAGTGTCAGGGATAATCTAGGCGCTCCGGTACAGGAAATTCGCTTTCGGCTGAATGAAGAAAACCTGAGCTTCCACGGGCTTGATGAAGCCACAGTCGCCGAACAGGTTCGTATCGCCATGGCTGAGGACGAGATTGGCTATTTCAAGGTTGCCGGACTGGAAGACGACCCCAAGCTGCGTCTCGGCTATGACTGGCCCAGCCGAGCAGGTGTGATTGGCAGTCCGCAACATATTTCTGAAGTCAGCCTGCTGCATATTATTGGCAGCAATGGCCAGACTATTCCTATCAGCGATCTTACCGAGTTTGAAATCAACCCAGTGCCTCAGGTATTTGTCCACAGCGAAGGCGTCAGGGCAGTAACCGTAAAAGCCCGGACTGAAGGCAGAACGGCTTCAGATATCATGCTGGGCGCATTACCCGATCTGGAAAAAATGCGGGCTGAATGGCCGGATGGTTATAACTTCCGTCTGGAGGGTGAACTTACCAAATCTGCAGAAAGCTATGGAGATATGGGTAAAGCTTTCATTATTGCCATGCTACTGATCTTTATTCTGCTGACATTGCTGTATAACTCGCTGACCCAGCCCATTATTGTGCTGATGATTGTGCCTTTGTGTATTACCGGTACATTCCTTGGCTATTTTCTGAGTGGTATTCCCATGTCCTTCTCCGGACTGATCGGTGTTGTATCACTGGCGGGTATCGCGGTGAATAATGCGATTGTGCTGGTCGATACTGCCAACCGTCACAGAGATGAGGGAATGTCGCTGCGAGAAGCTGCTGCACAGGCCGTTGCCAGTCGATTACGCCCGATTGTCAGTACCAGCCTGACAACTATCCTGGGGTTGATTCCACTGGCGCTGAGTGATCCTCAATGGTATCCGCTGTGTATGGCGATCGTCTTCGGTCTGATTACCTCGGTCTTTATGGCACTGTTTATCATTCCCTGCCTGTATGTATTGCTGAGCAAAGAAAAAGAACACGTCACAGAAAATGAAATGGCGCTGACCTGATGCCATGATTGCTGCAGTACCGGTTCGTTAATGTTATTCACAACTGGTACTGCAGATATCAACCTGATATTTTCCGCGCTCTTTTTATTACTCACTCTTTCACATAGAATTGCCAGAGAATTTTCCATGGCCCGCAAAACCCGGGAAGAAGCTGAAAAAACTCGTGAGCTGTTGCTCGACACCGCACTGCAGCTATTCGATGAACAGGGCATTAACCATACAACCCTGAATCAAATCGCGAAAAAAGCCGGCGTCACCCGAGGCGCTATCTACTGGCACTTCAAAGATCGGGACGATATGTTCCGGGCGCTGTGGGAAGAAGTGGCAGCACCGATGGAGCAACGCTTTGAAGACCTGTCACAACTTGAAGGTCATGACCCGCTTGATGCCCTGACTGAGCTGGCCACACAATTCCTTACCCGGTTATCAACAGATGCAAAAATGGAACAGCTGCATCGTATTTCCCTACAGGCACTAACGATTCCTTCTCTTATGCAATGGTTTGAGGACTGCGACAGGAAAAACCTGAGCTGCCTAGAAAAACTGATGAAACAGATTCAGGAGCAAGGCAAAATTCGGACAGATATTTCACATATTCAGGCTTCGCGCATGCTGTTTTCCTGCATCAGTGGTTTGATTGGTAGCTGGCTGCTCTATCAGGAGCCTTCTGATTTACCTCAAAATTCAGCGCTCTATGTCCAGCTGGCCCTGGACGGGCTGATGCAAAAAACAACTGGTTAATTTTTGATCAACCTCGAAGAATTCTGATCACGCCTGACTCTGCAAACTTACCCACAGGCAAAGCACAAGCCTGCCCACAAAATCTGTGGATAATGGTACGAGAACAGCATTTGTTGTTGGTTGTTTGTGAGTAAGCTGTTATTGATGGTGGATAACCACTATATCCACAGGGCAGAATCTGGCTAACTGCGAATATCCACAGATAAACACGGGTTGGGGATAATTATAAATTGTGTCCGGAGCAGGAAGCCGGTTAATCTTAAATATCCTTATCTGACCCAACTTTAACAACACAAGCCATTATGTCACCTGCACAACGTAACCTCCCCGGTAGTCGCTCGATACTTATTCTGGCGGCGCTGGTCATTATCATGGCGGGTATCAAACTTGCCAGCAGCATTGTGATTCCGGTTTTGCTGGCATTTTTTATCGCGATTCTCTGCAACCCGCCGGTCAGTTTCCTTGAGAAACTTAAAGTGCCCCGAATACTTGGCATTACGATGGTGATTGCCGTTATCCTGATTGCTCTGACAATCCTGGTCAGCATTGTTGGCACTTCAGCGAAACAGTTTACTCAGAATATTCCCCAGTACCGTGCCCAGCTGGAAACAGAATTTCGCTGGATTATAGAAAGGCTGGCGGAGCGGGACATTCAGCTGAATGCCGATATGCTGACAGAATCATTTGATCCGGGTGCAGCAGTTTCTGTATTCACCAATACGCTGGCAGGTATCAGTGGTGCCATGAGCTACCTGATACTGGTACTGCTGACAGTTATCTTTATGCTGCTGGAAGGCCCCTGGCTAAGCCGCAAACTGGAACTGATTCTTCCCGATCCGGCAAAACAGATGCAGCCGATTGGCCGTTTTGTACGCTCACTCAATCATTACATTGCTTTGAAAAGTGCGATCAGTGCAGCAACTGGTTTGCTCGTCAGCCTGATGCTATGGATCAAGGGCGTCGACTTTTTCATTCTATGGGGCGTTATGGCGTGCCTGCTCAACTTTATTCCCAATATCGGTTCAATGATTGCCGCTATTCCTGCGGTGCTGTTGACAATTATTTCTCTGGGATTTGCTGATGCCGGTATTGTGGCGCTTGGTTATATCGCCATCAATATGGTGATGGGTAACGTGCTGGAGCCGCGCATTATGGGCAACGGTCTTGGCTTATCGACCATCGTTGTTTTCCTGTCTCTGGTCTTCTGGGGCTGGCTGATGGGACCCGTGGGTATGATTCTGTCGGTACCGTTAACAATGATTGTGAAGATCGCGCTGGAAACGACTCCGGAAGGGCACCGCTATGCGCTGCTACTGGGATCAGCACAGGAAGTAGAAGCGGAAGAAAAAATTCAGCAGGCATAATGAAAAAAGGGTTGGCTGTATTATCCACAGCCAACCCTTTTTTGAATCTGGTCAGACTTAGCTGCAGACCTGTTCAATCCACTGCTTCAGTTCAACACCACCGATTTTCAGCGGGCCGTCTTCCATCAGATCAGCCTGCACCCGGAAGAAGTTGATAAACAGCGTATTGCCCTGCAGATAATATTCATCCATATGCAAAGGCAGTACGACCACTTCCAGATCACCTTTGACGTTTACATCACTCAGGTTCATCACTTTCAGCGGCGCCATCATCGCTTCCATCAGCGCCATATCTTCCATGGCCCACATATTGTTATTCCAGAAGCGGGATTCTTGCTTGTGATCGGCACTGAAGATTTCTTTATTACTGATGGCACTCAGTGCACGGCGAACAGACTCTGCACCGAACTCTTCATTGTAAACCGGCGTCATTTTCTCATGGTCAGCAATTGTCGTGATAAAGGCTTCACCCACCTTTGCCCGCTCACTGGTTGCCTGCCAGTAATAAAACATTAGTTCCATTACTTCCATGTTCAGCTTGATTGTCATGGTATTTATACTCCCCCGCCATGATTGTGATATTTAAGTAACTGCTCATTTTTTGTAGGCAAAAGTGCCCGTCTTGGAAACTGCACCCTTGATATCGCTGGGCTGTAGCCAATCTACCAGAAAAATTGCCTACAAATTCTGAGCAGTTACATATTTAACCAGCCAAGACATTCAGCCAGATATATTAGTTATTAAACGATTAAAACTACTAATTAGTGCCTGTCAGAAAACGCATGAACTATAGCTGCCTGTGTTAATGAGTCACTGTTAGGTGGATCATTTGAGTTTGCTGTTCAATCAATGCAGCGGTTTTCAGTCACAATTGTTCAAAAAATGTTCAAAACCTTCACTCCGTAGATGTCAGTAAGCCTCACGACATGCATGATCTGAACGAACACCGGATTACCAAACCATCAACAGGCGACTATTGCCGATCCCTTTCCAACAGCACTTTGCCCAGACGCTGCAGGTTATTTGCCACAACAGCCAGCGAAACATAACGCTTGAAGGCATCCAGCCCTTTATCCGGACATTTATCCAGACCATGGGCTTCCAGAGCATTAATATCCGACTCAACAGCAGAGTGCTGTCGTTTTGCACGGACAAACGCCAGGTGTGATTCCCGTTTTTTGTCCTCTAACGACATCTTTCCTTTTTTAGGTAGTACAGCCCTGTCCAGCAAGTTTTCCAGTTTTACAAGATTATCCGGACTCCAGAACCCCTTGTCGTAGCTGACTTGACTCAAGACTGGAAAGCGCTCTTTGGCTCCCTTGGCCATAGGAACCGTTACCTGGTCGTCCGTTTGCTTTTCCATGACCTGGTGGTGAAGCGTAAAGCCGAACTGATCCTGCAACACACAAACACGCAAGCCCAGTTCAACCGGTACGCCCGCCTTGCCTTTGCTGACCCACTCGGTATGAGGTTCAAACAGCGAAAAGATTTTCTCTGCATGCGGTATGGTTTCATGCTCAATGACCCGCCGATGAATCAGACTAACCTGATGTTTGGCATGCAGCAGATAGTAGCTGAGCGCTTCAAGGCGTGGTTCATCAGGTTGATGCTTTGTCAGCACGGAGTACGTTACATCGGCCATCCGAATGATTTTCAGGCTGAGCTTCAGGTACTCAATATGCGCCATTTCAATGTCATGCTGTCGTTTGCTTTTTTGTAACTCGTCAGCTGACGTAGAGTGCTTCAGGTTACGCACTGTATGGTAAAGCTTCTTATGCTGCCGCTGCAGGTAGCGATGCTGTCGCCAGCCGGGGAGTTTGTGCTCATGAGCTGAAGCCGAAGCAAACTCAATGATTTTACGACAAGCATCGCTCAGCAAGTTAATGTCGGTGGGGAAATGGACATTGGTTTTTACGACAAACGAATCGGCACGGCCATGTAACGGTTCGCTCTTTTTTTTTACCAGCGAGTGCCCTGCCGCAACGACAACCTGATTGATCTGATCCAGCACCTGCGGGGTAAACAGGCTGATATTATCCTGCAACGTCTGTATATGGTAGGTGTGCGTGCAATAAGGGCCATGTCCGAGCATCTGACGCAAAGTGCCGTGTTCATTGGCCAGTTCCTGCAAACGGTCATAATCGCAATTGATCACCAGGCGGAGGGTGCCAAACACGAGTATTCTCCAGAGTTCCATCCCGGGGCGACCGTTGTTTTGGTCAGATAGAATCATGGAGTCGAGTACCTGAAAGACCTGCTGTCTCAGCTCTGGCGTTGTGTAAATGTGCTGCAATGCTCGCAGGATACGAGGGATATCGTCTCTGGACTTGGGGTTAAACTGGACGGATGAGATATCGACTTCACCCAGCTGCATTTGTGGATTGATGGTCTGGCGCATAAATTTGAAAAACAGCCTGTTTTGGAAAATCTTCAATAGTTATATTTGGTTGCAGGCTGCTATTTTCAAGGTTTGAGGGTTTTCGGACAGGCACTAATTATAACTATAAGCCTTATGAGTAATTTCTGTTTATGACAAGAAACAATAAAGCAGTTAATAAATCCACAAAACCTTGACAGTTAGAAAAATCGTACTAATTTGACAGTTAGAAAAATCGTACTAATTTAACTAGCCAAACACTTGCGCATTCTAAAATTAACTAATATCGCAGTAATAATATGAAGTACAATATATCAAAATTACAGAGCATCAGTTTTTATCGTTTGTTATTTTTTACCATATCAATACTATTAAGCTTCAGCTTTACTTCAAAAGGTGCTCTGGCAGGTGAAAATAGCCAATTAACAATCAAACAATTAAAAGACAAAAATGAAAAACTCTGGCAACAACTTGAATTTGATAATCTATTTGAGCATTATGATGACTCTACTAGAGTAACAACAACTTTTGCATGTCCTCTGGACGCATCTTACGCAAAGCTCATCAGAACATTACAACGTAAATTTTCTGATTCTGCTCAGTTAACTGCGGATAAAAACTTTCCTGTCGTAGATATTATTCTTAAGGATAAACATGAAGGGTTTTTCAGGCTGGGAGCCATTCCGAAGGAATGGCTGAAATACCCTGAGATTGTTGCTGATATTGCCCAGATGCATTCATGGAACAGCAGAGAGAAACTTGAAGATTTGCCTAACGGAATTGATCTGGCAAGAGAATTATTTAATATAATATTCAGATCAGGTGAGGATTACAATTTATGTCGTTCACAGCTGCATTCTTCAAAGGAAAAATACGAGTCTCATTTCAAGCAGGGTGGTGACTTTAATCGATACTGCGTTGTAGGTCAAACAGCTCCGTATGATGACATCAATGTTTGTGACCTGATGTCAGCAATGCTTTTTGCTGGCTTTAAAGATGGTGCTTCTGGTTTAATGCTGTACTTGGGGTGCAAGCTACACCAGGCTTACTTATTCCTGCCTGCTATCGATTGAAGAAATATGAAGTCACTAATATTTTTTGTTCTGTTTCTGCTGATTTTTGGAAAAGCCCTGTGCTTTCCAGATTAGAATCATCTTCGGGTGATAATCCATTAAGTTATGCCATAAAGCATAGTGCGGGAAAACCTATACTTAAACAGATAATCCTTAAAGATAGCTCACTCAAACCAACCATTGATGATCTGGTTTCTACCATTAGCCTTCCACAAAATGATGACTTAATCTTCGAGATATTAGAATGGGTCATAGGAGAATTAAGCTTATCTGCTGAAGATAGAGAGCGCATTACTGAAGCAATAGACCTGCAGTCACAGTTTGGCGGTTGGCAACCTGCCCCCCAGTTAATGGCAGCCCTGTATGATGCAGAATTGGTGGAACCTGCACCTTTCCACCTGAAGTTTCTTATTACTGATCTATGCACTCTTCAGTTCAGCATAATGACCTTTGAGGAGGGAGAAGTTATCCCTGAGATCGAAAGCTACGAAGCCATACCCACACATATTTGTAAGTACTTTTCGAACGATAAATTTCATTCTTTGGTTAAAAACTGGAAAGATTCAGAGGGTTTGGACATTTGGACATATGCAAGCAATGCCGGGCTATCTGAAACTAATATCAAAGCCCTTAAAGACTGGATGAATATGGCAGATACTCAATAGTCTTGGCTCAGTTAATGCCTCAAGGGCAGCTTTAGCTGCCCTTGATGATCTACAGGATAAGAAACTAGGTCAACAACGCCCATTGTAACCACCCGGCTCCAAACCCGAGAGCAGCTCCAACGACAATCAGCTTCCATTCTTCTTCTTCAAAAATCGGGTGTAAAAGTTCAAAGAACTCTTCTCCAGGCAACTTACCAAGACGTACTGATAATGTGTCTTCTATATCCAGCACTTCATTGATATAGCGGAATGAGCGCTTATCCTGAATCTGGATTTCCCCAAAGGTTCGCTCAGACACTATATCACCCATTTTGGCGTACTGTTTTGGTCCCATGGAAACGACTGTCAGCGGTTTAAAGAAGCCCTGGGATGCTTCTATCGCATGGTTAACTTCCCGGTGAATCAGTTCATGAATGTAATCAACCGCGCGACGGCTTGCTAATACTTCTTTAGCCATCACTTCGGCAGTTAGCAGCTTGTCTGCAAAGACACTTCCGAAGTAACGGGAGACCTCTTTCTGTCGTTTAATAAACAGCCCCTGTACCGTAAACGGGCCAATTTTTACGGGTTCTACAGGCTTCTGTACCAGATAAATCGCCAGAGTATTGGTGATATAACCAACCAGTAAACCGAAAACAGGTAGCAGCCACCAGACCGGGAAGTAATACCAGATAAACATTACAGGTATGCCCAGCGGGAAACCAAAATAGAAACCACTGCGCTCGATAAACTTGAATTCGTCCTTACCTGCTTTCTGAAATATCTCGACCAGTAGCTCTTTATTCTGTGTCAGCTTTTTAACAATGACTTCATTAATATCAAGCAAATCACCGGCATTGTATTTCATATTGTCAACAATGCGTGCCACGACATCCGGCAGCTTTGCTTTGACGTCACGGTAGATTTTTTCTTTCATCCGGACAGGGGCAGCCCGCCAGAAGAAATTGCTGACATGCACGCCATAGTTTGTGGTTTCGGCCATCAGCTCATCGACTATTTCCTCAACAAAGGGCTCAAGCCGGTGATTGACTGCATGTACCAGCTTATCCGGCTCAACACGGTCGATAAGCTCTTCCTGCGTCATAACCCGTTTAAGGCTGTGATCAACAACTACGCGAGCCATTTTCTCCGCATTCGCCGGAATAACACCCTGCCAACCAAAAGCACCTACGCCTTTGAAGTTGGTCGGGTACATCATCATTTTCACTGCCAGCCAGTTGGTACCATAACCAACGAAGGCACTGACAATCGGAATGGTCAGGTAAGACCAGTATTCTTGAATAAAAGTCGAAATATCCACGCTTTTCGGACCCAATAAGGTTTTTTTGCTTTAAGGGCTGGCTCTCACTTACTTGGAAGCAAAAGTCCTTATGTATTATTGGCACGCATAATCTCAAAACTGATCAGACGTCGTCTATAGCCGAAGGCGATAACATGTACGACAGAGGTCAAAAAAGTGGTAAATAATGATAACTCAGACAGCCTTCAATCAATCAGACTGCCATCCGGATGACAAAAAGGCCATGGTCCACTGAACGCTCCGATGTAACTTAAATGGGTTGTCAGCTGTCCCTCACTATATCGAATCAGCTGAATAGCCGGAGGTTCGAGGATAAAGCTGGAATCGGCGTTTTTATCTGTATCCAGTGTTACAGCATGGGCTGGTGATGGCCCGATTACGGCAGGAATGCCATTCCAGATGCTTTGTACTGCACGGTGAACATGACCGCATAACAGCATTTTAACCTGAGAATGGCGTTTTATGACGCTGGCAAGCCCTTCATCGTCTTTGAGACGAATGCCATCCATAAAAGCGATTCCGGTTTTATACGGCGGGTGATGAATGAATAGCAGTGTATCTTTATTCGCCTCTTCAGCAAGTATGTTATCCAGCCAGTCACAGCGCTCCTGACAGAACTCACCACCTCCTGAACCGGGAATAATACTGTCGAGACCAACTAACCTCAGCGGATAGTCATCGACAGCATACTGAATAAAGTCACTATTAACAGGCATCCATGCCTGATCACAGAAACATGCCTGCATTGCTGCCCGGTCATCATGATTTCCGGGAATAGCCAGCCATGGCATTTTGAGTTGGTCCAACTGAGTTCGGATCAGCCGGTATTCATCCTCAGTCCCCATATCAACCAGATCACCGGTAACCAGCACGACATCAGGCCTGCCAGACAGCTCATTAAGGTGCTTAATGGCTGCCTTTAACAAGCCCAGCGTATCGACCTTGTTATAGGCCCAGTGACCTTCTTTCTTGATATGGGTATCTGTCAGCTGGGCAATAAGCATATGCGGATATTCCGGTTTTTTGAGGCTTACAACAGGTTAGAAGCCTTTGTAATCCCTGTCACCGGTAAGAGCCGCATTGCTATAAGAATAATTAACCCTGCTTCTTAAACAGCTCATCTACCAGCTCAACATAGCGGCGCTGACAATCGCTGCCTACTGTGCCAGCCAACTGTTTCCAAGCATTGAATTTAGCATGTTCAGCAACCTTGAAACGGGATGGTGCTTTACCTGTAGCATCACCGGAAACGGCTTGCTTATAAAGACCATACAGTGCCAGCAGGTGTTCATTTGATGGACGCTTAGCCAGTTGTTTTACCCGCTGCTGCGCAGTTTCAAATGCCTGATTCAGATTACCTTCCATGTTCACTCTCCAAATTTAACTATACGAGCGCCGTTATCCGCATTACAGACAAAGGTATATCTCGCCAACGGGGGGGGTAACTTAAGCATTTACCGAAAAAAGTAAAATAGCGTTAGATCAATAAAAATTAAGAAACATTATGTAATTGATATGTAAAACAATTTCAGGCCAATATTTGAAAAAACAGCTGAAAATGACGCGTGCCCCACCCTATTTCTTATACTTAAAAGAAAGATAAGCAAAAATATCTGTCTATGATGCTCAGGGTTCTGTTGACATAAGTATCGTAGCTAAACAAATGAAAGCCCTTCACTCACGTACGCCATCAAAGCAAGCCACAGGAGGATCACATAATGACGGAAGATCATTCCCCGCTGGTTTCAGATTATATGGAAACAGCCAAACCGGTACTTGCCGGATCATCACTGCAGAAAACTATACGTCATTTACTTAATAATAATCTCACCGGTGCACCAGTAGTCGATGGTGATAACCGGGTTATTGGCTTTGTTTCTGAACAGGACTGTATCCGGCAGGCACTTAACAGCAGCTATCACGGCGAACTCAACTCTATTGTTGAAGATGTCATGTCACACAACGTACTCGCTGTTAATGCAGAAGACGCTATTATTGCCGTGGCTCTACGGATGGCTGATGACAAACCAAAAACCTATCCGGTGATAAAAGACAATAAGCTCGTAGGCGTTATTCCTCGCCGTGCCGTATTACAGGCACTGGTTTATGAGATGGAGCATCTGAAAAGCATCATATAGCATCGATGCTCGTCACTTTTAGTCTACATAGTACATATAAGAAATTTTCTCTGATGTCAGGAGAAGTGCCGTGTATCGTATTGATGCAACGATAGGCCAGACTACAGAGCTATTCGGATCTCAACTCTACTCCTCTCAGGCATGCGCTTTTATTACCGCTCAGGCTGTCTACTCAGCAATTAATGACCCTGTGACCAACATCACCCCTGAAACATTGAGTCAGTGGATCACTATGGGCATTGGTTCCTGTAAACACTACAAAAGCAGCCGGGGAGAAAGTCGCCTGTCTCAGGTTTCGCCTGATATGGCTTTTGAACTATACGGTCTGAAAGCTTCAGGGTTGATGCTACCGACTGTTGGAGTTTCAGGCTCTTCGACTCTTGATATGGGAATAGTAGAAGAAACGGATGATGCCACTATCGAAACAATGGAGCAGTCACTGAAACCGATCCAGCTTAAAGGTGCATCGGCTACAGGTAGCGAAGGATTCCCAACCCTCGCACCGGAAGCATGCCTGTCTCTTGATCAAACCAATACAGGTATGCTGGAAAAGCTGATGATGACAGGAGAAAGACTCGCTCTTCCAGATAAAGCCTGGCCATGCTATTACGCCCTATCAATAGGCTTTTTTAAATCACAACAAACACTGGTAAGGAAGCTGTTTACCGATCATTCCGGCAGTCCCGGTCATGTCTGTGCTCTATTGCCGATGGGGCCTGGACCATCATGTGGCTGGTGTTTTTTCAATTCAAAAGGGGAGCCCGGCTCTTTTCGCGAATATGCACAATGTGTCGATAGTCGGGCTGAGGTGCCAAGACTGGTTGACTATATCGTGAGTCGGGAAATGATTAATCAGTCCAGCCTGTTTGCAAGAGTGCGTGTCTGGACTCAGGGCTGCCGTAGTGATCTGGAAAAAGAATATGATGTCATCAGTCCGGTGACATCACCGACACCTGAAGAACCTGAACTGGAAGGAAGCTGGGAAGAACTTAGGCCTGACGATGATAAATAACCTTCAGGCCCATAACATAGGATATTTATTTCAGCCCGAGAATCGCTTCAACCTCAACAGGAACACCTTTTGGCAGTTCTTTCACACCCACTGCTGCACGTGCCGGATAAGGTTCATCAAAGTAGCGAGCCATCACTTCATTAACTTTGGCAAAGTTACTCAGGTCAGTCAGGAAAATATTAACTTTCACAGCATCCTGAAGCGTACCACCTGAAGCTTCCGCTACGGCTTTGAGATTTTCAAAAACCTGCACCGTACTCTCTTCAAAGCCACCATCCACCAGCTCCATTGTTTCAGGAATCAGCGGAATCTGACCGGAAATATAAACCGTAGAACCAACCTTAACAGCCTGAGAATAAGTACCAATGGCTGCTGGTGCTTTATCAGTGTGGATAATCTGCTTGTTACTCATTAAAGACTCCAGAAAATAGTATGAGGCTTTATTTTTAGCCGCTGTTAATAACTTCTGAAAATTTCCCGTAATTCACGGTGGTTCTGAGTTCTGGTCAACCCCAGCTGCAGCAGAATCCTGGCTTTCTGAGGGTTCAGTGAACCGGAAGCAATAAACTCGTAACGGTCGTCGTCTACTTCTGCATCTTCAGTTGTAGAACCCATAGCTGCACGGGAAGAACGTACAACCTGAACGCCTTTCAGGCGGGCATCAGTCAATGCAATCAATACTTCGTGATAGATATTACCGTTTCCAAGACCTGCATGAACGATACCTTCAAAATCAGCATCAATAAAAGCCTGCGTTACTTCCTGACTGCCAGTTGCATGACCATAAACAATACCGACACGAGGCAAGTGATCAATACCTTTAATATCAAACTTTGACGTTGTCGTGTGAATGCGTTCCGGGCTACGCTGGAATTCAACCTTGCCATTGTGAATATATCCCAACACACCATAATTAGGTGAACAGAAGGTATCCACAGCAGTCGTAGACAGTTTGGTAATATCACGGGCATCATGAACCTTATCGTTCATAACAACCATTACGCCCTTGCCACGGGATGCCTTGTCAGCAGCGACAACAACACTGTTAAACATGTTAACCGGGCCATCAGCACTCAACGCAGTTGCCGGACGCATGGCACCGGTCAGTACAACCGGTTTATTACTTTTCACTACCAGATTAAGGAACCAGGCAGTTTCTTCCATGGTGTCAGTACCATGAGTAATAACAATGCCATCAATGGAGTCCTGTGCCAGCAGCTCATTAATACGCTTGGCCAGCTTGAACCAGACTTCCTCACCCATATCCTGAGAGCCAATATTAACAACCTGCTCACAAGCCAGTTCGGCAATATTTTCAACGCCCGGTACAGACTCAATCAGCCGGTTAACGGTCAGCTGCCCGGAGGTATAACTGCTTTCATGGCTGGACACACCGGTACCGGCAATCGTGCCACCAGTCCCCAAAATCATAACGGTAGGTAAAGACATAGAGGTTACTCCCTGACTATGCTTTGCACAGAAAATAGCCTCTTCTGTGCAAAGAGCATATTGATATTGGTTTTTCCTGATTTTAAGGGCAAGGAGAGAAGCGGGAACGGATCATTCCCGCCGCCGTGCAATCGAGGTGACGCCTTTAATTGCACGCAATTTCTTAATCAACCGGGCAAGATGCGTTCGGTCTCGCACGCTGATCAGCAGCTGAACCTGACTATAACGCGGATTGCGTTCTTCCAGATTAATTTTCTCAATACTGGCATCAAATGATGTAACGGTATTGGCAAAAGCAGCAATCATCCCCCGCTCCTGCTCAAACTCGACCTGCAGTTCGACTGAGAATTCGCCCCCAACATTCTTGTCCCAGTCTACCTCCAGAATCTTCTCCGGGTTATGACGTATCTCAGCAATGTTCTTACAGACTTCGGTGTGAATCACAATGCCACGACCGGCACTGACGTGTCCTACCACCGGGTCTCCCGGAATCGGATAACAGCACTTGGCAAAGCTGATGACCATGCCTTCAGTACCACGGATACTCAGCAGCTTCTCGGAACCGGATGTGTCGACCTGCTCAGACGAATCATCTCTCAGTTCAGCACCTTCCATTAAGCGGCGGGCAACAATGTAAGCCATTTTGTTACCCAGACCAATCTCTTCCAGCAGATGCTCCAGTGAGCCCATACCGGCATCTTCAACTGCCTTGCCCAGCAAGCGTTTATCAATACGGTCAAGCTCTGTGTCAAAACCAATCAGCGCCTTATTCAGCAGGCGACGACCTAACGCAATCGATTCATTGTGTTGCTGGTTCTTGAGGAAGTGACGAATATTTGAGCGGGCCTTACCGGTAATAACAAATGTCAGCCAGGCTGCATTGGGTCGTGCGCCGGGAGCGGTAACAATTTCAACAGTCTGACCACTTTCCAGCGGCTGACTCAAGGACGCCAGTCTTTTATCTATACGACAGGCAACACAGGTATTACCCACATGGGTATGCACGGCGTAAGCAAAATCAACTGCTGTTGCGCCCTTGGGAAGTTCCATGATGTGTCCCTGCGGCGTGAAGACATACACTTCATCCGGGAACAGGTCGATTTTGACGTTCTCGATAAACTCGAGGGAATCGCCGGCGTTTTCCTGTAACTCCAGTACACCTTTCAGCCACTCGCGGGTACGTGCCTGACTACCCAGCAATGCCTCATCACCGGATTTATAAAGCCAGTGTGCCGCAATGCCGTTATTCGCCATGTCTTCCATTTCCTGAGTCCGGATCTGGATTTCAATGGGAATCCCGTGCATACCAAACAACGTAGTATGCAAAGACTGGTAACCGTTAGCTTTAGGAATCGCTATGTAATCTTTAAAACGACCAGGAATGGGCTTGTATAGATTGTGAACCAGGCCGATAGAGCGATAACAACTATCCACACTGTCAACGATAATCCGGAAAGCAAAAACATCCATAATATCGCTGAAGGATTTATGCTGGTTCCGCATCTTGCGATAGATGCTGTAAAGATGCTTTTCCCGACCGACAACCCGTCCGGCCAGCCCTTCCTGTTCCATTCTGGCAGCAATCGCCTGCTGAATGCTGGAAACGACTTCCCGACGGTTACCACGGGTATTTTTGACAGCCTTCTTGATTCGCTGACATCGCATCGGGTGCATGGCATGAAAGCCAAGATCTTCAAGCTCAATGCGAAGGTTGTGCATACCCAGCCGGTTCGCTATTGGCGAATAGATTTCCAGCGTTTCTTTGGCGATACGGCGGCGCTTGTCAGGTCTTAAAACACCCAACGTGCGCATGTTGTGCAGGCGGTCAGCCAGCTTCACCAGAATAACGCGAATATCACGCGCCATCGCCAGCGCCATTTTCTGGAAATTTTCTGCCTGAGCCGTCGCTTTATCTTCAAAGTGCATATGGGTCAGTTTACTGACGCCATCAACCAGTTCGGCGACGGTATCGCCAAAATGAGCTGCAATTGCATCTTTCTTTATTCCGGTATCTTCAATCACATCATGCAACATGGCCGCCATCAGGCTCTGATGGTCCATATGCATATCAGCAAGAATTCCGGCAACAGCCAGCGGGTGAGTGATGTAGGGTTCGCCACTACGGCGGGTCTGGGTATCGTGTGCCTGCTCCGCATAATAGTATGCGCGCCGCACCAGATTGACCTGCTCTTGCGGCAGGTATGATTTCAATCGAAGGGCCAGAGCATCAATGTCGGGCACCACCTGTCTCCTAACTGCAACCGGGTTGCTTTGGAAATGCTACGCCATAAACTCTCAGGAGCAATTCTTTTAAGAACAGCATACAAAAGAGCGGCACGCAGCCAGGTGGAACCCGGATCATCATGCTCATATGCACCTGATTACTTCATAAAGCAAACAGGCGCACAGTTCCTGGAAGGCTGTTATCAGCCTTCAAGACCTACAAAAGACGCCATTTCGATTTCGTCGTCTTCACGCTCAATGACTGTTTCATGGGAAACCAGACCTTCAGCGATTTCACGCAGAGCCACTACGGTCGGTTTGTCATTTTCCCATTCAACCATCGGATCTTTGCCGCCAATCGTCAGCTGACGCGCACGCTTGGAAGCCAGCATGACCAGATCAAAACGGTTATCTACATTTTCCAGGCAGTCTTCGACAGTCACTCGAGCCACGGTATATCCATCCTCTTGATTCTTGACCGCCGGAGCTCACTCCGGACAGGGTCGGGGCATTCAAACGAACAGTTTATCGAATGTAAAGCACTTAAGACAAGTCTATCCGGGAAATGACTCAACCTTTTAACAGATTGGTTAGCAATTCCTGCTCATATTCCTGTTGGAATTCCTGGGTAAGTCGGCGGCTACGGATCACTGAGCGCAGATCCAGCAGCGCATGATCGAAATCATCATTCACAACCAGATAATCAAATTCGCCATAATGGCTCATTTCGTCCAGCGCCTGCGCCATACGGCCTTCCAACACATCATCAGCATCCGTTCCGCGACCGTACAGGCGTTCTTTCAGGGTTTCAACAGAGGGCGGAATAATGAAAATAGAAACGGCTTCAGGCATCTGTTTACGTACCTGCTGAGCACCCTGCCAGTCGATTTCCAGAATAACATCTTCGCCCTTATCCAGCTGTTCCTGAACCCAGATTTGTGAGGTTCCGTAGGAATTTCCGAAAACCTGAGCATGCTCCAGAAAGACGCCCTGATTCAGCAAGTCATCAAATTCCTGCTGCTCAACGAAGTGATAGTGCACCCCTTCCTTTTCACCCGGTCGGATAGGACGCGTGGTATGGGAAACAGACACGCTGATATGCTTGATCATGCTGATCAAAGCACGCACCAAGCTGGTTTTACCGCCGCCGGAGGGGGCTGCGACGATATACAGTGTGCCTTTGAGAATACTTTTCTTCATAGTCTTTGCTCGCTCAGGGGTTGGAGCACATCACTCAATATTCGGAATCTGCTTGCAGAATAGCACTGGTAATGACCTTTGATACCAGTGCCCTCAAGCGATTGTGGTGAGTAACTGTATCACGTTACTCACCAGAAGGATTTTGGCTAATTTACTGATGTTGCATCCAAAGCTTACGTTCATCTATCGCTGACACCTTGTCAGATTCCCCGTTAAACTTGCCCACCAACTCCTTTAAACTTCTCAACAAAGGCGACAATCTTTTGGAAGACGCTTTGCTTTTTAGTTTTATATTGAGGATTTAAAGGACTCATTTTGGGTAGTGTTGAGTTAAGCTCTGTGCCGTTTTCACTCGCATATTCGCGCTTGAGCGATGTGGTGATGTAGCGCTTTGCGGCTTCTTCGTTAAGGTTCTCTGCACTTATTAACTCTTCAGCTTCACGCTTTTGTTCAGCTTGGGCGAACTTAAAGAAAGCATCAATGATGCTGGCCTTATCACCAATGTCATCCAAATCTGTTTGGTTGATGAAGTCCACTATCAAGCTCTCTTTGGCGCGGTTGCCAAGGCTAGCGCGAATAAGACGGCGGACTTCTTCGATTAGCTCAGCTTTACCTTTGCGCTTCTTGTTGTGTTCAAAGATTAGCTCAAGGATATAATCCAGGTTAATCTCTTGAGATTTAAGCAGATCCACCTCAAACACCACATCATCCCAGTCGATAGTCGACTCACCTTTATCCTTTCCTTCTTTTTGCTGGCGTAGCCAATCACGCGTATCGTTGTAAGTTGAGCGGTAGTCTTGAATCACACGCTCTGGAGGAACGTCAATCGCTTGCATCGCCTTGATATCGTCATCATCGACGTAATACTTAGCCTTGAAGGCCTCAACCGCTGCTGCATCTTCCATGTCAACGCTTTGCAGGGCTTTTAAACCAGCAAACTCATCGTAGTTTTGCAGAACATTTTCCACACGCAAGTATTCACCAAACAGTTTGGCAAAAGCTTTTTTATCTTTTTCTGTTTCAATAGCTGATGGATCTGGGAAGCGTTTTTTCAGCTCAGCGACCACCGCTTGATAACCTCTGCGCGCTTCACCCGTGGCAATATCTTTAAAGCCTTCCATGTACTCCTGGTAGCTTTTTTCCAACACCACGTTTTTGGTGTTCTTATCACCAAATAGAGTAATGGCATCTACCGTAGCCGCTTCTAAGTCGCGGAAGGTAACGATATTGCCAAAAGTCTTGGTCGCATCAAAAATACGGTTGGTGCGCGAGTATGCCTGCATCAGGCCGTGATAACGCAGGTTCTTATCAACAAATAAAGTATTAAGCGTTGGCGCATCAAACCCCGTCAGAAACATACCCACCACAATCAGTAGGTCTACTTCTTTGTTTTTAACGCGTTGAGCTAAATCACGGTAGTAGTTTTGGAACCCTTTGCTATCCACACCAAAATTGGTTTTAAAACTGGCGTTATAGTCATCGATAGCTGCGCTCAAAAACTCTTTAGCGCTGCTATTCATTGCAGAGACATCGAAACTTTCGTCTTGAATATCGCCAATCGCATCCTGCTCTTCATTAGCGGCAAAAGAGAAGATAGTGGCTACCTTCAGTGGTACTTTCGTCGCCTCTCCTTCGCTTTGAAGGGTGTTAAAGCACTCGTAGTACGCTTTGGCTGCATCCACACTACTCACGGCAAACATGGCGTTAAAACCTTTACCTCCTGCTTGCAGGCGATGTGTTTTCTGGCGGAAGTTATTCAAAATGTATTGAGAAATTTCACTAATGCGCTGTGGGTGTAAAAATGCTTTTTTCTTATCGAGTGCACTCAGCTTTTTCTCATCGGTTTCCGTCTCGATGGCCTTAAATTGAGGGCGAACATCGTTATAGTCGACCTTGAATTTCAGTACTTTTTCATCTCGAATTGCGTCGGTGATCACGTATGAATGTAACTCACGACCAAACACGCTACCCGTGGTTTCTGCTCCCAAAGCGTTGTCTGGGAAAATTGGTGTTCCGGTAAAACCAAACTGATAGTATTTTTTAAACTTCTTCTTGATGTTCTTCTGAGCTTCACCAAATTGGCTGCGGTGGCATTCATCGAAGATAAAGACCACCTGCTTATTGTAGATAGAAAGACCACTTTCACTCTTGATCAGATTGTTCAGCTTTTGAATGGTGGTCACGATGATTTTATTATCATCTTTAGCCAGATTGCGTTTAAGCCCAGCGGTGCTGTCAGAGCCATTGACGCTATCTGGTGAGAAGCGTTGATACTCCTTCATGGTTTGATAGTCGAGATCTTTACGGTCAACGACAAAGAATACCTTATCAACAAAATCCAGTTCCGTCGCCAGGCGCGCTGCTTTAAAACTAGTCAGCGTTTTACCGCTGCCCGTGGTATGCCAGATATACCCGCCGCTCTCCGTATTGCTCCAGTTCTTGGTTTGGTAGGCACTGTTTATCTTCCACAAAATACGCTCAGCAGCAGCGATCTGGTAGGGGCGCATGACAAGCAAGGTATTGCTAACATCAAATACACAGTAGTGAAATAACACATCTAACAGCGTGTTTTTCTGGAAGAAGGTGGCGGTAAAGTCTTTAAGGTCTTTGATCAGTGAGTTGTCTGACTTCGCCCAGTTCATGGTGAAATCAAAGCTGTTTTTATTGCGCTTGGTGGTATTGGCAAAGTAACGGGTATCGGTGCCGTTAGAGATCACAAACACCTGCAAAAACTTATATAGCGAGTTGTCGGTATTAAAGCTCTCTTTGCTGTAGCGATGCACCTGATTAAAGGCTTCGCGAATGGCCACGCCGCGCTTTTTCAGCTCGATATGTACCAGCGGCAGGCCATTAACCAGAATGGTCACATCATAACGGTTAGCAGCACTGCCGGTTTGTTCAAACTGCTTAATAACCTGCCAGTAATTCCCGAGCACTTGATTAAAACCAGTGATACCAAGGGATAGCGGTAGTTCTGATATTCCCTAAATCGCAGACTTTGAGGTACAGTATGCAGACTATACATCTACAGTCGTATTCTCTGTGTCTTCAACAAAAAAACAACAAAAAGCGCTGGCTGAAAAACTAATCAGCGTCGTCTCCAAAGAAGCTGCCAAGGTTCCAGATTTTAGGCCGGTGAACAACCATGACAAGATCGCACTGCATGATGCCATCATGTGTGGCCTGGCGGTCATGCACCTTAAATATCCGTCGTTGCTGAAATTTGATCAGGACTGCGTACAGAATACAGATAAAATTCACAACCTGAAATCACTCTACAATGTCAATAGAGTGCCGAGTGATTCTCGCCTCGCTGAGCTGCTTGACCCGATCGAAACTCGGTATTTGCGGAAATTTTTCACGGCGTTATTCGCCTATGTTCAGCGCTCCGGGCGGCTCAGGCAGTTTGAGTACTTTGAGGAAGGCTATCTTGCGCCTATTGATGGGACGGGGCATTTTTCTTCGGGAAAAATTGATTGTCCAGAGTGCTGTGTGAAAAAGCCAGACAGCAAGAATCCCCAGTATTATCACCAACTATTGGGCTGCTGTCTGGTTAAGCCGGGCAAGAAAGAAGTGCTGCCTTTAATGCCGGAACCCATTATTCAACAAGTCGATGCTTCAAAAAACGACTGTGAAAAAACAGCACTCGAAAGGCTCCTGTCGAATATTGCCAGAGAACACCCACACCTTAAGTTGGTACTGAATTTTGACGACTTGTACTCCGATGGTCCCACGATCAAATTGGTGAAATCCTACGACTACAGCTTCATTATGGTCGCGAAAGACACCAGCCATGTGTCGCTTTATGAGGCCGTCGATGAGATGGACATCGCCGGTAAGGTCACACGTTATGAATTCACCGATGAAGACGGCTACCGGCATTGGTTCCGGTTCATCAATGGCGTTCCCATCAACAAATCCCATCAGGATATTCTGGTCAACTACCTTGAGTACGTGGAAATCAGCCCCAATGACAAGAAGTACACCAATACCTGGGTGACTGATATTGAAATCACCAAAGAAAGCGTGGCAAAAATCATGCGAGGAGGACGCGCTAAGTGGAAAATAGAGAATGAGACGTTTAACACACTGAAAACACAAGACTACAACCTGGAACACAACTACGGGCACGGTAAAATGCACCTGGCGACTAACTTCGCCAGCCTGACGTTTACCGCCTTCCTTATTGACCAAATCGAGCAGCTTGCCTGCCCTCTTTTTCAAAAAGCGTTATCAGCATCGAAATCAAAGAAAGCGCTTTGGCACGCTATCAGGGGCTTGTTCGACTGGTTCTTCATTGATTCATGGACAGAGTTTCTTACGGCGATCGCAAGGGGAAAAAGTGTCAGCCTCAAAAGCCTGGAGCTTGATACCACATAGAGGCTGAGTAGCCTTGTGTTTCAGTGTTTGATATGTAGAGAAATTGACTGCTCTGCGACGGTGGAGAAGGCTTCTTCGTCTCCAACTAATTCTATTGGCCACTCCGAAGTATAATTAGTTTGTCGTTTAATGTTCGGGAATTGCTGATAACCTGCACCTTATTGCGGGTGAGTTTCTGCTTGTCGACCAGATAAATGTTCTCAATATGGCCATCATCAAACACAAAATCATGAATGTAATCATCGTGGATTTTGCGGGTTTTGTCGGTGATGTTGTCGCTGGGGTTATCTAAGAACTGCTCAACAAAGCGTTGCCACTCGCCACTTAGAAAAGTAACGCTATTGAGCTTTTGCAGCTGTTCGCGTACGTTGGCCAGCATCTTCTCTGGGGTATTCAATTCAGGTAAAAATTCATAGCCCTGATTTTGCAGATCCTCAATCAGCTCGCGTTCCAGCGCATCTTCACTTTGGTAGCTCTCTTTGATCTGCCAATCCTGAGTGTACTTATCAAGCACGATAAAGCTGTTGGATTCAGCAATGGTTTTGTAATCAGCCATAACTACTTGTCCTTTTTATTCAGCATTTTTTGTACTTGACGATCAAAGTCAGATTCAATGCGCTGCTGCTTGTTAAATTTGTCGTATTCTGCAAAGGCTTTTTGCTCTGCCTGCTTACGGGAGACATTGCCGTAGCCTTCCAAAATGTCATACTCATTGAAGCTTAAGAATTTATTGACGCTCTCTGCAAAGCCTTCCATGGTAAAGGTGTTGCGCCTTTCAATGATGCCTTCGATGTAATCAAAAAAGGCCGATACCGCACGCTCTAGCTGTTTGATCTCTTTTTCTGGCAGATAGTTTTTGGCGACCGTTGAGTCAGACTTGAGCACACGGCCATCTGGCGCATTTTTATAGGTACTCATGCCCATTAATGGTTTGGTTGCATCCGCTTTTAAAGCGATCAGCTCTGCTGCGGTATGACCTGTGATCGCAAAATGAAACTTGTCCTGAACATGCGCGTAAAACTGGCGAGTCGTCGCCGATTTAGGATCGTAATCGATGCTGCATTCGGCAAAAATGTCGGTAATTTGCTGATAGATGCGCCGTTCACTGGCGCGAATCGAGCGAACCCGTTCTAACAGCTCTTTAAAGTAATCCTTACCAAAGAAACGTCCGTTTTTAAGGCGTTCATCATCCATAGCAAAACCTTTGATGATGTACTCTTTAATGAGCGCAGTTGCCCAGATCCGGAACTGAGTCGCTTGAGTCGAGTTGACTCGGTAGCCTACCGAGATCACCGCATCAAGGTTGTAGTATTTCACCGCTTTGGTTTGCGTAAGCCCATCAACAGCGCCGTGGGCAGTGGTGTTTTCCAAAATGGAAACAACCACTTCTTCTTGTAACTCATTGCTTTCAAAGATGTTTTTCAGGTGCTTGGAGATGGCTGGTACACCCACCCCAAACAGCTCTGCCATGCGCTTTTGAGTGAGCCAGATGGTTTCATTGCTGAGCAGCACCTCAACTTTCACATCACCATTGGGAGCGGTATAGAGCAGGAACTCTGTGGTTTGGTCTTGTAGGCTAAGGCTTTTATTGGTCATTTTCGCCCCCAACCCGCTGAGCATCTGCTAGATCAGGTTTATAAATTTTATCGAGATGCCTGACTAAGCGAGTTAAAACTCGCTTTTCGTCATCGGTCAGATCATTCATCTCCTCACCCGCATATTTAGAGTGACTTCGTAAGATCATAATCCTTGCTTCGTATGGGTTGGCATTACCGTTTGCTGTTTGAGGCAATAGCTCTCCCCACCGCTTGTAACCCAGAAAAATAGTCGTCTTTTCAAGGATGTTGCGAAGATAATTGAAGTGGTACTTGCCTAGCTGACCAGTCTCGATAGCTTTCTCAAGCTCAGATTTAAGGTGAAGATGATATGAAAATGCAGAATCCTTCGGCTGCTCTTCCAGCAAGAATGAGCCATCGCCCTCTTTGTCTAATCGGTAATTCTTGAACCATTTCTTCTTGTAGCCGCTGTCCTTGTCATCACTGTTAAGCTCATTGAACAGGACGTTAAAGAACAAAGGGTTGTGTGTGGTTACAACGAATTTGAGTTCAGATTCGTTAGACCGAATCAACTCTGCCAGATCTACAGCCAGCTCTATTAGGTGATTTTCATCTAACGAGCTTACCGGATCGTCAATAAAAACATACTGTAAGTTATCAAAATCGTTAGTGCTTCTACCTTCGGGCTCGGGAATATTTAGCTCTTCAATCACTTGCTCAAGCAAGCTGTAGAACACGCTCCAAATAAGATTGCTTTCTTCACCCTTGGAGATTTTCAGGCCTTCTAAACGATCTTCATCGCCGCGATGAATTGAAAACGAGATCTCCGTGAAATCCGGGTTAAATTCCGGTGTCAGCTTGCTATTTGTCAGGCGCTGAAAGTGGGTAACAATGCTGTTTTCTTGTCCCTGATCTTCAAGCACCCATTTAGTGAAAGCGTTTGGGTGGATCTTGAGTTTCCTGTGCTCGTCACCACCCAGGTCGTTATCCCAGTAAAACAAATCTTCGGTAAAGGCGTTGTAGTAAAGGATATTTTTGCGCGACAGCTCTGATGCATCAGCATCATCATCGCCTTCTACATCGATTTCAGCTGCCAGCAACTCTTTGAACTCGCGAGAGAGCCGGGTTTTACCTGAGCCGTTAAAAGCATAAATCAATTGCACTTTTTTAGGAGAGTCCTTGAGCTCCTGTGCAATCTCATTGAGTGACTTACCCACGTTATACGCCCTCCGTTACTTCTGGCTGAGGAAAGCTCAGCAACAAGTCACGGTAGTATTCGTATTGCTTTTGGCGTAGTTCGATCTCGCGCGGTAAACCTTCGCTTAGAGAGCTAGTGAGCGTGTCGAACTTGTCTAAGATAGCGACAATACGAGCTTGTTCAGTAAGCGATTTTTTGATGTCATCTGGATATGGGATAGGGATTCGCACCAATGAAATTCCATCAATCAACAGTCTTTTTACCTTTCCTCGACTTACATGTTTGACTTTCTGCGCATCAAAGCCTTCGGTTTGTAAGCAATAAGATAAATACTTCGGATTTAAAGAATGACGGATAGCGTAACTATCATCATGAATTGCTACTTTTTCGTTACCCAACCAGGCAATAGCCTTACCAACATCTTCGACAGTTTCACTCACACTGGCTACAATGACATCATTTGGCTCAGCGTAGCGAAGCGATTTTGCTAGTTCAGCTCGAACCTGTGAAATCGCATTTGTAGCTGAAGTACCGTAGTGAGTATAGATTTCACCGTAATGGATAACCTTAACACCGCCATCTGTCACGTAATCTTTTTTAGTGAAGCGTTTCCCGCGAATAAACTCTCCTATATCTCCCAAAGGTTTCCACTCAACTTCACCTTCTTCAAAGTTCAATAACTGGTCACGGTAGTAGTTGTATTGTTTTTTGCGTGCGTTAAGCTCGGTTGTCAGCTCGGTTGTCAGCTCGGTGAAAGTGTCCAGAATCCGCACGATTTCTGCTTGGATTTCCAGTGATTTTTCTGGGTTGTCTGGGCTGGGGATTGGGATTTGGTACATCATAATCGCAGCTTTATCTCCACGCGGCATCTTTGCACCTTTTGCGTGCTGCATGTTGTATGAGAAGAACCCGTCTGATGACAATAGGTAATATAAAAACTCTGAATTTACGTACGGCTTGCACTCGCCTAGAATCCGAATTGCGAGAACATCACCGCTACAGCCACCTGAACTGGTTGCTCTCCACACTTTCTTCAGATATGGACGAATGTTTCCGAGAAGAATGTCACCCAGCTCGTATGCGGTTACCCAAGATGTATTGGGGCTATAATCTGCGTCAACTCGGCCACCTTTGTTAGCGACAAGGTTATCGACTCCCACAAACGTAGTGGCATCAAGGGTCGAAGCATCAACTCTAGTTTTTGAATATTCAACAACTTCTCCAAGCGGCTTCCATTCAACCTCAACACCATTAAGCAGTTTTTTCATAAAACTTAATGAACTCATGCTTCGATCTCCGCACCTTCGATCTCCGCGATGATGGCATCGATATCGGTACGCAGCGCGTCAATCTTGGCCACAGTTATCGCTATTTCGCGATTAAGTTCGGCAATATCAATCTGCTCGCGGGTGTCTTTGGCTTCCACATAGGTGCTTACGGACAGGTTGTAATCTTTGTCGGCAATCTCGCTGTTATCGATTTGCGCCGCTACATGATCAACATTGGCTTTGCTGTCGAAGAGCTGCATCACGGCTTCAATGTGTTCATCGTGCATCACATTGTTGTTGGTCTCTTTTTTGAAGAAGTCTTCGCCGCTGGCATCAATAAACTGCGTCGTTGTATCGTTTTTGCTTTTCGATAGCACCAGAATATTCACCGCAATGGTGGTGCCAAAGAACAGGTTGGGCGCCAGCGAAATCACCGTTTCCACGTAGTTGTTATCCACCAGGTATTGGCGGATTTTCTTTTCTGCACCACCACGATAAAAAATACCGGGGAAGCACACAATGGCCGCACGGCCTTTGCTGGACAGATAGCTCAGCGCATGCAATACAAATGCAAAATCGGCTTTGGATTTGGGTGCCAATACTCCGGCAGGTGCAAAGCGTTCATCGTTGATAAGCGTTGGATCATCACTGCCAATCCACTTCACCGAGTAAGGTGGATTAGAGACGATAGCATCAAAAGGCTTGTCGTCACCAAAGTGCGGTTCGGTCAGCGTGTTACCTAACTGCATATTGAACTTGTCGTAGTTGATGTTGTGCAAAAACATGTTCATACGCGCAAGGTTAAAGGTGGTGTGGTTGATCTCCTGACCAAAGAAGCCATCTTCAATGATATGGGCATCGAAATGCTTCTTGGCTTGTAGCAGTAAAGAGCCAGAGCCTGCCGCTGGATCATAGATTTTGTTGACACTGGTTTGCTTGTGCATCGCCAGCCGGGCAATTAGCCTAGAGACGTTTTGCGGCGTGAAGAATTCTCCGCCTGACTTACCGGCGTTAGCAGCGTAGTTGGAGATCAAAAACTCGTAGGCATCACCAAACAGATCGATATGGTTGTCTTCAAAATCGCCCAGGTTAAGCCCGGCAACGCCCTTGAGTACGTCTGCAAGCCGCTTGTTTTTGTCTTTTACCGTGTTACCCAGGCGGTTACTGGTGGTATCGAAATCAGCAAACAAGCCTTTGATATCGCCTTCCGAGTCGTAGCCATTGGCTGAGTTTTCGATGGACTTGAAGATATCGGCCAGCTCGGTATTCAGGTTGGTGTTCTTGTGGGCATCGGCTACTACATTGGTAAAAAGGTTACTTGGGTAAATAAAGTAGCCTTTGGTTTTCACCGCATCTTCGATGATTTCATCGGTAATGATGTCATCACCAAGTTGTGCGTAGTTTATGCTATCGTCTCCGCCTTCAATGTAGCTGGCGAAGTTCTCGCTAACAAAACGATAGAATAGCGCGCCAAGTACGTACTGCTTAAAATCCCATCCATCAACTGAGCCACGTACATCGTTAGCGATTTTCCATATTTGGGCATGTAGTGCAGCGCGCTGTTGGGTACTTATCATTGCTGTAATTCCTGATTTCTGTGAGTTTGCCCTTTACCTGGGCAACTCACTCTTAGTTATTTACTTGCTTTAGTTCGACTAAAGCTATCTTTGAATCTCTTAGTTAGATTCATCCAACCATTTGTTTAGCGTTGGTCTGCTAACAACGAAGTGCTGAGCGACCTTACTTTTGGTCACTTCAGGATCAAGCAACATGGCTTTGGCCTTTTTAATATCGGCACTATCAAGTTTGGGTTTTCTTCCACCTTCGCGACCACGGGCTCTCGCGACCTCTAAGCCGACCTTGGTGCGCGCTGAGATAAGCCTTCGTCAAACTGAGCAAAGGCACCAATCATGTGAAAAGCAAGCTCACCAGTCGCTGTGGTGGTATCAATATTTTCAGAAAGGGACATAAAGGAACCCCTCGCTGATGAAAATCATCCGGTAGCTCTACGGGATCTTTTAAACTGCGCCCTAAACGATCCAGCCTCTGTACCACGACGACATCACCTTCCCTGACAGCATCGAGCATTCTGTCCAGTTCAGGCCGATGTCTGCTTCGGCCTCTGGCGCTCTCTTTGTAGACTCGCTCACAGTGGGCTGCATGCAGAGCATCAAACTGTGGTGTTGTGTCTTGGTCATCCGTGCTGACTCGTGCATAGCCAATCCTCATGGCCATCCTCATGTAAAACAATCAAACCAAAAATTTACGTTGAAAACTTTACGAGTTTCTTGCTATTCAGACAAGGAGTGAGGCGGATCATCACATTAAGCCCCTTAAAACAGGGGCTTGGTGAGATTAAGTAAGCTACAGTAGACTCAAAATACCTTACTCAATATTTTGAATCTGTTCCCGCATTTGTTCGATCAACACTTTAAGGTTAACCGAATGACGGGTTATATCTGCATCAATTGACTTGGAAGCCAGCGTATTCGCTTCCCGGTTCAGTTCCTGCATCAGGAAGTCCAGTCGCCGACCGACAGCACCTTTGGTCTGATCAATAACACGCCGAACTTCAGTGCTGTGGGCATTCAGGCGATCCAGTTCTTCTTCCACATCGCACTTCTGAGCCACCATAATCAGCTCTTGTTCCAGCCGGTTCGGTTCCAGCTCAACCTTGGCATCTTCGAGTCGCTGCGTAATGCGCTGGCGCTGATACTCAAGCACGCTGGGCATACGCTTTTGCACTTCCCGAACATTTTCTGCCACAGAATCCAGCCGCTGCAGAATAAACTGTTTCAGTTCAGCACCTTCACGCTGACGGGTTTCTGTTAACTGCTGAAGAGCCTGAGCAAAAGAAGCCAGTGCCTGTTGATGAATAACAGTAAAATCGGCTTCATCGGCTTCCAGAACACCCGGCCAGTTCAATATTGCCAGCGGGTCAACAGCGGACGTTTCAGCAAAGGTTGCTTTAACACTCTCGCAGGCTTGCTGCAGCTGTTGCAATAGGCTGTTATTGATATTGATGGAACGGGTTGTTTCAGCAAGCTGCAGTTTCAGGCCACATTCAACTTTGCCGCGAAACAGTTTCTTACGCAGCTGTTCACGCAATGCAGGCTCGATTTCCCGCAGGCTCTCAGGCAGGCGAAAATGCGGTTCAAGGTAACGGTGGTTTACGGAACGAATTTCCCACACCAGACTACCCCACTCCTGTCGTGACTCAACTCTGGCAAAAGCGGTCATACTGGAAGTCATAGATCACAGTGCTCCGGTAAAAAGGTGCGCTATTGTACGGGGATAGCGACAATTAGACACGTAAAACCTGTTTATATGGCACTTCTGACATTACTCTATTTTAAAACTGGTTCAGTCGTCATCATTCGGATAACGAAACACAGGCATTTCAATTCGAAATGCTATCGCTGCCAGCCTTAATAAGAATCCTGTAATGAGTGTAATCAGTATGGCGGTCGTTGCATCTAAAGACAGCCAGCTCAGCCCCATATAAAGCCAAGCCGCCATAAATGAAATGCTGCCATATAACTCTCTTCGGAAAATCAGTGGCACATCATTGCAGAGAATATCCCGGATAACTCCACCGAAAGCGCCGGTAAAGATAGCCATCATGGCAGCAATTAACGGGCTGTGCCCCAAGGCCAGTGTTTTTTGAGCACCAATAATACTGAAGGTCACCAGCCCAATGGCATCAAGCACGAGGAAAGCTGTGGATAAATCAGCAAGGCGGGGACGAAGAAGGATCGTAAGTAAAGCGGCGAAGCAAATCACCAGGATAAACTGAGGATTAGCAATCCACACCAGCGGATAGTTCCCCAACAATACATCCCTGATAGACCCGCCGCCCACAGCTGTGCAGCAGGCAATAACCAATACTCCGAAAGGATCCATTTCCTTGCGACCGGCAGCGATAGCGCCGGTCATCGATTCAACGGTAATGGCAAGGATATACAGGCTTTCCAGCACGATAGTATTCCGTCACTTTTTACAAAGAAAACCTTTATGAAGGTTTGAGGAATACTATCGGTTGTGATCAAAAACTAATCAAGGTAACTGAATCGTGGTAGCTCAAGTCGCAGGACAATCGCCGCAATACGCAGAATAAAACCGGATGCCAGCGCAATGATGGTGGCGATATCAGCTGACATACCAAGATCCATCAACCCCATGTAAAGCATCGCGGTAACCAGAGCAACACCGGCATAGAGCTCTTTCTGGAAAATCAGCGGTACGTTATTGCATAAAATATCGCGGATTACGCCACCAAATACGCCCGTAAATACGGCCATAATGCAGGCAATGACTCGATCATGTCCCAGTTCCAGCGCTGTTTGAGAACCCAGAATACTGAATGTGACAACACTCAGCGCATCCAGCGCCAGAAAAGCTTCTTTCATCCGTGGCAATAGTGAACGTAGTATCATTGCCAGAAAAACGGCTACACCAATCAATAGCAGGTATTCAGTATTCTCTATCCAGATCAGCGGATAATTGCCCAGCACCAGATCTCTCAGGGTTCCCCCTCCCAGAGCGGTACAGAATGCAATTACAAACACTCCGAACAAATCCATTTTCTCACGTCCTGCTGCCATTGCACCGGCCATACCGGCAACAATCACCGCAAGAATATCCAGAACCTCCAACATCGACATTAACCGCGAATCTCCCCGATAAATCCCTAGGTAATAGAAAAGCGGCCTATATTCTCAGATTTTTATAGCAAATCGAAATAGATAAACACCGTCCAAAAAAATAATATTTATTGCAACCACAGTTACTACTATCCGCAACGGCGTTGCATCGGGTTATAATCGCAGCCGTTTATCAGCGATCAGGTAGAAAACCGATGCGTCCAAGCGGTAGAACGGCAGACCAGTTACGCCCCATCAAGATCACTCGTAATTACACCAAGCATGCGGAAGGCTCCGTACTGGTTGAATACGGTGATACCAAAGTGCTTTGCACCGCCTCCGTCGACACCATGGTTCCCCGCTTTCTGAAAGGTAAAGGCCAGGGCTGGATTACGGCGGAATACGGTATGCTGCCCCGTTCGACGACAGACCGTATGGCTCGTGAAGCGGCACGCGGCAAGCAGGGTGGCCGAACACTGGAAATTCAGCGCTTGATTGGTCGCTCCCTTCGTGCTGCTGTTGATCTTAAAAAGCTGGGTGAAAACACCATCACAATCGATTGTGATGTTATTCAGGCTGACGGTGGTACCCGTACCGCATCTATCACTGGTGGCTGTGTTGCACTGGTTGATGCTTTGCGTCACCTTCAGTACCGCAAAATCCTGCGCAATGATCCGCTGAAGCAAATGATTGCTTCCGTGTCCGTTGGTATATACAACGGCGTACCGGTATTGGATCTGGACTATCCGGAAGACTCCAACGCCGAAACAGATATGAATGTCGTGATGAACGATCAGGGCAAATTCATTGAAGTACAGGGTACAGCGGAAGGTGATGCTTTTGATCAGGATGAAATGATTGCCATGATGGCGCTGGCTCGCGATGGCATCGGTCAGTTGCTGGACGCGCAGAAAGCAGCATTAGATGGTTAACAGTCTGTAGCTGTTTAAAAAAACCCGACTCAGTGAAGTCGGGTTTTTTGTATCCGGCTGATCAAGAAGCCAGAACAGTTTGCAGCCACGGCCAACCCTGTTTCTTACGGCTCAGGGTATTTTCCATAACCACAACACCTTCTTCCTGTGCATGTTCGCTCAGGCGGGAAGACCATTCGCCCTGGAACAACAAACGAGTTGTGGAAGTGCTGATATTGGTAACCATCAGTGCAGCGAGCTTCAGGCCACTTTCTTCACAGCGACGAGCCAGTTCAGCCTGCATTTCAGTGATCTTGTCTTCAACCTGTTCGAAGTTGGCAATTTCAATCTGGCCAACAACAACAGATTCTTCTTCAAACGGGTATTTTTTCAGGTCACGGTCAACCAGACTGGCAACGGACAGACCGTCCAGATTGGTTTTAACGCGCAGCAGGCGATCGCTGAATGCTTCCAGATCCTGACCGGCAATTTCAGCCAGCGCTTGTGCAGCTTCACGGTCTTTGTCAGTGCAGGTTGGAGAACGGAAAGCAACGGTATCGCTGACAATCGCACCCAGCATCAGCATCGCCTGAGAGCGGGTGATTTCAATGTTTTCCATCTTGTGCAGGTGATACAGGATGGTGCAGGAACAACCTACCGGCCAGATCCACGCTTCCAGAGGATTAACAGTGGTTACATCACCCAGACGGTGATGGTCGATAATACCGACAATCTCAGCATCCTGAATATCAGCAGGTGCCTGAGACAGATCGGTGTAATCTACCAGCCAGACTTTTTCACCGGCGACAGAAGTACGAACCTGCGGCGCTTCAGCGCGTGCTTCATCCAGAATAAAAGCGGTTTCGCTGGTTGGCTCCCCCTGAGCAATCGCTACAGCTTCCACACCACGGGCAGCCTTGAGCCACTCCGCTGCAACCAGTGCAGAACAGATACTGTCAGAATCCGGGTTGGTATGTCCTACTACCTGAATCATTATGTTCTCTTATATCACTACATATTAGGAACAAGAGAGATTACAGCAACTGCAACAGACGACGAATCAGCATAAACCCGAGTATTGAACCATCGTCAGATAATTATCAGCCTATTCTCGAAGTAATGTTGCCCTACGATGAGGCTGGCATCATGTTGTGGGCATATACTTTTGATCTGGGCTACAACACAGCCAAAAGTACCAGTGTCATCAACTTGCTGCATGCTTTTGAACAACTCTACCTGTTGGCCAGACAAGAAACCCGTTTCTTCAGAGAATTGAAGATGGCTGTCGTGCACCCTTACAAAAGCGACCTGATATATCGCACCGATGACCCACAACGACATGCTGTAGAAGATTTTTACTCAGAATTAATCGCACATCGCAAAGTAAAAATGAGTAATGAATCTTCATACTGGAAAAGCAGCCACTATCGCATGCAACGCTCAATTCACTATGCAGTGCTGACTATTTATGCCGAAGCACGTTTGCCATGCGGTACCAAAGTTCTCAACAGCCTGCTCAAAAAAGATACCCTGACAACCTGGAACAACACATTAGGGGGGGCTGGTTACCGGAATGCCCGGTATTGAGCTGATAACGATGAATGTAAGAGGCCGGTTATTAAGGGATGATCTGATTCCCGGTCACGTGAAGATCTATGCCATCAGCAAGTTCCAGCCATTGGATACACTTGAGCCGGCAGCTAAACGAATGAAAATGAGCCTCAAGGAAGATTTCCCGGATGAACAATGAAATTAATCCAGTCCTGTACTTCCTGTTCTGGCTTTGCCGCGGGATTCTATCTGGCGATCTTTAACTGCTGGATCGAGCACAATATCCGGACGCTCAACATTAATGAAAATAATCTGCGCAATGCGCATACCCGATTTCACAACAAATGGTTTATCCGAACGATTACGCAACGGGACTTGTATAAAACCAGTATAATCACGATCAATACGGGAAATAAAATCTACTGTGATACCTTCAAAACCCAGCCCCGCGCGAGACATAATCGTTGGCATTAAATGATCAGGAAACTGCAGTGACTGAATACCGGTATCAATAATTTTTACTTCTCCCGGCTGCAGAATAATCTCATCTTTTATGCATGCTTTTAAATCCGCACCTGTGGAACCTGCCGTCATATACTCCGGCAAGCAGGACTGATTCGCCATGCTTATTTTCACCTGTCCGTCAGCCGCTGAAAAGCGTGCAATAAAAAATACAAGACTCAATAATACAATCTGCATCGCATAGCGTTTTACCTTACATAAGGCGGAACAGCGACTCATACAGCCTACTCCCGAAAGCCAGTGGCGTCTGAAATTCTGATCAAAGCAATACAGTCTAGCTCAAGAATGACAGGTGTTAATTATAGTGGCAGCAGAGAAAGTGAATTAATCGACAGAGCTTTATGACAATAAAAATAACAACGAAAAAATAAGACAGAAATAGAATAGTCAGCACAATATTATTTTTGATAAAAGAAAAAAGCCCGACAAACATCGGGCTTCAAAGAACTCAGGACATGCCCAGTTCCCAGTCATAATCAACAATAACCGGCGCATGTCGTGAAAACTTCTGGCCGGTGTACATGCCGGCATTCAGAACACGATGACGCAAACCCGGTGTTACAACCTGATAGTCATAACGCTGCCCGGCATTTTGCTCACGCAGTTCGTCATTAGCCCAGTAGGAGTAATTACCACCTTCACGATCCACTTCACGATAGGTATCGATGAAGCCCATGTTATTAAACAGGCCATCCATCCAGCCACGTTCTGTGGGAGTAAAACCAGGCTCTTCCTGCTGCTCACGCCATTCAGCAACATCCATTTTCATATGGGCCATATTCCAGGTGCCGGTCATGATAAATTCACGGCGCTTGCGGCTCTGCTTTTGCAGATGCAGGCTGTAACCTTCCAGAAAACGCAGCTTGGCTTCCTGTTGATTACCTTCGTTACCCGGCACAAACAGGCTGGAAATGCTGATCTTATCGAAATCAGCCTGAATATAACGACCGGTTTCATCACTGGCAGGGAAGCCCAGTCCTGGAATAATGGCTTTCGGTGCATGACGGGTATACAGCGCGGTGCCACCTACGCTTTCACGCTCGTAGCCGGAAAAGAAATATCCGAAATAGCCCTCTAACTGAAAATGATCCTCAAGCACATCTTCAGTTTCACGGGTGTCTTGCAGGCAGATTACATCTGCATCTTGTTCTTCCAACCAGCGGAACAGGCCGGCATCGACCGCAGTTCTGATGCCTTCCGCATTGAAGTTGATGACTCTCATGCTGGTCTAGTAGTCCATGTCAATGGGTTCAACGGGCCCTGGAGGCTGAACGAGAAAAGCTCCCAAAAACAGCCCTCGCCCTCAAAGGGTGCGTATCATACCTGAGCCTGTATAATATTTTCACCACCGGTTTCCCGCGCTTCAGGTTAAAATACCTGCATACATTCGTAACAATCATCTGGCTTCTAACTATTAATTGATAACGAGTAACTGATTAATAACTATGGCTGATTTTCGTCAAAACTTTATTCGCTTCGCTCTGGAGCGTGATGTTCTGAAATTTGGTGAGTTCACCCTGAAGTCCGGGCGTGTTTCTCCTTATTTTTTTAATGCTGGCCTGTTTAATACCGGTGGTGCACTGGCACAACTGGGTCGCTTTTACGCCGATGCGCTGGTTCACAGTGGCGTTGAATTCGATGTTCTGTTCGGCCCGGCATACAAAGGCATCCCACTGGCCGCAGCTACTTCCGTAGCGCTGGCCGAACACCACGGCATTGATATTCCCTGGTGCTTTAACCGTAAGGAAGCCAAGGATCATGGTGAAGGTGGCAACCTTGTCGGTGCGCCGCTGGAAGGCAGAATAGCCATTATTGATGATGTTATCACCGCCGGTACCGCAATCCGTGAAGTTATGGATCTGCTGGCTCACCACCCAAAAGCTACGCCTGCGACAGTTCTGGTAGCAATGGATCGGCAGGAGAAAGGAAAACATGAGCTTTCCGCGATTCAGGAAGTAGAGCGCGATTTCAGCATCCCGGTACACAGCATTGCCAGCCTGGCCGAAGTACTGGCTTTTGTTAAAGGCGATGAAAAACTGCAGCAGCATGCCGATGCTGTTGAAGCCTATCGCCAGCAATATGGTATTCAGGCAGGCTAATACCGCTTCAGGCGGCTTCTCAAAAGAAGCCGCGCTTTACCCCTGTGCTGACTTTCAGAATGCAACTTTCTGGCAGGGTTCCAAACCCTCGACCATACTCATAACAACTATAAATCGCAGAACGCTAGTCTCAAGCATATGGAAGCCTTAACTGAATTCTTTATGACGCCCCTTGGTTGGGCTGTCGGCGCAGTACTTTTTGTTATCTGGCTCTGGGTTTCCTGGATGGCCGGTGAGTATTCAGAAAAACAATGGGGGGACCCGGAATCAGGCGTGTTGATCGTCTTTGGATTAACCGGTTTTGTTGCCCTGATTGGCTACTGGATTTATTAAAGCCGGGATGTCTGGCGGGAATCATCAGGATAAGAATGATTGGTCCCGCGCAGGCGCCATGGCTGGGTGACTGTTGCTCTGGCTACTACGAAACTGCGCTTCCTGCGCGGGTTTTCAGTATATCGGCCTACCAGAAAATAACTTTAAATAATTTTTCTGTTATTATCCAATAAGGCTGAAACCTTCACGATTTCCCAGGATCTATATTCATTAAGCTAATACTTAGGGAAGCGGAGTGCGTTGAAGCAGTTTCATATCAAACATCTAGCTATCACATTGATAATCTTTGGTTATTCCAGTGTATTTGCAAGTACGTGGAAAATAGAACTGCTGACTCCAGACAATAAAGAATATATTCCTTTATCCGTTAAAGATGCCCGAATCAGCTCCGTATCAGGGCTCTCCGTTATTCACGAGCGGCCTGAACAAGGCTCCTGTATTTTGGCGCTAGAAGGCTCAGGGAACCAGTTTGGAAGAGTCTTACTGCAGAGCCGTCATCAAATCACAGGCCTGCGTGTTTACAGTGTTGAATCTGATAATCTGCAAACGCTAAGAACAGATGCACACCTGCCCTCTGCTCAGGGCATCATTTCAGATACAACTATGCATTCTCTCCACTGTCTGGGGAACGTTTTGAAAACTCATGAGGAAGCTGCCCCAACTAACAGCACAATAGATTTTAATAACTGCGCCACAATTATTTGGTCAAAAGATTCTGACTTTTATCAGAATATAACAGGTACAGCCGTAAACCAGATTTTACTCAGGTTCAACCATTTAACCGCAGGTAATTCAAAAGCAGGCGGTATTTTCTTCCTGGCATCACCAAGAACAAGAATATCTGGAGGTCAATTATCATTGCAATCAGACATTTGCTGGCCAATCCCAACACTCCCTCCCGAAAGTAGGGATGTAGCATTCATATCCAGAAATATGCCAACAACAAGTGATCCGGCAAGTTTCTCCTTCGGCTGGAGGGCTGTTCAATACGTCGGTCAGAGAATAGGGTTAATGGCTCCTGAATCCTTGCCAGTAATTGATATTGTGATGCATTTAGCACCGGCTATTACCAGAGAATTTGTCCATAGCATTGATGTTATAATCATCGCACCAAATGCTGAGGCTCCCCCTGCCCAGCACTTACAAAAACCACTGTCACTGCCTGAAAAACCGGACACATCTCCTCTTCAGGAGGAAACGCCTCGGATAACAATATCTGAAAGAAAGATCCTCAAAACTATGAATGATTTGATTAGCGAGTCATTCCAAACACCCGATGCTCTTAGAAATAACACAGCTGATGGCGCTCCCATTCATAAAATCGGTAGTGATTTTTATAAAGATGTAGAACAGATCCTTCGCTCACGAACAGAACACCTTTCACCCGCAGAGTGCAAGCTTCTGATAGAAGATCTAAACCAATTACACAAGCTGGTAAAAGATTTCCCCCAAACCATCATCAGGAAAATGAACGACATTAAGCATACCAGACAATTAAAAGTTCACGGAAACGGCTTTTATCAGTCAGCATCGGATAGTTGTATTTTATGCCTTCACACATCATCACAATTGTTACTTTACCAGTTTGGCACAGGGAGTAGTTGCAACGGTCAACAGCTCAAAGAATTAATTCGACTTGCCAGTGAGTTTGGTGAGCTAGCTAATCGTTATGTACAGAAGTTTGATCAGTCAAAATCCAAAAAAAATCCTCAACAACAGCCCCAGATGTTTGAGGAAAAGCTTACTTCCGCCTGGATCTTTTTTGGTGATGCTCTGGCTCAAGTCTGTTTACGCATCGACCCACATAGGCTGGCACCTGATTTAATCAGATTCATCCGTAAGCAAACGGATGCATTACTTCGAAATCTGGGGAAGGTAACGGCTACCCCAATGAGCTATCACGCACAGATGAGAATAGCAGCTATTTACCAGGTTCGGGGGGAGTGGGAAAAAGCAGACAAATGTTTAACCAGAATCTGCTCTCTGGACAAATTCAAAGAAAAGCACCCTAACGAACTCGAAAACTATAGTTTATCTTTCGATTTTTTTTTATTACCCATTATTGGCAGGAGCTATCACCGACATCGTTCACAGCTGCGGAATCAAGGTGCCTGTGGTTCAGCCTACAATCAGTTTGAACGTTTCTGTCAGGCAGCGATTACTCTCGATCACCCAAATGCAAAAGATTGGCTGGAAGATCAGCGCTATCAACATGACAGTCTGGAAAGAATCGCCCTTGAAAATGCCGCAGAACTTCAGCATGAGCTGGAGAAAGAAGAGCAGATAAAAAAGAAAATCGAGAAACTATGTAAGAAAACAACGCCTTCGACACCAAAAACACAGACCAACAAGAATCCATCATCTGCAGAGGAAAAAGCAGCACCTTCTGAACCTCTTACGATTAAACAACCTCCTTCTGAATGGGAGAAAATGCTCACCGATGCAGGACAAATGCTGGCAAACCCACAACAACGTGCCACGGCATGGACTGCACTGGAAACAGCTATGAGACTTGCTTCAGATGATGAAGAAAGAAGCCGAACCGAACTGGCTATGGGGGATTACTGGCTACTGCAGATTTTACCCTACAAACATAAGATTACGGGTATCTGTGCCTATGTGGGAAAGCACTTCTTCATCCTTGAACAATACAAGGCATCAGGCTGGTCTGATAAGCAATATGACCCGGGGAAAGATAAAAAAGACAAAACAGTTGAATATGCGACTACGGTAACAGACCTGACTAAGTCTATGAAAAGGGCTCTGCCCGAAGCAACAAAACATTATTCAGCAGGGTTCAAACTTATGGACTCCTCCCCTCTGCTCAGTCCGGAATTACAAGGCATGATCAGGCTACAGGTTAGCACTGCCACAGAGATCCACGCCCAACTGGAAGAGGCCCAACAGCTGATAGAAAAGGCTCTTGACCTTCATCATAAGATGATTATTAAACTGAAACTTGCTGCTTCAAAAGGGAAAAAGACAAACGATACAACGACTAGCACGAGACAAAAACTTAAGGAGGTTATGACAACAACCCAGCCACTGGTAAAAGAGCTGGAAGAAGCCTTATTACAATTTATCTCATCCTCTCATGCAGCAACGGAAAGTGATGGATGGGATATCTTTTTCCCTCCCGCCAGTAAACCATTTATGAAAATACCAACTCCAGACTGAAAGGCCTCTCAGCTTCTTATCACCATCACGGCTTCAGCCAGCCTTTATCTGCAGCTTCCTGAATCATCGGTTCAACAATTTCCCAAATCCCCGGAGCCACTTCAGGCAGTAATTTTTGCCGTTTTAACACCTGGGCAACCGTAACTGTGTGAAAACGCCAGCTACCGCCATTATTATGGAAATTCTGAAAAAACGGCTGGATACAATCAATGGCCTTGGCATAACGGGCATCAGCCGTTTCAACCGCTTCAAACTCATGCCATAGGGTCAGCATTTCCTGAGCCTGCAATTCAGGTAAAAGTCCAAACAACCGTTGTGCAGCTTGCTCTTCTTTCTCGGCTTGCATTTCAACAGCCTGCTCATCGAAGCAGAATGTGTCGCCCGCATCGATTTCGACAATATCGTGAACCAGCAACATTCTGATAACACGGTTCAAATCAACCGGCTGTGTCGCATGTTCCACCAGCACTGTCGCCATCATGGCAATATGCCAGCTGTGTTCGGCACTGTTTTCCTGCCGGTTATCAGAAGATTTCACCCGAGTTTGGCGCAGTACACTTTTGAGCTGATCCAGCTCCTGCACAAAGGCGAGCTGCTGGTGTAAGTGAGCATTTTTCATAGGAGAATCTTTCCCGCAGAAACATGAAAGCCGGTAAGAATACCGGCTTTCGTGAACAGTTTAATCTTTAGATACCAACTAATCTTTGGACGCAACCATCTCCCCAAGCATACGCCATTCGTTCAAAGCTTGGGCTTTAGTCAGATCACCCGTAGCGACCGGATTCTCATCCTCCCGCCAGCGCATCCAGCCACTGCTATAGATTGTGGAGTTCTCATAACCCATCGCCTGTGCATACCACCAGGCTTCCGAAGCACGCCAGCCATTCCCGCAGTAAAAAGACAGGTTCATATCCGGATTGATATTCCACTCTGCCCAGAACTCAGCAATTTGACGGAAATTCCGCATGGTGTGATCCGGGTTATGATAATGACTCATATCCCATGACGTTTCCCCTGCATGCCCCCAGAGTGCACCGGGGATACGGCCACGTTTTTCAAAATAATTATAACCGCTCACATTGCCGATAAATTCATCCCATGCCCGAATACTCACCAGCGCACTGTTGGGCTCCCGTCGTAAGGATTTGGCTTCGTCGATATCAATAATAACCTGGCTGTCTCCGGCACCTGTTAAGCCGAAATCAGCAACCGTTACAGGCTCATTCCAGCCTTTTTCTAGTGGGAAACCAGCCGCTTTCCATGCATCAATGCCGCCATTCAGCATGACTACATCGTCAACGCCAGCATACTTCATAATGGAAGCACCGCGTGCAGCACCAATTGAATCCGCACTATAAACGACAACAGAAGCGTTTTTATTGATACCCAACTTTGCGAGATTAGCTCTGATTTCTGCTACCGGGCTGGCCTCATAAATTGGCGGATATTCAAACTCCATATCATCCCAGTAGATGGCTCCGGGAATGTGTTCTTTGCGGTAGTCACTGCCTTTACCGCCATCCCAGCCAATCTGGACAACAACCGTTTCAGACTCAGTAATTTTTATTTCATTGATATAAGAAGGGGGAACCAGTGTACGGAAACCGGGTAAATAATCGGTATCTTCTTCTGACAGTTCCATCCACTCAGAAAAGCCACCTTCAAGGATCAAGATATCATCTGAAGAATACTGCTGTTCTGATAGCAACCAGTTAGCAACAGTCTCTGCCTGCCCCTGTCCATTACCATAAATAACCAGTTTATCCTGATCACTTGCACCGGTTCTGCTCCATGCACGGTCAAGATCATCAAAGTCATGCTTTATCCAGCGGGCAGAAAACAGCTCAGCACCGGGAATATGCCCTCCCTGAGCATCCAGTTGTACTTTTCCTTCAGAGAAAATCCAGCCATTAAACGCATCGGGGCTGCGCGCATCGATCAGCGTGATATTGGATTCATTCAGTTTTTGGGAAAGATCTGCGGCTTTGATATTGGTAAATTCGCCGGTTTTATCAATAGTCGATTTGCCAGAACAGGCGCCAAGCAGAAGGCACAGGGCAGCCATGCCGGCCATCCTGATGGATGCAGGTAAAAACACTAAACACTCCTGAGTTTACGAGTTCAATAGTCGTAACAAAGGCTTTATTCTTAGATATTTTATTGGTTTCTGTATTTACTTAGATCAAGTTTTTAACACAAATAAATTAGCACTTTCCAATATTTAGATGACTTGTCATGCTCTAAAAAGCAACCATGAGCTGCATTTTTATAATAAACAACTAAACGGCTACTGCATTATGGAACTTCACGAATACGATGCGACCGGGCTGGCAACACTGATTCGCGAACGGGAAATCAGCTCTGCAGAAGCTTTTGATTTTACTGTCAGGCAGATTGACCGGCTTAATCCTGAATTGAACGCTGTTATCCGTACTCGTTTCGATAAAGCTGAAAAAGAACGGCAACAGCTGGACACCCGCTTACCTTTTGCCGGTGTTCCCTTTCTCACCAAAGACCTGATGGTTGCGCTCGGTGGTGAAGTCCTCGGATGTGGCAGTGCCGCCATGCAAAACTACAGACCACCCGTTGATGCAGAACTGACACAACGCTACAAACAGGCCGGTTTAATTATCGTTGGGCAAACCAATACGCCGGAACTTGGACTAATGGGCATAACGGAACCCAAAGTATACGGTGCATGCAGAAATCCATGGGGTACCAGCCGTACACCGGGAGGTTCCAGCGGAGGTTCGGCATCAGCAGTTGCCGCTCGTATTGTACCCATGGCATCGGGCGGCGATGGTGGAGGCTCTATTCGTATTCCGGCATCCTGCTGTGGATTATTTGGACTGAAACCCAGCCGGGGTCGCCAGCCAATGGGGCCTTATGTATCTGATGCCTGGGGCGGTGCTGTCAGTGAACATGTAATAACACGTTCTGTAAGGGACAGTGCCGCCATGCTGGATATAACCAATGGTATGGATGCAGGCGCGCCCTACCCTGTGTTCAAAGAAACAGGATTTCTGACGGCATCGCAAACGGAACCCAAGCCGTTACGTATTGGCTTTACATATAAAAGCCCTATCGGTTCACCCGTCAGCAAAGATTGCATTGATGCAATAAACAACACAGTAAATCTATTGCAAGAATTAGGTCATCATACAGAAGAAGTTGATCTGCCCTTGGACGGAGAACAGCTCGCTTCCAGCTTTCTGACCATGTTGCTGAGCAATACTGCGGCAACCGTTAACACGCTTGCTCAAAAAACGCAGACACCTGTTAACAAAATGGCTATCGAGAGGCCCACACGTGCTTTATATAAGGTTGGAAGTAAGATAACGGCCAGTGACTATATCCAAAGTCAACTGTACTGGAATGAGCTGCGACGCAATATGGGGCAACTGCATCAAAGCTATGATGTAATTTTAACGCCAACACTCGCTGATACTCCTCAACCTGTCGGCTCGCTTTATCCATCCACTGCCGAACAATTATCCATGCGCTTACTTGAATTGCCAGGTATGAGCTGGTTCAGCCTGAAAACCGGTATTGTCGATAAAATGGCGATGGATATGCTGAGTAAAATGCCTTTTACCCAGATTGCCAATATGACAGGGCAACCCTCTATGTCTGTTCCGCTGCACTGGAATAAAGATAACTTACCCGTCGGCGTACAGTTTACAGCCGCTATCGGAGAAGATGCTTTGCTATTCAGCCTCGCAGGGCAACTCGAACGTACGATGCCATGGGACAAACGAATACCGGATATGTGCAAGGACACACAATAAATACAGAGAGAGGAAAAAATCGAAAAGAATATGGCAGGCCACGAGGGAATCGAACCCCCAACCCCCGGTTTTGGAGACCGGTGCTCTACCAATTGAGCTAGTGGCCTGCAGAAGACTGCGACAAACTGCCGTTTATCACACGGCAAGACCTGAACAGTCTTGCCGGACTGCGGGGCGAATACTAAAACAGAGAGCAGCCCGGGTCAACGCAGAAGCGAATCAATTTATCTCTACAATCAGAAACAGGAACGGGTAATTGGAACCGAACCCACGTTAGAAGCTTGGGAAATTCCAGACACTTGCGAAAAGTTTGAAACAAGGAAGAAAGGGAGGAGTACTGTTACTCCCCTTTCCTCAGCTTTTTAACGCCTTAATAATAAGGTTGCCGGTTGTTCCAGCCCCATATCGTCATCGTGCTGCAGCTTCTGCTCTTCCATCTGAAGCTCTTCATCCTTCGTCATCAGCGCAGCCTGTTGCTGCCGCTGCTTTTCCGCCCGACGTGTCAGCCACCAGGCAATAAAGGCCACCAGCGATACAATCAGAATAATCAGTGTTGCCAGTGCATTGATTTTGGGCGATACGCCCAGACGAACCGATGAAAACACAACCATTGGCAATGTTGTAGAACCGGGGCCGGAAACAAAGCTGGCGATCACAACATCATCCAGCGATAGCGTAAATGCCAACAACCAGCCGGCAACAATAGACGGAAAGATCGAGGGTAGCGTAATCAGGAAGAAAGTTTTGACCGGTGGCGCACCCAAGTCCATCGCTGCTTCTTCAATGGAGATATCCATTTCCCGCAGGCGGGAAGAGACAACAACACAGACATAGGCAGTGCTGAATGTTACGTGGGCAATCCAGATAGTAGACATGCCACGCTCTGCAGGCCAGCCAAACATCTGCGCCATGGAGACAAACAACAGCAACAGCGAAATACCAATAATGACATCCGGCATCACCAGTGGTGCGGTAATCATGCTGTTGAATAGTGTGCGTCCGCGAAAGCGCCCGAAACGGCTTACTACCAGTGCAGCCATCGTACCCAGTACAATTGCCATTGTGGCACTGAAAAAGGCTATTTGAAGGCTGGTCCAGACCGCATCAATCAACTGCTCATCTTTAAACAGTTCGATATACCATTTAGTCGAAAAGCCGGACCAGACCGTAACCAGCCGTGACTCGTTAAACGAGTAAACAATCAACACCAGCATTGGTAGGTAAAGAAACAACATACCGACAACCAGCATGATATTGGAAAAGCTGAAACAACTCTGTTTCATCGTTGCCCCTCCAGCTCACGGGATTGCTGATGTTGGAACAACATAATCGGCACGACCAGAATCACCAACATCACCATTGCCAGCGCTGAAGCAATCGGCCAGTCACGGTTATTAAAGAATTCCTGCCACAGAATTTTGCCAATCATCAACGTATCTGAGCCACCCAGCAATTCAGGAATCACATATTCACCGGTTGCCGGAATAAACACCAGCATGGAACCCGCAATGATGCCCGCTTTAGACAGTGGCAATGTCACCGTCAGGAAAGTTGTGATTGGCTTGCCACCAAGGTCGGCGGATGCTTCCAATAAAGAGTTATCAAGTTTTACGAGATTGGCATATAAAGGCAGCACCATAAACGGCAGGTAGGCATATACGATGCCGATATACACCGCCACATTGGTATTCAGAATCTGCAATGGCTCATCAACAATACCAATCCACAGCAGCAGGTTATTTAACAAACCATTGTTACTGAGGATTCCCATCCAGGCATAAACCCGAATCAGGAATGATGTCCACGATGGCAACAGCACCATTAACAACAGAATGTTCTGCCATTTGGAATTCATCCGCGCCATGGCATAAGCCATTGGATAGCCCAGCAGCAGGCAGAATAGCGTCGCGAAAAAAGCTATTTCCAGCGCACCGAGATAAGCATCCAGATAGAGGCTGTCTTCCATCAGGTAAAGATAATTACCCAGATTCAGCAGTATCTGCAGCTGCTCGTCCGCATAGGAAAAGATGTCACTAAACGGCGGAATGGCAATAACGGCTTCCGCAAAGCTGATTTTCAATACAATGGCAAACGGCACCATAAAGAAAATCAGCAACCATAAATAAGGTACCGCGGTAACAATCCGCCGTACGATATTCATGTCACTTTGGTAGGTGGGTGCATTCATGAGTTCAGTACCACCCCGCTGGAAGAATCCCAGCTGACGTAAACTTCATCTTCCCAGGTCGGATGGTCAGCCGTTCGAATCACATTGGCTCGGTGCGACTGGATCAACATACCGGACGGCAGTCTGATGTGATAAACCGACTGGGCTCCAAGATAGGCAATATCTTCAATCACCCCAGGTGTCCAGTTATATTCCTGATCCGGCTTTTCCCGGGTCACCAGCATTTTTTCCGGCCGCACGGCAACCCAGACTCTTGGTTCTTCCAGCGCGCTGGTAATACCATGACCAATATGCAAAGGCGCAGTTACTGAACTGGAATTGATCATGACATGATCTGCCGCCAGGTGTTCTATTTCACCTTTAAAGATATTCACTGATCCGACAAATTCGGCAATCATGCGCGAGTTGGGTGTTTCATAAATATCAACCGGGGTGCCGACCTGCACAATCCAGCCCGCATCCATAATGCCGATGCGGTCCGCCATGGTCATGGCTTCTTCCTGATCATGAGTTACCATCAGGCAGGTCACACCGACTTCCTCCAGAATATCCACAACTTCCAGCTGCATCCGAGTACGAAGCTTTTTATCCAGCGCACCCATCGGTTCATCAAGCAATAACAGTTTGGGACGCTTTGCCAGCGAACGAGCCAGTGCCACACGCTGACGCTGGCCGCCGGATAACTGGTGCGGCTTGCGGCAGGCATAGTCGTTCATATGTACCAGTTTCAGAATTTCCTCAACCCGATCGCGAATCTCATTCTTCGGCAGCCGATCCTGCTTCAGACCAAAGGCAACATTTTGCTCTACTGTCATATGCGGAAACAGTGCATAAGACTGAAACATCATATTAATAGGACGTTTGTAAGGCGGCAGGTTGGTAATATCCTGACCATCCAGCAATATCCGCCCTTCAGATGGTTTCTCAAAACCCGCTAGCATTCTCAGCAATGTTGATTTACCGGAACCGGAACCACCCAACAGAGCAAAAAACTCACCTTTATTTATTTTCAGCGTGACATCATCTACAGCCACTGTCTCATCAAAGTGCTTGCTGACTTTTTCAATCGACAGCAGCACTTCTTTTTTCTCAGGCTGTGACTTGTTGCACGCCCCTGGAGGTAATGTCATTGCAGTACTCTCTCAAAACCATCTGTTAAATATCTGATCAGTTGTTTCTTGTGATGCGAAGGCGGCGCATTCTCGCTGATTTGCTACGGGTTGGAAATGCTTGTGATCACTCTTATATAAGCAAAAAAACTTGTGCGCGGGTATTACACGTTTTTAACTGCATATTTTTATCGTCATCATGCCGATTTACGAGATTTTTTGCTTTCTGCGGTGACAGAGTGAATCTGCGGTATAAAATAGAGGGGTCATTCGAACGATTACACACCCTCTCCCCCTATAAAGCCTTGTCTGGACAATCATGAGAAGTAGAAAAGAAGTTACTCGTCAGCTGGACAGAATTGATAAGAACATATTACGCGCCCTTCAGGAGAATGGCCGCATTTCATACGTGGATCTGGCTGATCAGGTAGGCCTCAGTACGACGCCCTGCATGGAACGGGTCAAACGTCTGGAGCGCGAAGGTATCATCCTGGGTTACTCGGCGGTACTCGACCCCAAGCAGTTGCGTGCAGGTTTGCTGGTATTTGTGGAAATCAGTCTGTATTCAAAATCAGCTGATATCTTCGATGAATTTCGTCAGGCCGTAGCAAGCTTACCTAACGTACTGGAGTGTCATCTGGTTTCCGGTGATTTTGATTACCTGATCAAGGCACGTATTTCAGAAATGGCATCGTACCGGGAGTTGCTTGGCGATATTCTGCTGAAGCTTCCGGGTGTACGTGATTCCAAAAGTTATATCGTTATGGAAGAAGTGAAAGAAACCCTTAACCTGCCTATTCAGGATTAAGTAAAGTTATCCACAGGCTGCGCGAATAACTTACAAATATAAGACTGTCTGTGGATAAATAGATAAGTGTAAAACTTATGTCCTGAACTGAAACTGACTCACCGCCTGTTCCGCACTCAATAATCCCGAATAAAGTACTTAAGCGCGACAGAGTCCTGTTCTTCGATTTCTACTAACTGAAAGCCCGCTCCGAATTTTTCAGAATCTTCTGTTGCTGGCTGACACCAGATACATTCAGCTTGCAGGCGGATTGTTCGGATACCGGGGTACTGGACAGGCAAAGAAAGGTCTAACTCAAATGTCTCGCTGGGTTTTACTGCTTTATGTGTCAGCAACATGAAACCATCGCTGGAAACATCGGATAACCGACCGATATTCTCTCCGTTTTCTGACAAACAGACCCAGGCTTCTGCGTCCAGACTTTTGCGGGGGTTAAGGCGTTGTTCTTTTGCTGTTTCATCCATAATCACTCCAAGACTATCCTGCCTGACAGTCACAACAACCAAGTACTTCCTGCTTGCTTACTGAAACTGTTCTGACTTTTTCAAGTGCTATTCCATGGCGAATTTCCGGATTAAATTCCTTCTCCGGTTTTTATTATATTCGTCGTCTATCGAACGATGATTCTTCAGTATACGGTGTGATTATACAGGATGCGAATTATCCCTTTTCTGCTCAATCCATGACAGAAGCGGTATTCCGCTCCGAGTGTACTAAAATTAAAGTACTACGCTACATCATAAAGAAGCATTGCAGAAGCTGAGGCAAAACCTCTTTTCACGCATGCTGCCCGGAGGGACCCAAAATGTTCAGCCGTATGAAAGAAGCACGAATTAACGATATTCATTTCAGGCATGATGAAGCAAGCGGCCTGAAAGCGATGATTGCTATTCATAATACTCACCGGGGTCCAGCACTCGGTGGCTGCCGCTGTATTCCTTATGACCACACTCAGGATGCCGTTGAAGATGCCATCGAACTGGCGCGCGGCATGAGTTACAAGGCTGCACTGGCAGGACTGGATCTTGGTGGTGGCAAAGCCGTCATTATGGAGCCACCCAACGATTATGACCGCGAGGCACTTTTCAAAGCATTCGGGCGTTTTGTTGAAGAGTTGGGCGGGCGCTATATCACTGCCATGGACAGTGGAACCATGCTGCAGGATATGGACTGGATAGCAACTGAAACCCGTCATGTTACCTGCACTTCACACTGTGGAGACCCATCACCCTACACCGCCAGAGGGGTGTTTGCTTCTATCAAGGCATGCCTGTCTTCTTCAGACGCACTGCCTGATACACTGCAGGGATTACGTGTCGCCGTACAGGGCGTTGGTAACGTTGGCTTTGAATTGTGTCGTTTACTTCATGAAGTCGGTGCACATATCCAGATTGCTGATATCGATGATGATCGCTTAAGCCGCTGCGCTGAAAGTTTTGGCGCAACCATTGTTCCATCCGACCAAATTCTCAAGTCCGAATGTGACATCCTCAGCCCCTGTGGACTCGGTCATATCCTGACCAAAGAACTCATTCCTCAACTACGCTGCTATGCCATTGCCGGTTCAGCCAATAACCAGCTGGCAACGCCCGATGCTGGTCTGTCCCTTTACCGGCAAGGGATTCTTTATGCGCCAGACTACCTGATTAACGCAGGTGGGCTAATCTTTGTAGCCATGAACTATGAAGGCAAGCAGGAACCGGAAATTCATCAACGTGTTGATGAGCTCGGTGACACGCTGCTCAAGCTGTTTCGCCGCCAGGAGCAAAGCGGTGAACCCAGCAGCCTGATTGCAGACAGAATGGCTGAACAAATTCTCTATGGTGATCCCGAGCGACCCCAGCCTGATATGGGCTGACCGGGCACTACTATAATTTCAGTCCATATGTACTTACGGATGAACGCTGTGGATAACTAACACCAATAAACATCTGAAGAGGTTATTTCATGACAACCCCTCAACCTGAGGTTTCCTTTCTTCAGTATCTGGATGAAAAAGGCGAGCCTGTCACGGCTCTGCCTGAATGGACTGCTCAACCTGATATCCTCCTTCACTACTACCGCCAGATGGTGCTGTCCCGCACCGTTGACCAGAAAGCGATTGCTTTACAGCGTACCGGTCAGATGGGCACTTACCCTTCCTGCATGGGACAAGAAGCTGTCAGTACGGTTTTTGGTTCTCTGTTAGAACATGATGATGTCATGGTGCCCTATTACCGCGACGTTGCTGCCCAGCTGCAACGGGGCATGCATATAGAAGATATCTATCTCTACTGGGGTGGCGACGAGCGCGGCAGTGCCAGAGCATCACAACGAAAAGATTTTCCCAACTGTGTACCGATAGCAACTCAGGCTGGTCACGCTGCCGGTATTGCAACTGCCATGCGCATCCGTCACCAGCATAATGCGGTGATTTGCAGCTGTGGTGACGGGGCAACTTCAAAAGGCGACTTCCTCGAAGCATTAAACCTTGCCGGTGTCTGGCAACTGCCCATCGTCTTTATTATCAACAATAACCAGTGGGCAATATCAGTACCACGCAACTTACAGTGTGGTGCACCAACACTCGCACAGAAAGGCATTGCCGCCGGCCTACCTTGTACTCAGGTTGACGGCAATGATGTTATTGCTCTTCATGATGTTATTAACAAAGCACTGGTTAATGCCCGCAAAGGCAAAGGTGCCACGGTTATTGAAGCCATCACTTATCGCCTGAGTGATCACACCACAGCTGATGATGCCACCCGCTACCGCCCCTCAGAAGAACTTAAACAAGCCTGGCAAAAAGAACCCATTAAACGATTGCAAACCTGGTTGCATCAGCAAGGGTTCTGGAATGAAAACAAAGAGCAGGAATTGCAGGCGGAAGTTACCACCAAGGTTCAGCAAGCAGTCGAGAAGTATCTGAACGCCCCGGCCCAGCCACTTGCAGAGCTCTTCGACTATCACTACGCCAATATACCTCCCGGCCTGCAGGCCCAGAAAGAAGAAGCACAGGCACGACTGGCAAGGCAGGAGTCATCACTATGAGCGATAACCGTATAACGCTGGTCGAAGCAGTAAATCAGGCGCTGCACCATGCCATGACTCACGACGATAACGTGGTTGTGCTAGGGGAAGATGTTGGCACCAATGGTGGTGTTTTTCGTGCAACGGTTGACCTGAAAGAAAAATTCGGACTGAAACGGGTCATGGATACGCCGCTGGCAGAAACCCTGATAGCCGGTATTTCGATTGGCATGGCGAGCCAGGGATTGAAACCTGTCGCTGAAATTCAGTTTATGGGATTTATCTTTGCGGCTTATGAACAAATGGTTTCCCATGCAGCACGCATGCGTAACCGCACCCGTGGACGCCTGACCTGCCCGATGGTTATGCGCGCGCCTTTTGGGGGTGGGATTCATGCTCCTGAGCATCACTCCGAAAGCACCGAAGCCTTGCTGGCGCACATTCCGGGCTTGAAAGTTGTCATGCCATCGTCTCCCAAGCGCGCTTATGGATTATTGCTTGCTGCTATTAATGATCCCGACCCAGTGATTTTTCTCGAACCCAAACGTATTTATCGTGCAACAAAACAATCTGTTCCGGATGATGGCAAAGCACTCCCAATTGGCACTTGCTTCACCTTGAAAGAAGGTCATGACATTACTCTGATTACCTGGGGCGCCTGTGTAAAAGAAACACTGGAAGCCCGGAAGCAATTAAAAGAAGAAGGAATCAGTGCGGAGGTGATCGATGTCGCCACCATCAAACCACTGGATATGGAAACCCTGCTTACATCGGTTACCAAAACCGGTCGTTGCGTCATTATTCACGAAGCTTGTCGGAGTTTTGGCGTGGGAGCAGAAATTGCTGCCGAGATTTCCTCCCAAGCCTTCCTTGATCTACAGGCACCGGTAAAACGCCTGACAGGCTATGACATCACAATGCCTTACTACCGAATGGAGCACCATTACATGCTCACCACTCAGGACATTATCGCAGCAGCAAAAGAAACACTGGCCTATCAATAAGATTAAACTTCCAGACAAATAAGGGTGCTGACAATGAAATTTTTCAAACTGCCTGACCTGGGTGAAGGTATTCCTGAAGCGGATATTGTGGAATGGAAAATCAAAGCCGGTGATGAAGTAAAAGAAGATCAGATCATCGTCGCCGTAGAAACAGCCAAAGCTGTTGTTGATGTCCCTTCCCCCTGCGATGGCGTGATTGCCCGCCTGTGTGGAGAAGCGGGTGACACCATCCACACCGGTGAACCACTGGTAGAATTTGTCGGTGAAGAAGAAGGCGGCACGGTTGTCGGTAAAATCGAAGAAGCCGCCAGCCATGAAGAAGAGGACGATGATTTTATTATCGGAGCGGCTGCAACAGACAGCACACCCCGTATTCAGGCAACTCCGGCTGTCCGCTCTTTAGCCAGACAACTTAAAGTTGACCTGAATTCACTGGCAGAAAAAAAAGCAGGACAGACTATAACTTCTGCAGATGTAGAAGCCGCGGCCAAACCACCAGCCTTATTCTCTGGCGGCGATCCTCTGAAAGGGGTTCGCAAACATATGGCGCGAACCATGGCGCAATCCCACGAACAGGTTTCAGCCGTTACCCTGTTTGATGAAGCGGATATTCACCATTGGCAAAAAGGCGAAGATGTTACCATCCGGCTGTTACAGGCAATTGCTGCAGCAGCCCAGCATGAGCCTGCTTTGAATGCCTGGTTTGACGGCCCGAACCTGACTGTGCGCCGACATGACTCTGTTGATATTGGGGTTGCTGTGGATTCACCACAGGGACTGTTTGTTCCCGTATTGAAAAATGCCCAGCAAAAAAATCCACAGGAACTGAGGCAGGAACTGGATCGCCTGCGTGCCGGTGTTGCAGACCGTTCAATCCCACAGGAAGATCTTCAGGGCGCAACACTCAGCCTGAGTAACTTTGGCACTATTGCCGGAAGATATGCCACGCCGGTTGTTGTCCCGCCCATAGTTTGTATTATTGGCGTCGGCAAAATTCATAATGCTGCCGTTGCGATTGAAGATAGAATTGAAGTCCACCGGATATTACCACTCTCGCTTACATTTGATCACCGTGCTGCTACAGGTGGTGAAGCTGCCCGTTTTTTAGCTATATTAATAGAAATGCTGCATAAATGATCGCCACACTCCAGCCAGTAAATGATTAAACCCTTTCCCGGTGGTACAGGTTGTCCATCTGGACGCCGGGAACAGGGAACTTCAGAATATTTATCCTGTCAATGTAAACATTCTAACTATTAAACATTCTAACTATTAAATAATCATACCAAATGAAAAAGCATCTATTCTGCCTAACCGGGCTACTGATTTGTCTGCTGCTTATTCAAAACCACAGTTTTGCTGAAGATGGCTGGGAATATATTGAAGTCGAAGGAAATAGTTTTTTAGTCAAAGTAAGCGATGCTGATGATGTTAAATGCTCTATTTGCTTAGACATTTTGATTAATCCTGTCCGCGATTGCGATAACGAGGATGCGTTTTGCAGGGAATGCTATGATCAACTTCCTGAACCCAAAAGGAATTGCCCTCTTTGCATGACAAGCTTTCGTGGCAGTCCGCAACCCTGCATTAAGCTTAATCAAAAGATTAATAAGCTCAAAGCAAAATGCAATACATGCAACTGGCAAGGGGACTACTATGATATCAGTTGCCATATAGAAAAGGGATGCTCATGGTCATGTGACAACGAGCAGTGCAAGGAGATTTTTTCAACAATCGACCAGCTTGAAGAACATAAAGCAATATGTCCCCACCGAATGGTTCAGATAGAGGTACCGGCACAGCTGGTTATCGATCTGGAAGCATTGTTTCAAAGCGATAGTGTTCCTAACGTTTTGCAAACATCAATAAAAGAATTATTAGCCTGCAAGAGAACACAACCATCTCCTTTTAAAACAACCCCGATCACTCCAGCTTCACCACCTAAAAAACAGCATCTGCATTGCGTTAATAACTGCGGCTTCTCTGGCTCTTCGGCTGATATGACTACTCATCTTAGCCGGTGCCTTAATAAACTCGATGCCTGTCAGTATGACTGCGCTTTAAAAATTCTCAGAAAAGATATGGCGGAGCATTTGAAAAGCTGTCCGCATCGTCCAGTTGTGTGTGAATTGTGCTATCAGCAAATTCCATACAGCCAACAGTTGGAACACAAGAATACAGCATGCCTGAATGCCATGATCTCATGCCCTAACGAACAAAAGGGATGCATTACACAAATAAAGCGAGCAGAGGCTAACTGTCATCTAACCAGATGTGAATACGAAAATGTGCGATGCAAGCTGTGTAATGTAACCATTCAGAGGCGATTACAAAAAGATCATAAAAACAACGACTGCTCGAAATTCGAAATTCCCTGTGAGTATTGCCAAGAAATCTATGAACGCTGCGATATGAGTTTCCATATCAAACGCCAATGTCATAAAGCACCGGTTGAATGCACGTTTAAAGAATCAGGTTGCAATGAAAAAGTAGCTCGCGATTCCCTCGCCACACATAAGGAGGAGTGCCAGTATCGATCATATCCGTGCCCCCATCATTGCGGCCTTACAGTCGTTCATCACGACCTTGAAAAGCATCTCACCCAGTGCGAAGAGCTTCCATCAACACTGATAGTACGCTCTAAACACCTTCAACAGTTTAAAGGCAATATATACAAAGATCAGGTTGATGCTGATAAATTTTACTGGGTTATTCGCAAAAATTTATTGAAATCCCTAGCCGAAAAAAACATAGCATCGTTGTGTACTTCTGCTTTTCCCCTAAAGGGGAGGCATACAATGGCTTTGAAACTTTCTCAAGTCCTACGGCTGAGTCTATATCCTGAACCATGGAAAACTATAGAATGCCCTGTAAGTTACCTAGACATAGAAACAGATATGTATCCTGATTCCAGCGCCATACGTAAATCATGTAGCTCTTATTTTATAAACATGCCGAATGATAAATTTCACTCACACTATGCAGCTATTGTGGATAAGAATAAAGAGCTGAAAAAAGAATTAACAAAGCTTAGTGGTCAGAGGGGAGAATACATTATTATCGCCATCAGGCCGACTACGTGATCTGGCAATGCGTAAGTCCTATACTGGTAAAAAAGCCATACCCGAAACACATGATTATAACCCTGATGCATAAAATACCCTGAAGCACTATTCTACACTAGTACTTCAGGGTGCAGGGCAATCTCATTTGACCCAAGCACATAACTTTCACGCACAATTCTGGCATTCTTGGCATCAGTGACCTCAAGGTGCCAAGAATAACAATGACGATACTGGAAGCCTTTTCTGATTTGACCGAATTTCGTGCGGATAACCATCGCTATCCACTACCCCATGTTGTTTTCATCGCTGTTTGCATGGTGGTGTGCGGTGCCGAAGACTGGGAAACCGTTTCAGATCTTGGCAAACGCAAAGTTGCCTGGCTCAGAAAGTATATCCCGCTACCTCATGGAGTGCCGTCCCATCATACGTTTTACCGGGTCTTTGCTTGCCTCGATCCCAGTGAATTTCGGCAGTGTTTTATTAAATGGATAGGCAATATTGCATCACGTACTGGTGGTGAAGTCGTAGCGATTGACGGTAAGACTCTTCGCCGCTCCTACGACAAGCAAAGCAATAAGGCGGCTATTCATATGGTAAATGCCTGGGCTAGTCAAACAGGCATGGTGCTCGGGCAAATTAAGACAGCGGCTAAATCCAATGAGATCACGGCAATCCCTACCTTGCTTGATATGCTGGAAGTGAGCGGTTGTATCGTCAGTACTGACGCTATGGGCTGTCAAACAGCAGGGCGAAAGTACGGGGTGTACTTTAGTGCAAATAAATGTGAACTGACGGATAATAGCTCCACAATTTATTGTATTTTTATCGCTATATCTGCATTACGATAGTCGCAATTATGACTTTGTGTTCTAAAAACCGGTTAGTGTGGAACTATGGTCAGCGCGGTGCTTTCGCCCTGGTCAAACAGCTATCGCCGAAAAAATTCGGAGTAAAAGGGCAGACTACCTGTTGGCAGTAAAAGGCAATCAGGGAACATTGCATGGTGACATCAAACTGTTTCTTGATGCGCTTGCCTCACGGGATGCATTACCCTCATCAGCCAGTTACCACGAAACTCTGGACAAGGGACATGGTCGTCTGGAGATTCGCCGCTGCTGGACAAGTACGGATTCAGCTGGCTGGATCAGCGTGAACGCTGGCAGGACTTGTCTATGATAGGCATGGTGGAAGCTGAACGACATACAGGAGAAAAAGTTAGCTGTGAAAGGCGGTACTTTATTACCAGCCTGACAACTTCCGCAAAGCAATTTATGACAAATGTCCGCTCACACTGGACGGTGGAAAATAACCTGCACTGGGTACTGGACATCAGCTTCGGAGAGGATGAAAGTCGTATCAGGAAAGATTTTGGATCGGAAAATATGGCAGTGTTCAGGCAGATGGCGCTCAGCCTGTTGAAGCAGGATAAAACAACCAAGCTGGGGATAAAGAACAAACGCCTTATAGCCGCCGCTGACGACGGGTTCAGGGAATCAGTGCTTCAAGGCGTTATTTGAAGCGGGTTATGTCAAATGAGATTGCCCTGCTTCAGGGTGCCCACCTGTTGCTGCACAGTGTTTGAAAGTGCACTGACACAAAAACGTATCAGGGAAAAGAATTCATCATTTGTGTGGCCTTTTAGGTTGCACTATGCCTTAAAAAATTCAAGAATCAGGTAAGTGTCAATTTTTTCAACAGCGCTTTACCTGCATCATCGGTTACCTTTTTCAGCGCTGAAAAAAATAATAACAAGAGACTCCGGATCAAAAGACATACCGGCTGTTTACACCCGGGGCTTTCATCCCCGGCTGCTTACAAGGACGCAGCAGATTTCTTCCCGGCGACTAGCGCCCGAAAAATCTGTTGATAAGTGCCCGAACAGGGCACTTAAGCAGCTCTGTAGTTTTGCCGTCGAGCTGTGGAATAACAAACCACTCGCAGGCTTAATCGAACCACAGGGGCAGGTACGATATGGACATATTCAACAAGTTTCAGGCACGTTACCAGGCCGTACAACAGGAAGAGCTGACTCTGCAGGAATACCTGCAACGTTGTAAGGAAGACCCAACCAGCTACGCTAATGCGGCGGAGCGTCTGCTCTCTGCCATCGGCGAACCAGAGATGGTTGAGACATCTCGCGACTCTCGCTTAAGCCGGATTTTCTCTAATAAACTGATCAAGCGGTACCCTGCTTTCGCTGAATTTTATGGCATGGAAGAAGCGATCGAGCAGATCGTTTCCTATTTCAAACATGCCGCTCAGGGTTTGGAAGAAAAGAAGCAAATTCTTTACCTTCTGGGGCCTGTTGGTGGCGGTAAATCCTCTCTGGCAGAGCGTTTGAAAGCCTTGATGGAGATAGTTCCGTTTTATGCGATTAAAGGCTCACCTGTTTATGAGTCACCCTTGGGATTATTCAATCCAACAGAAGATTCAGACATCCTGAAAGAAGAGTATGGCATTCCAAACCGTTATCTCCGGGGCATCATGTCTCCCTGGGCAGTAAAGCGGTTGAATGAATTCGGCGGTGACATAACGAAGTTTAAAGTAGTGAAACTTTACCCAAGTATTCTCAACCAGATTGCCATCGCTAAAACCGAACCGGGTGATGAGAACAATCAGGATATATCGAGCCTTGTCGGTAAGGTGGATATTCGTCAACTGGAAGAATTTTCTCAGGATGACCCTGATGCCTACAGTTTCTCCGGCGCCCTCTGTAATGCCAACCAGGGGATGATGGAGTTTGTGGAAATGTTCAAAGCCCCCATCAAAGTACTGCATCCACTACTGACCGCTACACAGGAAGGTAACTACAACAGCACTGAAGGCATGGGTGCAATTCCTTTTGATGGCATCATTCTGGCACACTCCAACGAATCCGAGTGGCAGACCTTCAGAAACAACAAAACCAACGAAGCGTTTATCGACCGGGTAAACATTGTCAAAGTACCTTACTGCACCCGGGTCAGTGAAGAAGTCAAAATCTATGAGAAACTGTTGGCGAACAGCTCACTGCGCGATGCCCCCTGTGCACCGGACACGCTTAAGATGCTGGCGCAGTTCACCACGCTTTCCCGTATTAAGGAACCTGAAAATTCAAATATTTTCTCAAAAATGCGGGTTTATGATGGTGAGAGCCTGAAAGACACGGACCCTCAGGCCAAACCGCTTCAGGAATATAAAGACAGTGCCGGCGTAGATGAAGGTATGGAAGGTCTTTCGACCCGCTTTGCTTTCAAGATTCTGTCCAAAGTTTTCAACTTTGATCCCAGCGAAGTGGCTGCCAACCCTGTTCATATGTTGTATGTACTGGAGAAAGAAATCGAGCAGCACCAGTTCCCGCAAGATACCCATGAACGTTACCTGCGCTTTGTAAAAGAATTTCTGGCGCCTAAGTACATCGAGTTTATCGGTAAAGAAATCCAGACCGCTTATCTTGAATCCTACAGTGAATATGGTCAGAACATCTTCGACCGTTATATCACTTACGCCGATTTCTGGATTCAGGATCAGGAATACCGTGATCCGGAAACGGGCGATATCCTCGATCGGGTCGCCATCAACGATGAGCTGGAGAAAATCGAAAAATCAGCCAGCATCGCTAACCCTAAAGACTTCCGAAACGAAGTGGTTAACTTTGTGCTGCGTGCCCGCGCTAATTACAACGGCAAAAATCCAAGCTGGCTCAGTTATGAAAAAATGCGTACGGTAATAGAGAAGAAGATGTTCTCAAATACTGAAGATCTGTTGCCGGTCATCTCATTCAATGCCAAAGGCAGCAATGAAGATCAGCGCAAGCATAACGAGTTTGTAGAAAGAATGATGGAGCGCGGTTATACCGAGAAGCAGGTTCGCCTGCTGTCCGAGTGGTATATCCGGGTGCGTAAGTCACAGTAACAGGAATCATTAACAGCCCTGCTCACAGCGTCCGCCGCAGGGATCACGCGCCGGACGCTGCGTCTTTTCAGAGCACCGCCGTATCATGCGATAGAGCCTTACTGCGGCAGCAAAAGCAATATATACAGCGAGGGACAGTTGTATGAGCATTATTATTGACCGCCGACTGAACGGTAAGAATAAAAGCACGGTCAACCGCCAGCGCTTTCTGCAGCGCTATCGCAAACATATCAAGAAAGCCGTTTCCGAAGCCGTTAATGGTCGCAGTATTACTGATGTAGAAAGCGGCAGTGAAGTCACTATCCCCAGTAAAGACCTTACCGAACCGGTATTCCGCCATGGTCAGGGCGGTAAGTTTGAACACGTTCACCCCGGCAATAAGGATTTCATAAAAGGCGATCGCATTAAGCGCCCGCCCGGTGGTGGCGGCCAGGGTGGCTCGGGTTCAGGTCAGGCGAGCAATAGCGGCGATGGCATGGATGAGTTCACGTTTCAAATCAACCATGATGAATTTCTGGAATACATGTTTGATGACCTCGAATTGCCTAACCTGGTGCGCAAGCAAATGATGGACGCACAGGAATTCACCATGCGGCAGGCGGGTTACACCACTGACGGCTCGCCTGACCGCCTGAATATTGTGCGCTCTCTTCGCAGTGCCCATGCCCGCCGGATTGCTTTATCCGGCAAAGACCGGCGTGAAATCAGGCAACTGAAACGTGAACTGCGGGAAATGGAAGTCAGCCCGGAAGATATTGATGAAGAAAGGGCTCAGGAGCTGCGTGACCGGATTCGGGAGCTGAATGACAAACTCAAACGACTGCCTTTTATTGACGAGTTTGACCTGAAATATAATAACTACGTCAAAGTGCCAAGCCCCAGCAACAAGGCAGTGATGTTCTGCGTGATGGATGTATCCGGCTCCATGACGCAGGAAATCAAGGATATGGCAAAGCGCTTCTTTATTCTGCTCTATCTGTTTCTGCAGCGAAACTATAAGGAAATTGAAGTCGTCTTTATCCGGCACCATACCGCCGCCAAAGAAGTGGATGAGGATGATTTCTTTTATTCCCGGGAAACCGGGGGAACCATTGTTTCGAGTGCGCTGGAGCTAACCCACGAAACCATTACTAACCGCTATTCGCCCAAAGACTGGAATATCTATGTCGCCCAGGCTTCAGACGGTGATAACTGGGAAGGCGATTCCAGCGTCTGCAGCAAAATACTCAGCAAAAAACTGATGCCTCTGGTTCAGTATTTCGCTTATGTTGAAATCACCGACCGGCAGCATCAGAACCTGTGGAGAGAGTACGAATCAGTACAGGATGAACACCCGGATGGATTTGCCATGCAGCAGATAAAGTCTGCCAATGATATCTATCCGGTTTTCAGGGAGCTGTTTGAAAAGAAAACAGCAAACGCCAACTGAACGCGGAATGCGGGAAATGGAACAGGCCACTAACACGATCACTGAGACTCAGCCAAGAGATTCGGCAGATGTTAATAGTCAGCGGTTTCCATTCATGCCTCTGCTACTCTGCATGGCGCTGCTGACATGCTCAGCAGCGCCTGAAGCAGAGTCGCCGGAGCAAAAAACGACAACCCTCAGCCTTGAGTGCACGACGTTTATTCAGCAAGTCATGAATAAGCGTCCATTGGCGCAACCAGTGATAGAAATCAGCTGCGGTGTTAATGGTTCTTCACTTATACAACAGACTTACTATTACCCTCAGCTGGCTCCTTTTAATAACCGTCACAACACCGGCGATCCGACACAATCACCTCTATTGATGCGGCAGGCTGGTAAGCCCGGCTTTACGTTTTCTCTGCCACTAGAACAGGAATATGCTTCGTGCAGGGTCGAAGGGTTCAGTAATACTCGCGGGTGCAGCCCTGCGGCCTTTAATGAAGGTCAGCCAGGTACACTTTACATGGATTTCCCAATCCACTTGCCGGGAACCGAAGGATCAGAGCACTTGGGTGATGGCAGCTACTGCCGCTTTATCTGTACAGGAATGACATCCGGAGAAGCCACTGAAGAGCCGCCACTGGATATCACCGATTTCTCGTCAATCCAATAAACATAACAGTACGAGTGAACGCATATGAGCAGGGAACCGCTTTCTACAGGCTCCGAATGGACATTTGATCTGGTTGACGAATACGACCGGGAACTGGCACGTATTGCGGATGGTTACAGGCTCGATACTTATCCCAATCAGATCGAAGTCATCAGCTCAGAACAAATGCTTGATGCGTATGCATCTACAGGTATGCCGCTGATGTATAACCACTGGAGCTTCGGTAAGCATTTCCTAAGCAACCAGCAGAGCTATCAGCGTGGGCAAATGGGGCTGGCATATGAAATTGTAATTAATTCCAACCCCTGCATTGCTTACCTGATGGAAGAAAACACCATGACCATGCAGGCTTTGGTGTTAGCTCATGCCTGCTATGGTCATAATTCCTTTTTTAAAGGCAATTATCTGTTTCGCGCCTGGACCGATGCTGATTCCATTATTGATTATCTGCTGTTTGCCAAAAGCTACATTAATCAATGTGAAGAAAAATACGGTATTGATGCTGTTGAAGATATACTTGATGCCTGCCATTCATTAATGAATCAGGGCGTAAACCGTTACAAAAGACCTCGCCCTGTTTCTGCTGCGGAAGAAAAAGAGCGTCAGGATGAACGTGCTGAATATATTCAACGGACTCTGAACGATATCTGGTCAACAATACCCAAACAGGAAAACACTGCAGAAAAGAAAAGCGAAGAGCGCTTCCCGAAAGACCCGGAAGAAAACCTGCTGTACTTTTTTGAAAAAAATGCCCCTCTGCTGGAAACCTGGCAGCGGGAATTAATTCGCATTGTTCGTAAAGTCGCCCAATACTTTTATCCACAACGACAAACACAGGTGATGAATGAAGGCTGGGCAAGCTTCTGGCATTATACTCTGCTCCACACAATGTATGACGAAGGCTTAGTAACAGATGGTTTCATGATGGAGTTCCTGCATTCCCATGCCAATGTTATCTATCAGCCGCCTTTTGACAGCCCTTACTATTCCGGCATTAATCCCTATACCTTGGGATTCAATATGTTTACCGACATTAAGCGTATTTGTGAAAACCCGACAGAGGAAGATAAACGCTGGTTTCCTGATATTGCTGGTACGGATTGGCTGGACACTGTCCATTTTGCAATGCAGAATTTTAAAGATGAAAGTTTTATTCTTCAGTATCTCTCTCCGAAAGTCATCAGAGAGCTAAGGCTGTTCAATATCATGGATGATGAAGCAAAGTCTTATCTTGAAGTTAACGCAATACATGATGACTCAGGGTACCGGGAAGTCCGTGAATCACTGGCAGCCCAGTACAATATTGGCAACAGGGATCCAAATATACAGGTTTACAACGTTAACGTGCGAGGTGACAGAACGCTGACCCTGCGCCATTACATGCATGAGGGACGGCCTCTGGATGACAGCAGTGAAGAGATTCTGCGCCATATCCACAGACTCTGGCGTTTTGATGTTGTAATGGAGTCAGTTGATGCTGAAGGTCATGTAAAAAAAACCAGACGTTGCCCACACCCTGAAGGCACCTCATCACGTTAAACACAAAAAGACACAAGTTGCTGACTTAAAATATGCATAAAGGGGAAATGTTCGTACATTTCCTCTGTATGCGATTCATATATCAAATGTCTTCTGTTTGGAACTGATGGCTTATACAAGTAACGGATGGTTGTTATATGCCATAATCTAATCAGCTCTATTTCCCGGAAAGCAGAAAGACAAACATCAAACCCGGTCAATGAAATAAGTAAAATCCAACAATCAAACTTTATAAGTTTTACAAACCCAACGAAAACAACAATTGATTTACAACAAATCCTTTTTACTTACACTTCAACTGACTTATTTTTTATTGATTTAAGTTCAAATCACTTGTTAAAGCAGCTATAAATCCGGTATGCTCCCACCCTAACCATTACGAGAAAGTGCGTATGTAGCTGGAATAATGGATTGGATTTTTTACCTGCCCAGTTTTCAGTCTGCCCAATCATTACCACTTAATAAATAACACTCCTATTCAGGTAGCTATAATTATGAATATTTTTGAAGAAATCATTCATCGTCTGAGCAGTAAAACCCGCATCCGCCAGCTGTTTAAAGATGTTCACGCTGAAGATCTGGAGCGCATGATTGCCCGTATGTCTGATGTACTGGAAGAAAAGAAAGACGCTTCTGCTGAAGAAGAAGCTCGTCGTAAAGAAAAGCAGGCCAGCATTGAAGAAATCAAGCAGCTGATGGCTTCCAAAGGTCTGGCTATGGACGATCTGGGTTCCGTCGCTGACGCTCCTGCCAAGCGCAAGAAGCGTAACATTCAGAAGTACACCTTCGAATACCAGACTGAAGACGGTGCTACCCAAACTTGGGACGGTGCTACCACCGGTCGTCTGCCACGCGATTTCCAGGCTTACCTGAACCGCACTGGTAAAAAGCGTATCGATTGCGCTATCACTGAAATCGAGTAATAAACAACTCTGTTTCAATGAATCCTGCTGCGAATGAATAAAACGCTTTATTCAATTGCTGCATTACGGAGATGATATTTCCATCATCTCCGTAAATCCCTCCCAAAAGCTTCCTTATTTGATTAGCCTGAAGCTGAAATCCTGACAGGGTTATTTTCCTGCACCGCAAGTCTCGACGCCGGGAAATGACAGCTAAATCGACTGCCTTTACCTAACTGGCTGCTAATACTCAATCTGGCGTCGTGTCTGATCATGACATATTTCACAATCGCCAAACCAAGCCCGGTTCCCCCGGTACGAATGCTCCGGCTGCGATCTACTCGATAAAAACGTTCTGTCAGCCTGGGAATATGCTGAGCTTCAATACCTTCACCGGTATCCTGAATGACCAGGTGACCACCATCTCGGTCTGAAAACCAGCTTATATTGATTAGGCCTTCAGCTGGTGTGTAGCGTATAGCATTAAAAACCAGGTTAGAAAATGCACTGCGTAACTCATGGCTGCTACCAGATAAATAAACATCCGGTTCGCACTTTACCGTTATTTCGTGTTTTTCATCACCACTCAACGCGCGGGCATCATCAGCGATATTATTCAGTAGCAGGGCGAGATCTATTTTTGCATGCTCCGCCGTCTGGTTTGCTGTTTCCAACTTCGAAAGCAACAATAAATCAGATACCAGATTCTGCATACGCGTCGACTGCTCCTGCATTTGACCTAATGCACGACGCCACATACGTAACCTTGGATCACTGTCATTACTATCCAACAAAGTATCTGACATAGTTTCAATATACCCCGCAACAACCGTCAATGGTGTCCGCATCTCATGGGATACATTGGCAACAAAGTCTTTACGCATGCTTTCAAGTTGATGGAGACGGGTCACATCCCGTACCAGTAATAACCGATTGCCTTTACCATAAAGGGTGATGCTGAATTGCAGAAAGCAGTTTTCTTTCAGTGCCGAAGGTATTTCAAGTAGTTCTGAATATTTGGATTGCTCGAAATAATCGACGAACCGGGGATCCCTGATTAAATTGGTAACAACCTGCCCAACATCATAGGCATGGCGAAGCCCAAGTAGCCTTGCTGCAGAACGGTTCCACCATTCAAGGCATCCCTGAGAATCAAGTAAAATGACGCCATCATTTAATGCGCCGGTAGAATCTTTCACCCGGTCAATCACAGCCTGAAGTTTATCCATCGAGCGGTGATGTCGCCGCTGCAGGCGATAAATCGCATCAAACACTTCCCCCCAAAAACCATGAGCTTCCGGCGGCTCAACATCTTCACCTGCTTCCAGCCAGGTTGCCAGTCGTGATGCCTGCCAAAGCACCCACCCCAAATAAATAGATAGCCCTGCAACAATTCCCCAGGGGAGTGCGTCAACTAACCAGCCTAAGCAGGCAGAACCACCGACCAGCAAGATCATTCGCTGAATCAGTTCTGCTTTCCAGTCCCCCTTCACCAAGCAACTCCGTTTATAGTTAATCTCAGGCTATTTATGCCTGATTATGCTCTGGTTGAAAACCGATACCCCGTGCCCCTGACAGTCTGCACCATATTTTCATAGCGTGAGCCCAATACTTTACGCAAGCGACGGATATGCACGTCGACGGTTCTCTCTTCCACATACACATTGCCGCCCCACACATGATCAAGCAACTGTCCCCGGGTATAAGCCCGTTCCTGATGAGTCATGAAAAACTGCAGCAAGCGGTATTCTGTTGGTCCCATCGATGCAGCTTCACCATTGATGGAAACACGATGGCTCACAGGGTCAAGCTCTAAGCCTTCAATACAAATCGGCCCCTGATCTTCCAGCCCGGCAGTACGACGTAGCACAGCTTTCAGCCGGGCCACCAGCTCACGGGGAGAAAACGGCTTGGTAATGTAATCATCGGCGCCGGTTTCCAGCCCCTGAATCTTGTTATCTTCCTCACCCTTGGCGGTCAGCATGATAATCGGCACATCACGTGTTGTATCTTCACGCTTAAGACGTCGGGCCAGCTCCAGTCCGCTGGTACCGGGTAACATCCAGTCCAGTAATACCAGGTCAGGCTTGCTGTCCACAATTAAAGCATGAGCCTGTCTGGCATCTTCTGCTTCAAGACAGTGATATCCCGCCATCTCCAGCGCAACTACAATCATTTCCCGGATTGGCGGCTCATCATCCACAATTAAAATCGTTTTATTGGTCATGAGCACTTGGTTCCTCGGTTCGAACTATGCCGAATGCATTGCTCTGAATTACAGCCGGTTAATGTTACAGAGAAATGACAATCCGCCAGACTGAGGCATTCAACTCTCTAAATCATCACATCCAAAGCAATACCGGCAAAAACAGCACCACCCACCCAGTTGTTATTCAGAAAAGCTTTGAAACATGACATACGTTCCCGCTCACGGGTTAAACGATGCTGGTAGAAAAACAGTGTGGTCGCAGCAGACAATCCCAGGTAAAACATGACACCGGTTTCCAGTTTGCTGCCCAGCAATACCATGCAAAGCAGGAACAACCCCTGCAGCAAAGCGTTCATCATATTATCCAGATCACCAAACAGGATGGCTGTCGATTTGATACCTATCTTAAGGTCATCATCCCTGTCCACCATGGCATATTGCGTGTCATAAGCGACAGTCCACAGCAAGTTAGCAATAAACAGTAACCAGCCCTCTACCGGAACACTGCCTGTTTGCGCAGCATAAGCCATGGGAACAGACCAGCCAAATGCAGCGCCAAGCACTACCTGAGGCAAATGGGTATAGCGCTTCATAAACGGATAAATGCTGGCTAAAACAACACCACCGAAAGACAGCAATATCGTCAGGGTATTTGTCATCAATACCAGTAAGAAAGAGCAGGTAACCAAGACCGTGAATAGAATCAGCGCTGATTTTGATGTTATGCGACCTGTTGCCAGCGGGCGCTGGGCTGTCCGTTTAACATGCCCGTCATAATGACGATCCGCGTAATCATTAATGACGCAACCGGCACTGCGCATCAGCACCACGCCTAAAGTAAAAATCACCAACAGAGAAAAATCAGGCCAGCCATCTGCTGCCAGCCAGAGCGCCCACCACGTAGGCCACAACAGCAGCAATATGCCAATAGGGCGATCTAGTCGGGTTAGCTGAATATAATCATTCAACTGATCCCGGGTTGTTGCAGTCATTAATTGTTCTTGTGATTCAGGCAAGCTCATAGTCTTTTTTGCTTTTACAATCGGGTTAATCTTCGGGATGACTTTTCAGGGTTCTATTCTCAGTATATTTCAGGCAAGAACATTTCATAGACAGACAGTGGCTTGCCGTTAAGCCGGAAGCGCGAGTGGCGGCCCCACGCCTTCGTACCCTGCGCGTAACCTTCCTGCAGGTACTGATTTAAGTGGGAGACCGGCATACGCGATATTTCAATACATTCACGCTGAATATCCGAACGCGTGAACAGAAATTCACCCAGCGGCTTGTTTCCCAAAGAGAGCAGGCAACGATTCTCGCCCGCCAGGCTGGTCCGGGGCAAAATACTCCGCGCAAACACTCTCGGTCGTCCGCCACAAATCAGTAATACTTCCCGAATGCTGGCAATCCGACGCGGTGAAATACCGAGAAAACGGCTTTCCCAGGCCGTTGGAATTCCCCAGCTTTGACGTAATACCTTAACTTCAAAATCATCGGGATAAGCCTGTTGCAACCGACGCGTCAGTGATCCGGAATCCAGCAGCCAGTCCCGCCAGGCATCAGGTAGTGCCTGCGGTGAATGGCTTTTGCTACAGACATCGAATGCTTGATGACCATCACGATTTAAGAATGCACTATGGGCGCGCCCACTGAAAAAGGGCGCGGTAACAGAAATCTGTTTCACCAAATTATCTCAATGATCAACTAATGGCCTGAGCCAACAAAGGCAGCCTGCCTTCAAGCCCCATGGCATAACGCATCACCTGCTTCTGACCGGCTTTGGTTCGCCCCGCCACAGCAAGCCCAATATTACGGGCAATCTTTAAAGGTGTACTTTCATTGCTGAACACATGATAGAAGGCATCCATCACCAGCATCATGTTACGGTTATCAGCCCGGCGAGCCTGTTCGTATCGTTGCAATACAGACAGTGCAGCAAAGTCATTCCCCTGATCCCGCGCTTCAATAATAACCTGAGATAACCAGGCTGCATCCATAAAGCCCAGGTTCACCCCCTGTCCTGCCAGCGGATTAATGGTATGAGCTGCGTCCCCCACCAGTGCTACAGCAGGTTTCACATACCTACGGGCATGGCGGCGCGTCAGCGGAAATGAACCTCTGCCATGCAACTTTTTAAGTGGAGGCAGTTCAGAGGGGAAGTGTTCACTGACGGTGTGCAGGAATACATCCTCATGCATAGCCTTCAGTCTGTTGATTTCCTTAGGAAGGTTATACCAAACCAAAGAGGCATAACTGCGACCCTCTACATCAGGCAATGGCAATAACGCCAGAGGACCTGTCGGAGTAAAAGCCTGCCAGGTTATATCCAGCGGCCCGCTACTGATTTCTACCGTTGCCACCAGTGCCTGCTGTTCGTAATCATAGGCATCAACACCCAGTCCTGCAGCATCCCGAACATGAGATAATGCACCATCAGCGCCCACCAGTAACCGGGCACTTAAAATCCGGTCATCATCCAGTTGCAGCTGTGGATATTCTGTGTGTGTCAGAATGGAAGCAATCTTTGCAGGACAAATCAGCTCAACATCCTGACTGGATTTCATTGCTGCATGTAAAGACTGCTGCACTACTTTATTTTCAACAATATATCCCAGCTCTTCTTCACCCAGTTCAGAAGCCTGAAACAGTGTTCTGTTAAAGCGTGAGCGTTTACCAAAAAGGGGGATATTCAGTTTTTCCCAGACAGCCATTTGCCGGTAAGGACATGAGCGCATGGCTTTAATATGCAGCCAGGCGCCAAGTCGGTCGAGGATTCGAATCGTAGCCGGGCTTAACGCAGACACTCGCAGATCCGGTACTGCTACAGGATCAAACTCCGAAGGCATGCTGTGATCAACAACGCCAACTTTAAAACCTGCCTGCCCCAAAGCACAGGCCACAGCAGCCCCGACCATTCCGGCACCGACAATCAGAACATCATAATCCGGTGTCATATCCCCCACCCTGCAAACTTATCCGGTACTATCCGGAATCAAACAGCGCCATCATACCAGTCTCCTTTCTGTGCATCACGGTAATTACTGCATCGTAACGCTTCTGCGCGGCGTAACGGTCACCGAACCCTGCTGACCATTTTTATCTGTAGCAACAATATGCAACCGGTTATGGCCTGCAGGTACCGCAAAATGCACACGTCCATGCGTATTAACTGCCCGCTTGAACAACAACCGGTCTGTATTGGCATCATAAACAGCAACTTCGGTATCAGCGTAAGATTGCTCGTTATCACCCGGTAATCGCACCAGTACCATTTGCCCGTTTACCATTGCATGCAATGGCAGCCATTCTTTAGCAACCAGAGAACCAGACATCAGAAAAGTCATCAGAACCATCAAGATACTTTTGCAAAACAGAGACTTCTTCATCACTTCAACCTCACACCCGCTCTTATCATGTTTGTTGAAGATTAAAAAAGAATGTGACGTCTGTCGCACCGGTTATACTGGTTATTTCATATCAAAAGATGTACTTGAGTTCAGGAACGAAATAAAAACATGAATAGCCTGACCAGCAACCAGATTCACTCACTTCACCAGACGTTGCTTGAGCTACAGGACCACCTGGCCCAAAGTCTGGATCAGACTTCCAGCTCAGCAACGGCGGTAACACTGGATCAACAGCGCTTCGGACGGGTTTCCAGAATGGATGCCATACAGCAACAACATATGGCACAGGCCACTGAACAGCAGATCAGGCTAAAATTAAAACAGGTGATGACAGCATTACAGGCAATGAATGAAGAAGAATATGGTTTGTGCCGCAGCTGTGATAAGCCAATCAGGTTCCCACAGCTGGAAGTCAGACCGGAGACCCCGCTTTGCATCAAATGCCAGCAGGACGCGGAAAACAGTTAATGAATAACGCGATAAATCAACAGCAGGCTTACGTATTGGCGAACAACATAGCTGCCGTTAAGCTTCGCGCCTCCGGTTATCGATAAAGTAAACCATGGCAGCGAATACAGGCACTTCAACACCAGCAACCACTGCACCGATTGTTATCTTTGATTCGGGTGTAGGTGGGCTCAGCATCTTTCAGGAAATTCATAAACAACTTCCTGACCTGCCTGTTGTGTATTGCTCAGATAATGCCGGTTTCCCCTATGGCCCACGCTCTGAAGCGTTTGTGATTCAACGCACCCGGCACTGCCTTGAACGGCTTGTTGAACAATATCAGCCTCAACTTGCCGTTATTGCCTGCAACACAGCCAGCACCGTGGCACTGCCTCATGTTCGCAATCAGTTAGATATCCCCATTGTTGGCGTTGTCCCAGCCATCAAGACCGCCGCAAAGATCAGCCAAAACCGCCATATTGGTTTGCTGGCAACCCCGGCAACAGTAGAGCGTGAATACACAAGAAAACTGATTGCTGACTTTGCAGCTGACTGCGAAGTAATATCTGTAGGCAGCACCGAGCTGGTACACCTAGCGGAAGAATATCTGCAGGGTAAGCCGGTTTCTGATAAAGCATTACAAGCAATCATCAAACCTTTCACTGATGCATTTGTAGAAAAGAACAGCGGCCCGGATACGATTGTACTTGGCTGCACTCACTTCCCGTTACTACATGATGCGCTTGCCTCACTGGCACCAGAGCATATCAACTGGATCGATTCCGGCAATGCCATTGCCCGCCGGGTTGCCAGCCTGATACCCGCACCTGCAGATAATGAAGCAATAGCACATATTGCTGCTTTTACCGGCGAAATTCCGGTTAATGGACTTGTTGATTACCTGCAAAAGCGAAATTTTAGAATTCAGGCTCTGGATACAGTGACCAGCTAACCATTTGGCTAGGAGCCTGTCGAACTTAAGGCTGTCCTACTGCGGTTACGATAAATTGGTCTAAAAATTCCCGCTTCCTCGCCAAATAGCGAGCTATTCTCCTCAGAATCGCAAATTTTTATCCTCAATTTCTCGCAATCCTCGCTACGGACGCTTAAGTCCGACAGGCTCCTAGCTGGCATATAAAAGCAGGTTACAGGTCACGTGCCTTATAGAAAGCGCGCTCTGAAATCTCATGATAAGCCTGTGATTGTTCACGAAATGCCACGAAAGATGCCATAACCCGCTGAGCCACCTCACTGCCTTCAGCAACTTCCTGAGTGACCTGTTCTGCGGTTTTACGCAGTTCAGCCAGCACATCATCCGGCAAAGGCAATACCTTCACGCCATGCTCTTCCACCAGTTGCTTTAAGGCAGCATTGTTACGTGCAGTGTACTCATCCAGCATATCCTGACTGATAGCACGGGTCGCAGTTTTAACGATTTGCTGTAAATCTTCCGGCAACGCATTCCAAGCTTCCAGATTAATGCTGAACTCCATCATGCTGCCCGGCTCATGCCAACCCGGATAGTAGTAGTATTCAGCTACCTTATAAAAGCCAAACGCCAGATCGTTATAGGGACCAACCCATTCCGTGGCATCAATTGCACCGGTTTGCAGGTTGGTGAAGATTTCCCCGCCCGGCACATTGACCGGCACGCCACCCAGACGTTTCAATACTTCACCGCCCATTCCGGGAATACGCATTTTCAGACCTTTCAGGTCGTCCAGTGTCTCAATTTTTTTATTAAACCAGCCCGCCATCTGTACGCCGGTATTGCCACCTGCAAAGGCCTTTACACCGAAAGGTTCATAAACTTCGTCCCAGAGCTCCTGACCACCACCGTAATTAATCCAGCTACTGATTTCCTGCGCATTTAAACCAAAGGGGACAGCAGTAAAGAACTGTGCGGCAGGGGCTTTGCCTTTCCAGTAATAGGCCGCAGCATGACCCATTTCTGCCGTACCGGCGGAGACTGCATCAAACACTTCAAGCGCTGGCACCAGCTCTCCAGCCGCAAATATTTTGATATCCAGCCGCCCGTTGCTCATGGTACGCACCATATCCGCAAAGCGCTCTGGTGCCATACCTAAACCTGGAAAGTTTTTAGGCCAGGAGGTGACCAGTTTCCATTGGAAGGTTTCCTGAGTTTCTGCAGCTTTCATTTCAGAACTTGAATCCTGACCACCACTACAACCAGCCAGAACCGCACCGGCAGCACCCAGCCCCAGTGCAGTCATTACCTGACGACGTTTCATACTTCACTCCATGCTCTGTTTCTTGTTATTGGCCCTTGAGGGCGCTTTATTAGTGCACGGGTAAGCCTATCACCGACTTTAGTCGAGGGTGAAGGAGACAATTAAGGTGTACTCTTAAAGAAGGAATAATTATTACAAACAAGCCATGGACAGAGGGAGAGCTTTCAGATGGGAGTGGGACTCAGTCGTGCAGGTTCGGCAATCAGGTCGTTATTTCAGTCAGCGGCCACCAACGCTGCCGGGAAACTTAAACAAGCAAGAAAATTCTTTAATTCCAAAAGTGTTGCATCACATGAGCCGACACATACTACCCGATCTGCAGGACGCACCACACACTCCCCACGGCCAGAAACAAGAATCACAAACCGCCGGGGAATCCAGGTACCACCTGCACAGACTTTTACATCCCAGCCCACAAGTAAAGATCCTGCTCAAAGCGCCCAATCTATACGGTTGAATCTGTTAACCCTGACAACCCGAAAAGATCAGCAAGTCTTGATTCTGGCATCAGCTAATGCCCACAAACAAAAGGCTGCACAAAACTTTCAAGATGCATGTGACAGAGTGCCTGTTTCCACAAAAGATGCACTTGCCACAAAACGGTTTCCAAAATTACAGCGTGAATTCGTGAGTGCTGTACGTAGCGAAAAACTGGCTCAGGCGACAATGAAGCGCCTTGATAACCTCATAGACCAAAGTCAAGAATTGCTCTCTGGTCTGGACGCCGTCGTAGACAAGGAAGTAGAAATTGAGTTCCATCAAATGATGAAAGGTAAATAACTACCAAACCATTCACCCTTACAGTGAACTGAAACAGAATGAATGGCTCAAGGTATATATCAAGCTGACTCAAGCTTTGCCACAGAAAGCATCAACCACTTACTACCCGCTTTATCAAAGTTGATCTGCACTCTGGCCTGTGCACCCTGCCCTTCATACCCCATTAGGGTACCTTCACCAAAGATACTGTGATTAACCCGCTGCCCCAGCGCCATACCTTCCGGGGCCGGTTCCTGCATTGCCTTTGAAGACATAGGTCGGGTAATGGTTGCTCCCAGTCGTACCTCCTGAATCAATTCTGCAGGCATTTCCCGGATAAACCGGGACGGACGGTTATAGTTATCCTGCCCGTGCAAACGACGGCTTTCAGCATGAGTCAGATAGAGTTTTTCCATTGCCCGGGTAATGCCGACGTAACAAAGGCGACGCTCTTCTTCCAAACCATTCGGATCTTCCATCGACATTTTGTGCGGGAACAGCCCTTCTTCCATACCAGCAAGAAACACGACAGGGAATTCCAGACCTTTAGCTGAGTGCAGCGTCATCATCTGTACACTATCCGTATGAGCGTCCGCCTGTTTATCACCCGCTTCCAAAGCCGCATGGGCAAGAAAGGCATCCAGCGGTGACATATTCTGCGGCATATCCGGATCATCTAACATATCTTCCGGATCAAACTCACGGCAGGCAGAAACCAGTTCCTCAAGGTTTTCTACCCGCGCCTGTCCTTTCTCACCTTTCTCTTTACCGTGATGCTCAACAAGACCACTCAGGCTGATAACCTGCTCCGCCAGATCATGTAATGAAGCATTATCACCACGAGCAGACAGCTCTTTGATCAGTTCAACAAAAGCCCCGACCGTTTTAGCTGCCCGACCGGTTAATTTACCCCGGCTGGCAACATCCCACATGGAAATACCCTGAGCAACGGCAGCTTCGCGCAGTCCCTGAACTGTCTTTTCGCCAATGCCGCGTGGTGGCAGATTGATAACCCGCTCCATCGCTTCATTATCATGCGGGTTACTGATCAGCCGCAGGTAAGCCATGGCATTCTTGATTTCCATCCGTTCGAAGAAGCGCTGACCACCATAAATGCGGTAAGGAATACCAGAGCGGATTAACGCTTCTTCAAGCACCCTCGACTGAGCATTGGAACGGTACAGAATGGCAATATCATTCCGTGAACGTTTGTCATCAATCTCAGCTTTTATGCGTTCAGTGATGTAGCAGGCTTCTTCGACTTCATTAAACCCTGCGTAAAGCAGAATCGGATCACCTTCATGCCCTTCCGTCCACAATGCTTTACCCAGACGATCCGGGTTCCGAGCAATCACTGCGTTAGCTGCATTAAGAATGTTACTGGTTGAGCGGTAATTCTGTTCCAGCTTTACAGTACTGGCTGTGGGGAAATCTCGGCTGAACTGACGAATATTTTCAATCCGGGCACCGCGCCAGCCGTAAATAGACTGGTCATCATCTCCGACAACCATCAGTTTATCTTCATCACCCACCAACATCCGCAGCCAGGCATATTGCACGGCGTTAGTATCCTGAAATTCGTCCACCAACACATAATTAAAACGCATGCGATAGTGTTTCAATAACTCCGGGCAGTTCAGCCAGAGCTCATGAGAACGCAGTAGTAATTCTCCGAAATCAACCACACCGGCCTTATCACAAGCCTGCTGATACGCCTGATAAACCTGCAGCATGGTTTTTTCAAACATATCGTAGCCGGGATCAATATAATCCGGACGCAGCCCTTCGTCCTTCTTGCTGTTGATATACCACTGCGCCTGACGGGGCGGCCATTTACTATCGTCCAGTGCCAGTGATTTCATAATGCGTTTGACTAAACGCAGCTGATCATCACTGTCCAAAATCTGAAAGCTTTCCGGCAGCCTGGCTTCCCGCCAATGCATTCTAAGCAGCCGATGGGCAAGGCCATGAAAGGTTCCCACCCACATGGCACGGGGAGATATCCCCAGCAAGTGTTCAATCCGCCCGCGCATTTCATGGGCAGCTTTGTTGGTAAACGTCACTGCCATAATGCTGTGGGGGGAAAGCCCTTCCTCCTGAATCAGCCAGGCTATTCGGTGTACCAACACCCGGGTTTTACCACTGCCGGCACCAGCCAGTATCAGGGAACTGCGCAGAGGCTGGCTGACAGCCTCGCGCTGGGCATCATTCAGGGAGTCCAGAAGGGGATGGGTATTCATTCGGCAATTCAGCTATGGAAACAGGATTTCAGTTGCTGTTAAGTGTGCTGAAATCCTGAGGAAGTTTCCATAATTTGTTTATAGAATAGTGCACGAACAGCCCGTTGTTACTTGCTCCGGGCCCGGGGGGGGAGGAGGAGGATTAGCTGGAGGCTCCGTTATAGAAGTGCGCTGCTGCAAACCACCTGATGTAGCCACGCGGAAATGAGCCTTCTTCTCCCTCGCCAGAAATTTAAAATTAATACCCCCTACTCCCGAAATGTTTTCATATTTTAGTTCTCTGATTTCCTGAGCTGATCCTACATGATAAGTCACTTCACATGACTCCATATCCTTTGAGAACGATAATGATGAAGCCTGCCGAGAACTGATTGAGCCATCACCTCTACGCATTTTTGCATTAGACGCTATCGCAAGATCATGATAAATACCCAGTGGTATATCCTTAGCTGTTTTTCTTCGCTCAGTACCTTCAAAATTCGGGCACGTGGCAATATCGAAAATTTCTTTCGCTGACCAGTCTACACAATACAATGATTCCATTAATTCGGAGGTTCCTTTTTTAAATGCATTCATGGCAAAATGAAGTATTGGATCTACCACATACTTTTCTTTACCTTCACCACCTGTTTTTATACACTTTTCCTCATCCCAGATAACCTCAGGTATATGAGCCCCATTACATTTCCAAAGTCCACGGGATAGCTCGATATAAACAGGATAATCTCCATCAGCTTCAATGGTAACAAGCTTAAAGCAGCTCCATTTAGGTGTAGTCATCCCACTGGGTGTGCTGCCTGATCAATGTACCGGGAAGAGGTTGTGTGCGACGGGAAAACCATAGCGATTCATTTTTGACCAGAATGCATCCCATTGCCCGGACGAACAAACTAATGCTCTCAACGTCAACAACATTGATGCACCTTGCTCTTTCCAGCGCATGCCAGAGCGGCACATACGTTGCTTTACCAAACTCTTGCAAGCCGCTTCCGTAACACCTGAACCAATGGGTAAGTTCCTCTTTCTGGCTTCAGGATAAATCATTTGGTGCCAGTGATTTTTAAAGTAGGTTCTCGCTTTCATCAACTTTTCCATAGAGGCGGTACGGTTGTTGCCCGGTGTTGCCCGTTCAAGCTCTCGCCGCAGGCTTTGTGCTGCGCCTTCATCGTGTTTCAGGTCGTGTAGCTTCTGCTTGAACCATGCATGCCTTTCCTGTGTGGCTTTCTTTCCCGGATAAAGTGCCTCAGCAGCGTCAGCAACATATTCAGACACGTGATAAAAGTCCAGCACGTGGATAGATGTAAAGGATTCTAAAAATGTCCAGTTATCCGCCGCTCCGTCAGCAACCCCCACATAAACCGCCTCAGGGAATCTATCCTTAACCTTCTGGATTTCTCCAGTAAAACGGTTAATGAAGGTTTGCTTGCCGTATTCCGGTGCCTCTGCACAGTAGATTGTATGAAGACGCTCGCCTTCATCATCATAGAGGCTGATAGTGCCGCACATAGCGATCCGATAGCCTTCGTAGTACAACAGATTTGCTCCATCAAGCCCTATGGCTACTGTTGTCACGGGCTTTGGTAACTCTGGAATATCGTATACCCACCTTTCTTCTTTGGCCTGTGCAATACTTGCCACCACATCGGCTAAATCACGAAGTGTTGAACGACTGCTATTACGACCATGATTTTGTCGCAGATCGTCTTCTACCTGAGGGGCTGCCATCTGGGCATACTTCCAGCTCACCATGCGAGCAAAAGCCGGAGTCGAATTGACAATAATCCGGGCATTCTGATCCAGAGGGCAAAAGGTTTCTCCCCCCTGACTGCTCTGGTAAATGTAACGCGGAACTTTGACGGCTCCCCATGACGTTTCGTAGACCTTGGGTTCTTTTTTATTCTTGCTGGTCATATGAATACCACCTACCTTTATGGGCGAACCGTCGGTGTCCATGTGTTCCAGTTGTTTTTCTACTCCAAGCGTTCCAGCTTGATTGAGGCTACCCTGAAGGCTGGTCTCGAAATCGAGCATTGAGTTGCCGTGCTGAATAGTGATGAGTATCTGCGTTTCTTGATTTTCAGATGATAGAATTTGAGCAGTCATACGGGGCAAAGGCCGTGCTTACGTCTATTATGATTTGATGAAAGTAGCTCACGGTAGTCGTTTTTCCTACATCAATTCCCGCTCACACCCATCCCACTAGTGGTAACTGTAATATCTTCCTCTTCCACCCCCTGCACCTGCAGATTAAGCATTTGCCCCAAATGCTCAAGGGCATGATTAAAGTAATATAGGTATTCTATACAACTTACAGCCCTCCCTTTATCAGTCAAGAGTGATATTACGCCTTCACCTTGTTCCCAATGCCACTTTTGACTCTCAACCAAGTCTTCTTGCACTACATCCTGTTCTGAAATAATTTTTTCAGTTGATTTGCTTTTCTCTTCTTGTTCGTCAGTTGGCTTATCTTCTCTTTCTAATTTGCTCTTTTTCCCACATACCTTCGTTGTTTTTATTTGAACTCCCCCAATAGCCTTACCATCCAGAGTTATATTATAAGTGGTCTGTTTTGCACCATAACTGCCAAGGGAATAAATTAAAAAAAGTGTAGCGACCAGTATGTATGCTCCATTTAACTTCGCTCCCTTCATGTTCATATAGCGACCTCCAAAAGTATTTGAAGATTGTTATATAGACACTATTCCTGAGCTTTTATCTTTATTTACAAATAAACACTCTGGATTACCGTAGCCGCACAAGATCGCTGTTACTTTTTCACTAGAAATGTCTCTTTTATACACACTTGTTTTACTCGTGATACATAATCTCCATAAAAACACAGGAGGGAACTAGCTCAACAGCTTGGCATAAATCCTGCTTGTAAAAGCTAACCCATAAAGTGAAGAAACAATAATGCTCAGGATTACAAGGGATTGTAGTCTGACATGTGGCCCAAAAGCATTCTCAGCTTGTCACACTTTCTTCATCAGCACCGGACACTCTACGGAATAATAATAAAAGGCGAGAAGGACAACTGATGGAACAGAAAAAACAACCTGTTGATAACTATCTCGACACCAAATCCCATCGCCCCCCTGAAGAGGTGCCAGAGAAAGGCTCCAAACGCTCACTGCATATTCGTCGTGCAATTGAAGATCACTTTGAAAACAAGCGCCTGAGTGGCATGGAGACAGATAATTACTGGGATGGCTTGGCCTAAACCGCTTTTAATGCCTGTTGGTGCCTCCCCCCCGGCGCTGGCAGGCATCTCCTGAAGGTCTTTCTGTGCATCTTTGTTTGCGAGCTATTCTCATTAAACTAGCAAGTGTTTCGTCAATGTTATAATATAACAATACAATCTATAATATCTCATACTTAGCAGTAGACCCTCTATACCTTATGTCAGTTTTATCTACCCTCAAGCGCCTGATGTTGCTTGTATCAATGGCAATGGTCATTTCAATACCCTTGGCAAATGCTGCAGGAACCAGTGACAAAGACATCAAAGTATTAACCAGTATTCATCCTGTTCAACTACTTACAGCTGCAATTACTGAGGGTGTCACTGAACCTGAGCGTCTGGTACCAGCAGGTGCATCACCTCACAGCTACAGCCTTAAGCCTTCAGATATGCGCCGCCTTACCGAGGCTGATATCGTGATCAGAATTGGTAGTAATCTTGAGCCATTTCTCGATAAGCCACTACGAGTATCCAAAGCAAATCATCTTGATTTGATGGAAGTACCCGGCTTGAAACTGGCGTACTTTGAGGAAGATGATCATGAGGAAAACGGCCATGACCACGGTCACCATTATGATCACGACGACCATGGTCATCAGGGAGCTAACCCTCATATCTGGCTGTCTCCGAATAATGCCTTATTGATGGCGCGTGCAATTAGTAAAAAGCTGACAGATATCAACCCGGAAAATGCAGCACAATACCAGGCCAATCTGAAACAGTTTGAAACCCAGCTGAAAAATACGGATAGCCTGTTGCAGCAGCTGCTGTCATCACAATCTACTGCGGGCTTCTTTGTATTTCACGATGCCTGGAGTTACCTGGTTGAGCATTATGGTCTGAACCAGATTGGCGTTTTTACTGTCAGCCCTGAGCAGCAGCCCGGCGCACGCCATTTGGCAGCACTCAGGAATAAACTGAAAGCTAACCCTGAAGCCTGTATTTTTACCGAACCGCAGTTCAGACCGGTATGGATCGCCCGTTTAACGGACGGATTACAAAATAAAGTATTCGAGCTTGATCCCTTGGCCACCCGCCAGAAGACAACACAAACAGGTTACATTGATTATCTGAGAAATACGGTTAAAACAATGAAAGCGTGTTTGTCTGGTTAATCAATAACCGAACGGACTAACGCATTTGAAAACCACGCTTCCGCAGAAATTCCCGCATGTGGGGGCGTGATTCCTTCCCCAGCAGCTTATCCATCTGTGCGCTCCAGGTCTGACTTAACTTTCCGTGAGAACGTTGCTCATAATATTCACTGATAATCTGGTCATATTCGTCGAGCAAGTCGTTATCAATATCCTGTTGATAGGTTTCTTCCATCAAGACCATATCAACGGGTAAGCGGGGCTTGGGTAAAGGATCCTGATCCGGATACCCAAGGCAAAAACCAAATACCGGATATACCATACGCGGTAGTTGCAGCAGCTCGCTGACCTCTTTCGGGTTATTACGAAGTCCTCCGATATAACAGATGCCCAGCTCTTTTGACTCAGCCGCCAGCGCAACATTCTGAGCCATTAAAGCCACATCCACAGTAGCGATAATAAAATGCTCCGTCATCCCTTCTACAGCAGGGCGTCCATGTTTTTCACAACATAGCCCTGAGCGCCGAAGGTCGGCACAAAACACCATAAAAACCGGCGCATTAACAACATAAGGCTGGTTGCCTGCCAGTTCCGCCAGCTTTGCCCGGGAATCAGGGTTCCTGACCCGGATAACACTCACTCCCTGCAGGTAGCTTGATGTTGCCGCACATTGCCCGGCAGTTATCAGCTCGCGTACCAGCGAATCATCAACCGGCTGATCCGTAAACTTTCGGATCGAACGATGGGATTTCATTAGCCCGATAACGTCGTGCATACATTCCTCCCGCATTTTTATTTTGCTCACGATTGTTGTGATTGATACAACATAAAGAAGAAAAGTATTGCACAGGGAAGAACAATGCCAGAAGCCAGCACATTGGATACGCAGAAAGCTACTAACGAAATAACAGAAAAACCAAAGCCCTGCCCGGCATGTCAGGTTCCGGCAACTACCGATCTGATGAATGTTGACGGCATAAAACTATGGCAGGTGCTGTGCCCTCAGTGCGGGCTCAATACCGAAGCTGAGGAAGATTTAGTGCTTTGCCTTAACCGCTGGAATCGCCGCCCTCGAGAAGACAAGCTTTATAGAATCGCATTAATTCTGGGGGTGTTGTCCCCAACGCTGCTGGTACTGGGTTTTATGATTGGTATAGCTACCGGTTTATCAATGTCATTCTGATAGCACCCACTTACATTGACTTAGGTCAAGCACTGGAATTCGGTTTTCCGCAATAATGCAGCACATTATCGTAGGCATTCTTAGTACTAAAGACCTACATTGATACACCTGTCATTAACGATAACCGGAGACATCTCCTCTCTACTTACAGTAGTTTGATCTTTTAGTCTCACACAGCAATGCGCGTATGAATCTAGTCACCGAAAAACAGGGAGACACATCTCCAATTAAATGGGACTCAAGCCTGAGTGTTGGAATCTGCGAGATTGATGACCAGCACAAGGAAATGGTTGAGTTACTGAATGAGCTTCATGCTGCCTTAGTACAGAAGCGTTCAGCTAAAAAAGCACTGAAAATATTCAATGCACTCGTCCAGTGTACCCAGATTCATTTCTCCGTCGAAGAAAGCCTGATGCGAATTTTCGGCTACCCCGACTACGAAGAACACAGCCATCATCACAACGCGCTGATGGCTGAGCTTAAAAAACTTGAAGCCAGAATCAGCAACTGGCAGCTTCCGGATGATGACCTGCTCCCGATGTTAAAAACCAGCCTGACCCGGCACTTCGTGGAAGAAGATAAAGATTACAGTACCTTCTTCCATAACAATGGTTTACAGAAAAAGAGCAAAACCCGTTCTCTGCTAAATCTGTTCAGCTAGGATCGTCCCTGCTGATACGCATTGTAATCCGGCACCTGACGTTCATAGGCATCATTCATTAATGCTGATGTCATCAGAAAATCAGCCGTACTGCGGTTACAGGCAACCGGAATATTCCATACCGCCGCAATACGCAGCAACGCTTTAACATCCGGGTCGTGCGGCTGCGATTCCAGCGGATCCCAGAAAAAAAACAGACCATCCAGTTTGCATTCGGCAATCATGGCTCCAATCTGCTGATCACCACCCAGCGGACCACTCATCAGCGGTGTTACCTGAATGCCCAGTTCTTTTTCAAGCAGTCGCCCTGTCGTCCCTGTCGCATAAAGCTCATGTTGTTCAAGTATGGTTTTATGAACTTTGGTCCACTCCAGTAAATCAGGCTTTTTATTATCGTGAGCAACCAGTGCCAGTCGCTTACGGGATTTCATTTCCAACGGGGTATAACGCATCAAGCAGACTCTTCAGGGTAAGCAGATAACTTTTCGGACGATCTCTTAGCATAACGTGTCAGCCACACTGTCGCAGCATACCCTGCTCCACTCAACAAAAGAATAAGCGGCGCGCGCAGCACCACATCTGCCAGCAACCATTCATGCAAGCTGTAACCAGCAAGTAACCAGAACAGAGCATTGAGATTAAATCCCTGCCAGTACCAGTAGCATCCGCCCGGTTGATACAAAGCTTCCACATTCAACTGCTGCCGACGAATCACCAGATAGTCAACCAGCAGAATACCGGAAACCGGAGCAAACAAAGCCCCCATCATTGTCATAGCCGTCTGAACAGACCAGACCGTTTCAGGGAACAAACATAATGCCAGCGCCAGTACAGAAACCAGCACCGTCGTTACCCGGCGCCCCCAGCCTTCCGTCAGATTGCAAAGCGACAACCCACCGGTGTACAGATTAATGGCATTGATCATCCAGTTATCCAGAACAATAACCAGCGCCATAACAGCCAATGCAAGCGGGGTATTCGCCAGATGAGCCAATACAGTAAACGGATTAGCTTCTGTACCACCTCCAATTGCTACGGCGCAGGCACCAAATGCGGCACCGAGCAAAGTTCCCACAAAAGCTCCCAGCAAAGTACCACACCACATTTCCCGGCGGGATTTCATATGACGGGTGAAATCTGCAGCATCAGTCATCAGGCTCAACGTGCCGGCAAAAATGGCATTGAACCAGAGCCAGACAGCCAGTTCACCGGAACCTGCAGAGCCAAAAGTTAAAACTTCACTAAAGGTAAGATTATGGTCAGGCGCGTTCAGCAGCAGATAAAACAGATAAGCAAACAGAACCAGCTTCAGAGGGAAAGACCAGCGCCCCAGCTGACATAAAGAACCATACCCGGAAACCGCAACAAAAGCCTGCAGCAAAGCAAATACAACAGCAATAAATGCCAGTGAAAGCTCTATTCCCAATGCCGCCTGAACCACAACCTGCAATGCCATAGCTCCGGCCAGCGTCTGGAATGCAAACCAGTACACCGAGCACAACATCCGCAGCAATGAGGTGATATAACGGGAGCCTCGAATCCCGAAAGCTGACCGGCAAACCACCTGCCCCGGCACTCCATAATCTACGCCTGCATTGGCCATCATCAGGTACGGCAACATACTGATCAAAATTGCCCCAACCTGCACCGCAATGACAACCCACACCGGTAAACCAGCCACAACCGCCATACCGGCAGTAATCAGGGTTCCGGGGTTAATCAGGTAATTAACAACAATATTGAAAATGTCATACCAGCGGGCAGCACGGAAGGTTTCGGGTACCGATTCAATACCGAAAGGCTCAGCCAGCCCCTTCAAATCAAGCAGTGCCTGACGGGTCATCTCTTCTTTATATCTCATATGCGCTTCAGCCAAAGAGGCTGGTTCAAATCAGAGGAGATAGAAAGATAGACGATGATCCCGTTTCACGCTTTTTCGTAACTATTCAGCACCCTCACAATAAGCTGGTATTTTCGTGATTTTGTGTCATTTTCAAATACAGTTCTTCTCTGACCAACGCTTGTTATGAGTCAACTTGATCCCGAGTTTCAGATTATCGTCACCCTCCTTGCTATCGTAAATGATCAGCAAGAGCAGATCGGTGGCCTGGGCGATCAGGTAGCAAAACTGGAAACAGAAAATAAGGAACTCGCGGACAGACTCAACATCAACAGCCGGAACAGCAGTAAGCCTCCCTCTACAGACGGTTATGCAAAGCCTGCTGCCAAACAGAAAGACTCATCTGCCACGGTGGAGGGTGAGCCACAAGACGACAAACCTAACCCAAAAAGCTTACGACAGAGGTCTGGTCGAAAGCCCGGCGGTCAGAAAGGTCACAAAGGTTCAACGCTTCAGCAAGTCGCTGACACTGACCGCACCCAATATCACCCGGTTATAGACTGTGAGAAGTGCCATCAGTCCCTGCACTCTGCAAACATTGCCAAGTTGGTTGAAAGGCAAGTATTTGAACCGGGTCGTTTTGGTCACTTTGAAGTGACAGCCCATGTGGCCGAAATCAAAGAGTGCCGCTGCGGTCACATGACACAAGCCCGTTTCCCTGAAGGAGTTGATGCTCACGTGCAGTATGGACCGGTGACTCAGGCGCTGGCCGTGTATCTTTGTCAGTATCAACTTATACCTTGCAAGCGTGCCTCCCAGTTCTTCATGGATATTTTCGGATTGGAAGTCAGTCCGGGTTCCATCTGCACCTTCCAGAGCAATGCTTATGACCGGTTAGCCAGCACTGAGCAGGCAATTAGTGACGCCCTTAAGGTTGAACCCATTGCAGGCGCTGATGAAACAGGCATGAGAGTAGCCGGAGCGCTGTGGTGGATGCATGTCCTGCGTACTGACAAGTGGACGTACTATCATCTGGACTTGAGTAAAGGACATTCCGCCATAGAGACGATGGGTATTTTGCTGACCTTTGCCGGGATACTGGTTCATGACCACTACAAGGTTTACTTCCGCTATGCTGCGGCTCATGTACTCTGCAATGCCCACCACCTGAGGGAGTTACAGGGTGTCGTTGATCGCGACTGCAACTATCTTGCGGCTCGTCTTCAGCGGCTGCTGAGACTGGCCTGTCACCTCAGCAATGGTTTTAGAAAGCTGGGAATGAAGGCGATGCCGGAATCCATCCGCCAGCGTATCTCTTCACTGTTCGAGCGAACAGCAAAAAGGGCGCAAGCGGAAGAAGCCGACTATATGGAACGAGTACGGCAACGGTTGGGGCGTGACAAAGTCAAGAATACGAAAGCGTTCAACTTGTTTAAGCGGTTGGTGGAGTACAAGGACGAAACTTTGAGGTTCATGACCGACCTCAACATCCCCTTCGACAATAATGGCAGCGAGCAAGACATCAGAAATGGCAAGGTGAAGCAAAAAATATCGGGCTGCATCAGAAGCGAGGAAGGGGCGAAATGGTATTGCCGAATACGAAGTTATGTTTCATCTGCGAGAAAGCAGGGGCAGAATGTTTTTGAAGCCCTGCTTATAGCCATGAAGAATTACTGCGGTCACTCTTTGCTGGGTGCTGAATAGTTACGCTTTTTCAGACCGAAAGCGAATTGATGTCCTGACCTCAAATGAAAAAAGCAAATGCCACAGAAAGAAGTCTATCTTTAGCTTTTGGTAGCACGAATGCATGACTCCAACGGGTATAGATAAAAGCATGTTCAAATACAGGTGCATTTTAATGCTAAGGCAGTTTTTTCTGATTTACCTTGTGCTGATTGTTTCCTTAGTTTTTCTTGTCATAATGATTTCCCCAAAGGTTAACGCAGGTGGCTATAACCCTCATAATTTAGGTAAAAAAGTCCCCAACACAGCTCCTGTTCAGATAAAACAGATAGAAACAAGAGCCCAAGCTCTCCAAATACCGCTATCGGTTCACAATAGCCCGTTTCTAGGCAGCAGTAGCTCAGTACTGTTTTCTGATGATTCTTTGATGCTAGATTCCCTTCCTCTGAATATTCAGCAACGCTCAGCAATACAGCGTTGGGAAATTTTGCTGCCAGCAAATGGATTTTCGAAAGAAGAATATGAGCAAAACTGGGAATGTTTTTGCAAAATGACATGGTTGATAGAACTACTTGAGAAACCCAACACGGAGTTCGAGAGTTTGAATGATCAGGATAAAACTACAGGATGGTTCTATGTTATTAAATTTGCCGAGCCATCAGTATTTGCATGGCTTATACAGCTTGCCCAGCGTGAACAGAAAGAAGTCAACCCCGGCGTTTATATGTTTGTCGGCTGGCTGGATGAAGCCATGCATAGACTTCTTTCCTACACAAAGAATAAAAAACCATCTTTCCACTGGAGAGCTGCTGCTAATCATCACCTGCAAGGAAGCAAACCGGCAATCACCATCAAGGCTCAAACGCTGGCAGCGAGGATAGTAAAAGATCACATATCGTCGCCGACTAAAATTGACTCAAGCGATGAAAATGAAGAAATAGACGTGGAACACATACCTCTTTTCCCGCATCAGCAACCAGATTGCGACAAAGCTGAACCATTCAAAAGACGCTCAACATCGCCTGATGATGACATGTTTAATTGGTTAAAGTTAATGTAAGCTCTGTTTTTTTATCACTGAAAAAAAAGCTGTGGCGGATCAGCTTTTCCCGTTGCACCCTCCTCCGGTAAGTCCATATGCAACTCCTGCAGTTGAATACCAAGCAGGGTCACCTGTCCCTGATAGCGACGGTCTTCCCCTGCAGCAAATTCAAACTCAAACGTGCGTAACAGGGAAACCTGCCCCATAGTATTTCTTTTCAGGCGGGTTACCGAACGAAAAACCGTTTCATCCAGCAGTTGAACATTGACCTTACGACAGGCCGAGCGACAGTGGCGGATTGCAATCTCCGTTGCTTTTCGTGAGTCCTGCCAATACCAGACGACCGCTAACAGTCCGGCGATACATAATAGTTCTGTCATGCCCGTCAGTGTAGGCGAACAGCACTGCGAAAAGAACCCTCTTGTATCCCGAAATAGCATCTTGGAAAAACATTGATTCAAAGCTTTACCTTCCAGTTAGGGTAAGGGTTATGCTGATAATCAAACGTTATTCCATTCTACAGGTAAACCACCATGAGCAGTATCCAAACCCGGCTGGCACTCACGGGGGTGAACTGTGCCGGTTGTGTCGGCAAGATCGAGAAAGCATTACACGCAACTACCGGCGTGACTCAGGCAACTGTGAATCTGGCAGACAAAACGGTTGATATCGAAGGCACTGCCACTACCGAAACCCTGATAGCCGCTATCGAGAAAGCAGGCTTTGGGGCAACCGCTATTCCTCCGGCGTCAACTCAACAGTTTTCCATTCAGTCGATGAACTGTGCCTCCTGCGTGGGCAAAATTGAAACCGCCCTTCAGGCTGTAGCAGGTGTTTCTGCTGTTTCAGTTAACCTTGCAGACAAGACCGTTAGCATTGAAAGTCATACCGATACAGCAACCCTCTTAAATGCACTGGAACAGGCAAGCTATCCCGGCAGCCCGGTTGATGTTGAGGAAGATCTGCGCCACCGGCAGGAACAGGAAGACCGGAAACGTTACCGTTACCTGATCAAGCATACCTTTATTGCTCTGGGCTTAGGTCTGCCCCTGATGCTCTGGGGACTGATTACCGGCGAAATGAGCGTAAACAGCCCAGCTCAACAACTGGCATGGGGCGGTGTCGGAGTGGCAACCCTGCTGGTACTGGTTGTTTCCGGTAAACATTTCTTTACCGGCATGTGGCAGGCGCTGAAACATCATAACGCCAATATGGATACCCTGATTGCCATCGGTACCGGCATGGCATGGCTGTACTCCATGTTTGTGGTGCTATTTCCGGAACTGTTACCCGCAATGGCTCGTCATGTTTACTTTGAAGCATCCGCCATGATTATCGGCCTGATTAATCTGGGGCAGGCACTGGAACTACGTGCAAAAGGAAAAACCAGCGAAGCCGTTAAGCGATTGCTGGGGCTACAGTCAAAAACAGCACGTGTCGTCAGAGATGGCAAGGAAACAGATATCCCTGTAGCTCAGGTCACAAAAGGCGACATTATTCGTATTCGACCCGGCGAGAAAATACCTGTCGATGGTATCGTAACCGAAGGTACCAGCCTGATCGATGAATCCATGCTCACCGGCGAACCCGTACCAGTCAGCAAAACCATTGGCAATGAAGTATCTGCCGGTACTTTGAACAAAAATAGCAGTTTATTGTTCCGGGCAGAAAAGGTCGGCAGTGAAACCGCCCTGGCGCAGATCATCGCCATGGTTAAAAAAGCCCAGAATACCAAAATGCCCATCGCCCGGCTGGCGGATAAAATCGCCTCGGTCTTTGTGCCCACAGTATTACTGATTGCTGTCGCTTCAGCTTTGATATGGTTTAACTTCGGCCCTGACCCACGTGCTGTGCATATGCTGGTTATCGCTACCACGGTACTGATTATCGCCTGCCCTTGTGCACTCGGATTGGCAACACCAATGTCTGTTATGGCAGGCGTTGGTAAAGCAGCAGAAATGGGAATTCTGATCCGCAAGGGTGATGCGCTGCAGCAGGCCAGCAAAATCACCACGCTGGTTCTCGATAAAACCGGCACCATTACTGAAGGCGCACCCAAAGTAACGGAAATACAGGTTGCTGACTCCTCACTATCTGAAAACGATATGCTTGCGTTTGCTGCCAGTCTGGAAACACATTCCGAGCACCCGCTGGCGGAAGCTATCGTTGAATCGGCACAAACTAAAGCTCTGAACCTTTTACCTGCGAATAACTTCGAGGCAATCACCGGTCACGGTATTAGCGGGCAGGTTAATCAGCAAACCGTATTGCTTGGCAATCAGAAGTTAATGGACGACAACCGCATTCAATCTTCCAGTATGACGGCGCAGGCCGAAATACTCGCAGGTAAAGGCTGCACACCAATGTACCTTGCTATAGATGGAAAGCTGGCAGGCCTGATTGCGGTATCTGATCCGGTGCGTAATGACTCCGTTGCCGCAATCAATCGGTTACACAAACTGGGCATCAAAGTCGTCATGCTGACTGGCGATAACCCACTGACAGCTGCCGCCGTCGCTAAACAAACCGGTATTGATGATTTTAAAGCCGGTGTGCTGCCACAAGATAAAGAACAGTATGTACACAAGTTGCAGCAACAAGGCCAAATCGTTGCCATGACCGGCGACGGGATTAACGATGCCCCTGCTCTGGCACGGGCAAATGTCGGCTTCGCCATTGGTGCCGGTACCGATGTGGCAATTGAGTCTGCCGATATCACTTTGATGCGTTCATCCCTGCACGGGCTGGCCGACGCAGTCGAGCTCTCACGCACCACGCTGAAAAATATCAAGCAAAATCTGTTTGGTGCTTTTATCTATAACTCACTGGGTATTCCGGTTGCCGCCGGTATTCTTTACCCGTTTACCGGCATGCTGCTGAATCCGGTTATTGCGGGCGGCGCGATGGCATTATCTTCGGTCACCGTGGTAACCAATGCCAACCGCCTGCGTCGTTTCAAGCCTTCCGTAGCGGAGGAATCATGATGGATATTCTGATCAATGCTGCCGGTTTTGCCCTAATGGGGCTGATTGTTTACTGGTTCTGGCTCGGTCCAAAAAACAGGTAAACGGAACAACCATGAATATTTCAAAAGCCGCCAGCGCTACCGGGCTAACACCCAAAACCATCCGTTACTATGAAAGCATGGGGTTAATCACTCCGGCTAAACGACAGGACAATGGATACCGGGATTACAATGATGCACACTTGCGTGAAATGTCGTTTATAAAACAAGCGAGAGAACTGGGATTCACACTAGAAGAGTGTGGTGAACTGTTGAATCTCTATAACGACAACAGCCGTAAAAGTGCCAGCGTTAAAGCATTGGCAATGAAAAAAATTGCAGATATTGAAACCAGAATTACCCAGTTGCAGACGATAAAAGCCAGTCTGAATAAGCTAACGGACTGCTGTCACGGGAATGATAAACCTGACTGTCCTATTCTCGACAAACTGGCAGGCAAGTAATGTAACTCGGCTGCTACCTGTTCTCAGGTAGCAGCCTGATTTTTAAAAACATTAATATCGTAAGTTAATCACAATATTAAGTTCATCAGGACTCTGTTGGCACTTTCGCTCCCTGCGCACGGCTGCACTTGTCTACCAATACCTTACCAACACCCAGAACAATCAGGCATCCCATCACGATTGATGCAAAGTAACCCATATCCAGAGGTTCACCTGGTGGCAGCAGCAGGAACAGCATGCATACACAGATTACAATAAAGGGTGAGAATGCCAGAACCTTCGCAATGCCCATTCCACCCGGAATACGGAAAGGTCTTGGTGCCTTGTCATCGATAGTCCGTAACTTGATAAAGGCACTGAACATGGCCAGATAAGGCAGGAAGAAAATAACCGTGGAGAACGCCAGCAGCAGCCAGAACAGATCTTCCGCTGAATTTGCCATAAAGCCGTAGAGTACAACTTCCAGCGCAGCAATTGCGCCACCCAGCAGTGCCGCACCGACCGGTGCCTGTGTTTTCTTATGGATTTTACCGAAAACTGCAGGCAGTTCACCTTCCTGCCCGGCCGCCATGGCAGCTTCATTCGCAGCCATACACCAAGTGATGTTGTTGGTCAGCAAGGTAAACATCAATACACAGCCCAGCAGGATAACCATCCAGCCACCGGAACCATCAGCATTGAAGATCGCATTCAGCGTATCAACAAAGCCTGCGATTAATCCAAGGTTCTCAACCGGAACAGCAATCAGAATACCGCTGAGCGCCAGCAGATACATCACAACCACCAGCACACCGGCAATGGCAAAACCTTTGGGAATGCTTTTCGCAGGGTTATCAATATGGCGGGAAAGCGCTGCAATCGTATCCCAACCTGTTACATTGAAAACAACCATGGCCAGGAAACCAATACCCGCGCCCCACTGCGGGCTCATAGACTCAACCGTAAACTCGGTTGCAGAGCCTTTGGTCATGCCGAGATAAATGCCGCCGATGGCAATCGACATAATGAATAACAACTTCAGAATCGCCCCGATATTCGGCAGCCATTTGGCAAACTTCATATCCATGCACAGGATGCCGGTCATAATGGCAACCAGTACCAGACACATTCCGGCCTGTGCGGTATAACTCAGCTCCGGCATAAATAACTGGGCAAAGACACCGGCAAACAGCAGAAATGCGGTAGGCACAAACAACATCATGTTGATCCAGTACAGCCACGACACATGAGCACCAGCTCTGGGTCCATAAGCCCGCTTGATCCAGTCATAAATCCCGCCTTCTCCCGGATAGGCGGTTGCCAGTTCAGTCACAATAAGGATATAAGGCACAACATAAATAACAGCGATCAGCAGCAGCCAAAAAATCGATTGTGGCCCGACACTGGCGGCAGCCGTTAGCTGATCAAGAAATAACAGGGCAGATATCACATACAGCACAACATCAAATGTGCCTAACGCTTTCTTATTACTCATTTCCCCCTCCTGCCTGTTTGAAATTTACAGGCTTTAAACTTTGATTCTTGTGCTCACATTTTTTAATAATCAATAACCGGATATTCTGTTAACAATTTTCAGGGCTGGTTAATTTCGCCTCTTTTCTCTTATTTATTTGTTTAAGCGTGGCCTCAATAATCACGACAGCCACAACCACAGACATCAGCAGAATGCCGCTGTAACTCCAGTCAATCTGACCTTCCATCAGGGTTGGAAAAATAAAAATAACGATACCTGTCATCAACATCAGTGCTGACGATATCGCAAACAACAGAGCCACTGCCATGCCACCGGGGATTTTAAACGGGCGATGTCTTTGCCTATCTCTCAGCCTGAGCTTGATAAAGGACGCCTGAAAGAAGAAATAGGTGGCAAAATAAAGCACCATGGCAAAAGAGAAAATTGTCCAGAACAAGGCATCGGCACTATCAGCAGTAAAAGCATAAATAACCAGCATCAGTGCTGAACCGCACCAGGTGATCCAGCTTGCACCGACAGGCAAACCACTTTTCGGATTAGCCTTGGCAAATACGGCTGGCATATCACCATTGCGAGCTGCCATAGAAGCTGATTCTGAACCGCCCAGACACCACAAGGCCATATAAGCAAGGAAAGTCACAACGGTTAGCAGGCCAAGCACAATAGTCAGACTTTCACCCAGTGGTGTTGATCCGAAAATTGCAGCAAAGGTTTGTACTAAACCACCAACCAGTGTCAGTTCATTGCTTGGCACTGTCGCCAGTACCGCGAATGTACCTGCAAAATGCAGTAACAGCAGCACACTCATCCCCCAGAACAGTCCACGGAAAATATCTCTTTTGGGGTTGCGGATGCGCTTGCCCACCGTGGTAATCAGTTCCGCCCCGATAATTGAAAAAATCAGGGTCGGGGCATACATCATTGCGGTACCGAGATCCGGTTTGAAGCTTGTCACAGTAAACGGATTTGCCAACCCGTTTACTGACGCATGCCAGACACCGCCGATAACCAGTGAGCCGACGATAATCAGTCGTGTAGCACTCGCGACCATACTGATTTGCCGGGTCCGGTCCCGGCTTCCGGTCACCAGCATGACTGATACGGCACTTAAAGCCATTGCCAGTACAACATGCTGCCAGATAGTCATCTCGGGATAGAAAAGCTCGGAAAGAATACCAGTACAGATAAGAAAAGTTGAAGGGAACCAGACGGGAACATTAGCCCAGTAATACCAGCTGTAGCGTGTCGCCCAGCGTCGTCCGAATGCCTGTTCAGTCCAGTGATAAATGCCTACTTCAGATGGGTAGCTTGATCCGAGTTCACTCAATATCGCCAGATAGGGGTACATAAACAGCACCGCAACAACAGCCCACCAGATATACACTGATGGTCCCATGGTGGCTGCAGGTACAAAAACCGTCAGTCCCTGAATGGTTGCGATGACCCAGAATGCTATGCCAACTGCCCCAATCTTGTTTTGGTTAGTCATGGCTGTTGCCCTCCCCGGGCAAATTCCCTTTTCAGCTTTCAGCACAACACTCATTGTCATGCTGAAAGCCGGTTTTTTTACAGTTGTCTTTCGTATAGGAAGTCCTTGATGCTGGCCTTTGCATAGGCTTTGGTTGCTTCGTCATCGTCGTCTTTCAACATGGCAACCAGCAGTGCCATTTCTGAATACAGGCGGTTTTCAGCCTGGCCGAAGATGATGCTGCGCTCATGGTCCATAACTTCGTCAGTGACTTCTGCATTGCGAATTGCAGGCAGGTAATGCATGAATTTAGCGTGAGCCGGTGCTTTGGCGAAAATATCCTCATTCACCTGGAAGTTGGGAATAAATATCTCCTTGCGCCGCTCGGCATCGTCTTCCTGACCGTGATACCAGAGGGTTCCGGTGTAGACGAAATCTGCATTGCGGATTGCTTCTTCCGCATCAGTGGTCACAATAAACTTGCCGTTACCTTTGTCTGCAGCCAGCTCGGCCTTTTCCAGATTTTCACCGGTAAGACGGAAACCTTCCGGAGATACGTGATACAGCGTCATGCCAAAACGGGTCAGGAACTGAGCGTGATTATTGGCCACGCACTCGTAGTCAGAGGTATCGCCAATCCATGCAATTGTCAGGTCTTCCAGCTTTTTACCAGGCTGTTTGTGTTCAATCATTGTTGCCAGATCGCATAACACCTGACAGGGGTGCAGCGTCCAGGTCATAGCATTAATCAGGGGAACGTCCACATGTTCAGCAAATTCCAGCATGTCATCATGTTCATGGACACGGGCGCAGATTGCATCGCAGAAGCGTGAAATAACTTTTGCAGTGTCGTACAGGGATTCAAAACCGGTACCCATATGGATTTCACCCGGGCGCAGATACAGAGCATGCCCCCCCAGTTTGGTCATGGCAACTTCAAAAGAAATACGGGTACGGGTGGACGATTCCTCGAAAATCATGCCCAGTGATTTGCCTTTCAGCATTTCCGGACAGGCACCCATCTTGTCGAACTTCTTGATCATCAGGGTTAAATCAACCAGGTCCAGCAGTTGTTTATTGGTGAAATCAAGCGGATCGATAAAGTTTTTCATTTCAATATTCCAATGTTATTAATTCTTAGTGTTTGTTTTTATTTGCCGGCTGGCTGTTCATGCGTAATGCAGTGGATGATGCCGCCGCCAATAGCAATTTCACGGGCATTCTTTAATTTGATGATGTCTCTATCCGGGAACAGCCCCTGCAGGGTTTCACAGGCCATGTCATCATGCGGATCGTCATAGCTGGGAACAATCACCACGCCATTACCCAGCAGGAAGTTGATATAGGAGCCGCACTGTTCAAAACCGTCTTCGATATCCAGCTCATATTCGGCCAGATCGTAGTTTTGTACTTCTTCTTCCTTCAGTACCACCGGGTTGGCAGGCTGAATCATTTTATGAACTGTCAGCTGTCGCCCTTTGGCATCGGTTTCTTTGCTGAGGATGTTGTAGGCTTCGTGAACCACTTCGTAGTTTTCATGCTCAGGATCATCGGTCCACTGCAGCAGCACTTCGCCCGGAGCGACCCAGCAGGCCAGGTCATCGATATGTCCACCGGTCACATCAGCAGGCAGGCCGCGTGGCAACCAGATAACCTTGTCGACACCACAGTATTCACTCAGAAGGCGGGTGACTTCTTCCTTGCTTTTGCTTGGGTTACGGTTGCTGTTACACAACACTGCTTCTGTTGTCAGCAGGGTTCCTTCGCCATCAGTGTGAATGGCTCCACCTTCTACCGTTAAAGGTGCCTGGTAGGCATCCAGCCATTCTGATTCACAAATCTTACCGGCAATCTGTGCGGTCTTGTCCCAGGGGAAATAATGACCATCTTCCAAACCACCGTAGGCATTGTATTCCCAGTCAACACCACGTACTTCACCGGTTTCATCATTGACAACAAAACTGGGAGCAGAATCTCGGCACCATGAATCATTGGTAGACATTTCCACCACCCTGACTTCCGGTGGCAACATAAAGCGCGCAGTTTTGTATTGATTGCCACTGGCGATCACGGTAACCGGCTGATAGCGGGCGATAATACTGCACAGTTCAACCCAGACACGCTGTGCAGGCTTGGCGCCACTGTGCCAGTTGTTGGCATGTTCCGGCCATAGCAGCCAGGTTTGTTTCTGGGTTTCCCACTCGGCGGCAAGCCGGAAACCATCCTGCTTGGGTGTAGATTCAAGAATATGAGGCATCACAGCATCCTTCGTATATTTTCATTCTTTGAGAAAATTGCAGCTCATCCCGGAGAGCGGATTGCTCTCCGCATAAGAACGGGATTAATACAATCCCTGAGCTTCCTGAAGGTATGCTTCTGCTTCTGCTTTCTTCTGAGCCTTTAACTCCGGTGAAGCCTTACGCAACTGTGGATACATATACCAGGCCAGCAGCCCTTTCTCGGTATGCAAACGGTTTTCGGCCTCTTCCACCAGCAGGGAACGTTCATGGTCCATAATCTCTTCTGACATCTCGACACCGCGCAATGCCGGACCATAATGCATAAACTGGGCATGCGCCGGTGCATGCTTAATCAGCTCGGCATTGACTTGGAACTTCGGCATGAAGACTCTATCCCGCTCTTCTTTTTCGTGTTCATTACCGTGGTATACCCAGGGACCGGTGTAGATAAAGTCAGCATTCTTCACCGCCTCAACAGGATCATTCAGAACAGTAAAAGTACCGCCGCCGATTTCACAGGCCTGATTCGCCCGGCTGATTAACTGGTCGCGATACTCGGAGGTATCGTCATAAATGGAATAACCTTCCGGTGAGGCAAAGACAATATTGCCGCCAAAGCGAGGCAATATCTGATTCATAGTGTTCAGTACACATTCAAACAGCGTCGTATCGCCGATAAACGTCAGAGTGATATCTGCCAGTGTTTTGCCTTCAGGCATATTTTCGCAGATGGTAACCAGGTCGCAGAGAGCCTGTGTCGGATGGTTGTAATCGGTCATGCCGTTGATAACCGGCACAGTTGCCCACTTGGAAAGTTCTTTCATTTCCTCATGGCTGTGAATCCGGGCCATAATGCAATCTGCCATTCGGGACAGTACCTGGGCAGTGTCTTTGATTGATTCGCGGGAACCCAGATGCAGCTCACCGGGGCGCAGATAAAGTGCGTGGCCACCTAACTTGGTCATGGCAACTTCAAACGAAACCCGGGTGCGGGTAGAAGGTGCGGCAAAGATCATTCCCAGCGAAGCATTTTCCAGCAGCTTGGGACAGGCTCCCATTTTATCAGCCTTTTTCAGCATGATGATGAAATCAACCAGCTGCATTAATTCATCAGTGCTGAAGTCCCATGGATCAATAAAGTCTTTCATTTCACTACTACCTGTTATTTTCATTTACTTATTAAACTGAGGTGCTGGCTGTTGCTGGGTGATACAGTGGATATTGCCCCCACCCACGACAAGATCACGGGCATAAACACCAACAACCTCTTTATCCGGGAACTGCGCCTGTAACAGTTCCTTGACTACCTGATCATTCGGATCATTAAAGAAAGGCACGACAACAACTGAATTGCCGATGTAGAAATTGATATAGGAGGCACTGGTACGGTCACCGAGACGGCGTGGCTCAGCATATTCATCAATATCAATGCCCCGACACTCATCTTCGGTATAAATGACCGGAGCAGGTTGTGGAAACTTGATAATTTTCAGCTTTCGTCCCTGAGCATCAGTAGCATTTTGCAGAATGTTCAGCGCATCCAGTGAAAGAGGATACTGCGGGTCGTTTTCATCATCAGTCCATGCTAGTGCGACCACACCCGGTTTAATAAAGCAGCAGAGATTATCGACATGGCCGTCAGTCTCATCTTCAAACAGGCCGTTTTTCAGCCAGATAATAGACTCAACATTCAGATAATCCCGGAGCCGTTGCTCCATTTCTTCTTTTGACAGCTGAGGATTTCTGTTTTTATTCAGTACACACTCTTCTGTAGAAATCAGGGTTCCCTGACCATCTACATGAATGCTGCCACCTTCCAGAATAAAATCCGGACGATAACGGACAACGTTCTCAATCTCGATCATCTTTCTGGCTGCCAGTTCGCACTGATCCCAGGGAAAATGTAAACCTTCTTCGATGCCGCCATAAGCATTGAAATGCCAATCGATACCCCTAACTTCACCACTGTCGTTGATAACAAAGGTCGCACCAGCATCTCTCGCCCAGGCATCTTTATGATCAATCTCAACAACGCGAATATCTTCAGGCAGGCGGGCGCGGGCATTGCGATACTGCCTTGGAGAGGCGGCTACAGTCACTTGCTCTGAACGGGAAATAACCGAGGCTACTTCTACAAACTTTTCCTGGGCAAATTTGGCACCCATTCGCCAGTTGTCCATATTCTCAGGCCAGATCAGCCAGCAGCCATCGTGGGGTTCCCATTCGGCTGGCATTCGAAAGCCATCCTGCCGGGGTGTTGAGTTTATCGTTCTTGCCATGAAGCCAGTCTCCATCAATACGGTAATACTGTTTCTTGGGAACGAATTTACTCTGCGGGTATCACGAAAAAAATTTATTATTCCTGAAGCACCTTTTAAGTTTTTCTAAAAAGGTGCCTGGCATTTTAAGGTTTACGACAGAAACTGAATGAATTCAAAAAGAATAAGGAAGAAAAGCGAAGCACGGCCAGCTTTTTATTTCTCAATAAGCTTGCTGTGAACGGCTTTTACTGCAGCGTTCTGATAATTTTTCTGATGGCAATACATATGATAGCTGGCACAGAATATCGTATCCTCAAAAACGGGCACCAGTTTTCCTGATTTCAGTTCTTCTTTACACATCACCGGATCAGCAATAACCGCACCCTCTCCATTTACAGCAGCCTGAACAGTCAGACTGAAATCATCATAGAATGTTCCTTTATAGCCATTCACGGCACGGGCATTGTACTTTCTCAGCCAGGCATTCCAGGTTTGCCGATCATCGCCATGAAGCAGATGAAAGTGCTGTAAATCATTGGGTCTTTTGGGTGTTGGCATTGATCTTAGCAACGCAGGACTACAGGCAGGAAACCCATAAATATCCAGCATGTGCGTGACATGAATATCAGGCCAGCCGGGCTGGCTCTGATAATGAATAATTATATCAACATGCTCCGGGAAACTTTCCGGTAGCTGATTGCTGGTGATAATTTCGATATCGGCAGGCGCAATGGCTTCTCTCAGGCTCTGCACTTTACCGATCAGGCATTTTGAAAGAAAAGCCGGATCACAAAGGATTACAAGCGGCTTAACCGCCTTGCGTTCAGTCAGCCGCAGGCTGGTTGCCTGCAATATATCCAGGGCTTCGGTATAACCTGCCAGCAACTCCTGTCCTTCCGGTTTCAGGAACAGGCGACCTCTGGCACGAACGAATAGTTCTGCATCCAACCACGCCTCAAGGTGTTTTACCTGCTGACTCAATGCACTTTGAGATACACACAGCTCTTCCGCAGCCTGACCAAGATGCTCGTACCGAGCAACTGCTTCAAACGCCCTGATGGCATTCAGGGAAGGTATTTTTCTTCGCATGTCGGGTGTATTCTCGCGGAAGTATTCTTATCACGAATTATCCAATACAAGCCGTTCTCGGGAAGCAGGCATGAGTCAACCCGCAGAAAGATTTACCAATGAATATGATCAGAAAAGAGAGGGGAATCAGGGTAAACCAGGTTCTGTTAATATCTGTGCACCGACAAAACTTGATACCAGAAAAGCCATGCAACCCTACTGGCAAGAACACAAAAACCGCTTGCGCGCCTACATTGCTAAACAGGTTGATGAGCCCGCTAATGTGGACGACATTCTGCAAGACGTCTACATCAAGGTGATATGGCAAGAGTTTTCCGGACACTTTTTTACGCTGCCTCGGCAAGCTGTTGTTCATACTTGAACGGTGCAAGATAGCCGTTAGTTGAGTGCTTTCTCTGGCGGTTGTAATACACTTCAATGTACTCAAATATGGCCTGCTGAGCCTCTTCTCTAGTCTGGAAGTCTTCATGATGAATCAGCTCAGTTTTCAGTGTGTGGAAGAAGCTTTCAGCCACCGCATTATCCCAGCAATTACCTTTGCGGCTCATGCTACAGACAAACTCATTTTCGCCCAACAACTTCTGGTAGCACTCTGAGACATACTGGCTGCCCCGATCGCTATGCACCAGCAAGCCAGCTTTTGGTCTGCGCTTCCACATAGCCATCTGCAGAGAATCTGTCACCAGCGTCGCTGTCATCCTGCTACTCATGGACCAGCCCACAACAGCCCGTGAGCACAGGTCAATGAAGACGGAGAGGTAGAGCCAACCTTCCCGGGTTGGGATATACGTAATATCGCCGGTGTAGGCCTGGTCAGGCTGCTCCCGGTGGAAGTCACGCTTCAGTATGTTGTCAGCCACCGGCTTGTTGTGGCTTGAGTTCGTTGTCGCCTTGAATTTACGTTTGGTCTTACAAACCAGGTCTTCCTCTCTCATCAGACGAGCCACGCGCTTACGGCTGACGGTTTTACCCAGATCAGCAAGGTCATTTTTAATACGGCGTGCCCCATAGCGCTGACGGTGTTTTTCGTGAATCTCCCGAATGTCTGCCTTCAATGCCTGATCCTCCTGAGAACGCTTGGATACCGGGCGAGAGAGCCACTCATAGTAGCCACTACGGGATACCGACATGACCCGGCACATGGCTGAGAGGCTGAATTGCTCCCGGTTATCACTGATGAACTGAAACTTCAGTGACACTCTTTGGCAAAGAAGGCGGCCGCCTTTTTTAATATGGCTCGCTCTTCTTTCAGTCTGGCGTTCTCTTTGCGCAAACGCTTGAGTTCGTCGTATATATGCTCATCGTTCTTCTGAGGCTTACTGGTAGCCTTAAGACGGTGATACTTAGCAATTCAGGTGTGCAGGGTGTTAGCGTTCACCTCAAGCTCTCTGGCTGTTTCTGTCACCGGTTTATCAGACTCTACAGCCAGTTTTACTGCAGATTCCTTGAACTCAGCTGTATATGTTTTCGTTTTCTTTTCTGACATTTCATTTGGACACACCTTAATGGGCTGCAATATTACCCGTGTTTGTGTGTCCGTAGAACTATAACCACTTCAGCTGAGGGTGCAGCGAAAAAACAAGATAGGCATAGCCCTGATTTACTCAACAGATACAGGGCTGGACGCAATGACTATCGTCAAATATTACAAAGCTCGCTTTCAAATTGAGTTTGTATTCCGGGATGCCAAGCAATATACAGGCCTGATAGATTGCCAGTCATGTAATAAGCAGGCGATTCATACTCAGATTAATGCTTCATTCTCTGCCCTTAATCTGCTCAAACTGGCTGACCGGGAAGAAAAAGGTACCACAGGCAAAACGGTGATCTCAATTACGAGCTGGAAACGTCGTTTGTTCAACCAACACTTGATGTGCAGAGTTTTTGAAAAGTTAGGATTGACCATGAATGATAGAAAAGTCATGGGCGCATATCAGGAGTTCAGCAGCTATGGTGCTATCGCTGCATGAAAGTGTCCAGAGTATTGGTTCTTCGATTCAGTGAGAAAGCGCCTGGCAGCGGCATTGTCTTCGAGCATGCCCACAAACTAAATCAGGCGCGCTATGTACTCGGACAGTGTTTCGTTTATTTGACCATGGTTCAGCAACGCCCCACGGATGAGGTGCCAACTTCGATCCCCTGGTTGGCCCGGATGCCTTCTGAAACGGGCAACACCAGCAAACTGTTTACGGCCAAGGCGCTGCTAAGATTTACCCGTGCAGTCATTGGTGAGCGGTTCACTTATGTGCTTCTGGACTCCTGGTTTATGAGAGGTCACGTCATCCGGCACACACAAAAACTGGGCTATCACGCCATCGGTCAGGTTCGTCATGATCTCGCCTTGTTCCTGCCTCCGCTGCCGGAACCTAAGCGGCGGGGAGCGCCAAGAATTTACGGGGAGAAATTAACAAAAGCGCGGGTTCAACAACTCCCGGAACACAAGGTAAAAATGCACCTCTACGGGCGAATACGCACCGTGTATTACAGAAGCAGACTGTGCCGGGCCAGAATTCTTAAGGGTCAGGAAGTCATTGCCGTCTGGACAGAGTTCGAGCACAAGGGAAAACGTCGCAAAACCCGGCTAATATTATCTACCGACATCACCCTTGATGCAGTCACAGTCCTGCGTCATTACGCTTTAAGATGGTCGGTAGAACCTGGATTTAACCAAATCAAAAACCTATTTGGCGCCCGTCAACTGTGGCAGCGTAAAAGGCAAACGCTCTATCGCTGGTTGAACATACGACTGATGGCTTACGGATTATTGCAATTACTTACGATTCGGGCTGGTAAACTCGCACGAGGACTGGTGAACCAGCCCTGGCGATCAGCAGATGTCATGACTGCAGGAATGATGAGAACGGGGCTGAAAGAACTGATGCCTCAATTTAACGTACGTTCTTGCTGCGCCTGCAAGTCCGGGGTATTCCAGTTTCCAGATGTTGAAAACATCCCTGAATCAGAAGTATCGATGCCTAAGGCAGTGTAATTCACTGCCTGACAATCAAAGTGTGAGATCAGATACAGTATCTTTTACGCTGTAGTTTTAAACTGTGGCTCTAAACTCAAGATATAATACTTAAATAGCCTTTTATTGGCAGGATATAATTTGTGCTATTCAGCTTCTGCCGGTGTTTGCGGCATTGTAATTTCTTCCTCAGTTTTGTCCTCTCTGATAATCGACGCCTTCAGCTCGTCTACCGTCAGAGAGTCGTGTTTTTCCATCAAGTGTTCAAGAAATCTCCTGTAGTAGTTGAAGGAAACGGCAGGCTCTGCTTGCCCGCAAGCGCCGACCTTACATTCATAACGATCTGTTGAGTGCTCTTCATGCCAGTGCTTACCCACGCCTTCCGGCGTCGGATTCACTTTTACTTCTTTCTGAGCCTGCTGACATGCAGGGCAAAACATCCCTTTGCCATGACGGGTCTGATATTTCTTGCCAAGGAAAAGACCATTCATTTTTGACAAGTAGAGATAGGACTTGTTGTCCAGATGTTCATAAATAGCCTGATCACTCATTCCTGCATATTCTTGAGCAACCTTATAGCCAAGGACAACCAGCTTTTGTTTCCATATTTCATTAAAAGGCTGACTGTCCAGCTCTTCGCTATGTTGCTCCTTTAAATGGTTACCCAATGCTTCCAAACCTTTAAAAGGTTCAGTCTGACAGCCAGCGACACAGCATTGAATCAGCCCCTGCTGCCCGAGCAACACCTCTCCTATTTGATGTAGAGATTTCGCGTTGCCATTGATAAACCGGATATCAGTATGATTAATCAGGTGATCCCATAAATTATCCTTAGCGGTAGGCTGGCTTTCACAGCCTTGTATTAAACATGGGTATTTTTTAGCAAGTTGTTTTGATGGTGATTTTTTCTGTGCTGGCTTTGTGCCCCGCTCCCTCCGAGTTTTTGCTGGTGCTGTTCTTGGCTCTGAAGCAACCGTAGAGGAAGCAGGCCGTAACTCAGCTGTTTCAGACAACCCACCACCAGCCACAAGCCCGTTAATCTGTCCGCCAAGCAGCTTTTTTGTATGTTCATTTAATTTTAGATATATCTGTAATACCGTAGTTATTTCTCCAGTAGCCTGTTGTATTTGAGAGTGGAAACCTTGTGGTGCTGCAAGAACGGCTTTATTTGTTGATTTGGGAGTAGCCTGTTCCCTCTCAGCAAGTTCAGCCTCCATTCCTTCAGAGGAATAGCAGAAAGGAGAGACAAGTGTCCTGTGAGTTACCTGAACGACCTCCATTGATGAATAAGTGTGTTCTCTTTCCATTGGATGAGGAGGGTAAAAATATTCACTCGCTTCACTGTCACTGCCCTCTGAATCACTCTCCATCCATTCATCCGCAGCGTTGGTAATCAACCACTGATGAGAGGATAACAGTTCTCTTGGCGGCTGCTCTGGATGTGGTATTACTGGAAGAGAGGTATCAATTAGTTGCTCACTGCAACCAGAGGCGGGCTGCTCCTTTCCAAGCATCGTTTTAAATACCCCCTTCTTTGCCAGAGGGGCACTCTGCTCCGTGACAAGTTCTACTCTTTTCTTCTCCGGGAATACGCTGAGAAGTGAGGGAGCATTAGGTGGCTTAACAGTAGTATTTTTCTTCGGGCGCTTTTTACAGGCACTTTTCATTTCATAGTCCCGGAAGCGGATGGGTTTTTGAGCCATCCGCTTCCTTGTGTCTCTCACAGAATTATTGCTTGAAAGCTTCGTATTCTCAGCATGTGGTGTATTCATACACAGTAAAATTTCAGCAGAAAGCCAAGAGGAAAACAGAAAAATAATTATGTAAAAAAATATTTTTATAGTTATTTTTAGTCGAAAAGAAACAATCACAGCTCTTCCATAGACCTTTAGTATTATTGCCATTTACAACAAGACCCGTTGCACAGATCCAATTCAATGACCGGGTTATTTATGTAAGTAATATAGGCTTTCTTTTAAAGTCTGGAGGCAATATGCAAACCTACTGGCAGGAACACAAAAACCGCTTGCGCGCCTACATTGCTAAACAGGTTGATGAACCTGCTAATGTCGACGACATTCTGCAGGACGTATACATCAAGGCGCATACCAGCCTGCACAAAATAGAATCCATGGAAAGCATCGGCGCCTGGCTGTACCGCATTGCCCATAACGCGATTATGGATCACTTCCGCCGCCAGAAGCCTGTTGAAGAACTACCGGAAACACTGGAAGCCCCGGAGCAGGATGACGCGGAACAGGCACATCAGGAAATGGCGCGTTGCCTGACACCCTTGATCCGGGAATTACCCGAAAAATACAGCCTTCCCCTGCAATTGGCTGAACTGGATGGCATGACGCAGCAGCAGGTTGCCGACCAGCGCGACCTGTCCCTTTCCGGTGCCAAAAGCCGTATTCAGCGTGGACGGGCACAATTACGTGATCGTTTAACAGCCTGCTGTGATATCGAAGTCGGCAAAGGCGGCGTGCTCGACTTTCAGCGCAAACCCTCAACCTGTAAAACCTGCTGAGCATATGATTTAGAAAATCACGCAAAAAAGTTTCATCTTTTTTGCGTCCTTTTTCCTACCCCTGCGTCTCTATTAGCGACAACGAATTATGACGATCAAACACACCCTGATCGCTCAGCTAATAGAGATCGAAATTATGTTGAAAGTTATCAGCTTTAAAATCTGCCCGTTTGTTCAGCGTATTACTGCCATGCTGGAGTCCAAAAAGATCCCGTACGAGATCGAATACATCAGCCTGAGCAACAAGCCACAATGGTTCCTGGATATTTCTCCAAACGGTCAGGTGCCGGTAATGGTCACAGAAGAAGGCACTGCCCTGTTTGAATCCGATGCCATCGCTGAATATCTGGAAGAAGCCTACCCGACCATGCAGCCAGAGCTGACACCAACACAAAAAGCCCTGAACCGCGCCTGGAGCTACCTGGGCAGCAAGCAGTATCTGGTTCAGTGCGGCGCCCAGAGCAGTAAGGATGCGGAAACCCTGATTCAGCGCACCGAAAAGCTGGCAACTGCATTTGCCAAAGTAGAAAAAGTGCTGGGCGAGCACCGCTTCTTCAACAGCGATACCCTGAGCATGGTCGATATGGCATGGCTGCCGGTTCTGCACCGCGCACATATTATCCGCGAGAAAAGCGGCTATGACTTCCTTGCTGGTTACCCGAAAGTACAGGCATGGCAGGCAGCCCTGATGGAAACCGGTCTGGTAGAAAAGAGCGTTTCTGAAGACTTTATCGAGCCGTTCAGCGCTTACTACCTGCCCGAAAAGAACTACCTGGGTCGCTGTCAGGAAAGCTGTGAATGTAATGCAGACAACCTGCATGAGCGTTGTGACGCTTCTTCCTGCTGCAATACTGAAGAGTCCTGCGCACCTAAAAGTCAGGGTTGTGGTACCGGAAGCAACAACCAGAGCAGCTGCTGCGGTTAAACATTTTCAGGCTCTATAAAGGCTTGAATCACAAAGGCCAATACTGTGGACAGTTTTTCGAGAACTCAACATTGATCCACCAAGGCTTGCACCGCAAGGGCTAGGATTTAATTGCAAGTTTGGGGTTTCTCAGACCTGCTAAAAAGTACCCTATGCACTGAAACCCTTGGTATTACTGGGGAAAAAGTGTCCACAGTATTGTTAATACAGACCTGAAAATTAACCTGCCACAGGTCAGACTGATTTTTGATGCGGATCGTATTGCCGATCTGGGTCTGGATATGAACAGTGTCAGCGCCCAGCTAAAAGCAATGAATTCAGAGCAGTATGTGAACCGTTTTGATTCGAATGGCAAGGCTTATCGGGTCATCACCCAGCTGGACAGCAATGCACGCACCGAACCGGAAGCCTTGCTGGACATATCACTGGTGAATCCAAAAGGTGAATGGATACCCCTGAGGGCAATAGCGCATCTGGAAACAGAGGTCAGCCCCAAAGAGCTGGGCAAGTTTAACCAGCAACGCGCATTCCGCATTCAGGGCGGTATTGTGCCGGGTGTGACCAATGATATGGCGCTGAGCACGCTGGAAAAGGCTGCCGCCGAGATTCTGCCGGAAGGATACAGTGTTGATTATGCCGGGGTTTCCCGACAGCTGAGAGCAGAAGGCAATGACATGATGACAGTCTTGCTGATTGCTCTTGTCGTTGTTTATTTGCTGCTGGCGGTGCAGTTCGACAGCTTCCGCCTGCCGCTGGTCGTGCTGGCTGGCTCGGTGCCTCTGGCTTTGTCAGGAGCGCTGATGTTTAGTTTCCTCGGGCTGACAAGCTTAAATATTTACGCGCAGATTGGCCTGGTTACACTGGTAGCTCTGGTCGCCAAAAACGCCATTTTGCTGACGGAATTTGCCAATGAACTGCAAAAGAGCGGACTGAGCAAACTCGATGCTATTCGCGAGTCGGCACAAACACGCCTGCGTCCCATTTTGATGACAACCATGGCAACCGTACTGGGTCACTTCCCGCTGGTGCTGGTTACCGGTGCCGGGGCTGAAGCACGGAACAGTATCGGTATTATTCTGGTTGGTGGAATGTTGATTGGTACTTTGTTTACGCTGTTTGTTTTGCCTTGTGTGTATCTTTGGCTAGGCAAGGAGCAGGGTAAACGTACACCGAAAACTATTGAGCCGGAACTGGCGTAGTTAATCTGAGTATCCTGTCTATGGAAAAAAGGAGGTATCTGCCTCCTTTTTTCATGCTTGTCAGTTATGCAAAAATGTCTGGAAAAACATAACGAAAACAGGGGATTATGTTTAAAAAAATTACCTTACTGGCAACCTGTCTGTTGTTGCCTCTGTCTCTGAGTGCTGCGGAAGAATCAGACGAAATTGCGCCGGAAGCTGCCAGCGGGATTGACCTTAAAGCAGAAGTCGTTGCTGATGACTATATGGTTTCTGCCGCAAACCCACTGGCTGTGCAGGCAGGTTATGAGGTTCTGAAAAACGGCGGTAGTGCAATTGATGCGATGATTGCAGTGCAAGCCGTATTGGGGCTGGTGGAACCTCAGTCGTCTGGTTTGGGAGGTGGTGCTTTTGTTGTGTATTTCGACGCAGGAAAGCAGCAGCTGACAACATTTGATGGCCGTGAAACTGCACCCATGGCTGCTACTGCAGAGCTGTTTCTGGATGAAAATGGCAAACCACTGAAATTCTTTGATGCAGTTGTTGGAGGACGCTCTGTCGGTACACCGGGAACAGTAAAGTTAATGGCTGAGCTGCATACCCGTTATGGCCAAACGCCGTGGGCAGAGCTACTGGCACCCGCAAAAATACTGGCAGAAACAGGGTTTAAAGTTTCACCCCGTATGGCGGGAGCGATTCAACGGGATCAAGCCCGGTTGAGTCGTTACCCTGATACTCGTGCCTATTTCTTTAAAGACGATGGAGAGCCTCTGATTGCTGGTGATCTGCTGAAAAATCCGGCGTATGCAAAAACACTGGATATTCTGGCAAAAGACGGTGCTGATGCTTTTTATCTGGGGCAGATCGGGGCTGATATTGTCCGTAAAGTACAGGGTATTGAGGATAATCCGGGGCTGTTGAGTCAGCAGGATTTAGAGAATTATCAAATCAAAGAGCGTCTGGCTATTTGCGCGCCTTATCAACAGCTTGAAGTGTGCGGAATGGATCCTCCCAGTTCAGGTACTTTAACAGTTGGTCAGATTCTGGGCATTACGGCTCAATTTGATTTGGAATCTATGGGAGAGCAAAGCCCGGAAGCCTGGCAAATCATTGGTGATGCCTCCCGTCTGGCCTTTGCTGACAGAAAACGTTACATGGCCGACGCTGATTTTGTGCCAATGCCTGAAGGGTTACTGGATCAGAGCTATTTGGCTGAGCGGGCTGCTCTGATTTCGAAAGGCGTTGCTTTAGCGCAGGTGCAGGCCGGGAGCCCACGCTGGGAAAAAGCAGTAACTCAGGCTGATGATCAATCAATTGAATTCCCTTCAACAACGCATATTTCGATTGTTGATCAGGCGGGCAATATTGTTTCCATGACCAGCACGATCGAAAACGGCTTTGGCTCCAGAGTCATGAGCAATGGCTTTCTGCTAAACAATGAAATGACCGATTTTTCCTTTGTCAGTCGTGATGGCAGTCGCCTTGTTGCCAATCGTATCGAACCTGGAAAACGACCACGTTCTTCCATGTCACCGCTGATTGTTATGAAAGACGACGAACCCTATTTGGTTATCGGGTCGCCGGGTGGTTCCAGAATTATTGGTTATGTTGCTAATACACTGATCAGAGGCTAAGTTCCCGGAGATAGTTGAAAGCACCAATGTTCCATGATTTTTCTGACGAATCGGTCAGTGCTTAGCTGAACGGCTTCTGACAGATCTCGCTTCCAAGCCAGGTAATGCGGGAGATAGCGGGTAGCCACTCCCCGAAACACACCACCAATCCAGCGCTTTAAATGGCTATGGTAAGCATTAACGTGTTGAATATGATAGACACCTTCCAGAACATGCTGGCCTGCCGAGGTAACCAGTTCCTTAAACTCAAATCCAAGCTTCTCTGCAAGCTTTTCATGTGCAAGGTGTGCATCCGCACAGACCGTTGCTTCAATCGATATACGACCGTTTAAATGGCGGCACAACTCATTAGCACTTTCGTTTTCCAAAATACCATCAACAGTGTGCCGTTCACGGTCTCTGGCTACCATTACCGGGACTTTCCGAGCTTTGTTCGGATCATCTCCGCGTTTTCGAGAAGGCCTTGGCAGGTCTTTCCTCTGCCCTTTAAATGATTCACGAAAAAAAGTTTCATCAAGCTCTGTGATGCCACAAAGCTCTTCTGCCTGATCATTATTTATGACCTCAAGAAAGCAGTGGCGCCATCGGAAGGCCGTTTTCAGGTTAATATCATACTCACTGGCTGCCGAGCGCAGTGTCATGGAGTAAGTCATACCCGTGAGGTAGTTATTCCATTTTTCCGGATATCTAAGCCTTGCCAAAGGGGTCTTGCTGAATGCATTGAAAGTCACTTTGCATGACTTGCAGCGGTAGCGCTGCCGCCCGCTTTGAAAGCCCCAGCGATGAATATTATGGTCTTTACACACGGGACATTCCGGATGTTCAGCAAAGCGAGATAATATGCTTGCTTCAAGATCAGGTGTGGCAGGTGGATTATTTACAGATGATTCTCTTTCTATAACATCAGATTCAGGTTTTTCTACTATATCCTCATCCGGTATTCGGGCATTGAGCAGTGTCCTGTCAAGAATTTTCCACTGCTCATCGCTTAATGACGGTATGGAATTAATAAAGTCCCGAAAGAGTTCTGATTGCATAAAGAACCCCTAAAAGGTAGAAGGCATGGGAAGTGTAGTTCATTCAACTACTTCAGGGAACTCAGCCCTGATCAGACATGTTGAATGGGATATGCCGCTTCAGGAAGCCGTTAACTCAGCCCATTTACAGAATCGCTCAGGTGTTTACGAGCTGGAAAAAGGCAGCGAAGCAGAAAAGCTCAAAACGCCGCTGGAAAATATGGGTTACAAGGTAAGAGTCACGGATATGAACTCAGGGCTGCAGGTCATTCTGCTGAAAGACGGCAAGCTGATTGGTATCTCTGATCCACGTCGTGAAGGCGTTGCTATGGGCGATTAGCGGGTAAATCTGTGATTATTCTCTAATTTTATTAGAGAATAATTCCATCATTCTCCTGTTTAAGCTTGCCTGATCAGCTTCTATGATTAAAGCCGTGAATGATCACGCACTGAGGAAGAGCGCATGGCTGACCTGACCATTATCGCTAACATCATTGCTAAAGCGGACAAAGTTGAACTGGTAAAGTTCGAGTTAGAAAAGCTGATCGATACTACCCGCGCTGAAGAAGGTTGTATTGACTACGACCTGCATCAGGATAATGAAAACCCCGCCCACTTCATGTTTTATGAGAACTGGACATCCTACGAATTGTGGCGGGCTCATATGGAAGCACAGCACCTGAAAGACTATATGGCGGCAACTTCAGGTGCGGTTGAGCAGTTCACAGTGAATGAAATGGTGAAAATTGCTTAAACCCGGACAGGCTGCTTGAAAGGAATATTAACTGTGTCAAAAACTATTCTCCTGACGGGTGCTACCGATGGTATCGGGCTTGAAACAGCTAAAATGCTGGTATCTCAAGGGCATCATGTTTTGTTACATGGGCGCAATGCATCCAAGTTGCAGGATGTTGAAAAGCAGCTTTCGGAATTATCAGGCGCTGGCTCTGTAGAAAGTTATATCGCTGATTTATCCCGAATGGCCGATGTTGAAGCACTGGCTAATGCAGTGATTGAACGACACACAAAGCTTGATGTGCTGATTAATAATGCCGGTGTCTACAAGACTCCAAATCCCGTTACCCAGAACGGGATGGATATCCGCTTTGTCGTTAACACTATTGCGCCGTATCTGCTGACACAAAAGCTGCTGCCTTTACTCGGAGCATCCGGGCGCGTAGTGAACCTGTCTTCAGCTGCTCAGGCGCCGGTCAATCTGGATGCGCTGGCAGGAAAGGATTTACTGTCCCTGTCCGACAATGCCGCTTATGCACAAAGCAAACTGGCGATTACCATGTGGTCGCGTCAAATGGCACTTTCTTTGAAAGATGGACCGATGATTGTGGCAGTGAACCCTGCATCATTACTGGGCAGCAAGATGGTGAAAGATGCCTATGGCATTGCGGGTGGTGATTTGAGCATCGGAGCGGATATTCTTTGCCGCGCGGCTTTGTCGGATGAGTTTGCTGAGGCTTCCGGGCTTTATTTTGATAATGATTCCGGGCGGTTCAGTTCTCCACATCCGGATGGCTTGGATGAAGATAAATGTCAGCAGGTGGTAGATATAATAGAGACAATGAAGAGCAGCTTAGGGATAAAGTAACTTAGGCTTTTCTGTCAATTCGCCTGCAGCAATGCAGACCTCACAGTGGCGAACTTGTATTGTCGATGGTGGTGGTTGGTCTTGGGCTATCAGGCATCATTCGCCGAGAAAAGGTCTATGATGTGTCAGCAATTCCCGAACATTAAACGACAAACTAATTATACTTCGGAGTGGCCAATAGAATTAGTTGGAGACGAAGAAGCCTTCTCCACCGTCGCAGAGCAGTCAATTTCTCTACATATCAAACACTGAAACACAAGGCTACTCAGCCTCTATGTGGTATCAAGCTCCAGGCTTTTGAGGCTGACACTTTTTCCCCTTGCGATCGCCGTAAGAAACTCTGTCCATGAATCAATGAAGAACCAGTCGAACAAGCCCCTGATAGCGTGCCAAAGCGCTTTCTTTGATTTCGATGCTGATAACGCTTTTTGAAAAAGAGGGCAGGCAAGCTGCTCGATTTGGTCAATAAGGAAGGCGGTAAACGTCAGGCTGGCGAAGTTAGTCGCCAGGTGCATTTTACCGTGCCCGTAGTTGTGTTCCAGGTTGTAGCCTTGTGTTTTCAGTGTGTTAAACGTCTCATTCTCTATTTTCCACTTAGCGCGTCCTCCTCGCATGATTTTTGCCACGCTTTCTTTGGTGATTTCAATATCAGTCACCCAGGTATTGGTGTACTTCTTGTCATTGGGGCTGATTTCCACGTACTCAAGGTAGTTGACCAGAATATCCTGATGGGATTTGTTGATGGGAACGCCATTGATGAACCGGAACCAATGCCGGTAGCCGTCTTCATCGGTGAATTCATAACGTGTGACCTTACCGGCGATGTCCATCTCATCGACGGCCTCATAAAGCGACACATGGCTGGTGTCTTTCGCGACCATAATGAAGCTGTAGTCGTAGGATTTCACCAATTTGATCGTGGGACCATCGGAGTACAAGTCGTCAAAATTCAGTACCAACTTAAGGTGTGGGTGTTCTCTGGCAATATTCGACAGGAGCCTTTCGAGTGCTGTTTTTTCACAGTCGTTTTTTGAAGCATCGACTTGTTGAATAATGGGTTCCGGCATTAAAGGCAGCACTTCTTTCTTGCCCGGCTTAACCAGACAGCAGCCCAATAGTTGGTGATAATACTGGGGATTCTTGCTGTCTGGCTTTTTCACACAGCACTCTGGACAATCAATTTTTCCCGAAGAAAAATGCCCCGTCCCATCAATAGGCGCAAGATAGCCTTCCTCAAAGTACTCAAACTGCCTGAGCCGCCCGGAGCGCTGAACATAGGCGAATAACGCCGTGAAAAATTTCCGCAAATACCGAGTTTCGATCGGGTCAAGCAGCTCAGCGAGGCGAGAATCACTCGGCACTCTATTGACATTGTAGAGTGATTTCAGGTTGTGAATTTTATCTGTATTCTGTACGCAGTCCTGATCAAATTTCAGCAACGACGGATATTTAAGGTGCATGACCGCCAGGCCACACATGATGGCATCATGCAGTGCGATCTTGTCATGGTTGTTCACCGGCCTAAAATCTGGAACCTTGGCAGCTTCTTTGGAGACGACGCTGATTAGTTTTTCAGCCAGCGCTTTTTGTTGTTTTTTTGTTGAAGACACAGAGAATACGACTGTAGATGTATAGTCTGCATACTGTACCTCAAAGTCTGCGATTTAGGGAATATCAGAACTACCGCTATCCCTTGGTATCACTGGTTTTAATCAAGTGCTCGGGAATTACTGATGATGTGTACTTCGTACCGATCAGGAGCTTTGCCCTTGAGAGTTATATAGGGCTCTCTGTTCCTGAAAGGCAGGATGTACGAACGCAAATCTAGAACTTTTACCGTACTGTGATCAGGCGTTGTGGTAATTTAAGGGAAGCTAAACTGCGTGTTTGGATATACGGAGGTAATGCACAAGTTTGAAAGGAAAAGCGAATTACATTTGAATCAACCGGCGTTTGAAGTTTCGCATTCAGCACAGCAAGCCATTTCTGCGGATCTTTTCCAGACAAGTTCGATCCATATTCTGTGCTTTGTAAGTTTTCCACAGCGGATGCATGGTCTGTTTGTTGGCTGGCTTCTTTTATATGTCATCTGTGATGATCCTTTTACTTATATGATTACCACGCTAAATTCGTGTTAGCCTCGATTTAATATCAAACCAGTATCGATTGGTATAAAGGTTATGCTTTCAGAAATGAAATCGATTTTGCTAAATCATGCAGTTATATGTGGTGTGGCTGTATTTTATGTTTTGTAACAATGAAAAAGAAGAACGCAACTTTATTAAAATATTGTTCTTCTTTTTTGTCTGAAGCGACACGCTACACTTGTTTAAATGTAGCTGTTCCTCTTAGAGAGGACGGATGTCTTCAGCCTGAGGGCCTTTCTGGCCTTGAGTAACTTTGAACTCAACCTGTTGACCTTCGGCTAAGGTCTTGAAGCCATCACCGATAATTTGACGGAAATGAGCAAATACGTCAGGTCCATTCTCTTGAGCAATGAAACCAAAACCTTTTTCTTCGTTGAACCACTTAACGGTGCCAGTAGTAGTAGACATAATCGTATCCAGTATTTAATAAGTAGATGTGCCTTGAATTAAGGCGGTGGAGCTAGAAGTGTTTTTATTATTTATGGAGAAGATAGCGAGCTACTACACTCGGAACACTCAATTTATGCATATATAAAAAACTTACTTTTAACTTGCTGGCAAGTGTACACATGTTTTTAAGCAATAGCTATAAAGATTTTTTTAAGATTACTTTTGTTTTTTCTCAAATGTTTGAAACGGATAAAAAGCGAAGATAGTACCCATCAGGTTCAGCTAAGGGTTCCAACAAGAGTTTAGATGCTGTTGTTTAATCTCAAAGACTGGCTTATGTACCTCTTGTACCAAATTAGTTCATATTCTTTACAAGATGGAGTAATACAAAGAAAAATTAATAGTTAGATAGTGCCTGTCCGAAAACCCTCAAACCTTGAAAATAGCAGCCTGCAACCAAATATAACTATTGAAGATTTTCCAAAACAGGCTGTTTTTCAAATTTATGCGCCAGACCATCAATCCACAAATGCAGCTGGGTGAAGTCGATATCTCATCCGTCCAGTTTAACCCCAAGTCCAGAGACGATATCCCTCGTATCCTGCGAGCATTGCAGCACATTTACACAACGCCAGAGCTGAGACAGCAGGTCTTTCAGGTACTCGACTCCATGATTCTATCTGACCAAAACAACGGTCGCCCCGGGATGGAACTCTGGAGAATACTCGTGTTTGGCACCCTCCGCCTGGTGATCAATTGCGATTATGACCGTTTGCAGGAACTGGCCAATGAACACGGCACTTTGCGTCAGATGCTCGGACATGGCCCTTATTGCACGCACACCTACCATATACAGACGTTGCAGGATAATATCAGCCTGTTTACCCCGCAGGTGCTGGATCAGATCAATCAGGTTGTCGTTGCGGCAGGGCACTCGCTGGTAAAAAAAAAGAGCGAACCGTTACATGGCCGTGCCGATTCGTTTGTCGTAAAAACCAATGTCCATTTCCCCACCGACATTAACTTGCTGAGCGATGCTTGTCGTAAAATCATTGAGTTTGCTTCGGCTTCAGCTCATGAGCACAAACTCCCCGGCTGGCGACAGCATCGCTACCTGCAGCGGCAGCATAAGAAGCTTTACCATACAGTGCGTAACCTGAAGCACTCTACGTCAGCTGACGAGTTACAAAAAAGCAAACGACAGCATGACATTGAAATGGCGCATATTGAGTACCTGAAGCTCAGCCTGAAAATCATTCGGATGGCCGATGTAACGTACTCCGTGCTGACAAAGCATCAACCTGATGAACCACGCCTTGAAGCGCTCAGCTACTATCTGCTGCATGCCAAACATCAGGTTAGTCTGATTCATCGGCGGGTCATTGAGCATGAAACCATACCGCATGCAGAGAAAATCTTTTCGCTGTTTGAACCTCATACCGAGTGGGTCAGCAAAGGCAAGGCGGGCGTACCGGTTGAACTGGGCTTGCGTGTTTGTGTGTTGCAGGATCAGTTCGGCTTTACGCTTCACCACCAGGTCATGGAAAAGCAAACGGACGACCAGGTAACGGTTCCTATGGCCAAGGGAGCCAAAGAGCGCTTTCCAGTCTTGAGTCAAGTCAGCTACGACAAGGGGTTCTGGAGTCCGGATAATCTTGTAAAACTGGAAAACTTGCTGGACAGGGCTGTACTACCTAAAAAAGGAAAGATGTCGTTAGAGGACAAAAAACGGGAATCACACCTGGCGTTTGTCCGTGCAAAACGACAGCACTCTGCTGTTGAGTCGGATATTAATGCTCTGGAAGCCCATGGTCTGGATAAATGTCCGGATAAAGGGCTGGATGCCTTCAAGCGTTATGTTTCGCTGGCTGTTGTGGCAAATAACCTGCAGCGTCTGGGCAAAGTGCTGTTGGAAAGGGATCGGCAATAGTCGCCTGTTGATGGTTTGGTAATCCGGTGTTCGTTCAGATCATGCATGTCGTGAGGCTTACTGACATCTACGGAGTGAAGGTTTTGAACATTTTTTGAACAATTGTGACTGAAAACCGCTGCATTGATTGAACAGCAAACTCAAATGATCCACCTAACAGTGACTCATTAACACAGGCAGCTATAGTTCATGCGTTTTCTGACAGGCACTAGATAAATTTTCTGATAATTTCCTGAACCGGGAAGTTTCTGTGTGTTGGTATATTCAGCGCTGGATATACGGTTCCGAACAGCTTGTCTCTTTATAATTCAGTTTGCTCGACTAGAATCCATTTTTTGTATATTTAATGGTGGTGTTGATGTCCAGTTCGAGGCCGGGCTTTCTGGTGGTAGCGGCTTTTATCGGACCGGGCACACTGACGGTTGCAACGCTTGCTGGAGGAGAAGCGGGTTTTTCCCTGTTATGGGTAATTCCCCTTGCTGTAGTAATTACCATCATTCTGCAGGAAATGTCTGCCCGGCTCGGGCTTGTTTCCGGCGGAGGTCTACCGGAAGCCATTCGCATCGTTTTCGCCGGAGATAAAAGCAGCTGGTGGATCGGTTTATTGATGGCTGCAGTAGTACTCATCAGTAGTAGCTTATATCAGGCAGGTAATATCACCGGGACCGCGTTGGGGTTGTCCCTGCTTACAGGTATTGATGTTGTATGGCTAAAGCTGCCCGTCGCGATTATGGCGTTTGCCCTGATATTTCTGGACAGTTTAAGCGCTATAGAGAAGTGCCTGACTTTTATTGTTATGTTAATGCTGGCGGTTTTTGCGCTCACCTTCGTGCAGGTATTTTCCTGTGAATACCAAGTGCTGGATCTAATGCCGCAAGAGACAAGTGAAAACCACTGGCTCTATATCGTTGCCATTATTGGTACGACAGTGGTTCCTTATAACCTGTTTCTGCATGCCAGTGCCTGTGCGAAGCAATCAAGTGCATTACCTATGATGCAGAGAATTCGCTTTGCCCGTTATGATTGCCTGTTGTCTATCGGAATTGGAGGGGGGATAACGGCGTTGTTGCTTTCGACGGCTGCTTTGACCCTCTATGGGCACAGCTTTGTTATATCCGATATAGGAAGCATGACGAAGCAACTGATGCCGCTACTGGGTGAATTTTCCCGCCATTTGTTTTCCATAGGATTGTTTGCTGCCGGGCTATCCAGTGCAATACTGGCACCTATGGCAGCGGCTTTCGCTGTTTGTGGTGCTATGGGCTGGTCTGCCAGTCACAGAAGCCTGCCCTTTATCCTGATCAATTTACTGGCTTCTGCCATCGGTATACTAATTTCTACTCTTAGTGTAAAACCCTTGCTACTGATTGTTTTTGTTCAGGCTGCCAATGCTGTTTTGTTGCCATTTATCGCGGCTTTTCTGTTGCTGGCAATGAATCATAAAAAATTGATGGGAGAGTTCAGAAATTCTACTCCTTATAACCTGCTGGCTTTAGGGGCAGTACTAGCAAGTTGTGTATTAGGGGGAATTCAGTGCATTAAACTGTGGCTATAACGATGGTTTTAACTAAAGCTTTAACTACGACCTTAACGATTCCGACTGAATGCCGGTCACTGATTCGAAAAAATAAGCTGGAAGGTAACTCGTCAGCATTATGTCCAGGATATCTGCAGGCTAATCTCACTATTGTACCTGCGGCAGCGGCATCGTCTTTTGCTGATTTTTGTAATGCCAACCGCGAAGCTTGTCCGCTGCTGGAGCGGCTGGTTCCGGGAAGCCCAGCGCCTGAACGGGTTGCTCAAGGGGCAGATATAAGAACTGATTTGACCCGATACTGTCTTTTCAGGCCGGGAAAGCCAGCTGAAACCTGTACAGATATCAGCCATTTCTGGTCCAGTGATGCTGCCAGCTTTCTTACCGGCTGCAGCTTTTCGTTTGATCAATATTTAAGTGATATTGGTCTTGTGCCCAGACATCTGGCAATGGGTGTAAATGTGCCAATGTTTAAAACCCAAATTCAGACGCAGCCGGCAGGCTGCCTTAAGGGGCCTCTTGTTGTGAGTATGAGACCTTTTGCCAGGGGTCGTATTGAAGATATAAAACAAGCTACAGGGCAATTTCCTGAAGCGCATGGGGCGCCTGTTTGGGTTGGAAATCCGGAACGATTGGGAATAAAGGATTTATATCAGCCCGACTGGGGTGATCCGGTTCCTGTTTATGGAAGTGAAGTGCCGGTTTTCTGGGCTTGTGGTGTTACGGCGCAACTGGCTTTAAGTCAGGCGGTAAACGCCGGAAATATCCCATGGGCCATCAGCCATGCGCCGGGTTGTATGTTTATTTGCGATCAGCCAATTTCGCTACCGTCTAAAATCCCTTTCTCAACCAACTGATTCAGAATACCTGCACACTTTTCTTTCAATGCATCCCGAAGCAGGCGGGTAGCGGGAGTAATAGACTGCCTGCTCGGGAAGATAAGCCACAGCTCGGTAGTTCTTGGTTTGAATTCCGGCATGACACGCACGATATTACCTGCCAGCAAATCCTTTGACATATCCAGACAAGACTTAACTGCCAACCCTTTTCCTGCAACACACCAGCGTCGTACAAGATCAGCATCGTTGGAAGCCCGGTTGCCGCTCATCTTGATTTTGTATTCGGTGCCCTGCTGATAAAAGCTCCAGACATCATGAATGATGTCGTGCAGTTGATAAAACAGGCCATTGTGCCGGGGCAAATCATGCGGGTGTTTTGGCGTGCCGTGTTTTTCCAGATATTCCGGTGTGGCGCAGAGCAAACCGGGCGCATTGCAGATTTTAAAGCCATAAAGGCTGGCATCACTGGGAGAACCATAACGCAGTGCCATATCTACGGAGTCACGGTAAAAGTCGATATTACTGTCACTGATATTTACCCGGAGCGTAACTTTTGGGTGAATATCCATAAACTCATCAAGCCAGGGGATAATCATATTTCTGCCAAGGTCGGATGACATGGCGATACGCAGTTCGCCTTCGACAGTCTCCTGATCATCCTGAATATTGTGTTTGGCATGAGCCAGCATCAGCAGCGCTTTCTCGCACTGAGGCAGATAACGTTCACCGGCATTGGAAAGGCGCAGCTGTCGTGTGGTACGGATAAACAGTTCGACGCCTAATGCACTCTCCACCCGTTTTACGGCAGCGCTGGCAGTTCCGGTGCGCATATCAAGGCTGGCGGCTGCGGCTGTAATACTCCGGAACTCAGCTACGTTAAGCACAACCTGCAGATCTTCTAACAGCATATTATCCAAAAATATTAGAAAATGTTTCGCTTATTCTGGCGTTTATCAGCAGTTAATCAAGCCCTAAACTGATAACCAATTCATTGCTATCCACTTCGGAGAGACATCATGAAAGCCATCGGTTTTACTCAAGCGCTGCCCATTACTGATACAGCATCATTGCAGGATATTGAACTGCCACAGTCTGTAGCAACCGGCCGTGACCTGCTGGTTAAAGTAAAAGCCATTGCCGTAAACCCGGTAGACTGGAAAGTTCGTCAGTGGATGCCACCGGCTGATGACAACCACAAAGTACTGGGCTGGGATGCCGTAGGCGAAGTGGTTGCAGTGGGTGAAGAAGTATCTTCTTTCCAGCCTGGTGATGTGGTGTTTTATGCCGGTGACCTGAATCGCCAGGGCAGTAATGCTGAATATCAGCTGGTGGATGAACGTATTGTGGGCAAGAAGCCAAAAAGTCTGTCTGACGCAGAAGCGGCCGCTCTGCCGCTGACTGCTATTACCGCATGGGAAATGCTGTTTGATCATCTGGCGATTAAACAACAGTCTCCGAATGCTATCGAAAAAACAGATGATGTCATTCTGGTTGTGGGTGCTGCAGGTGGTGTCGGTTCTATCTTTATCCAGCTAGCCAAAGCGCTGACAGGTGCCACTGTTATAGCGACGGCTTCCCGCGAAAGCTCTCAGGCATGGGTGAAGAAACTGGGTGCTGATCATATTGTCGATCACAGCAAACCGATGCAGCCTCAGATTGAAGCGCTGGGTCTTGAAGTGACTCACGTTGCCAGCCTGAACGGCACTGAAAACTACTTTGAGACTTACACCGAACTGCTGGTGCCATTCGGCAAGATTGCCCTGATTGATGATCCGGGTGCTGTGGATATCAGCAAGATCAAACTGAAGAGCCTGTCTTTCCACTGGGAATTCATGTTTGCCCGCTCCATGTTCAAAGCCAAGGATATGGATGCACAGAGCAAACTGCTGAACAGTGTGTCCGATCTGATTGATCAGGGTTATGTGCAGACTACAGCCGGTAAAAATCTGGGCACCATTAATGCTGAAAACCTGAGAGCCGCTCACCAGGAGCTGGAAGCGGGTAAGGCGATCGGTAAGATTGTTCTGGAAGGTTTTTAAACTATTTCCTGAATCCTGCCACATCAGTCCCACGTCTTGCGTGGGACTATTCTATCTGCCTCTGTTCAGTATCTTCCGCAGCACTATGCGCTGTATTCCTGACGAAAAGTTACGTCCTTTTATGCATATTGGCGTCTTGAATATTTTGATGCCGTGATCCCTGTGACGGCCTGAACAGAATCAGGAATATAATGAGTCAATTTTCTCGACCAGCTGCTTTATCAAAAGCAGTTGCTGCTGTTGCTTTGTTTACTGCAATCTTTCAGGCACCAGTAGCTTTCAGTGCCGAAACTAACGAAAAAGAAAAGCACTACCTCGATCCAACTAAAATCGTGACCAAGATGGGCATTGGCTACAACGACAACTTCACTGCCTCCGCTTCTGTCCAGCTGGACAGCGTGCGCAAGATCAATGCCCGTATCAATGAAGATGCCAGTGAATGGCGCCTGGGTGGTTCCTGGCTGTTTGATTTCGGTATCGTCAATTTCAATTTCAGTCGTTCATCCTATGATGATGGCGGCTACAAGAATGATTACAGCATCGGAACTTATGCGCCGTTGAGCGGCTATGGTTTCTCACCCTGGGGCTGGCAGGTATTTATTCAGGGTGGATACAGTTACAAAACTGGCGAAATACGCCAAACAACATCTGCAGTAACACCGGGCGCAGAGCAGGTGTTTGTGGACAGCACCAGCAATTCCGGTTATCTGGGATCTTTTGCTTTTAAGCCGATTAATAAACAGTGGACGCTGCAGTCATTCGCAGGTGCATCAGCAGGCTCAGATGACTATCGGGGCTACTGGATTGGTGGCGGTGCAGGTTATAAGCCTTTTGAAGGGCACTCTATCAATACCTTTGCTTATATCTCTGATAATGATTACGGAAAACATGAGCGGATAGGTATCTCTTACACTTACGAATTCAAATAGTTTTCATATGCCAACCCCGTACGTATACAGCGGGGTTGGCATGTGGTTGGTTAGTTGCGTTTACGGCGATAATGGCTTTGCACCAGCTGCTCAATATGGATCGTCGTTTCTACATGCTCGAACCATTGTTGTTTATTCAGCTTTCCGAAAAGAGGAACTCCGCCGCCCAGTACGACAGGAATTCTGGTCAGGATCAATTCATCTATCAGGTCTTTTTCCATCAGGCTCTGGATAGTGCGACCACCATCAATGTACAGCTTGTTAAACCCTTTGCCGTTCATGGTAGAAAGCACTTCTTCAATAGAGCCGTTGATAATCTCAACCTTGTCTTTCAGCTTATCAGGTACCTCTTTCAATGTGGTGCTGAGTACAAAAACAGGCTTACTGTAAGGCCATGGAATATCAAAACCGCTGACGACTTCATAGGTGGTTCTCCCCATCAGCAGAGCATCAATAGCTTCCATAAATGCCGCAAAGCCACAGTCATCACCTTCAGGGTTGGGAACGGCATGAAGCCAGTCCAGTTCGCCGTGAATATCAGCGATATAACCATCAAGACTGGTAGCAATATAAACGATATTACTCATACAGGGTTCCAGCTTTAGGAAGCAGTTATCTGTCAATCAGCCAGATACCGGGCATGAAACTCAAGATGGTCATCGATAAAGCTGGAAATGAAGTAGTAGCTATGATCATAGCCCGGTTGCATTCTCAGCTGTATCCGATAACCGACGGCGGCACATGCGTTTTCAAACCGTTCAGGCTGTAGCTGTTCCGTCAGGAAGTCATCTTTATCACCCTGATCAATCAGAATAGGAACAAGCGTCTCATGATATTTAATCAGTAAAGTACTGTCGTATTGTTGCCAGTGGGATTCATTGTCTCCCAAGTAGTGTTGAAAGGCTTTTTGTCCCCACGGAACCTGTGTTGGGTTTACTATGGGCGCAAAAGCCGATGCAGAAGCGTAAAGCACCGGGTTTCTCAGGGCGATCATCAATGCGCCATGTCCGCCCATGGAATGCCCACAAACAGACTGTTTGTGTGAAACCGGGAAATTAGACCTTACCAGTACCGGTATTTCATCAACGATATAACTGTACATGCGGTAATGACTGGACCAGGGTGGTTCTGTGGCATCCACATAAAAACCTGCCCCGGAACCCAGGTCATAAGAATCATGCTCACCCGGCAGGTCCAGCCCTCTCGGGCTGGTATCCGGGCAGACAATGGCCAACCCAAGTTCTGCAGCCTTTTTGAAGGCTCCGGCTTTCTGACAGAAGTTTTCATCAGTGCAGGTTAAGCCAGATAACCAGTAAACAACCGGTGCCGGTTGTTGCTCTGCACCGGGAGGCAGAAAGATAGCAAAAACCATCTCAGTGCCGGTAGATTCAGAGGTATGACGGTAGCGCGCCAACTCTCCGCCAAACACAGTATGCCGGGCAATGCATTCCATCATCCGTGCTCCGTTTAATAGAGAATCACAGAGCGAATGCTCTTGCCTTCATGCATCAGGTCGAAGGCATCATTAATTTTATCCAGAGGCATTGTGTGGGTAATCAGAGGGTCAATTGCGATCTTGTTCTGTAGATACCAGTCAACAATTTTGGGTACATCTGTCCGTCCTCTGGCTCCGCCAAATGCGCTGCCTTTCCAGCTACGGCCTGTTACCAGCTGGAAAGGTCTTGTGGATATTTCCTGACCGGCTCCGGCGACACCGATCACATAAGACTCTCCCCAGCCTTTATGGCAGCACTCCAGCGCCTGTCGCATAACCTCGACATTACCAATACACTCAAAACTGTAATCAACACCGCCACCCGTCAGATCAACAATGGCGTCGACGGTATTACCGACTTCTCTGGGGTTAACAAAGTCAGTCATACCAAACTGGCGGGCAAGGGGAATTTTGTCCGGATTAAGGTCAACCCCGATAATACGGTCAGCGCCTACCATTCTGGCGCCCTGAATAACATTCAGACCAATCCCTCCCAGGCCAAACACTGCGACAGTGCTGCCGGGCTCAACTTTGGCATCAAATACGACGGCACCAATGCCGGTGGTTACACCGCAGCCGATATAACAGACTTTGTCGAAAGGTGCTTCAGGGTTAATTTTTGCCAGTGCAATTTCAGGTAAAACTGTGTAGTGAGAGAAGGTAGAGCAGCCCATATAGTGAAGAATGGGTTGTCCATCCAGAGAAAAACGACTGGTGCCGTCAGGCATCAAGCCCTTTCCCTGAGTTGATCTTATTGACTGGCACAGGTTGGTTTTTGGGTTCAGGCAGAAATTACATTGACGACATTCCGGCGTATATAGAGGAATAACATGATCACCTTCTTTCACTGAAGTGACGCCGCTTCCCGTGTCCACAACAATACCGGCACCCTCATGCCCGAGAATCGCGGGAAAAGCTCCTTCCGGGTCATCGCCGGAAAGGGTAAAAGCATCGGTATGACAAACGCCGGTTGCTTTGAGTTCTACCAGCACTTCACCGGCTTTGGGACCTTCCAGATCAACATCGCATATTTCAAGAGGTTTCCCGGCAGCAAGGGCAACGGCGGCACGTGTTTTCATAGTATCACTCTCGAAGAGTGCCGCCCTGAAATAAGACGGCTACAGTTTTGTATTGGGAGGATGAAAGCAGTCGTACATCTTAATTCGTGCGCAAATTATAGTAATAGAGAGGCAAACCGTAGGGAATTGATATGGCAAGAGTTTTCCGGACACTTTTTTACGCTGCCTCGGCAAGCTGTTGTTCATACTTGAACGGTGCAAGGTAGCCGTTAGTTGAGTGCTTTCTCTGGCGGTTGTAATACACTTCAATGTACTCAAATATGGCCGCTGAGCCTCTTCTCTAGTCTGGAAGTCTTCATGATGAATCAGCTCAGTTTTCAGTGTGTGGAAGAAGCTTTCAGCCACCGCATTATCCCAGCAATTACCTTTGCGGCTCATGCTACAGACAAACTCATTTTCGCCCAACAACTTCTGGTAGCACTCTGAGACATACTGGCTGCCCCGATCGCTATGCACCAGCAAGCCAGCTTTTGGTCTGCGCTTCCACATAGCCATCTGCAGAGAATCTGTCACCAGCGTCGCTGTCATCCTGCTACTCATGGACCAGCCCACAACAGCCCGTGAGCACAGGTCAATGAAGACGGAGAGGTAGAGCCAACCTTCCCGGGTTGGGATATACGTAATATCGCCGGTGTAGGCCTGGTCAGGCTGCTCCCGGTGGAAGTCACGCTTCAGTATGTTGTCGGCCACCGGCTTGTTGTGGCTTGAGTTCGTTGTCGCCTTGAATTTACGTTTGGTCTTACAAACCAGGTCTTCCTCTCTCATCAGACGAGCCACGCGCTTACGGCTGACGGTTTTACCCAGATCAGCAAGGTCATTTTTAATACGGCGTGCCCCATAGCGCTGACGGTGTTTTTCGTGAATCTCCCGAATGTCTGCCTTCAATGCCTGATCCTCCTGAGAGCGCTTGGATACCGGGCGAGAGAGCCACTCATAGTAGCCACTACGGGATACCGACATGACCCGGCACATGGCTGAGAGGCTGAATTGCTCCCGGTTATCACTGATGAACTGAAACTTCAGTGACACTCTTTGGCAAAGAAGGCGGCCGCCTTTTTTAATATGGCTCGCTCTTCTTTCAGTCTGGCGTTCTCTTTGCGCAAACGCTTGAGTTCGTCGTATATATGCTCATCGTTCTTCTGAGGCTTACTGGTAGCCTTAGGACGGTGATACTTAGCAATCCAGGTGTGCAGGGTGTTAGCGTTCACCTCAAGCTCTCTGGCTGTTTCTGTCACCGGTTTATCAGACTCTACAGCCAGTTTTACTGCAGATTCCTTGAACTCAGCTGTATATGTTTTCGTTTTCTTTTCTGACACTTGGACACACCTTAATGGGCTGCAATATTACCCGTGTTTGTGTGTCCGGAGAACTATAACCACTTCACAGCATTACGCCGCAGAAGCCGACCAGAATTGTAATTATCCGGGTCATATTGACGGATTCAGCCAGAAACATCCGGGAAACAACAGCAACAAATAATACCTGTGTAAACCCCAGTGCTGTAGCGTCAGCCAGTGGAATATTACCCACTGTGACAAATCCCAGATACAAAGCGACAAAAGCGCCTGTTACCCGAAACAAATGCAGTTTGACCATTTTCGGTTTCAGCAGTTTATCCATGGTTCGCAGCATGGAAGGCATCAGTACCATGACAAACACCAGCTGCCGGAAAAACAGAATCTGGAATACGTCGATAGTTTCACTCAGTATCCGCACCAGAACACCCACTACGGTAAATAAGGCGGTGGAAACCAGTGCCAGTAAAATGCCCCTTGCAGGTGCAGGAATTGTGTCGTCAAAAAATAGCCCTGACCGGGAAAATAAAGACGGTTTATCTGAATGTCGGCTGAGCATTGCCTACCCCATATTGGTTAAGAGGCAATTCTCAGGGTTATACCTGTAGACGGGTCAATTAGCTGTTATCCAAAATAGGGGTATCTCACATAACCATTGTTTATTCTTGACCCGCCTACAGGTGTAGGGTCAAAACTTACCATTCTGATTCACGAAGAGAGCCGTATGCTTACTGTCACCCAGCTGGCGAGAAAGTATGATATTTCCCGCACCACTATTCTGTACTACGAACGAGAAGGATTGCTTAATCCCTGCTCACGTTCGGCTAATGGCTACCGGTGGTATGGTGATAATGAAACCGAGCGACTGGAAAGTATCATGGCTTATCGCTCGTATGGGGTGCCAATAAAAGAAATAGCAACCCTGCTTGATCGTGAAGGAGACATGGAACAGGAGCGCATTTTGCGCGAACAGTTTACGGCGCTGGAAACAGAGATACAGCGACTGCGACTGCAACAAAAAGCGATCGTGATGTTGCTGGAAAAACCTGCCTTACTGGAGCAAAACATGGTCAATAAAGAGCGCTGGACTGAAATTATGAAAGCTGCCGGTTTCAATGAAGAAGATATGATGAACTGGCACAAACAGTTTGAGAAAATGGAACCGGATGCGCATCAGGAATTTCTGGAGTCCCTGAATATAAATCAGGAAGAAATTGAAAAAATTCGCGCCTGGTCCAGACAGTAGCGGCATCCTGATTTTGTTAGGGGTCTTCATCGTCACTGCTTTCGGATATTGAGGTTTCTTTTTGCATGAAAGGTACTGAATCAGAGGCAGACCCGGCAGTACTTTTGGTTTTTCTTAATGTTTCATTGTCCCTGTGCAGTTGTTGGCACTGATTGTACAGCAGGTCAATGATACCCAGCTTGAAAGCCTCGATCGATGTGCCTGATTGAATGCTGCTGTGTATGTAATCTTCAGCTGCAATAGCTGGCATGATATCGCTATAGGTTTTCATGATTGCTTGGAATTGTTTTTCCCGCTTTTGCTGTACAGCCTTTTCCCCAACAGTGGCATTAACTTTACATTCGATGTCTCTTTGTGTGGGCGTATGCTGTAACTTCAGCCACCCAAGCAAATTATTTTTTTCACTCTGGTCAAATTTAATACCAAACGAGGTGCAGCCACGCTCAAGTTTTTCTAGCAAATAATCCTTGGGGATAAAGTCGGGGTTATCATCTGGATCTGGTTTTGACGAGGTGGATCTTAAAACCACATTGAATGGGCTGGTTTTCGGAGTGCTTGTCTCGCCAGTATCCAAGGATCCAGGTGTATTTGCTGTTTTAGGTTTGAAGCCATGCAGCTTGGTTTTCTGTCCGCCAGATTCAATGCATTCCAGCACACTATTCCAATGGCGGTCTTTCAGGTGCTGGCATACCTTCATGCACTTGGGGACGCTTTTCAGGGCTGACAAGCTGCATATATAGCCATCAACCAATTTGCAAAACACGGGCTCTTTTTTCACATGTTCACTAAAGCCGGGCAGCGGACTAATGACTTCGAATAGCAGGCTTCCCCATCGACTGGGATCAAACAACAGCGTTTCCCTGTATGCGGTTGTCAAATGAGCGGCTTTACTTAACAGTTCTGCGCTGTCTGTATACTTTTTTTGTTGGTCATAATATTTAGCCGCCTCAATAAAAGCCGCTGAAAGTTGTTCTATCCACTCTTTTTCCAATTGATGATAAAAGGAGCCATGTTCTTCAGCAAAGGCTGTGCGGGCGGGTTTGCTTAATCTCATTATACGGGCATGGATATCATCGTCAGGGGAACTTTCATGCCTCAGACCATCGTTCCAGTCTTTCAGGCATTGGTCAATCATGACCCGAATACGTTTTTTCGCATCTGTTTTTTTCTGTTGCTTGGCTAAGTCTCCTTCAGAAAAATCGGCTGTTGCACTTTTGAAAAGCTCTTTACCCAAGATATTAAAGCCACCTGAGGTACTTCTTTGCAACATATTGAGAGGGAGAATTCCCATCAGAATGTCTGATAATGGCCCAAAATTCCAGACGGTCTTCAGCGTTGTGTGTTGCTTCGACTCAGCAACGGGTACACAGTTTTGCTCTTGGGAGGAAAGTATTCTTTCGTATTCCTCCTGATAATATCGGTAATACAGACTCATCGCACTGTGACGAAGGGGGTTGTGCTTCTTTACCTTTTCCAGCCACCGTGCAACCTGTGGTAATGACTGACATGGTTCTACTTTGGAGTCTTCATTATCGCTATCGCTGACTTTCCCCCAGATGACAATCAGCTCTTGTTCTACGATGGAGGTCAGCCGTCCTGAATAGCAGTCACTTTCAGCCTGCTGTTCAAGAAGGGCGAGCATTTCCTCTGTGGAGAATTTAGAGTGAAGTATGTTAACGAGAAAGGGCAGGGCAGCGACTCTCATTTTTCCACATTTTTTGTATTTTTTGAGAATGGTTTCATGAATGTCACCTGCTTCAACGTTAGGGTGGCTGTTGTGAATTTCTGCCAGTACACAGAAACTTTTTAGCATTTCCGGACAGCCGGGATCCATATCAGTTAGAACATACTGCAAATATTCACAGTACCGTTCTGCATTATCGACTGATTTGTTTGCTTTCCATCCGGAAGACAAAGCAGATTTGTATTTGTTTCTCTTTTGCTTGTTTGTGGTGTCTGCAAGCCATTCTCCCCTGAGCTTTATGATGGTTTGTCTGCTACTGGTTGCGCCAAGACCGGGTGGAGGCGGCGGTGGAGGCGGCGGTGCCACTGCTCCCATCATAGGTGGTGGGGGTGGGGGAGGCAGATTTGCAAGCAGGGGAAAGACCTGGTGCGTATCAATGCCGTCACCAGCACCAGCACTTGCTACGATTTTTTCCGGTGGAGGTGCATTTACTGGTGGTTGTGAGGTTGAGCTTTGGTCTTCGGCTGACCCGCTCCGGGTCGCCTCATTAGTATCCGTCAGTAAAGTCTTGGCTTGTTGTTCTTCATCTTTTTTTACGAGCTTAAAAGCATGAGACCATACATGAGTTGTGTGGGATGAAACCGCAGGAATTGTTAGCAGTGTAGCCATGTCGGCTGATATGAACGTTTCAGGTTTCAGCTGAGGTAAATTTTTTGCAAATTGTTCCACTTTTTCAAGCGCCAGGCGTGTGTAATGGGGTTTATTAACGCTGGCAAAAAGGGTATCAAATGTTGTTAGCTTGAGGTCTTTGGTGTAGTGCTGAAGTGGAGACAGTAAAACTAAAGATTCTTTTACAAACGCAGCTTCGGCCTGACCTATCTCTTTACGCTCTAAAGCCATTAGAATTTCAAGTTGCGGTGCAATTTTTTGTGCGGCCTTAAGGTGTCGTTTGCGGGTCTTGAGCGAAGGAAACACTGGAGGAAAAGGGCAACCAGTCAATGCTGAGACATTTTGCATTTTTTGCCATACACCCGGATATTGTCTTTTTGCCGGTAGTCCAAAACCACTGCCAGAACCATCTGACAATGTGGCGATAACACGGAATTTGCCAACTTCACCTTCGTAGCGTTCGTAAAGTTTATTCCAGATTTCTGCGAGTAAAGGGTCACCGGGAGTGAATTTTTTCTCTTTCCCGACAATATATTCTTCCATGCTGGTATTATGATAAAAGAGAAGTTCGCCGGGCAGTACCAGAATGACAGAAAAAACGGGAAGGTCTCTTATTTGAAGATATATTGATTCATTTGGTGTGATCAGTGTGACTATTAGTGAACGGTTGAAGCTCCACTGTCTGGAAAGACGAATTTTATCACTTATATTTTTCCAAAAGGACATCAGTTCTAAAAAATCGTCTCCTTGATCATGTTTTTCGCGCCAAATCTGTCTTTTCTTTTCTGTATTTGTGCATAATGCAAAACGAAGCTGTTCTGACAGCATTGTATCAATTTGTGCCAGCTTCCAGTTACGGTTTTCTGGTGGTAGCTCTGGAGAAATCAAACCAACTCTCATTGAATACAAAGCATAGCAAAGTGCGTTGTAGAGATAGTCTGATGCAGTTCTGGTTTGTGTTTCCAGTCTGTGTAGCTGTGTTAAGCCCTCAGTGTTTTCAATCAAATGAACAGGAACATTGTGGTCACTATTATGCAACCAGTAGGAAGGCCGTTCTCCTTCCGAAAGTGCGCACCATTTTCCTTGTGCAAAAACTTTTTGATTTTTTTGATAGCTCTGATGGTATCGATCTATATCTTTTCCTGAAAACGGTTTGGGTTTATTCTTTTTTCTCTTGGGTTTCTTGGGTGCTTGGGCATAGTAAATTTCATAACAATCACTTTCACCCATTAGTGTGCCAAGAAGCAGGAAGAAATCGGTTTGTTGAAGCTGCTCTAACACGTTGATATCCCCTTGAGCAGCAGTTAAATGAAGAACGCCTGCATCAGGGAAAATGACTAATATATTGTTATTTTGAAGATCAACACCGATAAGGATTTGATAAATATCCTCATTACCTATGATGAGATCAAATATTCCGGAATTACTCGACCTGAAATTATTTAAAACACTTTCGATGTGCTTTGTATGTGCAGGTGTATCAATTGTTGGGAGAGAATATTCAGAATAACTTAAAAACTGCTCAGATACTGGCTGATGCCCTGATGCATATGCCATATCAATAAGAATGTCTTGTGTTTTTTGATCTGGTTTTAATTCAATCTTATCTGTATCAGTCCACCAGATTATCAGTTCTTTATTTTCTTTCTTGTCTGGGTTGGTCAGTTTAATACCAAAATGAGCTCGAATACTGTTTCTTACCAGTAATTTTATTCTGGGTATATCTCCTTCCTTGCTCCACTGTTGACGGGAAGCCCCAATCTCTTCAAGTGACATTACCCAGGCAGGAAGATTAGTGCTGTAGCCCTGTGCCTGAAGCGCAGGTTTAAAAAGCAGCGCATAAAGCGGGATTGATATTATTGCAAGAAGAAAACATGCACTAATCGACTTACATCCAGAGATATAAATGCATGCTTTTTTCCGAAAAAGAAAAGCTCTTAAGATATGCAACATAATTATCTTAATGATGCCACTAAGCTATTGAGTTTTGAAATTTTTAAATGTTATTACAGTGTCTTTGGTTTTTTATGTTAGCTGTTTTTCACAGAAAGGACATTAAGCCCTTCCTAAAAAATTAATTTGACGTCTACAGGTTTTGATATTGAGGGGTCACAGCAGGGCAAAAACATGATCATTTTTTGAACAACCCCAATACATTCTCCATGTGGTTTATATCCCAGCCGCAGTTCTTACGCTTGTTCTTGATCCCGCCTTTTACAGTTGTATCCATTTTCAGGAGGTTGTGAGTCACCTGACGAGTAATGGCCAGATTCTCAGCTGTATTATCCTTTCGGGCTCGGCAGCGATCTTCATCAAATGCAACATCCATCACCCAATGAAGCTGATTTTCCACTCGCCAATGCATACGAGTGGCTTGCAGAATCTCTTCAGCTGAGAGCTGTCGGCTGGAGATAAAATAGCGTAGCAGGGTTTCACCTTTATTCTTTTTCCGACAATCTAACTGTACAACGGCAATTGTTTTCGCGTTCCAGCTGGCGGCTACCGGAAACTGCTCTATGTCCTGTACAGCCCAGCAGCGGCGATGTTCTCCACGACCATGGGCGTATTCATCTGTTTCTGCAAACCGGGCAGAAGGAGCATCTGCCGGATTATCTTGCCAATACTGATCAAACAGGCGAGTCACTTCACCATAGAGTTTTTTCTGGTTGCCTTTTACCGCCAGCAGGTAATCTGCATCTTTCTTCAGGATGGCATCAGCTATCTTTTTCTGGCACCCCATCGCGTCGATAGTGACCAGGCTACCTGTGAGTTCCAGCAATTTCAGCAGTTCGGGAATCGCCGTTATTTCATTCGACTTAGAGTCAACCTTATACTGCCCGAGAGACAAGCCGACTTCGGTACACCAGGCATTAACCATATGAATAGCATCTTTGCCCTTGTTCCAGGCTGAGCCTTTTACTGTCTTACCGTCCAGCGCGACCACTCGACTATCTGACAGCTCGAGGCCTGTCATGACATCTCTCATCCAGGCAGCAAAAATCATCCGGAACTCTTCTGGGTCAAGCGATCTGAAAAGACGATTGAAGGTCATGGCACACGGAATGCCGCCGGGAAGGGAGAGATGCTTGCGGAACCACTCTTCCCGTGTCAGGGCGAACATTCTCATACTATTCCAGTCGTCTGCCCCGCAGAGAATGGCACAGGTTGCCATAAATATGACCTCGGCCAAAACGTGGGTCACTTTTTTGGGGTCTCGGGAGTCAGTGAAGGTTTCAAAGCGAGATAGCAGAGCGGTATTGATCATGAAAAAGTAGGTATTCTACTCTTTCAGGGGTTAAAAGCCTTGGCAACAACTGATCAAAAAATGATCATGTTTTTGCCCTGGGGGTCACAGCCTAAATATAATAGAAATTTCATCCATCATTTGTTCAAACTGAGGGTTGAATGACAGCTTTGCATGAACCTTGCCGCCATCCTGAGAGCCCCAGGCTCCATACCAGACCGGGTTTCCGGCTTTACAGTATTCAACAGCTTCTGGATCTTCCCCGTTGCGGCATATCTTTTCTGAACCATTGATACAGTAGTAAGGGTTTTCAGGAGAAAACAGCATTCCCATATACGACATATTGCTAATACGTAGCTCCGGAATACGACTGTTAATGGTCCGGATTACACCCTCAGTACCTGACGGTGCATTGGCAAACCACAGTAGACGGCTGTGTTGCCGACAATAGTTGGCGTACTAACGCACCAATCACAGGTTTTCCGATGGGACTTATGATTAGCAGAAGTTACAAAAATTATGTAATGCCCACGAGTCATAGGCTTATCCAGAAATGCAGGAAATATAGGGGTTGTAGCCCTTCAACTATCGCCGACAACACAGCCACAGTAGACGGTTGTCTTTATGGGTAAAGCGCTCTTCAAAAATTTCTCTGACTTTGGAAACTTCAAGCACACTGTCATGCTCGCTTAACACCATAAATACCGGACGTTTAAAGGTGTTGTTTTCCAAACTATCAAGTGTCTGTTTGCTGGTCAGGTAATACTGGGCAAAGCCATTGACCGGCATGTTTGAATAGCGGACATAGTTGGTTGTGTTTTCCGGATCGCCTTCCGCCAGCCAGGTCTTAACCCGGGCCAGAGTCGGTGTTAATCCGATTAGTAGCTCATCGGACTCAAAACCGGGAGAGAACAGCGTCAGGCCTTTGATCTCCGGGTCACAGGCGGCGTGGAGATAAGCCAGGTTACCACCGGTTGAAAAACCGCCCAGATAAACTTCGTCAGTTTCCTGTTTTAACAGAGCGACTTGTTTGGCAATCAGTGCCTGCCAGTCCTGCTGATCAGCATTGATCATATCGGCGGGGCGGGTGCCATGCCCCGGTAGCAGAACAGTTCTCACCAGAAAGCCTTTTTCTGCCAGCGATTGTCCAACATCGACAAATGACCAGGGAGAATCGCCCAATCCGTGAATCAGCAGAATGCTTTTACTGACCGGAAGGTTACGCTGCGGTTTTATTTCAAAAGGCAGGTTGGCTTTGATTTCCAGCTGTGGGTTATCAGTCAGGAAATATCTGCTTTCTGAGATCAGGGTATCTGTTTTATCGAGGTGCTCATCAAACGAGGAGTACTGCTCAATAGGCTTTGCTGCAGAAGGTGTGTGTAAAGGGTGAACTTTGGAAGCCTTACAGCCTGATAGCAGAAAGGTTGATAGCAGCGTAGCGAGGAGTAACGACTTCATCCGTGTGGAATAACCTGACGACAGTTTTATGTTAAATAACAAAGTTATCAAAAAAAACGTTAACGGCTGGTTAACTAAGAATTAACTACCCATAACCCATCAGTGTGACAACTCCGGATTCAGCTATCCGCCGCTGTCTTTTACAGTGTACCGGCGCATAGGGGTCGCAGTCATTTATTCCATCGGTTTGGGAGTTTCATTGTTGAAAAGCTATGCATTCAAGAGCCATGCATACGGCATTGTACTGACTATTGGTTTGTCTGCCGGAGGCGTGTTTGCTGCCGATGAGGTAGAAGGCGTCAGTAATGCCATGGCGGGCATGCTGAACTCTGTAGATTATAAAGAGACTTCCAAAACCGCAGCCGTACCGTTTGCTTTCAGTACCGATAACATGGGTACGGCGCTGGGTGCCGCCGGTGTTGTTCATGGTATCGGTCCGACTAATGCCAGTCTGGTGCTAGTGGGTACCTACAGTGATAACGATTCCGGCTTCGGCATGGCTGCACTGTATAACGCTGGTTTCGCTCCGGAATCCCGCTGGCGCTTTGATGTGGAAATGGTTGAAGGGCGCTTTACTGAATCCCACCTCTACATTCCGGGAAATCCGGCTTTTGCTGATAAACCGGCAGCAGGCAGTAATGATTCTGATCAGGATGACTTTGTTCTGCGCGAACAGCGTACCAAAGACTACAAGTTAAGAGCCAAATGGCTGTTACCGATAGGTGACGGTGCGGAAGGTTATACACAGCAGGGCAACCGCTATGGCCTGCCATTGAATGATGGCAAAGACTTCCCGGTCTGGAATCCACTGTCCAGTGGTCGCACCAGCCTTGATACTGAATTTTTCTACAAATCCCGCGATCTGGATAAAGCACTGGTTGCCAGTGAAGATATTCACGGTGAAGTGTCGTCCGGTATCAAGATGATTCTGGATTACGACAACCGTAATGCATTCTCCAGCCCGTCTGCCGGTTCCCGTACCAAGCTGATGGTTACCCGGGATTGGGGGGCAGGTGGCAGCAAAACTGATTACACCAAAGTAGAGCTGGATTACGCCCAATACTTCAACTTGGGAAGCAGCAAATACTTCAGTCAGCAGGTTCTGGCAGTGAATGCCTATGCCTCTGATATCACCACTTGGGATGAAGATAACCCCAGTACAATTCCGCCCTGGTTTGCCCGCTCTACACTAGGTGGCTGGAACCATCTGCGTGGCTATAATAGTAACCGCTATGTCGGACGTTCAGCGGTTCACTACAGTGCTGAACTGCGCGGCATTACCCGTACCAATCTGTTGAATGAAAGCTTTCTGGGGGATTACTACAGCTTGCCCTGGATGGAACTGGCAGCTTTTGTGGATGCCGGTCGTGTAGCGGATGAATGGGATCTGGATACTCTGCATAGTGATATGAAAACAAACTACGGTTTCAGCCTGCGCTTTATGGTGGAAGGTGTGAGTATTCGACTGGATACGGCTTATGGTGAAGAAGGTAGCCAGTTCTGGGTGTTTATTAATCAGCCGTTTTAAGCTACGGATGCCCGTTGCTTATACTGAGTGCCGGGCAGTCGTCATTGCGACACTATCAGCGTTTAACTGATTGAGAATGCAAAAAGATAGTATCATTAGCTCGATACCGGCCACATTTCTGAAATATTCACACTGGAAAGGTCTAATATCATTAGTTTCCAATAAAAATGAACGTGATCCATGAAACTGCTCCAACAGGGTATTTTGTTAGCGGCAGTTCTGTTCCCACTGCTTCCCGCCTTCTCACAGGGGGAAATTTTTGTGGAGCTCTATCTGCAGGTCAGCATTGATAAATACCCGAAAGACTCCAATATCTTCAGGCTTTTGGGTACTGGCACTATGACAGGGCGTAGGTCTGGTACGAATATATTCATCTATCCGGAAGAATTCTTGAGGTTTGTGAGCAGGACTGAGCCTGAAGAAAGTACGTTGTACGTTTGGAATAAGACGTTATTCCCTCCGGCTAACGAGGCAACCAAGCTCCAGAAACACGCCGTATCTAGCTGTAATTTTCTTACTGCTACACCAGCCCTTCAGGGATCTAATTTGTTCTTTGTATTATTGGATCGAACTGTCAAGAACTTGCGTTATGTCAGACGAAGCATGCAGCACAGAGAGGATACCGGCGAAACCGAATTACAGCTAACTCTAACCGATATTGAGTGGTGCCCTGAAGATAAAGAAAACCCTTACCAGAACGGACGGGTGAGTGATTTCTTTCTGAGCTCAATGCCTGATATGGCGTTGTCACAGCTAATAGATAAACTTCTTACCGGTGAGGTAAACCTGTTATGTGATGCAAAGATATACGATGATATTTTCTTTGTACCGCCGGATTCAGGTATCCAACTTTATATTATTTATCGGCAGAAACTGCGACGTAAAGTCGTGGTATGGATTGTAATGCCGGATGCTCAGCAATTTCTTGCCATTTTTGGACAGCCTCGGGCTCACAGAGTTTCTTCGAATGAATCCAGCCGGTCCACAACTCCGGAAACTCCCTACCCGGCTCCTCTGGAGCGGAGACGGGGATCTGGTGGTAGTTTGTTGCGAGGTTTACTCAAAGACAAAATTGGACAGGTTTCAAGTAGAAGCCGCAGGAATTCAATTTCTGAGGAAGTTGAAAAATAGATAAGCGGGCACAATGTTTTCATAGAAAATTCAACAAAACCTTCCCTTGGGGGGAAGGTTTATCAGGCTTTTTATTATTGTTGTGTATCAATACATACTCTGAGAATATTTGTAGAATGCCGCTTAGCAGACTTTTTTATCTGCAACATGTGTTTAGCAAAAACACCGGTTTAAACTGCTCTCAAAATGCTGGCAAAACTGGATCACCACCGACAAACAATCAGCATAGCCTTGATGGCTGTGATGCTGTTGTCTGTGCTGCTGTTTTGTCCTATGACAGTAGATGCCGGGCAGATTGAAAACCCGTATGGCGGTCACGTCGACATGCCGATGGCTGACATGATGAGTGATAACCCGGAAATGAGCATGCACGATTGCTGCAAACCGGGAAAGTTGCCACTTCAGCAGACTGAAAACAATGTAGTCTGCCCAGACTGTGAAGCGCCTGATCAGGTACTGCAACCTCAGATATCAGATCTGCAACCAGTCTATATGCTGCTTTATGTAGTGTTGCTGCAGGAACTTAATCAGCTGTCAGAACCTCATCGCTGGCAGATATTCAATGAGCCTGACCTTCTTTCGTCCCAGCCCGACATTTATCTGGCGAAAGCCTCCTTTCTCGAATAGCGCTCTATTCCTACACGTCGTTAGAACAGTTACTACCTGAGAGCTGGTGCTTTGCTGTGCCTGCTTTTCAGGAACAACAGCTAAAGACGTCGATTATCAGTCTGAATTTGAAGAATTAAAGCATGACGCTGAAAGAAGGTGTTGTGCCCTGCATATATACAAAATGGAGTTAATCCCATGAATATTGTTAAGAAACTTGTTTTAGGTATTGCCCTCACATTGTCGTCATTGACTATCTCTGCTGCAGAAAGCTTTCCTACAGTTACAGTTTATAAGTCCGCAACCTGTGGCTGCTGTGATGCCTGGGTGATGCACCTTGAAGAAAATGGCTTCAAGGTACAGACCCGTAACGTTGAGAACATGGCGCCTTACAAGAAACAGGCGAACGTGCCTTATGGCGCGAGTTCATGTCATACGGCGTTTGTGGGTGGCTATGCCGTTGAAGGTCACGTACCGGCTGCTGATATCAAGGGGATGCTGACCGAAAAGCCAGCGATCCGTGGTCTGGCAGTACCGGGTATGCCAATGGGTTCTCCGGGTATGGAATACGGCGATAGCAAAGACCCTTATAACACCATCAGCTACACCAAAAGCGGCCAGACCAGCGTATTTGCTTCTCACTAAGCGACATAACTAGCTAGTTAGGGAGCGTCGCTAACCGTGTTGTTGTGCGCCATGATATTGATAATGCTTTTATCTGTTGCAGCCATCCCGTTGCAGATCATGGCGCCGACATTTTTGATGGTCTGCTCCAGATCATCTGCCACAATGCCCTGATCGCTGACGATATGCTCATTTAATGCCATCAGGCTGGAACGCACCGCAGTTCCTGATGCGGTAGCGACCTTCATGGCACAGGTTGCTTTGGCACCATCGCAGATCATGCCGGTACAGTCGCTGATCGCATTTTGCATCGCATGGGTACACTGTTCAAAGCTGCCGCCTAGTAGATAAGTCATGGCAAAAGCAGCGCTGGCACCGGTCACAGCTGCGCCGCAGAAGGCACACAGTGGCGGATAGTGATGTTTGATATAGATTGCCATCAGGTGACTCATAATCAGCGCACGGGTTTGCTGTTCTTCAGATGCACCGGCAAACTGCGCCACTTCAACGACCGGAATCGTCGCGACAATCCCCTGATTACCACTGCCATGATTGCTCATAGCAGGTAGTGCTGCACCGCCCATTCGGGCGTCTGATGCAGCTGCGGTACGCATCACAACCCAGTTGGCAAGGTCTTCCGCGTAAAAGCCTTTCTGCACGTTTTCTTTAATATTGCGACCGACTTCAAGCCCATAGGATTCCTTCAACCCTTCATCGGAAAGGTCGGTATTTATGGTTGCGGCTTCATTGATAAACCGGATTTCATCCAGCTCGACACCCGTGGCAAAGTCGTAAATATTGCTGATGCTGAGATTGGCTGTTTCCAGCAGATTCTCCGGCTTGGTATTACATTTATGGCTGTTGTCGTTTAACGACAGAAGCTGACCATTCAGCCGTTTTTCCACAATGCGGGTATGACCGCCGGAAATAACAACCCGTGCGGTGTCTTCATCTGCCTTAGCTTTTGCTTCACAGTAGATAAATTCATCAGCAGCCACGGCTTTGATCGTAATCCGGTTCTGGGAGATTAACTGCCGGGCAAAATCAACATCCTTTGGCGTCAGCCCTTTCAGTACCTCAAGCCCCAGCTCGGCATCGCCCCCCACAGCACCGGCGGCCGCAGCGATATGCAGACCCTTTTCCCCGGTACCCGGCACCATTACGCCGATGGCATTTTTATAAAGATTCTCAGAAACCCGGATATCAATTTGATCCGGCACCCGTTCCAGCATTTGGGTCACAATCGCTGCGGCATAAGCTGCAGAAACCGGCTCAGTACAGCCCAGTGCAGGCACCACCTCCGAACGGATGATATCGATAAACTTTTCCCACTGCGTTTTCATTATTATGCTCCCTAAGTGATATCGCAGTATTTATAGGTATATGTCGTTTATCTCATATTTGGCGGTGTGGGGTTTATGACAGGCGTCACGCTTTGTTGTGAGGGTTGTTGGTATCTTGTTAAGTCGATAAAGATGAAATTTTCACTTTCCCGAGAGATGGCAGGTTTTCAAGAGAGCTCGAACAATGGAACCAAGAAAAGTAGTTGCTGCATGGGTTGAGGCTTTTAATCAGGCCGATATTGATCTCGTGACCAGCTTTTATGCGGATGATGCAGTCAATCATCAGGTGGCGAATGATAAAGTGGTGGGAAAAGAAGCCATTCGGGCAAGATTTAAAGAGGAATTTGATGCCGCTGAAATGGTCTGTATCGTAGAAAATATATTTCAGGATGGTGAATGGGCCATTCTGGAATGGAAAGATCCTCTGGGATTACGAGGCTGTGGTTTCTTTCATATCCGGGATAGTAAGATCAAATTTCAAAGAGCAATACTCTGGACACTTTCATGCAGCGATAGCACCATAGCTGCTGAACTCCTGATATGCGCCCATGACTTTTCTATCATTCATGGTCAATCCTAACTTTTCAAAAACTCTGCACATCAAGTGTTGGTTGAACAAACGACGTTTCCAGCTCGTAATTGAGATCACCGTTTTGCCTGTGGTACCTTTTTCTTCCCGGTCAGCCAGTTTGAGCAGATTAAGGGCAGAGAATGAAGCATTAATCTGAGTATGAATCGCCTGCTTATTACATGACTGGCAATCTATCAGGCCTGTATATTGCTTGGCATCCCGGAATACAAACTCAATTTGAAAGCGAGCTTTGTAATATTTGACGATAGTCATTGCGTCCAGCCCTGTATCTGTTGAGTAAATCAGGGCTATGCCTATCTTGTTTTTTCGCTGCACCCTCAGCATCACAACCCGAATGTGACGCTTCAGGCATTTGGAATGAACAATGGCAGTATAAACCTCTTCTCCGGCTTCTAACTGACCTACGTGTTCAAACCGGTTCAAGTCTTTTTCGAGATTCACTTTGCCGTCGTAAAGTTTTGGACGACCTTGCCCTGAGTATGAGCCGTTATAGAGCCACTTCAGGTCGGCATCTGTTCTTAACTTCCCAACAATCTGTAAACCCGCAGCAAGGACTGCGGACACGAATTTTTCCTTGAAATAGTAGGCGTCCACAGCCAGATAGATTACCCCCATAGCAAGAAGATCTCCGGCCAGTTTCAAAACTTGCTCAGCGTAAAGGTCAACACGGGTTTTATCTTTCTCGTCCAGCGTCTGCCGGGCATCAAGCGCATAAGCCGTATTGGACTGCAAATCAACAACACCAAGCAAAGATCAATGGCGCTAACTTAAGCGCTCTGCCCAACAAATAAGGGCGTGCTCAAGAGGGAAAACAGTTGTAAAACAACTGTTCCAACACCCCACTTGAGCAAACCATGAGTAAGCGTAGTCAAGAATTCATCAGTCATGCTGAAGATCTTTTGAGGCAGTTTGCACAAACTGCTGATGATGATCTCTCCACTATCCTCAGCGCCGAGGATCTGGAGCAGTTCCAAAAAAAATTACCAAAAGAGAGCGCAAGTACCCTGCTTGCAAAACCCTGTCACTCTTTATGAAACAGGTCGCAAGTGAGACCAAGACCTGTCGAAATGCGTTAATTGCTGATGCCAGAGATCAGGTTGCCCTCCAGAGACAAAAGAACAAAACCACCACCGGTCCCTACTGCCAGGCGCGTAAAAAACTTCTCGAAGAGGCAATCAAAATTTTGTTGCAAAGCGCTGGCAACAATCTTGATGATGCTACAGGTAGAGATTATTTTTGGCACGACAGGCGTGTAGTGCTCGCCGATGGTTCGAAGCTTTCCATGCCCGATACCGAGGCCAACCAAAAAGAATATCCTCAACCTAAATCTCAAAAGAAAGGACAAGGCTTCCCTCAATTAAGAATTCTGATTCTGGTTGCCCTTGGCAGCGGTGCTGTTCTGAATTCAGCAGTCGCTGCCTGCAAGGGTAAAGGCACAGGAGAACAAGCATTGCTGAGACAAGTGTCGTCAAGTCTGAAATCAGGTGACATTCTGCTGGCTGATTCAAATTTCGAAAACTACTTTAACCTTTGCAAGCTAAGGGCAGTGGGCATGGACGGGGTCTTTGAAAAAAACGGTTCCAGGAATATTGATTTTCGCGAGTGCGACCAAAAGTTGGGCAAAAGAGATGGTCTGTTTGTCCTGACGCGCCCGAAATGCCCAGACTGGCTCTCTCAGGAGATTTATGAACAAATGCCAGAGAAGCTGATGGTTCGGGCTGTTGGCACGAAAAAGCGGATAATTATTACCACTCTGACAGACTCAGAAACGTACAACGCAAAAGCGATAATCAAGCTGTACGTTGAACGTTGGCATGTTGAACTTGATTTCAGATCCATTAAAACGATGATGAAAATGGACATCCTTCGTTGTGAGAGCCCGGCCATGGTGCGAAAGGAAATAGATGTGCACTTTCTGGTTTACAACATGATCAGAGCACTGATGGCAAGAGCCGCAATAAGGATAGGCGACAGTCCCCGAAAACTGAGCTTCAAGGCAGCGCATGACTCCTTACAAAACTTTCATATTTTGCTGCTGCAAAAAGCTGAGGGAGTAGTTGACGACCTATTGGAGCATATGGCTGAAATTATTGGTGAGCATGGGGTGGGCGATCGACCCGGGCGCCGAGAGCCAAGAGCAAATAAGAGGCGTCCAAAGCCGATCCGCAGGCTTCAACATACAAGAAAACAGGCTCGCAGGCTGAATGAGTACCAAAAGTAGAGCTTAAGTTAGCGCCATTGAAGCAAAGATAGCTCAAGCCCTCGCTCTGATTGACCTGTGCAACCACGCCAAAACATGCCAAGGCCATCGGTCTTCTTGCCACTTTTGGTCATAAAGCTGGCATCGAGCGCTGCGATTTTCTCTTTGGACGTTAACAGTACGCCGGACAGCATCAGGCAGTTGAGTTTGAAAAAATCGAAGGTCCGGCGATACCAGCGTCTGAATCGTTTTTCACTCATGGAGGAGTAACGGCTCATGTTGCAGAAAGTGGCTTTACCCTGAACGATAATGAGCGTGATAAGCAATTGGAAGATGAATGTTTTTTGGGGCTTTTTGACCTTGGACATCTTGCCCAGAGCGGTCTTTACTATGTTATCCATGAGAGGAAAGTGGCAGCGAGCATAGAGGGTTTGGCTTCTCTATTATCGCTATTTTCTCTCATGGTCACTTTCGTCTGAAAACTGTCCACAGTATTGTATTAACAAACATAAACTGCCCGCTTTGATAGGCGGCTTCGATCAGCTTTCCTGCATATTCTGACATTGACTTGTAATCATCAGCCGCCTGAATAACCAGCTCAACATCAAACTGTCCGGCTGTAGGCAGTGCAGGAGATAGAACAGGCAATATCCGCAGGCCATCAATACCGGATAATGTCTGATACAACCCCGGCAGAATCTCATGCACACTCTGGCTACGCTTGTCGTAATCAACAAACTCAATACCGCCAAAACCATTATTGGGATTGAGCACCTGCCAGATAGCTGTTTTACCTTCCATGCCATCGAGTGTATTCACCAGCTTATCCATATATTTGCCGGTGTATTCGATGGATGCTTCTGCCGGTGCCTCGACAATCAACAGAATACCGCTCTGGTCTTCTACCGGTGCCAGCTCTTTCGGAGAAAACAGATAGAAAGGCACAACCAGCAACGACAATACGACAGCTGCTACCAGTATTTGCGATTGCCAGCCAAATACACGATCCAGCATTCGGCTATAACGTTGACGCAGGCGGTCAAAGTAATGATTTACTCTGAGCGTCAGCTTTGCTTCTTTACCTTTTTCCGGATTAATCCAGGCGCTCATTACCGGGGATAGCGTAATCGCGACAACGCCTGAAATAATGACGGCAACGGCTAGCGTAAAGGCAAACTCTCGGAACAAGCTGCCGGTGAGGCCGGAAACAAAACCGATAGGCGCATAGACAGCTGCCAGCGTCAGCGTCATGGATATAATCGGACTGAACAGCTCCCGTGAGCTTTTCAGTGCCGCTTCCAGCCGGGAATGCCCTTGCTGCATATGCCGGACAACGTTTTCGACCACAACAATGGCATCATCAACCACCAGCCCGACCGACAGTACAATTGCCAAAATGGTCAGCAGGTTAAGCGTAAAGCCCATGGTCCAGATCACAGCGATAGCGCCAAGAATTGACAATGGAATGGTGACCAGGGGAACCAAAGCCGTTCGCAACGAGCCCATCAATGCTAAAACAACAATGCCAACCAGAAGAATTGTTTCCAGCAGCGTGGTAAAGATTTCCTTTATCGCCGCCCGCATATATTTGGTGCCGTCATAACCAATATCGATATACATGCCGCGCGGCAGACTGTCGTTAATTTTGGCCAGCATGGGATACAACTGATCACCAATGCTGATTTCATTGGCACCCGGCTGAGGCCAGACGGCAATATAAACAGCTTCTTTGGTATTGGTCTGAGCAGTTTCAGTACCGGTCGCTTCAGCCAGCTCAACACGGGCAATATCGCCCAGCCGGATAACCGTACTACCTTCCCGGAGTACGACCAGACGAGCAAAGTCTTCTGTTGTTTTCAGGGTGGCATTACTGAGCAGGTTGATCTGCTGGTTGGCATTTTCTGTCTTGCCTAATGTCGCTATGACATTATTGGCTTCAAGCGCTGACCAGATCTGATCAGCTGACATATTCAGCGCTGCCAGCCTGACCGGATCAAGCCAGATACGCATGGCTGGGTCACGCTCACCATGCAGCCCGATTCTTTGTACGCCATCGATCCCGGCAAGCTGCGGATTAACTCGACGTTTGAGATAATCGGTTACCTCGGCCCGGTTCAACTCACCACCATCAACACTGAGATAGAATACAGCGCCCGAACGGTCTGCTTTCTGGACGGTGACCGAAGGGTCTTCAGCCGCAGCAGGAAATTCATAGCTGATCTGGTTAAGTTGTGATGTCAGCTCCGTTAATGCCTTGGTGCTGTCTACATCAAGCTGCAGCCAGACAGTGACGATGCTCATCCCTGCAGTGGTTTTTGAATCGACATAGTCGACACCGGGAATCGTCATCGCTACCCGCTCAATCGGGTCAGTTATAAAGCCTTGCACAACTTCCGCAGAAGAACCTTCAAAACGGGTCGTAATCACCAGTGAGGCACTTTCCAGCTGGGGAAACTGCAATACAGCAATCTTTTTAGCAGCAAAGATACCCGACAGAAGCAGCACAAGAGAGATGACCAGTGAAATCACCGGACGTTTGACAAATATATCCATCTGGCACCTCAAATCCCGGATTGCTGAAGATCACCCGCAGCTGGGTATACCAGAAGCTCAGGCTGCAATTTGAAAGCACCGACACTGGCCAGCACATCATTTGCATTCAACCCTTGTTCAAGCAACATGCTGTCACCGCTCCGCTGATAAACAGCGACATTCTGTCGCATTGCCCGAAATGCACCGGCCTGCTGCTCATCCGGCTGTAGCCGATAAACGTAAGTGCCCTGTTCATCAAACAGCACGGCTTCAAGCGGAACTTCCACCAGCGACATTGATTCCCCAACCGGTGCGCTTACCTGTACAGAAGCATTGTGTGCAAAGCCTGCCGGGCGGCTGTTAATGCGGGCGCGATAGCGATGTGTTCGTGTGCTAACTGAAACTACCGGGTCTCTGGCAATGATTTCTGCAGATACTTTTCTTGCATCCTGACCAGCCAGACTGACACTGACTTCAGAACCAGTCTCCAGTAATGGATAAAACTGCGGAACCGCAAACTCAACCCAAATCCAGGGCTGGTTACCCACAAATTGGGCGATATCAGTATTAAGCTGGAGATAACCTCCTTCTTCTATCTGGTGCAGCCCCATCACGCCACTAAACGGCGCTCGCAGAGTTTTCTTATCAATGGTGGCTGCGATAACAGCAAGTTCTGAACGGACAACTTCAAGATCAGCAATCGCCTTGTCCAGATCAGCCTGACTGACAGCCTTTCTTTTGCGAAGGTCACGAACACGACGATGATCCAGCTCTGCAAGCTGCAACCGCGCCTGGGCTGATTTTTGTTTCGCCAGTTCTTCGCTGATATCCATCTGCACCAGAATCTGCCCTTCGTCGGCACTGCCCCCTGGCTGAACCATAATGGCACTGACACGACCGGGCAGTTCATTACGCAGGGTAATCCGGTCAGGCATAACAACCTCACCCATCACTTGAATGCGGGGCTGATGCATGACGGCTTTGGCTTTTTCAGGAGAAACGGTTTCAGAATGTTCCGGAAAACTTGCAGCAAACGCCATTGCGGAGCGAATTTGCCATACTTTAAACCCTGCCAGACCACCTATCAGCAGGGTGCACACTACCAAGGTCACTAGCCATCTAGTGATCCCACGACCTGAGTTCATACTTTGCCTCATATTCCAACGCTGCTGGCAGCGTAGCTGCTCAACAGGTTTTTATATTTATTGCGAGACACGTCGACCCGGCTGCCATCAAAACCTTCTGTACACGAAGGTCTGACTTACACCCTGGTTCCGCATTGCCCAAACTAAATCAACGCGGAATTTATTACGATAAGTATCCAGTCAGATACTTAACCCCGTACCATCAGTCGCCCATGGATTTTTCGCAGTGTTTTCCGGTTCGCTGTACAGGCGGGAAGCGGCTTCCAATACCGGACTAGTAATATTTTAATACTTCAAGCTAGCTTGAGGTCAACCGCGGTTTTACCAATTGTTCTTGAAAAGAAAGTCTGTACAGCTATTCACGGGATAACACCCATAGTTGAAAACTTACTGACAAAGAAAACGGTTTATCTTGATAGGAGTTCATCTGAATCGAGGTGAGAAAAAATGCCAGAGTCATTCAATAAACAGTTGCAGCATCGGGGTGGTCTGATTTTGGTACGTCATGGCGAATCCGAAAAAAATGTTGGAGGGATCTATAACGCCAGACCTGATCACCCGACTTATGTCCAGAAAAACCTGACCAGACTGGGACGCCAGCAGGCAGTTGAAGCAGGCCAGCAGCTTCTTCGGGATGGTATACCCATGATCATTGAAGTTGCTTGATTTTCCAGCCGATTTTCAACATTGTACGAACATGCCGAAAATCACCCTGACAGCCCAACAAAAAGTAGCCTTGGAATCTCGCCACAAAACATCGCGAGATGCACGGGAATGTGATCGTATCAAGGCTGTTTTGCTCAGGTCTGAAGGGTGGTCACCGTCTGCTATCGCTCAGGCATTGAGAAAAAGTGAATACACTATTTGTCGCCATCTGGACGCCTATCTGGAAAAGGAAAAGCTCAGGCCGGAGAACGGGGGGAGTGAAAGCCGCCTGAGTGATGAGCAAACTCGGCAACTGGTCGAACACCTTTCTGAATATACTTACGCACACGTCCATCAGATCGTCGCCTATATTACCGATCGCTGGGGTATCAAATATACCGTATCAGGCCTGAACAAGTGGCTGCACCAAAAAGGCTTTACCTACAAAAAGCCAAAGGGCGTACCGCACAAGGCTGATGTTGATAAGCAGGCTGGTTTTGTGGAGCACTATGAAGCCTTGAAAGCCACGCTACCAGAGGACGAGGTGATACTATTCATGGATGCGGTACACCCGACACAAGCGACCAAAATCACTTCCGGGTGGATTCGAAAAGGGATTGATAAAATCATTAATACGACAGGTAGCCGTACTCGGCTGAACATTATCGGTGCGATTGATCTGGACAATATTGAAGCTGCTGTTTTCGGTCAATTTGATACGGTTAACAGTGAAGCGGTTACCGAGTTTTTCAAGAAAGTTCGGGATAACTATTCATCCATGAACGTTATTCACATGGTGCTTGATGGTGCCGGTTACCATCGTTCACAGGAGGTAGTGAAAGAGGCGGAAGAGCTGGGAATAAAGCTTCATTACCTCCCCCCTTACAGTCCAAACCTGAACCCCATTGAGCGATTATGGAAGGTGATGAATGAGTATGCCCGGAATAATGAATACTTCGCTCAGGCAAAAGAATTCCGGGAAAAGATTAATCATTTTCTGGACGTGACATTGCCCGAAATCGGTTCTTCCTTGGGCAGCAGGATTAACGATAATTTCCAGCGGTTAAATCCGGCATCTTGAATTCACTCAGGTATTGATGTAGTTGCTGGCTTTCTGGGTCAGGAAATCTGCCAGCCCGGCGTACTGAACCAGTTCCAGCGTGAAGTCGATTTTTCTGGGTTCGCCGTTGTCGATTAGTTCTGAATTGGTTTCGGTGAACTTTTTGACACACCAGGCACCCAGTGTCAGCCCGTCCCCTGTGAATAACGGCAGTGGAAGCCCTAAACCTGCCGACTGTTTCAGTACGATCAGTTGCCTCCGGCTGCCAAACTGACCCGGATAGATTTGCCCGGTCAGGGAAATGGTTTTTTCCCCATGCCCCAGGTACTGGTACACCGGCTGCCTGCCAATGACGGCCTGAGACTGCCAGTTGAAGTTGGCGGTTTCTACAAGCTGGTTATACGTGGTGGTATTCACGGAAAAAATCGTGGATCCCAGCATCATCATTACACCTATACCCATCACTGTACTCCTGAAGATCGCGTGCAGATAAACTTTCAAGATGTCTGGTAAGTATCAAAACTGGTGCGCCCGGTGAGTTCGTCCTTAACCCGTGTCGCCAGCTCCGTCGAGGACTCGCCGGGCTGCTGGTAGATATACATGGAGATAGGCATGTTCTGGGTATGGTTAACCGGCGGGGCATTTTGAGGCTTGGTTAAGCTGTTCATCATTTGATTGATATAGTCATCCGACGGCTGTTCATTGTCCGCTGCCTGACCTGCCAAATTAGGCGACAGTAGCCGCGGTACGGTACTGTGTATGAATTTGGCTGTCGTGGATGCTTTATCAAGCCGGTTTTGCTCAAACCACTTTGCCATGTCTCCAAAACCTGTGACCACTTTGGGGAGTGGTTCTGAAAGGGCTTTGAAGTTGGCGGTGAGTTTTTTTAATACGCCTCCCAGTTCCGGTAATTTACCTTTCTCTGGCAGGAGAGTTTTCTTCTTCTCTTTTGATGTCTTTTCCGCGGCACGTGTCAGGTTTTCAGGGAAAGACGTTTCAGAAGATGGCTCACCTTCAACAGCCGCTTTAACTGACTGGCTAAAATTTTTCTCCTCCAGTTTTTCGTTAACAGGTTGTGTTTCCTTCATCACGTAGCGTGCCAGCGTACCCGCTTCTTTTCCGGCCAGTTTGCCGACCACTTCAAGCACCTGCTGTTCTTTGTCAGTCCTTTTCTGGGCGGCTTCCATTACAGCCTGTAACTGTATATCCGGTTTCAGCTTGCTGAGTTGGTCATAATCCAGCCTCAGAGATGTCAGCTCCTGTTGCAGAGCCTCTTTGGCCTCACTACTCTGAGCAGCCTGAATGAAACGGTCACTGAGGGTGGTCATCATTTCCATAATCTGGCTGGAGTCCAGCCCGATTTCCGCGCCCAGCTCAGTCCATTTTGCAAAGGATTCCGGGGTGATGCCGGAGGCCTTTGCCTGATTTTCCTGTGGGGTATCTTTAAAAAATTGATCATATAAAAGTACTCCAGTGCTATATAGCCCTGCTATGGAGCCTGCTGCACCCAGCGCACTATGGCTCTTATCTACGAGCTTGTCCCCGGAAAACAGTTTTCCAATTGTTTTCCGGGTTTTGGCACTTGACCCAAAACTTGATTTGGCCGCCGAACCTATTTTGGAGCCATAATTTTTAACTGCTGAACCTATTTTGGGTCCGTAGTTTTTAATTGCCGATCCGATTTTCGGCCCATATTTCACCGCCAAAGGGATTGCAAGTTTTAAGATTGCAACGGCTGGCATCATTTGTCTCCCGGCTGGCTTCAAGTAGCCAGCTAACGGTTGAAAGCCCACCCACCGGGGGCGGGGGCTGTCTGAACTCAGGTATGGGGTTTCGGGCAGGCTCCGAGCCAGGTAAACAAATCCTCAACCGTCAGCGCCAGCAGTTCAGAAAGAGGCCAGCCGGTTAATTTCGCGAGGATTGTTACCGCCCGCCTCAGGTCTTGTGGCCGTTGTCTTGCATCTTTCCCAATGCATCCTGCAACTGTTGATAATCCGCCAGGTCGATACGGTGGATGTCAGCAGGGGAAACGCTACACAAATCAGCGAATAAATGAATTTCTGTTTCCTGCTCGTCTCGCCCACCCTGGCTGCTTTTAATGAAATCCCCTACCGTAGGCCGACGCAGGGTTAAACTGTTCACAGTGACACCATTGGCTTCAATGGGATATTTCAGCGAGATAGCTTCAGACATGAGGGTTTTCCTCTCAATATTTGATGGAACAGCACAATCAACCAGCAATGCTGGTTTTTTGCAGGCGGTACCCACAAGCAGGCAACAGCAGCCCTTGCATAGCAGGGCAATTTAAAAACTTATGGCAGGTTTATATGCTGACTCAACCAGCAGATGGTGCTGGAGCCTCTTGGCGTGTTATGGAAAACACGCCCGTTTGTTTACTTAACCTATTTGTTTACTTAAATAGTGGCATACGGGTGTACACCAGAAGACGAACCCTTGCGGGTCATGTCAGTCAAAGAAATAACGTGGAAAGTAAAACAGATGATTGATACTTGTCGGAAGTGTCAGCGCTATTTGGTTTATTCGTACATTGATGAAGTGCCTGTCCGCATACTTCCCAAATTAAGAAAACAGGTTAGTAAATGTAACATTTCAGATCAAGTTTTTAGAATTCAGTTTCTGAATGCAATCATTGAAAACAGCCATAAAAAACAACAATTGAAATATAAATTTGTTATTAAAAGCTTGTAAATTTTATTTTTCGAACCCATTTCTCACTCACTATCACATAGATTATCAGCCGCTATCACTTTTGCAGTGCGGAAACAAGCTGTTTTTGATTAAATTTGCAGTTAATGATGGTCGAAATGGCAATAAAATATAAACGATCAGGCGTATATGTAAAAATAAACTTTAAATTCCAGTATTTTTAACTTATTCCCTGAGAAGCCGTCTTAAAAGTCTGCACGTAGCGAGGATCACGGATCATGGAGGATAAAAAAGCGATTTTGTGAGGCGAATAGCCAGTCTATTTAACGAATAAAAGCGTTTTTTTAGACCCATGAGCCGCGACCGCAGTAGTAGCATGACTTTTAAGACGGCTTCTGAGTATTTTTTGTAGCTTCTCTACCCAGACCTTACATGCTTCATCTGGTGTTTTTTCATGCAGTCTTTTCGGGTGCCTTATTTTCTCAACAATTAAAGGCTTGAGCTTCCCCTTAAGCCCAGAGAGTAAAGGTGCCTTCCAGTGTCCTGTCCCCTTAACCAAAGCCCAAAGTAACAAAGACACCCTGTCCTTGCAGGCTTCTCTGGTGACAAGTACCGGACTGGTAAGCAGCAGGGGAGAAAGATAACGGGCATCCGAAATCTGAACTCTGACATCAATTAAAAAATCAGTCGTCAGTACTGCGTTAAAGCCTGTTTTTCGATCCCACGGATAGTTGATGCCTGCATCTTCCGCAATTTTGTATGTTGCATGGTGATCAAGAGGAAACTGCTCACGAACATCCAAAACACAGTCAGCCCATTCCAGACAATAAAAATAGTGAGCTTCGAGCTTGGAAAAGAAATGATGAATGCGTCCCGACTTCCAGCCGGGTGCACGGGTGGTAAGGCCAATGGAATTGATATCGTGCGCTCTGATCCAGGGAATGTAGTTAATTCCAGAACCCTGCCCATGACCTCCAGACTGTAATTTCTCTATGCCAGCATCGTCAAAACAGTATTTGCGCTTTGCCACTCCAAATGACTCCGGTGCATGGGGTCTGATGGATACCATACACCGTTTAACTATTTTTTAAGAACTATTTTTTTAATTTAAAGACTTTATTTTAAATTTAAGAACATTATTTTTAACGCACAACCTGATGTGCGTTGAAAATAAAGTCCTTAAAAAATAAACCACAAGAATGCGGGCTGTAAAGCTTTGATTTTTCAATTTAAAAATATAGTTCTTAAAAAATCATCGTAGATCACTTGCATGCCTCACACCAAGTTAAAAATAAAGTTCTTAAATTTTATATAGTCAGATTCTTCAGACAGGTGTCAGCAAAAAATAATAAACCTACCTAAAAATGCGGCCTGCAGAGCCTTTTCAGCATGAAGTCAAAATAAAGTTGTAAAACGAATTCTTGCTAACAGCTGCTTTCGGTGCAGAGATATTAAAATAAAGTTGTAAAACAGGCACTCCGCCTCTGCCTAAACAAGAACCCCAAACAGTCATGGGCAGCAATTGGCCACCCCATACGATGAAAATTTTTTAGACCTGAACCATACTTCACACTGGCAGCAGAACCTGTAATGGTCGGTATTTTTTTAGTGGCTTAGTCCCTGTACCCAAACTGACCTTGGCTGATCGCCCGAACCCCGTATTGTCTCCTACCACTGGTAGTGAACGAAGAGCAAAAAGCCCTTTGTCGTTTCACGACTCATGGCCTTCGATCTGTCTTTTGATTCTGCTGCTACCTGAATTGGTATAGCTGGAGGGAATATAAAGTACGATAGTTCCTTTTCCTTTAGGAAGAGGATGGGTTGGTTTGTGCCTACATTACGTAATTTTCAGAGCAAAGCAATAGAGTCCCCCATGACCTTATATCCAAAAAACATTCACAGTCAATCATGCACCGCTGCGATTTTATGCAGGCTCCTCATTTGATGTACTGCCAGTCCTATTACCTTATAGCGATCATCCAATCGCACAGGTTCATAGCGTTGATCCGGTACGGCAATAAACGACCCCTGATTGGTTTCAACGTAACGACCAAGTAACCAGGAGTCATAAGCCTTTAGTGAGTTGCTATCACCGCGAACAGCCATTACAAAAATCTCCTTATCCCGCGCCAGCTGCCTGTAATCACAGGATTCATGAAGTCGCTCAAACACAATAACATCACCGGGCAGAAACATCGGCTCAAGGTCGTGGTGATTGCACTCAACAGCAAAAGCGTTTCGGGATAAGCTGAGGTTGCCCGGCATCTCAATCCAGTGCAGGGACTCCAGGTTCAGGCAAGCGTCAGACAGCCATTGCCCAAGTTGTTCGGGTGACTGAATAAAAGGAATTTTCTGCACCACCTTCATATTATCGCCGTACAGCAAAAACTGAGGGGTGGTATCCAAAGCGTGGGCAATTTTCTCAATAGTCTTCTGCCGCGGCATGTGCATGCCCCGCATTGCCTGATTCAGTGAACCTGCAGACACACCGGAATGAAAAGCCAGATCCTGATAGGTATGAATGCCTCTTTCCGGCATAAGCGTTTTTACCCGTTCAATCCAGCCAGTCTGTTGCATTTTTTCATCTTCCGGCATGTTCAGAATACTCCTGCAGTGCAGATTAACAGGCGCGGGACGTATTCATTCTGGATCATAAAAGAAAACTTGCAATTCTAAATTTAAAATCTATATCTATAGTTGTTCTCATTTATCACTGCCCACGGCTGTTCATGGTAGTCTCAAGTTTGGGCAGGAGTTTCTCATGCTATCTGAATCCTCACTGAAAACAGACATTCACATTTTTGCCGACCAGCAACCAGCAACCAGCAACCAGCAACCAGCAACCAGATATCCTATGCACTGCATTCTGTAAATCCAAATCCCCCCTTTCCCTTGATTACACGCCAGCACGGTAATACGTAACGCCTCCCTGTTCACCTTCTGATCCTTACCGTTATGGCTCTTTGTATGATTGATCTATCTACAAATACGACAACTGTCTCACTTCCACCCACTCTGCCCAGTATGGTCATGCCATGCCGTGGGTATTTGGGAATCCGTTTCATTTCAGTTACGACAGAATGCAGGCTCAGGTTTTCTGTCTTGCTTGCACGACTGAAACGACGCGTCATTACCCGTACAGGCAACCTTGAATCCGCCCCGAGCTGGTGCGACTGCAGTCCGCAATCTATGGTTTATAGTTTCAATGCACCCGAACAACAAAATGAAATCCAACAACACACGACAAAACTTGGCAGGCAGGGCAAACCTGCACCGTATTATTCATTGAATTTTGTAGCCAACCAATTTGTAACACCAATAATTTTAAGCTCAAAGGACTCACCTGCATGAAAACTGATAATCCGTTTTTTGAAGGCAAACTGACCGATCGCCTTCGAGCAATCAGCCACTATAAAAAAACACAGGCAAGCTTGTTTCGTGCGGCGTCTCCGGAACAATTCAAAGCTGATGCGGAAATTTACCGGCAGTACTTTATTGATCACAACCAGCTGCTGCATGCCGTTATGGAAGACATTCTGGAAAATGCCGGAGAGTTAATCAGGGAGGAAGTTGACGATTATCCACCAACGCCTGATTCGGAAAAGCCGCCCACTGAAAACCCGTCATAGTGAAGACTCTGCATCCGGCTATGGTTCAGGATTCTGAAAATGAACGCCTTACCCCAACAAAGCGATACCCCAACTATATTGCTCGAAGAATGGGCTCACTGGCGCTTATGCATTGAACGCAGCCAGACAGCACACAGCAATACCGGCTCTAACCTGCTGGCAAAGATGGGTGAATCATCGGGCAAGAGCATACCCGGCTCACGCATACTGTGGTATGGCTCGACAGGTCAGCAGTTTGCCCGTTTTGACAGTTATCTGACAGATATTATGGGCAAAAAACACAGTAAGACCGTTGCCATCATTTATGGTTGCAACGGCAGGGAGGCGGACAAAGCAGCAAGCCTGAACATAAGTCGAATGACACTCTTCCGTCTCAAAATAAAAGCATGGCAAGCTGCAGATCAGTATGTGATGAACGAGGATAGCCAGCAATAACGAAAGATATTTGCACGGCAACCATCACTCTGAGAGATAAAGGGCTACCCCTGCTTTCGTTGCCGCTTTTCCCAGCGCCTTATCGAGTGTTGCCAGAGGAAGGCATTGCCTGATTGCCAGTTCCAGATAAGCAGCATCATAGCTGCTAAGATTGTAACTTCTTGCCAGCATGGCAATCCGCCCAAATGCCTGACTCGCAGTCAGTGGATCAACGTATATGGGCAGGCTTTCCAGTTGCGCCATAAACCGTGCAGCGTCAGCCGGACTGATTTCCTTGCGGCGCTCCTGCCCCAGAACCACATTCACGACTTCCAGATGCCAAAGATCAGGAACCCTTGCGTCTGAATCCACCATGGTATTCAACACAGTTTCAGCATACTGTTGATCTCTGGCTTTCGGGGTTGGAGAAAGCCAGCGCATGGTCACTGAATTATCGAGGACGAAGTCTGTCATCGTCTGCCAGACTCACGCAGTTTTTTCAGGTCTTCATCACCCAGCGTTCCTTTGAGAGACCCGAGCAGGTTGTCGATAGCCGCCCGGGTTTTAAGCTGCTGGTTGGCGCCGCTGGGCACAAGATCCGCTACCGGCTTGCCACGATTAGTAATAGTAAAGGACTCACCGGCTTCCACACGCCGCAGAATTTCCGGCAATTTGGTTTTCGCATCATAGGAGCCAATTTCTTCACGCATATTATTATTTCCACGACGGGTATATATAGACCAGTATATAGGTCTACTATAAACCGGCAAGTTTCAAATGCATGAAGTACTTTCAGGGAGTACTCTGGAGCAATCCCAGTGGCATAAGTACCTGCCACAGTTTATCGGCCTTCGCTACGATACTGTTCAGATTAATATGTTCAGCCGCTCTGCGGGTTGGAACGCCGACGGGAAAGGCTTGAAAAGAAAGCCTATTCACTGCTGCTGATTCGGCGACCCGGTGGTACCACCAGAATCACCGGGATGAGTATGGTTATTGAAAACATCCCGGTTAGCCTGCAGCGTGCTTTTGCCATCGGCGATATCACCCGTTGCCTGTAAGCTGCCATTCACCGTGATATCGCCGGTGATAGTGATACCGCCCCGGCTGATCAGTTCCGTGGTGCCTTCTTCGGGCAACTGGGCATAAAGGTGGTGGGTTTTGTCGTTGTAGCCGATGCGGGCGCCGTCGCTGTATATGGTCAGGTGCTGGTTGGGGTCGTCACCGGGAGCGGGGAAGTCGTCCTGATAAAGGGCGGGTATGGCGATGGCTTGCTCCGTATCACCCGCCGGACAAAGCAGCAATAGCTGCTCTCCGATAACAGGAGCTGACCAGTGACGTACACTGCCTGCCCGGCTGGCAATCCAGGGCACCCATAACTGCGTGTCATCACGCAATAAAACCTGAATCGTTGCGGTTTCCGTATCCACAGCCACAACGGTGACAAGCTGAATCAGGTTACTGACCTGTTGTGACAGGCTGTTCTGTTCGAAATCCATAGTGCAATTCCTCAAGGATCAGAGGCAAGGAAGAGGCCAAAACCGCTCGCGGGATTGTTGGCCTCATGAAGACTCTTATATAGATACTGTCGTATACATCACCAAGACTTAAACTTTCATTTCAAAATTCGGAGGTACCGTGCCATTTTCTACTATGCTCAATGCATCAACAACGAATAAGAAAGGTGTGCGGTATGAACCTTGAAGCTAGAGTTGAGGGCATTGAGGTGCGGGTTACATCATTAGAAGACAAGGTCGAAACACTGGATGATGCGGTTCGTAACCTGATTAAGATTACGGGTGAAACCCACCAGATTGTTTTGGAAAACCAGCGTGAGAACCGCATCAGGTTTGACCAGCAGGATCAAAGGATGGACAGGCTGGAATCAGCGATTGCCACACTGGCTGAGGCTACTCACGCCGGTTTCAAACGAGCCGACGAGCGGTTTGATCAACACGACAAACGCTTCGATCAGCTGGAGCTGCTGATCCGCCAACGACTTCCCACTAACTAAAAAATACCATCACCCGCGTGGCAATTATTCAACCTTCCAGTTCGCTTTCGCCTGCTCAATCGCTTCGCGGGCATTGCGCAATCCGAAACCGAAGGTGGTGGTTGTTTCGCGTCCTCGACGTACAAGCTGTTCGCCACGGGAAGTGCCTACAACCTCGTAACTCTCTTCCACTATTGGCATGGTGATCTGGATATAGGCGATGTTTTTATCGTCACTGGTCAGGTTTTTATGCAGCCAGTCGAGGACTTCCTTATCGTTATTTTTTGCGTTGATGTAAGCATTTCCACTACGGGGATGAACTGTAGCTACTACAGTACGGCGAACATACGGTGCAAATTGGACGTCAAGCTCAATACGTACTGATGTTCTAGTATTAGAGATCTCAGGGGCGCTAAGGTAATAATTCCAGCCTGCTGTAATATCAGTCCAATCTGCCGGATATTCAGGGTGGTCCGAACCTACATATACCACCTCTATCATTTCTTCCCAATTGGAGTGAGTGACAAAAGCAGCACTTTGTGACTCAGATGCAATCCAAGTTTTCCCATCAGCTATAACTTCAGCAAATGCTTGCACTACTGGCAAAGAAAACAGTAAAGCTGCATAAATAACCTTTATCATAATCAACTCAATCTTAGAAGTGAGCTCTATCATAAGGTTACGAAAAGCTGGCTGAATCAGGAGTTGCCCTTATCCGGCGGCAAACTGGATGGCCATAACTTGCATTCTGTACGGTAGCCTTGATTACTCAGGATATGTGTCGCCTCATTCACAATCCACTGCTTGGACTCTTCCATATCTGTCAATCGTAGCTCACTACGACCATTATCGAAGAAAACCGGTACCCCTGCACGTAGAAGTGGATTTCCCGGACAGGTGATAGAGAGCTGCTGTACCTGATGCTTAAGGTTTTCATATGCAGTTTTAGCTCTGCCTTGAGCAGCATTAGCATTTCCTTTATAACCGCTTATCATATAAATTCTTTTCCCGCTTTTACTGACAACTTTTCGTTTCTCTTCCGTTAGCGGTGGGTAATAGACCATAAAATAATTTGGGTTATTACCATCCCGCCACCACGCCCCCACATGATCATAATCATTCTGATCCGCAATAATCAGATTCCAGCTGGTCAGCTGGCTTAAGGAAAGCCTAATGGGCGGCAAAGGCTTCCCATCTGCTGTCGCACCCGCATCATGCTCGAGAATACAAATAGACATGCCGTTGGAGTTGTAAAACCCGCCAACCAATCGAGCTAGCCGAGTCATAAAGAATGAATAGGTTTCGTTCAGCTGGGTGATAGGGCCGACTCTGAAGTCCTGCAGGCTTTTGGCAACAACCGCTTGCATACCCGTATACTCGGCAACTTTTTGCACCACTGCCAGCAGCGTAGGGCCTTTATAGGTATGACAGTCAGATTGCCCCATACTGACATACCGCTCCGAAGCCCCACTCAGAAACATAGTATCCGGCGGGCCTTTAATGCCCATCTGGTCTGCGGTGAAGGTACCCATGTTCGTCAGTGAACCGTCTTCTATGTAGCCCATGGAGACGGTGACCAACACTTCCCGGGGAGGCATTTTCAACCGGTTTCCGCTGTCGTTCAGTTCCATGCTGAACGTATTGGATCGATCCCTGACATTATTCTGTACCGTCAGGTAAATCAGCCGGGATTTAATGTGTTCGGTGATATCTTTCGCTACGGATTGGTCGCTGTTCTTATCCTGTGTGTCAGAGGAAGAGCCTGTTTTCTTTGCTTTTTTCCTGGCCGCACCGGCCGCAGAAGATGAATCATCATTGTCGTTCTCTTCGGGCGGAGGTGGAGGTGGAGGTGCTTCTTCAATTTCGATTTCGAAATGCGGGGTCATTATATACTCCAGACTTGTATCTGTTCATCGGTAGCTGTCGTTAGTTCCGGTAGTTCGATTACTAACCCGGCGGGCAGTTTGACGGGCTGCTCGCAAAGGCCGGGGTTGGCCTTGAGTACGTCGATAAACACATCGGACCTGTCGTAATAATTCCAGCAGATCAGATCCAGAACATCATCCTGTTGAGTGCGATACTGCATAACCAAATCCTCAAAATCCGGACTACAGCGCTACCGGTGCTCCCGTAGCAGCGGCTCCAGCAGCGGCGACAGCTTTTGTCTTGCCTGCCAGCGAACCGCTGATCATTTCACCCAGACCGGTCTTGATGTAATTACTCGCTAAACCGGTCAAAAAATCTGCCAGTCCGGCGTACTGCACCAGTTTGACGGTGAAATCAATCTGCCGGGGATCGCCGTTATCAACCAGCCGGGTATCATTTTCGCTGTATTCTGTGATGCACCAGACACCGAAGGTCAACCCGCCACCACCAAACAGTGGTAACGGGATACCGAACCCGGCAGATTGTTCAAGCAGCAGCAGTTTGGAGCGGCTGCCATACTGACCGGGATATATTCGCCCTCTCAGGGTAATGGTTTTTTCACCATGACCAAGAAACTGATAAACCGGTTGTCGCCCAATTACCGGCTGGGATTTCCAGGTAAAACCGGAAACCCGTTCCAGCTCGTTGTAACTGGTAGAGTTAACTGAGAACAGGACGGGATCCAGCATCATCATTACGCCGACGCTCATGGGGTTACTCCTCTGGTGATAAGGGGATACGTGATACTTGTTGCCTGATGACCAACTCAGGCTATGTCGCCTGCTGCGCCAAACTGGTCTTTCCCGAGCCGGTTCTGTAGTTCATCGCCAATCTGGCCTGCCAGTTCAGCCGATGATTCGCCCGGCTGCTGATAGATATTCATGGTAACCGGCATATTTTCCACCAGGGTTTCAATCACCTTTTCAATATGCTGAGTTGCTGACCGGCTTTTTCTTCCTTTGGTTTTACCTTTTTTTTCGGGTAGCCGATTCCGCTCATATTCCTCCACCAGATCGCTGAGGGTTTCGCCATTATCATCTTCGTTTTTGCACTCACAGGGCTCCGGCTCTGACTCCGGTTTCGGTTTCTGTTCACAGGGGCCACGGGGTTTGTCTCGGGGTTCACTGCACAGGCTGTCATCATCAAGTTTGCCGGTTTTGCGCCTTTTCTCCCGCAACGTCTGGTATTTAAGCTGCTTGGCAAGTTGCTCGAAACCCAGCACGATATCGGGCAGGTAAATTGCCAGGTCCTTAAAACTGACATGCAGGGTTTTCAGGGATTTGCCCAGCTCGGGCGTAGCCGGTTTTGTTTCCTCTTTGGGCTGTTTGGGTTCCTTGTGCCGGTAATAAATCAGGGGGGCATCAGTCGGAGATACCGGCTGCTTTACAATACCTTCGACGCTTGTTCCGAAGGTATCCGACAAGGGTTGCCTGCGGCGCATCACATGGCGTATCAGGGCTCTGCTTACCTCGCCCCCCAGTAACGGACTCACCCCGGAAACCAGCTGCTGCTCCTGATAGGGGCTTATCTGTACGGCTCGCAAAATAGCCAGAAAACGCTGTTCCGGAGTCAGCTTGCGCAGCTGGCCATACTCCAAATTGAGCATACGCAGCGCTTCCTCCATCTCCGCTGTTGGCCTGCCTGCTCTTTCAGCTTCCCCAAACCGGTCGTTCAGGGAAGCCATCATGTTCATGATTTTTTCAGGTTCCTGCCCGAATTCTCCAGCCAGGTCTGTCCAGCCTTCAAAGGCAGACTGGCTGACGCCGGCAATGGCGGACTGGTTTTTCAGCAGTGCGGATTCTGAAGTAAGCGCCGTGATCGGATCATAAACATATTCCTTGGCCGCAGAGAGATAGCCCATCCCCTCAATCATATTGTCCAGTGCATTTTGCGCCCTTGAATTTTCTCCGGCTGTCAGGCGCTGAAAACCCCTGCCCCCGATTTCTTTGAGCCCCCTGTACATTCGTCCAGCGTTACGGGTAAGGTTTCCCAATGCTGCACGGCTGCTGGTTTGCAGGGCAGTCCTTCCAAGCGCCTGCACTCCCATACGCAAGCCAGTGCCCGCGAGAATAGCTACAGGAATCATATGTTGTTCCGTACCGGTTATACCGGTTAACAAAGTGCTTTTAACCAGCCTGACAGGCACTGTACCCTCCCCGTCAGCCGGAGCAGATATCGAGCCAGGCTTCCAGTTCTTCGACCGTCATCAATTGCAGTTCCGACAACGGCCAGCCTGTATGACGCGACAGGGCAACCACTGACCGCCTCAGGTCTTGTGGGTGGTACCCTGCATCTTTCCCAGCATATCCTGTAGCTTGAGATAGTCGGCAAGGTCAATATGCTGAATATCGTCAGGGGCAATACCACACAAATCGGCAAGCAGGTGAATTTCTGCCTCCTTATCGCTGCGCCCGCCACTGGCGCTTTTAAGCAGGTCACCGATTGTTGGTCTCCGCAGACTTAAACTTTTTACAGTGACACCATTGGCTTCAATGGGATATTCCAGTGAAAGTGAAATTGTTTGAGACATGTGAGCTTTCCTCAAGTTACCGATTGGCATAATGCGACCAACCAGACGACAATATTTTTTCAGCCTTGAGCGGGTAACAAACAGCCCTGAGCGATTAACAAGCAGCCGTGAGCGTATAAACCGCCACAACCGGCTGACACCGCTGCGGCTGAGGTATGAAAACGAAAAAATTGCCATAATCAACAGGCGGGTTAAAACGGGCAGGATTGCTGCCACCGCAATCGGGTGACAACAGTCCCTGCCCAGCGAGGTCAACTGAAATGCGTGCTGTGATTTTATACAGCCAGCGCCGTGCGTACCTGTTCCATCTGGTCTACGCCGTTGACGACCTGGATATAGGCCGCCGGGTCGATCTCATGGATAACCTGTCCGCCGATTTCTTCCTGGTAATAGGTGAGGCCGAGGGTGACTGTCAGTGTGGGTTTTTCTCCCGGTGTCCAGGTACCCCGGTCAAGCACATTGACCATGCCGCGCATGGTCATGACGATAGCCGTCACCGCCCCGTTATTGCCCATGGCGGCACCGCGAAAGACGACAGCGACCGGGCTGCCGGTGCCCCAGTGGCTGACAATGTAGCGGTCGTATTCGCTCATTACCCAGCTGGCTTCCATTCGTTCCATGCCCATATCAATATCAATGGGGGCTGGCATGGCCGCTCCGCGGTAGCTCTCGGTCAGCCGGGTGAGTACCGGGGGCGTCAGGGTGTCGGCCTTGCCAGCATAGTTGCGGCCATCGGCGAACAGGTTGATGTTTTTGATAATGCTGTCCATTACGCTACCTCCTGCAGGGTGCTGTAATAATCGTCTGTCATGATGCTCTGGAAGGTCAGGTGTTCGGCGGGAGCCGGCGGGGTGAAGTCAAAGTTCCAGTACACTTTGCCTGCCGCCATGTTTTCCGGTGTGTTCAGATCCGGGTCCGGCCAGCAGCTGCCGCCCAGAATCGCCCCTTGGGCGATCAGGCTGCGCAGGTAGGCATTTACGCCCGCCTGCACATCGGCCAGATAGGTTTTGTTGATGCAGCGATCCACTGCCCACAGGTGCTCGCGCTGCAGGGAATCGTTGAGGATATCGGCGGTACGCACCACATTAATGAAGGCCCATTTCGGGTCATTACTGCAGGTGCGGTTGCCCCAGAGGCGGTAACCGTCCTGACGGATGACGGTGGTGATTTCGTTTTCATTGAGGTAGTTGGCGCGGCTGCTGCGGTCGCCCAGCATAAAGTCAACCGGCCGCACCAACCCACTGATACCATACAGCGGCTGATTGGAAGGCGACCACCAGAAACCCAGTTCGTTATCGACCCGCGCCATCAAACCGGCAATGTAGGCGGAGTTTGAGCGCATTTGATTGCGGTTGGTGGCGGCATCCCAACTCAGCACGCCGGGGTCGGCTAAATACAGTCGCTTGTGTCCGAACTGGTTGCGGTAGGCAATCGCGTCGGTGTCGGTGGTGTCCGGTCCTTCAATAATGGCGATGGCACGCAGCCGGTCACAGAGGGTCTGAAAGCTGGTCGCCACCGCCGCCTCGCTGCTGAATCCCGGTGCAATCAGGATTTTCGGAGCCACATGCACCACGCTTTCGGCACCCAGCAGTGCCTGCATGCCGGTGTACTGACCGTTGCCGTCTACCCCGCCAATAATGTTGGTTAAGGTTGCTGCGGCATCGGCACCTTCTGCCACCCGGATAACCACGATGGAAGCACCAGTCTGGTTAAAGATGGCCTCTGTCGCCTGTGGCAGGGTACCGCTACTGCCCAGCCCGGCGGCTTGTTGACGTGAGCCGTTAATCAGTGTCGGCTGGTTGATGGGGAAAGGATCGTCCGCCCCACTGCCCAGAAACTGCGACGTTGGTCGTGCAATGCCAGCACCGCCGGAACTGCCCGCATTGACGACACTGACCAGACTACTGCCGCTTTCACTGCCATTCACCAGTGCCAGCACTTCGGCGGCGGTACTGATAATGGCGGAATCGCTACCGGTAGCAAGGGAGATATCCAGCCGGTTGCCGGATTCAGTGAGGGTCAGGGAACTACTGGCAGTGCCGGGGTCAATCAGCGCTACCCGGATGCTGTTACCGTTGGCACCGGGAGAACGCGCCGTAAACTGCAGGGCATTCCCTGCGCCTTCGCTGCCAGTGACGGTACTTGCCGCCACGGCAGGTGCTGCATCCGGAGCCGTGCCGACCAGGCCGATTACGCTGGACTTGACAGTGCGGATGGGGCGCGGGCCGGTGTCGATATCGAGCACTTCCACGCCGTGAAGAAAGGATATAGCCATGATGTTCTCCAAAGGGCGGTGATCAGTTTTTCGGTTGGGTGTCTATGATCCGGCTGATACTCACCGGAGGTTCGGGCCAGCGCCAGACGGCTGACGATGTGTATTGCTGTGGCAGATCCCGCAGTTGCTGTCGCCAGCGCAGGATGTCGTTAAAGTCACTGACGGTGGTGACGGTTGATGAGGCGGTTTGTTGCTGCTCCTGCTGACGGAGGATCAGCCAGTCGGTCTGGTTCAGGTAACGGTTACGCTGGCTGACCAGTAACTTGTATTGTTCATCTTCAGAAAGGGATGGCGGATTTTCTGCCTGTTTTTTAAGTTCCACATAGCGGTCAATAACCGGTTGGTAGGCGGTGATATTGTCGATCGTCTGGTTGGGGGTGCCGTCATCAAATTCTATTTCTCCGTGGTTACCGTACCATTGCAGGGCATGGAGATGATCCGGCAGACTAAAGGCGGTCAGGTCAACGGTGACGGGTTCTTTATCAATGATCACCAGGTTATCGGGTTTAACAATCGTCAGGCGCATGGCAAAACCTCAGAGTTTGATGATATAGGCCAGGGCGTAATACGGTGGCAAAGTGGAAACGGTGTGGGTGTGAACGCCGGATGTCACGCAGCTGGCTGTGTGGGTATGGTTGCCGGTAGTACTGCAGCTGGCGGTGTGGGTGTGGGAGCCCGAGCCACCGGTCGATCTTGTCTTGTTACTTGTTTCATCTCCGTGATAAACATTCCCGCCTGATGTATAAGGCTGATCCCATGTTCCGTAGTCATAGTGCATCATGTTATTAACTTGATGATGGCTGTGACTGGGCATCTGGCTTATTGATAATGTTGTCGGGTTAACGGTCACCGTATGGCTATGGGCTCCGGCGGCATTCACTGTAATGGCATGGCTATGACTGCCACTACTGCTGGTCGTGGCCTGAGTTGCTCCGCCGGTACGTCCATGTGAATAATCGGCCCCGGCTCCGATAATCATGCGGTTGAGCAGGTTCGGCACTGGGATTCCATCGCGGGTAGTGCCTTGCCCGTTGCACAACTGCCAGCCTTCCGGTATCTGTGCTTCTGTGCCTGCCCACATCAGAATCATTCCCGGTATAAAGGCAACCAGTGGTGCCCAACCCTCCAGCTGTCGCAGATATTGTCTGCCATCGGTGGGCGCATCCTGCAGAATGCCGGGGTGTTCCGGTGTTGCCAGCGGGTACTGAAAGTTATTGCCTTCAATGGTGACCGAACCGGGCGGAACGGTATCCAGCTTCATATCGGCCGAAATCATCAGGATGGATTCGGTTACTTTTTCGCTGATGTTTTCCAACTGGCTATAGAGGGCGAACAATACGCCAGTGTCGGTGTAAAGGCCGAACTCACCCAGCACATAGGCATCGTTGCTGTCGTCAGTAATAGTCTGGTGCAGCATATCCGGCACGACGCTGGAACCACCGAGGTTGGGCAGGCGTTTGATTTCGTCCTGCAGGCCGGTCGAGCCGCTATCCGGTTGCCAGCGGCCTCGGCCGAGGGCAATTTCTGACAGGTTCAACTGCAGGCCGGCATTGCTCGCCGCCACAGCGGCTTCCCTACCGGCATCGGTGATTACCAGTGGCAGGGCGGTTTGGGGGTCAGGGGTTTGGTTCAACATCATGCAGTACTCGTATCGGCGAGATGTAGTCGCTGAAAACGCCCGACACGTCCATAGCCGTATATATTCAGCGATCCTCCGGCGCGGGTGGCAACTTTCAGGGTATAGTGACTGCGTACCGGTTTAGCGTTGTCGATGGCTGCAATCAGGTGGGTCTGGAGAATGCCGCTGCTGGAACCTGAATGGCTATCCATAACCGCATCAAAGGTGTGTACCGGGCCGGGGGTTGTGTATTCCCACCATTCTTTCATGGAAATATTGCGCCCCAGCGAATTGATGGCATCTTCCACACTGCGGCGGGTTCCCTTGTGGCGGTGATAGCGAAAGGCATCGCGCAGTACGTTACGCCGGGCGGTTTCGTTCCATTCCGGGTTCCAGTTATCAACTGACCACTCCCAGCCCAGCCAGGGCATTAAATTGGCCGGAATGGTATCGGCATTCCAGTAATCGCGGATATTGACCGGCACCTCTCCGACTCGGGCAATAGCCTTTTCCAGTGCTTGCTCCAGTGCTGTGGCGTTGGGAGGCAGCAGTGATAAAAAGTCACTCATCACGGGTTACCTCCTTTGAACTGCGGCACTTCTTTAGCCACTACGCTTTCAATAACTACATTCACTGCAGTGCAGTACGCTGTTTCTGTACCGGTCGTTTCTATATCTGCAACCGGTTCATGAAGTACTACATTTTGCACACCTGTCGTGTGCAGGGCGGAGTAGAGCCCGGATAGCGTGACAGCACGACCAATACGGTGCTGTTCTGCCGTGTAAGCCGACAGTTGTTGGGTGGCATCCTGTAACAGCTGCTCGCTGTCCTGCCCTTTATAAATCAACAGTCCGGCATTAACCTGATATTCCTGCACACTGACAGACTGCACCTGTACATTATCTGTCAATGGTCTGATTTCCCCGTCACGCAGCCAGGCTGATACGGCGCTGATCAGCACCGGGTCCGCCTTTCCGTCGCCTTCCCGCCCCATAATGGTGACGCGTACTTCACCCGGCGTGGGGCTGTCTACGGCTGCATCCAGCACACCCACGTCCGCACTCAGGGCATGATAGAGATAGGCACCGGCTGAACCGGCGACGCTCAGGGATTCGAATACCAGCAGAATTCGGCGGCGGAACTCTGTATCGGTCTCGTATACCGGTTCAACCGGTGGTGTCGCCGTCGGGTCGCCGGGATCTATGACCAGCCGCGTCTGCCCATAATTGGCACCATGCTGATCGAGGTCTGCCCCTTCGGCATAAGCCAGCATCACTGCCCGGACGGCGGCGTTAACACGCTGACGCAACAGGCATTCCCGGTAGGCACAAACACCCAGTATCCGGGCTACCGGAGGGCTTTCCATCTGAACATACATAAGCTGTTCGGCTTCGCTGTCTACCCGGAACCAGCTTGCTCCGGTGTCATCCGTTAACTGTTGTGCACTTATTTCAACTGGGTCATGAGAGCCTGTCGCAAACAGCATCGGCTGCTCGCCATTGAGTGCCGCTTTCATAGATTCGTAGAGGTCTTCAAATTTGAATGATTCAACAATGTCCGGTGGTGGTAGTTGTGACAAATCAATAGCGGGATAACTGTTCATGGTTTGCAACCTATCCTTCCCTGTTCTGCGAAACGCCGGCAATCGGGCACAGGGCAACACTTGCTCAGGGCGGATTGCCGGAGCCGGTATGGTTTTATGAAGCTTGCAGAAAAGGGCTTAGCGAGTTAGACGACGATGAAATCTTGTCAGACTGAAGCTGTGAGGTTGTAACACTCAGCCCTGATCATAATTAGGCAGCAATTGTTTAAAAGGGTCCTCGGACAGCGCAGTTTTTATCTGATTTAAACCGCTTTTGAAACCTGGGAATTCATCTTCAGGAATACCCATTTCCGACTGCGCCTGTGCCGCATCCATCAGGGTGATAGCATTGGCGGCACGGGTTACGTCGGCTTGCCCTTCAATCAGTTTGTCAATTGCTTCCGCGACAACCTGACCCATTGCGGTTTCAGTCTTGTAAGTGAATCTGGCCATAATTAATTACCTGCTTTGAGAGTAAGGACATCCTGTTCCAGTTGAATAAGACGCTCTTTCAGCGCCAGAACATTTTGCTGCCTGACCCGGTCATTCCAGACGGCTTGCTTGACGCCCACGACGTTTTCCAGTGCGGCCAGGCGGTTGTTGAAGGCGGTGATGTTTTGCTGATGGAGCCGTGCTTGTCGTGCATTGCCGTTGGTGATGGCAACCTCTGACAGAGATACTGGCGCGGGCAAGGGTTTGTTACCTTCTTCCAGCCACTGTAAGTAATCCTGATAATCCCAGTTTTGAGGGGCAATCGGGATAAAAGCCCTGTCATCCAGACGCATGATGCCGTCTTCTGTTTCCTGGTACATAGCTATATCTCTGCACTGGCTTGGTATTGAAGACTGATAAAGGTATCTGCAGCAAAATTCTCCTCGGCTCGCAAGCAGAATCCGTTTTCGTTTGCACTATTGACGGAGATTGCTTTGGGATCAGAGAAAGAGTCAACCCTGCCCTGCTGTCCCGTACTCGGGCTATAGATACTGATTGTTGGCGCGGTACGCATCCGGACGGGGAAATAACTGCCAAAGATGTAATAACCACTGGCTCCCATTTGCATGCTGTTATGATGGATTATGTTGCCGTAGTAAGTGTTGGCACTACCGGGTACGGTATCGTAGCCGTATGATTTACAGTAATAACGCTGGCAGAGTGCCATTTCTGTGCCGGGGTGAGTTATTTCAAACTCGGTGGCAGTTTCGCCGATTTCAAGTTGTGCAGCTGCAAATTCCAGCCAGTCGCCGTTATTCGTGAGCAGAGAATTGATACTCGATGCCAAATAAATGGTTAATGTATGGTCGGCAACCTCCTGCTTTGAATACGGAGCGAAGGTGATCTCTTTTCGCTCCCAAGTATTTGCTTTATTAATAGTGTATGTACCAGAAGTTATGGATCTTGAGTCTTCATGGTTCTGCAAAATGGCAATTAAATTACCCACCCTGTTAGAACGAATATAAAAAGACAGCGTAAGCTGCTTTCCAGCCACCTGATTAATTATTCCTTCTATACGTTGAATCAAAGCATAAAACACAGCCGCGCTTTCCGTCTTCGTCATGCGAATAGCACATTCAGTCTGAGCGGGACTGGTATTAGCCACTTGCTGTACCTTCCCACCCGACCACATGCGCCACCGGTCAAGGCAGTAGTCACTATCCTCATATTCCAGTTTTGCTCGTTGGTTAATGGAAAAATCACCGTTAATTAGCAGATTTTTGCGCCCACCCTGAATTTGCAACTGATTCAGTAAAGCACTACTTTCCTCTTTGGTTTCGGCATAGGCATCTTCGATCATTTTTTTGGGTGAACGCACCTGGTTACCCGGTGAAACTTCAACGACGGTGTTTTCATCACCGGTAACAATATCGTGTGTAAGGCGAACGTCCTCCTGTAGTTCATTGGTGGCCTGAATGATTTCCTGGTCAATTTGTCTGCTCATACTTCAGTTCCCCATAACGTGGGCCATTGCTGATGAACAAATGTCCTGAGGGGCTCATTAAATGAACTATCATCAATACCCATCATTTCCAGCAACTGTGTTTCAGAGGTTGCTACATTTACAGAAGTACACCATGGCGCTTGTTCTTCTGTCGTCAACACATCCGCTTCTGGTTCGTGGATAACGACATTCTGCACACCACTGGTATGCAGTGCGGCATAAAGTCCCGAGAGAGTTACATCTCGACCAATCCGGTGCTGTGCTGCAATGTAGTCGTTCACTCGTCTGAAAGCATCTTGCCGCACCAGCTCACTGTCTGGTCCATCAAGTAATACCAGCCGGGCTGTTACACGATAAGGAACGACAGCAGCAGACTGAACATACACGTAGTCTGTCAAAGGGCGGGTATCTTCATTGCGAAGGTGTGCTTCAACTTTATTAACCAGTTCCGAAGCTGCCGAACCATCGCCCTGTCGGGTCATGACAGTCATGCGTACCTTGCCCGGCGCTGGACTGGCAACAGCAACATCCTTGATCTCAGGGTCCACACTCAGAGCATGGTTGATATAGGCTGTGGCTGGTCCTGTCACACTCAAAACGCTGAACACTTGCAGAATCCGGCGGCGAAATTCAATATCAGTTTCAAGTACCGGTTCTACAGGAGGGCTAGTATTGGCTTCTCCCGGCACGACTACTAACCGGTTCAAACCATAATTGGCCCCATGCTGATCCAGGTCTTCCTCATGGGCATAGGCGAGCATAACGGCCTGAATGGCCTCATTAATTCGATCGCGTAACAGGCATTCGCGATAGGCACAGATTTCGAAAAGCTTGGCAGCCGGATCACTTTCCAGTCGGGTAAACATGCTTTTCTCTGTGACTGCAGGTACACGAAACCAAGTACCACTACCATCAGCAACTCTTTCTGCAGTCTCAATAGAGGGTTCTACATTTATATCTGCGAGCCACTCTGGCTGTATGTCATTCAGAGTCTTTTTCATCGACTGATAAATGGATTCAAAAGGTAGCTGCTCGACAATTTCCGGGGGGGGAAGTTGTGACAAATCAATTGCTGTATAGCTGTTCATAAATCTGCCCATTATTGGCTGTGGTAATCACTCTGGGTTTTAAACCACCAAACCTTCCATCGTTATAGGCTGCCCGTCGGGCATATAACGACCGACCAGCTGTATTTCCAGCCGCCCTTCCGGTGTTGGGTTCACTGTAACCCTGTCGACCGTCAGTCGGGGTTCCCACCGGTTCAGTGCTTCGTGCACTGCTGCATAGACCTGAATTTTGATAGCATCATTCATGGGCATATCGACCAGAGCGAACAGCCGGGAGCCATAGCCACGAATCATGGTTCTGCTATTGAGTGGGGTTGTTAGAATATCGGCTACGCTCTGGCGCAGGTGATCTGTACCAGCCAGGTATTGACCGGTCGTATTATCAGTGCCGTACATAGGTTTTGCTGCCAGTTGCAATAGGACGCTTTGATTTCTTGCAATAGTTTCTGTTGTCGATAACGGTCAGAAGCGATTGTTACGCGCTGGGTTCAATATCAATTCAGCTGGAATTGAGTTCAGAGCATGACAAGGTATTTTTACGGTTCCGCGCTTTCTCCTTCATATTGATCTTGATACTGGTCACCTGTTTCGGGCTCAAAGCCGGCATAGCAGGTTTCTGGTGTGAATTCCGGGGCTTCTTCTGTTGCTGTATTCAGAAAAACAGTTTGCTCCCACTGGACTGTCCAGTGTAAATGCTCAGCCAGCCCGGACAGGGATTCCTGTAGCGTAGCCCCCAGATTTACCGGGTAATCCATCAGGGGGCCCAGATCCCACTTATTTTGATAAATCAATGCCAGTACCGCAGCAACCATGCCACGAATTTGTATCTCTGCCTGTTCGATATCTACAGATAACAAGCAGTGTACAGTCCAGCTTGCCCGTGCTGGCATATGGTCGTCGCCATTATCCTCACCGGTTTCGAAGCTCTCCAGACTTAGCAGCATGGCGGGGAGTGCAATGCTTTTGTCAGTCGGATAATAAAAACTGAAGGTAGTCACCCGGTCTCGAAACGTTGTTTGTAGTTCAAGTAAAATGGCTTCTGCGAAGGGTTGTATTATTGGCCAGTTAACGGGGTTCGTCGCAGGGAGTGATTCGGTACCAATTTGTGATGTTGTATTGTTCATACTGCTCAGCTTTATATGAATAAAAAGGTGTTCAAGGCACAATAGAAAACAGTCAAAGTTCGTTTCACCGCATCAGCCCGGACTGTAGCTTTTCTTCAAGAACGCTGATATCCCGGCGCAGGGCATCAAGCCGCCGTACACTCTCTTCCCAGCGAGCTTCCTGAATTTTCTGAAATGCTTCGACACTGGCGGTGTTGCTGCCTACCTCCCGTTCCAGTTTCATTCCCCAAAGTACCAGTGAGCCGATAAACCCTGCCAGCGTAAAGATTTGGGTCAGATCCAGGTCATTACGTATATTCAAAGTACTGCCTCCAGGCATCTGCATACATTGCTGGTGTTGCTTTGCCCAGCTCCGTATTCCAGTAGTGTTTGGCATACTGAGCCAAACCCGGAATATCGTTATGATTTGGTAATGCTTTCCTGAAGCGAAGGAAAAATATTCGAGCCAGTGCGGCTGAAAAAAAAGCATCGAAAATCAGCCGCTGAACCGGGGACGGCAGCTCGCCCTTTAAATAGCCTTTTTTCATGGCATAGCCGGATACATCGCTGTAAGTTGCCGGTTCCATTTGGAAAAACGACAGTGCGGGGCCTCTAACCTGTTTTACATATGAGAATCCGCCGGATTCATGTGCTGCGATCATACAAAGCAGTCGTATTGCGGCTTCACTGGCCGGAAGTTGATAATCAGTTAGTGCTCTCTCGATCATCAGACGACATTGGAGACCCTCGGGACTCATACGAAATGCTCCGGTTTTTTCGGTGTAAATACAGGAAGTTTGAATCAGGTATTTGCCATCAATACCGGTTTCAACCTGTGCCGGACTAAAAGATTTGCTACAGCGTATTAATCAGGTAATAGCAAGAAGAGTAAAAGCAGAAAATAAATACTCTGTCAGTTTTCGATAGTAACTGGCTAAAGAATGAATGAGATATTCGCCCATATGGGTAGCGATCTGACCTCCTTCCGAACAATCCCCAAATTAAGAAAACAGGTTAGTAAATGTAACATTTCAGATCAAGTTTTTAGAATTCAATTTCTGAATACAATTATTGAAAACAGCCATAAAAAACAATAATTGAAATATAAATTTGTTATTAAAAGCTTGTGAATTTTATTTTTCGAACCCATTTCTCACTCACTATCAAATAGATTATCAGCTGCTATCACTGCTGCAGTGCGGAAAGAAGCTGTTTTTGATTAAATTTGCAGCCAATGATGGTCGAAATGGCAATAAAATATAAATGATCAGTCGTATATTCAAAAATAAACTTTAAATTCCAGTATTTTTAACTCATTCCCTGAGTATTTTTTGTAGCTTCTCTACCCAGACCTGACATGCTTCATCTGGTGTTTTTTCATACAGTCTTTTCGGGTGTCTTATTTTCTCAACAATTAAAGGCTTGAGCTTCCCCTTAAGCCCAGAGAGTAAAGGTGCCTTCCAGTGTCCTGTCCCCTTAACCAAAGCCCAAAGTAACAAAGACACTCTATCCTTGCAGGCTTCTTTGGTGACAAGAACAGGACTGGTAAGCAACAGGGTAGAAAGATAACGGGCATCCGAAATCTGGACTTCCAAGAGATGCTTTGTCACCCCACCAGGCAAATAGAAAGAAGCCAGCCCTGCCTGTCTTGGCCTGTCGCCCAACAAACGGAACTGAGTCCGGCTAACGCTGGGCAATTCGTAATAATCGATGGTGAATCGCCAGTTATTCTCGCTGGCTATCTGCTCCACTACCTCGGTAAACAGTAACAGTCCGCTGGCTTGATCATGATGTAAAGATTGTGGCTGACCATACTCAACAGATTCAAGCTTGCTGTTCTTATCGGGATCGCCCAGGCTTCCGGTACTTGTTTCAGCGTTATTGGCTGGCTTTATGTTGGTTGATTTGCCTTGTGAAGACTGGGAATTACCGCTGTAAACAATCTCGATATCAGGTTCAACCTGATATGAAATGTTGACCGGGCGAATGTCAACAAAGCGGGTATGGTTACTGGTGCTGGAATCATCTTCTTTCTCATCAATTTCCATATTTTCGGGAACGGTCAAGCTTATGGCGCTGTCGGGCTTTCCTGATTCATCAGCTTTGACAGCCTCTCTTCTATGAGGATGTGAACACAGTGCTTTATATCCGCAATCCGGCAAACCACTGAACCCTGTAATCTCCCGAACAAAAACCCTGTTCCCATAAATCGGGCCTGAATATTCCATCCAGACATTACTGAAATCCGGAGCAGCCATATCAAAAACAAATCTTTGAAATTTACTGGCTATGCTTTGGTTATTCTGGCTAATGAACCTGCTATAAATACTGCTGAACATCGCGGCTGGCACTGGATGTAAAAGCATCCATATCAAGTGCTTACGAAACGTCTCATTTTCAATCAAATATAATGGGGCATCGGGTCTGAACCTGATTTCCGCCTCTCCCTGTAAAGGCGAGTCTTTCTGCACTATCGCCAAACCATCAAGGCCATTTGGCATCATCATTTGCTTGCAGACGGCTTTAGTATGGACAAGCAAAGCCCGTGCAAGCTCCAAAACAGGAACAACAAACTCTCGCGCTCCCTGAGTAAAGACAAACACGTTCTGCTGGCACAGCTCTGGCTTGCTGCCAAGGTGCCAAAGTTTTTGAGGAATTGCTTTACCTGCTGCTTCTGTCCTCCATTTTGACTCAGAAGGCAATGGGACTCTGAAGGTTTTATCGATGGGCTCTGGCTCAGGTGTACCGTCCTGAAAATGCTGCCCGATCCGCAGATCAGGAAGCGCCTCAATCCTGAAGCGGTGAGGGCGGATATTGCCACCTTCATCCTGAAGATAGGCTGCCAGCTTCCACCCCTGATTGACTTGCTGATACAAATTCCCCAGATAAATCAGCTTATGTCGTCCGGAAGGAAGCTGCTTATATTTGGCTGGTTCTGGCTGACTCATCCGTTTTCTTCTTTATGTACGCTTTTACTTCCTGTGAGACATCTGCACGGATATTGGCTTTCCGGTAGATTTTCCAGCTCACAATTCGCTCGTTGTTTTGTTGTAACATGGCAACAGTCCGATCAATCCTACGACATTGGTATTCAGTGATGGATTCACTGTATTTATTCAGAACTTTCCGGGTGATAGGTAGTAACTTCAGATGCTTTTCGATAGATGAAAGATAACCTGCAGATTGTGCCAGTAGTTTCTTTGAAATTCTTGGGCTGGCATCACTCTTCTGATACCGTTTTGCCGCCCGGATAACCTGACGGGCAATAGCACTGTCTCGCTGCTGCCAGTTTACCCGACTATTGACACTTGTTATTTGCCCTGACCGGGGTGTATTTTGCAACAGCCAGTCTCTATCCTGCCGATATAATCTGGCATAAAGAGCGGGCGAGAGTTTCCGTAATGCTTTGGAATAAAGCTGCGGGTATCGTTTCTGCAGTTCAAGCCAACGTCTTTTATTTTCTTCGGCATCAGTTTGATATTGCCCTTGGGGCTTGGGCAAGGGTGCTTTTCTTGGCTGTTGAGGGCATGGTCTGAAGAGTTCCGTCAAGGGGGCATTTTTTCCAGCCAGATAACGATAGATCAGAATATGCTGCAGGGGATGGTTATTTTTCCGGTGTTTCCGGGCCATTGCCGCGAGCCAGCCGTGTTCATCCTTTGCATCAACGTTGCAAGACAAAGCGTTCAGAACCCGGCGCCCCCAAAAACTTAAAAAGCCTTCGTGAAAATCATGCTGTCTGACGTTTTTTCCTTTTGTCATTCCCTTATCAGCAAGGAGTCTTTTGTATTTTGCAGTCCAGTGAGCATGTCCTTGGGGAGAGAATTTTTCGACCAAAAGCTGTTGCATGTCTTGGGCCACAAGGGTCAGCTTGTCTATATCGGTTTCAGAAAAGCCTGAACACTGATGATGATCAGCTGCAAATGGCGGAACAGGTGTGAACTGGTGCTTATTAAAAGGGCTGTAAGTTATCGCGGTATTTTGCAAAAACTGACGGTGTACAGGGCAGACGAGGACTCCAGACACTTGGAACAGCCGTTGCCAGTATGCCTCACCGTTCAGGCAGCACTGTTCCTGCCAGCAGACAGGGCATATCCTTAAAAACTCCATTCTTTTTATTCGGCTTGCGGCTATGCCTGCTCTGGTATGAATATCACCGCCGTAATCCGACAGCATGGATTCTTTCACTCTTCTAACCAGCTCAGGCTCCAGAAAAGGCGCATAGACAGGAAACAAAGTCTGCTGCCAAAGGGTATCTTCGGCCGACTGGCGAGTAATATGTCCTGTATGCTGTTGCAACCGCTCAAGATGCGCGGGCAAATCAACGACAGCGGCTACTGTTTTTGAACCAAACAGTTCGCTGATCGTCTGCTTGTAGCCGGGTGAGCAAGAATGCCGGTGATAGCGGGCTATCTGGCTGTACAGCAGCTCATCTTCATAAGCGACAGGAAAGTAACGCAACATACTCAGGCCACATTAAATTCCTCAGTCCCTTTGATGTAATCTGCGTCCTGCAGAAGGTTATAAATATCAGTATCGCTATCTTTGGATTGCTTATGTAACAGCCGCAAATCACCTTCCACATAAGACGCTTGTCGCTTTGGTTCGTTTTTTAGCGGCTTGGCAGAAGACGTCGGTGTACCCAGGGTAATGGCCTCAAAGACTTTTCTGACCAAGAGTAAATTATTCTTTTCCAGTTCCGGGTCAGTTGACAGTAGCTCGTCCAACACCAGCTCTACGATATCTTTGCCAACATTCAACATTGAAGCCAGATTTTCAACCTGTTCAGAAGCTACAGGTGTGGCTATCATTTTTTCTGATTTGCGTTTTCGCTTACGGGCCGCTTTTTGTGCAGCCAGAAGCTGCTCCAGTATTGATGGAGCACACAGGTCACCATACTTTGCAATTAATGCAGCATCATTGCATCGCAGCGCCTGCAACATGGGCTTCACCATCTCAAAGCTGTCGGCCATCACCTGATCAAACAACCCTTTTTCAAGTTTCTCGTCACCTCCAAGGGAAATGGCTCTGTGCTGTGCAAGGGCAAAAAGCTTCACCGTGATATCAACCACACCTTGGGTAAGGCCGAAGAGATGGCTTTTCAGATCCTCGGTTAATGGTGTTTTCCGGACAGTCCACTGATAAGGCCAGATGGCTTCAATCAAGTCATCCCAGTCATCACTGTTCTGCTTTAGCCGATCCCATACATGGTCACCCACACCACAAGCACGCCGCGCCTGTCGGAAGTCTTCCTGCAAAATATCAGCAGCTTTGTGGGTGCCCACCAAAACAACAGGGACACCGATGGTATTAACAAGCGTGACAAAGAAATTCAACATCGCCGATGCACCGCCACTCTTGGCTCTGTCGAGATGTTGAATTTCATCAATAACCAGAATACCCAGACAGTGTTCATTAGCTTTTTCCGCCATCAAGATCAGGAGGTCATCAACTGACACCCTACTACGGCAATGCCTGCGGAAGTACTGGGTATGAAGTAGCTTATCCAGGGCAATGAAAAACTGCATGCACAGGGCTTTTAAAGAACCGTCCTTGGGGCAGTCCAACTTTAGCCTGACCACTTGGTACAACTGGTATTCAGGATGAAATATAACCTGTGGGTAGGTTGCGAGAATGCGGTTTAAAGCCCAGGTTTTACCGATCCCGGAACAACCAATCAAACAGGTGGAAAGTGCCGTTGATCTCACATCATCAAAAAGAAACGCTTCCAGCTCTCCTTTCTGAACCCGTTCGTAGCCATTTAAAATATGCTTTTTCAGATCACTCCCTGCCGGACTCCTGCCTACATACCCCATACGGATCAGTGCAGAGATGCTTTCTTCAAGCTCGTAATGCCGGTCAAATGGTTCGAAAAAATCATATAACAGCCGAGCGATGGCATGCCGCCGGAAATGTTCCGGAAGCCGGGTTTCATTTACTGTAAACTTTGGACGTTGAGTAAGGATAGGCTGGAGCGCGTCGCTGGATAGCACTTCCGGTAAGGCTTCTATCAGAGGATTCCCTTTATATTCAGAATCAGCAGGCTCTCGATAGATTGCTTCAACAATCACACCGTCTGGATCAGTCATGGCTGTTTCCCTCATGATTCTGACGGGATTGTTGCCGTTTTTTCCGACGTGGATAGCGATAGTCTTTCGCTAACTGTTTTCCCGTATGCAAATCAACAACACTTGCGGCAACATCCTTTTCTCCATCGGATAAATCAAACGCCTCATGCTTTCTTTGGTCTCTGGCTTCCTGCTCACGGTTATCCCGAATATCTTTGACTCTTGATGCTTTGCTGCCCAGAGGGGCTGGAGCCATATCTCTGGCCTCGTCAACCACCGCCTGTATAGCTGCATCCAGATCCAGCTCACTCTGGCGGTTATCTTGACGATCAGGGTGGTCTCTCAGGTTATCAAGATAGCGAACCTGTAATATCTCTTTCAGGCTCATCCCTGAGTAGGCACGGCTTTTATCTGTCAGCTGAGCAACCTGATACCCGCCCGATTCCGGTCGGTAATACACATGAGTCATATCTCTGGGGTCATAGGATAGAGTGACATACCAGCTTTGGTCTTTGGCACGGATAAACCAACCTTCTTTTACTGCTGTATCGCAGCTGTACAAACAGTTCTTGAAAGCAATGCCACGGCGGGTAACACGACCTTTCCCCTGAGGCATCAAAGCTACTTTGACTTCATTTTCGTTTCGCTGTTTGAGCAAGCCTGAACGGTGGCGAATTCCCCAGCTCCATAGATCAACCGCAATAGGTGGCACATTGTCCTGAAGCATTTCCTGATCAAAATCGTAGTCACGGATGCGATGTGAAGTGTTGTGCCTCAGAACCAGCTGAATCATCAGGGAGGTAAACTGCTGAAGATCCATTTTGGCATCCAGCCTGTAATCCTTACCAGTGCGTGTGCCAAAATCCTTATGTACATAGCCTTCTACATAGGGTTGAAAATCAGTCTGGAGCGTCTTGAATTTTCTTTCTACAATACCTTTCCAGTCCGCCCTGTAGGGCGCAGAGTTTTCAACAGTCAGCCCCAACTCTGTGATAAGACGGTTTGAGTCCAGCCCAAGAAGTTCAGCCCGGTCAGCCAGAATAATGGAAGATAGGGAAGAACAAGGCCAGTTAGCAGAGGTTATTTCAATACCGTACTGCTGGCAGTAAACCACTTTATCCATAGACGTATTAGCGATGGCAGACATCGCTCCTACCCAGGAAGGGGGCTCAAGACCGACGTGCATTCCAACAACCATACGACTGAATACGTCTGTAACAAGGTAGATCGTGGGTCTGCCAACAATCTGGTTGCGTCTCAGCCGTGAGACCAGATAAATATCCCCTATGGTGGCATCTATTTGATAGCGGCTTCCAGGTCCAAGTACCTGCATATTGGATGTGCTGAGTATAGGTCTGTGATCTTTCTCATAATTAGTTGCTCCCAAACGTTGCTGCTTTTTAACAGAGGTGTTCAGTAACTTACCAGCCCAATAGCGAAAAGTAGGCTCCAGAGGGTATTCATCCCTGAGTTCCAGTTTGCCAGTTTCGTAATTAATATCTGAATAGAACTCCTTGAGCATTTGTCGATAGGCGTAGGCCATCGTTGAACGTCTTTCATTCAGGTAATAGCGCTTAAGGGAAACCTTGATGTTATCACGCACTTTATCATCAACATTCAGCCCTCTAATGACCTCTGGATTAAGGGAGGGTCTGCCACGTTTACTTTCCCCCGCCGCCCTTTTCTGACCTTTTGCCCCGCAGTTAATGTAATCCGGCAGCAGCGCATTTTTGCAAAGTCCTCTTTGCCAATACCTCCGCAAATGCTTGTACAGTGTGGGCAGAGAAACCCCGCTTTGCTGGCTATTTTCCTGAAGCAGTTTGTGTCTTTTGTTCTTGTAGTAAATTTCAGGCTCTAGTCGAATCAACGGCTCAATAAGAGACCAAGTTTTATCACGCCTACTTTTAACTGTTTCAGACAGGGAAGATTCCGGTGGCCAGTTGAAATAAATGTCAGTAATCGTTTGCTCAAGGACTGACTGTTCTAGCATCGCAGACATTTCTGAGTAGGCCATGACCTCCGGAACGCCTCTCTCATTATCTACAGCAATGCAGATAACCATATTCTGCCTCTCATCGACCCAAAGCACCCTGAATAAAGTATCATCCTGCTGATAAAGATCATTCGCCAGAATCATTCTATCACCTCCGCCACCTGTCTCATTCTGGCAGCCGCACAAAAAATATCCTTCCCTCTGGCCTGCGCAAACCAACGTATATCAGCGGGTAGCGTAATTTTCTTGGTCGCTACCAGATGCTTTAAAACAGCCAGTGATGAGCCTGCTTCAAGTGAATAGAGTTCATCAAGCAATGCAGACAGGCGACTGAGTTTATATTCTGGATGCTCCGCAGCGATTGACGGTAGCTGGCTTGCTATTAACCCCACATCCTGAACATCAAAATTGATAGCCTGAGCCAGAGTTCGGTGCTCATAACAATCCATAATATTGCTGACCAAAATAGAGGGAACCTGGTGTTCGGTGACAATTCCCCAGTCGACTCCCAGCTCTTGCCAATACCGACGCTCAATTTCAAACTTTTCCAGCACCCGTTCGCTCTGGAGTTCTTTGCTGTGTTTTACAGTTCGTGCCAATCGAATACTTTCTCCACAGGATTCTCTGACATCAATTAAAAAATCAGTCGTCAGTACTGTGTTAAAGCCTGTTTTTCGATCCCACGGATAGTTGATGCCTGCATCTTCCGCAATTTTGTATGCTGCATGGTGATCAAGAGGAAACTGCTCACGAACATCGAAAACACAGTCAGCCCACTCCAGACAATAAAAATAGTGGGCTTCGAGCTTGGAAAGGAAATGATGAATGCGTCCCGACTTCCAGCCGGGTGCACGGGTAGTAAGGCCAATGGAATTGATATCGTGCGCTCTGATCCAGGGAATATAGTTAATTCCAGAACCCTGCCCACGACCTTCAGACTGTAATTTCTCTATGCCAGCATCGTCAAAACAGTATTTGCGCTTTGCCACTTCAAATGACTCCGGTGCATGGGGGCTGATGGATACCATACACCGGTTAACTAATTTTTAAGAACTATTTTTTTAATTTAAAGACTTTATTTTAAATTTAAGAACATTATTTTTAACGCACAACCTGACCGCTGTCGTTTTATAGCATTATTCGACTGTGACTGACTTGGCTAGGTTACGAGGCTGATCCACATCCGTCCCCTTAATCACAGCAACATGATAGGAAAGCAACTGCAGCGGAATGGTATAGAACAGCGGCGCAATCACATCAGGGATTGAGCGCACTGGTAATACCTCAACACCATCACCACTTTCCATGCCTGCATTCTTGTCAGCAAAAACATATAGCTGACCACCACGTGCCCGCACTTCTTCCATATTGGATTTCAGCTTTTCAAGAAGGTCGTTGTTGGGTGCAACAACGATAACCGGCATATCGTTATCGATCAGTGCCAGCGGGCCGTGTTTCAGTTCACCAGCGGCATAGGCTTCAGCATGAATGTAGGAGATTTCCTTGAGTTTGAGCGCACCTTCCATTGCAATTGGGTACAGGTTGCCGCGACCGAGGAACAGGCTGTGGTGCTTCTCAGAGAACGCTTCAGCCATGGTTTCGATAGCATCGCTCAGGGACAGCACGTCGTTAATCGCATGTGGCAGTTCACAGAGCGACTGAACAATGTTCTTTTCCTGTTCGGCAGACAGGTGATTGTGACGACCAATCGCCGCAACCAACATCAGCAGGGCAGAAAGCTGGGTTGTGAAGGCTTTGGTCGACGCAACACCAATTTCAGCACCGGCACGGGTCATCAGCGACATATCAGATTCACGCACCATAGAAGAACCCGGTACGTTGCAGATACTCAGGGAAGTCATGTATCCCTGCTCTTTTGCCAGACGCAGCGCAGCCAGTGTATCGGCGGTTTCACCGGACTGGGAAATGGTAACGAACAGGCTATTATCCGGCACAAAAGATTTGCGGTAACGGAATTCAGAAGCAATTTCTACACGGCAGGGAATACCCGCTAGCTCTTCAAACCAGTAACGGGCAACCATACCGGCATGGTAACTGGTGCCACAGGCAACGATTTGTACGGCACGCACATCTTTCAGTAGATCAGCGCTTCCTGTGCCCAGTGCATCCAGATTGACCTGGTCACCGACCAGACGCCCTTCCAGCGTGTTGGAAACGGCTTCTGCCTGTTCGTGGATTTCTTTAAGCATGTAGTGGCGATACTGTCCTTTGTCGCCAGCATCGTGCTCAACAGCGCTTTCCTGCACCTTACGCTCTACCGGTTCACCGGCACTGTTAAATACACGAACATGGTCACGGGTCACTTCCGCAATGTCACCTTCTTCAAGGAACATAAAACGACGGGTGACGGGGAACAGTGCTAGCTGGTCAGAGCCGATAAAGTTTTCACCAATACCTACACCGATCACCAGCGGGCTGCCGGAACGTGCGGTTATCAGGCGACTTGGGTCGCGCTGATCCATTACCACGGTGCCGTATGCACCTTCAAGCTGGGTGACTGCACTTTGCAGAGCTTTAAGCAGGTCGCCGGTTGCTTTCAGTTCATGGTGAACCAGATGGGCAATAACTTCGGTATCGGTATCAGATTCGAAGATGTAACCTTCTTTCTGCAAAAATTCACGCAGGGGTTCATGGTTTTCGATAATACCGTTATGAACCACGGCAATATCATCACTGGAAACGTGAGGATGCGCATTACGTTCGCTGGGTTCACCGTGAGTCGCCCAGCGGGTATGGGCAATACCGGTACCGCCCGGCAAGAAGTTGTTATCCAGCGCTTCTGCCAGCTCGGCAACCTTGCCGACCCGACGGGTACGCAGCATCTGACCATCATCATTAATCACAGCCATACCGGCTGAATCGTAACCCCGATACTCCAGTCGGCGCAGGCCTTCCAGCAGAATGGGGGCTACATCTCGCTGAGCTACTGCTCCAACAATGCCACACATAATTCAGATATTCCTGTTGAGAGATTCATATGCTCGCCATTAAATAAGCAATCTGCAGACCAGAATCTCACTCAATAAAAACCGGCAGCCGACGCAGGCTGCCGGTTATTGGATTTATTTTTTGACCGGACGTTCCCAGCTATCAATATTGCGCTGGCGGGCTCTGCCTACTCCGAGTTCATTATCCGGGATATCCTTGGTAATGACAGAACCGGCACCGGTTGTTGCTCCTTTTCCGACAGAAACCGGAGCAACCAGAGAGGTATTGGTACCCACAAAGGCATCATCACCAATGATGGTCTGGTGTTTGTTTGCACCATCATAGTTACAGGTAACAACGCCTGCACCAACATTGGCACCAGCACCAACGCTGGCATCACCGACATAGCTCAGGTGATTGACTTTACTGCCAGCCCCAATGGTGGATTTCTTAATCTCAACAAAGTTGCCTACTTTGGCTTTTTCTTCCAGTTGAGCACCCGGGCGGAGACGTGCAAACGGACCAACTTCACACCCGGCAGCAACTTCAGCATCTTCAAGGATGGAATGCGCTTTAATGGTTACGCCTTCGCCGATTTTTGAATTACGGATCACACAGCCCGGCTCAATAATTACGTTATCTGCAATCTCAACATCGCCTTCCAGAATAACGTTGATATCCAACAGAATATCTCTGCCAACCCTGATATCACCACGAATATCCAGACGGGACGGATCAATAATGGTCACACCGCCGGTCATAAGGCCGGTAGCCAGTTGCTGCTGGAAAGCACGCTCCAGCTCGGTTAACTGCACACGGCTGTTAACACCTTCAACTTCAATGGCAGATTGCGGCTGTACATGAACAACCGGTGTTCTTTCCAGTACGGCTTTGGAGACAACATCGGTGAGATAGTATTCTTGCTGGGCATTATCATTACCCAGATTCATCACCCAGTCTTTCAGCTTGCTGCCGGGAATGGCCATGATACCGGTATTAACTTCATTGATTGCCAGCTGTTCTGGAGTGGAGTCTTTATCTTCGACAATCGCCTGAACATTGCCGAAGCCATCACGCACAATACGTCCGTAACCCGATGGGTTAGGCAGGTTGATAGTTAACAGACCCAAACGCTCGCCGTTACTGGCTGCCAGTAGAGATTGCAGTGTGGGTGCTTTAATCAGCGGCACATCTCCATATAGAACCAGAACAACATCAGCACCCTTGCAGTCAGGCACCGCCTGTTGTACCGCATGCCCGGTACCCAGTTGCTCGGTTTGTTCTACCCAGTTCAGTTCATAGTGCCCCAGAGCCTTTTTTACCTGGTCAGCACCATGACCTATGACGACGTGAATCTTACCCTTACCAATCACTTCCTGGGTTTTCTGCGCGCTGAGAATCACGTGCTCCAGCATGGGCTTGCCCGCAATCGGGTGCAGCACTTTGGGCATAGACGATTTCATGCGACTGCCCTGGCCGGCAGCAAGGATAATAATATCTGCTCTCATAGTCCTGGTATCTTTTACCTGAGGTGGCCCGGAATGGCTTTTCATGCGCCGGGGTCGCTACTGGCATAAAGGAAAACAACAAGCCTGAATTATTCAGACTAACATAACCAATATGTAAAAATGTAATACCATTTTACCAGCCGTGCCCCCTTTCGGCAGTACTCTGGTACATGTTTATTCGGTATAGGATAAATCCTGACAGAATCGCAGCAACCCCTTGTGGAGTTGCTGCTGGCAAATAAGGCGGGAAACAATCAAATCAGAACTTGTATGTAACGGCAAAATAGTGGCCAAAGCCAGAGGTTTCCTGCTTTTTGGTTTTATTGTTCTTGTCTTTATAAGGAGAGCCATCCTTGAAGTTGGCCATATTGTTATAGAACTTCAACCCATAGCCCACTGCCCAGCGGTCACTGTGCCAGTAGAAACCATTAAACCACTCCAAAGCATGTGATGTTCTGCCATCCACTTTAGCCAGTTTGTCGTAGCCAAACTTGTAATCAAGATACCCCTGGTAAGCGATAAAGGACTGATCCTCGAAGTGGTAAAAAGGTTTGAACCAGTTGTTAGTCCAGATATAGCCACTCCACTTCCCTTCATCCGGCGCCTTGTAATTCTCACGGGCATAACGCGCCATAATGTTAGAACCGACCAACCCAAGCCATGGCACTTCAACATCAACACCAAAACCGGCAAACAGATCAAACAGGCCACCACCGCCGCCGTTATCTGCAACGTTAGCCAGAGTTGAAATAAAGACTTCTTTTACCGGCCCAAATGAAAGATCCGTTCCAAAGATGCCATCCAGAGAGAAGCGCGGTGCCAGTTTAAAGAAGAAATTATCCTGCTGGTGCAAGTCATCACTTTCCCGGTCGAAAATATCAAAGACATCGAGGTAACCATAAAGCTGCAGGAAACCACTACGACCACCAAACTCCATTTCCAGATAAGTACTTTTTTCATTCCCGAACGGGAGTTTGTTATCCAGACTTTGCATCAGGTTAAACTGCAGCCATTTGAAGTTATTCTTGTGCAGCTCGCCTTCGTTATAATCCGCTGCCCAGAGGAGAGGACATCCAAGACAAAGACATAACAATAATTTGTAGATAACCGGTGATTTCGCTTTTCCCGAAGTGCCCAGAGCAATGTTATTCATGATAACACCTGACCTTCATGCAACTGCAGATAGTGAAAAAACTAGAGTGTAGATGCTGTCAATAAACCTGCCTGAAAACTCAACTCAAAATAGAAGTCACATTTACTGTTTATTAATGGTGTTTGCTATCAAACACCTTATTCATCAAAAAATATTCAGAAGGTCAAATTCTATTAAAAACTCGATAAATAAAGTTTATTTGGTACACAACCGATCAAATACTCACATCAGCAATACACCAAGATCGTATCAATAGTAACGCTCACTCGACTAATCATTAACAATAAAACTAACGACAAATTCCGATAAATTCACTTTTTATTCATGCATTTACCGCATTTCTTTTCGTCATGCGTTTATTTCTCATTAAGCCTCTGAAAGGTATAAATCGCACCACTTTTTTCATCCCCCGATTTTCCTTTTGGAGAAGTTTTTTCCATGGCTGTGTTCCGAAGTTCTGCACTCTCAACCAGTATCCGTAAATCCGTTCTGGCTATCGCTGCTGTAGCAGCAGCTGCTGCAATGCCAGCTCAGGCTGAGTACAACTTCGGTTTTGCTAACGTATACGGCGACTACCTGACCTGGGAACAGGGCAGCAAAGACCTGAAAAAGAAAGGTGGCCGTGACTCCCACTACACCATCGGTGCTGAAGCCGGTGCAAACTTCTCCTGGGGTGAAGTTTACGGTTTCTACGAGTACGAGAAAGTAGGCGAATCTTCCAAAGATCGCAGCCAGGCGATGAAAGTTGCAGCTCACTACAAGCTGGTAGGCGACTTCACTCTGTACGGTCAGGTTTACGATCTCAACGACAACCGTTTCAGCGATGAGCAGAACCGTGTTATCGGCTTCGGTTACACCGGTCTGACCGGCAACGGCTGGTGGTTCAAGCCTTTCGCTGGTTACCATGATATCTCCGTGAATGGTAACGATAACGACGATGAAATCAACGGCGGTAACGGCGGCATGATCGGCTGGAACGCTGGCGCAATGTTCAACGTTGCTGGTATTCCAATGATGGTAACCAACTGGCACGAAACTGAATTCAACCGCAACGAAGGCTACGCTTCCCAGCAGGGCGGCAAGAACGGCCACAACGGTGCAGTTGGCCTGTGGGTAGACATCACTGAAAAGCTGTACACCGGCGTACAGTACCGTTACTTCCGCAACAAACTGGGTTGGGAAGGTTACGGCGACGCTGTCATCTACCGCATCGGTTACCACCTGTAAGTCTTACTTACAGACGTAATCAAAATCCCCGGCTCTGTTCCGGGGATTTTTTTATTCCAGCCATCCCTACCCTCTCAGAGCTGCTATCTTTTTCGAATCCATATCAACCTGTCCCACAGGCAGCTATTGCTTATGGCCAGTATCGAAACCAGTGCTTCTGCACAGCTTGCTGACAGCGACGCTCCAAACTCAGCGAAAGATCTCCTCCAACAAGTACTGACGCAGGCAGATACCACCTTTAACGGGGATAACCGGCTGTGTTGCCGGCAATAGTTGGCGTACTAACGCACCAATCACAGGTTGTCCGATGGGACTTATGATTAGCAGAAGTTACAAAAATTATGTAATGCCCACGAGTCATAGGCTTATCCAGAAATGCAGGAAATATAGGGGTTGTAGCCCTTCAACTATCGCCGACAACACAGCCGGGATAACCCGTGGGATCTTCAGGTTCATGATGAGCGGCTTTATCATCGCGTTATTCGCCACTCTACACTCGGTCTCGGTGAAGCCTATATGGATGGCTGGTTTGAGTGTGAGCAACTCGACAGCTTCTTTGAAAGGGTACTGAAGGCTCATATTGATGAGTTTATGTACCGGAACCGCAGACTGTTGCTCCGGTTCCTGACCTGCCGCTATGTCAATCTGCAAACTCGTAGTCGAGCCTTTCAGGTTGGCCAGAAGCATTATGATCTCGGGAATGGCCTGTTCGAGCAGATGCTTGATTCTACAATGAGCTACAGCTGCGGCTACTGGAAAGAAGCTGAAACCCTTGAGCAGGCACAGGTTAATAAGCTGGATTCATATGCAGAAAACTGCAATTACAGCCCGGTATGAAGCTCCTGGATATTGGTTGTGGATGGGGCGGCCTGTCTGCCTATGCAGCTGAGCATTACGGAGTATCTGTTGTGGGTGTAACGATATCCAGTCAGCAACACCAGTATGCAAAAGAACGATATTCACACCTTGATGTTGATTTCCGCCTGACAGATTACCGCTCAGTTAAAGACGAGTTTGACCAGGTCGTCTCGGTGGGAATGTTTGAGCATGTCGGGCATAAAAACTACCGCACTTTTATGGAGACGGCTTATCACTGTCTGAAATCAGGTGGGCTGATGCTGTTGCATACTATCACCAACAATAAAACCTCTTATGGCTGCGATCCCTGGATCAGCAAATATATTTTCCCCAATGGCATGATCCCTTCTATCGCCCAGATCGGCAAAGCCTCAGAAAAGCTGTTTATTCCGGAAGATCTTCACAATTTTGGCCCCGACTACGATAAGACGTTGATGGCCTGGCATCACAACTTCACCAGTAATTTCTGCCAGCTCAGCGAGAAATACGACAACCGTTTTTATCGGATGTGGACTTATTATTTGCTGTGCTGTGCTGGCGCCTTCAGAGCGCAGGACTTACATTTAACTCAGCTGATATTCAGCAAAGAAAGACAGCAGCCTTATATTGCTGTCAGATAGTCTTGTTACACCATTTGAGTACGATTTACTTAACTGCTATCACCAAACACTTCTTACCGGTATGCCTCACGGGTATTATTGAAATGACAACAATGCCGCAATAAGAAGACCAATACTCAAAAAAGGCTAAGCTATGCTACCCCTGAGAACCTTGCAGTGGATTTTTCCATACCTGTTTGTCATTCCGGCAATAGCTTCGGCGGATACACATGATGAAGCAAATTTTAATGCCTGCCTGCTCCAGCAAATGCAGCAAGCATCTGATGATGTCACACTGGGAGAGCTTAAAATACGCTGTAAAGCGACCACCACGTCACCCGTTACGAGAGCAACTAAAGATACCGTTGCCAAAGTAACCTCGGCGGAAGTCGCGGAGCCGGAAGCAAAGCCTTCAATCAGAAAACCACCTCCCGGCATTCTTCTGGCACAGGATGAAGAAGCATTTACCCTGCTGGCACATAAGCCTAACTATGCAATGCCTTTCTCATATAATTCACATATCAACAGCAAGCCATTCCCGGTTAATGATGACAAGATCGACCATATAGAATTCAAATTTCAGCTAAGTTTGAGAACCAAAGTCTGGGAAAACGTATTTGACGACAAAAGTAATCTATATATTGCTTATACCAATTCATCCTGGTGGCAGTCATATAACGATAAAATGTCCAGCCCTTTTCGGGATACCAATCATGAGCCAGAACTATTTCTGACTTACGACACGGTCTACGATCTTTTCGGGCTGAAACTGAAACAGACTCACTTTGGGATGGTTCATCAGTCGAACGGACGCTCCTTACCATTATCACGTAGCTGGAACCGCCTCTATCTGAACTTTCTGTTTCAGAAAGACAATTTTTATATGTCACTCAAGCCCTGGTGGCGTATCCCCGAATCCAAGAAAGACAGTCCATTGGACACAAAGGGAGACGACAACCCGGATATCGTTAAGTACATGGGCTACGGTGAGCTGAATATGGGTTACTGGCTCGGAGAACACAGCCTTGGAATGATGTTCCGCAATAATCTGCGCAGCGATAATAAAGGCGCTATTCAGCTGGATTGGACATTCCCGCTGAAGGGGAATGTCCGGGGTTATATACAGTATTTTAATGGCTACGGTGAAAGTCTGATTGATTACAATGCATCAGTGAACCGTTACAGCATTGGGTTTATGATCACGCCATAGTGTCTGAAACTCAGGAGCAGTGCTGTCCCCGGATGCACTGCTCCATTCAAGGATGCCTTTCTGGTTATAGAATTCTTCTACGACATCACCTTCTGTAAAAGTGAAAACAGCGAAGCCGTTCAATACGCGGTTTTTCTGCATATCATCAGGGTCAGGCATGGGTGTGTGGGCGTAATATAGAATTTGGGGATGTAATGTCACACCATCTTTTTGGAACAGCTCCGATGCCTTACCAACAGGAATACCACCATTCCCGAGGCAACGAGCCTTTGTCTTTCCAGCTGCCGATGTAGAACCATATACAATGCCTAAATGTTGGTGTCCCCATAACCAGTAATCAGGTTGTCGCCCTCTCATTGCAGTAACAATTTCCGGCCAGATTTCAGTTTGGGTGGTTCCATCAATACTGATGGCATTATGGTGTGTCAGCAGTACAATTTTCTTCCCCTTTTCCATTATCTGCTGCAGAAACTTACTTTGCACCTCATCAATACCACCCTTCTTGAACAAATAGCTTTCATCAGGCCTGGCAGTATCCAGTCCAACAATAATCCATTGAGGCAGCTCAATAGCAAAACAGTTGGAACCTTGCTGTGATTTAAAAAGGGGCGATTTCAGCAGTACGTTCCGGTACCCACATTCACCGTCGTACATCCCGTGGTTAGAACCCAGTGCAAAACATTCCTGTGCATTGGGCTGCCAGTACTTCACAAAGTGGGTATATTCTTCTCCGGGCTGGCCGGTTACAGTTTTTTCCGTCCCTGCGTAGTACTCATCACCGAGATGAATAGCTGCATCAGCCTCGTGCTTTTGCATTGCGGTCATGATTTCAAGCGCAGGGCAATCGTAAGCACCATCACTCCATGCCCCTGTTCCCCAGTCACCGCAGATAACAACTTTAAATATTTCCTTATCTGTCCGGTCAACAATGACGGGAGGAGCCATATCCGCTTTTGGAATTATTCCTGTTATTACACCCAGATAATATGCCAGACTCATTGCCCAGCCCGGATCCAAATAAGCATATTTCGTGAAGTTAACCAGTGTGCCGTCTTTTTCTACCCAACCTGCATCAGGTATGTCTTCAAGATAGCCATCCATATCTTCAGCAGAGATACTGCTCTCAGGCATCAGTAACAAATTTTTTAATAAGGAAACTGTTTCTGCAGGTAGTTGATTGAAAATAAAAAGCGCCAGACCTTCTTCAGGAACTTCGTATTCTGAGTGTTTCCCTCTACTTCTTAATAGCTGAATTAAATCACTTTCTTCTTGTTGTAGTACTTGCCAAAACCCTATCAGTTTTTCTTTATCCGTTTCATTCAACCCTTTCTCTCTAGCGGTTATTTTTTTTAACAACACAACAAGATATTTAGCATGATCGCTTTTGAGGTTTGGTTTTAATCGATGATGTGGCCTGCTTCTACCTAGGATACAACAGCATTCTCCACAAGAACCTAAAAGCTCTTTTGCTTTATAGAGGTAGCTTGTGGCTGCACTGATGACAGGTAAATATAATAGCTGAAAGACAGCATGGCGATCTTTATTGTTATGTTGATTGGGTTCACTAACTACTGGAAATTTTTCTGGAGGAGGTGTTCCCGCGTAAATATTTTTTGAAAGAAAGAATGAAAAATACAACAGCAGGGGAATAACACGGGAAAACCAGAACCATTGCTCTTTACGGCAATAACCAACGTATCCATATTGCATAAAATGTCCACTCTGGATGGAAAATCCAGCGTTATAATAGAAGACGATATGAAGTGAAACCGACTAAATATAATCTCATTTCAGAACGAAAAAAATGAGTAGCCCCTTATAATTTGGGCTCTTCAGGAATATCTGTGGGTAAACAAAAGCGAATTTTGAGGGTAGAAGCACCAGCAGGGCGAAACCTTGGAAGGTTCCATCGTGCTAAAGAATAAATTCCAGTACTCATCAGCATTTATTATTGGCAATAAATAGCTCAATTTTTCTATGTCGCGCCGCAATGCTACATTTATGGCTCAAAATACTGAATTTGATACAAGTCACTACCTCTTCATTTGAGAAGATATGAATAAACCTTTTTTTCGCTCTGATGCCGTTCAGCGAACCTTTTGCTCAGAGAAATGAACACTCCCTAATTAACTCAGCTCGGTACTCTTCATCGAGCCCTGCCAGCTCTATCCTGCGGTTCATGCTTTTCTTAGGGAAGCGATCACTCTGATTGTGAGCATTGAAACAACAGCGCCTAACAGTGGCTAAGTTCTTTACGGCAGTGCGCTCATGGATTTTTGACGCATCTTCGGCAAAGCTGACATCGAGTTTCCAGTGCTGGCCATTCTCGATGCACCAATGAGCCCGAACACTCTCCAGCACGCTTTGAGCAGGCATTTCCCGACTCATAATGTAACAATGCAACTCTGTCGTTTGTATCGAATGGATCAGTCGATCTCTCTGAATGACAGCAAACTGAGTCAGTTTTGCCCATTCATTATCAGGATCAATCTCTGAAACGTCATTAAACACCCAGCAACGACGGTGTTCCTGACGATTACGGCTTTGCTCTTCTGTTTCTGCAAAAAAAACATTGGCATCAGTAGGCTCCGGGTCTTTCGGATGATCTTCGATGTGCTTTGTAAACACTTTCTCTATGTTTTTACAAAGCGTGGGTTGATTATTCTTGGCGCAGATTAGATAGTCTGCCTTTTTGTCCACGATCTTCTGACAGATGTCTTTCTGACAACCCATGGCGTCACTCGTTATCAGGCATCCTTCTACCACCAACATGTCCAGAATTTCTGGGATAGCAGTAATCTCATTGGATTTCCTCTCAACGGGAGTAAACCCTAATATCAGGCTGAGTTTGGCGCTGTAAGCACTGACGATATGAACCATTTTTTTACCCTTAGCGGGGCGCGATCCCCTCAGCGCCTTACCATCAATAGCTATAACGTCGTCTATATCCTGCTTATTGTTATTGTCTGGCTCGTCGTTTGCCTGATCATCAATTCTGGCAACGACATCCTGCATCCAATCAATAAAGAGCTGCATGAACGCTTTGGAGTTAATCATCATGCATACTTTCTCGATAGTGTGGTGCGAAGGCATGCCCCAGCGGTAAGGGAAGAACTGACGAAACCAAGTGAGGTTGTAGCTGCCAAAATTAGCCATGCTTTCCCACTCGTTGTAGCCACTTAAGACGCTGGCGTAAACGATAAATAGAACTTCTGGCAGCGAGTAGGTGATGTGAATAGCGCTACGCGAATCACTTAATGTCTGGAATCTATCGGTTATAGGCGTACAAGCAGGCATCCGATTAACCTCTTTTAAGGATAGAAAGAGGATGGATCATAAATTCGTGTACGTTAGTTTTAATGAAGCTTTCGCCCTGGAAGCACCAGCGGCTGACTTCTGGTAATTTTTTTGTTTGCAGACAAAAAAGAACAAGAAGCGCGCTGATGCTGATAAAAACTATCCTCAATAAAGTTCATAAACTCAAGTCTTTTGTTTATCAGGACGTAAAACTCGGCTTCTATCAGGGCTCTGAAGTGTTTAATGTGACTGTGGCTCCACGGAAGAACAGTCATGCTATCTGTTCAGGATGCAAAAAAGCTGCTCCGGGCTACGACCGCCTTACTGAGCGTCGCTTCGAATTCGTTCCCCTCTGGGGCATCAGAGTTTTTCTGCTCTACACAATGCGCCGGGTTGAATGCAAGACATGTGGCGTAAAGGTTGAACAGGTTCCGTGGGCGGATGGCAAGAAAGAACTTACCAAAGTCTACATGCAGTTTTTAGCGAACTGGGCTAGGAAGCTCTCTTGGAAAGAGGTGGCCTGCATTTTCAATACCTCATGGGAGAAAGTCTTTCATGCTGTTGAGTATGTGGTTGAATGGGGAAAAATACATCGCTCTCTCGACAATATCAAGGCCATTGGTGTGGATGAAGTGGCGTACCAAACAGGCCATAAATACCTGACTGTGGTTTACCAGATCGACCGTGATTGCACACGGCTCTTGTGGATTGGACAGGAGCGAACCGAAGCCACCATTCGCAGTTTCTTCTCATTCTTTGGTGCACAGAGAAGCCAGCAGTTGGAGTATGTCTGCTCTGACATGTGGCAGCCCTACGTGAAAGCGATTGCGGAGTATGCCAGCCAAGCGCTGCATATTCTGGATCGTTTTCATATTGTTGCCATGCTGAACAAGGCCATTGATGAAGTCAGAGCCTCAGAGCCTCAGAGCACAAACAGCTTCAGGCAGCCGGATATGAACCTGTTCTGAAAAAAACTCGCTGGTGCCTACTCAAGAGAAAAGAGAACCTGACCGAGAAAGAAGAGATCAAGCTAAACACAGTGCTCCGGTACAACCTGAAAAGTGTCAGGGGTTACCTGCTCAGAGAAGAGTTCCAGGTTTTCTGGGACTACATCTCACCACACTGGGCAGGAAAGTATCTGGATCGGTGGTGCACAAGAGTCATGCGATCAAAGATAGAGCCAATGAAGAAAGTGGCTAAAACTGTTAGGCGACATAAGCCGCTTATCCTGAACTGGTTCAGGGCAAAAAAGGCATTTTCCAGCGGAATTGTTGAGGGGCTGAATACCAAGATAAAACTCACTACGAGAAAATCGTATGGATTCAGAACCTATAAATGTGCAGAAATTGCTTTATATCATGCGCTTGGCAAGCTGCCTGAACCAGAAACTACCCACAGATTTTGCTGACGAGGCTATAATTTAGGGATTGGGTATTTTTTAAAAAATTATGATCCAGGCAAGTAATAAAAAACAGTATCCCGTCCTAAAATAGGTTGACAGTTTTTCACTAAGCCAGCTCTACTGAAGAGCTGGCTTTTTCATGCACCCATTTCGGTGTTTGCATTCCCAAACTTAAGTGCGGCCTGCGTTCATTATAGATATCAACTGACTCTGAGAAGCCGTCTGAAAAGTAGCATAGCCGCCCATATATACCTGAGTGAATTCAAGATGCCGGATTTAACCGCTGGAAATTATCGTTAATCCTGCTGCCCAAGGAAGAACCGATTTCGGGCAATGTCACGTCCAGAAAATGATTAATCTTTTCCCGGAATTCTTTTGCCTGAGCGAAGTATTCATTATTCCGGGCATACTCATTCATCACCTTCCATAATCGCTCAATGGGGTTCAGGTTTGGACTGTAAGGGGGGAGGTAATGAAGCTTTATTCCCAGCTCTTCCGCCTCTTTCACTACCTCTTGTGAACGATGGTAACCGGCACCATCAAGCACCATGTGAATAACGTTCATGGATGAATAGTTATCCCGAACTTTCTTGAAAAACTCGGTAACCGCTTCACTGTTAACCGTATCAAATTGACCGAAAACAGCAGCTTCAATATTGTCCAGATCAATCGCACCGATAATGTTCAGCCGAGTACGGCTACCTGTCGTATTAATGATTTTATCAATCCCTTTTCGAATCCACCCGGAAGTGATTTTGGTCGCTTGTGTCGGGTGTACCGCATCCATGAATAGTATCACCTCGTCCTCTGGTAGCGTGGCTTTCAAGGCTTCATAGTGCTCCACAAAACCAGCCTGCTTATCAACATCAGCCTTGTGCGGTACGCCCTTTGGCTTTTTGTAGGTAAAGCCTTTTTGGTGCAGCCACTTGTTCAGGCCTGATACGGTATATTTGATACCCCAGCGATCGGTAATATAGGCGACGATCTGATGGACGTGTGCGTAAGTATATTCAGAAAGGTGTTCGACCAGTTGCCGAGTTTGCTCATCACTCAGGCGGCTTTCACTCCCCCCGTTCTCCGGCCTGAGCTTTTCCTTTTCCAGATAGGCGTCCAGATGGCGACAAATAGTGTATTCACTTTTTCTCAATGCCTGAGCGATAGCAGACGGTGACCACCCTTCAGACCTGAGCAAAACAGCCTTGATACGATCACACTCCCGTGCATCTCGCGATGTTTTGTGGCGAGATTCCAAGGCTACTTTTTGTTGGGCTGTCAGGGTGATTTTCGGCATGTTCGTACAATGTTGAAAATCGGCTGGAAAATCAAGCAACTTCAATGATCATGGGTATATACTGAAAAAACAGGCATTTTTCAGGGGTGTAATGGGTAAGCGTCGCCAAAAAAAGAAGAAAAGGTATCCCTCAGATTTGAGTCAGGGAGCGTGGAAAAAGTTAAAACCTCTGCTCCCACCTGCCAAACCCGGAGGACGACCTGTAACAATCAGCCGTCGGCAGCTTATCAATGGCATTTTTTATGTTTTGAAAACAGGCTGTCAATGGGCTGCCCTTCCTACTGATTTTCCGAACTATAAAACAGTGTATCACTACTTCAGGGTTTGGCGACGAGACCAAACTTGGCAAAGGATTCATGACACGCTTCATGCCAAAGTGCGTCAGAAAGCAGGGCGTCATAAGCATGCAACGGCAGCTAGTCTCGATAGCCAGAGCGTTAAAACCACGGCGATCGGTGGGTCTGATCGCGGCTACGATGCAGGCAAAAAGATCAAGGGGCGCAAGCGTCATATCCTCGTTGACACCATGGGGTTACTGCTAGCAATCGTTGTCACTTCCGCTGAGATTCAGGATCGGGATGGAGCCAAACTGCTATTAACACGCTTGAATGGTCGTTGTAAAAAGTTACGCCTGATCTGGGTTGATGGCGGCTATCGGGGCAAGTTAGTGGACTGGGTCAGTTCGAAATTCCAATTCATATTGCAAGTTGTTCTACGCAGTGATAAACAAAAAGGCTTCCAGCTGTTACCACGACGCTGGGTAGTCGAACGGACATTTTCCTGGCTAAATCATAACCGAAGACTCAGCAAAGATTACGAGGTGTTGCCTGAAACCGCTGAGGCTATGATTCAACTGTCCATGATTCACCTGATGCTGCGGCGTTTGGCTTGAAGGAGGACTTTTCAGACGGCTTCTGAGATCAGTTGCTTTAACTCCTCAAATGTCTTGCACTTATAGAGCAGGAATTCCTGCTTCAAAATACCATTCACACGTTCTGCCAGTGCATTCTGATAACAGTCGTACCCATCCGTCATTGACGGCTCTATGGCATATTTACTCAGCGCCTTCTGATACAGGTCTGAACAATACTGGAGCCCCCTGTCTGAGTGGTGAATCAATGGTCGACGGCTTTGGCGATGACTCACGGCCTGCTTTAAAGCTTTCACACAATCACAGGCCTTCATCGTCCAGCTCAGTTCATACCCCATGATCATTCGACTGGCCGCATCTGTGACCAGCGATAAGTAATGCACTCCCTCATCACTTTCGACATAGGTTATATCACTGACGAACACCTCCTCTGGCCTGCTGACCTGCCTGCCTTTAAGCAAGTTAGGATGCTTTTTCATCCAGTGTTTGCTGTCCGTTGTTTTGGTGTACCAACGTTTGGCAGGTACAAGGAGGTTGTGCTTCCTCAGATACTCAAAAAAAGCATCACGCCCTAACTTGATACCGTACTCTACTAACCTGGATTTAAGTAAGAAATACAGTTTTCTCCCTCCCAAACGAGGCATAAAGCGCCTCAGCTCCAATACCATTGGCTTCACCTGGGCCAGGGTGCTCTCACGCTGCCGAAGGCGCTTCTCTCGCTGGTAGATGGCTTGCCTGCTTATGCCAAGTAACGAGCACGCACGCTTCAGGCTCACTTGTCCCTTGATCTGTAAGCATCTCGCTCCTTGGCTATAAGCTTTTTTCTCAAACCAGCTCCATATTCTGCGTCAATGATATCAACGACTTCGTTGAGAAGTAGATTACGCAGCCGCTCATCTTCCAGTTCTTTTTCAAGTCGTTTAATTGTTTGAGCGGGTGATTCAGTGGCGCGGGGAGATTTAGGCATGGCAATTCTCGCAGGTTGTGACCAGTCAAGTTTGCCGTGCTTGCGCAGCCAGGTAAGTACTGTGCTGCGTCCTTGAATACCATAGATTGGTCGCAGTAGGAATGCTGGTCACCCAGCCCCCCCTGCACAGATCCGTACGTGCACTACTAATGCATACGGCTCCTACCTCGAGTATTTGGCGTCAAACCGCCGCTCGGGCCATGGATGTAAGACCTTCACTTTTGGCAGCACTGCATCCAGAAAGCGCCCGAACTTACTCCAGTTCAGGCGATTCCTTTGGCTTCGCCGCTTCAGAGCCTTATACCAAATTTTCCTGACAGCTTTTAACAGGGCACATACTTTACGGCAGTTGCCCGGAACTGCAAAATAGTTCAGATGCCCCTGAAGAACACGGTTTAACCATTTCGCCTGTTCCATCACTGGGTTATGCCGATTTTTCACCAGATATTCCTTGATGGTTTTCAGTGTTGCCCTCTGTCTTTTTGCACTGGTTTCACGGCCTACCTTGAAATGCTGACCATTCCGGATTTTCGAGCAGTAGTGTATGAATCCGAGAAACTCGAAGGTTTCCGGGCGCTTTCCTCTCTTGCTCTTTTCATCCTGTTGCGCAAACCTTCCAAAGCGGATCAACCGTGTTTTGTCCTCATGCAAAGACAGCCCGAAGTCACTCAAGCGCTTTTGCAGTTCAAACAGAAACCGATTTGCATCTGACTTTGACTGGAAGCCCAGCACACTATCATCCGCATAGCGAACGACAGAAACCAGTCCACGTGCATAACGCCTACGCCACTGATGCACCCAGAGGTCATACACGTAGTGCAGGTAAATATTGGATAATAGCGGTGAAATCACTGATCCCTGTGGTACCCCTTCGCGGCTCCGGACACGCGTGCCGTCCTTGTCATAGTGTCCGATGGTTATCCATTGTCTTATGAGACGGATAACTCGCCGGTCTTTCACCCGGTACTCTATGAACATGATTAGCCATTCATGATCGACCTGATCGAAAAATTTTCGAATATCCAGATCCAGCACCCAGTTCACCTTGTTACGCATGATGCCTGTCATGAGCGCATCCATTGCATCATGCTGGCTTCTCTTCGGACGAAAGCCATAAGAAAAACCAAGGAAATCTTCTTCATATATTCCTTCCAGCAACTTCACTACAGCTTGTTGGACAATTTTGTCTTCCAGGCAAAGTATGCTTAAAGGACGATCCGTCCCGTCCGCTTTAGGGATGAACACCCTTAATGCCGGGCAGGGACGGTAGCTTCCTTTTTGCAGCTTGTAGTGGAGTTCTATCAGGCGGTCTTCCAAACCCTTCTGATATTTTTGCCACGTCATACCATCTACACCAGGCGCTGAGTGTCGCTTCAATTGATAGAAACTGTCGCTCAACAGCTTGGGCGTAACATGATGGTACAGGCTGGTGAACTTCAAACGACTGTCCCTTGCCGCAGCCTGACGCACACCCAACAGCCGTGACGTTGTGTTTATCCTGCTCTGAGTCAGGACACAGGCGTTCTGTTGGATGTTCCTCTTGGTCAAGCCCCTTTCCTCCACGGCCTCCGCCACAGGAGAACCTGCTTTGTTCGGCTGCTTCTTCAGTACTATGGGCTTGTCCGACTTCCTGCCTGTCATCATGGGCTTATGGTGATTAGCCTTCCCCATGAAACCTCCCGTAGCTATTGAGGGAGAGGTACGCAGGACCTCCCGAGTTCCGTACAAGATGCATACCTGCATGCACAAGGTCTGCGACTGCGTGAGGTTCATAAACCGCTTGCGGATTAATGTGGTTTATAATTTTGCTTTCTGTTTCGCTTAACAACATCAGCACCTCAGATAGAATCGATTTCGCAGCTCAATACTCAGCCTACAGGCACCCCTGTCAACGCTTCACCGGCCACCTTACGATGACAGGCGCATGACTCGGGGCTGGGACGACCCGCCAGTCTTACCCCACAGGGACTTTCACCCTTAACATCTTGCCGATTTATCTCGGCACTCTAAGCGCGAGATTAACCCCACCTTGATTCAGGCAGGGTTCTGGTTCCAGGGCAGCAGTTTTTCGATCACTTCCACCGTATCGGCTTTTGGAAGCGGTTCAAGCACTTTAGCCAGACAAGCGTAAGGTTCCAGAGCGCAGGCTTTCGCTGTCTCTATCAGACTGTAAAGATTGGCGCTGGCCCGGGCGCCTTTCTGGCTTTGGCTGAACAACCACGCCTTGCGTCCGACAACAAACGGTCGGATCGCATTTTCGGCCAGATTGTTATCCATTCGCAGATACCCTGCCTCGGTGTATCGCACCAGTTTATCCCACTGGTTATGCAGATAGTGCAGCGCCTTACCGCTCAGGCTTTTGGGCGGCACCTGCGCCAGTGATTTGTCCAACCATTGTCGTAATTGCTGCAGGATCGGACAGCTTTCCTGTTGCCGGATCTGTTTGATTTCATCTGGCGGGCGGCCGGCTATACGTTTTTCGATGCGGTACAGTTTCTGGATATAAGACAGTGCCACGTGAGCTTTGCCCGGTTTACTGCCTTTTTTTTGTCCTTTGATCGCTTCATCGAACTTGCGGCGGGCGTGTGCCCAGCAGCCCTGGCTGATGATACCTTCCTGCCGGCCCACGGCAGCATAACCCTCGTAGCCGTCAGTTTGCAGGTAACCTTTAAAGCCTTCGAGCAGTTTCAGGGGCACCGAACCACTGCGAGTCGGCGCATAATCGAACAACACGACATATTCACCGGGTTTCGGCTCAGAGACCTGAACCCACATATAAGACTGGCTTTGGGGTGTTTTATCCGGTTCTTTGAGGACTTTTACCACGGTTTCATCGCAATGAACGACGGGGGCTTCCAGCAGCTTGTCTCTGAGCAGGTTGATCAGTGGTTGGATCAATTCACCACAACGTACCATCCAGTGGGCGGTCGTCGACCGGGGTAAATCGAGCCCAAGTCGGCTAAAAATGTTCTTTTCCTGCCGGTGCAGCGGTAAACCATCGGCATATTTACCGGTGGCGATATACGCCAGCAGGCCGGGGGCGGCCACACTGCCGGGAATCGGCTGGGCAGGCATTGCGGCGGTTTTGATCCGGCCTTCGCAGGCCCGGCAGGCATATTTGGGGCGCACATGCTGGATGACCTGGATTTTGGCCGGGATGATATCCAGCTGCTCGCTGATTTCTTCACCCATGCGGTGCAGGTCCCGGTTACCGCAGCAACTGCAGATTTTTTCATCTTCAGAGAGATCGTGTTCCTGCCTGACCCGGGGTAAATCAGCAGGCAGGGGCTTGCGACCGGGTTTCTTGCGCTGATGGGCGGGAACCGCGATTTCGGTCTCGGCTTCGGTGATGGTTTCCTGTTCCGGAGGTTGATCCTGCTCCGCTTCATTAAACAGGCCCATCTGATCCGGTGACGTTTTCTCACTGGCAGCACCGAACCGCTTTTGAATCAGCAGCCGGTTTTTTTCCTGCTCAAGGGCGAGTTCTGCCCTTAGCGATTTGTTCCGGGCAAGCAGTGATTCAATCCAGATTTTGAGAACCGGATCATTGGGTAATGGGGGAATACAGGCATCCATGCCAGATTAAGGTAGCGGGTTGACTGTTGAATTCCAGTGTATTAGGTCATGGATGTATAATTCAGTGTCGGGAAAGGATGTTGTGGGCGAATATCAAAACCATCCAGTAGCTGGTTGAGTGCCGCTCCCTTGATCACCGGGGCGATGTCGGTGCCCGGCCATTTGAACCGGAATTTCTCCAGCCTTTTGTACCAGAGCACATAACCGTTACGTTCCCAGTACAGCAATTTGATTTTGTCCCGGCGCCGGTTACAGAAGACGTAAAGTGCCGTATCAAAGGGTGAATGCTCGGTTTGCTCTTCAATCAAGGCCGCCAGACCGTTAATGGATTTGCGCATATCGACCGTCTCGGCATAGAGATAGACCCGGGCGTTCGGCTGAGGCCGCATCACTCTGAAACAACCTTAAGCGCCCGAAGCAGTTCGGGCACCTGATGCAAGGAGGCTTCCAGCCGGGCATTGCCCAGGTGGATGATAATCGGGTGATTCTCCAAAGGTTCGGGAGGCTGGCTGACAACCAGCGGAATCAGTTTATCCTGATCCTTGCGTGGCTGTAATTTTAGCTTCCAGTAGGTCAGCTGATGCGCGTTCAGATTCTGTTGGCGACACCAGTTGACTTGAGATAGCCCGGATTTTCTCCACTGCTCAAGGCGCTGTTCCCAGAGGGTTTTGAGCTTGGCGCGCTTCTCTGCCTTCATGACCAGACTCCAGTTAAAAGGTGGACATTAACCGGGGTTGTTCAAGGTTTTAATGTGGGGGGAAATTAGCGCTTACCATAGATTGACTGGGCCTGTTTGTAGGTCATGTCGCCTTGTTCAACGCTGGCAACAACCTTCAATTTAAAGCCTAAAGTGTAGTCTCGCTGAGTGCGTTTCCTACGAATAGCTGCCCGGTTGTTCATAATGAAGCTCCATTATGTCAACCTATTTCAGGACGGGACACAGCAAATAAAAAAGCCCTGACAGCAGCGCTATCAGGGCTTTGTATTTAAAGCTTGACGATGACCTACTCTCACATGGGGAAACCCCACACTACCATCGGCGAGGAGCCGTTTCACTACTGAGTTCGGAATGGAATCAGGTGGGACCAGCTCTCTATGGTCGTCAAGCAAAACTGTTGTGTTTCCGGCTTCAATTAGTAGAAGTCTCTGGAAACAATAAAACTCTGTACGCAACAGAGTTCTATAAATTTAAGTGCCTGGCGATGACCTACTCTCACATGGGGAAACCCCACACTACCATCGGCGAGGAGCCGTTTCACTACTGAGTTCGGAATGGAATCAGGTGGGACCAGCTCTCTATGGTCGCCAGGCAAAACTGGTATCGGGATGATTGCTCATCTCGACTGGAATTCGAATTTAACTGTTGCTGTGCTTCGTGTTCGCACACTTGGGTAACGTTTTTCGTTCTCTCGTTACACACAACCAAATCATTTTGGCGTTATAGGGTCAAGCCGCACGAGTCATTAGTACCGGTTAGCTCAACGCCTCACAACGCTTACACACCCGGCCTATCAACGTCATAGTCTTTGACGGCTCTTCAGGGCCCTCAAGGGGCCAGGGAAGTCTCATCTTGAAGGGGGCTTCCCGCTTAGATGCTTTCAGCGGTTATCCCGTCCGAACTTGGCTACCCGGCAATGCATCTGGCGATACAACCGGAACACCAGCGGTTCGTCCACTCCGGTCCTCTCGTACTAGGAGCAGCTCTCCTCAAACTTCCAACGTCCACGGCAGATAGGGACCGAACTGTCTCACGACGTTCTAAACCCAGCTCGCGTACCACTTTAAATGGCGAACAGCCATACCCTTGGGACCGGCTTCAGCCCCAGGATGTGATGAGCCGACATCGAGGTGCCAAACACCGCCGTCGATGTGAACTCTTGGGCGGTATCAGCCTGTTATCCCCGGAGTACCTTTTATCCGTTGAGCGATGGCCCTTCCATTCAGAACCACCGGATCACTATGACCTACTTTCGTACCTGCTCGACATGTACGTCTCGCAGTCAAGCTGGCTTGTGCCATTACACTAACCGTACGATGTCCGACCGTACTTAGCCAACCTTCGTGCTCCTCCGTTACTCTTTGGGAGGAGACCGCCCCAGTCAAACTACCCACCACACACTGTCCTCGGTCCAGCTAATGGACCAGAGTTAGAACCCCAATATAATCAGGCTGGTATTTCAAGATTAGCTCCACGCAATCTGGCGATCACGCTTCTAAGCCTCCCAGCTATCCTACACAAATTACATCAAGGTCCAGTGTGAAGCTGTAGTAAAGGTTCACGGGGTCTTTCCGTCTAGCCGCGGATACACAGCATCTTCACTGCGATTTCAATTTCACTGAGTCTCGGGTGGAGACAGCGTGGCCATCGTTACGCCATTCGTGCAGGTCGGAACTTACCCGACAAGGAATTTCGCTACCTTAGGACCGTTATAGTTACGGCCGCCGTTTACCGGGGCTTCGATCAAGAGCTTCGCCGAAGCTAACCCCATCAATTAACCTTCCGGCACCGGGCAGGCGTCACACCCTATACGTCCTCTTTCGAGTTTGCAGAGTGCTGTGTTTTTAATAAACAGTCGCAGCCACCTGGTATCTTCGACCGCCGAGCGCTTAGGAAGCAAGTTCCATCACCCTCAGCGGCGCACCTTCTCCCGAAGTTACGGTGCCATTTTGCCTAGTTCCTTCACCCGAGTTCTCTCAAGCGCCTTGGTATACTCTACCAGACCACCTGTGTCGGTTTGGGGTACGGTTTCATGTGACCTGAAGCTTAGAGGGTTTTCCTGGAAGTATGGTATCGACTACTTCTCTTCCCAACGGAAGATCGTCATCAGCTCTCAGCATTGCGCGCCCGGATTTGCCTGAGCGTGCTGCCTACCACCTTAAACACGGACAACCAACGCCGTGCTAGCCTAACCTGCTCCGTCACCCCATCGCAGTCACATCAAGTACAGGAATATTAACCTGTTTCCCATCGATTACAGCCTTCGCTCTCACCTTAGGGGCCGACTTACCCTGCGCCGATTAGCGTTGCGCAGGAAACCTTGGTCTTTCGGCGGGGGAGCATCTCACTCCCCTTATCGTTACTCATGTCAGCATTCGCACTTCTGATACCTCCAGCCTGCCTCCCGGCTTGACCTTCAACGGCTTACAGAACGCTCCTCTACCGCACGGACCTAAGTCCGCACCCGTAGCTTCGGTGTCTAGTTTGAGCCCCGTTACATCTTCCGCGCGAGCCGACTCGACCAGTGAGCTATTACGCTTTCTTTAAAGGGTGGCTGCTTCTAAGCCAACCTCCTGGCTGTCTGGGCCTTCTCACATCGTTTCCCACTTAACTAGAACTTGGGGACCTTAGCTGACGGTCTGGGTTGTTTCCCTTTCCACGACGGACGTTAGCACCCGCCGTGTGTCTCCCGCGATTGCACTCATTGGTATTCGGAGTTTGCATGGGGTTGGTAAGTCGGGATGACCCCCTAGCCCAAACAGTGCTCTACCCCCAATGGTGATACGCGAGGCGCTACCTAAA
>CBDHDU010000044.1:0-310000 GCA_965261725.1 Endozoicomonadaceae bacterium | reverse complement strand
GCCTCACAAAGAGCGGCGCATTATAGGGTGTTGACTGAAGGATGCAAGACCTATTTTGCAAAGTGTATAGACGTTTATTGTTGTCTTCTTTTTATAGATGCTTGAAAGCCAGAGGGGTCGCTATGATGGATGAGGCCAGAAGGCCATGTGTTGTTCGCTGGCCAGCTCTTCATTTACAGGTCCGATGACTTCTGGTCCGTTATGACTGCGCTCAAAAAGTTCACGACTATGTACTTTCATTCCCAGCCCCGCGATACCTTGAAGCGTAGAGGCCGGACAGGCATAAACAACTCTGGATATACCCGCCCAGAAAATAGCACCGGAGCACATAGGGCAAGGTTCTGTACTGGTATATAGTGTCGATTCTTTCAATTCAGTCAGAGAACAGCTCTGACTCGCTTTACTCACAAGATTCAGTTCTGCATGTCGCGTGACATCCCTATCGGTATGAACTGTATTCTCCGCTTCCAGAACAATCTTACCGCCTCTGATCAGTACAGCCCCAAATGGATGGTTACCGCGCTCAGCCGCTATGCCCGCTAATTCAATAGCCCGCATAATAAAAGGTGTGGTTCGCCCATGGTTGTTGAACTCCCTGCCGTGGATTTCTACACCAGTATATAAGCCATATCGTAATGATTATTTTTTAATTCTCAGTGAAGAGAGTGGTTCTCCCTGCGCAGTGCTGATACTTCAGCGCTTTCATTTGTTTCTCCTGAAAACAGATAATGTAGCTGAGAGCACTCGGCTATCACTTGTTGCTTGGCATACAGAACTGATTCCAGATAGTTAACAAACTGGGCATAGGAAACACCTTGTGCTGTCAGCAGTGACTGAGACATTACCAGCAACGGTGTGCCATCATCGACAACATCCAGAAACAGCTTCATTGTGGGGTAGGTCATATTGAAGCGCCCCAGATCAGCGGATACCGCCAGAACGGTTGAGTTACGAATATCCAGTTCCGTGGAAAAGATAAGCCCGAAGGGTTCCAGAAAGAGTCGGCTATCTACCACACCGTCCTGTTCCTGAAGTGCATCAATATGCAGCCCACTACATTCATCACATTGCCAAGATCCGTAGCCTATCTGCTTCACCCATGTTTCCAGTGAAGCCATATCGGGGACAACAAGTTCATTCATGGCTTGCACCTTTATTTAGCCAATATGTCGGAGGAGGCACGATACGCTATCCCGGCCGAGCTGGCGAATCTGGCTGCTTCTGGTTTGCAGCCTTAGTCTTCTCAGCCATACTCCTTGTTTGATTGCTTTTCAGCGCTTGTTCCAGAGGCAGGTTTCCAACGTTTATTTTAACTCTTATGGAGTGAAGGCAAATGCAGGCAGCAATTGATAGTTTTCAGACCAATTTAGCAGAATGCTTGGTTAAGCGTGATTGCGAGGGTATCAAAGCACTTAATATGCCTGATGATATCACCGGCTGGGGACTTTACCCGGAAGATGTATATGAGAGCCATCAAGCTTTAGAGCCAGACCCGACATCTTATAAGTCACTTCTGGAAAAAACTGAATCAACAACAACACCATTATTAGTGCTATCTAACAATGATGCTGTTTGTCTGGTATGCGATTTCAGTATGACGCACACCCTCAAATCAGGAGAAGTCATCTCTCAGCCAGACCTGCGGTTAAGCTGGTTTTTATACTTTGTTGATGGTGAGCTGAAAGTTCGCCATGGGCATTTAAGTCAGGCTGTTCCGCAGGGAGAATCATGGCCAAATGATGCCATCCCCACCCGACTGGAACCAACAAAACCTGCTGATTCTCGTATCATAGAGGGTATACCCCTCTTTCTGGAACAGCTGGACAGGCGATCCGAGGGGTTTGCAAAGAAAGATGTTGATTTACTATTATCACTGAACAGCTATCAGGAAGCACTTTACTGGGGGCCAACCGACCAGCCGTCAATCACATCAAGAGAACAGCATTTTGATTGCATCGAAAGAGTAATTGAACACACCGATAGTCTGTCTTTTTATCAACCTGTCGTGTATCAACAAGGCTCGCTTGTCTGCATGTCCGCTTATGCAGCCATTGGGTGTAAACAGCAGGGGAGGATTTCCCCTGTAAGAGCAACCTACTTTTTACAGCAGGCAGCCGATGGTCAGTGGTTTACCCATCATGCACATCTCTCTGTTCCGGTTAAAAAATCTTTTTCTGAGTCTATATAAAAGTAGCAGGCAGCAGGGCATTATTGGAACGATAGTTTATTAAGAGTGATTCCCTAAGGTTTGCATATGACTGATTCAGCCTGTCCCTGGTGTGGTGATGATGTTCTTTATCGCCGGTATCATGACGAAGAATGGGGAGTTCCTACCACCAATGATAACAAACTATTTGAGTTTCTGATTCTGGAAGGTGCTCAGGCCGGGCTTAACTGGCTGACAATACTCAAACGGCGGGAAAGTTATCGTCAGGCTTTTGCTGAATTTGATCCTGTAAAAGTTGCCCGTTTCGATGATGCCAAACAAGCAGAACTTTTAAACAACCCGGGTATTATTCGCAACCGCCTGAAAGTTGCCAGTGCAATAAAAAATGCGCGTGCATTTCTGGACATTCAGGAACAGTTTGACGGTTTCGCGCCTTATATATGGCAATTTGTTGAAGGCAGCCCTTTACAGAATCACTGGTCGACCATGCAGGATGTACCCGCCCTGACTGATATATCCGATAAAATGAGTAAGGATTTGAAAAAACGAGGAATGTCGTTTGTTGGCAGTACAATTATGTACGCTTATATGCAGGCAATGGGTCTGGTTAATGACCATCTGACCAGCTGCCCCCGGCATACAGCTTGTTATGAGTTTGGAGGCAGCTTTCAGATTTAAGCTCTTATTTAAAAGTACAAACAGGTACGCACATGGTAATGCAAGCCTGGCCCGGTTGGTGCCGGCATGGAGAAGCACAGCCTTCATAGCGCCCACCCAGCGCTTCACAGGTTGGCAGCGACATGAACTCACACTCCCTGTAGTCTTCTCTCCAGACACCTTGTGGTGATTTCAGGCATTCAATGACGTTCTTTGGCCCTGTTACTCGATAGCGCGGCGGGTCCGATTCCATAATATCGACACGACTGAGCACCCCTTCAGCTCCCAATCTTTCAACCTGTGTCCTGACAGGATCAGGTGACTGAACTGTGCCGGAAAATACCTCGGTTACCTGGTTAGTCTGAGGAGGTGGTGTCGTTGTACAGCCACTCAGAAAAATAACAGCTCCAGCCAAAGCAATGAGAGCTCTTCTGATAAACACCATAATTCCCTATTCCTTAATCAAAAACACAGCGGAAACCTGTGCGTGGCACGTTATATCACCCGAGCGATAGGATGGTCCTCTTGAAGAGGCATCTGCCATAGCCATTTTTTCCATACCCGCATACGGTGAAGGATAAGATGAACCAAGCCCTGCAGAGGAAAGCTTACCTAGTTTGACACCGTATGCCTCAGCCATACGCTGCGCCTGATCTTTAGAATCACTTATCGCTTTATCCAGAGCCTGCTGCTGACAAAGGCGTCCGCCATCACTGAATCCATAATCAACGGAGCGCACAGTCGTCATACCCTGCTTAACAACTGTTTCAAGAATACTATCCATGACATCTAATGCGGACACTTCGAGATCAACCATACGGGTTGCCATATAACCCTTTTGTCGTCTTTTATTGTTGTCATATTCATAGTGAGGTTGTAATCGCAGAGAACCTGCGTCAATTCTGCTGAGGTTTGGCTTATTTTCAGTAAGCGAGTCCAGCAATGCATTCACTGCTGCATCAACCTGCTGCTTGGCTTCCATTCCACTTTTTTTAATCAGACTCACTTCAACCTGAATCATCGCAATATCCGGGGGTAGGCTGGCTTCTCCAGTCCCACTGACACTCAGGTAAGGAGCAGGAAGGTTATTATCAGTTCCTCCGAAAGCAACACAAGAAAGCAGTGCTGCAGTGAGAAAAACAACGGCCTTTTTCATGCGCATTCTCCTGTTATGGTGACTTGTCTGCCAGCTTAACAGCATCTAAGCCGAAAACATGGCATGGACATGAATTTTCTATTTAAACTTGACCAGTTGATACAAAAATCGTGATTATTGCGGAAATATTTTTTCAGCTGCTCTCAGGGAGCCGACATGCTACAGATATGGGTTGATGCCGATGCCTGTCCCAACGTCATTAAAGAGATTTTGTTCCGCGCGGCTGAACGCACCAAAACATCACTAACACTGGTCGCTAACCAGTATATCCGAACCCCGCCTTCCAAACTGATAAAAGCAATTCAGGTACCGTCCGGCTTTGATGTCGCAGATAACCATATTGTTCAGCAATCCAGTGCAGGCGATCTGGTGATTACCGCCGATATTCCTCTGGCTGCAGAGGCCATTGAAAAAGGTGTTCACGCCTTGAACCCTCGGGGTGAGTTATATACAAAAGAAAACATAAGACAGCGTTTAAGTATGCGAGACTTTATGGAAGAGCTGCGCAGCTCAGGGGTTCAGACAGGGGGACCTGCGCCCTTGGGGAAGAACGATCATAAAGCATTTGCTGATGCTCTAGATCGGTTTTTGTCGCGACAAAAAGCATAAAAAAATCAATAAATGTATACCGCATTGCGTGGTGAGGAGTCTGTTCAGATGTAGTAATGCCGTTCCCGTCCTCTATAAAAATAAATTGAAAGAAAGAATAACAAGAATAAAGCAGGCATAATCTATGCGCTTAACTCAAGCTATTGAGCAAAATGCTCAGACTAAGCCAAACACCGTTTCTACTCTTTGTAATAGCCGCCAACGTACCTGGACAGAAACCAAAGATCGTGTTGCACGGCTGGCTGCTGGCTTAAAAGCCTGTGGTGTAAGTTCTGGTGACCGCGTTGCGATTCTGTCCCTGAACTCCGATTACTACTACGAAGCATTTCATGCTATTCCGTGGGCTGATGGCGTTATTGTACCGCTGAATATTCGGTGGTCTGTTCCGGAGAATATCTACGCACTGGAAGACTCTGGGAGCACATTTCTGATTATTGATGACACCTATCTGGCAACAGCACAGGAGATCATCAAGCAGTCTGAACAGAAAATGACTTTACTCTATGCCGGTGAAAAACAGACTCCCGAAGGCATGTTGTCGCTGAATGACTTGATTGAAAAAAATCAACCTGTAGAGGATGCAGGTCGCTCTGGCGAAACACTATGCGGCATCTTTTATACCGGTGGTACAACCGGCTTCCCTAAAGGGGTAATGCTTTCCCATCTGGCATTATGGAGTAGTAGTTTCGCCGCAATGGCTGATCTGCAGCTGGCTACGGGAAAGAATACTTACCTGCATGCTGCGCCGATGTTCCACCTTGCTGATATCGCTTTGTCTTGCGCTACAACGCTGGGCGGTGCAACACAGGCATTCATTCCTGCATTTACTCCGGAAGGCGTTATTCGTGCAGTGGAGAAATATCAGGTTACATTTGCGCTGCTGGTACCAACGATGATTTCCATGATGATTGCCGAGCCTGCACTGGATAATGCAAATATGGAGTCTTTGCAGGGTATTGCCTATGGCGCATCCCCGATTACAGAAGCCACATTACGCACAGCCATGAGTAAACTGCCCGGTGTCAGCTTTTTCCAAGCTTATGGTCAGACAGAAATGGCACCAATCGTGTCTATTCTCCGTCCTGAATATCATATTCTTGAAGGTGAAGGTTCCAAGTACCTGCGTTCAGCAGGTCGCGCTTCCTATGGTATTGATGTGCGCATCATCGATGATGAGAACAACGAAGTACCACGGGGTAAGGTTGGACAGATTGCAGCAAGGGGGCCGAACAATATGATCGGTTACTGGAACAAGCCGGAACAAACGGCTTCTGCCTTAGTTGATGGCTGGGTTCATACCGGTGATGCTGGCTATATGGATGAAGAGGGCTTTATTTATCTGGTTGACCGGGTCAAGGATATGATTGTTTCCGGCGGCGAAAATGTATTTTCGGTTGAAGTTGAAAATGCTGTAGCCCGCCATGATGCTGTGCATGAAGTGGTGGTTGTCGGCATTCCCAGTGAGGAATGGGGTGAGCAGGTTCACGCCATTGTGCGGTTGCTGCCCGGCCAGCAAGTGACTGAGCAAGAACTGATAGCACACTGTAAAGAGTGGATTGCCGGCTACAAATGTCCGCGCAGTATTGAGTTTCGTGAAGAGCCTTTCCCTATTACCGGGGCAGGTAAGATAAGGAAAATGGATCTGCGAGCAGTTTACTGGAAGGATCAGGAGCGGCTGGTTAACTAGCTCCGCTAATGAAACGCTGCCAGTTGCCTGATGTATGCAACTGGCAGCCCCTAACAATCAGCTACCAATAATATCTTTTCGAATAGTTAAGTGTTTCTCTGCAACCAAACGAGGACCGTAGCCGGAAACAACAGCACCAGCTGCAGCACTCGCCAGATCACCTGCCTGCTGATAGCTGTATCCGGCTGTAATACCATAAAGAAAAGCACCTGCAAACATATCACCAGCACCATTCGTATCAATTGCATCAACTTTGACAGGATCAACCTTAAGAATATTATTTCCGTCGTATATCAAGGCGCCGCGCGATCCCAAAGTAATAGCAAAAGTCTTGGCGATTGACTTCAGGGATTCAATGGCTACATCCAGCTCTCGGGTATTAGCCCAGTGCAGTGCTTCTTCTTCGTTTGAAAAGAGCAAGTCCACTCCATCGCCAATCATTTCTTCCAGCCCCGGACGGAAAAACTGAACCATCCCGGGGTCAGACAGACTTAAAGAGGTTTTAACCCCGTTTGCTTCTGCAAATTTACGCGCTTCAACAGCCGCTGCCCGACCTGTATCAGAAGTCACCTGATAACCTTCAATATAAAGGTATTCGGAGTTTTTGAGTGCGTCCTTATCCAGATCAACGACACTGACAGTTTCACTGGCACCCAGGAAAGTGTTCATGGAGCGTTCTGCATCGGCGGTAATCAGTACCAGACACTTACCGGTAATACCCTCACCTTGCAGACCTACGGTATCAACACCGCAGTTTTTCATGTCCTGCAGGAAGAAATCACCGTTGTCATCATGTGCAACTTTACAAGAATAGAAGACATCGCCACCAAAGCAGGCTGCAGCAATCGCGGTATTCGCACCGGAGCCACCACAGGCACGCTTGGAGTGAACCAGATGGTTTTCCAGCGCGGCCATCAGTTCGTTACGGCGAGGCGGCCATCAGTTCGTTACGGCGAGTCCATAGCTGGTCTACCAGAGTCATCAGTCCTTTTTCTACGTTATTTTCACCGAGAAAAGCATCATTAACTTCAATCTCGGTATCGACCAATGCGGCTCCAAGTCCATAGACGTGATATTTTTTCATATATCCTGCTTCATTCAGGTTTGATGCCCGTTATCAGCCCGAAGCATTCAATACGAATACTACAAATAGTTCAGAAGGGTGACTGATAACAATAAATTGCGCCAGAAACCCGAATCAGCAGCAATAATATTTCCGGTTTTCAGCGCAAGAGGAGTAATTTTGCCCGAGTTACCGCAAGGATGCCAAAAGCACCAACCACATTAATGGCAGTATAAAGGCTCATCCTGAGCGTCTTTTTTCGGTACAGGCAGCATAGCTTTAGTCGGAATTAACCAGCTTTTATTATCCCTTAAATAGGACAAGTAGAGTGGTTCAAAGTTCTCAACAGCTGACGCTTTGACGGCAGGAGCTGCCAGCACTCGCTGTTGCCAGTACTGCAACTGGTCGAAATTTTTGAGTAAATCTACTTCCTGCGTTCTGGCCAAAATCTCCAGTCGCATAAAGAAAGGAGCCCAGGCAATATCAAGCATTGATAATGCTCCCTGATAGTCAGGTAATTGACCTTTCAACGTTTCAATTTTCATAAGCCAGTCCTGCATTTCATCCAGTACAGATCTGGCCTCGTCTCTCGATTCAAGCTTGCTGACCCGATACAGGTAGCTGTTGGCGGTCGATGCTTTGGATATCAGAACTTTATGATGAGCTTTCAGGATTAAATCAGTCGGGTAGAGTGCGGGCTGTGGATATCGTTCATCGAGATAGTCGTTAATGATCTGAGATTCTGTCAGCAGTTGATTTCCAACCTGTAACACGGGTACTTGCCCTGCCGGATTAAGCTCCAAAAACCAGTCAGGCTTATTTTTTAAATCAATATAAGTTACAGAAAATGGTGCTTTTTTATAGTTCAGTGCAATCGCTACGCGTTGAGCAAATGGGCAGTGGTTGAAGCTGATGAGCCTCATAACTACAGTTTCTTTATTTACAGTTTCAGCAGCGCTTTGCTGCACCAAAAATAAACCCGACAGAACAGCACCGAAAAATACTCTTGTGACAGTAATAATCATTTTTCACAATCTTGATCGTCTTAAATAATCATAAAAAGCATAGCAGGGGCTATGCAAAAGCAGAATCTATAATCTTAGACAATATATTATTTGAGCTTCACAACAAGATACAGATCACACCTCTGTTACTTGTGTCTGGACTGGGAAATATACGACATATGATTTTAATAAAAATTAGTGCTACTTTATTTTTGTGTATATTCTTACTTGAAGGTTAGATAATGAATAAAAAGCTTTTTTTAATCATTTTATTTATCCTGCCTAGTAGGCTATTTGGAGCAACTATAGTCTTCCATGCTTTTCCTCCGTTTGGTTTTTCAATACCTAGCAGCAAAGATTTTAAAGATATTATAACTGTCGACGGAAATGACATGAAGTTTCATGAGAGTGTGTTTTTTTTTATTTATTATGAATGTGTCTTATCAGGTTTTATTAATTCCATTAATTCACTTTACTCTCATTTAACTAGTTACAAATTACTAATCTACACCGTATACCCTCAAGATTATAGTGGGAATATAACTGCAGCCAATACTTTTCCTTTGCTTGATTTTAATTACCCAAATATATTAACGCATATACAAGTAGGTCAAACAATCGATGTATCCAATCTTGATAGCTATCACTTTCAACTCCCTTTAACCAACTTTTCTGATACTATACTTCCTGGAAATCAACTACAGTTTGAAGCTCCTAGCGTAACAAGCTGCTTACTAACTCCTATTAGTGCATATAGTACAAAAGATTGCTTTCCTGATAATACTCTGGAGACTAATACCTCAAAACGCGGGAAGAAAAAAATTAAAAGACTGCGAGCTAAATGCTTATATGGCTGTAGTTTAACATTTCGAGATAGTAGATATGCACATCATCATCACAAATCCAAACATAAAGCAACTGTTAAAAAAATTGAAGACTGGATAAAACAAGGACTCAATTGCCCTGAATGTAAACTTAAAATTACCAGCTTGCTAGATCTTTCGTTTCATCTTAGAAAACACAAATACTCTAATTATTTTGATTTTTTAACCGATTTATAAAAAAGAGCACAGATTTAAATGACTCAAACACAGTTGCAGATAATATAAAACCTACCAAAAGGTAGGTTTTATATATGACATTATAAAACAGTTTAAGTGTCGTTATCTTTTACCAAGCTTCTTGCGAATAGCCTGCAATGTTCTGAGCTGAGCAGTTGCTTCTGCCAAGCGAGCAGCTGCACGGCCGTAATCGAAGTCGCCATTCTGGTTGGACAGCTCTTGCTCGGCACGTTTTTTGGCTTCTTCAGCAGCGGCTTCGTCCATGTCGTCTGCACGAAGCGCCGTATCAGCAAGCACTTTTACTTCGCCTGGCTGTACTTCCAGAAAGCCTCCGGAAAGATAAAAGATTTCATCTTCCTTATCTTTTTGCTGGATTAACCGAATGGGTCCCGGCTTCAGCTCGGTCAGCAATGGCGCATGCCCCGGAGCGATACCCAGATCACCCTCGGAACCGGTGGCAATAACCATTTCAACCAGACCGGAGAAGATTTCCTCTTCGGCACTTACGATATCGCAACGGACTGTAATCGCCATAATTTACCCCTGTCTATCAGGCGTAATGGCGGGAAGATTTTCATCAACCCACCTTACGCAATTACATGTCTTTAGCCTTTTCCACAGCTTCTTCGATGCTGCCGACCATATAGAAGGCCTGTTCCGGCAGATTATCGTATTCACCGCTCAGGATGCCCTGAAAACCACGGATGGTGTCTTTCAGGGAAACATATTTACCCGGAGAACCGGTGAATACTTCCGCCACGAAGAATGGCTGGGACAGGAAACGCTCAATCTTACGCGCACGGGATACAGTCTGTTTGTCTTCTTCAGACAATTCGTCCATACCCAGAATCGCAATGATGTCTTTCAGTTCTTTGTAGCGCTGCAGTACAGTCTGTACACCACGGGCACAGTCATAGTGTTCCTGACCGATAACCAGCGGATCCAGCTGACGAGAGGTAGAATCCAGCGGGTCAATCGCCGGGTATATACCCTTGGACGCGATATCACGGCTCAGTACTACGGTCGCATCAAGGTGCGAGAAGGTGGTTGCAGGGGACGGGTCAGTCAAGTCATCTGCCGGTACGTATACCGCCTGGATAGAAGTGATAGAACCAACCTTGGTAGAGGTAATACGCTCCTGCAGTACACCCATCTCTTCAGCCAGTGTTGGCTGATAACCTACCGCCGATGGCATACGACCCAGCAGCGCAGATACTTCAGTACCCGCCAGCGTGTAACGGTAGATGTTGTCAACGAAGAACAGTACGTCACGACCTTCATCACGGAATTTTTCCGCCATGGTCAGACCGGTTAGCGCTACTCGCAGACGGTTTCCGGGTGGCTCGTTCATCTGACCATATACCAGCGCTACTTTATTCAGTACGTCAGATTCCATCATTTCATGATAGAAGTCGTTACCTTCACGGGTACGCTCACCCACACCGGCAAACACAGAGAAACCGGAGTGCTCAATCGCGATGTTACGGATCAGCTCCATCATGTTTACGGTTTTACCTACACCCGCACCACCGAACAGACCAACCTTACCGCCTTTCGCAAACGGGCAGACCAGGTCGATAACCTTGATACCGGTTTCCAGCAGTTCATTGGACGCTGCCAGCTCGGAATAACTGGGCGGGTCACGGTGAATAGAAGAACGTTCTTCTTCACCAATCGGACCTTTTTCATCAATCGGGGTACCCAGAACGTCCATAATACGTCCCAGTGTTTTAGTACCCACCGGTACCTGAATCGGTGAACCGGTATTGGTTACTGACAACCCCCGGGCAACACCTTCGGTACTACCCAATGCAATAGAACGTACGACACCGTCACCCAACTGCTGCTGGACTTCCAGTGTCAGGTCTTTGCCGTCTACCTTGAGTGCATCATACACTTCAGGTACGACTTCGCGCGGAAATTCCACATCGACTACCGCGCCGATGATCTGAACAATACGACCGCTACTCATGCTGCATCCTCACCCTTATCTGAATATTTTTAGACGGCCGCCGCGCCGCTTACGATCTCGGAAATTTCCTGCGTAATTGCTGCCTGGCGCGCTTTGTTATACACCAACTGCAGTTCATCAATCAGGTTACCGGCGTTATCGGTTGCGCTCTTCATGGAAACCATTCGAGCAGCCTGTTCACAGGCGTTATTTTCAACCACGGCCTGATAAACCTGAGATTCGATGTAACGCACCAGCAATCCGTCCAGCAATAGCTTGGCATCGGGTTCGTACAGGTAATCCCAGCCTTTCTTCAGGGATTCGTCTTCATCAGGCACCAGAGGTAACAGTTGTTGTACCTGCGGTACCTGGCTCATGGTATTGACGAATTCGTTATGAACCACGAACAGACGGTCAATGGTGCCATTCTCATAGCTGTCGAGCATGACCTTCACACCACCGATCAAATCAGCAATATTCGGCGCATCGCCGATATGGGTCATGGCTGCAACAACATTGCCACCATAATTCCGGAAGAAAGAAACGGCTTTGCCGCCGATCAGGCACAGGTCAATATCTGCCCCCTGATCGCGCCAGCCAGTCATATGTTCTACGGTCTGCTTGAACAGGTTGGTATTCAAACCACCACATAATCCACGGTCACTGGATACGATGATGTATCCAACCCGTTTCGCTTCACGCTCATCCATGAAGCTGTGTTTGTATTCAGCATTGGCATGAGCCACATGCCCAACCACCTGGCGGATACGTTCGGCGTAAGGGCGGCTGGTCTGCATCCGCTCCTGAGCCTTACGCATTTTACTCGCCGCTACCATTTCCATGGCGCTAGTGATTTTCTGCGTACTTTTAATGGACGAAATCTGCGTCCGAATCTCTTTTGCGCCTGCCATTTAGTTATCCTCAGCTGCAAGCTGTAAGACCCGTTTGGCTGTGTTAGTGACTTTATCCACAGCCAAAACGAAGTCTACGGCTTATTACCAGGTCTGGGTGGCTTTGAACGCTTCAATCAGTGCCTTCAGGCCCGCTTCGATTTCCCCGTTATAGTCCCCGGTTTCATTAATGCGTGCCATCAGCTCAGTATGTTCAGCGTTGGCATAACTCAACAGAGAGGCTTCAAAGTCGCCGATCTTCTTCAGCTCAACATCTTCGAGGTGGCCTTTTTCTGCGGCATAGATCACCAGACCCATTTCAGCGACAGACATCGGCGCATACTGCTTCTGCTTCATCAGTTCGGTAACGCGCTGACCGTGCTCCAGCTGCTTACGGGTAGCATCATCCAGATCCGATGCAAACTGGGCGAAAGCCTGCAGTTCACGGTACTGAGCCAGCGCCAGACGGATACCACCACCAAGCTTCTTGATGATCTTGGTCTGGGCAGCACCACCTACACGGGATACAGATACACCGGCGTTCATCGCCGGGCGGATACCCGCGTTAAACAGGTCGGTTTCCAGAAAGATCTGACCGTCGGTAATGGAGATTACGTTGGTCGGTACGAATGCGGATACGTCACCAGCCTGAGTTTCAATGATTGGCAGTGCAGTCAGGGAACCGGTCTGGCCTTTCACTTCACCGTTGGTAAACTTTTCAACGTATTCAGCATTAACACGCGCAGCACGTTCCAGCAGGCGGGAGTGGAGATAGAAGACATCACCCGGATAAGCTTCACGACCCGGCGGACGCTTAAGCAACAGGGAAACCTGACGATATGCCCAAGCCTGCTTGGTCAAATCATCATAAATAATCAGGGCATCTTCACCGCGGTCACGGAAGTATTCACCCATGGTGCAACCGGCAAACGGAGCCAGATACTGCATTGCAGCAGGATCTGCTGCACCCGCGGCAACGATAATAGTGTTATCCAGCGCGCCGTGCTCTTCCAATTTACGTACGACGTTGGCAATAGACGACTGCTTCTGACCAATTGCCACGTAGACACAGGTAATACCGGAATCTTTCTGGTTGATGATGGCGTCGACTGCCAGTGCGGTTTTACCGGTCTGACGGTCACCGATAATCAGCTCACGCTGACCGCGGCCTACAGGTACCATGGAGTCGACCGCCTTGTAACCGGTCTGTACCGGCTCATCAACGGACTGACGGGCGATTACGCCCGGTGCAACTTTCTCTATAGGAGAAGTTGTTTTACTTTCAAGCGGACCTTTGCCATCGATAGGCACACCCAGTGCGTCAACAACCCGGCCTTTCAGCTCCGGGCCAACCGGTACTTCAAGGATACGACCGGTACACTTAACGCTCTGGCCTTCCTGCAGGCCTTTATATGAACCCAGAACAACAGCACCCACAGAGTCCTGCTCAAGGTTCAGAGCCATGCCGAATACGCCGCCGGGGAATTCAATCATTTCCCCGTACATAACGTCGTTCAAACCATGGATACGTACGATACCGTCAGACACGCTGACGATGGTGCCCTCGTTGCGGGCTTCGGATGACACATCAAGGCTTTTAATTCGACTCTTGATGATGTCACTGATTTCAGATGGATTCAGTTGCTGCATGGCGGTTCTCATTTTTTACCGTGAAGAAACTTCCAACACATTCTTCCTTAAGATGCCGGGAAAGATGCTGCAAGCTCCCTCACTAATGGCTTAAGCGCTCAAGACCTTTTGACTACCCTCAGGAGTTCTTCTTCTCAGGGCGGCTGGGTATCTCAGGGTTTTCAGGTTACCCACTGACGTTTTGATTCTTGCTTCCAAGGGCTGCTGCTAGCTTGGCTAGCATCAGCAAACCCTAGGCTCCAACAGCCTCTGCCAGTTTGTGTAACTTGCCCCGGACACTGCCGTCGATCACCAAATCCCCAGCTTTGATGACGAGGCCTCCGATCAGATTGCTATCCTGCTCAAACTGCAGGTTAATCTTGCGTCCCAGGCGCTTGCCGAGTTTTTCCGCCAGAGCATTCTGGCTGGTTGAATCAACGGGATAAGCTGCTGTCACGTTTACATCCACACTCTGCTCGTGTTGTGCCTTCAGCAGTTCAAACTGCTCGACAATATAAGGCAGGAGTGCAAGACGACTATTTTCAGACAGGGTGCGAATATAATTTTTACCCTGCTCAGTCAGGCTATCGCCACAGATATCGATAAAAGCACCAGCACGCTGACTGCTGGTCAGTGCCGGATTACCCAACACCTGTTGCACGGTTTCGTTCTGCCCCACCGCTGCGCTGACCGACAGCATGTCGGCCCACTCAGCAAGGACACCGGCCTCAAGTGCATATTCAAACGCCGCCCGGGCATAAGGTCTGGCAACGGTGGTCAGTTCCATAAATGTGCCCCGTTACAGTTCTGCTGCAAGCTGGTCAACCAGCTTACTGTTTGCGGCCTGGTCAATGTGCTGACCCAGAATTTTCTCAGCGCCGGAAACCGCCAGTACGGCGACCTGGGCGCGAAGCGTTTCGCGGGCACGGTTGGCTTCCATCTCAATATCAGCCTGTGCAGCTGCCTTGAGTCGTTCGCCTTCTTCTCGGGCCTGAATTTTCGCTTCTTCTATAATCTGAACAGAACGACGGTTCGCCTGTTCAATGATTGCCTGAGCCTGATCTTTAGCTTCGCGTAGCTCTGCTGCTGCCTTTTCTTTAGCCAGCTCCAGATCGGTGCTGGCGCGGTCAGCTGCAGCCAGACCATCGGCAATTTTTTTCTGTCGATCGTTCAGCGCCTGCATCATCGGTGGCCATACATATTTCATGCAGAACCACACAAAGACGGCGAAGGCTATTGTCTGACCAATCAGGGTTGCATTGATATTCACGCCAACACCTCTTGTTTCGGTTAATGTCGTTGACTCTAGAAGCAGAGTGCTGGCAGCGTTTTTGTTGATTATTAACTACAAGCCGGGCTCGCAGTTTGTAATAAAAGTTCGCTGCCAGACATTAACGTCTACTTATTTGACCAGATCAATGAACGGGTTAGCGAAGGTGAAGAACAGCGCAATACCAACAGCAATCATTGGTACCGCATCAAGCAGACCAGCAACAATGAACATTTTGGTTTGCAGAATTGGTGCAGTTTCCGGCTGGCGGGCAACGCCTTCCAGGAATTTGCCACCCAGCATACCAAAGCCGATAGCGGTTGCCAGAGCTGCCAGACCAAGCATTACTGCTACGCCAATTACAGTCAGACCAACTACAAGTTCCATATTTCCTCCCGACTTTTTTACGTCGTGTGATGGTGTCAGATACAACAGTTTATTAACGGGTTATTAAGAGGCTTAATGATCTTCATGAGCCATGCTCAGATAAACAATCGTCAACGTCATGAAGATATAAGCCTGCAGGGTAATGACCAGAATATGGAACACCGCCCAGCCAAAATGCAGGGGAAGCTGTAAGTAACCAATCATAGCGATCAGAATAAACAGCAACTCACCGGCATACATGTTGCCAAACAGTCGCAGTCCCAGTGAGATCGGCTTGGCAACCAGGGTTACGAATTCCAGCAAAAAGTTAAATGGCACCAGAATCGCTTGCACTACCTTGTTCGGGCTATTGAAAGGATGCAGTGTCAGCTCACCAACAAAGCCTCCGATCCCCTTTACCTTGATGGAGTAAAAGATAACCAGAGCAAACACACTTAACGACATCCCCAACGTCACGTTCGGATCCGTTGAGGGCACCACCTTCATGTAAGGAATACCCATTAGCATTGCCAGTTCGGGAATCCAGTCGACAGGCACCAGGTCCATCAGGTTCATCAGAAAAACCCAGACAAAAATCGTTAACGCCAGCGGAGCAATAACGGCATTTTTGCCATGAAAGGTATCCTTTACACTGCCATCCACCATTTCGATAACGGTTTCGATAGCATTCTGCAAACCACCGGGCACACCACTGGTAGCTCGCTTGGCAACACTACGGAACAGGATGATGAAAAGGGCTCCCAGCGCGATAGACCAGAACATACTATCCAGATGAATTGCCCAGAAGCCCATAGCTTTGGCTTCAGCCGCACCATGAGCAATGGTCCAGGTCGGTTCTGTGACAACAGAACCGTCATACCTTTCAAAACCCACCGGCAATTTGCCATATGTCAGGTTTTGCAAGTGGTGAACTATATATTCAGTTGCTGTCGGATTTTCACTTGCCATGATTATTCCAGCTTCAGTTTTTGTAATTACTCATGACTGACCACGAAGATCGTCGTTACCGGAGAGCAATTTCCCGCTGTGTATTTTTATTGACCTGCAGTAAATAAGGCGCAATCCAGTAAACCGCCTGCATCAGCATAAACGTACCGAACAACGTAAACGGCTCGAGTTGTTTAACCTGAGTAAAAACCAAAATAAATGCAGCAACAGTCAGCAGGAATTTGCCAACTTCGCCTTTATAAAAGGAATTGATGATGTCTTTGGCAGCGCGGGCACCGGAATACCTGAACGTTTGTCTTACCATCCAGATATTTGGTATGAAACAGATCATACCCCCTAGTAGTGCAGAATATGCGGCAACCTGCCCGATGGGTAACATGATCACTGCAATTATGACAGTCATTACTGCCTGCGCCAGAACCACTCTGTAAACCGGTGGCTTCCGCAAATGAGGCATCTGCATAATTCTTGAGCTACCTCCCTGGCTGTCTTTCTAACGCGACATACCAGTTTATGTTCTGTGTATTGGCTTGTTATTTCTTTACGGTAATTGTTATTTTGCACCGTAGCGGTGCGGATTATATGAGTATTAGTGCCTACATTCAACACCCATCTGATTTCTTAAGCAACACTGCAGACTGATAACTTTCACAGCAACTGTTCAGCGTTATGCTACTTTTAGTACAAGCGTCAACCTTACAGGTTGCGGTGTCCCGGATATTACTCACTACAACATGATTGAGGATGTGACTGCTGTGGATGTAGGTACCCGGTTAAAAAATCTTCGAATAAAGCACAACCTGTCCCAACGCGAACTGGCCAAAAAAGCAGGTGTTACCAACAGCACCATATCTATGATTGAGAAGAACAATGTCAGCCCTTCTGTCAGTTCTTTGAAGAAGGTTCTGGATGGCATTCCGATTTCCATGGTTGATTTTTTCTCGATGGAAGTCGAAGAAAGTGGTCAGGTTGTCTACGCTCCGGAAGAAATGATAGACGTTGGTACCAATGGTATAACCATGAATCTTGTAGGTAAGTCATTTCCCAACCGGGCAATGTCTTTGCTGGATGAAGTGTATGCACCCGATGCCGGAACCGGTGAAGAGTTACTGCAACATGAAGGAGAAGAAGCCGGTATAGTATTGGAAGGTGAGATTGAAATTACTGTTAATAACGAGGTTCATTATCTGAAGTCAGGTGATAGTTATTATTTCGAAAGTTCGCGTCCGCACCGGTTTCACAACTCCTCAGATAGACCTTGTCGCTTAATTAGCTGCACAACACCTGCTGATTTTTAACTATACATAATTAATATTAATCTAAACTGTCTCGGGTTTAGTTATCTAATAACCAGCCCGAGACTAGCTATGAAATCGATATTACCTGCTGCCAATGGTAGTGATATTCATAGATACACCCAATTCAAGGCTTATGTTTTATTAACCCTTCTACTTTATTGTCTATCTCCTGCCCACGCTGTGGTTACTAAAGAAGATATAAACAGATGGACTGCACAATCAGGATCACCAGGCACACTGACATCCAAAACAACCTCTCAGGCAAGAGGTGAGTTAGTCGAACAGGATTTCGAGTTTACTGAAGACTTATCTGAACTTACAGAAATTGGTTTTACGATAGACGGTTTAGATTTAAGAAATTTTGCCCACCAACTAAGACTGATAAAACCCGAAGGCTGGACAGGGCAAACACTGATTATTCTAATTAATGCACCTGACGGCGTTGAGGGTCACCTTAAACCTGAAGACTTGCAAAGAGAATTAGTAAAACTTCAGTTAGCTCACCCGGCATTAAAAAAACAGTTTGCCATCCTTGAATACCAAACTCCGCTCCCGGAAAGAATAAAATACACACTTCCGAGTGGAGAAGAAGTCGAGGTTACACTACCTCTAGGTATTATGCAGTGTTCATGGATTGCCTATAAGGTGCACTCTGATGAAAAAAAACTCGCTGACCTTTTGGTAATCAGGTCGTTGAGAAGGTTGATTCCTCTCTTAAGTGACATCGGAGTCAAACCAGATGAGTTCTGGGTTGCCGGATATCAGACATGGGGGCGCGCAGCTTTGCTTGCTAGAGCTATCCCAGAAGTCAAGCATATACTAACTATGGGATACGAAAGAACAGCCCTGACCAGAGGCCTACAGTCATTAATAGGAGATAAGGGCGCTAGTAATAGGAGTCATGCTGAAAAGCTTATTACATCTTTTGCAAAAAACGAATTATTCAGTTTAAGTACCGCTTTTTCTTTAGCAGCCTGTGTTAGTTCAAATATAGATATGCTAGAAATTAAAGAAAGCATCCAAGCATTATTGATGTTTAGCCCACATCAAGTTCTTAATGCCTTAAATTCTCTACTTGCAAATGAAGAGTTAGCCCAAAAAACTCTGGCAGTCACCCAACCCACTCACTGGACTTCAGCAGCAACAGAAACAGTTATGCTATGCACCAAGGATCTTAAACCTGATATTCTGGAACCAGAGGATAGTGAAGGAAAAATAGCCAACCACCGACTGTTTACCCCTGGAGCAAATGCAGATATCTGCGCTGCTGATATTCTGGAAGCAATTACATCTGACATGCTTATCTCGGTTAGAAAAATTAATCCTCAAGAAAAAATCTCTATCGATCGAGGAACCTGGTATACAGCTATCAAGCTTAAACACGAGATAGAAACAGTAGATTTATCAGATTTCAAAATCAGAATGATGGCTCCCGGAGCTCCAGTTCCTCAAGGCCTTATTTACCTTGATGATAGTGGAGCTCTCTGGAGCAGCGGTAATTTCTACAACCAAGACATGTTATATGCTGACTTTTTATTCAGCGTTGATGGCCTACAGGGACGTTGTAGCAGTCAACTGAAATCAGGAAAAACTAAACACTTAGTGCAGTTTTAATCTAGGCTGCGTCGTACGCTCAAGTAAATCTCTTAATAACAAAAACGCCGTACGACGCTTTCCATATAATGAAAGCTGGTGCATTCGGTAAAGAGAAATATAAAACAACCGCGCCAGCTTACCTTCAAGAGTAATACTCCCTCCGGTTAAGCCTCCCATTAAATTACCCACAGCAGTGCGATTGCTGAGAGAAACCAGCGAGCCATAATCCCGATAATTATAGGCTTTCGGTGGTTTTCCTTTAAGGATTAACCGAGTGAGGGTTTTAGCTAATAATTCGGCTTGCTGATGGGCAGCCTGAGCGCGCGGAGGCACTATAAAATCCTCTCCCTGTTTATCTTTAATAGTGCAGGCAGCGCAGTCACCAAAGGCATAAACATTATCGTCCAGTGTCGTTTGCAAGGTGGGTTTAACAACCAGCTGGTTAAGGCGATTGGTTTCCAGTCCACCAAATTCCTTCAGGAAAGAAGGTGCACGAACACCTGCAGCCCATACTTTCAGATCAGCCGTAATAAATTGCCCACCACGGGTTTCGAGCCCATCTGCAATTACATTACTGACAAGCGTATTCAGATGCAGTTTGATATGCATTTTTTCCAGCTCCTGCTGGACACCTCGACTGATACGCTCAGAAAGTACCGGTAGCACCCGGTGGCTGCCTTCAACCAGATTGATTTCTACGCTGTCCGGAGGAATGGCATCCAGCCCCCATTTAGTCAGCTCTTCTGCGGCATGGCGCAGTTCTGCTGCCAGCTCAACACCGGTTGCACCCGCGCCGATAATGGCGATACGCAGCTTGTTATCTTCTGTCCGCTGATCCTGTTCAGCCTGAGCCCTGAAATAGCGGTTCAGAAACTTGGCATGGAAACGTTCTGCTTGTTCCCGGCTATCAAGAAACTGGCAGTGCTCAGCGGCTCCCGGTGTACCAAAATCATTGGTTTTACTGCCAACCGCGACAATCAGCGAGTCATATTTAAGACTTCGAGAAATACCTAAGGGATTTCCGGTTTTGTCCTTGGAGGGTTCGATAGCGATTGTTTGCGCTTCCCGGTCAATACCTGTAAGCAAGCCGGGCACAAATGAGAAGTGATTCCAGCGCGCCTGCGCCATATAGCTTAATTCATCATCAAAGGAATTCAGGGCACCGGAAGCAACCTCATGCAGCAGCGGCTTCCAGATATGGGTCATATTGGCATCAACCAGCGTCACCTGACACTTATCCTGATGTCGGCGCATACGCCGCCCCAGACGGGTAGCCAGTTCCAGACCGCCGGCACCGCCACCGACAATCACAATACGATGAGGTTCGGGTTTATCTGTATTCATGCACTTGCCCTGCACAATACACCTCTGTATCAGAAGTGATTCCTGAATATTATATTTATTAAGTTTAAAAACGCTGCCAGCCGCATTGGCGAATGCTATTTAGAAGCTACTTCGCTTATGACTGTTTTATAGCGTGATATTTTTAGAATAGATCGCCGTTTCAGCTTAGACACTATAGTTCATAAATAAGAAGGCGGGACGAAATTTGCAAGAGAGGAAAAAGAGGGATAGAAAGCATTTTGCCCCTGAGTTCAAACTGCAGGGGCAAACAGACAGAGAAGGCTTACTTATCCAGATGAGCCAGCACGCCATCCAGTTCATCAAGGCTGTTGTAGCTGATCACCAGCTTACCCTTACCTTTGGCTGAATGTTGAATGGCAACCGGTGCCCCGATTTTATCCGAGAGGTCATCCTGCAGTTTGCGGATATTCGGATCAAGGCGGTTATCTGTGCCTTGGGATTTATTTTCCTGCTCCTGTTGCAGACGACGCACCAACGCTTCCGTTTGACGAACAGACAACCCTTTGGCAACAACTGTTCTGGCGGCATCCAGCTGTACGGAAGGCTGCAAAGAAAGCAGAGCACGGGCGTGACCCATTTCCAGATCGCCATGTTCCAGCAGAGTCTGCACTTCTTCACGCAGATTGGTCAAACGCATCAGGTTCGCCACTGCCGTGCGAGACTTACCCACAGCTTCCGCAACCTGCTGCTGGGTCAGCTCGAATTCTTTCTGCAGACGAATCAATGCCAACGCTTCTTCCATCGGGTTCAGGTCTTCCCGCTGGATGTTCTCAATCAGTGCCATTGCTATCGCGGTTTCATCCGAAACATCACGAATAACAGCAGGAATGGTATCCAGCCCGGCAAGCTGGGTCGCGCGCCAGCGCCGCTCACCGGCGATTATTTCATAGCGGTCAGAAGCAATCGGCCGGACAACAATAGGCTGCATGACGCCCTGACGCCGGATGGAGTCAGCCAGTTCTTCCAGCGCTTCCGGGCGCATATCCCGGCGTGGCTGATATTGCCCGCGCTGCAGGAATTCTACCGGTAGCTGCTGCAGCTCTTTATCCACAGCTTTGGTTTCAGCCGGTGCTGTCTTGTCAGAGCTTTTACTCTCTTTTACAACAGTGGCCTGCTCGGTGGAAACCAGCGCAACAGCTTCATCTACAGATGAAGCCAGGTTAGCACTGCTAACCAGCGCTCCAAGTCCTTTGCCTAAGCGTCTTTTTACCATGGTGTCTGCTTATCAGGTTGCGTTCGCGGTTTCAGGCTCAGCCTGTTTCTTTGCCTTCTTTTCCTGACGTCGGATCAGTTCGCCGGCCAGTGCCAGATAGGCGATAGCGCCACGGGAGTGACGATCATGCTTCAGTACCGGACGACCAAAGCTCGGTGCTTCTGCCAGACGCACATTACGGGGAATCACTGTACGATAGACTTTGTCACTGAAGTGATGGATCAGTTCGCGTGACACTTCCGTCGTCAGGCTGTTTCGCGGATCATACATGGTACGCAAAAGACCTTCGATATGCAGGTCGGGGTTCAGTGAAGAAGCGATACCATTAATGGTTTCCATCAGCGCTGTCAGCCCTTCCAGTGCATAGTATTCGCACTGCATCGGAATAATAACGCCTTCAGCAGCAACCATCGCATTCACTGTCAGCATATTCAAAGACGGCGGGCAGTCAATCAACACGTAATCATAGATATGACCCACTTTTATCAATGCTTTTTGCAGCTGCTGTTCACGACCGTCGATATCCATCAATTCAACTTCTGCAGCGGTAAGGTCTGCATTAGCAGGTAGAACATCAAAACCGGCTTCCGGTGTCGGGTAAACTGCCGCCTCAATTTCACACTGACTGGTCAGTACATCATAGACTGAACGTTCCAGCGTATGTTTATCAACTCCACTCCCCATGGTGGCGTTTCCCTGAGGATCCATATCAACAAGCAGGACACGACGTTTGGTCGCAACAAGGGAAGCCGCCAGGTTAACGCAGGTTGTTGTTTTACCTACGCCACCTTTCTGGTTGGTTACCGCAAGGATTTTCGCCACGTTTTTCTCTGTAACCTGATCAGAATAATTTAAAAGAAAGACAAGCCCTGTCTTATAAGAATCAGGGATCGTTACCGCGAAAACATTCCGCTTTATCGCTGGCTATGTGTCCAGCCAGTTACTTATCGGCGCAGAATGACCAGATGCCGCTCACCTTCACAGCCGGGCACCATCAGTTTATCGCAGGTTTCCAGTTTGATATCAGGCCAGCGCTGATTGACCTTAGCCAGTTCTTCTTCTGGGTAAACGCCTTTCATTGCCAGCCAGCATCCCTGATCTGCAAGCAGGTGTTCCGTCCATTCGATCATATCTTCCAGTGCACTGAAAGCGCGGGAAGTAATCCAGTCATAACGTTCGGAAGCTGGTCTTGCCTCAACCCGGTCATTTAACACGGTAACATTATCCAGCCCGAGGGTCAGCTTGGCCTGAGTTAAAAAACGGGTTTTCTTTCCATTGCTGTCAAGCAGGGTGAAATCAATATCCGGACGGGTAATTGCAAGCACCATACCCGGTAACCCGGGCCCGGTACCCACATCAAGGATACGTCCCGGCTTTATATAGGACGCAATACTCAAACTATCCAGCAGATGACGGGAAACCATTTCTTCCGGGTCGCGAATAGCCGTCAGGTTATAGGCTTTATTCCACTTCTGCAGCAGCCCCAGATACTTCATCAGCCCACTGATAGCGGACTCAGGAATATCCAGTTGCATCTTTGTAATACCGGCACGTAACCGCTGTTCCAGTACTGACTGGTCTGGCTGGTTGTTCACGTAGATTACCTAATTTATGAATGTGTAGGGGGAAAGTTGAGCGGAGTTTAAGGGATGAGTTGCTGCTTATCTACTTTGCAGGGTGTGGAAGTTATAAAACGAAGGAGCCGAAAAATACCAACATACAAAATATAGAACCGCAAATACCTTTATTGGTTTTATTAGTATTATAAATACAGCTAGTGATCAAAATATGATCAATAAGGTTATAAACACTGACTTAAATCATTATTTTCTTGCTCTGAGAAATCAGGTAGATGTTTTTAAATAGTACGAACGAACATTATAAATTCGGAAGTTATCCACAAAACGCTAAAAATATGGCGTAAAAATCCGATTAACGTCCGGTAAAAAGATTGTGGATATCTTTACTTATAAAAATCCCGCTAAAATCGCCCAGACTTAAAAATTACTTTACTGAAGAAACGAGCAAAAATTTTTACTGGTGTTAAATATTTCGACCTGTTTTTCTTTTGCTGGAGTAATTTTTATCGGTTTAATTTCTTTTCAAACTTTTCTATGAGCTTTTCTGCGAGTTTTTTTATTATTTAACAGACAAACGTTGGTTCTATTATTAAAAATAGTAGAATTTTGCCTGTTTACAGGATTTTTTTTCTGATTAATTTAATTTCGATTTGAAAATAAAATGCAGATGGGCGTTATATCTGTATTTTTATTCTATTTAATTTTGTTTTCGTAAATTGTTCTTTTTAATTACGGACACAGATTATAAATCCATGCCCGTTTATTTTATTTATGCGCGTTTTTTCAGATGTATTAACAATAAAGAAATTGCTGCCGGGGTCATTCCCGGTATACGTGATGCACGACCCAGTGTTTCAGGTTTTGCATCTAACAACTTCTGTCGTACTTCATTGGAAAGGCTGGTAATAGCGGTGTAATCAAAGTCTTCCGGCAATTTTGTTGCCTCATGACGGCGCAGTTTTTCTATTTCACCCGCCTGACGGTCAATGTAGCCTTGATATTTAGCGCGGATTTCAACCTGCTCAGCTACCTGCTGGCCAACCAGTGTGGACTTGTCCACAGCTTCTCCAGCGACTTCACACACATCTTCGTAGTTCAGTTCAGGACGCTTGATCAGCTCCATCAGGCTGTATTCACGCTGTAGCGGGTTTTCCAGCTTGGGATTAAGCTTGTCGGCTTTATCGGTAGCCGGATGCACAAAAGTTGTACTTAAACGTTTAATTTCCTGCTCAATACCTTCTCGTTTTTCACAGAAAACTGCCCATCTTTCGTCGTCTATAAGACCCAGCTCGCGACCCTTTTCTGTCAGGCGCAGATCCGCATTATCTTCGCGCAGAATCAGGCGGTATTCCGCACGACTGGTGAACATACGATAAGGTTCTTTGGTTCCGTTGGTGATCAGATCATCCGCCAGTACACCGATGTAAGCTTCATCACGGCGAGGGCACCAAGTTTCTTTTTCCTGCGCACGCAGCGCAGCGTTCATACCTGCCAGCAGCCCCTGTGCTCCCGCTTCTTCATAGCCGGTTGTACCGTTAATCTGACCGGCAAAGAACAGACCATCTACAAAGCGGGTTTCCAGCGAGTATTTCAGATCCTGTGGATTAAAGAAGTCATACTCTATAGCGTAACCCGGACGTGTAATGTGTGCATTCTCAAAGCCTTTTATAGAGCGAACAAGTTCGATCTGCACATCGAATGGCAGGCTGGTGGAAATCCCGTTGGGATACAATTCATGTGTCGTTAATCCTTCCGGCTCAACAAAAATCTGGTGCGAGTTTTTGTCGGCAAAACGCATGATTTTGTCTTCAATAGAAGGACAGTAACGCGGCCCTACACCACCGATAACACCGGTATACATAGGTGAACGGTCAAGGCCGCCGCGAATAATATCGTGGGTACGCTCGTTGGTGTGGGTAATAAAACAGTTAACCTGCTGTGGATGATCTTCCTGTCTGCCCAGATAAGACATTTCCGGAGTCGGTGTATCACCAGGCTGCTGAGCCATCACAGAAAAATCAACACTGCGGGCATCAATACGCGCCGGAGTACCGGTTTTCAGACGTTCTACCCGGAACGGCATTTCCCGCAAACGATTTGCCAGTGCAATGGAAGGCTGATCGCCTGCGCGGCCACCAGGGTAGTTATCCAGACCAATGTGGATATGTCCGCCAAGGAAGGTACCGGCTGTCAGCACCACGTTATCAGCATGAAACTTAAGTCCCATCGCAGTAACAACACCGCACACCTGCTCACCTTGCAAAATCAGGTCATCCACAGCCTGCTGAAATATCCACAGGTTGGGTTTATTCTCCAGCGCTTCACGAACATAGGCTTTATACAAGGCACGGTCAGTCTGGGCACGGGTAGCGCGAACTGCAGGCCCCTTTCGGGCATTAAGTACCCGGAACTGAATACCGGCATGGTCAGTTGCACGGGCCATAACACCACCCAGTGCATCAATTTCCTTCACCAGATGGCTTTTGCCAATGCCACCGATCGCCGGATTGCAGGACATCTGGCCCAATGTATCGATGTTGTGGGTCAGTAACAGGGTTTTAACACCCATACGCGCAGCTGCCAACGCAGCTTCTGTGCCCGCATGGCCGCCACCAATAACAATTACGTCAAACCGGCTAGGATAATCCACCGCTGTTCTACACCTCTGGCGTTCGGGAACATAAATATAAAAATCGGCGCATAGTATACCGATAGACGATTTCAGTGGCTAAAAATTCACCATACGGCTTTTCACACTATTTACTCCACAGTCCACAGCCACTCTGCTGGAAATCCTCAGTTTATCTGGTACTTGTTGACAGTTTTTGTGGGTAAACGGCTTTTTTCCATATAAATCAATGTGGTGGATATTGAATAACCCTGTCATTAACCCTTGGGAAAAAGGTGTTTATCCTGTGACTAGCGGTGAATAAATTATTTAATCCACAAAACTGTACACAGTTGCTTATCCCACTGTTTTCCACCATTTCATCCACAGGGCTTTTCTTTTCACCGGCTTCTCACAAGGGATAAACAAGCTACACACATGTTTATCACAACTTGGTGTGAATGTTCCGGTTTGGTAGGTACTGCTTTTATATGGTGTGAATGTGCCAGTGAACAAGAAGTGTATAAGGCGTGTATAAGCCGTGAATAGTGAATAATAACGTTAATATACTGTGCATAAACTGTTTTTAAGGGGTGAAAAAAAACCTGCAGTTTTAGCTGCAGGCCTTATTGGGAAAGGGTATCCACAGGGGATAACTAAAAGAAATTTCTTTATAGAACGGTTATTTTCCAATACAGAATGAAGTGAAAATTCTGCCTAACAGATCATCACTGCTCAATTCACCAGTGATTTCACCGAGAGCCTGTTGCGCCAGTCGCAAATCTTCAGCCAGTAATTCACCGGCACTGGCTCCCAGTAATTGCTCCTGACCGGTTATTAAATACTTTCTGGCCAGTTGCAGCGCTTCAATATGGCGGCGACGGGCACTGAAAGAGCCCTCAACAGTACTGCTGAACCCCATACAGGACTTAAGGTGCCGTCGCAGCAGATCGATGCCCTGACCACTTTGTGCACACAGGCGAATCACTGCTTCGTCACCATGTTCCTCCATTTCCGGTTTTTCACCGGTCAAATCGATCTTGTTACGAATAACGGTGATCTTTTCGCCGGCTGGCAGCTTATCCACAAATTCAGGCCAGATGGTATGCGGGTCTTCGGACTCTGTTGTCGATGAGTCCACCATCAGCAACACGCGGTCCGCCTGGCTGATCTCATCAAAGGCCCGGGCAACACCGATTTGTTCCACATAATCATCACTGTCACGCAGACCAGCAGTATCGATGATATGCAGTGGCATGCCATCGATATGGATATGCTCCCGAAGCACATCGCGGGTGGTGCCTGCAATATCGGTGACGATGGCGGTATCACGACCCGCCAGAGCATTCAGCAGACTGGATTTACCCGCATTGGGACGCCCGGCAATAACTACCGTCATCCCATCACGCATAATAGCGCCCTGGTGGGCTTCCTGAAAAACCTGATCAAGATTGTTGATAACCCGCAGCAGGTCATTCTCTACTTGTCCGTCCGCAAGAAAATCAATCTCTTCCTCGGGAAAGTCGATGGCTGATTCCACATAGATTCTGAGCCTGATCAACTCTTCGGTCAGTTCATGTACCCGCTTGGAGAAGGCTCCCTGGAGGGTTCTGACGGCGTTACGAGCCGCCTGTTCAGAGGTGCTTTCGATCAGATCGGATATCGCTTCAGCCTGGGCAAGGTCCAGTTTGTCATTCAGAAAGGCACGTTCACTGAATTCACCAGGACGCGCGAGACGCGCTCCAAGGTCCGTCACGCGTTTTAGTAACCGATCCATGATAATCGGTCCGCCATGCCCCTGTAGCTCCAGTACATCCTCTCCAGTGAACGAATGGGGGCCTTTGAAGAACAACGCCAGCCCTTCATCGATAACTTCACCCTCAGCGTCCATAAACGGCCCGTGATGGGCATAACGGGGTTTCAGGGTGGCAGGAATCATTGCCGCTGATATTTCTGCCACAGCAGGCCCTGAAACCCGGACAATGCCAACGCCACCACGCCCCGGCGGAGTCGCAACAGCGGTAATTGTATCTTTTGATAGGGCTGAAAGCTCGGACATATGCAAGTACTTACTATCAATATATTCGTTTATATAACTGGCTTTATTTTCAGCACAGCAGATATCAGCCAAAACAATGACTGATTTTTGAAAAAGGAAATCCAGAGGAAGGATACCAGATACAAAAAAGGCGTGACTTTCGCCACGCCTTTTCTGCTTTACCCGCAACCGGTCAGGTCACAATAATCAGGCTTTCGGGTCAGCCTCAATCTGACGGGTAATCATCCACTGCTGAAGGATAGACAGCAGGTTGTTCACAACCCAGTACAGAACCAGACCCGCCGGGAACCAGAGGAAGAAGACGGTAAAGATTACCGGCATCATCTTCATCACCTTAGCCTGCGTCGGATCAGGAGGGGTCGGGTTCAGCATCTGCTGGACGAACATGGAAGCACCCATGATCAGCGGCAGAATGAAGTAAGGGTCCATCTGGGACAGGTCAGTAATCCAGCCCAGCCAGGAAGCCTGACGCAGCTCAACAGATTCCAGCAGTACCCAGTACAGGGCAATAAATACCGGCATTTGTACAAGAATCGGCAGACAGCCACCCATCGGGTTCACTTTCTCTTTCTTGTACATTTCCATCATGGCCTGGGACATCTTCTGGCGGTCTTCGCCATACTGCTCTTTCAACGCCTGAATCTTCGGCGTCAGCTTGCGCATTTTTGCCATGGAACGGTAGCTGGTCGCAGACAGCGGGTAAAATGCACTCTTCACCAACACCGTCAGCAGGATGATACTCCAGCCCCAGTTTCCTACCAGAGAATGGATCAGCTGCAGCAGGGCAAACAGTGGCTGGGAAATGAACCACAGCCAGCCGTAGTCAACCGTTAGCTCCAGACCTTCAGCCAGTGCCTCTAGATTGTCCTGCACTTTAGGACCCACATACAGTACCGCACCGGTTTCAACACGCTGGTTTGGCTGCACCTGTAACGCACCGTCGTAGAAACCAACAATGTGGTTGCCATCATTAGCATTACGTGTAGTGAAGGTATGCTTGCTGTCCTGCGCCGGAACCCATGCAGTTACAAAGTAGTGCTGCAAAATGGCTGCATAACCACCTTCAACCGTTTCTTTGAAAGGAGACTTTGCAAACTCATTAAAGGGCAGTTTCAGGTAAGACTTTTCATTGCTGTGAACCGCAGCACCGAGGTAGGTGCTAACGCCACCCACACTGGTGTTTTGCTTGCTGGGGTCTTCACTGTTATCACGCTTAAGCTGAGCGTAGAAGTTAGCCTGCCAGGTTTTATCTGAAGTGTTGTTTACCAGGTAATCAACACGTACCTCGTAAGAACCTCGCTGCAGCGTATAACGCTTGATGATCTCAACGCCGTTATCCTGAAGCTTCAGGTCAACAACCAGCTGATTCTGACCATCGGTCAGCTCAAAGCTGGTTTTGTCCACAGTATATACCGGGCGACCACGGCTATCAGGACCGTTAGTCCCGGCCAGACCACTCTGAGCAATAAAGTTACGCTGCATATTGTCCTGCAGAATCACAAAAGGTTCAGGATTTCCCTTAACCTGTGGATACTGCGGCAATGCCGCGAAGACGATATCGCCACCGCGGGTGTCAACTTGCAGTTGCAGGGTATCGGAGCTGATGGCAATCAGCTGCTCACGAGCGGCAGCAGTGCTGTCATCAATTCCCGTGCTGCTTTGCACGGAAGGAGCATCGGAGTTATTACCGACTTCAATTCCCGGATCTACCTGACGCAGGGTCTGGGATACGGGCACAGGTTCACGCTGGTGATAGTCTTCCTGCCATTGCTGGAGCATGACAACTCCAACAAGCACCAGCGCGCCAATCAAGAGCGTTCTTTGCAAATCCATGATTAACGGGCCGTTGTACAATTTTTACTGAGTGAAGTATTTTCCTGCCCGGACTCACACGTGGATGTGTGTTTGTTATTGCAGCCGGGAACAGGGTCGAAGCCACCGGGGTGCCAAGGATGACAACGCATTATACGCAAAAATGCCAGCTTGCCACCTTTCCATAGCCCATATTCTTCAAGGGCCTGGTGGGTGTAGGAGGAACAGGTCGGGTAAAATCGGCAACGAGGCCCCATCAGCGGGCTGATTGCGTAGCTGTAAAAGCGGATCAGAAGCAGGAGCAGCCTTTTCATGGCGTGTCACCCGTTCGTTTTGAAGTGTAAGTTGACGGATTCAGGGCATTTATAACAGAAAAACCGGGTATCACCATCAGTGAAATCCTGTTTTTCTTGTGCTCATGGCTGTTTAGACTGCCTGATAATCCGTTGCCACTGTTTATCCAGCAACTTTTCAATTGCTGTATTATCCAGCTCATCGAGCCCGCGGCGAGCCAGTACGACAAAATCAATCGCCCCCAGTTCATGTTGTTTATGGCGAAAGCTTTCCCTGATCAGACGTTTGACCCGGTTGCGATCAGCCGCAAAACGTATATTTTTCTTTGCAATAACCAGCCCCAGTCGGGGGTGATCCCCTTCTCCCGGTCTGGCCAGTACAAGAATCTGGCGGTGAGAAGCTTTGAAGGTCGCTTGCTGAAAAACCCGCTGGAAATCAGCGGCTTTCAGGAGTCGAAAGCGACGACCGAACCCATATCCGGACATTACAGTGAAACAGCCTTGAATCCACTACGCGCTACCTTCAGGAGGCAACGACAACATTTCACTGACTGTTGATAATCAACAGACGGCGAAAAGTAATACCTGAAAACATCGGCAAGCTATCGGGAAGGTAGGGATGAGCTAAGCCTTCAGTGCTTGCGAATCGAATTGCTGAATCCGGGTAATATCCGGACAGGTCGGCAGTGCCGGACTGCTTATTAAGCAGTCAGACGCTTACGACCTTTAGCGCGACGACGCTTGATCAGATCACGACCGCTTTTAGTAGCCATACGAGCACGGAAGCCGTGATCACGCTTGCGCTTCAGAACGCTTGGTTGAAAAGTTCTTTTCATGTTTCAGATACCTGAAATTACTAGCTTGCCAAAAAGGCGGTAATTCTAAGGAATTGTGTTCCAAGCGTCAATTTCATTGGTGACTTTCTGATCATTTCATGATGTCACCCCAGTGTTTTCAGGGTATCAGGGTTTCCAGCTGAATGGTTAATAGTAATCAGAATTTGCTGAAGTCGGGTCTTTTATGGGCTGGTTCACTAATTTGTTCTGCTTTTTATCTGTGCTTTCTACATATCTGTAGCTGTAATTCACAGGCTATCACTATCAATACGGATTATGACGATTGTATAGGCTGATACATAAAACTGACAGGTATGACGGGTTTAGTCAATTTGTTGACAGTGCTCGGTTGTGGATTTATTTAGCCGCTTATTCACAGCGATCTAAAAAGTTCAGCTTTTTTATGTACACACTTGTTAATAAATTAATGAAAAAATATACACATATCTTTTTATATATCTTTTCTTATTGTAATTACTTTTATTAGTAAGCTGCCTTTCTGTGGATAACAGGAGTTATTTCAGTCTGCTATTGGTCTGCAGGATTTAATAACCTTGTCTACAATTACGTTATTAGCTGTTAGAAAGCTGTAATTCTGACAGTGGATAAGTGGGGATAAAAATAAGAATAATAATTTTCTTTGACTTATTGACATTTCATACACTGCCAGCCGAACAGCTTTTCCACGGTGTTATCCACAATCACTATTAGTCAGGTGATGTTTCCTGTTTGATTTTTTTGGATATGTGATTAACGGAATAAAAAATATAACTAACTGAATCTTAAGTAATAATACCCAAAGGGCGGTGGCTGTGGATTACTTTAAAGGTGTGGATAACTTTTGTCCGTACCGGTAGAATCTGCTGCATCCCTCCTTCTTATTACTTATCCACAGCGAACAGCGGAGTGCTCCTGTGCCACTGGATATCTGGCATAAATGTACGGAACTACTTCAGGATGAACTTCCTTCACAACAGTTCAATACCTGGATACGTCCCCTTAAGGTCATGGGCGATGATCAGGACCTGTGCCTGCTTGCGCCCAACCGATTTGTTCAGGACTGGGTACGAGAAAAATACCTGCCCAGAATAGAAGAACTGCTGGATGAGTTGTCTGGTGGTGAACCTCCGGCACTGGCGCTGGCGGTAAGTTCCAGACGTCCGAAATTTGGCAGAAAAAGAAGTAGTAACCGTGCTTCTGGTTCTGTGCAACGGACAAGTAGCGCAAGAAAAACACCGGCCGACTTGTTTGGTAATGTAGTTAATGCAGATGTGGATAAGCCATCTGCAGCTACAAGCCGTCTGACGAATCCTCTCAGTGAACGTTTGCAACACAAAGCGGAGCCAGTTGAGCAGCCTGCTAGGGAAAACCAGTTTTCTTCTGTTCATCAGGGTTCTGTGGATAAGCAGCCGCAGGTATCATTGTCAGCGAATGCACAAACGGCCAAAGCCCAGTCCGGTTTTGAATTTGAAGAGCCTGCTTCAGCCCCGGCTGGTATTCAGTTAACGAACTCTCTAGCTGAATCCAGGCCTCCGGCTGCTGCTGAGAGCAGATCGCCTGTGACAGCAGAACCCCAGTTAACACAGGCTAAGGCTGAGCAACCAGCGCTTAATAAAGGTATGTTACGCGGTAACCTGCTGATGCCAGAAGATCTTTCCGCTCAGGGAGGTCAGATGCCTGCATTGCAGCAACAGGATTCACTAAAGCAGCAACCTCAGGAGTTAATGCCTGCTGATGTTTCCGATATTATCCAGGCGCATACTTCTGGTAAAAGCGACAATGTTCGTGAGTATCAAAATAAACAGCCTTTAAAGAACCCACTGAAAGCTCACAGCACTATCGCTGAACAGCGTAAGCCTGAACGTCAGATTGATGTTGAAGGTGGGATCAAGCATAACAGCGCCCTTAACAATACGTTCACGTTTGATAGCTTTGTTGAAGGTAAGTCAAACCAGCTGGCGCTGGCAGCTGCACGACAGATTGCAGAAAATCCGGGTGCTGCATATAACCCTTTATTTTTATACGGCGGTGTTGGTTTAGGTAAAACTCACCTTATGCATGCTGTGGGTAACTACCTTGTAAAACGAGACAAAAATGCTCGTGTCGTATATTTGCACTCTGAGCGATTCGTTGCTGATATGGTAAAAGCATTGCAGTTGAATGCCATTAATGATTTCAAACGCTATTACCGTTCTGTAGATGCTTTATTGATTGATGATATTCAGTTTTTTGCCGGTAAGGAGCGCTCACAGGAAGAATTTTTCCATACCTTTAATGCGTTACTTGAAGGCGGGCAACAGATGATCCTGACCTGTGACCGTTATCCAAAGGAAATTAAAGGTTTGGAAGAGCGACTTAAATCCCGGTTTGGCTGGGGGCTTACCGTTGCTGTTGAGCCTCCGGAACTGGAAACCCGTGTAGCAATTCTGATGAAAAAAGCAGAGCAGGTAAAGGTTGATTTACCTCATGATGCTGCTTTCTTTATTGCTCAACGGATTCGTTCCAATGTACGTGAACTTGAAGGTGCCTTGAAGCGGGTTGTCGCCAGTGCTCACTTTACAGGACGTCCGATTGATATTGGCCTCATTCGTGAATCACTGAAAGATCTGTTGGCATTGCAGGATAAGCAGGTCAGCATCGACAATATTCAGCGTACAGTTGCGGAATATTATAAGATCAAGATTTCTGATATTTTATCAAAACGCCGGAGTCGTTCAGTTGCACGTCCCCGGCAAGTAGCGATGGCTCTATCGAAGGAATTAACCAGTCATAGCTTGCCGGAAATAGGCGATGCTTACGGAGGTAGAGACCATACAACTGTTTTACATGCCTGCCGGAAAGTCAAAGAACTGATTGAATCCGACAGCGAGATTCGTGAAGATTACAGTAATCTGCAACGTTTACTCACCAGCTAGGTATCAGTTCGAATCACTGCCATGACCTATATAAAAGGAAGCAGTATTCGCAATTGAAGTTAGGTGCTGGTTTGACGACCTGAATACACTTTGGCGAGAGAAAGGAAAATCATGAAATTCACCATAAACCGGGAAGCCTTGCTGAAACCATTGCAGCTGGTTGCAGGTGTAGTGGAACGTCGGCAAACCTTACCAGTGCTTTCCAATGTACTGATGGTGGTTGAGGGCGATCAGCTGTCAATGACCGGAACCGATCTTGAGGTTGAACTGGTAGGAACTGTTCAGCTGGATCAGGTGCAGGAAGGCGGTGAAATCACTGTTCCGGCTCGTAAGCTGATGGATATCTGTAAATCATTACCGGAAGAAGCCAGTATTGAGTTCTCCGCTGAAGATCAGCGTGTGGTACTGCGTTCCAGTAAATCCCGTTTTACATTGTCGACCCTGCCTGCGTCAGAATTTCCCAATATTGAGGAAGAAGCAGGTTCCATCACCTTTGCCGTGGAACAGACTCGCCTGCGCCGCCTGATTGACCGCACCGGCTTTGCTATGGCGCAGCAGGATGTGCGTTACTACCTGAATGGTATGCTGTTGGAAGTATCCAGCAATGCCCTGCGTGCGGTTGCTACTGATGGCCACCGTCTGGCGATGTGTACCGTTGAAGCAGATATTACCCAGCAGGAACGTCACCAGGTGATTGTTCCACGCAAAGGTATTCTGGAACTTGCGCGCCTGCTTACTGAAGGCGGTGAGATGGTACATATCACTCTGGGAGCTCACCATATCCGTGCGCGTACCGGTGATTTCCTGTTCACTTCCAAGCTGGTGGACGGTAAGTTTCCGGATTATGAGCGGGTGTTCCCTCGTGGTGGCGACAAGATTGTTATCGGTGACCGTAACCTGCTGCGTCAGGCCTTCCAGCGTGCGTCTATCCTTTCCAATGAAAAGTATCGCGGTATTCGCATGATGCTGTCTGATGGCACATTGCAGGTGATTGCCAACAACCCGGAGCAGGAAGAAGCGGAAGAAGAACTGAGTATTGATTACGCAGGCAGCAGTCTGGAAATCGGCTTCAATGTTAATTATCTGATGGATGTATTGTCAGTACTGTCTGGTGAATCCATCAAGATGACTCTATCTGACCCAAATAGCAGTGCATTGGTTGAAGAGGCTGATGACAAGGGCGATTCCGTTTACGTTATTATGCCCATGCGGTTGTAATTTAGCTGCTTTGCAACCCCTGATATAAGTCGTTTTCAGAAGATATGCCTGTCCATTGAGACAGGCATATTTTTATAAGAAGTCTGTTCTTTCCAGTTGTTCCTTCTAACTACTCTTCCTAACTATGGACTTTCCGTTAGGTACAGTCACTTATAACGCCCGAAACGCATGACAATTCAAACCCTTAAGGTCACCTCGCTCAGAAATCTTTCCTCTGTGAATATTCAGCCGGTTAAGGGAATTAACCTGTTTTTTGGTGAAAATGGGAGTGGCAAAAGTAGTGTTCTGGAGGCTATTTACTTAATGGGGCTGTCCCGCTCCTTCAGAAGTCATCGCATTAAGCCTGTTATTCAGCATGAAAAGCAGCACTGCACGGTATTCGGGCGGGTAGAGAATCAGGGCAGTCTATACTCTGTGGGTGTTTCACGTGGAACAGATGCTGAACTGAAGGTTCATATAAATGGGGCGACACCCTCAGGGCTGCATGAATTAGCCGAGTTGGTGCCTATTCAACTTATTACCCCGACAACATTCAGTCTGCTGGATGGTGCTCCGAAACTACGGCGGCAATTTCTTGATTGGGGGGTGTTTCACGTGGAACACGGTTTCCATTCTGCGTGGAAGCACATGCAAAGAGCACTGAAACAGCGGAATACCCTGCTGCGCCGTGGTAATATAGACAGATCGCAACTTTCTGTCTGGGATGCCGAATTCATTTCGGCCTCTCGTCTCGTGGATGATTATCGTGCTGAGTATATCGCACGCTTTATTCCCGTATGGGAATCCGTTTTAGAGAAAATACTTGATGTATCCGATATCCGGCTTTCATATTACCGGGGATGGGATAAAACAGCTGAATTCAAGGACGTTCTGACCGGTAGTATTGAACGTGATATTGCTCAGGGGTTTACCCAATACGGACCTCAACGCGCTGACTTACGTGTCAAAATCGGTCGAGCTAATGCTGCAGACTACCTTTCCCGGGGGCAGCAAAAACTGGTTGTATCCGCTTTAAAGATTGCTCAGGGCGCCTTTTTTGCGGCTGAAACCAAACGTTCCTGCATTTATCTGATAGATGATCTGCCATCGGAGCTGGATCAAAAACACCGTCGACTGGTGTGTGAGTTGCTAAGAAATTTAGATTTCCAGGTTTTCATTACCTGTGTGGAACGTGATGCTCTTTCCGATTTTATTGGTGAAGGGACTGCCAAAATGTTTCACGTGAAACACGGAAATGTCATGGATTATGACGAAATCCAAACACTGACAACCAGCCAGGTTTAGCTGGGAAGTCCTGTAGACAATACCCGACCTGATGGGGTTGCCAGTTTAACGGAGAATGAAAGATGAGTGAGCAGAGTTATGACGCATCGAATATCAAGGTGCTGAAAGGCCTGGATGCCGTGCGTAAGCGTCCCGGCATGTATATTGGTGACACGGATGATGGCACAGGCCTGCATCATATGGTGTTTGAGATCGTCGATAACTCAATCGATGAGGCGCTGGCAGGGTTCTGTTCAGAGATTCAGGTCATCATTCACCCGGATGAATCTGTGTCTGTCAGAGATAACGGTCGTGGTATCCCGGTGGATATGCACGAAGAAGAAGGTGTTTCTGCTGCTGAAGTTATCATGACTGTGCTGCACGCGGGTGGTAAGTTCGATGACAACACCTATAAGGTTTCCGGTGGTTTGCACGGTGTGGGTGTCTCTGTTGTTAACGCCCTCTCCAGTGAACTGAAGCTGACTGTACGCCGTGCAGGTAAGGTTCATCAGCAGGTTTATCTGCATGGTGTGCCGAAAGAACCGCTGAAAGTAATTGGTGAAACAGAAACCAGCGGTACTGAAATTCACTTTATTCCGTCTGATGAAACCTTCAGTAATATCTTGTTCAGCTTTGACTTGTTGGCTAAGCGTCTGCGTGAACTGGCCTTTCTGAACTCCGGTGTTTGCATTGTGCTCAAAGATGAGCGTTCCGGAAAAGAAGAACGTTTCAACTATGAAGGTGGTCTGCAGGCTTTTATTGAGTACCTGAATCAAAATAAAAACCCGGTTAATAATGTATTCCACTTCAATACCTCCAGTCGTGATGATGGTGTTGGTGTTGAGGTTTCCTTGCAGTGGAATGACAGCTTTCAGGAAAACATCTTCTGCTTTACCAATAATATTCCTCAGCGCGATGGTGGTACCCATCTGGCTGGCTTCCGTGCAGCGCTGACCCGCAGCCTGAATGCTTATATTGAGCGTGAAGGATTGGGTAAAAAACAGAAAGTTTCGACAACAGGTGATGATGCCCGTGAAGGTCTGACGGCAATTGTGTCTGTCAAAGTACCTGATCCGAAGTTCTCTTCTCAGACTAAAGATAAGCTGGTTTCTTCAGAAGTGAAGACGGCAGTTGAGCAAGAGATGGCCAAATATTTGACAGATTATCTGTTGGAACGGCCGCAGGAAGCCAAGGCCATTGTCTCCAAAATGATCGATGCCGCACGTGCCCGTGAAGCGGCGCGTAAAGCCCGTGAAATGACCCGCCGAAAAGGTGCGCTCGATATTGCGGGTCTACCCGGCAAGCTGGCTGACTGTCAGGAAAAAGACCCTGCCCTCTCTGAACTTTATATTGTGGAGGGTGATTCTGCGGGTGGTTCTGCCAAGCAGGGACGTAACCGTAAATCTCAGGCAATTCTGCCTTTGAAAGGTAAAATCCTGAACGTTGAGAAAGCACGTTTCGACAAGATGCTGTCTTCTCAGGAAGTCGGCACCCTGATTACCGCGCTGGGTTGTGGTATTGGTCGTGAAGAGTTCAATATCGAGAAACTCCGTTATCACAGTATCATTATTATGACCGATGCGGATGTCGACGGTTCTCACATTCGTACACTTCTACTGACGTTTTTCTTCCGTCAAATGCCTGAAATTATAGAGCGTGGTCATGTTTATATTGCTCAGCCACCGTTGTATAAAATCAAGCGTGGCAAGCAGGAACAGTATCTGAAAGATGATCCGGCACTGCAGGAATATCTGACATCGGCGGCACTGGAAAATGCCAGCCTGCATGTGAACGATACGGCACCGGGAATTACAGGTGCTGGCTTTGAAACGATTGTAAAATCTTATCGTAAGGTTGAATCCATCGTAGGGCGTATGTCTCGCCTGTATACGGCTGAAGCGCTGAACAGTATGGTTTACCTGCCTGCTGTGAGAGAGGACATGCTGGCTAATGAAGCTGCTATGACTGATTGGGCTCAGAAGCTGCAGCAGGCTGTGCTTTCCAAGCTGCCTTCCGGTGCCCGTGCAGAAGTGAAGGCTGTCGAAGATCGGGAGCATCAGGTCTGGCTGCCTAAACTGACGGTTATCCATCACGGTGTTCCCAATGAATACCCGCTGTCTGTTGAATTCTTTGAGTCTGCGGATTACCAGAATATCTGCGCACTGGGCGAACAGCTGCAGGGACTGATTGAAGAAGGTGCCTGGATTCAGAAAGGTGAGCGTCGCCATCCAATTGACTCTTTTGAGCAAGGGCTGGAATGGCTGATGCGTGAATCAACCAAACGTCACTATATCCAGCGTTATAAGGGGCTGGGCGAGATGAATCCGGAGCAGCTGTGGGAAACCACCATGGATCCGGAAAGTCGTCGAATGTTGAAGGTTCGGGTTGAGGATGCGATTGCGGCAGACCAGATCTTCACTACCTTGATGGGAGATCATGTTGAGCCACGTAGAGAGTTTATTGAAACTAATGCGCTTAATGTAGCCAACCTTGATGTCTAATTAAGACGACGAACGATGTGTATAAACAAAAAGCTGACAGTTGTCGGCTTTTTGTTTGATCTTACATTTGTTTCAGTTTATCCAGTATCCACTGACTGCTGGCTTCCTGAACTTCATTATGGCTCTTCCCTTCAGTAGAAATAGGCTGTCCAATTTCTACTGTGATCGTACCGGGTTTCTTGAGCCATTTACCATGCTCCCAGCAAGTGCCTGCGTTATGGGCTACCGGGAGGATATCAACACCGGTGTTACAGGCCATCACGGCACCACTGCGAGAGAACTTGCCGGGTTTACCATGAGGTCGACGGGTTCCTTCAGGGAAAATCAGTACCCATAAACCCTCTTTAATCCGGTCACCCCCTTCTTTGATTACCTGTTGCAACGCGGCACGTTTATTAGCTCTGTTGATAGCGATAGGTTTTGTCAGTGCCAGCGCCCAGCCAAAAAACGGAATCAGCAATAGTTCTCTTTTTAATACCTGGCTCTGGGGGGAAAATAGGGTCTGCAAGGCAAAGGTTTCCCAAGTACTTTGGTGGTTACTGACAATAACGCAGGGTTTTTGAGGAATATTTTCTTTACCGACAATTTCCCAGCGGATACCGCAGATAACCTTACACAGCCAGAGAATAACCTGATTCCAGATTTTAACTGAAAAGCCATGACGTTTTCGCAACGGCATGAAACCGGTTACCAGTGTACCCAGTCCGGCCCAGAAAACAGTCCATATGGCGAGTGCCAGATAAAAAATAATCGTCCTGATAAAAGGTAATACTGTTGCCATTATTAACTCTGAAACGGTTTACTCTGAAATTTTGTTCTGTAGGAGCTGGTCAACAAAGTCTGCCAGATCATCAAATACCAAGGCATTAACAGAACTCTTATTTTTGTCGAGGGTTCTCAGTCCCTTTCCGGTTTTTACCAATGCAGACTTACACCCCACAGCCATGCCCGCATCAAGATCCCGTTGCGAATCACCAATGATCCAGGCACCTTTTGCTGAAATACCCAGTTCGTTTTCAATCTGCTTAATGAGTCCGGGAGCAGGCTTGCGGCAATCGCAATGGTCATCCGGTGTATGAGGGCACCAGACCAGAGCGTCAATCTTACCACCGGCTTCTGTAACAAGGGTTATCATCTTGTTGTGCATTTCAGTCAGCGCTGTGGCGGGAAATAAGCCTCTGCCCAGTCCGGACTGGTTGGTGGCAATGGCAACCTGATAACCGGCCTGCGTTAAGCGAGCCATTGCTTCAATACTGCCTGGCAGGGGAATCCACTCGGCAGCGGACTTTATATAATTGTCGGAATCTTCATTAATAACGCCGTCACGGTCGAGGATGACCAGCTTCATAAAGTATCCCTTTTCCTGGTAAGTCGTTACGTTTTTATCTTCAGGCTTATTAGCCATGAGCAGAAAATAGCAGGCAAAAAAAGTGGAGAGCAACCGCCCTCCCCTTTTCACAGCCTTATTTCTTAAGCTTTCTGCAGCAGAGAAATATCGGCAACCTGCAGGAACAGGTTCCGTAGCTGCTGCAACAATGCCAGACGATTGGCTCGAATGGCCGCATCATCGGCATTCACCATGACTTCATCAAAGAAGGTGTCCACAGGTGCTTTCAACGCTGTCAGAGATTCCAGAATCTGACGATAGTCATGACTAGCAACCAACGGCTCAATTTCAGCCTGACGCACGGCAATCGCTTCTGCCAGTACTTTCTCTGCCGCTTCCTGCAGTAGTGCGTTATCCACAGTTGCTTCCGGAGCCTTGTCACTCTTCGCCAAAATATTGGCAACCCGCTTGTTGGCGGCAGACAGGGCTTCAGCTTCAGTCAGGTGGCGGAAGTTATCCACAGCCTTCACGCGGGCATCGAAATCCAGTGCGCTGGTCGGGCGCAGGGCGCGAACGGCGAGGAAGACTTCTGTCGGAATGCCCTGATCCTGATAACCGGCACGGAAACGATCCAGCATAAAGTCCAGTACCTGCTTAACCAGCTCATCTTCAGCAACCGGCAGTTCAACACCGCTTTCCTGATAGCCTTTGCTGGCACTGCGAATCAGCACTTCCAGGTCCAGATTCAGCTTCTTTTCAACCAGAATACGCAGAATACCCAGAGTTGCACGACGCAAGGCAAATGGATCTTTACTGCCACTGGGAGGCTGCTTGATGCCGAAAATACCAACCAGTGTATCCAGCTTGTCTGCAAGGGCAACTGAACAACCGGCCAAAGTTGCAGGCAACTCGTCACCGGCAAAACGTGGCATATACTGTTCGTTTTGTGCCAGAGCAATATCTTCAGCCATGCCTTCGTGGCGGGCATAGTATTGACCCATAATGCCCTGCAATTCAGGGAATTCCTGAACCATTTCACTGACCAGGTCAGCTTTACTCAGGGTTGCTGCACGTGCTGCCATTTCGGTATCGCTGTTCAGTTGACAGGCAATATCGGCAGCCAGACGACCCATACGCTTAGTCTTGTCATAAACTGTACCGAGCTTGTTCTGGAATACGACAGATTTCAGGCGTTCACGTTGAGCGTCCAGAGTCGTTTTCTTGTCAGTTTCAAAGAAGAAACGGGCATCCGCCAGACGCGGGCCGATAACCTTTTCATTACCGGCAATAACCTGAGCCGGATCACGACTCTCGATATTGGCGATAGTAATGAAACGTGGCAGCAGTTTGCCTTCAGCGTCAACAGCATGGAAGTATTTCTGATGTTCTTTCATGGAAGAAATCAGTGATTCAGCCGGTACTTCCAGGAATGCTTCATCAAAACGACCTGCCAGCGCAACCGGCCATTCAACCAGAGCAGACACTTCATTCAGCAGGTCTTCATCGATAATAATGCTACCACCGATTTCTTTTTCCAGAGCGGTTACCTGCTCACGAATCACCTGCTTGCGCTGAGCCTGATCAGCAATAACAAAACCTTTCTCACGCAGCAGTTCGGCATACTGAGCCGGAGACTCAATGCTCAGTGTTTCAGTGCAGTGAACCCGGTGGCCACGAGTCGTACGACCAGCATCCAGACCCATAATATTGCACGGAATCACTTCAGAACCCTGCAGCATTACCAGCCACTTAACTGGACGGACAAATTCATCGCGACGGTCAGCCCAACGCATACGCTTTGGAATCGGCAATTTGGAGAGTGACTGCTCTACCAGCCCCGGCAGCAGTTCTGCAGTTTGCTGACCTTTACGAACAGAGCGGAATACCAGCCAGGCACCTTTGCCTGTTTCCAGTTTTTCCAGTTCATCAACGGTAACACCATTGGAGCGGGCAAAACCTTCAGCGGCGCGGGTGGGTTTACCTTCGGCATCAAAACATGCCTGAACAGCCGGACCTTTACGCTCGACGTTTTGGTCTTTCTGGGCGGTTTTCAGTTCACGAATCAGTATGGCCATTCGGCGTGGGCTGGCAAACATTTCACTGTCAGCGAAAGCCAGACCGGATTCTTTTAGACCATTCAAAATGCCATCAGCAAAGGCCTTGCTCAGGGAAGCCAGGGCTTTTGGTGGCAGCTCTTCGGTACCCAGCTCAATCAGAAAATCTTGCTTAGACATCACTTTTCCTCCTGAGCCAGCTGGGCCATTACCTGTTCACGAACCTTGTCATCTGCCAGTGGGAATCCGGCTTTTCTGCGGGAATCAAAGTAAGCCTGGGCAACACCGCGGGCCAGAGTACGTACACGCAGAATATAACGCTGACGCTCGGTTACAGAGATTGCGTGACGGGCATCCAGCAGGTTGAAGGTATGGGAAGCTTTCAGCGTATATTCATAAGCTGGCAGCGGCAGGTTGTCTTCAGTCAGGCGCTGGGCTTCACTTTCAAAGAAGTTGAACTGGCGGAACAGCTCTTCGGTATCGGCCTTTTCAAAGTTGAAAGTCGACATCTCAACTTCGTTCTGCAGGAACACATCACCGTAAGTAACAGTGCCCTGCGGTCCTTTGGTCCAGATCAGGTCATAAACGCTGTCTACGCCCTGAATATACATCGCCAGACGTTCCAGACCGTAAGTGATCTCACCGGTTACAGGGAAGCATTCAATACCACCTGCCTGCTGGAAGTAGGTGAACTGGGAGACTTCCATACCGTTCAGCCACACTTCCCAGCCAAGGCCCCAGGCACCCAGTGTTGGGGATTCCCAGTTGTCTTCAACAAAGCGGATATCGTGAATGGACGGATCAATACCCAGTTCATTCAAAGAGCCAAGGTAAAGCTCCTGAATGTTTTCAGGGGATGGCTTCATCACCACCTGATACTGATAGTAATGCTGCAGGCGATTCGGGTTCTCACCATAACGACCGTCAGTCGGGCGGCGGCTGGGCTGAACGTAGGCAGCACTCCACTTCTCGGGGCCAATAGCACGCAGGAAGGTTGCCGGGTGGAAGGTGCCTGCACCCACTTCCATATCAAGGGGTTGCAGGATAACGCAGCCCTGACGGGCCCAGTATTGCTGCAGGGCAAGGATCATGCCCTGAAAAGTGCTGACATCAGGAGTTGTCTGGTGAGTCACGGTTTTACCTCGGGTGCCGACAGCTGGCGACATAAAGCTAACGGTAAATAGTATCTGGAGAGGGATTATACCTGCATTTGCCCCGCCATATCAGCCGCTATAGAACTTTAGTGAATTAAAAACTGGCGAGATGGAATAAACCGACTAGGCTTGGTGCGAGCCTTTTGGTGGCACGGACGCTTTGTTTTAAATTTTCAGATGTGCAGTATTAAATGAAGTCTCTTTTTAAAAAAACGTATTTGAATATCATTTTCAGCCTTATTTTTGGAATATTCTTCCTATCGCAGTCGGCATTCGCTGTATTATTTTACTCTCATACTGGAAGTGCTAATTGCTCTCAAGCTGTTGTCGCTTGGAAAGGGGATAGTGAAATCAAAATTTCTCCTTTGAGCTGGGAAGGCGGATGCTTTTACTCTGATATTCCAGGGTTTAGGTATGAAGAAAAGGAGGAGGACTTCTATCTGGCATTACCCTGCACACAAAAGGCATCTTTTCTAAGAATGAGAGGGCTTACTAAGGAGGCTGATAGCGAATTTAAAAATAAATATTGCCTACTTGTAAATGGAAGTTCGCATGAAACAGAGAGTGATGAGATAACTATCATTATTCCCTTTCAGCCGGGTCTTGATCAAGATTTAAAATTAAGGTTAGGAGGGGAAAAGGTATCTGAGGATGCTGTTTCAGTTTTTATTAATGATGTTGAGGGCAGTACATTTTTATCCTCTGGTAAAAAGTTTATTTTTGAACAAACAGTTTCTCATGGCGTTATAAAAGTTAGAATAGTTAATGGTAGAATTTCTCCGGATCAGTGTTTTATAGATAACCAGAGATCAAAGAAAAGCTTTTGTTTTGATAGTGATGGGGCTGGTATTGATGCAATTGATGGCGATTTTATTCTTGTTGTTCCGGATAGTATTTGCCTTGGGAGTACCGCATTTCCTGCTGATATAAAGACAAATAACAGAGGAAGTAATAAACTTGCCTGCGAGGTACAGGTTGCAGGTATTGATTATTCGATCACTGATATTTCTTGCCCTTTCCTGTCAGAAGCCCATAGTAGTGATGAAACCCATACTGGTTTTAACCTGCTCAGAAGTGGTGTTGAGCCTCTCCTCCATGCAACTTTTTCTCCTCTCTCTCCTTTGATGTGGCTTAAAGATTATTTTTATGCTGACTGGAATGACCGGGTTGGTCACTGTGTTCAGGAAGACTCAAAGTTTCTAGTATTTATAGGTCATAAACTGAATGATTTAAATTCACTTCAAGAGGATTGGAGAAATAGTGAACCAAGCCAAAATCTAACAAATCACACAGATGGTTCAAATGGAACTCAGAGGATTTCTATGACTTTGAATTCATCTGCAACGTTAGGCAAACACAAGATATATGAACCGATTCCTCGTACAGCTCTTTTCAGGGATGGAACAATAATTCGAAGAAAAAATTTAAAAGAGGGTGATGCAAAAGTCAGAGTTGTTATTAATGGTCATGCTATAAATCTTGATGAATATTCTAAAGACTTCAAGGCGTGTTTACCTGAGCTCGGAATGAAATTAATGGTTCCTGATGAAACTCTGGAAATGAGGCATATTAACGGAGAATCACAGCTAATTTGTATGGTGTCTCCTGAAGGAGTCATAGAAGACATCTCTGAAAAAACAACCGAAGCGCTTACTAAGTGCAGAAGGCGTTATCAGGATGAGGGATACCGATATATAAGATATAACCTGATTCAGGATAGTTATAGATATAAGCTAAAAATTGATTTTAATGATGGTTGTAAGCAATCAGTGATTTTCGCTGCAGATTCCAAAGATAAAAGATCTGAACTGGAGCAACAAAAAGCATGTTTAGGAAGGCATTTAAAAGCAGCGTTACCTTCAGATGCTTGGTATGCGGTATCTGAATTTGCACAACAAGAAAAGTATATTGACTTTGTTCTCACTATCAATCAAAAGGTACTTCCTTTACTCTGCCCTGATAACCCATTTCAGGTTTGCACTGGGCGAGTGGGCTCAATGTCAGTTCTTGAGTTAGCTGACGGAGGTTATTTAGTAAAAACATCAGCTAAGTATAACGAAGTTACTATTGCCCAAAATGGACGGCAGGAATTGAAGTTGCTTTCTGCTACAGAATACACGACCAGTAGAGGCGAATTTAAGGTAGGTGCCAAGTTTGATTTTGAAACAGAATGCTTTATTAAGAAACAGGGTGATGATTATGTGTTAGGAGCGTTTCGCTATACTCTGGAAGGGTGGTCTAGTGCTCTTGGTAAATTGGAATCTACTTTAGCTCCTGTTACTTTTGAAGAAGATCAAAAAGGAAGAGGTAAGAGAAAGTTAGTTAGTGGGCCCATTGGTGGCCTAACGAGAGCTACCGAATTAAAAAGCAGAGATTTATTGAAACTGAGTGTAAGAAGTGCTGAGATTGCAATTAAAGAGTACTATGGGATAAGTGTAGAAAAAGACAGATTTCCACTGAGTGAGTGGAATCCATATTGGCGTGATTATATGCTAGACCAACGTTTCCATAATGCTAATGTCTTAATGGCGGAGCTGTTGCTTGGGTTGCATCTTTATAGCTCAAACGGGCAAGTATGTGAGAATCCTTTGTTGTTCCCTCAGGTGTTTCCTAAAGTAAACTTTGTTTCAGGTGGTTTTAACTATGATGATTGCAGAACACGGGCAAGGTTGATTTGTTCTCGTATTCCAAAAGATGAAAAAGATCCCTTCTTTGTACCCGCAAAGCCTAAAGCGGGTCGATGTTGTCCTGCTCTGGAGAGCTTAAGAGATATATCTTTGCCTGCAGCGTTTTTTACCAATGAAAAATTAGAGCATGTGATTAACTGGGTTGTTAAATCTGCAGTAAAAGAAAGAAAAGTTAATCTAAAAGACTTTGTTATTGTTTCTAAGAGATGTGTACTTTATTGTATTGATACACCTGATGCGGCAAAACGATTAGCAAAAAAGGTAACGAGTTCTTTCCCTGGCGATGGTATTAAAGATTTTATGTCCAAGGTCTCGCCTAATATGAAGAAACAGGCAAAATCCGATCGGGCTTACATTGAGAGCTATTTAGAAGCTGTACTTAATAAGTTATTTAAAGTTGGGGGCATGGATGAAGTAGACCTCGATACAGCGATAAATAAAACTTGTAGTGTTTTGATGTCTGCGTTGCAAGATACTGGCTGTGTTGCCTCATCACGAAGAACTGAGGTGCTATATGTTATCCTGTTTGAATTTGGTGGCGCTGGAAGAAGTGATTTAGTTGCAGCTGAAGAAGATCAACCAACAAGGAGAGCCACTCTTGGAGAACTTCTTCAAAAACCTCTTATTCATGTAGAACAGGTTGGCCATGATCGCAGTTCTCATCAACGATCACTCTCTGCAGACTGGTCTTCAGTTCACAGTGTAGAATGTCATATGAATCCGGGATTGGGTCGATCTGTTTCGCATGAGCCTTCTTCGAAGCTTAATGTTTCAGACAGGAGCCTGTTAGGTGTTGACCAAAATGATGCTGAATATACTTCTCCATCACCTGCATCATCGTCTAACACTCATCTTTCTTCTGGAGAAGATATAGATCTAGATGGTAGTGGAAGGACACAGGTAGAAAGGGCGAGGAAAAAATCTTTTGCAGATGATTTACTAAGAATAGGTAAATATCTATACGCAAGGTTTACATCGGGTCAGAAAAAAGCACCTGTTATAGCTGGGTCTAAAAGGCTAAAAGGGCAGAAATATGGAGCTGTTAGCTGTTCTGATATCACTTCCCACAAAGTCACTTCTCATATAGATATAGATATAGAAGATGAAGATCGGCGGGGTGAAGCCTTATTACTTGAAGAAAGAGAAGAAACTCTTACAAGAAGGCGTTCTGAGGGTAATTTATTAGATCAAATAGAAGTAGAAGAGGCTGAGGAATGGACAGTATCACCTTTACATACGGGGGCGAATTCTTCTCCTGTCGGTGGAAGTAAGCAAGGTAGTAGAAAACTCTCGCTTGATAGAAGTGTGAGTCACTCGACACAATTCCTTCGTCCACCTAATGCCGCTGGCTTTGATTCAGGTATATTTATTTCTTATGACACCAGATCCAGTAACTCATCCTTTTATTCTGGTAGTCATAGCGATTCTCACAGTAGGCTGTATAGAGACCTGATGTCACCACCTTCTGGTGGTTCTGGTAGCGTTTCTCACCTGCATTGGCCGCCAACTAAAGGCAATTACCATATACCCTCAACACCAACTGGGCTTGTAATTCATCACTCTAAGGCCAACTCCTTTGATAGCTCCCACGGGAAGGTAGCTTCTGCTCATAGGAAAACATCATATGGTCCACCTTCTAGAACTTGCTCTGATCCAGGGGATGTTTTAACTGGCGCATCTCTGAATAAGTCTACAGTACACTCTAGAAAATTAAGTGTAGAGCCAAGACTTGCTGTTGTGCCCGCTACACCTAACTATGTTGTACCAGATAAGTGGGAGCAGGAATTGGGGGCTGTTGCTCAACCAAAACAGTTTACATTTTCTCAAGTATCCCCATCAGCAGTAGAGGTTCGAAAGTATCTTTGGGAGGTAAGAAATGGTGCTAGTCATCCGGATTGTTTAGTCGAGGTTTTCAAAGATATTATTGAGACTTATTTTGGTGGTTCCGTATATGCACTAGCAGATAAATTTCGGTCATATATTGATAGTGAAAAGTATTTCCAGGCATCTGCCGATAAGTTGAACCCGCAAGTGGTAGAGCAGCTTCTGCGGGAATTAATGGAAAGGACAAGCTCAGCTGATGATAATCAGCTGACTACCATTCTTAACGGGATTACCCCTCAAATAATCGAAATATTCAGGCGGTATTTAAAGCTTCATAATACTGTTACCACTGAATGCTAGGTTAAATTTAAAAAGGCCATCATTGAGCATGATGGCCTTAAGATGTTTTCAATACCGCCAAAACGCCGGAGTAAACAACACCAGCAGGGTAAATATCTCAAGCCGCCCCAGTAGCATGGCAAAGCTGAGAATCCACTTGGCAGCATCCGGTAAACTGGCATAGTTTGCCGATGCATCGCCCAGTGCTGGTCCCAGGTTATTCATACAGGAGGCCACGGTAGAAAATGCCGTGGTCATCTCTACACCGGTTGCCATCACTGCGAGATAAAGCACCAGAAACAGGAACATATAGGCCGAGAAGAAGCCCCAGACGGCACCCCCTACCCTGTCGTCTACCGGTTTTTTTCCCAGTTTTATGCTGATAATGGCATTGGGATGCACCATGCGTTGCAGTTCACGCACGCCCTGTTTGTAGATCAGCAATACCCGGATAATCTTCATACCACCACCGGCAGAACCGGCACAGCCACCGGCAAAAGCAGTCATAAACAGCAGCATTGGCAGGAACACCGGCCACACGGAAAAGTCGTCGGTAGCAAATCCAGTGGTAGTGGCAATGGAAGCAACCTGAAAAGCACCCTGTCTTAATGCGGTTCCCCAGTCCATATGGTCGGTAAAACCAAGGGTCACAACGGTAATCAGAGTCACTACACCCAGTAACAGGGCGTAGGTTTTGAACTCCGGGTCTTGCCAGTAATGCAGCAGGCTTTTATGGCGCCAGGCAAAGAAATGCAGAGCATAGTTCATACCGCTGATGACCATAAAAGCAATCGCAATAATTTCAATAGTACTGCTGTTAAAGGCACCCATACTGCTGTCATAAGTGGAAAAACCACCGATAGCGACCGTACTGAAGCTATGACTGATGGCATCAAACGCCGACATACCGGAGAACCAGTAAGCCAGTCCACAAGCTACCGTCAGTACCATATAAATTATCCACAGGGCTTTGGCGGTTTCGGTAATTCGTGGTGTCAGCTTGCTGTCCTTAATGGGACCCGGTGTTTCGCTGCGATAAAGCTGCATTCCCCCGATCCCCAGCATGGGCAAAACGGCGACGGCTAAAACGATGATTCCCATACCGCCAAACCATTGCAGCTGCTGGCGGTAAAACAGAATGGATTTAGGCAGCGCTTCAATATGAGTAAGAATGGTTGCCCCGGTTGTTGTCAGCCCCGATATGGCTTCAAACATGGCATCAGAAATACTCAGTGCCGGTGTATCCATTAACAGAAAGGGAAGCGAACCAAAGCTGCCCAGTACCGTCCAGAATAATACCGTTACCAAAAAACCATCCCGTGTACGCAGCTCCTGACGTTTATTTTTAAACGGCAGCCAGAATACAAACCCTGTGAACAGGGTTATCATGAATGTATAGCTGAAAACGGCGATTTCCGGCTCATCATATAATAGCGCCACCAGCATGGGTGGCAGGCTCGACATGCTAAACAGCATTAATAAAATGCCGAGAACCCGGAATATAAGCGACAGATGCATAATGTCCCTGTGCGTCTCTGTTTTTGCAGTGTGTTGGCTGTCGTGTAGATATGATTCATCATAACCGCACGACATAAACTGCTATTCTACTTATGCTTAAAAAACGCAGCCAGTAGGCGAAATCCGTTTCAAGCTGTGATGTTCAGCATTTTCCCTGAGTGTTGTCATGATGTGCTGGCATGAAAATATCAGCTGTTTACGTACATCATTATTGTTATCTTAAGGTAAATGGTTCTGAATTTTTTAATAATTATCAAAAGAAGCCCAGCCCCACCTGGAACAGCTTTTCCACTTCCCTGATGCGCTTTTTGTTGGTCAGGAACAGTATTACATGGTCTTCTGATTCGACCTTGATATGGTCGTGAGCAATCAGTACTTCATCATTTCTGACGATGGCACCAATCGTGGTTCCCTGAGGCAGTTCTATATCGCCAATCAGTTTGCCAACGACCTTGGAATTACGCTCATCACCATGAGCAATAGCCTCAATCGCTTCTGCAGCACCTCTTCTGAGTGAGTGAACGTTTACTACGTCGCCTTTTCTTACATGGCGAAGCATACTGCTGATGGTTGCCAGCTGTGGAGAAATCGCAATATCAATCTCTCCACCCTGCACCAGGTCTACATAAGCCGGGTTATTGATCAGCGCCATAACCTTGCGGGCACCAAGACGTTTGGCCAGCATGGATGCCATGACATTGGCTTCATCATCGTTGGTCAACGCGCAGAAGACATCAGTTTCTTCGATGCTTTCCGATAACAGCAGCTCCTTATCAGAAGCATTGCCGTTAAACACCATGGTTTTGTTTAAAACCTGTGACAGATGATGGCAGCGCTCAAGGTTCTGTTCGATGATTTTAACCTTGTAATTACTCTCCAGCGTTTCAGCCAGACGCTGACCAATATTACCGCCCCCGGCAATAATGATGCGCTTGTAATCGCTGTCGAGGCGGCGCAGCTCCCCCATCACCGCCCGAATATCCTTGCGGTCGGCAATGAAGAAGACTTCATCATCAACCTCAATCACGGTATTACCTTCAGGAACAATCGCTTTACCCCGGCGGAAAATAGCCGCGACACGGGTATCCACATTAGGCATATGCTCGCGAATAGTCCGCAGTTCCTGGTTTACCAGTGGTCCGCCGTAGTAGGCTCTTACTGCGACTAACTGCAGTTTTCTGCCCGCAAAGTCCATCACCTGTAATGCCCCCGGATGCTCAATCAGGCGGACAATATGATTGGTTACCACCTGCTCCGGACTGATCAATACATCAACGGGAACCGCATCATCATTAAACAGGGCTTCTTTGGTCAGATAAGCCGCCTGACGGATACGGGCAATTTTGGTGGGTGTCTGAAACAGGGTGTAAGCGATCTGGCAGGCAATCATATTCACTTCATCGCTGTTGGTCACTGCCACCAGCATTTCAGCGTCGTCTGCCCCTGCCTGCTTAAGAATAGAGGGAAAAGAGGCTTTTCCCTGCAGGGTGCGGATATCAATCCGGTCCTGCAGCTCGCGCAGGCGGTCGCCGTCAGTATCAACAACGGTTATGTCGTTTTCTTCGCTGGCAAGATTTTCCGCCAGAGTACCACCCACCTGGCCGGCACCCAGAATAATAATTTTCATAATGATTGAGGCCTTTTAATACCGGTCGGGAATGACCGGCACTTAAGCTTGTTTACCGCTTATTTTATGCTGGCTGCCAGAGGAGAGAAATGATTTTCCTCATGGCAGCGCCAGTCGGGTAAATATTTCAGGCTTGTTTTTGCAGCAGGCAGTAGAAAAAGCCGTCGTGTCCATCCTGTTGTGGGAACAATTGTCGACCAAAGCCGGTATCCATTCCCCACTCTTCAGATATAGGAATCATACGGGCATTATCGGTTGATTCCAGAAAGCGCTTGATTTGCTGACTGTTTTCTTCCGGAAGTACAGAGCAGGTTGCATAAAGCAAGTGACCGCCGGGCTTCAATAGTTGCCACTGGGCTTTAAGAATCTCTGCCTGCAGTGCTGCCAGAGGCATAATATCACTGGGTTTACGTAACAATTTAATATCAGGATGTCGACGTATAACACCTGTCGCAGAACACGGTGCATCCAATAGAATGGCATCGAACAGCTCTTCATCCCACCAGTCTGCAGGTTTGGAGGCGTCACCGGTAATCAGTTTTGCTTTCAGTCCGGTTCGGTCGAGATTTTCCTGTACCCGTGATAAGCGTTCAGCATCCGCATCGAGAGCTGTCATGGTGATATCAGGGCAGTGCTCCAACAGGTGAACAGTTTTACCGCCGGGGGCACAGCAGGTATCAAGTACCCGCATTCCCTTTTGAACAGGCAGTAATGCAGCCGACAGTTGTGCTGCTTCATCCTGAACACTGACATGGCCTTTGGCAAAACCGGGCAGTTTATCCACAGAAGTGGGTTTGCTCAGAGTGATGCCATCCTCTGCGAACTGGCAGGGCGTTGCTTCAATATCACTGTTATTTAATAACTGCAGATATTCTTCCCGCTTATGGTGGAGCGGACTAACCCGCAGTGTCATCGGCGCATGGGTGTTTGCAGCCGCTGCAATATCCTGCCAGTTATCCGTCCAGGCTTTTTGCAGTTTTTCCAGTAGCCATTGCGGATGTGAGTAGCGTGCAACAGGTGTTGTCAGTAATTCGTCTAACGTATCCTGTTTGCGCTGTACATTCCGCAGTACTGCATTCACTAACCCTCTTGCCCATGGCTTTCCAAGGGTGCGGGTAACCTGAACCGTTTCGCCGATTGCGGCGTGTGGTGGAATGCGTGTGTGTAATAGTTGATAGATACCAATCAGCAGCAGTGAATCAACATCAAAGTCTTTTTTCCGCAGCGGCTTATCCATCAGGTTATGACTTATTGCCTGCAGGCGATGGAAGTTCCGCATGACTCCAAAGCAGATTTCCTGCAGTAATGCCTGATCCCGGTCAGAAAGGTTTTCCTGCGCTTTGGGCAGGGCCGCAGATAATGATTCACCGGAGCGAACAGCCATCACCGCCTGAACGGCGGCGACTCTTACAGAGACATGTTTTGCCATGATAGTGAGCTCTGTTTAGCTGAATCGCTTACCGGGAACAAACTGTTCCTGGCGACTGTTCAGAAGCGCTTGGGTATCCATCGCACGCTTGCCGGATGGCTGCAGCGTAGTCAAAGACAATACGCCTGCTGCTGTAGCAACATGAATGCCCTGTTTGTTGGCATCCAGAATGGTACCGGGTGCTTTATCGGTTGTGGCTTCACTATGAGTGACAGACCAGACCCGAATACGTTCACCCTCAATTGCTGTCCAGGCAACCGGCCATGGGTTAAGTGCCTGAACCTGACGTTTCAGCTCCAGTGCTGATTTATTCCAGTCCAGCATGCCCTCTTCTTTGGTCAGTTTGTGGGCATAAGTGCACAGAGCATCGTCCTGAGGTTCTGGTTGTAGTGTTCCACCCGCAATCTGTTCCAATGCTTGTTCAAGGGCTGGCTGGCCGACTTCAATCAGGTGGTCATGTAAATCACTGCCAGTGTCAGTATCATGAATCGGGCAGGTTGCCTTGACCAGGATATCGCCGGTATCGAGCCCGGCATCCATCTGCATGATGGTAACGCCGGATTCTTTATCGCCAGCAGCAATGGCACGCTGAATCGGTGCTGCACCGCGCCAGCGTGGCAGAATGGAGGCATGCACATTGATGCAACCATAACGAGGCGTATCCAGAACCACCTGCGGCAGAATCAGACCGTAGGCCACAACAACCATCAAGTCAGCATTCAGTGCCGCCAGTTCCTGTTGTTCCGGCTCACCTTTCAGGCTTTTAGGCTGAAATACCGGAATATCATGTTTCACAGCCAGCTGTTTGACCGGAGACTGTGCCAGCTGTCGCCCACGACCCGCCGGGCGGTCTGGCTGACTGTATACAGCAATCACTTCATGATGACTGTCCAGCAGGGTTTGCAGGTGGGCGGCGGCGAAATCCGGGGTTCCGGCGAATACAATCCTCAGGGGCTGAGTACTGTCAGGCTGCGGCATGATTAATTCGGCTCAAGGCTTTTAAGAGGGCGGCAATAATAAATCGCATGCTGTTAATCTTCCAGCATGTCTTTGTTTGGTGGTTGTTTAGAGATCTGCTTGAGAATCAGATTACAGTAAACAGGCCATAGCCAGATAACCCAGAGCGCTGCCAGAAACCCTTTTAGAAATGTGATGCTGTTTTTCAGTAGTAAAGGGTCGGCGGCTGCTCGGATCTCTTTTTCGATATTCCATGCGAACACCAGCACAAGCAAACCGGGAACAGCCAGCAGTATTCGTTTCAGCTGAATGCCTGAATACTCCCTCAGTAACCCGGACTGGTAAGCCAGAACAGTGGCGATACCCAGCCCTGTCAGCAAGCCAATATTGCGCCATGGAAAGGCTGCGGTCATACCTGCTGCAAAGTGAATAAGGCAGAGAACGCTGCTGATTGCCAGAATCAACAAGATGGCAGAACCTGTGGATAGACGGCTAAAGAATCGGCACACCCGGTTCTCAAATAATATAAACAGCGCAACAATTATGACTCCGGAGATAAGGCCGGTGAGTACCTGATCGAGGTAATGCACTCCCAGATAAATCCGTGAGGTGCCAACAGCAATAATGCCCATAGTTGCAATGATCCAGAAAAACGGACGACGCAGCGTCATGGCCAGACAACCAAAAAACGTCACGGCTGTCTGTGTGTGACCGGATGGCATTCCGTTGTCTGACTCCAGTGGGCCAATCCTGATTTCTGGGTAGGCATGATAAGGGCGGGGACCTTTCAGAAACACTTTTATAAAAGCAAACACCAGACTGCTGAAAACAACAATAAAACCCAGCCGCAATGCCAGCTTTGGGCTCATAACCCAATAAATAACGGCCGTCAGCAGCAGATAGCTCTGGGAATAACCGACTTGAGACAACCCAAGCATTATCCCATTTAAAGGTTCCAGTGCTGACTGAAGCAGATGTATAAGCTCGTAATCCGATGCGGTGTAGGCCACGGGTTGGCTCCGACGAGTCCTTCAGGTACAGGGTATTTTTTGGATTCTGAACTGATAATAGCGTACTAGCTGGAAAATGCCGGATACAAAAAAGCAAAAACCACATGAAGGTTCATGTGGTCTGATATCCCTTGCCCCTGGCTCTGATTATTATTCGGGCAGTATTTTTTATTATTATTTTAAGACGATTTTTATTTTTATTGTGACTTCAGTAACGCAGAAGCTGTGCTATAAAAATAAAAACCAATAAAAACAACAAGTTATGTTGAATGAGGAGTGTTTTGAGAAAAGGGATATGAGAAATAGTGTTACCCGAGGGCATTTCGGGTAACACGTATAGGGAAAGAGGTAATAAATCAGGCAGCTGTCGTGCGCTTTACTTTTTCCAGTTTCTTGCGAATACGGTTTTGCTTCAGTTTCGACAGGGTGTCGATAAACAGTTTGCCATCCAGATGATCACACTCATGCTGGATGCAGATGGATAACAAGCCATCACAATCCATGCTGAATTCTTCACCATTGCGATCCAGGGCTGTTACCCGCACATTTTCCGGGCGCCCCAATGGCTCATAGAAACCGGGAACAGACAGGCAGCCTTCAGCCATATCAGAAGCTTCGCCGGGAAGCGCTTCAATTTCAGGGTTAATAAACACCAGCGGATCGTCTCCGTTATCGGAAACATCAATCACGACGATACGCTCGTCGATATCCACCTGTGTAGAAGCCAGACCCACACCCTGTGCGTGATACATGGTTTCCAGCATGTCGTTGATATGCTTACGAATCGAGTCGTTTACCTGAGTGACCGGCCTGGCCTTGTTGCGGAGACGAACATCGGGAAACTTAAGAATTTCAAGCAGAGCCATGAATTGGGAAGACCTTCCAGAAAATGAGGGAATGCGTTGGTATTAGTCAGCGCTGTACAAAAATCATACAGCCAGCGTCCTTGTTTTATGTATCAGTAATTCTAAGTACCTGAGTAGATGATTACAATTTGTTATAAGCGGTGGAAAGCCAGACAGTACGCAAACTGCATTTCCATACCGAAAAGCCGATAACCAAGGCGATAACATCCGGAAAAAATGTTATTGATATTGGGATCACCAAGGAAAGGAAGAGACCATGAGAAGGTCGCTGCTGGGATATGTGCTGGGGTTGGCACTGCTACTGGTCACTGGGCAGGTTCTGGCATCCGCAGAACTGTTAAAGGATGACCATCCTCAGAAATACCGGGTGCGTAAAGGCGATACTCTGTGGAGCATTGCCGGTGAATTCCTTCATAACCCTTGGCAGTGGCAGGATGTCTGGAGAAATAATCCACAGATTCACAACCCGCATCTGATCTTTCCGGGAGATACTATCAGCCTGATTTATATTGATGGTGACCCTTGGCTAACAGTAAGCCGCCGGGGTGATGCTTCCCGTACTATTAAAATGTCTCCAAAGATTCGTTCTACACCACTGAACTCTGCTATTTCAGCCATCCCTCTGGATAAGATCAACAGCTTTCTGAGAAATAACCGGATACTTGAATTAGGCAAAGAGCTCGATAGCTCTCCTTATGTGATTTCTACTCACCATGATCAGGTTATCAGCGGTATCGGTGATCAGATTTATGCGCGGGGCTCTTTTGAATCAGGTTATGAAAAAGCCTATGGACTCTATCGCAAAGGAGAGCCAGTTTTTGATCCCGATTCTCAGGAGATACTGGGTATTATCGCCAGAGATGTGGGTGCCGTTGATGTTAAGAAAGTCACCGGTGATATAGCAACGCTCAGAGTTACCCAAAGCCGGGAAGAAATCAGAATCGGTGATTATCTGCTGCCCTCGGAAGAGCGTCGGCTGGCTCCGGTCTTTTATCCTAAAGAACCCGACCTACAGGTCAGCGGCAGAATTCTGACAGTCGATAGTGGCGTTGCCAGTATCGGCAAATACAACAGTGTACTGCTGAACCTTGGCAGCCGTGATGGTATGAAGGAAGGCGATGTTCTCGCAATTTATCGGCAACTTGAGACTGTCGACAAGATAAAGCAAGAGAAAGTCAGACTCCCTGCAGAACGTGTGGGTTTACTGATGGTTTATCGCCCCTTTGAAAAGCTTTCATACGGCTTGATTATGGAAGCAGGCCAGCCATTGAAGATTAGTGATGTGGTCAGGAATCCTTAGGCGGCTTTCCGTGTTTCTCATTTCAGCTTGAACTTCTGCAGGCAGCGTTTACTTTCAAGTAGGAAGTAAACGTTGTACTGAGGTTCACCCTTGCTGGCGCAGGCGCATCATAATACCCAACACTGGTCATTTCCCGACAACCCTGAAGAACAGGCAGCATGGATTCGCCTTGCTCTGATTCCGGGAATTGGTTATCACCGCTTACAGGCACTGTTATCGGTCTATTCCTTCCCTTCAGAGTTATTAGTGCAGACACCAGTCTCTTTGAAGCAGTCCTTATCGGCAGGCTTTGCAGAAAAAATCGTAAATGGATTGGCGGAAGATTCATTGAAGCAACGTGCTGAGCGCATTGTTGAATGGGGGCTACAGCCTGATAACCAGCTGATTTTTCCATTCTCCAAAGATTATCCACAGCGTTTAACAGAAATTCACAGCCCACCTCCCCTGCTTTATGTGCAAGGTAATGTCGAGTTACTCGACACACCCCAGCTCGCTATGGTGGGAAGTCGTAAACCTACACTGCAGGGAGAAGAAAATGCCCGGCGGTTTGCTCAGCAGCTGCATGAGCAAGGTTTTACTATTACCAGTGGGTTGGCAATTGGCGTAGACGGTGCTGCGCACCAGGGTGCACTGACTGCTGGTGGAAGAACTATTGCTGTGCTGGGTTCAGGGCTGGATCAGGTTTATCCAAGGCGACATAAAAAACTGGCTGCAGAAATCAGGCAAGTTGGTTTACTGGTATCCGAGTTTCCACCCGATGCCCAGCCACACCCCACACACTTCCCCCGTCGGAACCGAATTATTAGTGGTTTGAGTCTCGGTGTATTGGTTGTTGAGGCTTCGGAAAAGAGCGGTTCACTGATAACAGCACGCTTTGCCCTTGAACAGGGGCGTGAAGTGTTTGCCATACCGGGCACGATTCATAATGCGCAAGCCGTTGGTTGCCACCAGTTGATACGCTCGGGTGCCGTATTGATACAAACACCAGAACAAATTATCGAAGAACTTAACGGTCCACTGGGCGGAATAACAGCCAGTGTAAATGCAGATAATCAAATCCGTGTGGAGTCTCTCACGGAGAATCATACCCAACAACAGATACTGCGGGCTCTGGCTGGTGCAGAAAGCTGCCATCCGGATGAATTATCACAAGTCACCGGACTGAATGCACAGGAATTGACTACGGTATTATTTGAGTTGGAACTACAGGGACTGGTTACCTCAGTGCCGGGCGGTATTGCACTTCAGGTATAGCCGAACAGTGTTATCAACACTCCGGAACTTGTGTGCCTTATTCGGTTAAGGTAGTTTCGCCTGAGCTCAGAGCAGTTAAACACTCAGAACAGTTAAACAAAGGTTACGATGTGACAATCGACAGAGGTGTAATAGCCGCCACTGAAGCGGTGACAGCAGGTGGAGTGCTGGCTTATCCGACCGAAGCTGTTTGGGGGCTGGGTTGCGATCCGTGGAACAGTGAAGCGGTACAGCGCATTCTGGATATCAAACGCCGCCCAATGGAAAAAGGGCTGATTATGGTAGCTGCGGATGAATCTGCCATTGCCCCTCTGTTAAAACATCTGAACTCAGAACAAATCGAACGCATGCGCCAAACCTGGCCCGGCCCGGTAACCTGGGTGATTCCAGACCCGCAAGGCTGGACACCGGGATGGGTGCGAGGCTCTCATTCTTCTATTGCGGTGCGTATCAGCAGACACCCTGTCGTTCAGGCTTTATGTCAGGCATGGGGCAAGCCGCTGGTATCTACTTCTGCAAACCGTGCCGGAGAAGAGCCGCTACGCTCTCAGGATGATGTTCAGGCATTGCTTGGTGATGAAGTCGATTTTATTGTTCCCGGTGCTGTGGGTGATTTGCAGTCTGAACCTTCCCGTATATTTGATCTGGTTAGTGGTAAACAACTCCGTTAATCAGTGTCCTCCCTCTTCTTCAGGCTAAATAATGATGATAACAGAACCGATTGATTCACATGCCGTTACAACCGTAAAGACATGGCTCATGGAGCTGCAGGACAGAATATGCTCTGCACTTGAACAGGAAGATGGAACAGCAACCTTTCAGCAGGATGATTGGGAGCACACAACCGGAGGTGGCGGACGAGCCAGAGTTATTGCTGATGGTGCAGTATTTGAAAAAGGAGGAGTCAACTTTTCTCATGTGAGAGGTGATGCTCTCCCTCCTGCTGCAACCGCACGTCGTCCTGAATTAGCAGGTCGAAGCTTTCAGGCGATGGGTGTTTCCCTAGTTATGCACCCCAACAATCCTTATGTGCCGACTTCCCATGCTAATGTTCGCTTGCTAGTGGCTGAAAAAGAAGGGGCTGAACCGGTTTGGTGGTTTGGTGGTGGCTATGACCTGACGCCTTATTATGGTTTTGAAGAAGATTGTCGCCACTGGCACAACGTCGCCCGTAATGCCTGTGCGCCTTTTGGCGATGATGTTTATGCACGCTATAAACACTGGTGCGACGAATACTTTTTCCTGAAACACCGTAATGAACCGCGTGGCATTGGCGGCCTGTTTTTTGATGACCTGAATGAATGGCCTTTTGAGCGTTGCTTTGAATTTATGCAGGCTGTTGGTGATTCTTATCTTGAAGCTTACCTGCCGATTGTGCAGAAACGGTGGGATACTCCCTATTCAGAGCCGCAGCGGGATTTTCAGCTTTACCGTCGTGGGCGCTATGTAGAGTTCAACCTGGTGCAGGATCGCGGTACTATCTTCGGGCTTCAGTCCGGCGGGCGAACGGAGTCAATTCTGATGTCTTTGCCGCCACAGGTTCGCTGGGAATATAACTGGCAACCGGAACCGGGCTCAGAAGAACATCGTCTCTATACAGAATTTCTAAAAGCGCGCGACTGGGTGTAATGCTGATATGACTTCATCCACAACAGACCGGTATGCTGTCATGGGCAACCCTATTGCCCATAGCAAGTCTCCGTTAATTCACAAACTGTTTGCTGAACAAACCAATCAAAAACTGACCTACGAAGCCTCTCTTGTTGAGGAAGATGGCTTTGACGAGCGTGTTGCCTGCTTTTATATCGAAGGTGGCAAAGGGCTGAATATTACTGTTCCTTTCAAGCATCGGGCGCTGTCGGTTGTTCAGGCGTTAACACCAAGAGCAAAAAAAGCAGGTGCCGTAAATACACTCTGGCGGACTGCAGATGAAGTGGTACATGGTGACAATACAGACGGTATTGGCCTGCTGACAGACCTGCAACAAAATCATCAGATTCAAATTACAGGCAAGCGGATTCTGGTGTTGGGTGCTGGTGGTGCGGTACGGGGCATTCTTCAACCGTTGCAGGACGCAGCGCCCGAAGAAGTAGTTATTGCGAACCGTACCTATGAAAAGGCACAGCAACTGGCATCTGATTTTAGTGAATCAGGCAATATAGTCGCTCTGAAATTTGAACAACTGCGCAACAGCTTTGATCTGATCATTAACGGCACCTCCGCCAGCTTACAGGGTGCTACGATACTATTGCCAACCGTCGTTATAAACAGTCGGACGATCTGCTATGACATGATGTATGGTGCAGAGGAAACAGCTTTCAACCGCTGGGCGCGCGAAAATGGTGCTGGCATGCAACTGGATGGGTTGGGTATGCTGGTAGAGCAGGCTGCCAAAGCTTTCTATATCTGGCGGGGCGTCAAACCTGACACAGCGCCAGTTATTGCAGCTGTTCGTAAGCAACTGGCAGGTTAATAATAAAATCGGATTCATTGAGGGGTGAACCATGGCAGTAAACGGTGAACTTAGCTTTTTTGTGTTGGTCGATGCCGGTGAGAATGATGTGCATAAGATCAGGGAAGAGCTACTGAAGATTGAAGAGATTGAACTGGCACACTGCCTGATCGGTCCGACTGATTTGATCTGTTATGGCAAGGCTGAAAGCTTTGGCGATCTGCAGAATATTATCCGTGACAAACTGGCAACATTGCATGCAGATCGTTTCAATCCCATTCTGAAAACAGAAACGCTGGTTTCGCTGGAAGCTTTTGGTAAAGAACTCACAGCCGAAACGTTTGGGCACCCGGAAAAAACAGCGGCCTGGATTTTTGCTGATATTTCAATTGCCGGTGCTCATGCTGGTGAAAAGCTGATTGCCCATCATCCGGAAATTCTGGCGGCGCACAGTGTACTGGGGCGTCACGATACCCTGCTGTATGTGGAATCTGAAAACCTGCAGCAATTAATGGATGTTATTGACGGAGGTGTTCGGGTGCTGCGGGGAATCGGTAACGAAGGCCGGGCAACCAAAGCGCTGTCCCATACGGATACTCGCCTTGTATTAATGCCCTGATCTGTAATGGTCACTGGGTTATTCTCTGTATGATAAAACAGTGACCAAAAAAACAAGCAGCTAAAGCTAAACTGCATTTTTATAAAGGGCTACCATAGCCCTTGAAACATAATATACATAACCACGATTTCGTATTAATAGGTAATACTATGACTCGATTAAGCGATAATGGTTTTTTGTTTGCAGCTTTCATCTCGCTTGGTCACTATATTCTACGATGTTTTTGTTTAATCGGAATATCGATTTTCTCCTCTTGTTTGTATGCAGGGTTGAGCACAGACTGTTTTAATTGGAATAACTGGATGACGCTGACCGAGAATGGAAAACAATTAAAGATCAAGTTTACAGAGGAGAGTGTTTTTAAAGAGGCAGGGACAGTGAATGTTACCATCGAAAGAGTATCTTCAGATTCACCGTCTGAAGATCTGCATTTTGCTTTTCAGTTAAATCAGCTACCAGCAGTTCATTCAGGTTCATTTACCGAAGAAGGAAAAGTAGCCTCTGAGATTCCCCCCCTACTGGCAGTCGCTTATGCCTTATTGTTTTTGCAGGATTTAGACTCCCAAACCGGAGAGCCTGTAAATTCAGATGAAACGCGTTCATTGTTTGTACAACGCAGTCAGCTGGTTATGTTTACTTCCGCCTCGCAAAATGGAATGAATATTTTTGACCCTGAGGAGTCACAGATTCGGCTTGATAGCCACACGGAAATAGCTATCTCTTTATTTAATATAGGTGGAAACTCTGCAATCTTTAATGCGGAGTTTTCTTTAATATTCCGAAAGAAGAATATCCTACAAAAAATTATTTATGAGCTTGATAGTACCAGTCAGGATATCCCTTTCCTGACAGAAAATATGGTCATTAAATTGCATAAATACTTTAAAATGGATACATCTGTTGCTTCTGAGGCTGAAGATCAGCCTCGCTCCAGACTCAACACATTTGGTAAACCAATCGAGGAACTACCAGATTTTTCCTCTCCAAGCCCTGTGCTACTACCAAACTCTTTATCACAAATCTCTGGTCCGCAAATAACGTCTGGTGATGTTGAAATAAAAGTAAAGCGAAGTCGTTGCCCTTTTAAGTGCTGTTTACCCAAAAGAAAGAATTACTATGATTTTAGTGAAGGAATATAAATTCAGGAACATACTGATTCTGGATAGGGTCTGATGCTTTATGAAAGAAGCATCGTTTAGCACTCAGCCCGGAGATCTGGTTTTTCAGCAACGTGCCAGAGGCGATGCCGGGCTGGCAATTAGCCGGGTATTCAAAGGGGTGAATGACTGGCATGTGAATCATGTCGCACTTTGTGTCGGTGACGATTTGCTGGTTGAAGCGGTTGAACCTTGTGTTCAGCAAATAGCCTTACCTGACTTTGTTCAACAGGCTGAAGTCCCTCAGGATACAAAACCCACGACCTTTGTTTGTCGCCTGAATGTTCAATATCAGCACCTTATTGCTGATGCGGTTTCATTCACCCTGACGCAACAGGGCTTACCCTATAACCATGATTTTAGCGTCGGTGGAAACAGCTGGTATTGCAGTGAGCTTGTGCTCGAAGCCTTTCGGGAAGCGAATCAGGGCGACTACCTTTTTCTGCCAACACCAATGTCATTTCACGATACGGAAACAGGCAGAATCATCCCGTGGTGGCTGGATTATTTTGAAGCGTTGGGGAAGCCAGTACCGGAAGGCGCACCGGGCTCTCACCCGGCGCTGCTATCCCGTTCAGAGTATCTGAAGGTTGTTCACTGTTTCTGACACTTTATTGGGTGAGCATATATTTACGGCGCAGATTATCCAGTTCACCAGTCAGCATCATGGTATTGAGTACGAAATCAACCGTATCCTGAAGGCGTGCAGCATCTTTAGACATGATGTAGCCCATCTGGCTTTTGGTGAATGGTGAGGTTGATAGTGGTGCGCTGAGGCGTTTATCTGTCTTGGAATAGTAAATTGCTTCTGAGCTGTCGGTTAACATCACATCAACCTTGCCTTCAGCAACGGCTATCGGAATTGCCATATTGCTTTCGAATACAGTGACGTTAGCGTGTTTGATATTGGTACGGACAAATTTCTCATTGGTACCACCCGGATTGACGCCAATACGAATGCCAGACTTGTCTATATCGGCCAGTGACTGATAGCGGCTGGCATCTTCGGCACGTACCAGTGGTGTTTTACCGTAGGTCAGATAAGGCATGGAATAACGAGCCTCAAGCTGACGGGGCATGGTACGGCTGATGCCACTCATACCAATATCGTATTTATCTGCTTTCAGGTCATCCATCAGGGTTGGCCAGCTGGTATGAACCAGTTCCAGCTTAACGCCAAGTTTATCAGCCAGCACCTGCGCTATCTCAATATCAAAACCTTTATACTGACTGTTCTGTTTATAGGTGAAAGGTTTGTAATCACCGGTTGTGCCGACGCGCAGAGTGCCGGTTTTCAACACGTCATCAAGATTACAGGCAGCAACACTATGACTTATCAGCAGGGCGCAAAGCAGAACAACAGCAGGTTTCATCATGGTTTTTTCCTTTAATATCAGAGTGCTGACAGGTACAGGCAAACCGTAGATCGAAACAGGAAGTGGTAGAGAGGAAGACGGGTTGTGGATATGCTGATTGACCAAGCCCGATACAACTCGCCCTGATCCTGTTGGATCAAGCGGCTCGCTTCGATGACCTGGCAGAGGTGTTTTACATTTCTGTCTAGATCACCGAAGCGAGCTAAACAGGCTAAATCGTTTTTGGTACAGCATATGTCGAAACATGACTTACATAAAAATTCAGATCTACAGCATAAATACAAGTGACAGCTGACGTCAATATGAGAAATGTTGCAATCAGGTAAACAGAGCAGAATATATCCTGCTCTGTTTAGAAAGAGACTAGACGAGATAAAGGCGAATGCCATCCAGGAACATCTGTACTGAAATCATAATCAGCAGCATCCCCATCAGACGTTCCATGGCAAACAAACCCCGCACACCAATGAGTTTGTAAAGCCTGTCAGACATGAGCAGGATGGCTGCAGCAGCACCCCATGCCAGTAATACAGCCGCGACCAGAGAGGGGTACTCCCCGGGATGCTGATTCGTGAGCAGAATCAGCACCGCCAGCACTGAAGGACCTACAATCAACGGGGTTGCCAACGGTACGATCAGAGGTTCGCCATCTGGCGTATCGCCCATCAGGTTGCCACGCGCTGACGGGAATATCAATCGAATGGCGATCAGAAACAGAATGATACCGCCGGAGATGCTCACGGCTTCCTGTCGAAGATTCAACAGGTTCAGTAACTGCTGTCCTGCAAACAGGAATATCAACAGAATTACCAGGGCAATCAACAGTTCCCGAATCAATACCTTGCGGCGTCGTTCTGGTGGAACGTTTTTCAGAACAGAAAGAAATATCGGTGTGTTTCCGACGGGGTCCATTATCAGGAACAGCATCAATGCGGACGCAAAAATATCCATTTAGCTTTAATCTTTATATGAGTTGAAAGGGTTAACTGACCCGATTGTATCGGGATTTTTTCCTATCCGTAATCCAGATATTCATCCTTCAGTTTGACGTAATTCTGCGGGCTGTAGCTCAGAAACTTCCGTTCACTCTCCGTCAGAGGGCGTGCCTGCTTGGCCGGAGAGCCTTTATAGACATAGCCGCTTTCCAGCGTTTTTCCCGGCGGCACCATGGCACCGGCGGCCAGTAATACATCTGATTCAATCACCGCACCATCCATCACAATGGCTCCGATGCCGATAAGTATCCGGTCATTAATCGTGCAGCCATGCAGTACGGCTTTATGACCAATCGTCACATCATTTCCGATAGTGAGTGGAAATCCATCCGGGTTGTACTGGCTGGCATGGGTTATATGCAGCACAGCACCATCTTGAACACTGGTACGCTCACCAATGCGGATACGATGCATATCGCCACGGATAACGGCTGTTGGCCAGACGGAGCTGTCATTGCCAATCTGGACATCACCGATCACAATCGCAGTCGGATCGACCAGCACCCGATCGCCGATATTGGGGGTAATGCCTTTGTGAGGGCGAATGTTATCTGACATAAAGGCATCCTCGTTTATGTTTTCTGCCAAGGTTAATAAATGCTCTGGCAGTTGAAATCAGCCGGTGATATACCCATTGAGGAATATAACAACTAACCGGACGCAAACTCATGAGCAACCCGCTAACGGTCCCCCATACCCTGCCACCTTTCTCTGAGATCAAACCTGATCATGTCGAGCCTGCTATCAGTCAGTTGATACAAGAGTCCAGGGAAGCCATTGAACAGTTGCTGGCTGATAATAATACCTACACATGGGACAACCTGCTAAAACCACTGGAAGCAATTGATGATCGCCTGAGTCAGGCATGGTCACCGGTCGGTCATATGAATGCCGTTGTGAACAGCGAAGCCCTGAGGAATGCATACAATAACTGCTTACCAAAACTCTCCGAGTATTCTACTTGGGTAGGTCAGAACAAAGCGCTGTATGAAGCTTACCGACAGATTGCAGAAGGTGCCGAGTTCGGGCAACTGGATCACGGTCGCCAGAAAGCAATTAAAGACGCACTCCGTGAATTCCGCCTTGCCGGTGTCGCGTTGGAGGCCGATAAGCAGGAACGCTACAAGGACATCCGTAAAAAACTTTCAGAGCTGACCAGCAAATACTCTGATAATGTGCTGGATGCCACACAGGCATGGAGCAAGCTGATTGAGTCTGAAGATGAACTCGAAGGGCTACCCCAAACTTCCCGTGATATTGCCCGCCAGCAAGCACAGGCTAAAGATCACGAAAGCGGCTGGCTGTTTAATCTGGAATTTCCCAGCTATTTCCCCGTGATGACCTATAGTGCCAATCGCGGACTGCGCCGTGAAATGTATGAAGCCTACAACACTCGTGCATCTGATCAGGGACCCAATGCTGGCAAATTTGATAATGGTCCGTTAATGGATGAGATTCTGGCGCTGCGTCACGAAATGGCTCAGTTGCTGGAATTTGATAACTACGCCGAACTCTCTCTTGCCAGCAAAATGGCGGAAAATTCGCAGCAAGTTGTCGACTTCTTACGCGATCTTGCCAAACGAAGCAAACCTCAGGCAGAAGATGAACTCAAAGCACTGAAAGCTTTTGCCAAAGCGGAATATGGTGTTGAAGAGCTGGAAGCGTGGGATATTGGTTTCTACTCCGAGAAGCTGCGAGAGCATCGTTATGCAATTTCTCAGGAAGAACTGCGCCCTTGGTTCCCGGCTGATAAAGTAATCAGCGGCATGTTTGCCATTGTAAACCGGCTGTATGGCATTGATATTGTTCCGGGCGGCGAGAATGTTGATGTCTGGCATAAAGATGCCAAACACTATGAAGTTCAGCGGGACGGACAAACCATTGCGGCCTTCTTTGTGGATAACTATGCCCGCGAAAACAAGCGTGGTGGTGCCTGGATGGATGAATGCCGGGTTCGTCGTCTCGATGAGAGCGGTGTTCAGCTGCCAGTTGCTTACCTGACCTGCAACTTTACCCCGCCTGTAGGTGATAAGCCTGCGCTGCTGACCCACGATGAAGTCGTTACCCTGTTCCATGAATTCGGGCATGGCTTGCATCATATGTTAACTCAGGTCGACTATGCGGCAGTGTCCGGCATTAATGGTGTGCCCTGGGATGCAGTCGAGCTGCCAAGCCAGTTTATGGAGAACTGGTGCTGGGAAAAAGAAGGTCTGGCACTGATTTCCGGTCATGTGGATAACGGTGAGCCGTTGCCGGATGACAAGTTGGAACGCTTGCTGGCAGCCAAAAACTTCCAGAGTGCGATGATGATGGTGCGCCAGCTGGAATTCTCTCTGTTTGATTTCCGCCTGCACCGTGAATATCAGTCAGGTACCCGTGTTCAGGCGGTACTGGACGAGGTGCGGGATGAGGTCTCAGTGATCAAACCACCTGCCTTTAACCGCTTCCAGAATGGCTTCAGTCATATCTTTTCTGGTGGTTATGCTGCGGGTTACTACAGCTACAAATGGGCGGAAGTGCTTTCAGCGGATGCTTTCTCACTGTTTGAAGAGAAGGGTATCTTTGATGAAGATACCGGCAAAGCCTTCCTGCAAAATATTCTCGAGCAAGGTGGCTCCCGTGAACCGATGGAACTGTTTGTCAGTTTCCGTGGTCGTGAGCCGGAAATAGATGCCCTGCTCCGCCATTGTGGTATTGATAACGGGGTGACTAGCGCAGCATGACGATTAAGAAACGCTTTATCGCCGGCGCAGTATGCCCCCGTTGTGGCGAGATGGATAAGATCGTCATGTTTGATCAGGCTGACAAGTCTGTGAGGGAGTGTATAGCCTGTGACTTCAGTGATGAGATGCGTTATGAAACAGGGGTTAATAAACCTGAAACGAGACTTGACAAGACAAGGGTTGCAGAAGAAGCAGACAGTAGCCGCGAGGTTCAGGAAGTGATTAGGATTGTAGGTCTGAGTGGTAATCAGTAATTGCTACAACTAAAAAAGGTCAGGAGTAACGCTGGCCTTTTTTGATCCTGTTAAAACGTTGGCTTTTAGCTTGCGTGGGGAATAGTTTTTAGCTCGATGAGTGATTGTGCAGGAGCTTGCAGATAACCCAGTACTTCCAGATAAACAGCTTTATATTGTTCTGCCTTCTGTGGGATACCATAGCTCCGCTCTCGTCGGATTTGATTAATTATAGCATCGAAAGTTTCAACTAGATTTACTTGTGTCAGTCCCTCAACCTCCCGTAATGCCAAATTACAAGCAAGAGCACCGGAGCGGCCTTTACCTGCTGAGCAGTGAATAAGCAGTTCTGACTCAGAAGGAATAGATTTACGCATAGGAATTTACGCATAGGAATTTACGCATAGGAATTTCAAAAAATCATTATTCCAGTCATTCCTGTAACCTTTGGTTTTCCACCCTCTCAGCATCCTATTACCTGACACTGAATGTTGTGCTTATCTGTCTGATACCACCTAAATCCTATTGATTTGCCCGATCTCACCCTGAAATCCTGATTTCAGACGGATTGAGGGCGTGAACTATGTAATCGGTTTCGCAAGCGCAAGCTGTTGATGGTATTTGTACAGCTCGTACTGCGGCTTCCCCCGGGTAATGCCGGTGAAGATCATTTGAGCCTGACAGAGGATGCATTGCAGCGGGTCGAGCCCAAAGGTTTGTTTCAGTAACGCCGGAAAGGTGATTTTCAGGGCGTTTCGTTCGGGCTGATTGAGCAGGTTGTAGACAGTGGGCAGCAATGTAGCCCTTCCCCGGCAGGCCAGAAAACCATAATACCGGATCATTCGGAAACCTTTGTCGGGAATATGCTGTGTCAGTCGTTCTATAAATTCTTCCCCTTCACAGGTTTCATGGCGGCGTGTTTTGGTGCGGTGATCCAGATACTCATACACCACGGTATCACCGCCATAGTGTTTCAGGCGCGACATGGCCAGCGGTGGTCGTTTGATATAGCGCCCCAGGTAGCTGATGGTGCGGTGGGGGCTTTTGGTGGCTTTGGCAAAATGGACGATCCAGTCCTTTTGGTATTGCTCATCGAGGAAATCATTGAAGCCGGAAAGGTCATGACAGCTGTCTTTCAGCTCGGAAGGCAGATCCAGCTCGCCACGTTTAAACGCTTCCCTGAGCAGGTTGATCACGCCGTAACGCCACGCGGGCATGATGGGGTTTTTGGTGAAGTAGACTGACTTCCATTGCTGGTTTCCGTCGTATAATCCGCCACGGGTCACAGAGAGGTGAATATGAACATTCCAGTTCAGCTTTCGGCCAAAGGTATGCAGTGCCGTGAAAATGCCAGGTGTCACGCCTTTTTTCCCGGCAAAGGCCTGCAGGCTTTTTGCCGCCAGTGGGCTCAGTTTACCCAGTAAGGTGCGGTTGATTCTGAACAGCTCCCAGAGTGCATCAGGCATCGTAAAGGTGATGTGTTGCCACTCAGTATCCGGCAACAGCGCTTTCTGGTCAGCAATCCACTGATCGGTCAGTTTTTTGCCGCAGGTATTACACAACCGGGCTTTACAGCCAAAGCAGATCTTTTTGGTGTGAGAGCATTCATGGTTGCTGCATACAAAGCTGGCATACCCCATGATCACCCGCCCGCAGGCCAGTACTTTGCTGATCGCATCAACCACAGCAGGGCGTATCGTATCGGCGTTGCGCTGGTAATAACGCCACCATAACTGATCGCGTAGCAGTAATTGTTTTAGTTTGGACGGCGGTCGGCTGGTCATACGGCCTCATCAATACAGTCGCACGGATGATAACGAATGCAGCCGGTGAAGGGGATGGCATCCTGAGGTTGTTTTTCAGTCGTCCTCCTCTGCCAGTCTTTTGCGTTTACGGTGTTTGCTGAATTTGTGATTGGCCAGCGCCTTCGCACTGTTGAGGGTCACCGGGGGCTGACACTGGGTACAGGTGCGTTCCCCGCTGTGGTGACTTTGGTTGTGACGGGCCAGCGCCTTCGCACTGTTGAGGGTCACCGGGGGCTGACACTGGGTACAGGTGCGTTCCCCGCTGTGGTGACTTTTGTTGTGATCGGCCAGCGCCAGAGCACTTTTGAGGGTCACCGGGGGCTGACACCGGGTACAGGTGCGTTCCCCGCTGTGGTGACTGCGGTTGTGAGTGGCCAGCGCCCTCGCACTGTTGAGGGTCACCGGGGGCTGACACCGGGTACAGGTGCGTTCCCCGCTGTGGTGACTGCGGTTGTGATCGGCCAGCGCCCTCGCACTGTTGAGGGTCACCGGGGGCTGACACCGGGTACAGGTGCGTTCCCCGCTGTGGTGACTTTGGTTGTGATTGGCCAGCGCCTTCGCACTGTTGAGGGTCACCGGGGGCTGACACCGGGTACAGGTGCGTTCCCCGCTGTGGTGACTTTTGTTGTGAGTGGCCAGCGCCTGAGCACTGTTGAGGGTCACCGGGGGCTGACACCGGGTACAGGTGCGTTCCCCGCTGTGGTGACTTTGGTTGTGATTGGCCAGCGCCTGAGCACTGTTGAGGGTCACCGGGGGCTGACACTGGGTACAGGTGCGTTCCCCGCTGTGGTGGCTTTTGTTGTGAGTGGCCAGCGCTTGTTTGTTGGGCAATGTATTGCCACATTCGCGGCAGATTTGGGGGCCGGAGTGGATAAGTGCCATGTGCTGTTGCAGTTGCTGATGGCGATAGTGCTTGCCACACTGAGAGCAAGCCTCCAGTTCTCCGTGCTGATGCTGTTTGAGGTGCGCCTGCAGCTTAGCCGGTATATAAAATTCACGTTGACACTGCCCGCACTGTAACCTGGCACCGAGCCGCCGGAGACGGATTAACGGGTTGCCGGGGGGCGCCGCGGGGGGAGAGCTGACCTCGCCGTTCTCCCCACCCTCGGCATCGTCAATGTCCATAGAGTCCGCCTGCTGGCTGCAGGTGGCCATCAGCGAAAAATCCGAAGCGGCCTGCCACTGTTGTAGGATGCCCAGCACCCGGGCTGTTTCCTGTTCCAGCAGCCGGATCCATTCCGAGACCGGACGGGGCACCCTGTCAAACTGACTATCCACACTGAACAGTTCAGGCAGCCACTGACCGCTCTCACTGACCAGTTGGGTCTCGTCATGGGGTAGCGCCTGCGCCTGCCAATACGGTATGTTTTCCGGCAGTAGTGAACGCAAGCCCCCGGTGGTGTCGTCATCAAGCTGTTCCCGCCGGGTTACCGGGGTTGTCAGGGCGCGTATCCGGTTAATGACCCCGATGCGTTCGCCGGTCACCGGGCCGGGACAGAAGGCACGTTCCAGCAGATCCATAGCGACGGCGGTCCAGACGGGCAACGGCAGATACAGCAAGGCTTGGCCGGATTCCTTTTTTTGCCAGTAAGGGTCGAGGTCGAGCATGACCGGCAGGCGCAGTACCGCACCACCGAGCCCCGAGGCTTCAGGCAGCCGGTTCTCGTTGAAGCCGATATTGCCGCCGTGGCGGTCTCCCAGCAAAATCCCGTGCTGCAGAAACAGCTGATAGATTTCAGCAAACCGCCACACCCAGGTCAGGGCGAAATCCAGCCGTTCGAACAACGTGGCTGAACCCATGGCCTCCAGCTGCCGGTCGGCAATAAAATCCACCGCTGACATCGCCATAACGGGCTTGTCTCCCCAGCGAAAGGCCAGTAGTAACGGACAGGTATGAAAAGCCAGCTGTTTATAACCCGGTTGCTGAATCGCCCGGTACAGGGTCAGCTCCTGTTCAAACCGCGGAATATGTTTTTTGGAGCGAGCCAGCTTGAGAATATAATCCGGATCACCGGGAAACCGGATGACCAGGCTGCGGTTGCCGTGAAACAGATATCGCTGTTGCCCGGCGTCAAACTGCTGGCAAAAGGTTTGCAGTTGCCGGTTGTCGCTCAGTGGGTTCTGTTGCTTTTGGGCAAGGGCCCAGAGTTTGTTCATTACCGGGCTGTTATCAATCAGCGCCTGCCGGGAGGCCGGGGTCAGGGGCGGAAATAAGGCAGACAGATCGTCTGGCGGTGCTTCTGTCTGCAACCGTAAGGCCGCCAGACCGGGAGCGGATGCGGTTGCCGTGGGTGCAGACGGTTTCGTCTGCGGGCTGTTGTTCGCCATCCCCCAGGGCAGGGAAGAAAATAACCAGTCTTCTATCGCCGGGGGGATCAGAGTGTCGTTGGATAACGATGCCGGTACGGTCGCATCCATGTCAGCATTTATGGGCAATGGATCTGCATCAACAGTACTGTGATAACCGCTGTCAGCTGAATCATGGCAGGCTTCAGATGTCGTGGGACGGGGTGGCTTGTGTGTGCACCGGGCTAGCTGCTGACGTGCCTGTTTGGCAGATAAGCACTGCTTTTTGGCCGGAGGGCGATGATCAGTTAACGCTTCCACTACGGAGGCGGTAAACAGCCGGGAAGGCCCCGGTTCGCCAACATGACTACAGACATCAGAGGCTGTTATGCCGGGCAAATGGGTCATCAGCGAGGCATTATCAGTCCAGACTGGCGGTCGGCAGGTGCGGCACCTGGCGATATGGTTTTCCAGCTCAGTCGTTGCAATCTGCTCCCCGCAGCCAACCGGACAAGGCCACAGCAGAGTGTTAAGCAGGCGGGCCGTGTTCAGTTTGCGGGAGAACTGAGATCGTCTGGCATGACAGTCGGGACATTTTGTTATGCTAGAGCCCGGCTCTTCGAGGTGGGCATCACACAGGCTATAGCCGCATTTACGGCACCGGGCAACCTGTGTTTCGATTAAACCCTGACACATATAACAGTACAGGTTCCTGCACCTGTCAGGCAGTTCGGTCGTTAACGAGTATGACTGCCCGTCAATAAAGACATCACGGGTTACCTTCAAGACTGCACAGAGGCATGAACCTGACAGCAATAATATTGTAAACGACAAAATACATGTGCAGAGTTTACTCATTTGCAGATTGTTGTTGTATCTGGTGAGGTATCATGGTTGTTTGACAGAAATCTTCAGCGTAGATCAAACGACAGTTTTTAGCCTGACGTTTAGTGCAATCAAAAAGTTGCCGCGCAGCGGCCTACGTTCACGCATAGGAATTTCAAAAAATCATTATTCCAGTCATTTCTGTAACCTTTGGTTTTCCACCCTCTCAGCATCCTATTACCTGACACTGAATGTTGTGCTTATCTGTCTGATACCACCTAAATCCTATTGATTTGCCCGATCTCACCCTGAAATCCTGATTTCAGACGGATTGAGGGCGTGAACTATGTGGTTTCGCAAGCGCAAGCTGTTGGTGGTGTTTGTACAGCTCGCGCTGCGGCTTGCCGCGGGTAATGCCGGTGAAGATCATTTGAGCCTGACAGAGGATGCATTGCAGCGGGTCGAGCCCAAAGGTCTGTTTCAGTAACGCCGGAAAGGTGATTTTCAGGGCGTTTCGTTCGGGCTGATTGAGCAGGTTGTAGACGGTGGGCAGCAATGTAGCCCTTACCCGACAGGCCAGAAAACCATAATACCGGATCATTCGGAAACCTTTGTCGGGAATATGCTGTGTCAGTCGTTCTATAAATTCTTCCCCTTCACAGGTTTCATGGCGGCGGGTTTTGGTGCGGTGATCCAGATACTCATACACCACGGTATCACCGCCATAGTGTTTCAGGCGCGACATGGCCAGCGGTGGTCGTTTGATATAGCGCGCCAGGTAGCTGATGGTGCGGTGGGGGCTTTTGGTGGCTTTGGCAAAATGGACGATCCAGTCCTTTTGGTATTGCTCATCGAGGAAATCATTGAAGCCGGAAAGGTCATGACAGCTGTCTTTCAGCTCGGAAGGCAGATCCAGCTCGCCACGTTTAAACGCTTCCCTGAGCAGGTTGATCACGCCGTAACGCCACGCGGGCATGATGGCGTTTTTGGTGAAGTAGACTGACTTCCATTGCTGGTTTCCGTCGTATAATCCGCCACGGGTCACAGAGAGGTGAATATGAACATTCCAGTTCACCCAGTAAGGTGCGGTTGATTCTGAACAGCTCCCAGAGTGCATCAGACATCGTAAAGGTGATGTGTTGCCACTCAGTATCCGGCAACAGCGCTTTCTGGTCAGCAATCCACTGATCGGTCAGTTTTTTGCCGCAGGTATTACACAACCGGGCTTTACAGCCAAAGCAGATCTTTTTGGTGTGAGAGCATTCATGGTTGCTGCATACAAAGCTGGCCTACCCCATGATCACCCGCCCGCAGGCCAGTACTTTGCTGATCGCATCAACCACAGCAGGGCGTATCGTATCGGCGTTGCGCTGGTAATAACGCCACCATAACTGATCGCGTAGCAGTAATTGTTTTAGTTTGGACGGCGGTCGGCTGATCATACGGCCTCATCAATACAGTCGCACGGATGATAACGAATGCAGCCGGTGAAGGGGATGGCATCCTGAGGTTGTTTTTCAGTCGTCCTCCTCTGCCAGTCTTTTGCGTTTACGGTGTTTTCTGAATTTGTGAGTGGCCAGCGCCTGAGCACTGTTGAGGGTCACCGGGGGCTGACACTGGGTACAGGTGCGTTCCCCGCTGTGGTGACTGCGGTTGTGAGAGGCCAGCGCCTGAGCACTGTTGAGGGTCACCGGGGGCTGGCACCGGGTACAGGTGCGTTCCCCGCTGTGGTGACTTTTGTTGTGATTGGCCAGCGCCTTCGCACTGTTGAGGGTCACCGGGGGCTGGCACCGGGTACAGGTGCGTTCCCCGCTGTGGTGACTTTTGTTGTGAGTGGCCAGCGCCTGAGCACTGTTGAGGGTCACCGGGGGCTGACACCGGGTACAGGTGCGTTCCCCGCTGTGGTGACTGCGGTTGTGAGAGGCCAGCGCCTGAGCACTGTTGAGGGTCACCGGGGGCTGACACCGGGTACAGGTGCGTTCCCCGCTGTGGTGACTTTGATTGTGAGTGGCCAGCGCCTTCGCACTGTTGAGGGTCACCGGGGGCTGACACCGGGTACAGGTGCGTTCCCCGCTGTGGTGACTTTTGTTGTGAGTGGCCAGCGCCTGAGCACTGTTGAGGGTCACCGGGGGCTGACACCGGGTACAGGTGCGTTCCCCGCTGTGGGAGGCGCTTATATGGCTAGCTAATGATGCAGCTGTTTTGTAATACTTTTGGCACAGGGAACACTGAAAAGGTTTCTCGCCGGATTCAACCGTTTGAAAAACTGAAGGTGAAGGCGGATCTTGAGGTGATACTGTGAATTCGGTATCCGAACTGTTTGTTTCTTTTTCATCGTCGTCTGGCGGTTCTTGTTTAATGCAAGATGTACATTGTTTTAGCCATTGATCAATTTCAGGCAACACAGGAAAGTCATCAGTCACCTTTACAATTACAACCTCCGAATTGTCATCGAGTCGTATTTTCTTGATTTGTGGTTGGGATGATCCGGGTTCTGAGCTATTGTCTGCTTCATTTTCACCGGCCCCGGATGAAGGAATAAAAGCGCTTGCAAACAAAGCTATCAAGCTTGAAAGGAAGGCACTTTTTATTTTTTTTTTGACCAGTTTCTTTGAATTGAGAAGAAAGTCATATGACGCTGACGGGCTACCTGAGAAAGAGCTTTTATCATAGGTCAGACAATAGGTTTGAGCCTGACGTTTAGTGCAATCAAAAAGTTGCCGCGGAGCGGCCTACGTTCATACATTTATACATTTTCAGGGTTTGCGCGACTACCGCCTGATACTTCCTTTGGTCGTAAGGTCTGCGGTCAGACCAGTCCTCTATAACCAGCAAAGGAACCTTTCTTGAGCTTCCAGTTTCGCTGGTTGATTCAAAGAAAATCTGGGAAAGAATGCCGATTTTGACATCTGCGTCATCATCATTACCAGCAGCAAGAGATAACGTTTGTTTCTGAATTATTCTGACAGAGAACATTCCTGAGACCAGCGTAACAGGGTTGGATGGCAGGTCTGAGAGCCACTTGAATTCTCTGCTGCTTAACGAGACAACGCTGCCAGCATATTGATAAACCATTCCCAGGTAGCGAATTACTTGAGAATCGTCGCTTTCGTAAACGTATGGTGTTTGAGCCAAAATCACCCTGAAATTTTTTTCTGGCAAAATACTTTTAAGCGAAATATGACTGGCATGAATTCTTTGCTCTACCTGATCATGTTCCTGAACCTTTACAACGGTATCACCGTTCAGGGATGCCAAGAGTGCATGAGGAGCGCCATCAAACAGAAATGGAAGGTCATAGCCATTACCATTATTAAATACCCAATTGATATCAGAATGTTGCTCGTTAAACGTTTCTTTTCCAATAAGAGGAAAAACATCTTCAAAGTGCCTAAGCGGGTCGAATGGAAAGGCATTAAAAGATAAAATACAGGCAAGAAAAGGGATTATCCTCAACTTCACAGCTGGGACTCCTTAAAAACTTCTGTTATTCACTAAACAAGAGTACTTGTGTCGGATTATATCGATGCTGATGACTTCAAGCATTTGTTTGAAACTGCGCTCGGGCAAGCATCAGCTATGTATTGATAGTATATCTTGGGTTGTGAGTAAAAAATCTGGCCAGCTTTTTTACTGGCCTTTATCGTAGGGCAGAGCGGTTTAAAAGAAGGAGAGGGTTTTTATTCCGATACCATTCCTGTCTGCCAGACTACCCAGACTGGATAATGGGTTAAAGGGGTTTTCTCTGGCAAAAACTTCCATCCCCGGGCGACAAAATACGGGGCGCACTGGCTGCATCTTGATCAGCAATTCATCCACAATGCCATCAAGTTGGTTCGCGAAATTATCCCCCAGTAGCGTGTGGATAATGATGCTATCCCAAGTCGAGTTCAGCTTTACCAGTGGCACCCCGCTTTCGATCACTGAAATATCATTAATCTCTTCTGCAACCCGGTGTATCAGGTAAGCGTCGTCAAGAAGTTCTTCCATTGTGGGACTTTTGTTGTGTGACAGGACATAACTACGGGCAACTTCAAGGAAAGGGTATACGAAGTCTTCGGTACCGCTTTTCCGGGCGGCCTGACTGAACTGTTCAAGCAGGATGATGGACTGATCGATATAGTCACAGGCAAAACGATAAAGCAGCTGGCAGTTATTATCGGCTGGGGTACTGATCAGGCTGGAGCATGAATCCAGTAAGTTATTGATCAGGGCTTCAAATTGCTTGCTGTTCTGTTCGTGATGCTTAGCCTCTTCGATAAGTTCATTGATGGGTAATGTGTTCATCAGAGTCTCCATGACAGCCAGCACGTCCTTGAATGTTGTTATTAAATTGCGGGGCTGGAGGTTTACTGCAACATAAGCAGATATGGGTTTACAACCAACCGAACATATCACTTTTTCATATGCAAATTAGCCTTTATAAGGCTGAAGCAAATATTATTCCATTCGTTGATTTCAGGTGTTTTTACTGTCGGGTATCAAATAGCGTTTGGTGAGATATAAAAACACAAGATATGCCCCCTGATGGCAAAAATCTGACAGTTTATATTTACAAAAGTGTCAATTTTTTGCCGTTGTCATTTTTATGGCGTCAATAAATTATCAGGATGTTGGGTCAATTTTTATCGCAGAAACATAAAAAATTCTCAAGTTATATTTATTACTGCAGAGTCTTGAATAAAAGAAATTCAAATGCTATTAGACTGAAGAATTTATTAAGAATAGTTTTCATTTGCTGTAATTAAATAACCATTGTCGTTTTTATAGCTAAACAATTAAATACCTGATTAAAGGTTAAAATTTTTCAATTCTTATAACCAAAAGCACAGGGAGTTGTTTGCTTTTCATGTCTTATGTTGTTTAATGAAGCCTCAGGACTATACTCAGTGACGTTGTTTGTTGTGTCAGACTGTGGAGTGTGTTCCGCGTGGTGCGCTTTTTTCATTTGAATCAGCGTTTACCTTCGGATGTATTTAGCAGTACTCGCTTGAAATACTGTGCGTGTTTGTGGCTATTGAGTGTGCAATGGTTTATTGCAACATTCAGGGGGAACCCTGTGGGGGCTTCTGGTCATGGATGCCGGTGTTTTAAGCAGTTGGATAACAGGTGATGTCATCGCTGTTGGCGGCGGGCCGGGGAGCCGCTCGAGTAGGCTGATCAAAAAATCAGGCAGGCTCAGGGTTGTCTCAGGCATTGAGTAAAACGTATTCGCAAGAAGCTGATGGGGCTTTGGAACGGTACGATAAGGTCAAAGATGTACTAAAACAGTGCACGCCATAAACAGTGATAACAATAATAATGCGTGCTGTTGCTGTAAGCCTCTGCTGCATTACCTTCCTGCCAGCTGTTCTTGCGAACCCACACTCTTCATTCTGACTGGTTCTGGTTGGTTACCAATAATGACAACCTGGTACGTGTCTCATTGCAGACCAGAGGGTGTAAGGGAATGAAGCACAGCGTGCGTATTCTTACGGGGCTTGGAATGAGCTTGGGGTCGGCCGTGTCCCAGGCTGATTGGGGTTTGAATATGACCCGGGGGGTCACATCCGTCAGCGAGGATGTGTATGGACTCCACATGGCCATATTTTGGGTTTGCGTCGTTATTGGCGTGATTGTATTTGGTGTGATGTTCTGGTCCATATTTATGCACCGGAAATCACGGGGTGTGAAACCGGCGACATTCCATGAGAGCACGCTGGTCGAAATACTCTGGACAACAATACCTTTCTTGATTCTGGTCGGGATGGCAATTCCGGCAACCAAAACGCTGATTCATATGTACGATGCAGATGATTCAGATATCGATATAAAAATTATCGGACATCAATGGAAGTGGGAGTATGAATATCTTGGGGAAGGGATTTCATTCTTCAGTAACCTGACAACTCCGCTTGAAGAAATTTATAACGTCCGACGCAAGAACCCGAATTATCTGCTTGAAGTAGATGAGCCGCTTGTCGTCCCGGTTAATAAAAAGATTCGTTTTCTGATAACGGCCGGTGATGTTATTCACTCATGGTGGGTACCTGCATTAGCGGTTAAAAAAGATGCGATTCCCGGTTTTATTAACGAAGCCTGGACCATTATTGATAAACCCGGCATCTATCGTGGTCAGTGTGCTGAGTTATGTGGGCGTAACCATGCTTTCATGCCGGTTGTGCTCGATGTTCGCTCAGAAGAAGACTATGCCAGCTGGCTCGATGAAAAGCGTAAAGAAGCAGAAGAAATTCGTGCCCTGACAGCTAAAGACTGGAGCTACGATGAGCTTTATGAGCGTGGTAAAGGGGTTTACACCAAGTACTGTGCCCAGTGTCATCAGCCTAACGGTATGGGTGTTCCCGGTGCTTTCCCTGCATTAAAAGGTACGCCAATGACAACCAAAAAAGATCAATTGTTACAGCACGTTGATGTGGTTGTGAACGGTAAGAAAGGGACAGCGATGCAGGCCTTTGGCCCACAGTTGAATGAGGCTGATCTGGCTGCTGTTATCACCTATGAAAGAAACGCCTGGGGGAATGATACCAAGCAGATGGTGAAGCCTGTGGATATCCTGCAATACAAGAAGACCGGCCAGCTTCCGCAAGCCAGTGGTCAAACCAAATAACAGGGGAGGTTAAATCATGAGTGCTATGACTGACACTCAGCATGCTGATGCGCACCACGGCCCTGCCAAAGGGTTGATGCGTTGGGTGCTGACAACAAACCACAAAGACATTGGTAGTATGTATATGTGGTTCAGCTTTATCATGTTCCTCGCCGGTGGTTTTATGGCGATGGTCATTCGGGCTGAATTATATGAACCTGGTATGCAAATCGTTGAGCCGGACTTTTATAATCAGATGTTGACCATGCATGGTCTGATTATGGTATTTGGTGCCGTAATGCCTGCGTTTACCGGACTGGCGAACTGGATGATTCCAATGATGGTCGGTGCGCCGGATATGGCTCTGCCGCGGATGAATAACTGGAGTTTCTGGATTCTGCCCTTTGCCTTTATGCTGATGATGAGCACGTTGTTTATGGAAGGTGGTGGTCCTAACTTTGGCTGGACGGCTTATGCGCCGTTATCCACAGATTACGGCCCTAAGTCGACCACGTTCTTCATCTTCGCAATTCACATGATGGGTATATCGTCCATCATGGGTGCCATTAACATCATTGCTACCATCCTCAACCTGCGGGCACCGGGGATGACGCTGATGAAAATGCCACTGTTCGTCTGGACCTGGCTGATCACAGCTTACCTGCTAATTGCAGTAATGCCGGTTCTGGCAGGTGCTGTAACCATGATGCTGATGGATATTCACTTCGGAACCAGTTTCTTTAATGCTGGCGGTGGTGGTGATCCGGTGTTGTACCAGCATGTGTTCTGGTTCTTCGGGCATCCGGAAGTGTACATCATGATTCTGCCTGCTTTCGGTATTGTGTCAGCGATCATCCCTGCTTTTGCACGCAAGCCACTCTTCGGTTACACGTCGATGGTTTATGCAACCGCATCTATTGCATTTTTGTCGTTTATTGTCTGGGCGCATCACATGTTTACAGTCGGTATTCCTGTTACGGGAGAACTGTTCTTCATGTATGCCACCATGCTGATTGCGGTGCCGACCGGAGTGAAGGTGTTTAACTGGATCTCCACTATGTTCCGCGGGGCGATGACATTTGAGACGCCAATGTTGTTCTCGCTGGCGTTTGTGGTGCTGTTCACTTTGGGTGGTTTTTCAGGCTTGATGCTGGCGATTGCACCTGCTGACTTCCAGTACCATGACACCTATTTCGTCGTCGCTCACTTCCACTATGTGCTGGTATCAGGAGCTGTCTTCTCAATTATTGCCGGGGTTTATTACTGGTTGCCCAAATGGACCGGGCATATGTATGACGAAACACTGGCAAAAACTCATTTCTGGCTGTCTTTCATCGGAATGAATCTGACTTTCTTCCCGATGCATTTCCTTGGACTGGCAGGCATGCCGCGAAGAATTCCAGATTACGCACTGCAGTTTACCGATTTCAATATGATGGCATCGGTCGGAGGTTTCCTGTTCGGTGCAACTCAGGTGCTTTTCCTGTTTATTGTTATTAAGTGTGTCATTACCGGGAAAAAAGCGGCTGCCAAACCCTGGGAAGGTGCTACCGGGCTTGAATGGAGTGTGCCCTCCCCTGCTCCGTATCATACTTTTTCTACTCCACCTGAAGTGAAGTAAACAGGAGCAGAATATGGCGCTTTCATTTCTTCGATCGAAACTGTTTCCGAAGAACAGTATTTTTCGACGAGAGGGAAAGATTGGATCAGCAGCCCGGATGGCGCTGCTTGCCGTTGCCATGTTTGGGTTTGGTTTCCTGTTGGTGCCTATCTACAATGTGATGTGTAAGGCGGTTGGTATCAACGGGAAAACCGACCCCAACCCTTATACGGTTGTGGAGGCCAAAGTTGATACCAGTCGTAAGATAAAAATCCAGTTTATAGCAACCAATAATGCGGCGATGAGCTGGGACTTCGGGCCAACAGTAAAAGAAATTGAAGTGCATCCCGGGGAGATAGGCTCTCTGAGCTTTTATGCCCGGAACCCAACCGGCAGGCGAATGACCGCGCAGGCAATCCCCAGTGTAACTCCCTTTAAGGGAACTGATTATCTGCATAAAACAGAGTGTTTTTGTTTTACCACACAGACGCTGGATGCCGGGGAAGATATTGATATGCCGTTGAAAATTATCATTGATCAGGATCTTCCGAAGTACATTAAAAAACTAACGCTTTCCTACACACTGTTTGATGTAACGGACATGTGACGGGTAATTTTCAAGGAGAAAACGCATGGCGAGTGAAAGCAGCTACTATGTGCCTGCCCAGAGTAAATGGCCGATTATTGCGTCAATCGGGCTGTTTTTATCGGTAGTTGGCGCTGGCATCATGATGAATGATATGACTGCCGGTGTTAAGAGTTCGACCGGGCATTGGGTGTTATTTGCCGGTGGTCTGATAATGGCTTACATGCTGTTTGGCTGGTTTGGCAATGTTATTCAGGAAAGCCGTGACGGGCTTTATAGCGAACAGATGGACAGGAGTTTCCGTTGGGGAATGTTCTGGTTTATCTTTTCGGAATTTATGTTCTTTGCCGCTTTCTTTGGCACGCTGTTTTATGTGCGTCACTTCTCAGTGCCATGGATTGGTGGTGAAGGATCTGGCGATATGACTCATATGCTACTCTGGCCGGAGTTTATCAATCACTGGCCGTTGCTGAAGAACCCGGATAACACATCCTTTCAGGGAGCCAGCGGGGTTATTGATCCGTTTCATCTGCCGCTGCTGAATACCCTGTTGCTGGTCGCTTCGAGTGTGACAGCAACACTCGCTCATCATGCGTTGAAACATAATGAACGTACTAAAGTTAAGGTCTGGCTGGTTGCTACGCTGACTCTTGGCTTTACCTTCCTGTTCTTTCAGGCAGAAGAATATATAGAAGCTTATGAAAATCTGGGGCTGACACTGGCTTCCGGCATCTATGGCTCTACATTCTTTATTCTGACAGGCTTCCACGGTGCTCATGTAACGCTGGGGGCGATCATGCTGACAGTTATGCTGTTCAGAGTAATGAAGGGGCATTTTACCCCGGAAAAACATTTCGCCTTTGAGGCAGCATCATGGTACTGGCACTTTGTTGATGTCGTCTGGATCGGGCTTTTTGTATTTGTTTATATTATTTAAAAAGCAATGAAAGCTCTGGTTGCTTACTGCTGCAACCAGGGTGCATGACTGGTGAGGTCACCGTGTAGCCATGCGACTGTGATTAACAGCATAAGCAGTACTGAAAGCGTTATGCGTGTTTTCAGGGAAGTCAGTAACCGTTTTGATTGGCTTTCGTCGTGTAAAAGGAAGTAGAAGCCGGATGCCAGACTGGCAATGATGGCGAGAAGAAGAATAACAATAACAGTCTTTAACCACATGGCTATTTCCCTGACTGATTAATATGTGTGGCTGTTCAGCAGCACTAATCATATACAGCCGGGAAACAAGCCGCCATTAAGAATGTTGCAGAACCGGAAGAAACTGTGATGAACAGCGTTTTCGGTTAAAGGATTTCAAGCGGTAGCGGTATGGCGTGGAGTTTTAAGCACAAATTGCTGGTTTTTTTTGTGTTGCTGTTCCCCCTGTTGATTAGTCTGGGGTTCTGGCAGCTCTCCCGTTATGAAGAGAAAAAAGCGCTACAGCAACAGTTTGAGCAGTATCTTGATGAACCCCCTGCCCCTTTGAATCAGGTGATGCGCACAGATGAGCCGCGTTATCGGCGTATTACGGTTTCCGGTTTTTATGAGAATGCCCATAGTTTTCTGTTGGATAACCGAGTGTTTCAGGGGCAGTCCGGTTATGAGGTGTTTACGCCTTTCCGAATGCTGGAAGGCCGTTTCATTTTGGTAAATCGGGGCTGGTTGGCTCGCGGTGCTGATCGTTCTGTTTTGCCTGCTATTCCCAGTCACTTTGGGCAAGTAACACTTGAGGGGATGCTTTATTCCCCCCTGGGTAAAGCATTTGTGCTGGGTAGTGACCCCTGGGATGACCTTTGGCCAAAGCGAATACAGTCGCTGGATTTTCCCCGTATTGAAAACTTGTTGGAACAGCCTGTGTCAGAATATTTTCTGGTACTGGATCGTGAACAGAGCGGAAGTCTGACCTATACATTCAAACCCGTAGTGATGTCACCTGCAAAGCATATGGGTTATGCCGTGCAGTGGTTTCTTATGGCTGCCTGCCTGTTAGTGCTGGTTACTTACCGGTTGACGGCAAATAAAGAGAAGCAAGTAAGGGAGCAACAATAACAATGACTGAAGTAACTTCCTCTGTCAGAAAGCGCAAATTCTGGTTGGTATTAGTCGGCATTATGCTGTTACCTGCGATGGGGATGGGCATTTCAACCTGGATGTATTTTTCAGGTTACGTGCCAGAAGGTCGTACTAATAACGGCAAACTGATTTTACCGCCACTGGATTTTACAACGTTATCGCTGACAAATACCGGCATGGCATTTGGTACGGAAGAACTGGATGGTCGCTGGGCGTTGATGATTGTGCCAGATGAAAACTGTACGGAAGATTGCGAACAAATGCTCTATCTGAGCAGGCAGGTCCATGTTGCGCTTGGGCGGGAGTCTGATCGGGTTGTGCGGCTGTTTGTTCAGGCTGAAGGGGCAGATCAGAACCCTGAGGTAGTTAAGGAGCATCCGGCAATGGAATGGTTAAACACTGATCTTATTCAAACGCGTAATTATCTGCTCCAGAAGGCTAAGGAGCAAAAAGGCAGCCATCTTTATATTGTCGATCCACTGGGAAATATCATGATGCATTACACCGTTGAGAATACAGGCAACGATATTTTGCGCGATATGCAGAAATTACTGAAGTTATCGCAGATAGGGTGATCTCGTGTTTTATCTGGATGTTTTTCGTGCATGTTATGTTGTGGGATTTTTGGCTTTTGCATCGCCGTTAACAGCAGTTGAAGTGCCGGAAAATACTGGGAAAAGCACTGTTTCGGGTACTCATGAGCAGAAGGTCATTGAGTTATTTGAAATTATGAATCTGCCCGCTGTTTACCGGCGTGAAGTTGATGCTTTGGTTCTGAAACAGCAAATCCAGATTCAGTATTTTGAATATTTTGAGGATGTTATACGTCGGTGGGCTATTGATGTAACAGGCTGGGAAGCGTTGCGACTCAAAATTGCTGCTTTATATAAAGATAGTTTTAGTGAGCAGGAATTAAACGACATGTTGCATTTTTACCGCAGCCCAACCGGTAAAAAATTCTTGCAGTTGCAACCACAGCTTGCAACCAAAATGCGGCAAATAGGGACGGAAGCTGCACAGGCGCATCGGGATGAGTTACGAACCATGCTGCGTGAGCGGGCAGAAGAGCTCAGAAAAAGCGGTGTTATTAAAAATAAAGCGGACAGAACAGATCTGCCGGAAACACGTAATACCAAACCAGAAGAATAAAGTGGGTGAACAATGAGGTTGTCGGCACATGAATGCCAGTGAAGAACTAAAACGAAAACCAGGCTATTGGCTCTGTTTGCTGGCGACATTGCTGGCTGTAGTGGTGGTTGTACTGGGAGCCTATACCCGACTGGTACATGCAGGGCTGGGGTGCCCTGACTGGCCGGGTTGCTATGGCTTTCTTACTGTGCCGGATACACCTGAGGAAATTCGCCAGGCAGAAAGTCTGTATCCGGATGCACCGGTAGAAGTTGAAAAGGGCTGGCCTGAGATGGTGCATCGTTATGTTGCAGGGAGCCTTGTATTACTGGTTCTTGGATTGGTTATCAATGCCTTTCGTCACCGAAGAGAACCGGGGCAGCCACTCTGGCATCCGGTATTTATTTTTGCCCTGATTCTGTTGCAGGCCGCCTTCGGCATGTGGACGGTGACCCTTAAACTCTGGCCTCAGGTGGTTACAGCGCATCTGCTGGGAGGCTTTGCGACGCTAACCCTACTGTTCCTGTTAACTCTCAGGTTATCCGGTAAATCATGGGAGCGCTTACGCCCCAGTGCGGCGCTGGGCAAGCTCCGGTTACTTGCCGGATTAGCCATTGTTGTTGTGGTTGCCCAGATAACACTCGGGGGCTGGATAAGCTCAAATTACGCTGCATTGGCCTGCCCTGATTTGCCTCTGTGTCAGGGAAAGGTTTGGCCTGAAATGGACTTTGCTGAAGGCTTTGATATCACTCAGGCAATTGGTCCTAACTATCTGGGTGGACAGCTTGATGGAGACGCCAGAGTAGCGATTCATATGGCACACCGGCTGGGTGCTATCTTCACTGCATTGTTTTTATTAATGCTGATCTTTGCGGCGCTTAAATACGCTGCCAATGCTGCCGTTGGAAATCATCAGGTTCGGGGCGTTGCTCTGGCAGTGCTGGGGATATTGATTCTGCAGCTTGGGTTGGGTTTAGCGAACGTTTTCTTTTATTTGCCGTTACAGGTGGCGGTGGCACATAACTTTGGTGGTGCGCTGTTGCTGTTGAGCGTTGTTGCTCTGAATTATCGTCTCGCATGGAGGACGGAATAATGTCACAGGATAATACTCTGACGTTACGTGCTGGATGGCGCGATTATCTTGAATTATGCAAGCCTCGCGTTGTTGCATTAATGCTGCTGACAGCGGTGATAGGAATGTGTCTGGCGACGGAAGGCTGGGTACCGGTGAGCGCATTGCTATTCGGTAATCTGGGCATTGCACTCTGCGCCGGTTCAGCTGCCGTGATAAACCATATTCTGGACAGCCGGATTGACCAGATTATGGCCAGAACCCGTAATCGCCCGGTGGCGACAGGGCGGGTTGATTCCCGCAGTGCACTGCTGTTTTCTCTGATACTGGGTGTATCGGGAATGGCGATTCTGCTGGCACTGGTTAACCCGCTGACAGCATGGCTGACACTGGCTTCTCTGGTTGGTTACGCCGTGATCTACACAGGACTGCTGAAGCGCGCAACACCACAGAACATTGTCATTGGCGGATTAGCTGGTGCGGCCCCTCCCCTGCTCGGATGGACAGCTGTTACCGGTCATCTTGAGCCGGATGCTTTGCTGCTGGTACTGATTATTTTTGCCTGGACACCGCCACATTTCTGGGCGCTGGCTATTCATCGTAAAGAGGAATATGCCAAGGCGGATATCCCCATGCTGCCGGTCACTCACGGAGAACATTATGCAGCGCTGCACAGTCTGCTTTATACGCTGATTCTGCTGGCCGTCAGTGCCCTGCCCTTTGTGACAGGGATGAGTGGCATGGTTTATCTGGTTGGAGCCATGCTGCTGGGCGTCCGTTTCCTTTACTGGTCTGTAGCAATGCTGCGACAATCACGACCCGATTCAGCCATTAAGATGTTCAAATACTCCATTACCTATTTAATGGTGTTATTTGTGTTGTTGCTGGTGGATCATTATATGTTGTGATGCTGTCGTTTAGTGTTCACGTATATTGTGTCCTGTCCCACCTGAACGAAATAAAGAATTATTCAGAATAAAAGAGGTTTGTATGAGGAAGTCGGTTCAGCTCACGGTTCTAGCATTAACAGGCATTATTGCCCTGGTTATAGGGTTGTTTGTACACAGAACAATCTATAAACCTCCTATGAGTGAGGAGCAGTTGCGTCAGGCAGGTACTGTCGTATTTGATGCAGCCCGGTCTTTTGATGCCGGTAAATTGCTAACGCACACGGGTGAGGATTTTAGCCAGGATGACTTTAAAGGTAAGTGGTCCCTGCTCTATTTTGGCTATACATTCTGCCCGGATATTTGCCCGGTTTCCCTGACTAAACTGAATCAGTTCAACAAGCTGGTGGCAGAAAAAGACCCTGAGTTAGCAGATAAAATCGGCTATTACATGGTTACGGTTGACCCGCAGCGGGACACGGTTGAACAAATGGGGCAGTATATGCCTTATTTTAACCCTGACTTTATCGGGCTGACAGGCGAAATGAAGTACCTGTATAACTTTGCCCGCCAGCTCAATGTACCTTTCACACCCGTTGCTGCGAAGTCAGATGAATTCTATCTGGTGGATCACAGTGCGAATATTTTTGTTGTGAACCCGAAGGGGTATTATCACGGCTTCATTCGTCCACCGCTGGATGCACCGAAGTTACTGAATGTGATGAAGTCTCTTGATCGGACTTTTAAGTAAATAAGCTCAGGTAAATAAAACATAAAAGGACCGGTTTCCGGTCCTTTTATGTTGAAATAATGGCTTTTAAGCCTGCTGGCGGGTCGCAGTCACAACAATTTCACGAACGCAAACGTTCTGAGGTTGGTTGAAAGCAAAAGAAACGCAGCCAGCAATATCATCAGCAGTAATAACACCACCCATGCTGTCTTTCCAGGCTTCGTAACCTTCTTTGATATCGTCAGAAGTCGTATGACTCAGCAGTTCAGTTTGTACGGCGCCCGGTGCGATAGTAATAACACGAACACTGTCGTTAGCTACTTCTTCACGCAGTGTTTCAGTTAAACCATGTACCGCAAACTTGGTGCCGCAGTAAGCCATGTGGTTAGGGAAACCCTTGATGCCGGCAACAGAGCTGATGTTGATGATAGTGCCGCCTTTACGAGCTTTCATCTGACCAACAACTGCATGAATACCGTTCATTACACCCTTGATGTTAACGTCTATCATGTTGTCCCACTCAGCAGGATCCTGCTCATGAGCAAAGCCAAGCTGCATCAAGCCAGCATTGTTTACCAGACATTCGGTAGGACCAAATTCACCTTCAGCCTCTTCAATTGCGGCAGTAACTGCCTGACGATCGGTAACATCAACCTTGCGGCACATCGCATTTGGCAGATCCAGCGCTTCCAGACGTTCAACACGACGAGCCAGCAACAGCAGCGCGTGACCCTGTTCACTGAATTGTTTTGCGATGGCTTCGCCAATACCGGAACTTGCGCCTGTGATAACTACCAGAGGTTTGGTCATGCTTGTTCTCTCCTGTAAACTGGCGCGCCTTTGATTGACAGGTAAGGGCACCGAAGGATGCAGTGGCTCTTGGTTCAGCACTGCTTTGATGGCGCACAATGTATAGCCCTGCCGGTTGTTAATGAAATACCTTTTAGTTTGATCAGCCATAACCTCAGGTTATGAACAGGAGCAGGTATTGGATATCAGGCTGTTAAAGCAGTTTGTTGCGGTATACGAAGAACAAAATATATCCCGTGCAGCTGAACGTTGTTTTGTTTCTCAACCTGCACTTTCTAACGCTATACGACAGCTTGAAGATGAGCTGGATTGCTTGTTATTTAACCGCAGCAAGCGGGGAGTCATCCCGACGCCGGAAGCAGACCAGCTCTACCCGATGGCGAACAGGATGGTGGGCGAGCTGGATAGCATTCCAAAGCTCTTCAAGCAGAGCCAGCAAGTGGGAACGCTGACCATCGCGGTAATGCCGGAACTGCCTCACCGCTATGTTGCAGAACTACTGGAGAATATCCGCAAAGTGCTGCCGCAGGAGCATATAAAGCTTTCCATGCTGGGTGAGGAAGCTGATGTGCGACTACTGCTGGATATTATGAAGGATGAAGATGAACTGTTTCTCCCTGTCTGGCGTGAAAAATATGTGTTGTGCCTGCATGCTGATCATCCGCTGGCAGCCAAGGAAGTGGTAACCCCAGAAGATCTGGATAATGAGCCCTTTATTATCTGCCCGCCTTGTGAAGCACATCAGCGCACTCTGGGTCTTGTGGGGCAACAGGGTTTTAAAACCAACGTTGTCGCCACGGCAGCAACCAAAAACCAGGTAGCCATGCTGCTACTGGCAAAAGTGGGCGTTTCTTTCCTGCCTGAAGGCATGGCAGTGGAATGGCCGGAACTGGTTACCCGCTCGTTTGATGGACCTGAAGATTTTCGTCAGGTGGGGTTGGCATGGTCGAGTAACCGAACGCAGAACCCCTTATTAAAACGCATTCTTGACTCGAATCAGTGCTGGATTAATCCAGAATGATATGTGGAAGAAAGCGAGAGCTATCTTGAGTAATCAGTGAACGATCTTCTCGGATACCAATACCCGCAGCCTGATTACCTATTATCCAGCAGCCTGTCACCGTATAGTGGCAGGCGAACTGAGGTAACGGATGGAATTTTTGGAGAACATAACACCCATCATTATAAGGGTCATTTACACGCTCGGTTTGCATGCACTCTTTGATGATGCTGATGTTTGCGCCCTCTCTGGAAAAAAAAGGCTTTTTTACTACATGTTTACCCAAATCATCATTGTTTATGTCGTTTTCAAAATAGCTGGGTAGCAGGTTGGGGTGTCCGGGGAACTCACGCCATAGCAGGGGAAGTATTGCTTTATTTGATAAAATCGCCTTCCAGGCGGGTGTGCTGCCTGATCAATGTACCGGGAAGAGGTTGTGTGCGACGGGAAAACCATAGCGATTCATTTTTGACCAGAATGCATCCCATTGCCCGGACGAACAAACTAATGCTCTCAACGTCAACAACATTGATGCACCTTGCTCTTTCCAGCGCATGCCAGAGCGGCACATACGTTGCTTTACCAAACTCTTGCAAGCCGCTTCCGTAACACCTGAACCAATGGGTAAGTTCCTCTTTCTGGCTTCAGGATAAATCATTTGGTGCCAGTGATTTTTAAAGTAGGTTCTCGCTTTCATCAACTTTTCCATAGAGGCGGTACGGTTGTTGCCCGGTGTTGCCCGTTCAAGCTCTCGCCGCAGGCTTTGTGCTGCGCCTTCATCGTGTTTCAGGTCGTGTAGCTTCTGCTTGAACCATGCATGCCTTTCCTGTGTGGCTTTCTTTCCCGGATAAAGTGCCTCAGCAGCGTCAGCAACATATTCAGACACGTGATAAAAGTCCAGCACGTGGATAGATGTAAAGGATTCTAAAAATGTCCAGTTATCCGCCGCTCCGTCAGCAACCCCCACATAAACCGCCTCAGGGAATCTATCCTTAACCTTCTGGATTTCTCCAGTAAAACGGTTAATGAAGGTTTGCTTGCCGTATTCCGGTGCCTCTGCACAGTAGATTGTATGAAGACGCTCGCCTTCATCATCATAGAGGCTGATAGTGCCGCACATAGCGATCCGATAGCCTTCGTAGTACAACAGATTTGCTCCATCAAGCCCTATGGCTACTGTTGTCACGGGCTTTGGTAACTCTGGAATATCGTATACCCACCTTTCTTCTTTGGCCTGTGCAATACTTGCCACCACATCGGCTAAATCACGAAGTGTTGAACGACTGCTATTACGACCATGATTTTGTCGCAGATCGTCTTCTACCTGAGGGGCTGCCATCTGGGCATACTTCCAGCTCACCATGCGAGCAAAAGCCGGAGTCGAATTGACAATAATCCGGGCATTCTGATCCAGAGGGCAAAAGGTTTCTCCCCCCTGACTGCTCTGGTAAATGTAACGCGGAACTTTGACGGCTCCCCATGACGTTTCGTAGACCTTGGGTTCTTTTTTATTCTTGCTGGTCATATGAATACCACCTACCTTTATGGGCGAACCGTCGGTGTCCATGTGTTCCAGTTGTTTTTCTACTCCAAGCGTTCCAGCTTGATTGAGGCTACCCTGAAGGCTGGTCTCGAAATCGAGCATTGAGTTGCCGTGCTGAATAGTGATGAGTATCTGCGTTTCTTGATTTTCAGATGATAGAATTTGAGCAGTCATACGGGGCAAAGGCCGTGCTTACGTCTATTATGATTTGATGAAAGTAGCTCACGGTAGTCGTTTTTCCTACATCAATTCCCGCTCACACCCTTCCAGGCAGGCTCTATAAACAGCGTTTTACTGGCAGGAATATCAGATCCGAATGCTTCTTCGAACATAAACTCCCATGGATATAGCTTGAACAGGGCGGGTATAGTCATGTCATCCAGATCGGTAAATCTGCCTTCAGGGCTTAAACCAATATCTTCGATGTAGGTAAACCGAGTATTCAAACCGGCTTGCATAGCACAGTCTCGGAAGTACTCTACAGTTCCGTAGTCTTCTTCAGTGCCTTTGCAACAGGAAAAATAAAGAGGGTGATCACCTAATTGTCTGCCTCTAAATTCTTCCAGAAGGGCTATCAGTTTTTCCTGAATACTGTTGAACTGGTCGCTACCTGAAGGTAGTTTTTTGGGGGCTTTCGCAGGTTGGCTGATCATTTTTGAGCCTCCTGCCGAATTTTCAGATACAGATATTCAAGGTCATTGTAACCACATGCCTTGTAGACAATTCGTTTGATGACCCCATTGAAGGCTTCGATCTTTGCGCTGGTTATACGATGCTGGCAATAGGACAGTAAACCTTCTCTTGCTCTATCCAGCCCCCTTGCAAAGCGTTTAAGCTCATCAATACCAGTTTCTTTGGCCAATCCTATCCACTTGTCGAGAAACTTGCTGGCACAGGCTTTGTAGGTGTACGTCCATAGTTGTCTGAGCATATCCTTCAGTATGTAGGCCTGATTCAGATCTTCATTCATTGACAGTAACTCATGCAGGCTGGTTTCTCGCTTTGGTGTGAGGTTTTCTACATTCATGAACAGGTTGAACCGCTGACCTTTGATAAAAGGCTTATCGTCTTCCTGTGCTTGCCTCCACTCTCTACGACGAATTTTGTCTATGACTTCGTTGTAGTTAGCAATGATGTGAAACTTGTCATAGACAATATCAACATCTGGCAGGTACTCTTTGACCGATGCCTTATAGCTGCCACCGCGATCTATTCCTGCGCACTGAATACAGGCTCTTTGCTCCAGTGTCAGACTGCTCAGAAAACGGTCTAACGTCGCTTTTCGTTTACCTTCACCAAGGTAGAGGGTCTCACCTGTATCAGCATTTAGAACAATGGTCAGATAGTGATGTCCCTTGCCTATTGATTTCTCATCGATTAACAAAGCCCGTAAGCCGTCGAGCTTGGGGGCTGGCAGAGTTTTCATTAGCATCTCTTTATCCCAGCGCCGTGCTGTGTCATGGGATATAGCGATGAATTCCGGAACCTTATCGCTGGGCATGTAACGGCATAGATGGCTAACATGCTGTTTTAGGCGGTCTGTAGCTTGAGCCTTGGGAGAAAGGCTAGGAATAGTCACTGTCTCTATATGCTTACAATTTGAACAGCGACCCTGATAGGCTGTGAATAGCAGGTTGACCTTGATTGAACCAAACGGCAGATCTTGAACATTTCTATCATTCTCGCGCATCTTGCCCATAGGCCAGTGACACTGGCTGCACTTGAACTGCTGTATACGACCATCTCTACGCAAATAGACGAATGCTTCAGAGGCATCCCAGTCGATATCAATACGGTCGATTACCCAACCAGAAAATGCGAACATAGGACGAAGTGAGGGTGTTGCACACATGGCTGATCCTTCAGAAATGTTGATCCTTTCAAATCAATCATTCCCTGAAGGCTATTTCTGTTGCAACCCCTCGCTTTTCATCAGCCAACCTGCGAAAGCCCCCATCATTTAAATACATGCTGATTTTTTTGACTTTGCTTTACCATTCTCTGGCAAGTTTCAAAAAAACATAACCCTATTCTGTAGGTTTGAATCCATGGGATGAAAAAGCTTCTCTATAATCAAGAAGTCACGGATTCAGGAGATATATAAAAAATATTTGGTGTTTATTAGCTGCTCATATACTAATGGCTTTAATAATTAGTAACTATTCAGCACCCAGCAAAGAGTGACCGCAGTAATTCTTCATGGCTATAAGCAGGGCTTCAAAAACATTCTGCCCCTGCTTTCTCGCAGATGAAACATAACTTCGTATTCGGCAATACCATTTCGCCCCTTCCTCGCTTCTGATGCAGCCCGATATTTTTTGCTTCACCTTGCCATTTCTGATGTCTTGCTCGCTGCCATTATTGTCGAAGGGGATGTTGAGGTCGGTCATGAACCTCAAAGTTTCGTCCTTGTACTCCACCAACCGCTTAAACAAGTTGAACGCTTTCGTATTCTTGACTTTGTCACGCCCCAACCGTTGCCGTACTCGTTCCATATAGTCGGCTTCTTCCGCTTGCGCCCTTTTTGCTGTTCGCTCGAACAGTGAAGAGATACGCTGGCGGATGGATTCCGGCATCGCCTTCATTCCCAGCTTTCTAAAACCATTGCTGAGGTGACAGGCCAGTCTCAGCAGCCGCTGAAGACGAGCCGCAAGATAGTTGCAGTCGCGATCAACGACACCCTGTAACTCCCTCAGGTGGTGGGCATTGCAGAGTACATGAGCCGCAGCATAGCGGAAGTAAACCTTGTAGTGGTCATGAACCAGTATCCCGGCAAAGGTCAGCAAAATACCCATCGTCTCTATGGCGGAATGTCCTTTACTCAAGTCCAGATGATAGTACGTCCACTTGTCAGTACGCAGGACATGCATCCACCACAGCGCTCCGGCTACTCTCATGCCTGTTTCATCAGCGCCTGCAATGGGTTCAACCTTAAGGGCGTCACTAATTGCCTGCTCAGTGCTGGCTAACCGGTCATAAGCATTGCTCTGGAAGGTGCAGATGGAACCCGGACTGACTTCCAATCCGAAAATATCCATGAAGAACTGGGAGGCACGCTTGCAAGGTATAAGTTGATACTGACAAAGATACACGGCCAGCGCCTGAGTCACCGGTCCATACTGCACGTGAGCATCAACTCCTTCAGGGAAACGGGCTTGTGTCATGTGACCGCAGCGGCACTCTTTGATTTCGGCCACATGGGCTGTCACTTCAAAGTGACCAAAACGACCCGGTTCAAATACTTGCCTTTCAACCAACTTGGCAATGTTTGCAGAGTGCAGGGACTGATGGCACTTCTCACAGTCTATAACCGGGTGATATTGGGTGCGGTCAGTGTCAGCGACTTGCTGAAGCGTTGAACCTTTGTGACCTTTCTGACCGCCGGGCTTTCGACCAGACCTCTGTCGTAAGCTTTTTGGGTTAGGTTTGTCGTCTTGTGGCTCACCCTCCACCGTGGCAGATGAGTCTTTCTGTTTGGCAGCAGGCTTTGCATAACCGTCTGTAGAGGGAGGCTTACTGCTGTTCCGGCTGTTGATGTTGAGTCTGTCCGCGAGTTCCTTATTTTCTGTTTCCAGTTTCGCTACCTGATCGCCCAGGCCACCGATCTGCTCTTGCTGATCATTTACGATAGCAAGGAGGGTGACGATAATCTGAAACTCGGGATCAAGTTGACTCATAACAAGCGTTGGTCAGAGAAGAACTGTATTTGAAAATGACACAAAATCACGAAAATACCAGCTTATTGTGAGGGTGCTGAATAGTTACAATAATTATTGTAATATTTTCCTGCGGGGATAATTGGCAGAAAAAATTGCAGAACATGCTTTATTATGATGATGTTGTTTATCAACAACAGACATATTATCAAAATCTAGTTTTTACTAGCCATGAGTTGCCTTCAGGTCAATATTCTGTTGTTGATTTTTATATTAATGGCAGTCTGCAGTTTTCATCAATGGATGAGCATGTTTATCATGAAATGCTAGTACATCCAGCCATGCTAACAGCATCAAGGCAAAATAATATTTTGGTAGTTGGCGGCGGAGATGGGTTAGCCGTTCGAGAGCTCTTAAAGTGGCAGCCGCAAAGCGTTACTGTTGTTGATTACGATACCCAGCTCACTGACCTGTTTTCAAGGCCAGAGAAATTTATGGATGATAAATTAGCTGTAAGATTGAATAAAATGACTGGAGGAGCACTACTAGATAGTGCCTGTCCGAAAACCCTCAAACCTTGAAAATAGCAGCCTGCAACCAAATATAACTATTGAAGATTTTCCAAAACAGGCTGTTTTTCAAATTTATGCGCCAGACCATCAATCCACAAATGCAGCTGGGTGAAGTCGATATCTCATCCGTCCAGTTTAACCCCAAGTCCAGAGACGATATCCCTCGTATCCTGCGAGCATTGCAGCACATTTACACAACGCCAGAGCTGAGACAGCAGGTCTTTCAGGTACTCGACTCCATGATTCTATCTGACCAAAACAACGGTCGCCCCGGGATGGAACTCTGGAGAATACTCGTGTTTGGCACCCTCCGCCTGGTGATCAATTGCGATTATGACCGTTTGCAGGAACTGGCCAATGAACACGGCACTTTGCGTCAGATGCTCGGACATGGCCCTTATTGCACGCACACCTACCATATACAGACGTTGCAGGATAGTAGCTTCTCAATAACTGCTGGAAATCGGCGAAAATCGTGTAGAACCATAGTGTATGATCACTGCCTGCCAAGGGCTACAGAAAATTAGTACTTTGGTTTACCAGCACTTTTTGAGAAGTTACAAATTTCCCTGTTCTGATATCAAGCCCTTGATACCAGAACAGGAAGAAAGTAATACCTGACAGTTATGCTGTTATCGAGTTAATCAATAGAACAACAAACGACGAATATCACTTAGCAGTGTGCCCAGCAGCTGGGTAAAGCGAGCTGCTTCCGCACCATTGATCGCACGGTGATCGTAGGACAGAGACAGCGGCAGCATCAGGCGAGGATCGAAATCCTTGCCATTCCATACCGGCTTCATATCAGCTTTGGAAATGCCGAGAATGGCAACTTCCGGTGCATTTACGATTGGGGTAAATGCCGTACCGCCGATGGAGCCGAGGCTGGAAATGGTGAAGCAGCCACCCTGCATTTCGTCTGGCTTCAGTTTCTTGTCGCGGGCCTTGGCGGCCAGAGACAGAATTTCTTCAGACAGTTCCCAGATACCTTTCTTGTCAGCATCCTTGATAACCGGTACCAGCAGGCCATCCGGAGTGTCTACCGCCATACCGATATTGATGTAGTCCTTGTAGATCATGGACTCACCATCAGCGCTCAGAGATGCACAGAACTGTGGCATTTCTTTCAGCGCAACCGCACAGGCTTTCACCATAAACGGCATCGGCGTCAGTTTGGTGCCGCGCAGCTCAGCTTCTTTCTTGCTGGCTTTACGGAAGGCTTCCATCTCGGTGATGTCAGCTTCATCAAACTGAGTGACGTGCGGCACATTCAGCCAGCTGCGCTGGAAGTTGGCAGCGGCCACTTTGCGCAGACGGTTCAGCGGCTCTTCACGCACCGGACCGAACTTGCTGAAGTCCACAGCCGGAACGGCAGGAATACCGGAACCGGTTGCTGCCGGAGCAGGCTGGCTCAGTTTTTCCTTAACGTAGTTCTGAATGTCTTCTTTCAGAACTCGTCCGCGGGAACCGGAACCACGTACCAGAGCCAGATCAACACCAAACTCACGAGCAATACGACGTACAGCCGGACCGGCATGCAGACGCTGGTGCTTGTTGCGTGGCTGTTCCAGCGATGCAGACGGAGCAGCAGGTGCAGACTTCTTCGGCGGAACAGGCGCAGGTGCAGCCGGTTTTTCCTGTGCTGGTGCAGGCGCCGCCGGTTTGGCGGCAGGTGCGCTGCTGCCTTCAACATCCATGCGCAGCACCAGATCGCCCAGACTCATCTGCTGACCTTCGGTAACGCAGATTTCAGTCACAATGCCGTTTTCCGGAGACGGAATTTCCATTGTGGCTTTGTCTGATTCCAGCACGACGATCGGCATTTCTTTTTCAATGCGATCGCCCGGCTTTACGCAGATCTCGATAACAGGCACATTTTCCGAACCGATATCCGGTACATGAATGTCCTGATTTTGAGTTTCAGCAACGGCTTCCGGTTGTGGAGCTGGAGCTTCCTCAACCGGTGCGGGGGCTTCTTCGGCTGCCGGAGCCGGTTCCGCGGCTTCTGCAGCAGCGTCACCTTCGGTGGCAATTTTTACCATCGGCAGGCCTTCGGAAGCAGTGTCACCCACCTTGACCAGAATCTCTACGATTGTTCCGGAAACCGGTACCGGCACTTCCATGGAGGCTTTGTCAGACTCCAGCACCATCAGCGAGTCTTCGGCCTCGATTTTATCGCCAACCCTGGCGCAGATTTCGATCACCTCGGCGCTGTCACTGCCAATATCCGGGATCTTGATGATTTCTTCGATCATGAATTTTCCTCGTCTATCAGCAGCTGATTAGCAGTACATCGGATCGGCTTTGTCAGGGTCGATGCCCTGAGCCTTCATTGCTTCAGCAACGACTTTAGGTTCGATCTCGCCGTCTTTCACCAGCGCAGTCAGCGCGGCAATGACGATGAAGTGGCGATCAACCTCGAAGAAGTCACGCAGTGCAGCACGGCTGTCGGAACGACCGAAGCCATCAGTACCCAGAGTGACATAAGTCGCCGGTACGAAATCACGAATCTGGTCGGAGTAGATCTTCATGTAGTCGGTTGCAGCAACAACCGGACCTTTACGCCCCCCCAGACACTGCTCAACCCAGGAAACCTTCTTCTCAGCTTCAGGGTGCAGCATGTTGTGACGCTGTGCGGCCATACCGTCACGGCGCAGTTCGTTCATGCTGGTAGCGCTCCAGATATTGGATTCTACGCCGTAGTCTTTGCGCAGAATATCCGCGGCGGCAATGACTTCCTGCAGGATGGTACCGCCACCGACCAGCTGAACTTTTGGCCCCTTGTCGCGGGAGTTTTCTTCCAGACAGTACAGACCGCGGATAATACCTTCCTTAACATCATCACCTTCCGGCATGGCAGGCTGAACGTAGTTTTCGTTCATGGTGGTGATGTAGTAGAAGACGCTTTCCTGTTCCTGCACCATACGGCGCAGACCGTCCTGAATGATAACCGCCAGTTCATAGCCGTAAGCTGGGTCGTAGCTGACACAGTTCGGGATAGTGGAAGACAGTACATGGCTGTGACCGTCCTGGTGCTGCAGACCTTCACCGTTCAGGGTGGTTCGGCCAGCGGTTGCACCAATCATAAAGCCACGTGCCTGCAGGTCGCCGGAAGCCCAGGCCAGGTCGCCGGTACGCTGGAAACCGAACATGGAATAGAAGGTGTAGAACGGAATCATCGGCATATCGTGGTTACTGTAAGAGCTTGCAGCAGCAACCCAGGCGGAATGTGCACCGGCTTCGTTAATACCTTCTTCGAGAATCTGGCCTGTCTTGGACTCTTTGTAGAACATGACCTGATCGGCATCCTGTGGCTCATACTTCTGACCTTCGGCAGAGTAGATACCCAGCTGACGGAACATGCCTTCCATACCAAAGGTACGGGCTTCGTCAGGGACAATCGGAACAATGTGTTTGCCCAGTTGCTTGTCACGTACCAGCGCATTCAATACACGAACGAATGCCATGGTGGTGGAAATCTTACGCTCGCCACTGCCTTTGGTGACGGCTTCGAATGCACTTAGCTCCGGGGTCTTCAGCTCTATAGAAGTCTTCGGACGACGCTGCGGGATAAAACCACCCAGTTTATCCCGACGCTTGCGCATGTAGACCATTTCAGGGCTGTCAGGGCCTGGTTTGTAGTAAGGCAGGTTTTCCAGATCTTCGTCTTTCACGGGAATGCTGAAACGATCACGGAAGGCTTTCAGATCCTTCATGTTCAGTTTCTTGACCTGGTGGCTGACGTTAGCCGCTTCTGCGCTTTCACCGAAGGAGTAGCCTTTAACGGTCTTGGCCAGAATAACCGTTGGCTTGCCGGTGGTGTTCACAGCGTTGTGGTAAGCCGCGTATACCTTGTATGGATCGTGGCCACCACGGTTGAGGTTGTAAATGTCTTCGTCAGACAGGTGCTCAACCATTTTTTCGGTTTCAGGGTAGCGGGCGAAGAAGTTTTCGCGGGTCCACTTGCCGCCCTTGGCCTTGCAGTTCTGGTAGTCGCCATCGACGCACTCATCCATCAGCTGCTGCAGGGTGCCGTCATCCTGAGCGAACAGTGGATCCCAGTGGCGTCCCCAGACAACCTTGATTACGTTCCAGCCAGCACCACGGAAGACGCCTTCCAGTTCCTGAATAATCTTGCCGTTACCGCGTACCGGGCCGTCCAGACGCTGCAGGTTACAGTTAACCACGAAGATCAGGTTATCCAGCTTTTCTCGACCCGCCAGAGAAATAGCACCCAGAGACTCCGGCTCATCCATTTCACCGTCACCCAGAAATGCCCAGACTTTGCGGTTATGATCCTCGATCATGTTGCGATTTTCGAGATAACGCATGAAATGCGCCTGGTAAATCGCCTGCAGTGGACCAAGCCCCATGGATACGGTCGGGAACTGCCAGAAGTCAGGCATCAGCCAGGGATGCGGATAGGAAGACAGGCCTTTGCCGTTGGCTTCCTGACGGAAGGTGTCCAGCTGTTCTTCATTCAGGCGGCCTTCCAGATAGGCACGGGAGTAGATACCCGGAGCGGTGTGTCCCTGATAGTAAACCAGGTCGCCTTCGTGACCATCCTGTGGGCCACGGAAGAAGTAGTTGTAACCGATATCGTACAGGGTCGCACTGGAGGAGAAGCTGGAGATATGACCACCCAGCTCAGCGTCGCTCTGGTTAGCGCGCATTACCATCATCAGGGCGTTCCAGCGCACGATAGAGCGAATCCGGCGCTCCATGAACAGGTCGCCCGGCATTTTGGCTTCTTTGGCAGAAGGAATGGTATTGCGGTATGGGGTTGTTATCGCGTAAGGCAACTGGGTGCCTTTGCGGCTGGCGGTTTGCGCCAGACGTGTCAGCAGGTAGTGTGCGCGGTCTTCGCCTTCCTGCTCCAGCACTGAGCTCAGTGCATCAAGCCACTCCTGAGTTTCGACAGGATCAATGTCATGCTGCATATACATGCTCCAGGCCTTGTGGGCCATCCTTCTGGTCTGTAATTGTGGGGGGTAGCGACCTGAATCGCCTGATTGGTCGGCGATAGTGCTGATAACACGTTTTAGTATAGGTCGTACCGGGCTGGCTCCGCGGTATCAGGCTGAAGACAGGCCGCCCAGGGGGACTGTTATTTCCTGGCTTATGACGTGAAGTCATGGCCAAACCTGTGTACGAGGAACGCTTTTCATTCTGCTTTTACTGCGTCCGTCAGATAAAAGCGAACCCCCTTGCTTTCGAGATTTCGGGGTTTTTATGGTGGGGTAGTAATACTACATACTCAACAAAAGTTAAACCTTTTACTGATTGGGATGGATGGAAATTAACCAGGGCTTGGCATAGATCAAATTGTTTTTAGTACTAAATGCCTAGAAATGACTGTTTTGACTAGACTAAAGGAAATAAGGATATGAAATGAAAGGACTCTGCTGCGATGCCTGTTGGCTTTCCTCCGTCAGCCCGGACGCTGGCTAATGCCATCAACAACTTTGGACGCAAAGTTGTTGATGTTGCTACAGATCTTGGGAGGTGGTTTAACCGGGTTGTACGTCGAAGACAGCCCGCACCTTCTGCGATTCAGGCTGCCAGGTTGTCCCGGACTGAAAAAACAGTGCTACTTGACCAGATCAAAAGCCTCGACCCTGAAGATACATGGCTTCAGAGCCGTACGGTGAGTAAGCTCAACGATGTGCTGACCCATAATCAGTATGTACTCCTGAATAAAGCCATTAACAACCGGGATCCTGCTGCAGCCAGAACTTTGTATTACCAGATACGACGAGATATGCCGGGCGTTGCCAGTTTATTAGTTGATGTTATGACGGAAGGTGGGGCAAGAAAAAAAGAATGGGCCAAACCATTCCCTCAGCCGGGTCTTATTAATTCCTTTAAGCTTGATGAGCGGTTACACCGATGTGCTCAGCCTGATAAAGCTGCACTTCAAAGGCTGAAACAACAGGGGTTCCACGTTATTAATTTGCGTCACTTCCACTCAGATTTAACGGTTGCCGGAGATAAAGAGTACGGCGGCTCGCGCTTCAGAGTACCGACCAAAGCGCCACTACCTTTTGTTGCGCCTGTCCTGAAGGAAATTATCAAGCATCCCAAGGTGTATATTCACTGCCTCCATGGCTCTGATCGTACAGGCTTCATGTGCGCAGCGTACCGGATGGTGGTGCAGAGGTGGACGGCTGATGAAGCAATCGCAGAGTACACAAAGGGAGACTTTGGTTACCATGCAAAAGTTTTTCCTGAACTACCGGGTTTGTTGAAAAAACTGGAAGAGAATATCGAAAGTATTCGTGAAGAAGTTGGTTGCAAGCCGCCTGGTGGGGTAAAGCTCCCGGCGTTTCGGCATCCAGCCATTATGCCTGCCAGAAAAAGCAAAATACCGGAAGGTCCTCCTGCGATCATGCAGGCAAAGAAAAACCCGAACATTCCGGGGGAAGAATCTTCGGGTTAAGAGACTTCATAACCTGAGGTCATGAAGTAAATTGCCAACACAAAACACACAAGGAGTAGGTGAGCGCCATTGCTTTCATGACGACTCACTAGGTTCGAGTGTTCCTGTCACGCTAAAGTTCCTGCCTACTGTAAAAAAACTTCAAAGATATTGATCTCAATCTGGAGCTACCTTGTATCGCACCTTATGATGCAGTGGCTAACATTTTTTAAATGTATAACAGAGCGATATTTATGCCTCGTCTGATGTTGAGACAGCTGTTGGCTGTATGTGTTGTCCTTCTGTCCTTTTCTTCGTTCACTGTTTTGGCAGCCAGCAAGGTTGAGCTGGATGCGGGTATTAACGAAACGCTTGAAAAACTCTACAGCGAAAGTAGTGCTGCAAAAGAGCTTGGCGCAAAAGCCAAAGGTATTCTGGTTTTTCCTAAAGTCATAAAAGGCGGCATGCTGGTGGGTGGTGAATATGGAGAGGGTGGTCTGGTGGTCGAAGACCGAGTGATCAGCTACTACAGCACAGTGACAGCATCCATTGGTTTACAGTTAGGTATTCAGGCGCGGGCACAGGTCATTATGTTTATGGATGAAAATGCGCTGAATAACTTCCGGAACAGTGATGGCTGGGAAGCGGGTGTCGATGGCAGTGTTGCTATTGCTGAATTTGGTGCGGCTGGCACACTCAGTTCCAATACGCTGCAGAAGCCAATTATTGGTCTTATTCTGGACAGCAAAGGATTGATGTATAACCTTACTTTCGAAGGCACCAAGTTTACTCGCATAAAGCGATAGTATTCTTTATGTCTTTGCCCTGAGAGTGTTGCCAGCGCTGAAAAAGAAAAGCCCCATTCGCCGGGGAAGCGATGGGGCTAAAATACAAACTCTGTAAAACCTGTTGAGCCTACAGAGTGATGCCAACACAAAACACACAAGGAGTAGGTGAGAACCAATATTTCCAGCTCTCATATACTCTGACTGTAGCTTTTGGGTTTAGTTCAAAAATTTATCAAAAAAAATCAAAAAAATTTTCAAAAACAGCTACGACCCCTGATAGCAGCGGATTTGCGTAGTTGTTTTTAATTTTCTCTCAGGGATGGATTAAGATTATTCCGTCGTTTAGTGTGCTTCGTCCCAGTTATTGCCTGTGCCGACGTCTACGATAAGTGGAACAGCCAGTTCAGTAGCCGCTTCCATATGTTGCTTCAGCCCCTGTGATACTTCATCAAGCTGAGACTCGGCAACTTCCAGCACCAGTTCATCGTGTACCTGCATGATCATGCGGGCATCAAGCTGACTTTCTTGCAGCCATTGCTCAACCAGCATCATAGCGTGTTTGATGATATCGGCAGCCGTACCCTGCATAGGTGCGTTGATTGCTGTACGTTCTGCAGCCTGTTGGCGCATTTTGTTACGGGCATTGATTTCCGGCAGGTGCAGACGGCGACCAAACAAGGTTTCGACATAACCTTTTTCGTGAGCCAGTGCCCGTGTGCGTTCCATATAATCCTGAACACCCGGATAACGCTGGAAGTAAAGGTCAACATATTCCTGGGCAGACTTACGGGTTATGCCCAGCTGCCTGGCGAGGCCAAAAGCAGACATGCCATAAATCAAACCAAAGTTAATCGCTTTGGCACTGCGGCGTTGATCACTTGTTACCTGATCAGGTGTAACACCAAAAACTTCGGCCGCCGTGGCTTTGTGAACATCCTGACCAAGACGGAAAGCCGTCAATAAGCCCTCATCACCAGAAAGGTGTGCCATGATTCGCAGCTCTATCTGGGAATAATCAGCAGCGACCAGCTTGTAACCTTTCGGGGCTACAAATGCCTGTCGGATACGGCGACCTTCCGCGGTGCGGATTGGGATATTCTGCAGGTTTGGATCAGAAGAGGATAAACGCCCGGTTGCAGTCACAGCCTGATGGTAAGAGGTGTGAATTCTTCCGGTAACCGGGTTGATCAGTTGTGGCAGCTTATCTGTATAAGTTGATTTGAGCTTACTGAGACTGCGATGTTCCAGAATAATGCGGGGCAGAGGGTAATCCAGCGCCAGCTCAGCCAGAACTTCTTCTGCAGTTGAAGGAGCACCTTTTGGCGTTTTCTTCAGAACCGGCAGTTCCAGCTTTTCAAACAGCAATGCCTGTAACTGCTTAGGGGATGCCAAATTGAACGGCTCACCAGCAATATCATGAGCTTCTTTTTCCAGAGTCTCTAATCGGTCTGCCAGCTCGATACTTTGTTCGCCCAATAATTTTGCATCGACCAGCGCGCCATTACGCTCTACTTTCGAAAGCACAGGAACGAGTGGCAGCTCAATATCTTCGAAAATACGTTTGAGGTCAGCATCTGCCTTGATTTCAGGCCATAAACGCTGGTGCAAACGCAGGGTAATATCAGCATCTTCTGCAGCATAGGGTGCGGCTTTGTCCAGCTCGATCTGATTAAACGTCAGCTGCTTTACACCTTTACCGGCAATATCTTCGTAATGAATAGTGGTGTGATCGAGGTAGGTTGCTGCCAGCGCATCCATATTGTGACGGGTGGCTGTGGAGTTCCATACATATGACTCAAGCATTGTGTCGAAAGCAATACCCCGCAGGGTAATGTTATGGCGAGCCAGCACACTCTTGTCATATTTCAGGTTTTGCCCGACTTTTTTACGGTTTTCATCTTCAAGCAGAGGCTTCAGCCTTTCCAGAACCCACTCTTTATCCAGCTGTGCCGGAGCGCCCATGTAGTCATGGCTTAGCGGCAGATAACCGGCGCGGTAGGGCTCCACAGAGAAACTCAGACCAACCAGTTCGGCCTGCATATAATCGAGGCTGGTGGTTTCGGTATCAAAAGCAAACAGTTCGACAGAGTTCAGGCAGGATAACCAGCGTTCAAACTGAGCTTCTGTCAGAATGGTTTCGTAATCAGTTTCCTGTTTGGGCTCAGGCGTAGCTGCTTGGCCATCAGTGGCTCCGGTATTTCCACCTTCTTCCAGTTCTTTTATCCAGTGGCGGAACTCATACTGGCGAAACAGCTCAAGCAGAGCAGCATTATCGGGCTCTGATTGTTTTAGCTCTGAAACATGAACGTCAAGCTCCACATCTGTTTTGATGGTGGCGAGCTTATACGACAGATCTGCCATTTCACGGTTGTCTTCCAGCTTTTTAGGCATGGTTTTGGAACCACGAAAGCCCAGAGCAGGTACTTTGTCAATGTTGTCGTATATATCTTTAATGCTGCCAATGCCCTGAAGCAGGGCGATAGCTGTCTTTTTGCCGACACCGGGAACACCGGGGATGTTATCTGAGGTGTCACCACGTAGTGCCAGATAATCGATAATCAGGTGTGGAGGTACACCAAATTTTTCTTCGACACCGGCAATATTTGTTCGCACATTTTTCATAGTATCGATCAGTTCTACATGGGAACTGACCAGCTGCGCCATATCTTTATCGCCGGTAGATATCAGGGTATGCAGCTTGGTTTCAGTCGCCTGTATGGCGAGGGTGCCAATCACATCATCGGCCTCAACACCTTCTTCAATCAGCAACGGTAAGCCCATTGCCCGAATGCAGGCATGAACCGCAGCAACCTGACTGCGCAGATCATCCGGCATAGCAGAGCGATTGGCTTTATATTCAGGGTATAAGTCGTTACGAAAGTTTTTGCCCTTGGCATCAAAAATCACGGCTATCTGGCTGTCTGAATATTCCCGCATCAGGCTGCGCAACATGCTGACCATTACCCGGATCGCACCGGTCGGCTCTCCAGCAGCATTTCGAAGGTCTGCCTGTTGCGAGGCAAAGAATGCACGGTAGAGATAAGACGAACCATCTACCAGAATCAGTGGGGCATTTTCACTGTTCTCACTTGCTGCCATAAGCGTTGCCTAATACCTTGGGTGGGGGTTCAGATAAACTTTTAATTCTACTCGTGGTTTGAGGGGATACCAATGACTACTGTGATCGAGAGAATATTAATTAGTGCGCTGGTAGCGGTCGCAATCAGCGGTTGCACCACGGCGCCGGAAAAGGGCACAACTGAACCTGCCACAGAAGTCAGGCCGCATGTAGATGAAGTCACTCCGGAAACGCCTCCGGATGTTCCTGAGCATATCCAAAAGAAACTGCAGTCTCAGGGAATCAGTTCCCCTTCCACAGATGTTGTTATTCGTCCTACAGAAAAAGGCATGGTTCAGGAATACCGGGCTAACGGAATTCTGTACGCAATCAAAGTCGTTCCGAAAACAGGCGCGCCTTACTATCTGGTCGCTATCGATCATAAAGGGAATTTTGCCCGGGCAGACCAGCCGCGGATACTGGTGCCGTCATGGAAGATTCTGGAATGGAAATAAATTACTTTTATATGGGGCAGGCAACCTGCCCCAGACTTTCTGTCAGTCGTAAATTCTCACTGTAATCGATAGGAACGACGATAAGGCTGGGGCCGCTTTCATTGAAGGCGGCCTCTAATACATCTCGCAAATCTCTGCTTTTATTTACGATATGACCGTGCCAGCCAAAGGCTTCGGCGAGCTGCTTCCAATCCGGGTTGCCAAAGCTGAGATCGGTATGGCGACCAAAGTGATTTTGCTGCTTCCAGGCGATTAGGCCATACATATTGTCTTCCCATACCATGACGACAATCGGGCTTTGCAGGCGGTGAGCAGTTTCCATTTCCTGCACATTCATCATAAACCCGGCATCACCGCAGATCGCCATAATGCGCTTTTCAGGATAAACCAGCCCTGCTCCAATAGCGCCGGGCAGCCCGAAGCCCATAGAGCAGAAGCCGTTAGGAATCAGGCAGGTATTGGGCTCATGACATTGATAGTGGCGGGCAATCCACATTTTATGGGCTCCCACATCGGATAGCAGAATATCCTGAGCGCCCATGGCATCACGTACATCACTGAGAACTTTCTGGGGACGGATTGAGCCTTCAGTATCATCCTGTTTGTGTCGTTCAAACTCATCCAGCATCATACGACGGGTTGCTTGTTGTTGTTCCCGGTCACAACGATAGCCGCCGCTTTGCTGCAGCATTTCACAGAGCATATCGATTGTGTGAGCTAAATCTCCTACCAATTCCAGCTCCGGGCGGTAGTGCTCGTCGACCTCTGAGGGTAGATAGTCCGCGTGAATAATCGGTTTATCGCCGGTTGGATTCCACAGACTGGGGTGATATTCAACCATGTCGTAGCCAATGGACAGCACCAGATCTGCACCATCGAGCGCGCAGTTGGTTATATCTTTTTGTCCCAGTCCAACAGTAAACAAACAATGACTGTCGTCCATATCAATACAGCCTTTTGCCATAAAGGTGCTGACGACGCCCATTCCCGTTAGCTCACATAAACGTCGTAGCTGATGGGCCGCCCGTAATCTGATACAACCGTTGCCTGCAAGAATAATCGGACGGCGTGCCTGCATTATCATGGCCATCGCTTGCGTAACCTGCTGTCTGGCAGGTGCTGGGCGACTGAAACGGTTTGGCGTAATGGGTAGGGCATCGGTGTTCTGATGGGCAATGTCTTCGGGAAGTTCGAGATGAACAGCGCCGGGCTTTTCCGTTCTGCAGATGCGTACGGCTTTACGCACCATTTCAGGAATGTTGTCCGGATGCCGAATGCTGGCCGCCCATTTGGTTACAGGGCGGAACATATCCACAACATCCATGACCTGGTGAGATTCTTTATGCAGGCGGCGAGTTGATCCCTGACCGGTAATTACCAGCATTGGTGCTCTGTCCATATTGCCATCAGCAACGCCGGTAATGAGATTGGTAGCACCAGGACCTAATGTGCCTAAACAGCCAGCCGGATTATGAATAAGGCGCCCGTACACTTCTGCCATAAACGCAGCGCCTTGCTCATGCCGGGTCAGAATAAAACGGATTTTTTCCGAGGCATCCAGTGATATCATAAAATCGGCATTTTCCTCACCGGGAACGCCGAAAATATGGGTGATACCTTCAGTTTCGAGACATTTAACCAGCAGATCAGATGCTTTCATAAGAGACGATCCGTTACAGGCAAAGGTAAGAGAAAGACAGAAGGGAGGTAATAGCTGATCGAATAAAGTGTAGGCTGCCTATACTTTCCAGTCATCCAATCCAACAACAATGATGGCAATGTAATGGAACAGAATAAAAAGTCGCTGTATGAACCCAATCCCAATGGTCAGGGCTTTGCCTTCGGGATGCCCTGCGTGCTGATTGATGAATGGATTTCATGTTGGAAAGGTCAGAGGCCATTACTGGATATCGGGTGTGGTAATGGTTGTAATATTCAGTTGGCGCTTGAAAGGGGGGCTCAGGTTGTTGCCACCGAAATAGATGAAAACAGGTTATCTGCATTGCAGAATGATCCGCAGTGGGTAGGGCGATTTGGCAATCAGTTGGAACTGGTTCATGGTTTGCTGCCGGATGCTATGCCTTTCGATGATGCGAGCTTTGATGGTATTTTGTGTGCAGAAGTCTTTCACTTTCTTCCTTACCCGGATGTTATTGCATCTATCTGGGAGCTGCATCGGTTACTGGCTCCAGGAGGCTTGATTGCCCTGACCTGTATTTCCACCAAAGTACAACTGCTTCAGTCAACCGGTCTGGAACAACGGGTAGAACGTCAGAGACAACGTAATCCTGTCAGGCTTGCAGGTTATATGGACTATATCCAGCTACTTGAAGAGGCGACAGCAGATCGCCGTGATGAGCCCGAAGTGAAAGAAATGATTGCAGGTCATATCCGGCAGATTCCCGGACGATGTTTTCATTTCTTTATTGCTGAGCAGCTGGGAGAGATATTTCGTCAAATGGGCTTTGATGTGCTGCTTTGTGAAGAAGGTCCTGCCCCTCATTACCCGATTGTTGAACATGGGGATCGGGATCAGGTACGCATTCTGGCAAGAAAGCCCTGACAGCAGGGCATTTACACGCCACTGTTCAAAAAGGTAACGTAATAAAACCAGCTAAATGGTGCACAGGGAGTGTGCCGGAATCATGTTCAGGGAATGAAACATGTTACGAAATACTATTGCGAGCCTGATCACATCATGCTACTTGATTTTGAGTCTTTCCTCAGGGGGAGTGCAGGCAAAATCTCAGAATAGCTGTCAGCAAGTTACAGTCCATGCTTTGCTTGATAAAAATGCACTCTATCCGGCGGACTTTTATGTTTTACCTGATTCAACATTCTTTGCTGTCTTTGCTCAGAAATCAGAGCCTGTCAGCGTAACGGATGTTGTCCGGTTTACCAGAGATGGTGCTGTACTCAAGCACTTTAAAACCGGTGATATAAGAACAGCTGCCATCCGTAGTCATGAAAATCAGGTGTATACGCAGGGTTATCCTGACTGGATTTATCCTTTAAGGAACGGTGGATATATTCATCTGGCGAGTGTGCACAGTAAAGAAAAGCAAGAAGTATGGGCATTTGGTGAGTCTCAGGGGCAGCAGCATATATATAGCGCCATGCGATCATTTATCGGGCCTGACCTTGCCGTATATTCCTCTTCCCTGAAAGATGAGCGAAGCCGGCTGGTCTTCCGTGAAGCTCCCCTGGGGTACTCCCTGCTCAACGAAACAGTTTATTTCAGGGATGGCCAAGTGATTGTCCAGACCCAGCAAGGAAACTCCGGAGCAACAACACCGTTTTATATTGGCTACAAGCAAAAGATGGCTGTTCCTTACAATGTCGTTCGGGTTGGTATTAATGATTATCTGGTTTGGGGATGGGGAGGATTTAAGGACAGAGACTCAGCGTGGATGGTAAAAGTCCGTGGTAAGTATCCTGATCAACAGCTTATATGGGAAAAACGTGTTGATTCAAAAGCAAACAGCACGCTATGGAACGTTTTAAGAAGTGAAAGCAGTAAAGGTCTGAACACCCCTTCTGGAGATGTGATTATCTTTACCAGCAGCCAGAATAAGAAGGATGTTGTACTTGATATGGTATGGGTATCAGCAGAAGGCTCTCCGCAATTTTCTCACCAGGTAAAGCTGCGTGCAGAGTTATTAAGACGGCGGAATTCCTGGAGGAGCCAAATACATCCGGCGTTAACCGGGCCGAGCGTTACGGTTCTTGGCAGCAATGATGTTGTCACATTAAGCGGGAAAAAAATGACCCTTCTAAAAGGGCGCAGTGGGGAAAAACTGTCGGAAAGAAAGCTGTTTGGGCATCACCGTCGTTATGTTAATCCGATCTTATCGTCTCAACAGGATGTCTTTCCCAAACAGCCCTATGTCGTGGCTGTGAATAAAAAGGAGCATAAGCCTGTTTTGGTTTCATGTTCTATTTAAAATTGTTCACAGTAAGCCTTTATAGTTTTGAATTGTCACTGAATCCGGTTATCAGTAGTGTTATATTATAACAATTATTATAACCGGAGTTTCTTCTATGCTTGCCGAAGCAACGGCGGTCTATGCATCCCATGATCACAAACGCTGCATTCATGATGCCGTTGAGCGGGCGAATGATGTGTGTCAGAGCAATAATGTCAGGCTGACGCCGTTACGTCGTCGGGTACTTGAACTTATCTGGCAGCACCATAAACCGGTAGGCGCTTATGACCTGCTGGCAGAACTGGCGAAAGAAGAAGGTCGTAATGCTGCACCTCCCACTGTTTACCGGGCTTTGGATTTTCTGCTGGAGCAAGGGCTTATCCACCGAATTAATACCCTGAATGCGTATATTGGCTGTTCAGATCCCTGTTGTTCTCATCAGGGTTGTTTCCTGATTTGCCATCTTTGCAGAACAACACTGGAAATTGATAACCAGCAGTTATTGCGGGGAATCCGGCAGCAGGCTGATCTGCATGGCTTTTTGCCGCAAAAAGCCATGGTTGAAGTTACCGGGGTGTGCCCGAATTGTCAGGATGCTTCAGCATGACACAGGAAACATTACTGACACTGGATAATATTTATGTGCAGCTGAGTGGACGGGAAATCCTGAAAGATATCAGCATGAGTCTGGATTCAGGCCGGATTTCAACGCTGATTGGCCCCAATGGTGCCGGTAAAACAACACTGGTGCGGGTTGTTCTGGGCTTGATGAAAGCCACTCAGGGAAATCGCCAGATCAAATCAGGCTTACGCATTGGCTATATGCCGCAGAAACTGCATATCGAAACAACGTTACCATTGACCGTTGAGCGCTTTTTGAAGCTGGCACGCTACTGCGAGCGACCGGCACTGGAAGCGCTGGAATATGTCGGTATTGCACATCTGGCCAAGAGTCCGCTGCAGATGATTTCCGGCGGAGAAATGCAGCGGGTACTCCTCGCCCGGGCATTGCTGCAAAAGCCCGAACTGCTGGTGCTGGACGAACCGGTGCAAGGTGTTGATGTTTCCGGGCAGCGTGAGTTGTATCGCCTGATTCGTCAGCTACGGGATGAATTGGATTGTGGCGTATTGATGGTCTCACATGATTTGCATCTGGTGATGGCGGCAACCGATGAGGTGATTTGCCTGCAGCAACATATTTGCTGTTCCGGCCATCCGAGCAGTGTCAGCCGCCATCCGGCTTACCTGAAACTGTTTGGTCAGGAATCTGATGAGCTGGCAGTCTATAGCCATCATCACGATCACTCTCATGATTTACACGGAAACATTGCTGCCGATGATGCCTGAATTTATTTTTTATGCCTTACTGGCAGGGCTGGGCGTGGCCTTGATTGCCGGACCATTGGGATCCTTCGTTGTTTGGCGCCGGATGGCTTATTTTGGCGATACTTTATCTCATTCGGCACTGCTGGGTGTTGCGCTGGGCTTTCTGTTTGATGTGAATCTCAATATTGCTGTCGCACTGTGCTGCCTTATGCTGGCACTGATTCTGGTTTCTCTGCAGTCACGCAAGGCGATTGCGACTGACACACTGTTGGGAATACTGGCTCATAGCAGCTTGTCGCTGGGTATGGTGACCGTCAGCTTTATGGATTCTGTGCGCATTGATCTGATGGCTTATCTTTTTGGTGATTTGCTGGCGGTCAGCACCAATGATCTGATGTGGATTTATGGCGGAGGTTTGCTGGTACTGTTGCTATTGAAGCTGTATTGGCGGGATTTGCTGGCTGTCACCGTCCATGAAGAGCTGGCTCAGGTGGAAGGTGTGCCGGTTGAGCGAATCAAGCTGACACTGATGTTACTGGTGGCTCTGGTTATTGCTGTTGCCATGAAAATTGTGGGTGTCTTGCTGATTACAGCCATGCTGATTATTCCCCCGGCTACAGCGCGCCGATTTGCCCGTTCACCGGAGCAGATGGCTTTAGGTGCAAGCTTGATTGGGATGTGTGCGGTGCTGGGTGGTTTGAGCCTGTCCTGGTTTATGGATACACCGGCAGGGCCATCGGTTGTTGTGAGTGGTTTTGCGATGTTTCTGCTTTCTTTTCTGCTGCCACGTTCACAAGTTTGAGATGTTTAAATCACTTACAAAAATGCCACCCGAGAGGTGGCATTTTTGTATAAGGAGAAAGGTTTGTTACAGCAGAAGTCGTAACCCACCAACGCCGAGTGCAGCGGCTAATGGTGTGACCAGCATACCTCTGACAGCATAGATGCCGAGCAGCAGCACCATGATGGAAAAGTCCAACCCTCCCATTGGTGGAATCACATTCCGGATGCGTCCTGCCAGTGGTTCAATAATCTGGTGCATCAGAATCAGCGCCGGATTATAGCTCTGAGGCGCAACCCAGCTGGCAATAGCAATGATAATGATGGAAAAGGTGTAGATATTCAGCAGACTGTCCATCAACCCAATCAGGGAAGCACCAAGGGCTAGATTGACGGGCACCTGAACCGGGCTATAACCTTTCAAGGCCAGCAGTCCGTAAATCAGCACGGTTTCAACAATAAAAGCGAGTACCAGTGAGGCAAAGTCAATCCCGCCTACACCGGGAATAACCCGTCGCAGCGGATTCAGCAGCGGGCCGGTGGCCTTAACAATGGCCTGAGACATCGGGTTATAAAAGTCCGCACGGACTATCTGCAGCAGAAAGCGCATCAGAATCGCGATCACATAAAGCCCGACCACAGCCTGAAGAATCACGCTCATTGTTTGAGCAATGGATGACATAAGTTAGTTGTCTCCTGTCATTGTTTTTTACCATGAAAACGTTGTTTTCCATTCATGGCCGTTTACTGATAATTCCGTGCGCCGAACAGGGCGGTGCCTACCCGTACGATTGTTGAACCTTCCATAATGGCAGCTTCAAGGTCGCCACTCATCCCCATGGAGAGGGTATCAAGTTGAGCGTCAGGATACTGTTGCTGCAGCTCTTTTAATAATTGGGCCATTTGGCGGAAAGGCAAGCGCTGCTGCTCAGTACTCTCACTGGCTTGTGGAATCGCCATCAGGCCACGCAGGCGAATATTCGGTAAGCTGACCACATCTGCTGCGATTGATATGATTTCTTCCGGCAATGCACCGGATTTGCTGTCTTCCCTACTGATATTAACCTGCAGGCAGATATTAAGGGGAGGCAGGTCATCTGACCGTTGTTCACTGAGTCTGCGGGCTATTTTGAGACGGTCGACACTGTGTACCCAGTCGTAGTGCTCGGCAATCGGGCGGGTTTTGTTGGACTGGATTGGGCCAATAAAGTGCCAGACTATGTCTTTCAGGTCTGCAAGTTCCTGAATTTTGTTCACACTCTCCTGCAGGTAGCTTTCCCCGAAGTGGCGTTGTCCACATTCCCATGCCGTCCGAATCTGGCTGGCGGGTTTGGTTTTGCTGACGGCCAGCAAAGTGACGTCATCTGTTCTGCCACTGCTTTCAATTGCGGCTGTAATCCGGTTATTCACCCGGTCGATGTTTTGTTGCATGGATTCCATTGGCTTGTGGACTCAGGCATCACTCGATGTTTCAGAGCTATGCATGCTGCAATAAGCTAGGGTAAAAAGATAGGGGTGAAAAGATTGCCCATTTACCCGCTTTACTCCGTAAACCAGATTCAGATTACCAGAATAAGACCGGATAGCAGAAAACGATATGGATATCACAGAACTGCTCGCCTTCAGCGCCAAACAGGGCGCTTCAGATCTACACCTCTCTGCCGGATTGCCGCCGATGATCCGGGTGGATGGCGATGTACGCCGGATCAACCTGCCAGCGCTGGATCATAAAGAAGTGCATTCGCTGATCTATGACATCATGAATGATCAGCAACGCAAGGAATATGAGGACAGACTGGAAACGGATTTTTCTTTTGAAGTCCCCGGTGTTGCCCGTTTTCGGGTCAATGCTTTCAATCAGAACCGGGGCTCGGCAGCTGTTTTCAGAACCATTCCCACCAAGGTTCTGACTATGGAAGATCTTGGTATGGGGGCGATCTTCAAAAAAATTGCGGATACGCCACGCGGCCTTGTGCTGGTAACCGGGCCAACCGGCTCAGGCAAAAGTACAACGCTGGCAGCGCTGCTGGATTACATCAATGAAAATCAGTATGAACATTTGCTGACGATTGAAGACCCGATTGAATTTGTCCATGAATCTAAGAAATGCCTGATTAACCAGCGTGAAGTTCACCGGGATACCCACAGTTTCAGTGATGCGCTGCGTTCTGCGCTGCGGGAAGACCCGGATATTATTCTGGTGGGTGAGATGCGGGATCTGGAAACAATCAGGCTGGCGCTGACTGCGGCAGAAACCGGTCATCTTGTTTTTGGCACATTGCATACGACTTCCGCTGCCAAAACTATCGACAGAGTTGTGGATGTATTTCCGGCAGAAGAAAAGGCGATGGTGCGCTCCATGCTGTCGGAATCACTGCAAGCAGTTATTTCTCAAACACTGCTTAAAAAGAATGGCGGTGGGCGGGTTGCTGCTCATGAAATCATGATTGGCACCTCCGCGATCAGAAATCTGATTCGTGAAGACAAAATTGCCCAGATGTATTCAGCCATTCAGACCGGCGCCGGGTTGGGAATGCAAACACTGGATCAGTGTCTTGAATCGCTGGTAGCTCAGGGACTGATTACCAATGATACCGCCCGGGAAAAAGCCAAGAATCCGGAAAACTTTTCCTGATTATTAGCAGGACAAGATCGTTATGGATATCACTCTTCTACTGCAGTTGATGGTGGATAAAAAAGCTTCCGATATGTTCATTACGGCAGGCTTTCCACCGAGTCTGAAAGTGAATGGCAAGCTGATGAATATCGGTAAAGCCTCACTGACAGCGAAGAATACGCAGGACGTCGTTGAAGGGCTAATGACAGAGCCGCAGCTTGAAGAATTCAAAACAACTAACGAATGTAACTTTGCTATCAGTCCCGAAGGGATAGGGAGATTCAGGGTAAGTGCCTTTGTGCAACGCAATCTGGTCGGGATGGTTGTACGACGGATTGAAAGCCATATCCCCCCAATGGATGAACTGGGCTTACCCGAAGTCATCAAAGAGCTTGCCATGACCAAGCGTGGACTGGTGATTTTTGTAGGAGCGACCAGTTCAGGTAAATCTACTTCACTAGCTTCGATGATTGAACATCGCAGTGCCACTACCAGCGGTCATATCGTCAGTATTGAAGACCCGATTGAATATGTTCACGAACACCAGCAGAGTATTGTCACCCAGCGGGAAGTCGGCATTGATACCGAAAGCTTTGAAGTGGCGCTTAAAAACACCCTGCGTCAGGCGCCGGATGTCATCATGATTGGTGAAGTGCGTACCCGCGAAACCATGGAATATGCGCTGACCTTTGCAGAAACCGGGCATCTTTGTCTGGCAACACTGCACGCCAATAATGCTGATCAGGCCATTGAGCGCATTATTCACTTTTTTCCGCCGGACCAGCATCAGCAGATATGGATGGATTTATCTCTTAATCTTAAGGCGGTGATTGCCCAGCAGCTAGTAAAAAAATCTGATGGGAATGGTTCAAAAGTTGCGGTAGAAATACTGAGAAATACACCTTTAGCAGCTGATATGATCAGAAAAGGTGATATTCATTTGCTTAAAGGACTAATGTCACGTTCTCCAGAAAGTGGTATGCAGACCTTTGATCAGGCTCTGTATCAGCTGTACAGGGAAAATGTAATTACTTATGAAGATGCTCTGGCTCATGCCGATTCAGCTAATGATCTGCGCCTGATGATTAAACTGGAATCAGGAAATAATGACGAAGAACCTGATTCTTTGTCCTGCAATCTTCGAATTCAGGAGGATTCATAAGATCTTCGTAGATTGTTGGTCAGGTTGCTCATCAGGCATGGTGGGAGTTGAGCAAACATTGCAAATGCATCCTTTTCGCCACCATGCCCACCTGGCAACCATATTCGGAGGAGGCAGGGCAAGCCAGAAGCACAGGTCATGGTTTAAGTACCAAGGGTAATCCGCATGTTGAGGAGAACATAATGCCTCAAAGCCTTTGGATATTGTTTCAGTACAAGAACAGTATGCGGTAATTATATGTTTTCTTATGTTGTCCTGAATCGCTGGATTGCTGCCTTTTATAAACGTTATTTGCTTCTTTAATTTTGCTTCAAGCTCTTCTGATTCGCGGGTTACCGATGCAAAGTCAATGCTGAAGGGGTCAGTTTTGCTTTTCCGATCCGAATAAAGAGCACACCACCACAACCCAGCCTTGATTACCCAGGATGGCGTATCTTGCAATAAAGACAGCTCTGCTTCAGGAAGGTCACTGTATTTTTCATCGGGTGCCAGTTTTTCCTCAAGGTCTGCAAGGGGGCGTAAGATCCCCCATTTGTAGTCTGAATGAATATCGGGTGAGCCCAGCTCATAAATGGAGCTGCCGTTGCCGTGTTCATGAAGGGAATGAAAAAGGCTCAGACGAATGCCAATTTGCAGCGTTCGGCTCGCATTGTCAGCTTTGAAGTAGTGGTAAATACTTTGCACTAACCGGTGTTCTTGATGTTTCACCTCCTTTTTTTTCGGGGCTTGAGGAAGGTTCGAGCAAACCTGATCAAGTTCATGATCCAGATCGTGATACGGGAAGTAGTTGCAGCTCATTGAAAAGCCATCGTGTCGTTCTGAGGAGGTAAGAAGAAATCCTACCGGCACCAGAGGAAGATGATGCATAAAGTTCAGGTCATCAATGGTCAGGGGCGAGAAGACAGGCCAGAACACCTTATTGTTTTCAAACAAATTATCCAGCATGGTGTGGTAGTTTGAAAACGCATCATACTCATATTCTCCGATTGCTTTCTCTGGATCGTTTTGCTTTTCTTGATACACAGCCATCATGGAGGCGTTCAATTCTTTTATCGTCTTAAAGTTGGTTTTCTTCTTTTTGGTTACCGCTTCTTCGCCTGTCCTGGTCAATTCAGTTTCTTTATCAAAATAGTGCTGCAGAAGTGAAGCAAAAATGAAAGGGGCAACAACAGACTCACGGTAGGGGAAACCTGCTGATTCTAGTTTGTCGAGGTGTTTTAAAAAATCAGAGAATCCTTCTCTGTCTTCTGTTTCTAGCCACTGTGCTTCAGCGAGAATGGCGTCGGTTTTATTTTTCATGGCAGTAGCAGTTTCAGTCATGCAGGGCAAGCTGAAGCTTTCACTGGCTCTCAGTTTATCGACCAGTCCGGTAGTCAGAGTCCAGGCTTCGTCACCTTTTGTCTGGTTTAAAATACCCAGCAAATCCTTGGTTTCCAGGTTTGCCAGGTCTTTTAATGCGCCTTCTGCCGTAGTGACCGGCTTTTGGGCCTGAAGCTGGAGGCTGCACAGTATAAAAAATACTGCAAATAAAATACGAACTAACTTGGCTGGTAGCAAACATGCTAGAGAATAGAGGGAGTTATTAACCATGCTCTGTACTACTGTTTTTACTCGTTATTTCTAATCAAGACTCCACAGTTGAGTGATAGTTCCAAATCACAGAAGTATTTGAAGAGTAAAACTACGGTTAAATTGGGCAATGCTCGTCATTTAACCAGCTTTCCAGAATAACCTGTGCTGCCAGATCATCAATTGGGTTGAGAACTTGCCATGACCAAGCGCGGACTGGTGATTTTTGTAGGAGCGACCGGTTCAGGTAAATCTACCTCACTGGCTTCGATGATTGAACATCGCAGTGCCACTACCAGCGGTCATATCGTCAGTATTGAAGACCCGATTGAATATGTTCACGAACACCAGCAGAGTATTGTCACCCAGCGGGAAGTCGGGATTGATACCGAAAGCTTTGAAGTGGCGCTTAAAAACACCCTGCGTCAGGCGCCGGATGTCATCATGATTGGTGAAGTGCGTACCCGCGAAACCATGGAATATGCGCTGACCTTTGCAGAAACCGGGCATCTTTGTCTGGCAACACTGCACGCCAATAATGCTGATCAGGCCATTGAGCGCATTATTCACTTTTTTCCGCCGGACCAGCATCAGCAGATATGGATGGATTTATCTCTTAATCTTAAGGCGGTGATTGCCCAGCAGCTAGTAAAAAAATCTGATGGGAGTGGTTCAAAAGTTGCGGTAGAAATACTGAGAAATACACCTTTAGCAGCTGATATGATCAGAAAAGGTGATATTCATTTGCTTAAAGGACTAATGTCACGTTCTCCAGAAAGTGGTATGCAGACCTTTGATCAGGCTCTGTATCAGCTGTACAGGGAAAATGTAATTACTTATGAAGATGCTCTGGCTCATGCCGATTCAGCTAATGATCTGCGCCTGATGATCAAACTGGAATCAGGAAATAATGACGAAGAACCTGATTCTTTGTCCTGCAATCTTCGAATTCAGGAGGATTCATAAGATCTTCGTAGATTGTTGGTCAGGTTGCTCATCAGGCATGGTGGGAGTTGAGTAAACACTGCAAATGTATCCTTTTCGCCACCATGCCCACCTGGCAACCATATCCGGAGGAGGTAGGGCAAGCCAGAAGCACAGGTTATGGTTTAAGTACCAAGCGTAATTCGCATGTTGAGGAGAACATAATGCCTCAAAGCCTTTGGATATTGTTTTCGTAGAATCACAATATGCGGGAATTATATGTTTTCTTATGTTGTTCTGAATCGTTGAATTGCTGCCTATTATAAACGTTATTTGCTTCTTTAATTTTGCTTCAAGCTCTTCTGATTCGCGGGTTACCGATGCAAAGTCAATGCTGAAGGGGTCAGTTTTGCTTTTCCGATCCGAATAAAGAGCACACCACCACAACCCAGCCTTGATTACCCAGGATGGCGTATCTTGCAATAAAGACAGCTCTGCTTCAGGAAGGTCACTGTATTTTTCATCGGGTGCCAGTTTTTCCTCAAGGTCTGCAAGGGGGCGTAAGATCCCCCATTTGTAGTCTGAATGAGTATCGCCCAGATCATAAATGGAGCTGCCGCGTTCATGAAGGGAATTAAAAAGGCTCAGACGAATGCCAATTTGCAGCGTTCGGCTCGCATTGTCAGCTTTGAAGTAGTGGTAAATACTTTGCACTAACCGGTGTTCTTGATGTTTCACCTCCTTTTCTTCCGGGGCTTGAGGAAGGTTCGAACAAACCTGATAACGTTCATGATCCAGATCGTGATACGGGAAGTAGTTGCAGTTCATTGAAAAGCCATCGTGTCGTTCTGAGGAGGTAAGAAGAAACCCTACCGGCACCAGAGGAAGATGATGCATAAAGTTCAGGTCATCAATGGTCAGGGGCGAGAAGACAGGCCAGAACACCTTATTGTTTTCAAACAAATTATCCAGCATGGTGTGGTAGTTTGAAAACGCATCATGCTCATATTCTCCGATTGCTTTCTCTGGATCGTTTTGCTTTTCTTGATACACAGCCATCATGGAGGCGTTCAATTCTTTTATCGTCTGAATATTGGGTTTCTTTTTTTTGGGGGCTGTTTTTTCTGGCGGCCCGGTTAATACAGCTTTTTTATCAAAATAGTACTGCAGAAGTGAAGCAAAAATGAAAGGGGCAACAACAGACTCACGGTAGGGGAAACCTGCTGATTTCAGTTTGTCGAGGTGTTTTAAAAAATCAGAGAATCCTTCTCTGTCTTCTGTTTCTAGCCACTGTGCTTCAGCGAGAATGGCGTCGGTTTTATTTTTCATGGCAGTAGCAGTTTCAGTCATGCAGGGCAAGCTGAAGCTTTCACTGGCTCTCAGTTTATCGACCAGTCCGGTAGTCAGAGTCCAGGCTTCGTCACCTTTTGTCTGGTTTAAAATACCCAGCAAATCCTTGGTTTCCAGGTTTGTCAGGTCTTTTAATGCGCCTTCTGCCGTAGTGACCGGATCTTTGGCCTGAAGCTGGAGGCTGCACAGTATAAAAAATACTGCAAATAAAATACGAACTAACTTGGCTGGTAGCAAACATGCTAGAGAATAGAGGGAGTTATTAACCATGCTCTGTACTTCTGTTTTTACTCGTTATTTCTAATCAAGACTCCACAGTTGAGTGATAGTTCCAAATCACAGAAGTATTTGAAGAGTAAAACTACGGTTAAATTGGGCAATGCTCGTCATTTAACCAGCTTTCCAGAATAACCTGTGCTGCCAGATCATCAATTGGGTTGGAACCGTAATGACCGCTATGCCCCAGCTTCCCGGCCCAGTCTTTGGCTTCGTAGCTTGAGAGTCTTTCGTCAGCGGGATACCAAGGGCGGCCAAAGCGACCATTCAGGCGATTACCAAATTTACGGGCGCGGCGGGACATATCGCTGTCTGAACCATCCATATTCAATGGCAGTCCGACAACAAAAGCATCGACCTGCCACTCCGCGATAATCTTTTCCAGCTGTTCCCAGCGGGGAATGCCATCTCTTGCAGGAATGGAGGGCAGGGCATTGGCGGTGCGGGTTACCAGCTGGCCTACAGCCATGCCGATATTTTTAGTGCCGAAGTCGAAACCCATCACCACTTTAACTTCAGGCTTTGGTTTTTTGGTGGCTTCGGTTGTTGAGTTATCCATTGAATCTCTTAAGAAATAAGCAAAGTGGTTAAGCGTGTCCTGCTTCACTTGAAAGCAGGTGCAGGTCGATACCCATCAGTTCGGCTGCAGCAGACAGACGCTTGAGAGGGGGCGTATCAAAGATAATATCGTGTTTAGCCTCACATGTGAGCCAGACATTCTGAGATATTTCGCTTTCCAGCTGACCGGCTCCCCAACCAGCATAACCCAGAGCAACCAGCACATTTTCAGGCCCCTGGCCGCTTGCCAGTGCTTCCAGCACATCCCGTGATGTTGTCAGTTTAAGTTCACTGGAAACGCCGAGCGAGGATTGCCAGAGTCTGGAGTCGTTGCTGTGTAATACAAAGCCTCGCTCCAGAGCAACCGGACCGCCCACATAGATTGAATCTTTCAGGCAGGTTGATTCCTGTTCAAGGGTGATACCCACTTGTTTGAGAACATCTGCCAGCGTCAGTTCCGTAGGACGGTTCAGCACAATCCCCATCGCCCCCTGTTTGCTGTGCTCACAAATAAGTGTCAGCGTTTGGGTGAAAGAGGGATCGGAGAGCTGAGGCATGGCGATCAGAAAATGATTCCGAAGGCTGTCACTGGCGAGATTCTCCATAAGCAGAGTACAACTGGCTGCAAGAGTAAGTCGTTAGTATATGCGAAACGTATTAAAGCGGGCTGAATTCGTTTGTGATTTCAGTTATTCACTAAACAATTGATCTCCGGGCTCAAAGCGCCAGGTGCGGATGATTTCCAGTTCATCGAAATCTTTCAGGTCATCACTGAAGGGTGCGTAGGGGGCTGCAAGCTTAACAATTCGCATGGCGGCATCATCCAGCAGTTTCTGGCCAGAAGATTCATTAACAGTGACATCCTTAAGAGTGCCATCGCGCTGGATAGTGACTTTAAGGCGTAGTGAACCGTATATTTTCTTGCTTCTGGCGGCTTCTGGATAATTCAGATTACCGATGCGTTCAACTTTACGACGCCATGCCTCTTGATAATAAGCACCTTTTTCCTGTCGGGTTGATGCTGCATTCAGGCGTTGAATGCGCGGGCGCTTGGCATATTCCTGTCGTTTACGAAAATAGTCGGCTTCGAGTGTTGCGACCTCGGCGGTCAAATCAATACGCTGACGTGGCTTTTCTTCTTGCAGTGACTGGCTTTCTTCTTGTTTTTGCTGATCTGTCGGTGTTTTTATTTTGGCTTCTTTGCGTGTTGTGATGCGATCTGCATTTTGTACTTGCTGCTGGGGGCGGGTTGCTTGCTGGGATTCAATGTTTACATCATTGATCTTGTTATCCTGAAATATCGCCTGCTGGTCGCTGGAGGGGCGTGCTTTTTCATCCAGCGTACCGCTGCCCTGCTGGTTCAGCTGTGCCAGGTAATCTGCCTTTTCCGGCTCTTCCTGACTTTTGTAAGTTGCCAGTGTGATTTCCAGCGTCTTCTCCGGTGGTGTCCGGTCCGGTAGTTTGAAACCTAACCCGAGCAGCAGCATGGCATGCACGACAAGCGCAAGAAAGACAGCGAATCCAAGTCGGTCCGCAGAATCGGGTTTGACGGTTGCTGCCGCTGCCATAAAGCTACTCGGTTATCCTTGTCATCACACAAGCCCCGGCAGTTGAGGGATAGCCGGGGCAGATTATATGTATGATCAGGCTACCAGTTTTTGGGCAATGGTATCCATAAGCTGACCGGCAATATCGAGATCGAATGCTTTATCCAGTTCCCGGATACCCAGCGGGCTGGTGACGTTCACTTCGGTCAGCCAGTCGCCGATGACATCAAGACCGGCAAACAGAATGCCGCGTTCACGTAATTCCGGGCCGACCTGATCTGCAATCCACTGATCACGTTCGGTGAGTGGGCGGCATTCAGCACTGCCACCTGCTGCCAGATTGCCACGGGTTTCACCTTTAGCCGGGATGCGTGCCATGGAATAGGGAACCGCTTCACCGTCAATCAGCAGGATGCGCTTGTCACCGTCTTTGATTTCAGGAATAAATTTCTGCGCCATGATTTGCTGCTGACCATGATTGGTCAGGGTTTCGCAGATAACACTCAGGTTTGGGTCATCCTGTTTAACCCGGAAAATTGAGCTGCCGCCCATACCATCGAGAGGTTTCAGAATAATATCGCCGTGTTCCTGGTGGAAATTACGGATCAGATCCTGACGACGGCTTACCAGTACCGGTGGAGTGCACTGAGGGAAGTGTGTGGCAAACATCTTCTCGTTACAGTCACGCAGGCTCTGGGGACGGTTTACAACCAATACACCATCCGCTTCTGCCTGTTCCAGAATATAGGTGCTGTAGATGTATTCGTTATCAAAAGGCGGGTCTTTGCGCATCAGAATCACATCCAGCTCTGCCAGCGGCAGGGCTTGTTCTTCACCCAGCGTGAACCAGTCTTCCGGGTTGGTGCGTACTTCGAGCGGACGCATCATGCCCATGGCTTTGCCATCGTGCTGGAACAGGTCGCTCTGTTCCATATATTGCAGTTCCCAGCCTCGTTCCTGTGCTGCCAGCAGCATGGCCAGTGAAGTGTCTTTTTTGTAGGTAATGCCCGCGATGGGATCCATCACGATGCCGAGACGAATAGTCATGGCGTTCCGTCCGAAGTCTTGAATTCAGCGCTGATTATGTATCAAAGAACGGAGTCAGGGGATAGGTCTGGAAAAAGAAAACGCCTGATTCAGGTTGAATCAGGCGTTTAAGTTTCAGTCAGAGCTTTTGGTATTTAATTGCTTTCCTGCTCAGACATACTGATTCCCAGTGTTTCCAGCAGCTTGCCGGTATGTGTCAGGATACGGAAGCGGGCTTCAGCCAGATCGTATTGAGCTGAGATATGAGTGCGCTGGGACTGGAACAGTTCGTTCTCACTATCAAGCAAATCCAGTAGTGTGCGCTTGCCGATATTGAATTGCTCCCGGTAGGCATCGACTGTCTTGTTACTGGAATCCAGATGCACCTTCAGATATTCAAGTTGCTGCTGCAGGTAATTGCGGGCAGCCCAGGCAACCTTTACATCTTCAGTAACGGTACGCAGTCGCTTATCCCGTTCAGCTCTTGCCTGTTCAGCAAGGAAAGCACCTTCGTTCATCAATGCTTTGTCAGAACCACCACGGAACAGGTTATAGCGGACACGGAGCATGGCGGTCAGATCTTCATCCGTTCCTTTTACACCATCGGCATCTTTGTTCCAGGATTTCTGTACTTCGATATTGAACTGTGGATAAAAGCTGCTTTTGCGTCCTTCATAGGTTTCTTCAGCTGCTTTAATCCGCGCTGATTCAGCTCTCAGGCTCGGATTATTTGAGATGGCTGTAGTGATGGCATCTTCAAGAGATTCAGGGTATTCAAATGTTGTTGAGCCTGGCTGAGAAAGTTCTTCTGGCAGGTTGTTCACAATTGCATAGAAAGATGAGATGGCATCTTCCTGATTATTACGGGCATTAATCAGATTAGCGTGGGCGCGGGCGCGACGACCTTCGATCTGGGCAAGGTCAGATCTTCTGGCAACGCCTTGTTCGGTACGCAGCTTAACCTGTTCATAAATGCTGGAATGTACTTCGAGGTTTTCCTCTGCCAAGGAAACCAGATCCTGATTTTCCAGCACCCGGATATAAACCTGAGTTACCTGCAACGCCATGCTCTCAGCAGAGGAAAGCATAGTGAAATACTGAGCTTGTTCAGAATAACTGGCCTGACCGACAGCGCTGGAGACGGAGAAACCATCAAATAGCATTTGGTTCAGACTGACAGATGTCTCGTGCCGGGTTAGTTCTTTTTGTGGCAGGCTGCTGTTTCTGTCGCCTGTCTTTCTTTGTTTTCCGACTCCGGCTGCAACATCAAGGCTTGGGAAGTAGCCACCCCATGCTGCAGATGTGGATGCTTCAGCGGCAAAAAATCGATGCTGCTCGGATTTGATCGTCGGATTGCTTTGCAAAGCCTGCCTGATGGTATCTTCCAGTGGTGCAGCCTGTCCGACCGTGGCGCTGATTGCCAGTGCCAGAAGTAGGCAAGCTTTTCCCAGCGCTCTGTGAATCATCCTTGTGTCCTTTCCCTGAGTTTACCGTTTAACTATGTCGTCATATCGGCGAAGCCCGGCAAAAGCTGAGGCGTGTGGTATGTGGTACGTAGGTATGATAAAAATTCGGTAACAAAATCAGGCCAGCACACAGACAGGCAGCATTGATTATTGTTGGAGCCGCTCTGCGGTATCAATAGCAAGTATAAGAAGTACAGAAAGGGATAGCAGATGGCTCGTGTATTAATCGTTGATGATTCTCCGGCTGAAACCCTTAAGCTGGCAGAAATTCTGAAGAAAAATGGTCATGATGTTCTGAAAGCTGATAACGGTGCAGACGGCGTTGCACTTTGCCGCGACCAGATGCCTGATGTCGTGTTGATGGATATTGTAATGCCGGGTTTAAATGGCTTTCAGGCTACCCGGCAGCTAACCAGAGATCCCGGCACCAATCATATTCCGGTCATTATTGTGACTACGAAAGATCAGGAAACCGACAAGGTCTGGGGTAAACGTCAGGGTGCTAAGGATTACCTGACCAAGCCGGTAAAAGAGTCTGTGCTGTTGAGCACCATTGATACGGTTTTGAAGGCTGGCTGAATTACCAGTCACCCCAGAGATATTGCATCAGTGAGATAGCAGCAATTGGTGCTGTTTCTGTACGCAGTACTCTGGGACCCAGCGCCAGTGCATTAAACTGCTTGCTTTCCGCGAGCTGAATCTCGTCTGCTGAAAGCCCGCCTTCCGGCCCGATCAGTAACGAGACTGATTCCGGTTTTTCATATCCGGAGAGCTTGCGTTCGGTTCGGTGGTGAAGCACAAAGTTCAGTGCCGTCTGGCGGTTTTGCAGCCATTCATTTAATTGCTGTGGCGGGTTAATTACCGGAATACGGTTGCGGGCGCATTGTTCGCAAGCGCTGATGGCAATTTTGCGCCAGTGCTGTAATCGTTTTTCCTGCCGCTCTGCGTTCAGCTTGACTTCGCATCGTTCACTGAACAATGGTGTTATTTCCGTAACACCTACTTCAGTTGCTTTTTGAATCGCCCAGTCCATCCGCTCGCCACGGCTCAGGGATTGTCCGAGCTCGATTGTCAGTGGTGATTCATTATCTTCAGCAATGAATTCAGATAGCTCGACGCTGACATTTTTTTTACTGACAGTCGCAACGGTTCCCTGATAACAACCCCCTTCGCCATTAAACAGTATGAGAGGTTCGCCCAGCTTCATGCGCAAAACTCTGCCAACATGATTGGCAGCTTCCTCTGTCAGTTCGACTGGTGCACTGAGAGAAAGCGGTTGTGGTGTATAAATTTTGGGATTTCGCATACCGATAGGAAGCCACTTACATTAACAGAACCTGGGCATCAGGAAGAAAAACAGGATGTTTTATTGTATCACTGTTAAAGCCGAAGGGGATTCCCACAGTCTGCCCGTTGCCTTGCTATTCTTCTTAGCACTGAACAGCTAAAAACAGAGCAGGGGAACAAATGGGCGCACACAGTGCTGATGTCATTGTGATTGGGGCGGGTATCGCAGGTGCTTCTGTAGCCTATGAGCTGGCTGAGTCCATGAATGTATTGCTGCTGGAGCAGGAAGCACACCCCGGCTACCACGCAACCGGGCGTTCAGCTGCATTGTTTTCGGAACTATATGGTTCTGCTATTAATCGAGCCCTGATAAGAGCCAGCCATTCTTTTTTTAATCAACCTCCTGATGGTTTTTCTGAACATCCCTTACTGCATCAGACCGGTGCTTTATTCTGTGGGCGGGATGCCAGCATGGATGCGATTATGTCGCTCTATGAAGATGCCGTTAATGTGTCCGAGATTGAGCTGTGGGATGAAGCCAAAGTGCGCAGCAAAGTACCTGCGCTGAAAGCAGGAAAAGTTAACTGTGGAATCTGGGAACCCCAAGGTGCCGCAATTGATGTTCACGGATTATTACAAGGTTATCTGAAAGGGTTTAAAAACAGGGGAGGCACATTGGTAACGTCCCACCGGGTTCAGCAGATCGAGGTATTCAAAGAAGGCTTCAGTGTGACGGATGACCGGGGAGAATGTTTTCAGGCTCCCAGACTAATCAATGCTGCTGGCGCATGGGCTGATGAAATTGCGGAACTGGCAGGTGCTGCTCCGATAGGGCTCAAGCCTAAACGACGAACAGTTATCCTTGTTGACCCACCAGATAAATTTGATATTTCCGGCTGGCCTTTTCTGGAAATAGCTAAAGATCATCTTTACTTCAAACCGGATGCGGGGCAGCTGCTGGTATCGCCGGAAGATGCGACGCAGGATATGCCCGGAGACTGTCAGCCTGATGAAATGGATATTGCTATCACAGTCGACCGTTTAATGGAGCTGCTGGATATTGATGTGCGAAGAGTGAATCATAAATGGGCGGGACTGCGTACCTTTGCATCTGATGGCGAGCTGGTTGTGGGTGAAGCATCGGATTTGCCGGGGTTCTTCTGGCTGGCAGGTCAGAGCGGCTATGGCGTGCAGACATCTGTTCCATTGGCAAGAATCATGGCCTGCATGGTTGCAGGCCAGAATATTCCCGAAGCCTTAGAGCAGGCTTACCCGAACCTGCTGAACCTGATCTCACCCGACAGATTCAGCAAAAAGAACTTATGACAGATTGTTGATAATTTTCAGGCAAGGTGTTGCCATGTTCAGGGTATAGAAATGCAGTGACGGCACACCACCCGCGATCAAACGCTCGCAAAGCTGTGTGATGACTTCTTCTCCGAATGCTTTGATACTTTCGGAATCATCGCCATAGGATTCCAGCTGCTTACGAATCCAGCGCGGCATTTCGGCGCCACAGGCATCGCTGAAGCGCGCCAGCTTGGTGTAGTTGTTGATGGGCATAATGCCGGGAACGATAGGGACTTCAATTCCCATTTTGCGGCAGCGATCAACGAAGTAGAAATAGCTGTCAGCATTAAAGAAGTACTGGGTAATAGCTGAGGTCGCACCGGCTTCAACTTTGCGTTTGAAGTTTTTCAGGTCGTTGTCCATGCCGTTGGCCTGAGGGTGCACTTCAGGGTAAGCAGCAACTTCAATATGGAAATGATCGCCGGTTTCTTCGCGAATAAACTCAACCAGCTCGTTAGCATATTGCAGGTCGCCCGCGTTAAAGCGCCCCATACCTGAGGGCAGATCACCCCGTAATGCCACGATACGATTGATGCCTTCTTCCCGGTAGCTGTTCAGCAGTTCACGCAAGCTTTCTTTGGTATCGCCCACACAGGACAGGTGTGGCGCGGTCGCTATTCCGGTGCTGTTAATAATCTGGCTGACAGTGCCTTTGGTGCGGTCTCGTGTGGAACCGCCAGCACCATAGGTTACGGAGAAAAACTCCGGAGAAACTTCTGACAGTTTCTGTGCTGTCCTGATCAGCTTTTCACCACCCTCTTCGGTCTTTGCCGGAAAGAATTCAAAGCTGACCTGAATATTTTTACTGCTGAGTGTCATGTCTGGAACCTGTTGTTTTTATCATTCAGGCATATATCTAAGCATACGGAGCCTGAGGGTTGACCAGACAACCGGCAGCACTGGTTGTCTGGCTACGATGCTTTTTAATATGGCTCTTAATGGATTCCGGGGGGTTACCCCAGCAGCAAGCCAAGCAACCCTGAAATAGCTGCTTTTCCCCTACGTTTGATGTTATGGATGCATTCAAAAAATCCCAAGTATAGTGGCAGCTTATCCTGTGAAATTCCACGGTGAGGGCGCAACCAGGATCGCAGCAACGACCAGAAGCCCTCCATCGTATTCACATGCACCTCGTGAAAACCATCACCATCTTCATCCCGGGCATACTCCCCAGCGCCATGACAGACAGATTTACGATCATAACCCCATTGCTCAAGCCTGTCGTAAATGCTGTATTCATCAGTATAAATCAGCGTTCCCGGCGCTATGAATTCTGTAATCAGGGGCTTGATTGTTACCTGCTTGACATTAGGCAGCATTCACCACCCTCTTCGGTCTTTGCCGGAAAGAATTCAAAGCTGACCTGAATATTTTTACTGCTGAGTGTCATGTCTGGAACCTGTTGTTTTTATCATTCAGGCATATATCTAAGCATACGGAGCCTGAGGGTTGACCAGACAACCGGCAGCACTGGTTGTCTGGCTACGATGCTTTTTAATATTTGTAGTCATCGTTTTTGAACGGGCCATCAACGGCAACGTTGATATAGTCAGCCTGTTTCTGGGTCAGTTTGGTGATGACACCACTGAAACCTTCAACCATATAACGGGCAACCTCTTCGTCGAGCTGCTTGGGCAGCACATTAACATAAAGAGAAGACGCTTTTTTATCTGCAGGCAGGTTGGCAAAACCAGCCTCAAACAGATGAATCTGTGCCAGAACCTGATTGGCAAAGGAGCCATCCATGATGCGCGACGGGTGTCCGGTGGCATTCCCAAGATTTACCAGACGACCTTCGGATAACAGGAGCAGATGATTGTCACTGTCCCGGTCACGGTAAATTTTGTGTACCTGAGGTTTAATTTCTTCCCATTCCCAGTTTTCACGCATGAAAGCTGTATCAATTTCGGTATCGAAATGACCGATATTGCTGACGACACAACCACTCTTCAGGTTTTTCAGCATATTGCTGTCACAGACATGCTTGTTACCCGTAGTCGTGACTATCAGGTCAGTTGTACCCAGCAGCTGTTTATCGATAGATGCTTCAGTACCATCATTCAGGCCATTGAGGTAGGGGGAAACAACCTCGAAACCATCCATGCAGGCCTGCATCGCACAAATCGGATCGATTTCAGTGACCTTAACGATCATGCCTTCCTGACGCAGAGACGCAGCAGACCCTTTACCGACATCACCGTAACCGATAACCAGTGCCTTCTTACCAGCCAGCAAGTGGTCGGTTGCACGCTTGATCGCATCATTCAGAGAGTGACGGCAGCCATACTTGTTATCGTTTTTGCTTTTGGTCACGGCATCGTTGACGTTAATCGCTGGTACTTTGAGCTCGCCTCTTTCCAGCATTTCCAGCAGGCGATGGACACCGGTGGTGGTTTCTTCAGAAATACCGTGGCAATTATCAAGAATAGCCGGATACTTGTTATGCAGCAGTGCTGTCAGGTCACCACCATCATCCAGAATCATATTGGGCTCCCAGCCCGCTTTGTCCGCAGCTACGGTCTGCTCCAGACACCAGTCATACTCTTCCTCGGTTTCACCTTTCCAGGCAAAAACCGGAATGCCGCTGGCAGCAATAGCGGCGGCTGCATGATCCTGAGTGGAGAAAATATTGCAGGATGACCACCGAACGTCGGCACCAAGGGCAACCAGCGTTTCAATCAGAACCGCAGTTTGAATGGTCATATGGATGCAGCCCATGACACGGGCACCCTGCAGTGGCTGGGCAGCTTGATATTTATTACGGATTGCCATCAGGGCAGGCATTTCGCCTTCAGCAATCTGAATTTCCCGGCGACCCCATTCAGCCAGCGAAATATCGGCAACTTTATAATCGCTCATATATTTATCCTGTTCTTGTACTACAAATTTTTGTATTTAGAGTTTATTTGAAATTTTTATATAAAAAAGGCGTCATCTGACGCCTTTGTGAAACTGATTTCAGAGACCGGCAGCAGCTCTCAAAGCGTCTGCTTTGTCTGTGCGTTCCCATGTGAATTCAGCTTCTTCACGACCGAAGTGACCATAAGCCGCAGTTGGCAGGTAAATCGGACGCTTCAGATCCAGCATTTCAATCAGGCCGTGAGGACGCAGATCGAAGAATTCACGAACCAGCTCGCTGATACGTTCATCAGAAACCTTTCCGGTACCAAAGGTATCGATGGAAATAGAAGTCGGCTCAGCAACGCCAATGGCGTAAGAAACCTGAATTTCACATTTGTCTGCCAGACCGGCAGCCACAATGTTCTTGGCAACATAACGACCAGCGTAAGCAGCAGAACGGTCAACCTTGGATGGGTCTTTACCAGAGAAAGCACCACCACCGTGGCGTGCCATACCACCATAGGTGTCTACGATAATCTTGCGACCGGTCAGACCACAGTCACCAACCGGGCCACCGATAACAAAGTTACCAGTTGGGTTGATATGATATTTGGTGTCAGCATGCAGCCACTCGGCAGGCAGAACCGGTTTGATGATTTCTTCCATCACACCCTGCTGCAGTTCGGACAGGGAAACTTCCGGGTTGTGCTGGGTAGACAGAACAACGGCATCAATAGCTACCGGCTTACCAGCTGCATCATAACGCAGGGTGACCTGGCTCTTGGCATCCGGGCGCAGCCAGTTCAATGCGCCGTTCTTACGTACTTCTGCCTGACGCTTTACCAGACGGTGAGCATAAGTAATCGGAGCAGGCATCAATACGTCAGTTTCATTGGTGGCATAGCCGAACATCAGGCCTTGGTCACCAGCACCCAGTTCTTTGTCAGCGGTTTCATCAACACCCATGGCAATGTCCGCAGATTGCTTGCCGATGGCGTTCATAACCGCAACACATTCACCATCAAAGCCCAGATCGCCATGGTTGTAGCCGATATCGGTCACAACTTTACGAACCAGCTCTTCAATATCAACGTAAGTGCTGGTGCGAACTTCACCGGCAACGATAACCATGCCGGTTTTAACCAGTGTTTCTACTGCCACACGGGAGTTCGGGTCATCCTTCAGCATGGCATCCAGAATGGCATCGGAAATCTGGTCAGCAACCTTGTCCGGATGGCCTTCGGATACGGATTCTGAAGTAAAGAGGGAATACTCAGACATTTGTTTACATCCTCAGTTATATCTTTGATCTGAAAGCACGTGACTAAAGGGCATGCTTTCTTGTGTTCTTAATGAATGGGGCGAATAAAACGTCGCACCTGAATCTGGAAACCGTTACGCAACCCCAGAAACTGGGATTCGCCAGTCTGAAGGCCGGCATTCTCAGCCCAGACTGTCAGCTCATCTACGCTGAACCCCTGCCAGAGATCACCGCAAAGTTCGTGAACCCAGCTTTGGTTATGCTCGCTCAGCTCACTGATAAAAAGGCTGCCGCCCGGCTTAAGTACAGAATAGGCAGCAGTGAAAATATTTGAGGGTGTTGGCACGTGATGCAGCACCATATTCGCTATCAGGCAGTCTGCCTGTACGTTTTTTACCAGCGAGCGAATTTCTCCGAGCTTGAAGGCAACATTATTCAAACCTGCCTTTCTGGCTTTTTCTCTTGCCAGTTCAAGCATTTCTTCGGAGTTATCAAGAGCAATCACATTTTTGAATCGTTTTGCCAGTGCTGGAAGAAAAGAGCCTTCTCCGGGGCCCAGTTCTATAACCGTCTCATGGGCTGGCAACGTCGAGCATTCCAGTAGGTCTTCAACACTGCGGGCATAAAGCTCATGGTCAGCGATCAGTTCCTGATGCTGACGAAACGCTTCAATATTGCGTGTAAAAAACGTTTGAGACTGCTCTGCCCGCTGATCCTGAATTTCTGCCAGTTTCTGCTGTACCCCTTGATTCACAGGAAACTTATCCAGTGTGTCAAAAAGCGCACAGATTATAGGCGAATGAGGGCCGGATGTTGGTGGCAGTGCCCGGCGGTAAAAGATGGCGTTCCCTTCGCGACGGGTTGTCACAAGGTGGGCGTTTGCCAGAATTTTCAGATGATGGCTCATACCGGACTGTTTGGTTTCAAATATCCGGGTGAGCTCCAGTACGCCCAGAGACTCTGTTTTCAGGAGCCTGAGAATCTGCAGACGCAAGGTATCTCCCGCCGCCTTCTGTAATGCAGCGAGATTAGAAAAAAGTGTGTTTGTATCCTCTTCCGTTGAGGTGCTTTCTGGCAGTTCAGCATTCATGGGCGTGAGTCTAGCAATAAAAACAAGCTATATCAAAATATTTTGATATAGGGCTGAGAGAGCGAATATCTCTAAGTTAATCCTTTACTGATCATTCTTAAGCTATTTTTCTCTGTTCATTAAGCTATTTTTCTCTGTTCAAATCGAGGGATGGGGTTATCCATGAAATTCCACGAACTGAAAATAGGGGATGTGCTGTTTTACGATGCACTTGGACATCCACAAATGGGGAGAAACAGAGGGGTTGACCAGGTGTCCCTGACCCATGTTGCGATCGTGGGGGCGATCAGTGATGGTGTCCCTTGGCTGGCTCATGTGACCGAAAAGGGGCTCGTTTATAACCCGATTAATGTGGTGAAGTATGAGTATAAAGGCTTCGCCTATCTGGTTTATCGTCTGAGGTATGATGAAGATGTTTTTCTGGGAACAACCGCAGGCAGCACAGCGAAGTTTTGGGCATTATTAAATGCAGATGCAGAACTTCATCAAAAAGAACTGACTGAACTTCGCCCTGAAACAGCGCAAGGAACCGGTCCAATTGATTTTGAAGACAGTATGGCACCGGCAATAATTTCTGGTGAAATTGCTACTGTTGGTCATGCTTTCAGCCAGCTTTTGCCTTACATTGCAGCACTACGCTCCTCCAGTTTTGGCCCCGGTGCCCGTCGTTATATCCATTATCTGACGACCAACTGTGTAACCAGTATTCCCAGTGAACTGAAGCGCAGCCGTTGGCCATTATCTGGCATGTTTTGCTCCATGTTTGTGATTGCCGCTTATCAAACGGTTATGGGAGAAACACGCAGTGAGCAAATGATGGAACTGGATGCAAGAACGACTCTGCCGTGGACAATGGAGAAGTATCTAAGGGGAAAAATAAGCTGGAAACGGCATGGATATCTTGATTATTACAGGGGGCTTCGTGGAAATATCGAAAATTAGCCGGAAACCTCCGGTTTCTTTATAGCAATCTTGCTGGTAGCCGGTTCAAGTGCTGGGCGGATACCTATACAATACGCGGTTCTAAATTTTGTCACATATACCCTGAGAATATGACAGTACTTGTATCAGATATCCAAGTTCCTGCTGTGAATCAGGGTTGTTTATCAGGAGTCCTGATCCGATGACCTCCCGTCTCGAACGTGCCAATGCTATCCGTGCACTCAGTATGGATGCCGTTCAGAAGGCTAAGTCCGGCCACCCTGGTGCCCCAATGGGCATGGCAGATATTGCTGAAGTGCTGTGGGGTGACTATCTCAAGCATAACCCGGCAAATCCAGACTGGATGGATCGTGACCGTTTTGTGCTGTCCAATGGTCATGGCTCCATGCTGATTTATTCTCTGCTCCACCTGAGCGGATATGATCTTTCTATTGATGATCTGAAAAACTTCCGTCAGTTGCATTCCAAAACTGCAGGTCACCCTGAATACGGTTACGCACCAGGTATTGAAACGACTACCGGTCCGCTGGGTCAGGGTATTGCCAACGCGGTGGGTATGGCGACCGCAGAAAAGGTACTGGCTGCTCAGTTTAACTGCCCAGGTCATAACATTGTCGACCATTTTACCTACGCGTTCATGGGTGATGGCTGCATGATGGAAGGTATTTCCCATGAAGTCTGCTCACTGGCGGGTACGCTGGGTCTGGGCAAGCTGATTGCTTTCTACGATGACAACGGCATTTCCATTGATGGTGAAGTGGAAGGCTGGTTCACCGACGATACACCGAAGCGTTTTGAATCCTACGGCTGGCAGGTGATTCCGGCTGTTGATGGTCATAATCCGGAACAGATCAAGCAGGCTATTGAGCAGGGGCGCGCTAATACTGATCAGCCAACCCTGATTTGCTGCCGCACTGTTATCGGCTTTGGCTCTCCAAACAAGGAAGGTAAGGAAGCATGTCACGGTGCGCCACTGGGTGACGATGAAATTCAGCTGACCCGTGAGCGTCTGGGCTGGCACTATGCACCGTTTGAAGTGCCGGAAAATATTCGCAACGACTGGAATGCCTGTGAAAAAGGTGCGGTAGCGGAAGCAGACTGGAGCGAGAAGTTCGCTGCCTACAAAACTGCTCACCCTGAGCTGGCAAGTGAACTGGAACGCCGGGTTAAAGGTGATCTGCCGGACAACTTTGCAGAACAGGCTGATGCTTATATCCGCGAATGTCAGGAAAAAGGCGATACTGTTGCCAGCCGTAAAGCATCCCAGAATACCCTGAACGCGTTTGGTCCGCTGCTGCCTGAATTCCTTGGTGGTTCTGCTGATCTGGCGGGTTCCAACCTGACTCTGTGGAGCGGCTCCAAAGGCGTATCCAAAGAAGACCCAGCGGGCAACTATATGTTCTACGGTGTGCGCGAGTTTGGTATGAGCGCCATGATGAACGGTATTGCGTTGCACGGCGGCTTTGTTCCTTACGGTGCAACTTTCCTGATCTTTATGGAATATGCCCGCAATGCCCTGCGTATGGCGGCGCTGATGAAGCAGCGTGCAATCCATGTTTATACCCATGACTCCATTGGTCTGGGTGAAGACGGCCCGACTCACCAGCCGATTGAACAGATGGCGAGCCTGCGTACTACACCGAATATGTCCATGTGGCGCCCGTGCGATACGGTTGAATCTGCCGTTGCCTGGAAAGCCGCTATTGAACGTCAGGATGGTCCGTCTGCACTGATATTCTCCCGTCAGGGGCTGCCACATATGGCGCGTGATGAAGAGCAGCTGGCCAATGTTGCCCGTGGTGGTTATGTGCTGAGTGACTGTGAAGGCACACCGGAACTGATCCTGATTGCGACGGGTTCTGAAGTTGCTCTGGCAATGGAATCCGCTGCAAAGCTGACCGAGAGTGGTCGTAAGATTCGCGTTGTCTCCATGCCTTCTACCGATGTCTTCGAAGCTCAGGATGCGGAATATCGCCAGAGCGTGCTGCCACTGGAAGTTTCTGCACGCATTGCTATTGAAGCAGCCTCTGCTGATTACTGGTACAAGTATGTTGGTCTGGATGGACGCATCATCGGTATGAACTCTTTTGGTGAGTCTGCGCCTGCAGGTGATCTTTTCAAGCTGTTTGGCTTCACTGTTGATAACGTACTGACCGTTGCTCAGGAACTGCTGGACTAATCAATCAGGTTCTATCTGATCTTGAATAAAAAGGGCTGATTTTTAATCAGCCCTTTTTATTTTGTCGTTATTTTCTTTTTTGCAGGTAAAGACGCTACCTCTCCTATATAAGGCTATTGCATAATAAAAGACCATTAAATTGGTTGACCGTTATATTCACGCATCTCTGACCGAAGCCCGATTACGCCTTACACGCTGTACGTCCCGTTGCTTCCGCTGCTGAATAAAAGAAATAACAGGAACAACTTATATATAACCTGTCGTTTTAATGGCATCTTCAAAGATAATTGGAAAACCTAGGCACTCTGTCCTGACTGATTCCGGGCAGCCCTTTTATGCATTTTTACAGGGCTGACCCATAACCCGAGCAGTACACAACGATGACAATTAATGTTTCTGACCGGAGGGAACGCATCCTTCTGATTTTGACGCTGGGGGCGCTGACGGCTCTCGGTCCCCTTGCGATTGATCTTTATCTGCCAGCGATGCCAACGATTGCTGCAGATATGGGGGAACCGCTGAGTAAAATCCAGATGACTTTAAGTGCTTACACTGTGGGCTTTGCACTGGGGCAGTTGATTTATGGGCCTTTGTCTGACCGGTTTGGACGTGTTCGCGTCATGCTGCCGGGACTGGTTTTTTATATTGTTACCAATGTGTTGGCAGCGTTCTGTACCACAGCTAACGAATTGATCATTGTACGTATACTTCAGGCGCTTTCCGGCGCTGCCATTATGGTAACGATTCCGGCAATGATCCGTGATCTGTTCCCACGCGAGCAAAGTGCCCGGGCGATTTCATCCATTATGATGGTTATGACGATTGCACCGTTGCTGGCACCACTCATTGGTGGGCAGCTATTGCGCTTTGGCTGGCCAAGCCTGTTTCTTTTTCTTGCCGGGGTCGCTGTGTTTTCTCTGACGCTTGCGGTTACCCGGGTGAAGGAAACACTGAAACCTGAATCAAGAATCCAGATTTCCCCTCGTAAACTAGTTGATGCTTACCTGCATGTTCTGAGTCATCGTGAAGCGATGGGAGGTATGCTGAGCCAGGCATTTTTCTTTGGCGGTATGTTTGCTTTCATTTCCGGCTCACCTTTTGTGTACATCGAGATGTATGGCGTTGCACCGGAATACTACGGCGTACTGTTTGCCGCAAATATTGGTGCTATGTGTCTGATGAATATGATCAATATGCGCCTGATTGGCCGGGTTGAATTATTCACCCTGTTAAAGTCCGGGTGCATCATGGCGGCACTGGCTTCCGGAATGTTATTACTGGTAGCGCTGAATGACGTTGGTGGTCTTTACGGCGTTGTGATTCCAGTCGTGCTATATGTTGGCTGCATGGGGCTTACCGGACCGAACTCTAATGCTATTGCCTTGTCATTTTTTACCAAAACAGCAGGAACGGCTAATGCGCTTGCGGGTATGCTGCGCTTTTCGGTTGGAGGTATTGCTGCTGCCATTGTTGGCTGGTTGCATGACGGTACGGCATTACCTATGGCGCTGGTAATGGCTGTCTGTGGTTTATGTTCTGTGCTGTCGTTGCTGCTGATGCGCAAGTCTGAGAAAGCGGCTAAATCTGCGGAAAGGCAGGAAGTGCGGGTTTAATTTTTTCAGGGCTCATCCTGTTGAGCCCTGAATTTCTGCATTTAAAAAGCAGATTCAAATATCGCTATAATCTCTTCTCTGGTTGCCTGAACGGGGTTGGTAAATCCGCAGGCATCTTTCAGTGCGTTGTCTGCCAGCGTTCCAAAATCTTCTTTTTTCACCTCGATGACTTCAAGACCTTCAGGAACTCCCACGTCATAAGACAAGCACTGAATTTCATCGAGTGCCCGTTCAGCACCTTCCCTGTGGGTCAGGCCGGAGATATCCACACCCATCGCCGCTGCGACACGTGCCAGCTTTTCCGGGCAGACCCGGGAATTAAAACTCTCAACGTGTGGTAGCAAAATGGCATTACACACACCGTGAGGCAGGTCATAAAATCCACCCAGCTGATGCGCCATGGCATGGACGTAACCGAGACTGGCACTGTTAAATGCCATGCCAGCCAGTAGCTGACCATAGGCCATTTTGTCTCTTGCTAACATGTTGTCACCGTCATAAACGGCAGTACGTAGCCAGTTTGAGATTAACTCAACGGCTTGCAGTGCACAGGCATCGGTGACCGGTGTGGCTGCAGTTGATACATAGGCTTCTACTGCATGGGTCAGGGCATCCATGCCTGTTGCGGCCGTTAACTCTTTTGGCATTCCCTGCATCAGGCCGGGGTCGTTGACGGACATGGCTGGGGTTGTGTTTTTATCCACAATTGCCATTTTAATATGACGCTTTTCATCGGTGATGATGCAGAAGCGGGTAATTTCACTGGCCGTGCCTGCGGTGGTGTTGATGCAGACCAGTGTCAGTTGCGGTTTTGCGGATTGATCGACACCTTCATAGTCTTCAATTTTGCCACCATTACTGGCGACCAGAGCAATGCCTTTGGCACAATCGTGTGGTGAGCCACCTCCCAGAGAAATAACGCAGTCACAATTGGTTTCCTGAAGTTTTTTCAGGCCGTCTTCTACGTTTCCGGCTGTCGGATTAGGCTTGGTCTGATCAAATATTTCACAGGTGATCCCGGCTGTTGCCAGCTTTTCAGCGACTGTACCTACCAGACCAATGTCTGCCAGTACTTTGTCAGTGACGACCAGAGCCTTATTAAGGCCAAGGGTGCGGATATCTGTAATCGCTTCATCAAGGCTGCCCGCTCCCATATGGTTGAGAGCCGGCATGTAAAAACGATAAGCACTCATGAAGTAATGTCTCATGAAGAAAGGGGCAACAGCAGCTTAGACTGTTTTGCGGATAGATTCTGAAAGTGATAGCTACCGGTAAGTTGGAAAGTTAATGCAGTCTGCCGACGCCTTCCTGCTATTAGTGATCCATATAAAATGAAAAAAGACCACCGAAGCGAATACCGCGTGACCTTTTGGAATTAAGTTCAGTTCAGAGCTATTTCATGAACGTCTCATCAGCTTTGCGCTTCTGTCTGGCTTCTTTGTGATAGTTTTCGTGACTACCGAGCTGAAGAAGGTGGATAGTTAATTTACCTTGGTTCCAGTTATATCCGAGGAGCCATTCCTGACTGTCTATCTTGAACTTGTGCACCCAAAGGTGGTTTAGGTCACCTTTTTTTCTCACTCCCAGCTCGGGGTTTTCAATGATTCTATCGACTTCGTCTTCAACCACTTGCTGCTGGGTTTTGCTCATTTTGTCTAGAGTTTTGTCGAACCGGTTTGTTTTATAGACGGAAATCTCATCTCCGTTTCGTTCTTCGTTCATACTTGGTAACGACCTTATTATCCATCTCGGCTTTGGCTAATAATGCTTCTTGAATAAAGGCGAAGCTAAGGTCAGGGTTATCCATTGCAGTCTGGCCAATCTTCGCCATGTATTCAATTTGTTTAGGTATAGATCTGTTTTCAGCCGTAGCGCGAATTCTTGCTGTTTCGACGAACTCGTCGTCGAGCCTAATGCTTTGTGCCATGAGTTCTTACCTGCTTAATTTAGTCTCTTTGATTTCTGTATGTCTTTGATTTCTGTATGTCTTTGTTTCCTGGGCAGGTACCCATAGAAAGAATATAGGCTGGAGTGCAATCAAATGCAACAAAATGTTGCATTTGTGGGGTTTTGCATGACTGAGGGGCTGGTGATCTATTAAATTATGTCTCTCGATGAATTCTGGGGAGTTACACCAGTAGCAAGCCAAGCAACCTTGGGATAGCTGCTTTTCCTCTACGTTTGATGTTATGAAGGAACTTGGAAAAGTGCTATCTGCTGAGTAATAGAATGGCTGGGTGATCGAGACGCGCAAAATAATCAAAAATTAAATAGTAATGATCGCTCAATTCAATGCTCACATAATCAGACTGATATTCCACATCAAGTACTTCTGGTTTATCCAGATGTTTTTGAAACAGTTTACACTTTGTTCCATAGAGGTGCTGAAATCGTTGAAATTTTTGTCTACTGCAAGGTGTAGCCCAAGCAGAAAAATTGTCTTCGTTTTGGCCAAATTTAAGAACCTCTAGTACAGTTTTTAACAAGTTAGGTGAAAGCAGTGAAATGATTTTTTTTTCGGTCTCACCAGCAACAACACCATCCTGAAGACGTTGTTCTATCCATTCGTATGAATTTGCACTTGCGATAGGATGGCGAAGGAAAATTGCATCAATGGTGTCTCCCTGTCGGTCAAGCCATTCGATAGAAAAAGTAAGATAATCTGTAGACTGACCAGGTAAAGCCACGGGAAATACTTCACCATAAAACTGATTTCTGAGCGCAATATTTTCAGTCGTAGCCCTTATATTTAAACCAAAGCATCCATTTTTCAGGCACTGATGCGCCAGCTCAAAAACCAGTTTTTCAAAGTCACCTTTTATATAGGGTGGATTACCTGGTTCAGGAAATGCTTTAAATGATATCTGCAGGCGAGGACTTATTCGGATACCATATTCATCTATTCCATCTCTTTCATGAGAATATAAAGATAACTCTACATACTTGGATAAAACAGATTTTCCAATAATATGAATATCGTGTGAGCGATAGAATTTTTGTATAGATCGAAAATTATCTAAATGATGCCGCATATACCTGAACGCATCAGAGAATGATCTGATAAGGGAGTGAGTGTATATAGATACCCTTTCAGCAAGGCTGTGATCCTGCTCTCTGTAAGTATCAATATCTGTACCTGCGCGAAATGCTGTAACAGAGTCAGGAAGGAAATTTTTGTAATTAGACAAGTCTGTTGTTTTTTCAGACTCTAATGGACAAATACCTTTCTTGGATGGTGCAGTAAATAGTTGCTCTTTTTTCCACCTTCGTTCAGCTTTCAAGCCCTTGCGAGAAGTTTCATAAACAGGTGGTTTCGATATTTGATCATTTTGATTGCGAAACGTATTTAACTCTTTTGGTGCTTGCCGCGCTGTTTTTTTTTTGATGTATGAGGCCTTTTCAGAGATGCAGGCTCGCGTAACCGTTTACTAGCGGAATTTAATGTCTGGGTGGATACTTTTTTAGCTACTTCAAATGATCTGATGTTCTTTTTGCCACAAATTTTTTTGTGCCTAACGGGTATACGGGGCGGCACTTTTTTATGGTTCCAGAGATTAGCCGTTGAAATATTACTCAACAAGCTGAGGGTGGTTGTTATATTTACAGCAGGACATTGGTTATTTATTTGATGTAATGCTGTGCTATTTATGGCTTCTTTATGACCAGCAATAGCAGATATTCCACAAAGGAGTGCCTGGCAGCAAATAAGTACTGATAATGAACCATTCAGTGAAAAGTGGGCTCTGTGGATTAAATATTTTTCAGGACTCACTCTGTTGAGCCCTGTTCTGCATAAAATTATCAGTGATGACCAGGGCTTTATTGAAGCCAGAAGTATGGGGTGCTGTAATTGCTTCATCAAGACTCTCAGTTGCTTTATGGTTGATACAGGCATGTAAAAACGATAAGCAGTCATGGAAAATCGTGCTTCACCGTGAAAGGCTCAATAGCGACGTAAACGTTTTGAGAGTCAACACATCATACTCAACAAGGGTGGCAAATGCCCTTTGTGCCGCTTAGTATCCAGACGAAAGCTCTCTGTTTGAATTTGAGTATAGAAATGGTAGTAACCTCTGTTAGTAAAAAAACATTCCGGCTGGCAATTAATGGTTATGGTCGTATCGGGCAATGTGTTTTGCGGGCGCTGTATGAAAACGGCTATCGCGAGCAAATACAGGTGGTTGCAATCAATGAGTTATCAGATATTGAAACGGTTGATTATCTGACCCGTTACGACACTACTCACGGGCGTTTTCCGGGGGAAGTCAGCCATGATAATCAGGATTTGGTTATTAATAATGATCATATCCGCTGCTTTAATGAAGCTGATCCGACGCAGATTAACTGGAAAGCGCAGGAGATCGATTTGTTGCTTGAATGCTCCGGCTCCTTTGCTGACCGAAAAATTGCTGAGCAACATATTAACAGTGGTGCTCCTCGCCTGCTGTTTTCTCAGCCAGCCAAACCGGATGTCGATGCCACTATTGTTTATGGTGTGAATGAAGATCAGGTGCGCCCTGAGCATACAATTGTCTCCAACGCTTCCTGCACCACAAACTGCATCGTACCGGTGCTGAAAACGCTGAATGATACGCTGGGGATTGATAGTGCGGTTATCACCACCATTCACTCGGCCATGAATGACCAGCCGGTGATTGATGCCTACCATCACAGCAATATGCGCCTGACCCGCAGTGCATTGCAGTCTATTATTCCTGTGGACACAGGGCTGGCCAAGGGAATTCACCGGATGCTGCCGGAGCTGGACGGGCGGATTCATGCGCTGGCGATGCGGGTACCAACCATTAATGTTTCTGTGATGGATCTGAGTGTTAATGTCCGCCGGGATACAACGCCGGGTGAAATTAACCACCTGTTTCAGGAAATGGCGTCAGGTCCACTGAAAGGCATCATTGGTTATACCGACGAGCCCCATGCCTCGGTTGATTTCAACCATGACCCACGCTCAGGCATTGTTGACGGAACCCAAACCTGCGTAAGCGGTGGAAGGTTACTCAAACTGATGTGCTGGTTTGATAACGAGTGGGCATTCGCAAATCGTATGCTAGATGTGAGTAAAATCTGGCTGCAACAATTATGAACAGCTGATCAGTTGGCTACCCTGTTTCTGTTTAAAATAGACTCGATCGCGCTTGTAGTAAGGGATTAGATATCGTACGCAATTAAATTATGCTAATGTGTCGCGGATTCCGAACCCTTTCTGCTGTTTATTTTGTTTGCTTCTGTTAGAAGTTTGCATAGAAATGTCGCGTTTTTGATCGATTTTACGGTAAATCGCACAGAGAACAGCCGAGAGCATCTTTTGGCTGTTATTCGAGGAAGCCACATTTATGACCATTGTCAAAATGACCGATCTGGATCTGACTGATAAGCGGGTACTTATTCGTGAAGATCTTAATGTCCCGGTAAAAGATGGCAAGGTAACCAGCGATGCTCGAATCAGGGCTTCTCTGCCGACCATTAAACATGCGCTGGAAAGCGGTGCCAGAGTGATGGTGACCTCTCACCTTGGTCGTCCGGTTGAAGGTGAATACGATGAAACATTTTCTCTGAAACCTGTCGCGGACTACATTGCAGATCTGTTACAGCGTGACGTGCGACTGATTAAAGACTGGGTTGAAGGTGGCTTTGAAGTGGCTGCAGGCGAGCTGGTGATTCTTGAGAATGTTCGCTTCAACAGTGGCGAGAAGAAAAACAATGAAGAACTCGCCAAAAAAATGGCGGCACTGTGTGATATCTATGTAATGGATGCATTTGGTACTGCCCACCGTGCGCAGGCTTCAACCCACGGTGTTGGCATGTATGCTCCGGTTGCCTGTTCCGGACCCTTGCTGAGTGGTGAACTGGAAGCACTGGAAAAGGCACTGAGCAAGCCAGCCAAGCCGCTGACTGCGATTGTGGGTGGTTCCAAGGTTTCCACCAAACTGACGGTACTGGAATCCCTCTCTGATATTTGTGACCAGTTGATTGTCGGTGGTGGTATTGCCAATACTTTCCTGGCCGCCGCTGGCAAGCCTGTGGGTAAGTCTCTGTGTGAAGCTGACCTGATTCCTCAGGCCAAAGCACTGATGGAAAAGGTCAATATTCCACTACCCATTGATGTAGTGGTGGGCAAAGCTTTTAGTGAAGATGCTGAAGCTGTTATTAAGCTGGCAGATGAAGTCGCTGATGATGATATGATTTTTGATGTTGGCCCGCAGACTCAGGCGCTGTTCGCCAATATTCTCAAGGATGCACAAACTATTATCTGGAATGGTCCGGTTGGCGTTTTTGAGTTTGACCAGTTTGGTGAAGGCACCCGGTCGCTTGCCATGGCCATTGCTGAATCTTCTGCATTCTCCATTGCCGGTGGCGGCGATACGCTGGCGGCTGTGGATAAGTACGGTACTAAAGATAAAGTGTCCTACATTTCAACTGGCGGTGGTGCCTTCCTTGAATATGTTGAAGGTAAAAAACTGCCCGCTGTAGCAATGCTGGAAGCACAGGCTAATTGATTTTGAGGGCAGGTTATTCATAACCCGCCTTTTTCATATCTATTTAAAAACGGGTAACAGGACCTGACTTATGTCTCAGAAGATCTCCGAGCTGGTAAAACCAGGTGTGCTTTTTGGTGACGACGTCCAGAAGGTATTTGAAGCAGCCAAGGCGGGAGAGTTTGCTCTTCCTGCGGTGAATGTTGTGGGTACTGATTCTGTTAATGCGGTGCTGGAAGCCGCAGCAAAAGTTAAATCGCCGGTTATCGTGCAGTTCTCCAATGGCGGTGCGACCTATTTTGCTGGTAAGGGACTGAAAACCGAAGGTCCTGCAGGTGTGCTTGGTGCTATTGCCGGAGCCAAGTATGTGCACGCAGTCGCTGAAGCATACGGTGTGCCGGTTATTCTGCATACCGACCACGCGGCTCGCAAACTGCTGCCGTGGATTGATGCCTTGCTGGACGAGGGTGAAGCATTCTACCAGCAGCATGGTAAGCCGCTGTTTTCTTCCCATATGATTGATCTGTCAGAAGAATCTCTGGAAGACAATATTTCTACCTGTGTTGAGTACATGGAGCGCATGGCTAAAATTGGCATGACGCTGGAAATCGAACTGGGTTGCACTGGTGGTGAGGAAGACGGTGTGGATAACACGGGTATGGACAGCTCCATGCTTTACACCCAGCCGGAAGATGTGGCCTATGCATATGAACAACTGAGCCCTGTCAGCCATCGTTTCACCATCGCTGCTTCCTTCGGTAATGTGCATGGTGTTTACAAGCCGGGTAATGTTCAGCTGACACCAAAGATTCTGGATAACTCTCAGAAGTTCTGTTCTGAGAAGTTTGGCTTGCCGGCAAAGACGCTGGACTTTGTATTCCATGGCGGCTCCGGCTCCACAGAAGCAGAAATCAGGGAAGCGGTTTCTTACGGTGTGGTGAAAATGAACATCGATACTGATACCCAGTGGGCAACCTGGGCGGGTATTCTGGGTTACTACAAGGAGAAAGAAGCTTACTTGCAGGGGCAGTTGGGTAATCCGGAAGGTGAAGACAAGCCTAATAAGAAGTTCTATGACCCGCGTGCGTGGCTCCGTGCAGGTCAGGTGTCCATGGTTGAGCGTCTGGAACAGGCTCATCGCGATCTGAACAGTGTTGATGTGCTCTGATATCTGCTGAGACATCAGAGTGGTGAAAAGGCGGATAATCCATCTCGGATCATCCGCCTTTTTCATTTCTGCTGGATACCGGCATGCTGCCGCAATAAAGTATCAGAACCACTTGAGGCTGGATGCCGCGTTATGTCTGTTTCTTCTTCTGCTGAACCGTTGCCTGAATTTTCCTTCGATCACCTCTCGCCTTTAATACCGCCATTTGACTTCGGGCGGACAGAAGATGACCTCGATCCGGAGTTCATTCGCTATCTGCGCTATTACAACATTAATATCAGCGAGCACATGGACGGCGTCAGCCACAAGACAGGCTGGGTTGAGCTGGAAGGTTACCGTATAGCGATCCATCTGTTTCAACCAGCAAACAGCAAAGGTACTGCATTTATATTACATGGCTACTATGATCACAGTGGCCTGTATAGTAATGCTTTCCGCTTCTGGCTGGAAAAGGGATACAGTGTCATCGCGTTTGATCTGCCGGGGCATGGAATCTCTTCCGGCGAGCGGGTTGCTATCAAATGCTTCAGTGAATATCGGAAAATCCTGTCCGGACTGTTGAAACTGAGTCAGGGTGAGCTTCCTGAGCCCTGGTATCTGATGGGGCAAAGTACTGGCGGTGCCATTATCACTGATTATCTGCTCAAGGAGCAGATCAGTCCTGAACAGAATCCAGTTAAAAATGTTGTTTTACTTTCACCACTAGTTCGTCCGGTTCGCTGGAAGAAAGCAGCATTTCAGTACCTGTTGTTGCGCAGCCTGCTGAAGAAGGTACCGAGGAAGTTTGGTGATAATTCAAGAGATGCTGCATTTAAGGAATTTGTCAGGTTCCTTGATCCTTTACAGAGTAAAGTTATACCTGTGCGCTGGGTGGGTGCATTACGTCGCTGGATTAAGGAAATTGAAAGCGTTTCATTTAAAAGTGACTTTAGCCCATTGATTATTCAGGGCGATAACGATGCTACCGTAGACTGGCAGCATAATCTTGATATTCTTAAACGGTTGTACAGCGCGCCCGGCATCTTGATGTTACCGGGCGCTGGTCATCATTTGATTAATGAAACTTCATCGACGCGTGAAGAGTTCTTCCGGTTTATTTCAGAACAGTTGTCATTATGATGGAACGTCATTCTTTATTTGTGAAATGACATTTCACAATGGCCGAAGTTTAGCTGTTCTGTCAGGTTGTTCGATTTAATCAACCTGAATATTCAGACTCTGACACCAATAAAATTTTCACATGGCGGGCTTATTGTTCAACAATACAGTCCGTCCGCTTCTTGCCGTGCTTTTCCAGATAAAGCTGGAAGTCCTTCGGGAGGCGACCAGTTGTTGAACCATGCCACTGAACACTATCGCCCGACTGGTTAACGTACTCAAAAGTATATTTGCTGATGTTACGCTTGCGCCGCGGCTGAGCTGTTAGTTTATCTATATTTTCGCCGAAATCATCAAGTGTCAGGCCATGATGAGCCATCACTTTTTTGATTTCTTCAATGCTGCTTTGTTTTTCCTGGCGCCGCTCTTCTTCTTTTTTTCGATGTTGGTACTTTTCTTCAAGTACTTCATTCATTCGGGTGATCATGCTTTCCATGTCTTCGAGATGAACATCCTTAAATAAGGAACGAATGCGGGTCTTACTTCCAAGGCGATGTACTATTTCATCAAAAATATTCATCTTATGAACCTGTTATGAATCGGCAGCAGGAATTCTAGTAAAGAGAAATGAATGCAGCAATTTTTAATGAGATATTTTTGTTTTGACTGTTTGTTTTTTTAATATGAGCTAACAATAAAGCTAAATAAGCTTGTTTAAATTAGTTATTAAAAATACCGGCTGATTTAATATGAAATTTTGAATCAAACCGCTGTTGTTAGCAGCACGACCTGACATATGTACTAGCCTTATTCTTATTGGGTCGGTATCCGTTGCAGACCCAAAAGACTTCCAGATATGGAATGATTGGCGGGCAAGGATATGCTCAATAAACTGTTTTTACCATCCATCCTGATCCTGCTGGTATACGGCTTCTGGATCAGCCCTGAGTTCAGCGTTATTGCTGCAGGTATTGCTATTTTCCTGCTGGGCATGGTCTATCTGGAGCAGGGCTTTAAGGTCTTTACTGGTGGATTACTGGAATCCCTGCTCCAGCGTACTACCGATAAACTCTGGAAAAGTATCAGTTTTGGTGTTTTTAGCACGGCACTGCTGCAATCCAGCTCGCTTGTTTCCGTCATTATTATTTCATTCCTCAGTGCTGGTTTAATCAAGCTGAATCAGGGTATTGGCATTGTTCTGGGTGCCAATATTGGTAGTACCGCCGGCGCCTGGCTGGTGGCGTTGTTTGGTCTGAAGATAAAATTGTCAGCTTATGCCATGCCGATGCTCGTGTTGGGGTTGATGTTCAAGTTTCAGGCCGGGAAGAAAATTTCAGGTCTTGGTTATCTGTTACTGGGTATTGGATTCCTGTTTCTCGGAATCCACTATATGAAAGATGGCTTTGAAGCCTTTAGTAGTCAGATTGACCTGGCTCATTATCAGATGGATGGGTTTGCAGGTGTCATTGTTTATATTCTGATCGGTCTGCTGGCAACAGTGATCATGCAGTCAACCAATGCCACCATGGTGCTGGTGTTCTCTGCCCTGATTGCCGGAAACTTGGAGTATACCAATGCAATAGCTGTTGCGATTGGCTCTAATATCGGGACAACAGTTACTGCTGTGTTAGGGGCTATTGGTGCGAGCGCTGAAGGTAAGCGGCTGGCAGCAGCGCATTTTATTTTTAATGTCATTACGGCAGCCACGGCAGTCTTTTTTCTCCCGCAAATAATTAATGTGGTTGATGATCTGTCGGTAATGCTGACGATTGAAGAGCAGGACTACGCGCTGAAGCTGGCTGTGTTCCATAGTGTATTCAACATTATGGGAGTCATTTTGATTCTACCCTTCTTCAATATCATGGTTACCTGGCTGAATAGTCTGTTTGATAAGAGTGACAGTCATGAGCTGCTTGATCTTGAGCATGAGAGCCGCTCACAGGCTGTTGAACGGGCTTATTATCTCAACAGAGCTGTTTTCAGTTACCCGGATGCTGCATTGAGAGCCATGCGTCAGGAGTGTGCACACCTTTACCGCAATACACTGGAGATAGTCTGCTATGGCATCTACCTCAGTGGTGAAAAACTGAGAGAATCAGATGATCTTGAAAAGTTGGTTTCCAGTTGGGTGCGCCCTAGTCAGGACTGGACGATAGACGAGCTTTATCGCCGCCATGTGAAAGGCGTCTATGCCGATATCATCCGCTTTGCGGGTACTCTTGAAGGCCGCATGACTCAGGAGCAGGCAAATGAGCTGTTTGCTATTAAGGTTGCCTGTCGCGGTTTTGTGCAATCTATCAAGCAGGTGTCCCAGACCTATGAAAATGTGGGCGAGTATCTCAAGTCAGATAATAAGCAGGTACAGGAACAGTACAACCAGCTGCGTCTACGGGTGGCTCGCGTATTGAAACAGATTGATGAACTGGGTGTTGGCCGGAAACACCATGAAATTGTATCCAGAGCTGAACGCCTGAAGCGGGTGCTGGAGCGTCAGGATACCCAAACTAATAATCGCCTGAATGAGCTGTTAAGAGGCCGACAGGTGGATTCATATATTGCTAGTTCACTACTGAATGACAGTGCTCATATTCATGATGCCTGCACCAGCCTGATCGATAGTGCGGTAGCAATACTGACTGGAGTAAATGAAGAAATAGACCTGTATATACCGGATGCCACAGCAGGTCTTCAGGTTAAAACTGCCGATTAATGATCTTCAGATATAAAAAAACCGGAGCTGCTGATCGCAGTTCCGGTTTTTTCTAACAGTATAAAACTGCTATTAGGAAGCGTTGCTAGCCTTACGGGTAGCAGGCTTGGCCTGAGCCAGAGCCTTAACAGCAACGTTCAGTTCTTCAACCTGAGTGGTCAGGTCTTGGATTTCAGTGCTTGGCTCGAGGTTCAGCAGTTCACGAACGCGGGTTACGTTGTCCTGAACTTTGTCTTTAGCTTTGTCTTTCAGCTCGTCGATCTTGCCAGTAGCGCGTTCGCGTACAGCTTCACCGTCTTCAACCAGCTCGTCGAACAGCTTCTTGCCGTCTTTGCCCAGTTTTTCGTAACGAGAGTAAGCGCCGAGGCCGGCCAGCCAAATCTTATCGTACATTTTATAAATCCCCCTCAATAAAATGTTTGTTGACCCTAGGAATCAACGGATCGCATTCTAGCACAAAAGTGCTCTTATGGTATTGATATTCTTCGGTCTTTTGATGTTTTTTGCTCTTGATATACGTTTTTTGTCGTACGATTGATGAAAAAACGTATTTCTCACCTGTTTCATCAGGCGTCAGCTGTCTCTACTGCATTGTCGTTTGACTCGGTTTCTCTTTCTGCCAGTGAAAAACTGGCGTGAGGTGAGCCAAGTGCTTGTTGAATTTCCCTGAATGATTCTTCAAGGCACTCTACATAGAATGCAGGGTCAGGCAGCATTTCACGACAGCTGGTAATACTGATGGTCAGTTTACCGTTGTAGCCATAGACCAGGTGTGAAAGCCCGACGGTTTCCCAGCAAGGACCGGTGGCATAAAAGCGCAGCAGCTTTGAACCGGCTTTGTACAGCGGAATCTGAGGGCCGGCAACATTGGTAATAACAGTATTGAACAATGGTCGTACGTGGTTGGCGGCGTTATACCGCGAAGCAGCTCTCACCATCATATTCATAATAGTGTTAGGCAATAGAAGTGAAGCGTCTTCAACCTCTTTTCCGCCCAGTGCTGAAGTGCTCTTTCTGCCTTGAGCGCTGGCAATGCTGATTAACTGCAGCCGCTCTCTCGGGTCTTCAACGTTGGTATATAGCTTCGGGCAGATAAACGATGTTGATGAATTACCCTTAATTCGATGCTTTTTGGTTTTGACTGTCAGCGGCAGCATGGCATTCAAGGACTGTTCCGGCAGCTCATCATTGGTCTTCAGGTAACGTCTCATCCCGCCAGAGATGACACCCGTGACAAGATCGCTGAGGGTAAACTCAGGAGCAATATTGATCAGTTGCTTGAATGCATGTAAATCCAGCTCGGCTGATTCAAATACCCGGTGTGGTGACACTTTGTTGTTGAAGCGGGTATGAGGTGCCATACCAATCGAACAACCTTTTTTGGTAAACAGGCGGCGTGATGTTGCTTTCAGAAATGCCGGAGAATACTTGGCAATCACTCTTCCTGCTTGTACCAGACGCTTGGGGCGATTCAGGGTTGCCCGTGCCAGCAGCTCCAAAGAAGTAGGAACACGATCCACAACCCATGGCTGAGGCAGTTGCTGGCTGGCTGGTGTTGGTTCCAGATCATGCAATGCGGCAATCAGCCCCTGAGAAGCATCACAATCCACCAGAGACTGATGGACTTTCAATAGCATTGCGAAGCAGCCTTTTGGCAGGCTCTTAACATTGTCGAGTCCGCCAATGATATACACTTCCCAGGGCGGACGACTCATGTCCAGAGGGCGTGCATTGATACGGGCAGCCTGAATGCAGAGCTGGCGCCAGTCTCCGGGCTCGGGCAGGGCAATATGACGCAGATGAAATTCAACATCAAAGTCCGGATCGGCAATCCAGTAAGGATAATCCAGCCCGAAAGGAACAGAGACATAACGATTGCGTAACTGAGGGATCTTGTGAATACGGCTGGTAAAGTGCTGAATCACTTCTTTGAAGCGCAGCTTGTCGCCCCCTGGAATGGTGCTCTGGTCGTAGATCGCCAGACACGACAGGTGCATTGGTGTTGTACCTGTCTCCATATTCATGATCGCAGAATCAAGAGCTGATAACTGCTGCATATGCTGTCCCCCTTAAACGGTATATGCGATTACGATATGACGGGTACGGCGCCAATATTTTAATATCTGGTTTATGAGTCAGGTTGTCATTATTAACCGTAGACATTACCTGTTGTTTACCGGCTTGTTATTTTGTACCTGCCCTGATCGGTGCTGTTTTCCTCAGATCTCCCCCAAATCCTCGGAGCTCCCGACTGATCGTATATTGTGCAATTTATTATAACTGCAGCTGTTAGCATTTAATGGTAAACGACTAATCAGCATTAGCTATGTGATCTAAATCATAGGTAGGGCGAATGATAGGCTTTTTTACGGATAATGATAAGTACTTTTGTGCTTGCCAAAATGAGTCATTAAGAAACGGGTTATGAAATAAAGGGGCATAACCCTGTTTCTGTTTGCCGTCAGCTTAAACGGATGACCTCTTGTATCGGTGCCATTCGCCTTCAGGCTGAGCCAGTCTGTCGGCAATAATCTCAAAAATTTCCGGGCTCAGCGTCATGCTGAAATGGCTGGCTGCCACCATAATATTTTCAGTCAGGTCAGTTTCTTCCTGCTTGGCAATGTGTGGCGGCACGATTGCATCACTCTTTGCATAGATGGATGTGATAGGAACGTCAGGGATAGGCTTCAGGGTTTCATGTGCCTGACTTGCGTATGAACTTTTCCGGTTAGTCATGTTGGTGATAAGTTCATAGAGCTTCCAGACTTTAACGTGCTGAGGATACCCACCGATCGGGCTGCCGAGCGTTATAACCTGCCTGACAAGATTGGGTTGGAGTCGGGCAGCCTCTTTTGAAAGTAGTCCGCCAAGGCTCCAGCCAACAAGAGACACCGGACGGGAACTGTCAATATACGCTCTTTTAATCAGATCACTGAGTTGATCAAGCACATCCTGCTGTTTGGTTTCACCAAGATTCATGCCCATCTTCCAGGGGCGGGCATCATAATTGAGTGCCAGCAGTCGTTCCCTTAGAACAACCGTTGCCTTGTCGTTGGTCATGAAACCTGGCAGTACGATGACGGTATGTCCGTCGCCTTCCGGCAAGGATTTTTCAAGAGTGTTCCACTCTTTGCTGGTTTTTACGTCGGTAACGGCCTGTGCCAAATCTACAGCGACGTCCAGTATCGAGGGGGCTTTGACATTGCTCATGGTCTTATTATTGTCCTCGGTTTAACCCGGGTTTTCTCATGGCTATATGCCTGAATATCCGTCCGGGGATATTCCTGTTTAGGCACATATGCACTTATTTTTATTTTTTATTGTGTATCGGTGTGCCATGTTTTCATGCGCTTACAATGTTGTTTATATGGCTAAATGGTTTTGATTTCTAGCCTTTATGTTGAGGTAATCATGGCAAATATGTATTTAGTTTCATGTTTCAGGTTGCTAACTTCGTTAAAAACAACAAAAAAAGCAGATAAAATGCTTTAAATTAGCATTCTGCAATTTTTTAATGTTCAGGCTGTTTAGCAAGAAATTATGTTTATTAGCGCACAGCCTCCCTGACAATCAGGGAGGCTGTGGTGGTTGTGAGTAGGCGTTAAGCCATTTCTTCAACCCTTTCTTCACGCTTTTTCTTTACTGTAGAACGCTTCTTGGCACGTTCTTCTTTGAGAGAAGGTACAACTTTCGTCTGTTCTGACTTGAGAATAACCTCTGGTTCAACCTTAGGTTCGCGTGCCTTCTCTTTGCTGCCTTCGGGCTGTTTCTGACTGACATTCAACGCAGTCTGTATGTCCTTGAATGCCTGACGCATACAGTCAACATAAAATGCCGGATCGGGCATGATCTCGCGACAGCAGGTAATGCTGATAGAAAGCTTGCCGTTGTAACTGAAGATAATATTAAACAGACCCAGCGAGTCCATCGGCAACCCAAGTCCGTAGAAGCGCACCAGCTTGGCTCCTGAGTGATACAGCGGTACCTTCGGGCCCATCACATTGGTAATCACCGAGTTACCCGGTAGCGGCAAATGACGCATCAGGTTGTATTGGGAAATGTTACGCATAACCAGATTGGTGATGGAGTTTGGGAACAACCGGGTCGCATCAATCAATGCCTGACCATTAAGCGTATTGTTATGAGACTTGGATTCCTGACTGGATGCATTAATTGCCTGCAACCGTTCCTTCACATCGTCGATATTGGTAAATATCCTTGGGAACATCAGCGATATTTTATTGCAACCGTCAACCTCCCGGCCGTTGGTTGCGATATTAACGGGAACCAGTGCGTTCAGTGATTCTTCGGGCAGTTCGCCCTTTTCCTGAAGGTAGAGTCGCTGGGCGCCGGAAATAATTCCCAAAGCAATATCGTTTACGGTTAAACCGGGCAATGCTGAAGCTGCAGCCTGAATATCCTGCAAGTTAAAGTCGACTGCTTCAAAAGCCCGGTGTGGGGATACTTTCTGGTTGAAACGGGTGCGTGGTGGCTGATACTTTTTCTTGCCCCTGCTGGTCAGCAGACTGGCTGTTTTTTTAGCAAGTGGCAACGAATACTTTGCCAGTACCTTGCCAGTATGGAACAGATGCCTGGAGCGATTGACGGATGCTCTGGCCAGCAGTTCAACAGCGGTAGGTATGCGGTCAGCGACCAGCGGATCTTCATTAACCGGCAATTCCGGATTGGCACAAAGGTCATGCAGTGCTGCCAGCATCTTGGCTCCCGCCTGACCATCAACTAATCCATGATGGAATTTGGCAACGACAGCAAAACTGCCTTTGGGTATGCCGTCGATATTATCAAGCCCTTCAATAACATACATTTCCCAGGGAGGACGGTTCATATCAACGTGACGTGCATGCAGGCGCGCAGCCTGAATGCATAGCTGTCGCCAGTCTCCGGGGGCTGGCAACGCAATATGGCGTAAGTGAAATTCAATATCGAAATCAGGATCAGCGATCCAGTAGGCATAATCGAGTCCCAGCGGCACAGAAACATAGCGTTGCCGTAATTCAGGCAACTTGTGCAGCCGGTCTTTAATGCTTTTGATAATGTCTTTGAAACGAACAGGGTGACTTGAGGCGGTGGACTGGTCGTAAATTGCCAGATAGCCGACATGAGCTGGTGCAGTACCTGTTTCCAGATTAACAAAAGCTGCATCCAGTGCGGATAATTGCTGCATTAATGGATTCCCCCACGCACACACACGCATTGTCGATTTATTATTAGGATACGTGATGTCTTGAATACGTTTGTAGCTGTGATCAGAGTGTTTTTATACCCGGTACAACTGGGATGCGTCACTGATTTTCAGCCATACATGATGCTTATGACACCATGGGCGACTTTAGCATGAGTCAGGAAAAAAGGTCACTCAATTTGCCTTAATAGGTTTTGCGTCGTATAGACAACAAGCCCATCGGTTTATCACCGACGGGCTTGTTGTCGTTTCCTACAGTGCAGTGTTATCAGGCTGAGAGAGCCTGCTCACTGGCAACTGGCTCAAGTGGTTTTTTGGTTTTGATATCGGTTGTTGTTGCAGACTTTTTAGGGGCGGGTTCTGCCAGTGCTTTCAGTTCTACAAACGATGCATCCAGACATTCTCTGTAGAATGCAGGGTCAGGCATCATATCCCGGCAGCATGCAAAGCCAATGGACAGTTTACCGTTGTAACTGAAAATGCCATGGAACAATCCGGAGAAATAGCTGGGCAGACCCAGTCCCTGGAAGCGAACCAGCTTGGCACCCGCATGGTAAATCGGAACCTGTGGTCCTTGAACGTTAGAGATCATGGTGTTCAGCATAACCGGGATTTTACTGGCAACGCTAGGCTTGGATGCAATCTGGGAAATTAGATTAGTCGCTGTGTTTGGCAGTACCTGAGTAAAGTCGAACAGGAACTTACCACCACTGGCTTTATCCTTCTTCTTAGCCGTTTGAGATGAGGCGTGGATTGCCAGCAGGCGTTCTTTTGGATCTTCGATATTGGTATACAGATCATTGATAGCCAGAGATATCTTGTTACCGCTCTTGGTATCTCCGGGTTTGGCAACATTGATTGGCATGGCATTTTTCAGGGAGTGTTCCGGCAGTTCCTGTTTGTCCTGCAGGTAACGTCTCAGACCGCCGGCAACCGTTGCCAGCGCGATATCATTGATAGTAACACCCGGGATCTGCTTGCGAATTGCATTGATATCGGCGAGATCAAGTTCAGCACCATCAAAAACCCGATGTGGAGATACCGGGCCATTGAAGCGGGTGCGTGGTGCCTGAGCCTGCTTTGGTGTCAGCTCTTTTTTGCCTCTGAGTTTGTCAAACGTTGACTTGGACAGCACTGATTTTGCCAGTGGCAGGGCAGACTTGGTCAGAGGTAAGGCGTATTTTGAAACGACCTTGCCTGTTTTCAACAGTTTTTTGGTGCTGTTAAGCGGGGTTCTCGCCAGTAGTTCAAATGGAGACGGTACACGGTCAACCATCAGCATCTGAGGTTCTTCAAGTGGTGGAGGAACAGGCACAGTGTCGTGCATAGCCTGAATCAGGCGGGCAACGGCCTGACCGTCAAACAATGCATGGTGCAGCTTGATAACCAGCGCAAAGCTGCCTTCAGGTACGCCTTCAACATTGTTTAGCCCTTCAACTACATAAATTTCCCATGGGGAATGGTTAAGGTCGAGCTGACGGGAGTGCAGGCGGGCAGTCTGGATACATAGTTGACGCCAGTCGCCGGGAGCCGGAAGCGCAATGTGGCGCAGATGGAATTCGATATCAAACTCAGGATCATCAATCCAGTAAGGATAATCCAGGCCTAAAGGAACAGGCACATAACGTTTGCGCAGCTCGGGCAGCTTGTGCAGGCGGCTTTGCAGATTCTTGATAATGTCCTTGAAACGAACAGTCTGAGATGACGCTGTAGACGGATCGTATACTCCAAGAGCAGTGATGTGAGTATGAGTAGTGCCGGTTTCCAGATTAATGAAAGCGGCGTCCAGCGCTGAAAGCTGATGCATATGAAACTTCCCCCCCAGGAAATATGCTCATCTACTGCCTGTAGATGTTATTTTCATTCTTATTGCAGTCCGTCTGATCGACGTAACATAGAGCGGGATGATTTATGTTTGTGCTCTACAATGCGCCAATTAAGACAGATTTAAACGCTTGTTTTAATTGATCTGGGTCAGCTTGTCTATGTATTTCCATTACTTATTTAAACAAGCTGGCCGCATTGTAATAAAAACGGGGGCAGGTATGTACCTGCCCCCGTTCTATTTTAGCCAGATCTGATCAGGCAGACAGAGCTTGCTGTTCAACAATTTCTATTGGCTGTTTAGCCTTTACCTTGTCAACTTTAGCTTTTGGCTTGGCCTTGGCTTTGGCTGGTTTTGCTGTTTCAACAGGTTTTTCTTCGACCTTTTTTTCAGGCTGTACCAGAATTGCGCCTTTCAGCTCGTCAAAAGAAGCCTGCAGGCATTCTTTGTAGAAAGCCGGGTCTGGCATCATGTCGCGGCAGCTGGTGAAGCTCAGACCAAGTGTTCCGTTGTAGCTGAAGATAACGTGGAACAGACCTGCCAGGTCGACAGGGACACCGAGACCCTGGAAGCGAACCATCTTGGCACCGGTGTGATAGATCGGAATCTGTGGACCCTGTACATTGGAGATAACAGTATTGCTCAGTACTGGTAGCTTATTGGCAATGTGCGGGCGAGCAGCAGTACGTGCTAGCAGGGTGGAAACCGGTGTTGGAATCATTTTTGACAGATCCATCAGCATGGTTCCGCCACCGGACTTGCTCTTCATCTTTGCTTGGGCACAGGAAGCATGAATAGCGACCAGACGTTCTTTCACATCAGTGATGTCTGTGTGCAGGTCGTTAAATGCAAATGAGATCTTGTTGTGGCCGTCATGATCATCTGTTCCAGAAACATCAACGGGTATGCAGGTTCTGAGAGATTGCTCTGGCAGCTCAACCTTGTCCTCCAGATAGCGGCGCAGACCTCCGGAAACGATAGTTATAGCCAGATCATTGACGGTAACGCCCGGCAGCAGCTTACGCATGGCCTTAATGTCAGCGAAATCAAATTCAACGCCCTCAAACACGCGGTGTGGAGACACCTTGGCATTAAAACGGGTGCGTGGTGGCTTGTTTGAAGTAGAAGGTTTCTTCTTACCACCCAATACTTTCAACGCAGTTTTTCTAAGAGTTTGCTTTGCCAGTGGCAGGGAGTGTTTAGCTACAATCTTACTGGTTTTGTAGAGCGTCTTGGCACTGTTGACGGAGGCTTTTGCCAGCAGTTCTGCAGAAGTCGGAACCCGGTCAACAACCAGAGGATGCATATCAGTGCTGGCGGGTGGAACAGGTACTGTGTCATGCATAGCCTGAATCAGACGACCTGCAGCCTGACCATCGAAAAGACCATGATGCAGTTTTACGACCATGGCAAAGCTGCCGGCAGGTACGCCTTCAACGTTGTTCAGGCCTTCGATAACATAAATTTCCCAAGGTGCATGCGCCAGATCCAGCGGACGGGAGTGCAGGCGGGAAGCCTGAATACACAGCTGACGCCAGTCGCCTGGTGCTGGCAGAGCAATATGGCGCAGGTGAAATTCAATATCGAAGTCAGGATCAGCGATCCAGTAAGGGTAATCCAGCCCCATCGGAACAGGAACGTAGCGCTGGCGTAATTCAGGCAGCTTGTGCAGGCGGCTCTTCAGGTTGTTGATGATATCCTTGAAGCGAATTGACTGCTCAGGCGCTGTAGATGGGTCATATACAGCCAGATAACTGATATGCATGTGAGTTGAGCCGGTTTCAAGGCTTACAAAGGCGTTGTCCAGCGCAGATAGTTGTTGCATCGGTGATTTCCCCCAGAAACCTGTCCTTCTTATATGGTGAGAACAGGTACAGAATTTATTCTTTTTGAATCTCAAATTGAGCAGGATCTTGTCCTGCATTCCCCTGACCTGCTATTAAGGCAGATTCCTGTGTATTGCTTGGCTGATGTAGGTCAATCTACGTGCTGATTTGCGGAGGGTACAATTGTAAAGGTTGACTGGTAAATGATTTCAGTGTGCCTGAAGGGTTCATGAAATTGTCATATTGCCTGCCTACGATGCTCATCATCGAGAAGCAAACTTTTATCGCCTGATCATGGAATTCGGAATGAAAGTTTCCTCGCTTAAATAGCTGCTCATAGCTTTTTGTATCCATAAAAACGAGCTTCGTTAAAGGGAGATCACTAATAATGAAACTGAAAGGATTAATGGGCGCGCTGGCACTGGCTGCTGCTGGTTTCGCAGCCACTACACAGGCTTCGGGGGTAGATCAGGATCTGCCGGTTTATACCAAGGCAAGCGGGGTTTCCGGTAACTTATCCAGTGTTGGTTCCGATACACTGGCAAACCTGATGACACTGTGGGCTGAAGACTTCAAGCGTTTCTACCCTAATGTGAATGTACAGATTCAGGCGGCAGGTTCTTCAACTGCACCACCTGCGCTGGTTGAAGGGACTTCCAACCTTGGTCCGATGAGCCGCAAGATGAAAGACAAGGAACTGGAAGCATTTGAAAAGCGCTATGGCTATCGGCCCACAGCCATTCCGGTTGCCATTGATGCGTTGGCTGTCTTCGTTAACAAGGATAATCCCATCAAAGGTCTGACCATGGCTCAGGTGGATTCTATCTTCTCAACCACCCGCAAGTGCGGTGAGCGCACCGATATTAAATCCTGGGGGGCTGCCGGTCTGGACGGATCATGGCGTAACCGCGACATTCAGCTCTATGGTCGTAACTCTGTTTCCGGAACCTATGGTTATTTCAAGAAGAAAGCGTTGTGTAAAGGTGACTTCCGTAACAACGTAAATGAACAGCCCGGTTCTGCTTCTGTTGTTCAGTCTGTCAGTGCATCCATTAACGGTATTGGTTATTCCGGCATTGGCTATAAAACATCCAGCGTGCGTACAGTACCACTGGCGAAAAAGCCTGGTCAGCCTTTCGTAGACGCCACACCGGATAATGCAGTTGACGGCAGCTACCCGCTTTCCCGCTTCCTGTATGTGTATATCAACAAACAGCCTAACAAGCCTTTACAACCACTTGAGCGTGAATTCGTTAAAATGGTGCTGTCGCGGGCAGGTCAGGAAGTTGTTGTAAAAGATGGCTATATTCCTCTGCCTGCGAAAGTGGCTGAGAAGTATCGCAAAGAACTTGGAATCTAATTCGACGCCCTGCTGTAACTAACAATAAAAAAGGCCGTGCTTGTACATGGCCTTTTTTATTGGAGTCAGGCTTGTTCGTGGATTTGTCATATAAATGTCATACGACCCCGTTAATGTAGCATTGGGACATAAAGCTGGCGCATTAAAAATGAATCAAGAAGCACTTAGTGCCACCCCCAGAGTCGATATGGACACCCCCGCGCTGCGGCGTCACCGCAGTATTCGCAAGAGCAAGGACTGGCTCGCCCGCTGGAGTGTGGCTTTTGGTGGAGTCGGCGTGATTATCGCGATTCTGCTTATCTTCCTCTACCTGTTATATGAAGTGGTACCGCTGATGCGCTCAGCGGAAATGGAGCGGGTGACAACGTATTCTGCTGCTTCCTCTGATGCGCCGGTGTCATCCGGGCAAATTCTTTATACAACCATGGAAGAGCAGGCTGAAATAGGCCTGACAGTCAGTGGTGACGGGCTGCTGCGTTTCTTCGATACCCGCAGCGGTGATGCGCTGTTATCTGAGACGTTGCCATTACCTGCCGGGGTTACGATCACATCTTTTGCTTCAGCTGGTTCAACAGGGCAACTGCTGACGGCTGGTTTGAGTAATGGTGAAGTGCTGATCTTCAAGCACACTTACCGAACAACCTGGCCTAATGATCAGCGGGTTATTACCCCAAGTATTGAATGGCCTTATGGTCGTGATGGTATTTCATTGTCCACTTCAGCGCTCAAGGCCGTCGCACTGCAGGATAGTGAAGAACAGTTGGTCATTGTCGGTAATACACAAAATGACTTGGTGATGACCCGGCTGAATAAAGAGATCGATTTCCTGACAGAGGAAGTGACGCTCGAACAGGAACAGGTCAATGTGCCACGCATTGACGGCATTCCTGGACAGCTGCTGCTATCACCGGATTTGAAGTGGTTTTATGTACAAACCGATACAAACAGATTAACCGTTCTTGAGTTGTACCCGTCAGCTTCGCCTGAAATCGTTGAACAAGTCACAGTGACGGAAAATCAGCGCGAGATATCCACACTTTCATTCCTGCTGGGTGGCATCTCCGTACTGGTTGGTGACTCTGCTGGTGGAATTTCCCAATGGTTCCATGTCAGGGATGCGGAAGGCGTTCAAAAGCTTCAGCATATTCGCAGCTTTAAACTGGGCAATGCGCCTGTCACTGTGATTGAGCCTGAACATCGACGTAAAGGCTTTCTTGCGGCTGATAGTCAGGGCACGGTCGGTATTTTCAATACCACTTCAAGCCGGACGCTTTTGCAGGAAAGCGTTGAAGGCAATGTTAAGGCGATGGGCATTTCTCCCCGTGCCAATGCGCTGCTGATTAAGACTGACAGTGACCTGAGTTTCTGGAAACTGGATAACGAGCATCCGGAAGTATCCTGGTCGGCGCTGTGGGATAAAGTCTGGTATGAGTCCTATGACGAGCCTGAATATATCTGGCAGTCTTCGGCTTCAAACAACGACTTTGAGCCCAAGTTCAGTGTCATGCCACTGGCATTTGGTACGCTGAAAGCTGCTTTCTACGCCATGTTGCTGGCAACGCCGTTGGCGATCTGCGGCGCAATCTATACCGCTTACTTCATGGCGCCGACACTGCGCCGTAAAGTAAAGCCGATGATTGAGCTGATGGAAGCGCTGCCAACCGTAATTCTTGGTTTCCTGGCAGGCTTGTGGCTGGCACCTTATATCGAGACCAATCTGGTGGGTATTTTCAGCTTGTTGCTGTGTATACCTTTCGCCGTGCTTTTGTTTGCGTTCATTTGGGATCGTCTGCCGGATGATATTCGCCTGCGCGTTCCGGAAGGCTGGCAGCCTGCTTTGTTGGTTCCTGTTGTTATTTTATCCGGCTGGTTTTCTATCGATATTGGCCTCTGGATGGAACAGGCTTTCTTTGGCGGCGATATGCGAACCTGGGTGACGACCGAGCTCGGCATTCCCTATGACCAGCGAAATGCACTGGTTGTTGGTCTGGCAATGGGCTTTGCAGTTATTCCAACCATCTTCTCAATTACTGAAGACGCCGTGTTCAGTGTGCCGAAACACTTGAGCTACGGCTCTCTGGCGCTGGGCGCAACCCCCTGGCAAACCCTGACCAAGGTCGTGCTGCTTACCGCCAGCCCCGGTATTTTCTCAGCCGTGATGATCGGGATGGGGCGTGCGGTTGGTGAAACCATGATTGTACTGATGGCAACAGGTAACACGCCGATCATGGATGCCAATATCTTTGAAGGTATGCGAACACTGGCGGCCAATATTGCGGTTGAAATGCCGGAGTCTGAAGTAGGCAGTACGCACTACCGGATTCTGTTTCTGGCAGCGCTGGTGCTGTTCCTCTTCACTTTCGTAGTGAACACCATTGCCGAGATGGTGCGTCATCGACTGCGTCGCAAGTACAGCACGCTGTAAGGGAGGCTGGTTACGATGAAAAAGATAAGCATGGGCTCCTGGTTTAAAAGTGGCTCACCGTGGGTTTGGCTGAATGCCGGAGCGGTTGCTGTCAGTCTGGTCATGGTGGTAGGGCTGCTGGCTCTGATTGCTGTGCGGGGGCTGGGGCATTTCTGGCCAAGTAATATTCTTGTGGCTGAGTATCAGATCCCGGGTCAGCTGGAACGGCCGGTAATGGGGCAGACGACACAGGTTGAAACTGTGCCAACGGCTCAGTTATTAAGTGCCGGAATGCCGGTCGATCCAGCAAAGGAAACCGTTGAGCGAGCACTGCTCAAAGTTGGCAACCGGGATGTTTCCGGCAGCGACTTCACCTGGGTCATTGATAGCTGGCTGAAAGATGTGCGTTACCCCACCGATATTGTTGCCGTAGAGCGACGGGAATGGGGTGACTTCTTCGGCTATCTGGTTAAAGTGCGGGAGAATGGTCAAACTTCAGCACTCGGTGATGAAGCATGGGCTGCATTCCAGCAGCGTATCGATCGGGCACTGGCAATCTACGATGATATTTATCGTATCGAACGTCAGGAAATCGGTTCGATTAATTCACGCTTGGAGCGTCTGCGCTTGCAGGAACGCCGCCTTGAGCTGGATGGTGAACTGACGGCAGCGCATATTTCCAATATTGCTGCTGAGCGTGAAGTGCTGAATCAGGAGTATGCTGTTCTCGAAAAATCACTGGGAGAACTCTATCGGGCGTTCAACCGCGACAGTGTGGTCATGCGCACGGTTGAAGGTACGGAAATCGAACTGTCACTGGGTAAAGTGGTTCGGGCTTATCAGCCTAATGCTATGTCCCTGATGGGTAAGGTCGGTTTTTACTTTGAGAAAGTCTGGGAATTTGTCAGCGATGATCCCCGTGAGGCTAACACTGAAGGCGGTATTTTTCCGGCAATCTTCGGCACCGTGATGATGGTTATCCTGATGTCAGTGCTGGTAACACCTTTTGGTGTAGTTGCGGCGGTTTATCTGCGTGAATATGCCTCTCAGGGTTCCGTCACACGACTGATCAGAATCGCAGTTAACAATCTGGCGGGTGTCCCTTCAATTGTTTACGGTGTGTTTGGATTAGGTTTCTTTGTTTACTTCCTGGGTGGTCACATTGACCAGCTATTCTTCCCCGAAGCTGCACCTGCACCGACCTTTGGTACGCCCGGATTGATGTGGGCAGCGATTACGCTGGCATTGTTAACGTTGCCTGTCGTTATTGTTGCGACTGAAGAAGGCTTGTCCCGCATCCCTTCATCTGTACGTGAAGGCAGTCTTGCGCTGGGTGCAACCAAAGCAGAAACCCTGTGGCGGGTTGTCCTGCCAATGGCCAGCCCGTCGATGATGACAGGCCTGATTCTGGCAGTTGCCCGCGCCGCCGGTGAAGTGGCTCCTCTAATGCTGGTGGGCGTAGTCAAGCTGGCGCCGAATCTGCCGCTTGATGGCAACTACCCTTATTTGCATCTTGACCAGAAGTTTATGCATCTGGGCTTTCATATTTTTGATGTCGGTTTTCAGAGTCCTAATGTTGAAGCGGCTCGCCCGCTGGTTTATGCGACAGCCTTGCTGTTGGTGATTGTTATTGCGGTGCTGAACCTGTCAGCCGTCGCGATTCGAAACCGGTTGCGCGAAAAATATAAGTCGCTTGAGGTGTAATCAGCGGTATGGAAACAAAGTATTGCAAAGCAACCAGCCGGATACTTACAGTAATAAAATAGGTGGCGGATATGAGCGAGAATGTAGCTTTGGCCTTTGAGCAGAAAACTGAACCTGAACCGTCGATCCGGGAAGTCAGAAGTCATGGGGTCAACATGGATAACCTGGGACGCAGCCGTCGTAAGCTGGATATGGCCGATGAGGAAACCTGCCTTGATATCAAGGGGTTGAATCTTTATTACGATGATAAACAGGCGCTGCATGACATTTCTTTGCAAATTCCCAAAAAACGGGTAACGGCGTTTATCGGGCCGTCTGGCTGTGGTAAGTCAACACTGTTGCGTAGCCTGAACCGGATGAATGATCTGGTGGACAGCTGTAGTGTTAACGGCGATGTCATACTGGATGATCAGAATATCTATGACCGTTCTGTGGATGTGGCTGATCTGCGTCGTCGTGTCGGCATGGTGTTCCAGAAGCCCAACCCGTTCCCGAAAAGCATTTATGAAAATGTTGCCTATGGCCTGCGCATTCAGGGTATCCGCAAAAAAAGAATGCTGGATGAAGTTGTTGAGTGGTCGCTGAAAGGTGCAGCCCTGTGGGATGAGGTTAAAGACCGCCTGCATGAAAGCGCACTGGGGATGTCCGGTGGTCAGCAACAGCGTCTGGTTATTGCCCGTACTATCGCCGTGCAACCGGAAGTTTTATTGCTGGATGAACCTGCCTCCGCGCTTGACCCTATCTCCACGTTGAAGATTGAAGAACTGATTAATGATCTGAAACAACGCTATACCATTGTGATTGTAACCCATAATATGCAGCAGGCTGCACGTGTGTCAGATTACACAGCCTTCATGTATATGGGTAAACTGATAGAGTTCGAGGACACGGATAGTTTGTTCACTAACCCGAAACAGAAGCAGACTGAAGACTATATTACGGGCCGTTATGGCTAAGGGATTTCATGGATATAAAGAGTGATCAGATCTCTCATCACATTTCCCAGCAGTTTAATAATGATCTTGAGGAGCTGCGTAGTCAGCTCCTCGGAATGGGTGGCGAAGTTGAAAAGCAGGTAGCGGATGCGATTCATGCACTGATAGAAGCTGACAGTGAGTTGGCGCGGGATGTCAGAGAGCGTGATGACCGGGTCAATCAGATGGAAGTTGCGATTGATGATGAATGTGCCCGGATTTTGGCACGCCGCCAACCTGCCGCCAGTGATTTGAGACTGGTCATTGCCTGTAGCAAGGCAGCGACTGACCTTGAACGGGTCGGAGATGAAGCCGCCAAGATTGGTCGGTTTACGATCAATCTGGCAGAGCAGGGGAATTCCTCCCACGGCTATATAGAGATTCGTCATATTGGCAGCCATGTCCGGAAGATGGTTCAGGATGCGTTGAATGCCTTTGCCCGCTTTGATGCAGAGCTGGCGCTGCAGGTTGCCAAGGAAGACAAGAGCGTAGACCGGGAATACAAGACCGCCATGCGGGAGCTGGTGACTTATATGATGGAGGACCCCCGGGCGATATCTCGGGTGCTGAATATCATGTGGGTTCTCAGATCTTTAGAGCGAGTCGGCGATCATGCTCGCAATATCGCCGAACATGTTATCTATCTGGTGAAGGGCACCGATGTCCGCCATATCGGGCTGAAGCGGATGCAGGAAGAGGTTTTCGACCTTCGTAAAGAAGAGTAATGCCTTTGCATTGCTCTTCTTCTTTTTAAAGCATGATTAAAAACTAATTTTCATAATTAAATAAAGCTGTTTGAGTTAATTTAAATCTATGAGCTATCGTTTATTAAGGAGTAGTTTTAATAGGATATTATTTTTCTAATATCTAATGGGAATTTAATTCGAAAACGGAATTTCAATTAAATGAGTGCCCCAGCCCCAGCAGCCCCAAATGAGTGGGATTCTGATATTCCAGCTGATGATTCGCTTCAGCTGGACCCTTTGCTTGATTCTTTAACAATTCTTACCCGGATTTATGGTAATCCCTTTACCCGTGAAACCCTGCGTGCCGGATTACCGCTTCAGGATGGGAAGCTAACGGTTGAGCTGTTTATTCGTGCGGCTGATCGTGGCGGCCTTTCATCGCGCCTGCTGCAACGTGAACTGCAGAAAATACCGGCTATGGTGACGCCTGTTGTTCTGCTGTTAAAAGGGCGTCAGGCCTGTATTTTATTATCTGTTGATCATGAAGAAGGCATTGCCAAGGTTATTCAACCTGAATCAGGTGAAGGTGAACGTTATATTGAGATTGATAAGCTTGAAGAAGCTTACACCGGTTATTGTTTATATGTTCGCCAGAAACATCAGTATGATGATCGGTCTCCCAGTAAATTAAAACTTAAATCAAGACACTGGTTTTGGGGAACGCTTTCATTATCATGGCGTATTTATCGTGATGTTCTGCTTGCTTCTTTTCTGATTAATATCTTTGTTGTTATCAGTCCGTTGTTTGTAATGAACGTTTATGATCGCGTTGTTCCTAATAATGCGATGGAAACCTTGTGGGTACTTTCAATCGGTGCCTTTGTGATATTTACCTTTGATTTCGTATTGAAGATGGTACGAAGTTATTTTATTGATCTTGCCGGGAAGAAATCTGATGTATTGCTTTCCGCCCGGATTATGGAAAGGGTGCTGGGGCTGACTATGGGGTCTCGCCCTGCTTCAGTAGGTTCTTTCTCCAAGAACCTGCAGGAATTTGAAAGCATCCGTGAATTTATTACCTCTTCAACCATTGTCACGATTGTTGACTTGCCCTTTGTTGTGATTGTTCTTGCAGTCATCTCAATTATTGGCGGTCCTATGGCTTTTATCCCCATGGCGGGGATGGTGCTGATTGCGGGTTACGGCTTCTTCATTCAGGCGCCCTTAAGACGTTCAATTGAGAAAACCTTGCGTACATCTTCACAGAAAAACGCCACGTTGATTGAGGTACTGACAGGCATTCAGTCTTTGAAAATTGCCCGTGCGGAAAGTGATATCCAGCATAAATGGGAAAAAATGGTAGGCCATCTGGCAACCTGGGGTATTCGAACCAAGCTGCTTACATCCTCTGCAACGTCATTTTCAGCATGGATTCAACAGCTTAATACAATCGCTCTGATTCTGATTGGTGTCAGCCTGATTTCTGAAGGCGAGTTGAGTATGGGGGCATTGATTGCAACGGTTATGTTATCCGGTCGCTGTCTGGCACCGATGGCTCAGGTTGCAGGTTTATCGACCCGCTATCAGCAAGCAGTTTCTGCACTGGATGGTCTGAACCAGATTATGGATATGCCGGTAGAAATGCCTGATGGTGCGGATTTTGTTCAGCGTCAGGCTTTCCGTGGTCATATTGAATTCGACGCTGTGAATTTTTCTTATCCGGGGCAGGAAGTAAAAGCCATGGATAATGTGTCGTTCAAAATTGGGGTTGGTGAAAAGGTTGCCATTATCGGTCGTATCGGTTCAGGTAAGACCACGATCGAGAAAATGATACTGGGTCTTTATCACCCGGATGAAGGGGCTGTTCGGGTTGATGGTATCGATCTAAGGCAGATAAACCCGTCTGATCTGCGCCGGAATATTGGCTGTGTAGCGCAGGACATCACCCTGTTTTACGGCAGTGCCAAAGACAATATCTCCATGGGTGCCAGCTATGTTGATGATGCAGCTGTGCTGCGTGCGGCAGAAACAGCAGGCGTTATGGAGTTTGCCAACCGTCATCCACAGGGACTGGATATGCAGATTGCTGAACGGGGTGAAAACCTGTCCGGTGGTCAGCGTCAGAGTATTGCACTTGCCCGTGCCCTGTTGCTTGATCCACCGATTCTTCTTCTTGATGAGCCCAGCAGCAGTATGGATAACACCACAGAGCTTCGGGTTAAGAACCAGTTGAAAGAGCATTTTTCCGGCAAAACCATGATTTTGGTAACCCACAAAGCTTCCATGCTGGATCTGGTGGATCGTTTGATTGTGGTGAATAACGGCCGGGTTGTTGCGGATGGACCGAAGGCGCAGGTACATGCAGCGCTGAAGCAAGGAAAGCTGAGGATCGAATAATGTTATTCAAGTTCTGGCCATTCAGCCTGTTTGGGCAAAACAAAGAAGTCGATCCTCTGGATTATGTCAGAGAAGAGCTGGAATCCGGCAGGATGACGCTCGATGATGAACAGAATGAGATTGATGCTGCCAATCTGGAACTGGATGAAATGCCTGAACCAGAAATGGCAGAGCATTCAGAACCTGAACCTGAGGAAGCATCGGAAGAGCAGGAAATACCTGACAACAGTAATGTTTATGAAATTGGTGATGCACGTCCGGCCAGTGATGAATCAATAGAGGCGGAAACAGCACCGGAAGCTGCTAAGCCAGAAGAGTTGGTTTCAGAAGAAACAGAAGAACTAACTGGTGAAGCAGAATCAGATTCTGAGCAGCCAGACTCTGAAGAACAAGAGTCTGAAGAAGAACAAGAGTCTGAAGAAGAGCAAGCGCCTGAAGAAGACGAAGAGGAAGAAGATACCCCTCAGGAAGCTGAGCTGGAATTCATGTCAGATACCAGTGCAGCAATGCTTCTTAAAACACCGAAAGGTGGGCGACTGCTGCTGGCCTTTATGTCTCTGTTTATGGTGATTGCCGTCAGCTGGGCATACTTTGCTGAAGTTGATGAGATTACCCGCGCCGAAGGTTCAGTGATTCCATCTTCCCGGTTACAGATTATCCAGAACCTTGAAGGCGGGATTCTGGAAGAACTGTTTGTGACTGAAGGGGAAAAAGTTACAGCGGGGCAAGTACTGGTTCGGCTGGACGACACCAAATTCAGTTCTGATATGCGCGGAGGACAGATTGAATATTTCGGTGAACTGGCACGTATCAGTCGTTTAAAAGCTGAAGTGAGTGATACTACACCGGAGTTTTCAGCAGAGCTCGATAACTATCCACATTACGTCACCAGAGAAAAGGCGCTGTTTGAAAGCAGACAGGCTGGACTAAAGGCTGAGCAGGATATTGCCCGTCGCCAGACAGCCCAGAGCAAACAGGAGCTGGTTTCTGTTAAAGCCCAGTCTGACTATCTGCGTACCAGTTATGAACTGGGTAAGCAGGAACTGGAAATGACTCAGCCGCTTGCAGACAGAGGGGTTGTTTCTCAGGTAGAACTGATTCAGTTAAAGCAGCGGGTTAATGACCTCTGGGGTGAATTAACCATGGCGGAACTTTCCATGCCTAAACTGGAGCAGGCTCATGAGGAAGCCAAGGCCCGAGAGCGTGAAGTTGTTCTGAGATTCAAGGAAGAAGCTTTAACTGAATTAAATGAAGCTGAAGTTAAAATCCGTCAGGTTCGTGAAAGTCAGACATCACTGGAAGATCAGGTGAGCCGGACACTGGTGCGTTCACCGGTGGATGGCGTCATCAAGAAAATCAATGTGACCACCATTGGCGGTGTTATCCAGCCGGGCATGGATTTGATGGAAGTAGTGCCACTGGAAGACAACCTGCTGGTTGAAGCGCGGGTTAATCCAAAAGATATTGGTTTCCTTCGTACCGGGCTGCGTGCCGTTGTAAAGTTTACCGCTTATGACTTTGCTGTTTATGGCGGAATGGAAGGTACAGTTGACCATATCAGTGCTGACACCATTCAGGATGAAAAAGGTGAAAGTTATTACCTCGTCCGGGTGCGTACCACAGAGAATCATCTGGGTAGTAAAAGTAAGCCTCTGGAAATCATTCCGGGTATGCGCAGTAATATTGATATCATGACGGGTAAGAAAACCATCATGGAATATCTGATGAAACCCATCCTCAGAGCCCGCGCTAATGCGCTGACCGAACGCTAGAAAATCTCCCGCCTGAATTCATAACTGGCGCTTCTGCTCCAGTTGCCCTGTTCCGTGCCGATTATCCGATTGATATCCCTCCGTTTAATCGGAAAGAGGTGACAGGTGGCTACGGAACAAAGTGTTGGAACCATTAGCAGTGTTCAGGGCAGCGCGCTGATCGTCAGCAGTGACGGTTCTCAGCGTGTTGCCCATGAAGGTGACCCTGTTTTCCTTAATGACAAAGTGATCTCTCCTGCCACCGGCTCTGTGCAGATTACTCTGAACAATGGCAGCCCCCTGAATATTGTTGCAGGTGACCAGACTTTGCTTGATCAGGCAATGCTGGTTGCTGCAGATATTCAGACTGAAACAGCGGAAGAAAGCGCAGAAGAAACCAACGCAAGCGCTGAAGACAAGACAGGGGAAATAGAGCAGATTCAGCAGGCGCTTGCTGAAGGGGTTGATCCTTCGGCAGTTGCCGAAGCACCTGAAGCAGGTGAGAACGAAGAACAGCAGGAAACAACAGAGACTTCACTGACTCCGGATGATGTCCCTATCATTGAGCGTGACGCTGATATTGAGGAGGCGGAGCAGGCATCAAAAACAGCTGTAGAAGAATCGTCGTCCACCATAGCTTTATCTTCAACTGTCTTATGGGACGAAGAAGAGGAACAGCAGGAAGAGTCAGCTGCGCCGCTTAACATGGTTCCGGAGACTTTTCTGCAGGATGTATCACTGGATGAAAATCTGGAGGTATTCTCCGGGCAAATTGAAGTAAGGGATGGTAACCCGCAGGATGTTCATACTTTCCAGCTGTTAACTTCAACGGCTCAGGGTGAGCTGCTGCTTGGTAGTGACGGTCGCTACCAGTTTATTCCGGGTGATGATTTCCACGACCTCGGGGCAGGTCAGTCGCGCACGGTGTCGTTCAGCTATGAAGTGACAGACTCAGGTGGTGCAAAAGGCTCAGGCGATATCAGTTTTACTGTTGAAGGTGTCAATGATGCGCCTGAGGTTGATGCGTCGATAACGGCAACTGCCGATCAGGAAACCGGGCTTGTTGTTTCTGATTTGCTGCAGGGAGCCTCTGATGTTGATAGCGGCGATGTGTTATCTGTTTCAAGTCTGCGTCTGGTCAGCGGTAATGAAGCCGGTGTGCAGTTTGGTTTGGATGGTCATCAGATAGATATTGATACTACAGCCTACCGTTACCTTGCGGTAGGTGAGTCTGAAGAGATTGTTTACAGCTATGATGTGATTGATTCACATGGTACGACAGTCGAGCAGGAAGCCCACTTTACCATTACCGGCACCAACGATGAGCCCACAGTTGCCCGCGATATTGTGATTACCAGCTCCGAAGATCAACAGAATTTCAATGTTGATCTGCTGGAACATGCTGCCGATGTCGACCAGAGCGATACCCTTACTGTTACCCGGCTGGTGGTTTCTGCAGGCGATGCTTCCGGTATTATCTGGAATGACAATGAACTGCAGGTTGATACGGCTGCATACAATGGGCTTGGCACCGGTGAAGAAGAAACCATTACTTATGACTACACAATAGAAGATGGTCAGGGTGGTGAAGTTGAACAGATGGCCAGTATCACGGTGCAGGGTGTTAATGATGCGCCGGAAGATATTCAGCTCAGTAACGCACAGATTAATGAAAATGATTCCGGTGCTGTGGTCGGCACACTCAGTACAACGGATATTGATCGTTCTGACAGCCACGCTTATGAAGTCAGCGATAACCGGTTTGAAGTTGTCGGCGACCAGCTCAAGCTGAAAGACAATGTCCTCCTTGATCATGAAACCGAAGCTTCAGTCACTGTCACGGTAACAACGACAGATAGCAGCAATGCGTCTTTCAGCAAAGATTTTGCTATTACCATCAATGATATTAATGAAGCACCGGATACGGCTGATACCACTGTTTCTACTCAGGAAGATACAGCCTTTGTCTTAAGTCTTGCTGATTTTGCCTTTAACGACGTGGACGATGGCGACCGACTGGAATCAATCAGGATTGAAGCACTGCCGGCAACGGGCTCTCTTTTACTGAATGGCAGTGCTATCAGTGCCAATGACAGTATCTCAAGAACAGATATTGAATCGGGTCTGCTTACCTTTACGCCTCAGGCAAATGAAAGTGGTGATAATTATGCGAGCTTTGATTTCAGAGTATCTGATGGTGAACTGGAATCGGACATTCAGTCTGTTCAGATTAATGTAACCCCTGTTGTTGATGCGCCTGAGCTTACTCTGTCCGGCGATAGCAATGTTGTGACCTCCCTCGACTTTGAAAGCGGACTGGGAGCATGGACTTCAGATAATTCTCTGGAAACGCACAGCGATGGTGGTGCGCCTGGTGATGCACACGGTGGCAATACTTTTATTGAGCTGGATAAAGACGGCTCTCCGGCGACACCGGATGCACTTCGATATGATGTTGATACCAGCAACGGTAAGGATCACGAAGTCAGTCTGTGGATAAAACAGCGAGATAACTACGACAGCACCGATGATGTAGAGGTGTTGTGGAACGGCAGTGTGGTTGCAACTTTTGATCCGACAACAACATGGGGTGAGTTCAAAGTTGTTTTACCCAATACCGGAGAAGCAACCACAGAACTGGTGATTCGTGAACCGGCTTCACAGAATGAAGGTGTTGGCCCGCTGCTGGATGATATTGAAGTCAGAAGTCTGGGAATCCATGAAAGTGATGATCCGGCTTACCAGTATGCTGTCTCCTCCAATGAAGACACTGCAATCCCGATTGATGTATCAACAGCACTGACAGATACCGATGGTTCAGAAGTTCTGGCGATTGAGTTAGCGGGCGTGCCCGCCGGTGCTGAGCTGAGTGATGGTGATTTTACCGTTACCGCTGACGGCAGCCCGATAGATATTACCGGCTGGGAATACGGCAGCCTGCAGGTTACTCCTCCCGAAAACAGTCATGATGATTTTGATCTGACTTTCAGAGCCACAGCGACAGAAAGTGCGACAGGGCAGTCGGTCACGATCGAGAGAAAACTGAAAGTTGCAGTTCAGGCGGTTAATGATGAACCGCTGATTCAAAATATCTATCAGGACGGTGATACAGAGCCAGCCTCATCATTTGTTGTGGCTGAAAACAGTAATAACGGTACGGCAGTTGGTCGTGTTTCAGCATCAGATGTAGATGGCGATACGCTGACCTACAGCCTCACTGATGATGCGGGTGGCCGCTTTGAAATTGACAGCCGTACCGGACAAATCAGTGTTCTTGATTCTGCTGGTCTGAATTATGAGGACAGTAACTCCCACAGCATAACGGTTCAGGTTTCTGATGGTGAACTGACTGATACCCGCACCTATACCGTCAATTTGACGGATGTGAATGATGCACCGGAAGTTGATTCCGGTATTACTGCCACAGCCGTCGAAGATACAGTGGTCTTTACCGTTGATCTGCTGGAGCATGCCTCAGATGAAGATGGAGACACACTGAACGTTGCCAACTTCACCATGGACAGTGGTGATGTGAGCGGCGTTTCATTCAGTGGTAACCAGATTACTGTTGATCCGGATGTATACGACAGCCTTGCCGATGGCGAAACGGAAACACTGATATTCAGTTATGACGTTGTTGACCCTGACGGTGCGGCTGTCAGCCAGACGGCACAGGTCACAATCACCGGAACCAATGATATTCCTGTCCTCACTGCGGGTGGTGTTCTTGCTTATACCGAGAATCAGGGTGATACAGCGGTTGATCCGGCTATAACACTGACAGATGTGGATTCATCATCCATTGAAAGCGCCACTGTTTCAGTCAGCTCAAACTTTGCAGCAGATCAGGATCTGCTTGGTTTTACTGATCAGAATGGCATTACCGGCAGCTGGGATGCAGGAACAGGCACCCTGACATTAACCGGTACCGCATCTGTTGCCGATTATCAGGCAGCGCTGAGATCAGTCACCTTCCTCAATAATTCAGAGTCTCCGGATACTTCTCCAAGAACCATCAGCTTCGTTGTTTCGGATGGTTTGGATAACAGTGCTGTCAGAACATCCCAGATCAATATTACTGCAGTTAATGACGCTCCGGTTGTTGCCAGTGATATTACGGAAACCGTTGCTGAAAACAGCGCGGCGACAACCGTTGATCTGCTGGCAGGTGCCAGCGATGTCGATATTGGTGATGTGCTGGGTGTTGTTAATCTGGTGCGCCTCAGTGGTAACGCCACAGGTCTTACCGCGGATGGTAATGATCTTCAGATAAACCCGGATGCCTACGATTATCTGGCGGATGGTCAGATGGAAATCGTGAGCTACCAATACGATATTGCTGATGGCAATGGTGGCTCGGTTACCCAGCAAAGCACCATTACAATTACAGGAACCAATGACCAGGCAGTGATCAGCGGTGTAGATACCGGCAGTGTTACGGAAGATTCCGGTGTCAGCAATAACCTGATAAGCACCAGCGGAACCCTGACCATCACCGATTTGGATAACGGTGAAGATCAATTTACGCCGGAAACCCTGACCGGCACTTATGGCAATCTGACGCTGGATGCTTCCGGGCTGTGGAGCTGGACCGGCAATAACACTCAGAATGCCATTCAAAGTCTGGGTAATGGCGATACGCTGCAAGATACTTTCGCGGTGACGGCGGTTGATGGCACATCGCACAATATTATCGTGACCATCAATGGCACCAACGATGCGCCGGAAATTACAGCCGGATCCACCCTGTCCTTTACTGAAAACCAGTCAGCTCAGGCAATTGATACAGCTTTAACTCTGAGTGATGTTGACCATACGACACTGTCGGGTGCCACGATCTCCATCAGTGGTGCCTATGATTCATCCGAAGATCAGCTGGACTTCACCAGTCAAAACGGTATCAGCGGCAGCTGGAATGTGAGTTCAGGCACTCTTACCCTGAGCGGCACGGCAAGTGTTGCTGATTATCAGTCGGCTCTGAGAAGTGTTACCTACATCAATAATTCTGAATCGCCTGACATCACTGACCGAACTGTTTCCTTCACGGTTAGCGACGGCACCGATAGCAGTCAGGTGGCAACCAGCACAGTCACCGTAACGGCGGCTAATGACCGGCCGGAAGATATTTCCCTCTCCAACCTCAGTGTGACTGAAAACAATCCGGGCGCTGTCGTGGGCGTCTTGTCTGTGACCGACCCTGATGCGGGCGACAGTCACACCTTTATTGTTGATGACCTTGATTTTGAAGTGACCAATGACTTCAGACTGAAGCTGAAGGATGGTCGTTCGCTTGACCATGAAGTTGGTGACCGGGAAATAGAGGTCAGTGTTTTTGACGGCGACGGACTGAGTTATGTCGAGACATTCACCATCGAAGTGCTTGATATCAATGAAGATCCGACAGTCAGCAGTACTGTTGACGAAAGCGCCTTGGAAGACAGCGGCTTGCATGTAGTTGATTTGCTGGCCGGTGCCACGGATCAGGATGATGGCGATACATTATCCGTTGCCAATATTACGCTGCTCAGCGGAAATGATGTTGGTATCAGTATGAGTGGCAACACCCTGTCTGTTGATACAGATGTTTATGATTACCTGCCTGACACGCAGACTGAAACCATCACCTACCAGTACGATATCGTCGATGGCAATGGCGGCAGTGTTACCCAGACCGCAACCATCACGCTGACCGGTACTAACGATACGGCGACTATTTCTGGTCAGGATATCCGCTCAGTCGTTGAAGATGATGCCGCCACACTGATGACCAGCGGCACACTGATGGTAGCTGATGCTGATTCGGGTGAAGATCAGTTTGTTGCTGAAACCGTCAACGGTACTTACGGTGACCTGACCATCAATGCTTCTGGTATCTGGTCATATTCAGCAGACTCCAGTCAGGCAGATATTCAGGCGCTGGGTCAGGGCGACACGCTCAGAGAAACGCTGACAGTTTCATCGGCAGAGGGAACAGCCCATACCGTTACTATTACAATTGCCGGTTCTAACGATGGTGCCGTTATCACTGGTACCGATACTGCGGTTGTAACAGAGGATGCAGCCTCAACTCTAGCTGCGTCCGGTAGCCTGAATATTACCGATACGGATACCGGGGAAGCATCGTTTAATGCTGAAACTGTCTCAGGCAGTTATGGTGACCTCATCATAAACACCGCAGGGGACTGGAGCTATTCAGCAGACAACAGCCAAAGTGCAATCCAGGCGCTGGGTGATGGGGATAGCCTGACAGAAGTGATTACTGTCAGCTCACTTGATGGTACAACCCATGATATCACTATCACGATTAACGGTGCCAATGATGCTGCGGTTATCAGTGGTGTTGATGCCAGAATCGTTCAGGAAGATAGCAGCAGTCAGTTAACGACCAGCGGTGTGCTGACTGCCGTTGATATTGATACTGGTGAAGCCACCTTCACGCCGGAAACCATAAACGGCAACTATGGCACACTGACCGCAGGAGTTAATGGCAGCTGGAGCTATACCGCAGACAACTCTCAGGCTGCAATTCAGTCACTGGGTGACGGCGATACGCTGACGGATACGCTGACCGTCTCCACTATCGATGGCACGACGCACGATATAACCATCACTATTACCGGAACCAATGATGCAGCGGTTATCAGTGGAACCGACAGTGCTGTGCTGACTGAAGATAGTGCGGCTACCTTAACTGCATCCGGTTCTCTGGATATCACGGATGCTGATACCGGCGAAGCATCCTTCGAGGCAGAAACCGTTTCCGGCATGCTGGGAACGCTGACCATCGATACCAGCGGCAACTGGAGTTACAGCGCAGATAACAGTCAGGGCGCTATTCAGTCTTTGCAGGGTGGTGAAACGATTACTGACACCATCACAGTGACGGCACTGGATGGTACAACCCACGAAATAACAATTGATATTAACGGCACCAACGATGCAGCGGTGATTGGCGGAGTCGACACCGCAACGCTGGTTGAAGATATCAATACTGATGCCCAGAATAATCTGGCTGCCAGTGGCCAGCTATCGGTCACAGATATGGATGGCAATGAAGCTGCGTTCAACTCTGCAACGCTGACAGGCACTTATGGTGACTTAACCATTGTATTGAATGGCAGTTGGAGCTATACCGCAGATAATTCCCAAGCGGACATTCAGGCACTGCCGGAAGGTGATACTGTCACTGAAACCTTCAGTGTCCAGACAATGGATGGCACAATCCATCAGATCACGCTGACTTTGCAAGGTGTTAACGATGGCGCCGTTATTGGCGGTGTTGATACTGCAGCAATAACGGAAGATGCTGCAGCCACCTTAGTGGCGACGGGAAGTCTGACCATTGCGGATGCTGATACCGGTGAGGCTTCTTTTGTCACTGAAACGATCAGCGGCAGTTACGGCGACCTTTCTCTGAATACCAACGGCAGCTGGAGTTACTCAGCGGATACAAGTCAGGCTGATATTCAGCAACTTGGCTTAGGTGACCAGTTAACCGAAACTATCACCGTCAGTGCTCTGGATGGCACATCACACAACATTGTTATCACGATTAACGGTACCAATGATGCGGCAGAGATTGCCGGTATTGATACTGTTGTTGTCACCGAAGACAGTGCTGCGACACTGACAGCATCCGGCGCTTTAACTATCTCTGATACGGACAGCGGAGAAGCCAGCTTTGTGGCAGCCACCGTGTCCGGCAACTATGGCGCACTGACAATTGATCCTTCCGGCTACTGGAGTTATACGGCAGATAACTCACAGGCAGCGATTCAGGTGCTTGGAGATGGTGACAGTCTGACGGAAACCATAGAAGTTCTGTCTGCTGATGGCACCGCACATAACATTGTTGTAACGATCAACGGTACCAATGATGTGGCTGTCATTGGTGGTGTCGACTCTGCGGTAGTGACAGAAGATGCCGGGGCGACGCTTACAGCGTCAGGTGCTTTGACCGTTACTGATACCGATACTGGTGAAGCCAGCTTTAATGCAGAAACTGTTTCCGGTACTTATGGTTCTCTGACCATAGATGCCGACGGTAACTGGAATTACTCTGCTGATAATTCTCAGTTAGCCATTCAGCAGCTGGATGATGGCGATGTTGCGACAGATATTATCACTGTCTCCTCGCTGGATGGCACAACACACCAGATCACGATCAGCATAAACGGAACGAATGATGCCCCGGTTATCAGTGCCGGAATCAGTGATCAGACCGCAACAGAAGAGCAGGCATTCAGCTACCAGTTCCCGGAAGCCGCCTTTGCCGATATTGAAGGCGATACGCTGACTTATTCTGCAGAGCTGAATGATGGCAGCCCGCTGCCGGGCTGGATCAGCTTCGATCCTGATACCCGAACATTCTCCGGAACACCGGATGATCCTGATCTTGGCAGCCTGATGGTTAAGGTGACAGCCAGTGACGGAGACCTTTCAACCTCTACACAGTTCCGGATATCGGTTACACCGGTTAATGATGCACCTGTCGTTTCAGCTGCTATCAATGAGAGCACCAATGAAGATGTTGCTCTGACGCTGACAGAAGTCGAAATGCTGGCAAATGCCTCAGATGTTGATGGCGATGTTTTAACGCTACAAAACATCCGGGTCGACAGCGGCAACGTTACTATCACTGATAATAACGACGGGACATGGACATTTACCCCGGCTGAAGACTGGTCGGGTACCAGTCAGATTCTGTTTGATGTGTTTGATGGCACTGGCACAGTCACCGGAACGCTGAATCTGGATGTTGATGCTCAGGCTGATTTGCCAATCACAATTGTTAATGATGGCAGCGCAGATGGGTATTTTGTTGAGACTGAAGAAGATGCGGCCATTCCTCTGAATGTCAGCATTGCACTGGCAGATACGGATGGGTCTGAAACATTGTCAGTTGTAATGGATCTGGTTCCGGCCGGTGCAACTGTCAGCGATGGTGTGAATACGGTTGTATCTGACGGCAGCCAGATTGATATCAATGGCTGGGACTGGGCCAATATGGTGCTGACGCCACCACCTGATCACGAAGAAGATTTTTCAGTTTATATCATCCCGACAGCAACGGAAGCATCAAACGACAGTAGTGCTCCTCATCCTTACCATATCCGTATTGATATTCAGCCAGCTAATGATGCGGCAATTATTGGTGGCGTTGATACCGGCAGCGTTACAGAGGACGACTTCAGCAGCTATGGTCCATTGGGTGAGCAGCAACTGATTGCTGACGGCAACCTGACTATCTCTGATGTAGATGATGAAGCATCATTTGTCGCTGAAACACTGACCGGTACCCATGGTGACCTGACAATTAATGCCGGTGGACAGTGGCAATACATTGCCGATTCACGCGATTCAGATATTCAGGCGCTGGGTGTCACTGAATCTCTGACAGATGTGATTACGGTTCAGGCCGTGGACGGCACCACCCATGATATTTCCGTTACGATTCAGGGCGCTAACGATCAGGGAAGCGGGGCTCCGGTTTATCTGGGCACACTGGCAGAAGACAACAGCCTGATTATCAATGAATCTTCCATTCTGAATGCGGTTTCCGACCCGGACAGCGACCCTCTGACCTTAACCAGCATCCAGCTGCCCGGAAACGGACATAACATTGTTAATAATAACGATGGTACCTGGATGCTGACACCCGCACCTGATTTTAACGGCATGCTGGAAATGCTTTATGTCGTCAGTGACGGTACGCCCGGCTTTGAAGTAAACAATCTGGTTCGGGTGAATGTAACGCCTGTTGCGGACACCGCCATTATTTCCGGTGATGACGCTGGAACAGTAACAGAAGATGCAGCCGCAACATTGACTGCAACCGGCAAGCTGGATGTCGTTGATCCTGATGCGGGTGAAGCAGGCTTTACGGCAGAAACTGTTACCGGTACTTATGGCTCACTAACAATTGATGGCTCGGGTAACTGGAGCTACGCCGCAGATAATAGCCAGAATAGTATTCAGGCGCTGTCGGACGGTGAAGTGGTTACGGATGAGCTGACTGTTCAGTCGCTCGATGGCACGTCTCACACTGTTGCCGTGACAGTTACGGGAACAAATGATGCACCGGTAGTTGGCGCAGCACTAACCAGAACAATCGCAGAAGATACCAGCTTCGTCATTACCGAAGCTGAGTTGCTGGCTAATGTTACGGATGTGGAAGGGGAAAGCCTGACTGCCAGTAATGTCCGGCTTGATTCCGGGCAGGCTGTAGTAACTGATAACGGAGACAATACCTGGACAATAACTCCGAATGTTGACTGGAGTGGCAATGCTCAGCTGTTGTTTGATGTCACTGATGGACATACAACAGTTACGGGGCAGGTAGATGTAACCGTTGATGCAGTTGCTGACACACCGACTATTGATTTGCAGCCGTCAGAACAGATCACTTCCATGGATTTTGAAAGTGGTTCGCTGGAATCTGGCTGGAATTCTGCAAATACGCCGGAAATAAATGAAGCCAGCTTATATGGTGTTACGGACTCATCCGGTGGCAATGGCCTCATCATGGATCTGGACGATGATGAAGGTGCTGCGGCTTCGACACTGGATGTTCTGAGTTACACCATTGATACCAGTAACGGCTTTGATCATGAGGTGACATTTAAAGTTCGGGCAAGACCCGGAGCCAGCAATACCAGTGAGATGGAAGTTGTCTGGAATGGTGAGGTGTTGCAAACCATTGATCCCACAACTTCATGGGAAAGCATGACAATCCGGTTGCCTGCGATTGATGCTGACAGTGGCGTTGTTGAGCTGCGGGAACTATCCGGTCAGAACGATGATTACGGGCCGCTGCTGGATGACATTGTCATCAACAAGCTGAATGTCATCAGTGCGACGGAGGATGTTGATTTTGATTTCAGCCTGAATGCGGCTTTGGCTGATTTGGATGGTTCAGAATCACTGTCAGTATCACTGGAAGGCATTCCCTCTGGTTATCTACTCACGGACGGCTTGAATAGCGCGACTTCTTCCGGTGCTGCAATTGATGTATCTGATTGGGATCTGGACACTTTATCGCTGGCTCCGGCAACGAATGCTAATACTGATTTCACAATAACCGTCACAGCAACAGCTACCGAAGCTTCTACCGGCGAGACAGCAACAACATTACAAAATATTCTGGTAGAAATGCTCGCCGTTAATGATGCGGCAACGGTAGGTAATGTCGATCTGGGGCAAACCGATGAAGATGCCAGCTTTGTTATAACCGGTGCGATGCTGCTGGCCAATGCTTCAGATGTTGATGGTGACAGCCTGAGTATCAGCAGTGTTTCTCTGGATAATTCCGCTCATGGCTCGCTGACGGATAACGGGGACAATACCTGGACCTTTACGCCCACCAGTGACTTTAACGGAAATGATATCAGCTTCAGCTTTACCGTCAGTGATGGCACTGTCGGTGATGAAGTAAATGCCAGCGCGACAATTGATGTTACTGCGGTGGACGATGATGCCGTTGTTGCCAACCCTGTTGGAAATCAGACGGCAACAGAAGATACGGCCTTCAGCTTCGTTGTACCTGCCAATACTTTCACGCATGCGGATGGTGATACGCTCGATTATCGTGCCAGTATGGCCGATGGCTCTGACCTTCCTTCCTGGCTGTCATTTGATGCCGCAACCCGAACCTTTACTGGTACGCCGGATAATGATGATGTTGCGACGTTAAATCTGAAAGTGACGGCCATTGATGATGACAACGAAGAAACCGATGCCAGTTTCAATCTTGGCGTCAACAATGTTAATGACTCACCGGCTCCGGTATTTGAACAGTCTGATGGGTTGGTATCAATTGAGGCAGAACACTTCAGCAGCAATGTTGCCCGAAGCGGTAACAGCTGGTCAGTAGTAAGTGACGGCAGAGCCTCCGGCGGCTATCAGGTTAATACTGCCAATAATGATGACGAAGGCTTCAACGAGAATTATACCGGACGTAGTTCAGAGCTGACTTACGATATTCAGTTTGAATCTGCGGGTACTTATTATGTCTGGCTCCGGGGTGATGCACCTGATGGCAGAAGTGACAGCGTCTATATCGGGCTGAATGGTGAAGCCATTACAACCGGCTCCCGTATTGATTTTAATGAAAGCGGGCATGACTGGGCCGGTGACAGGATGGACAGTGCTGGCCGGGTAACCATTGAAGTTGATGCACCGGGTACCCATCAGCTGAATCTGTGGATGCGGGAAGATGGTACAGCGATCGACAAGATCGTGATTTCTGATGATGTTGATTACGTTCCATCAGGTTCAGGACCTGCCGAATCGGGTTATGTGGGAATCTCGGATCAGACGACGGCAGAAGAATCAGCCTTCAGTTACACCATTGATGTCAATGCTTTCCGTGATGCTGATGGTACAACACCCGTTTTAAGTGCCGAGCTGGTGAATGGTGATCCGTTGCCTGCATGGCTGAGCTTTGATCCGGGCACCCGCACCTTCAGCGGCACACCTGATGATCCTGATTTGGGAGCCATTCAGGTTAAAGTTACCGCCAGTGATGGAGCTTTGGATTCTTCTGTAAATCTGAATATCACCGTCACTAATGTTAATGATGCGCCGGTAGCCAGTGCTGATATCGCCAATGATACCGGTTCTATCGGAACGCTTAGCAGTAACAGTGATCAGGGGGTTACTGTTACTGCCAGTGGTAATGCCGGTTCACATTATCAGGCTTTTAAAGCATTTGATGGTGTGGAGTCTGACCCGGCGAATAATCAAAACTCATGGGCTGTAGACGGAAGCTCGGGCTGGTTGGAAGTTGAGTTGCCTTCAGCCCAGCGTATTGGCATGTACTCAATCAAGGCGATTAACAGTGGTGCCCGCCAACCCAAAGACTGGGAGGTTCTTGCCAGTACCGATGGTGTCAATTATACGGTCATAGATACACATTCTGGCGTGAATAACTGGAGTCCCCGTGAAACCAAGGAGTTTATGATCGGGGATGATGGCGCTTATACCCACTTTAAAATCAATATCACAGATAACAACGGTGACTCTTATACAGGTTTCGATGGGTTCCAGTTATTTGAGTGGAGCAGTTCCACTGCTTATGTAGAAGAAGATCAGACACTGTCTTTTGATGTGCTGGTCAATGATTCTGATGTGGATCAGGGCGATAGCTTAACGCTGGATGCTGTGGAAATTGTTGATGCTGATGGCAATTCACTTTCAGGAAAAGGCGTTGCCAGCATTGTTGATGGCAAATTGCAGTTTGATCCCAATGGCGACTTTGGCAGCCTGAAATCCGGCGACAGTGAAACTGTCAGAGTACGTTACACCATCAGTGACGATGCTGGTACCCAGTCCACAGCAATAACGGAAGTCACGGTTTTCGGAACCGAGCATGCACCAACAGTCAGTGCTGTTGATCTTGGCAGTACCGATGAAGATGTTGCCATCGTTATCACCAAAGCACAGTTACTTGCCAATGCCTCTGATCTCGATGGCGATGCTCTCAGCGTTACCAATCTGTCACTGGCTGACGGTGCTCATGGAACACTGACAGATAATGGTGACGATACCTGGACGTTTACCCCGACAGCGAATTTCCACGGCAATGATATTGGGTTGAATTACACCGTTACTGATGGCACAGAAGGTCATAATGTTGCTGGTTCTGCGACGATAGATGTTACCTCGGTTAATGATGGCCCTGACCTTGTCAGTGATACTAATAGCGGTGAAGTAACAGCAGAAGGTGCAGCGGTATCCGGAGCCGGTAGTGTACTGGTAAATGATTCCGATATTGATGGTGATGCGTTGACCGTAACTGCTGTTAACGGCACAGCTGTTTCCGGCACAACGGCTATTGATGGGCTCTTTGGTAGCCTGAGCATTGCTGAAGATGGTAACTGGACTTATACCCCGGCATCACTTGATCTTGATTCTGATCTGGTTGCTCACTGGACCTTTAATGAAGCCAGCGGCTCCACGGCTGCCGATACTGCTCCGGCGGATACTGATGCTAACGATGGTGCTCTTGAACACGGTGCAACTTTTGCCAGTGGCGGTGTTGAAGGCAATGCTGTGCAGTTTGATGGGAATCAGGCACTGGTTGATCTGGTTGATTCCACAGAATTGAATGATTACTCCGGAGGTAAGAGCCAGCGCACTATCAACTTTGAATTCAAACTCGATAGCGATAATGATCTGAGTGGTCGCCAGATTCTTTATGAAGAAGGCGGCAGTACCAACGGTTACAACCTCTACATTGATGATGGCACTTTGTATGTTGGTGCCTGGTCAGAAACCAACAGCTGGAACGGCACCTGGCTGAGTACAGATATCAGTGGTATGGATTCATCGGGCTGGCATCAGGTCGCGCTGGTAATGAATTCAGACTCCAATACCCTTCAGGCTTATCTTGATGGGGAGCTGGTTGATTCTGGCAGTGCTTCAGCACCGATGGCAACCCATGGAGATGAAAGCGCATTTGGCAGTATCTCCCAGTATAACAATGAAGGGAATATCACTCGCGGTAGTACCAAGTTTCATGATGGCAGTGTGGATGACCCGGCAGATGTTTATGGGTTTGACGGGTTTATTGATGAAGCGCGCATTTATGACCGGGCTCTGACCAGTCATGAAATCAATGCCCTGAAATATGAATTTGAAACCGGAACCTTACAGGATGTCTTCACCTATACCGCTCCCGACGGTACCGATGATGCATCCACAACACTGACGATTGATGTGAACCGGGCACCGGAAGCATTGAGTGGTACGGTCACTCTGGGAGAAGACAGTGCAGCAATTGTTGGTCAGCTGACAGCTATCGACAGGGATGTAGGAGAAATCCTGACTTTCACCCCTGAAACGCAGCCAGCATCGGGCACATTAACCATTAACCCGGATGGCAGTTATACCTTTAATCCCGGCAGTGATTTTCAGGATCTGGCTCAGGGAGAAAGCCGGGATGTCAGCTTTGATTATCGGGTAACAGATTCTCAGGGCGATTTCTCAACCAATACCGTTACGATCACTGTTACCGGAGCCAATGACGGTCCTCAGTTGGCTGGTCATTCGATGATCAACAGTGTGACCGCTGCTTACAGCTTTGATGACGCCACCGATGCGAGCGGTAACGGTAACGATATTACTCTGAGTGGCAGTGCATCTTTGGGAGCTGGTCATGATGGTTCCGGTACTGCTTTTGAAATGAATGGTTCCAGTGGTTATGGTGATCTTGCCGGGTTGCAGACCGGTGGAGCGATGTCTGTTTCTACATGGGTGAAATTCGATAGCTTTAGTCAGGCGTGGTCAAGAGTATTTGATTTTGGTAACGGTCAGGCCAATGAAAATATTTTGATTGGTCATACCGGTACAACCAATACACTGGGCTTTCATATTTATCAGGGCTCCGGAGGAGGCTCTGATGCTTCACTGGAAATAAGTGACTTCTTCACTGTCGGTGAATGGGTGCATGTGACTGCAACCATAGCCAGTGATGGCACCATGAGTGTATACAAAAATGGTGAACTTGCGGGGCAGGCTGCGGGCGTAGTTCCGGCAGAGATGGTGCGTAGCAATAATTATATTGGTAAGAGTCACTGGGGTGGTGATGGTCATCTGGATGGCGCTGTAGATGAGTTTGCGGTTTACGATGAAGCACTAACCGCTGAACAGGTTCGAGCCGTTTATCAGGCAGATACAGTTGATAACCAGCTTGTTGATGCTTTCCATATTGAAGAAAACAGCAGTAACACAACATCTATAGGCTCTGTATCAGCCACCGATACTGATACCAGTGACACCTTAACTTACTCCCTGACTGATGATGCTGGTGGACGCTTTACTATCAACAACAGTACCGGCGAAATTACTGTTGCAGATGGCAACCAGCTAAATCACGAAGATAGTGAATCTCATACCATCACCATTCAGGTAACTGATGGTATTACTCCGGTGAGTCGCACCTATACGGTTTATGTTACTGATGTTAATGATGCACCGGATGCCGCAGATACAAGCGTAGCAATTGATGAAGGTTCGAGCCATACACTGACAGTCGCTGATCTTGGTTACAGTGATGAAGACGGATCCGCTCTTCATTCTATGCAGATTATCAGCTTGCCCGCAGCCGGTTCCCTGACTCTGAATGGTGTAGCCGTTAACGCTGACCAGGTTATTTCGAAAGCAGATATAGATGCTGGCCTACTGGTATTTACACCCGCTGCTGATGACAGTGGTGATAGTTACGCTGCATTTGATTTCAGACTCTCTGACGGAGAACTGTACTCCAGCACCCAAACCTTTACTTTCGATGTAATCCCGGTTGCTGATGCAGCGTCACTAACGGTTGGTGATGTTGCGACTGACGGATTGGTTGGCTTCTGGAATCTGGATGAAACCAGCGGCACAACAGCAGCAGATAATACGGGTAGTACCGGCGATGCCACGCTCAACAATATGTCTGATGCCGACTGGGTGGCAGGTGTTGATAACAATGCTCTGGAGTTTGATGGAACGGATGATTATCTGTCTGTTTCTTCTGAACTGAGCCCGGTGCTGGGTGGCACCTCTACATTGTCCTTCTGGATTAATACCACCGATTCCGATAGCAGCGCCGGTATCATGGGGATCAGTAAACCCGGCGATAATGATATTGCCTGGGGACAACTGGATGCCAACGGATATATCTCCCTGAATGTCGGTGAACAGCAAGGTGCGATCAGTACGACAGCGGTTAATGATGGCAGCTGGCACCATGTTGTTATCACCCGGGATGAAGCCTCAGGTGAAACACAGGTTTATGTTGACGGTCAGCTTGAGAATGAAGTGGTTGCGGATACTGGCCTGAAAACAGAAAGCTTCTCGGATATTGGTCGGGTAGTTGAGCATCTTGATGAGGTGACCTGGAGTCACTCAGGAAATACCATCACGCTCGATAACGGGTATTCCATTTTTGTGCGTGGTAATGGCAGTGGTATTGATCTGTTCGACTCCAGTGGCAGTAAAGTGATTGTCCGGGACAATAACCTTTATGGGCCACGAATAGACTTTAATGACGATAATGATTTTGACAAGTCTATTGCCAGTCGCCACTACGGTGGAATGCAGGAGTCGTTTGTACTGAGCGACGGCACCAAGATCACTATGGATATTGGCAGTGGTGATTACGGGCGGATTGAAACCCTGACTATCACCAAAGGACTACAGGGAATGGAAGTTACCGGTGTAAATACCAGTAACTTTACTATTCATGATGCCAGCCTGAATGGTGTAGCACTGGATGCTGCTCTGAATGACGGTAACGTGATTTATCAGAATGGGACCTTTGATACCGCCAGTTGGTATATCAACTCTCCAAGCTATACGGTATCCACGACGGGCTCATATGGATACTCGCCTCAGAATACTCAGGAAATTGGTTCTCAGTATCCGGTACCTAATACGGAAGATCATTTTTTCAAAGGTAAGCTTGATTCTGTCCGGGTCTATGACAAGGTTCTGGCCGCTGATGAAGTTCGGGAAATCTTCGGTTACGAACAGAATAACTATGATGCCTGGATTGATGGTCAGGAAGATGTCGCGATTGATATTGATATTGCTGCTGCCCTGACGGATACCGATGGCTCTGAAGTGCTTGCGGTTGAGCTTGCAGGTGTACCTTCCGGAGCAACGTTGTCGGATGGCAGTAACTCTGTTGTTTCCACCGGTGCTGATGTGGATATATCTTCATGGAATCTGGCAACGCTGCAAGTTATACCGGCAGCCAATAATTATGATGATTTCACCCTGACGGTTAATGCGACTTCGACCGAGCACGGGAATAATGATCAGGTCACAGTCAGTAAATCCATTCGTGTGGATATGCAGGCGGTGAATGATGCGCCGACGGCGGCTGACAACACCATTAGCATGAATGAAGATGCAACCCGGGGTGCTGACGGCCAGTGATTTCGGGTTTGCAGATGTTGATATTGGTGACAGTTTGCAACAGGTCATGATTACCGACCTGCCTGCTAATGGTTCCCTGACATTGAATGGTGTCGCGGTTACGGATGATCAGGTGATCAGTAAGGCTGATATTGACGCCGGGCTTCTGGCCTTTGCACCGGATGCTGATGCGTCAGGTGCTGGCTACTCATCGTTCAACTTTAAAGTTCATGACGGTACTGCATTCTCTGATGCCCAGTATGGTATGACGTTTGATGTTACGGCTGTGGCTGATAGTCCCAGCCTGTCAGTGGAGTCACCATCAGACACCATTAGCAGGCAGGAGTTTAATACCGACTTCTCTTCCCGAAATATGGGAGCTGAAGGCTGGAGTGGCACCAACTACCAGCAATATACCGTTAACGGCAACTACACCCACAGACTGGATAACAATCAAACTATTTCCCGCACCATTGATACTTCTGAAGGTAATGATTTTGTATTAACCCTGAAAGTTTATGATGGCTATGCAACGGGAGACTCTACCGAGCTGCAGGTTATCTGGAATGGTCAGGAGATAGGAACGCTTTCTCCTACATGGAATGCTCAGAATCAGTCGATCACGCTTCCGGCACTGGGAACAGATTCCGGTGTATTAAGCCTTCAGACCATCAATGGTGGTTCAACTTATCTTGATGATATCAAGCTGAATCAGGACCTTCCTAACCTAGTGGTGGATGAAGATACCTCAGGCACTATTGATCTTGCGGTTGCTTTGGCTGATCTGGATGGTTCTGAAACGCTGACCCTGACAGTATCGGGTGTTCCGGCTGGCGCAGAAATTACAGATGGAGTGAATACGGTTCAGTCAACGGGCAGTGATATTGATATCTCCGGCTGGAATCAGGATGCATTGTCGATTACGCCTGCAGCAGATGACAATAGTGATTTTGATATTGTCTTTAGTGCTACATCAGCAGAAGGCAGTAATAGTGATACTGCAACCACCGAGCGTACAGTGGTTGTGACAGTTAATGCGGTACTTGATGCCCCCAATTTCAGCAGACAATGCCTTGCTGCTACGACAGGGGGATAGCTACAGCTTCAAGGCAGACAACTTCAGCTTCAGTGATGTAGATGATGGCGACAGTCTGCAATCCATCACGATTACGTCCTTGCCTGATACCGGCACATTAATGCTGAGTGGTGCGGCGGTGACAGCTAATCAGGTAATTACTGTTGCCGATATCCCCAACCTGACTTATACGGCTCCGGCTTCTGATCCGGATCTCAGTAGCAGCTTTGGCTTTACGGTGAGTGACGGCAGTCTGTCCAGTGCCCCCCAAACCTTCTCATTGAATGTGAGGGGTAATTACTCTAATAACCTGTTGACTAACGCCAGTGGTGAGAGCGGCACATCAGGGTGTGAATGTTATTGAAAATGGTGGTGCCGGATGGGGAAGCACAGCAACCAGTCATGATGACAATGGTGCAGGCTGGGCAACATCGTATCAGTGGAATAAAAAATCACAGACTGTTGATCTGCTTGACAAAGGTTTCTCTGAAGAATATCTGGACAGTGCGCCAACTATCAGCGTCAGTGACTGGTACAAAGATAAAAACAGTAATGATGATTATTACCTGAAAGTTGAACTCAGGGATGCCAGCAATAATGTGATTGCTTCCTATAACACAGGAACAATAACGGCGACGGATAACTGGCAGGAAGCAGCGCAGAATTTTACCGACTATGGTGCCGGTGTTCGTTACGTCCACTTTGAGCATGGCGGTAAAGACAGGGAATACTGGGGTGGTCATTACGGGGCGAGTATTGATGACTCCGAGGTTGTTATCAAAATTGATGATGTAGAGCTGGTTGGTAGTAGCTCAGCTGAAATTATCGATGGTACTGATGAAGCGGATACCATCAAAGGTGAAGGTGGAGCTGATACGCTGCTGGGCGAAGCTGGTGCCGATACGATTTTCGGTGGCGAAGGTAATGACACTATCGAGGGCGATGATGGACAGGCTGTCGCAATTAACCTTGATTCTGCATTTATCAATAAGGTAAGCCAGATCACCTTGCCAGCAGCTACCGGGCTAAAAGGCGAATACTTTGATACCAGTACCGTATTCTCAGCTTTGAGCGAGGCGGTTGCGCTGACTAATAACACAACCCCCAAAGCCACATTTACTGCCTCAAACTTTAGCTACACCAAAACCGACGGAACACTTGCTGGGTTCCTTGGCGGTGATGCCAGCTCAATATCTGGTCATAGCGGAGCCTCGGATGAAACCTTTGCTCTTAAGTTCACGGGTTTTATACGGCTTGCCGCCGGCACTCACGACTTCAATGTTGCCTCCGATGACGGCTTCAGCCTGAAGATAAACAACCAGACAATAACTGAATACACCGCGCCACGTGGGGTTGAAACCAGTTCAGGTAACTTCACTGCACCACAGGATGGTTTGTACGAGGTTGAAATGATTTACTGGCAGGGCAGTGGCGGTGCAGACCTGAATATCTGGAGTAATTCTGCAGGCAGTCTGGAGCTTTATGAATTCCTGCCTGCCGGAGCAGAACAGGTTGATAGCCAGACTTACTATGATCTGCCAACTCCGGATATTACTGTGGATGTTGCAGATGGTGTGGCTCTGTCAGCAGGTACCGATAATGGCGATGGAACCTGGACATTAAAAGGTAATGATCTGAATGACCTGACCATGATTAACACCGGTATTAACGCCTGGGATGACAGCCTGACCTTCACTGCCAATAAACAAACCAAGCGTTCCATCGATATTGGTGATGCCAGTTTTGAAAGCGTGGGTATTCAATCAGATGGTGCCTTTATCCATCAGCCGTCAGCCAGTGCCTGGAGCTTCAGCACGAGTAGTGATGGTATTCATGATTACATGTCTGATTCTTTCAACGATCAGTCATCAAACGGTTCTGGTGAACAGGCAACCGATGGTTATAACGCTGCCTTTATCAATAGCGATGGAGGTGTTATTAGTCAAACGCTTACAGAGAATTTTGATCGAAACAGCACCTATGAACTGATGGTAGATATTGGTAACCGCAAAAACTCTGCAGGACTGGCTGACTATGAAGTGCGTATTAAAGCCGGTGGCGTCACTTTGATCAGCGATGGTTCAGTATCACCGGCAGAAGGCGAGTATGAAACTCTGACGTTGAACCTTGATGGTTCCAGTATTGCTGCCGAGTCTGCGGCAATAGGTCAGCCAATTACTATTGAGCTGGTGAAAAACAGTGGCTACCAGATAGTCTTTGATAATGTTCGAATGACAGCAACAACCACCGAGCAGGTTGCTCAGGAAAATATCAATACGGATCAAAGCGATATCATTGCTGGCGGGGAAGGCAGCGATATTCTGACCGGTGGCCATGATAGTGATACCTTCACCTGGTATGTCGGTGATGATGGTACTTCCGGAGCACCGGAAGAAGATACTATCATTGACTTCCATGTAGGCCAGCAGGGTGATGTGCTGGATCTGAAAGATCTGCTGGTGGACGAAGCGGCCAACTCGCTGGATCAATTCCTGCACTTTGATGTCACTAATGGTGATACCACCATTGAAGTTCGTCCGACAGCAGGCGGTGATGTCACTCAGAAGATCAGGCTGGAAGGTGTTGATTTATCAACCTATGGCAGCAATGACACTGATATTATCAATCAGTTGCTGAGTGACGGTAATCTGCAGATAGATTGATGGCTGTTGCTACAATGGTGATAGTCAGCCAAAGAGGTTAATTATGCGCTTACCGGAAAAGCTCGAAGTACTGTTAATGGGGGTTCCTCTGCTGTTTGAAATTCAGCCTGAAGTTGATATCACCGATATTGATTCGGAAGATTTCAAACATAACCTGAATGTCATGCAGCAGAGTCACCATGATCAGATTGGTGTTGGTCTGGCTGCTCCCCAGGTTGGCTGGCCTGTCCGTGTGCTGACCATTGGTATATCTGATGAAAACCGTCAGCGCTATCCGGCAGCACCCGATATTCCTTTCCAGTTCTGGATTAATCCCAGAATACATGAAAAGAGTGAAGCAACATCATGGGGTTGGGAAGGGTGCCTGTCTTTGCCGGGTGTGCGTGGTTGGGTCGAACGGCATAACCAGATTGAAGTCAGTGGTTATGATCAGCACGGGAATCTTCATGAAAGAACGCTTGAAGGCTTTGAAGCCAAGGTGTTCCAGCATGAATTCGATCATCTGGACGGCATTGTATTTACCATGCGGGTGGAGGATATCGGTCTGATCATCCCTAATGAATCAATTTTCAAACAGGATGAATGGGCGGAAGACTGGCCTACACCTGCCGCGCGGAAGTCACCGCGAGGTGCATTGTCTCCCTGTCGTTGAGTGTTTTGCTGGCTTCAGTGATGACGAATCCTAGAAGATGGAATCGTCATCATTATCATCGTTAATCAGACGGGTTGTATCATCGCCCGCTTCCCGCAACTCTTCACGGTAACGGCGGCGGTTCAGCAGCTTGGTCTGTACCGGGTCAGGCAACTCTGTGAACTGCATCACTTGTTTGTCGATCAGCAGGTCGATGACATCCTCAAGTACCCGGATAAACTCGGCATCGGTTTCCTGCATAACTTTGGAACCGAGCACCGGATTATTCTGCATAAAGGTATGCAGGGTCTCGTCATCAAGTTCGACAGCTTCCCACTCGTTGCCGACCGGGTGTTCGGATACCGCAGTGATATTGCCGTTCTCATCCTTGAGCGCATAAAGCATGGTGCTTTCCCTTTTTCAGTACTCCGTCACTGGGTAATCGGCAGTCCGGAGAGCATCTGTCGTAATAATGTGCGGGTGACCTCGTATAGGTCATCTCCCGGCCGACCTTCACTGCTACTGCTGGTTGTTAATAGCTTGTTGTTGTCCTTAACGTTGACAACATCCATTGTCAGGCTGACAACAGGCTTGCCATCTTCACTAATTTCCCACTGATCAATCATGCCTGTCAGTGCATATTCAATCTCATGTTGCTGTGCCCACTGGCGACTGCTCTGAATACGGTGAGCCTGCGACAGTGCGGCATTGGCAGAGGAAGTTTCGGTGTCTGGTGGCAGCTCAAGATGCTTTATGCCGTTTGCCGGAGCCTGAACAGCAAGCATTCGCTGTATCTGATCTGCCGCTTCACTTTTATCAGTATCGTTATAAAAGGGATAGATAGTCCAGTTCGCTTTAGCGCTTGGCATTGAATTCTGTTGTGAACTGCAGCCTGCGAGTATAAATAAAAAAGCGAACAGGAAAGGAATGGCGGTGATTTTTTTCATTGTCAGACTTCTCTGTGGCAAGCCAGATTATCTGGTGAAAACAAAGATTTATGGTAAAAGCTGATGACGGCTAAGTTGTAACCACTGCAGCGCAATCAGTGAACAGGCATTGTTTATCTTTCCTTCCTGCTGCAGTTTTAAAACCTGCTCTACAGAGTAGACATGAACCCGGATATCTTCATGCTCATCTGCCAACCCTGCCTGTGACTTAGCCTGAGAAGCATCTGTTAACCCGCAAAAAAGAATCATTTTTTCGTTCGATGCACCGGGGCTTGGATAGTACTCGGTGATGGGAATCAGTTTTGAAACATGACAACCAGATTCTTCGACCGCTTCACGGCAAGCAACATCTTCGGGGGATTCGCCCGGTTCAATTAAGCCTGCAACGACTTCCAGCAGCCAGGGGGCTGAGTCACCGGCAGCCATCGCTCCGGCACGGAACTGCTCCACCATCACGACCTGCTTTTTATCCGGATCCACAAGGAGTACGCCGACAGCAGGCTGACGCATCATGACCTCACGGTTCAATGATGCACTCCAGCCACCCTCATAGAGTTTGTGCCTGAGCTGATAGCAGTTCAGTTTCACATGACCGGAAAAAGGTGTTTGCACTTCTTCTATCTGAACATCCTGCGATGAAAATGCGCTTTTGGTCGACATAGATGACTTCAACCTGTCTGATAGAGCCGGTTTTCAATAATGTAGTGTTGTACTGCCGGGGTCACCAGTTGTTGCAGAGGCTGGGCAATATCATCAGAAGGAGTCTGTAATAACTGACGTACCTGGCTGCTTCTGGCTTTTACCCGTTCCTGTGCGGTAAACAGTGACCAGTTATTTTCGATATCCTGCCAGCGATAGAAGCGCTGCCATGTTTCAGGGTTGGCATTGTCCGGGCCACGAATAAAACTCAGCTGTGCGGTTTTTTCCTGATGATTGTAGTGCTTCTCAAGCCAGTTCATTACATCCCAGGTGCGTACAGACTGATTTGGCTGGCTGTGGGCGATATGAAGTTCCAGATCACTGACCTGAACGTTGAACCCCTGAACTACCAGTTCCCGGCAAAAAACATCCAGTATTTTCAGTCGCTGGTCAAAAGGCAAAGGCTTTTTTAAAAATGCATGTGCCGCGCAGGGCAGCAAGAGAATAAGATCAAACTGCTCAGCAGCCTGTTTGATAACATCGAGATGCCCGCGTGTAGGAGGGTCAAATGCAGACCCCAGAATGCCTATCGATTGAATGCCGGTCACTTGACTGTTGTTTTCCACTCATGGCTGTTTGGGTTGAAAAAGCATTTTTGCTGTTTATCAAACAGTTTTCTAGATCATTTTGGATAGAAAGTAAGAAATATCCTAGTGCAGAAGCATAAAGGTATTAATGTTCTAGGTGAAGTCCGAAGGTTTTCTGCATAAAGTACTCATGGCGGGTGGCGCGTCACCTGATAGGCTGAAGTGCAGTTAGGGTGTTCCTTAACATTATTGTCTGACAGCCCTGGTGCACTGTTTCCCCTCCTCCTCTTGCATATTTGTATCAGGGCTCTTTTCTCCTCAGATTCGAACAAATACGGTGGTGGTTGCCCCCATTTTTCTACTGCTTGATTGAGTTGTTGTCTCGGTTTTCAGGTGGGTGTTTACGGGTGTTCGTAGCCGTTTCTTGTTTGTGTTTTTTGGGTTGGTAAAATTACTGACTTGTGGGTTTCAGGGCAGCATAGATAATGAGCTTGCTTTTCATTACTCCCTGACTTTAGTCGCAGAGATCACACTGCCTGAGTGGCAAGGTTTCTGTGACGGTTAGAATGTTGAGCCTGGTATGTCGCCTTCCCCCCTCTTAGACTACCAGGCTTTTTTTAATTCCCTTATATCTTCTCTTGCAGATCCGGCAACTCCAGCTCCATTGCTACCGGCAAATGATCTGATATTGTGCAGTTCAATACTTGCAGCGAGTTTACTTGCAAATTACTGCTGACCAGAATGTGATCAAGCGCACGTTTAGGACGCCAGCTGGGAAACGTTTTCAGATCATTTGAAGATGCCAGCCCACACTCTTTTAGCGGTGAGTCATACAAAAGGCTATCTGATGGCGTGTTCATATCCCCTAAAAGCACAACATATCGGTACGGTTTAATCAGGTCAGCGACATACTCCAGCTGCAGGTTCCTGCTATGCCTGCTAAGAGATAAATGCATGGCAATAATGGCTAATGAAGCATCACTTCCAAAACTGAAACTAGCGAGTATCGCGCCTCTGCCGGGAATCCGTCCGGGCAGTTTGTGATCCTCAAGTAGCTGGGGTCGATACTGTGATAGCAAGCCATTACTGTGCTGGGCAAATTTGCCAAGATTACGATTGGTCTGATGATACCAGTAGGGAAAGCCTGCCTTCCGGGCCAGATATTCTGTCTGATTAGTAAAGCTGCTACGCAAACTTCCGCCATCGACTTCCTGTAAAGCCACAATGTCATATTCATGCAGCAGTCGAGAAATATCGATGAGGTTACTGTTACGTTTTGCGTGCGGCAGAATATGCTGCCAGCTACGGGTCAGATAATGCCGGTACTGCTGGGTGCGAATACCGACCTGAACATTGAATGTAAGCAGGCGGATTCTTGAAGGAAGCTGCTGGTGTGTCATCAGTCATTTTTCATCATGATGATGTTGTCACTTTAAGTGGTTTTACATAAAACTGATATATTGCTTTGGAAATAAACCTCAACAGCCCCTAGAGAGAAGGCTCACAGAAAAAAGGTTAATGAAACGTCTGAATTATTTGGCACTGAATCGCTGACGGCTTGCTTGCCATGAGAAGCTGAGATATCACCTCTTCTCATGGCATGTATTTAATTTCTCGTTGTTATTTTTTCTGGGCGCGCTTGCTGTTTTCCTTTTCAATCAGGTAATCAGCAATATTCAGCATGTTCTCAACAGAACCGGCACCGCCCGGCTCGATAACGTATTTACCCGCTACAACCAGAGCAGGAACGCCGGTCAGACGATAGCGGCGAACGTTGGTCATGGTTTGTGAAATCTGGCGCTGTACACCGAAGGAAGCATAGGCTTTCTTGAACTTCTGCTCATCAATGCCATATTTCTCATTCAGGAATTCAGCCATTTTTTCCGGTGTTGCCAGTCGGTTACCGCGTACCTGAACTTCATTGAAGATACCGTTGTGGGTCTTGTCGGAAAAGCCCATGCTGTCCAATGCGAAGTACATGCGGGCATGGTTTTCCCAGATGGTGTCGCGGCGGAAAACGCCCGGTGCACGAACAAAGCTTACGTCTTTACCAAGATCTTTAACCCAGTTATCCAGAGATGGCTCCAATCGGAAGCAATGTGGGCAGCCATACCAGAAGATACCTTTTACTTCGATCGGCGCATTGGCATTCTGCTCACTTGTGGACAGAGTTCTGAAATGCGTGCCGTCCTTGTATTGAGCTGCATCAGTCTGGGCGAATGCCACAGCTGATATCAGCATTGAAAACAGCAGAAAAGCACGAGTTAGCAATAGTCGCATATTATCCCCCGGGACTCAGATCACGACATAAAATGATTATTCAAATGTGGAAATACACAGATGAGTTTGAGGCTACTGTACCGTATCGGTCAGACAGGGGGAATGGTTGAAAAGCGACGTGTAAATCAGGGGCGGAGTATGTATCGGGAGCCGCTTTTAACGACTCCCGATATTTACAGCAGGATTAATTCAAACCACTGATGTAATGACCAAGGGCTTCGATCTCCTTGGTGCTCAGTTTGGCAGCGATGCTTTGCATGATCTGCGTTTCACCACCACTGGTGCGGTCACCTTCACGGTAGTCGGTCAGCTGCTTGATAATGTACTGCGGATGCTGACCCGACAAATGCGGGAAGCCGGCAGGTGCATTACCTTTACCAGAGAATGAATGGCAGGCGCTGCAGGCAGCAATACCGCGCTCAAGGTCACCACCCCGGTACAGTTTTTCACCCAGAGTGACATATTTCTCATCGGTTGCGCCGGTTTTGGCAGTCTGACCGGCATAGAAAGCAGCCAGCCCCTGAATTTCAGCATCGGTCAGATTGCTGACAAATGCGGTCATTTCCGGAACAGGGCGCTTACCGTTCTTGATATCATGCATCTGGGTTGCCAGATAACGCTGCCCCTGACCCGCCAGATTTGGATAATTAGGCGCAATGCTCTGACCTGTCGCACCGTGACAGGCGCTGCAAGTGCCCGTCAGTTCCTTGATTCTTTCAGCACTGGGCTCTGTTTCAGCCATAGCCAGGCTGCTGACCCCCAGAGTAATAGCAACACTCAGTATGATTTTTTTCATGTACTCAACCCAACCACGGCTAGTCATCGCTTGCGAAACCTCTGCCTTCCCTTAAACAGGAGATTTCAAAGGCCATATAACAGTCCGTATAAAACAAACAGTCCATGTGGAAGAAATATAAGCGCCTGTTATAACCCCCCTCTCTGTAGGTTATTCCTGCCTGTAACTGTGTTTTTTTAAATCAGATTTACAGTTGCAGGATAAGGCTCTTATATTTTTACTTTTTTAAAACCACCGCAGTATATACTATCCATGCCTTAAAGCTGAACTCTACAAGACTATGACTTCCAAAAGCCAAGGCCTGAATTACAGAACTGCTCAATTTTTGATCAGTGCACCCAAGCTGAAACTGTGTCCCCCCGATACAGGCAGCGAAGTTGCGTTTGCCGGGCGCTCCAATGCGGGCAAGTCCAGTGCATTGAATGCGCTGACAGGCTCCAACAAGCTGGCGAGAACCAGTAAAACGCCCGGACGCACCCAGCTCATCAACTTCTTCTCAATTACAGAGGAAGCCCGTCTGGTTGATTTGCCGGGATATGGTTTCGCCAAAGTCCCCGAAACCATGAAACGGGAATGGCAAAAACATATGGATGAATACCTGAGCGACCGCAGATGCCTCAAAGGGCTGGTGTTGCTGATGGATATTCGCCACCCCCTCAAAGAATTTGACCAGATGCTGCTGGAATGGGGGCGCATGTCAGGCATGCCGGTGCACGTGCTGCTGACCAAGGCAGATAAACTGAAATCCGGTGCATCCAAGCGAGAACTGAACCTGATTCAGAACAAGCTTCGTGAACTGGGTGGCGAGGTTAGTGTCCAGCTATTTTCGGCGCCTAAGAAAACAGGAATTGATAAACTGGCCGCAGTACTGGATGGCTGGTTGCTGGCAGAAGAAGGCGAACCTGAAGAGAGTGAGCCTGTAGCAGAATAAAAAAAATCCGGAGTCCCTGGGGGGAAGGAGTCCGGATTCAGAGTCTCCGTGAGCGTGTGAGCTCGAACGGAGTAATGCCAACACAAAACACACAAGGAGTAGAACACGCAAGTCAGCTATGTTTTTTCAGGTAAGAAGGTAAAGCTTAATCTCAATCCCGAAAAATAACTGCCTTGTATCCTTTGAGTGTCGGCATGCCAAAAAGTTTCATCATTACAGAAAAATATTTTGAGATTGCCGGATTTCATTATGACCGACGCCAAGAATATGCCTGCCCTGCCTTATCCCGAACACCTGCCTGATGTCGTAAAAAAAAGAATACAGAATTACTGGAACAGTTTTGGTGAGAAACTGCTGCCGACTGATACCGAACATCTGCTGAGCACTCTGCCGTCCAGCTATCTGGCTGAGCTGGTTAAAGTCTGGGGGGGAAGTGATTATGTGGCAGAGCAATGCCTGAAAAAACCGGAACTATTGTTTGGGTTGATTAACAGCGGAGAACTGAAAGCTGCAGACGATTTGGATATACATCGTTTAGATAAGCAGGTGTTACTGGCTGATGTCGAGAATGAAACAGATTTAATGTCGCGGCTGCGCTACTTCCGCCACCGGCACATGGTGCGGATTATCTGGCGCGATCTGACCCGTCAGGCAAGCCTCTCACAGACAACCCGCGATCTTTCTCTGCTGGCAGAACTCTGTATTGATGCTGCGCTGGACTGGTTGTATGACGATATGTGTCAGCAACTGGGAACGCCCTGGGGGGAATCCGGTCCTCAACGAATGGCAGTACTGGGCATGGGCAAGCTCGGTGCTTATGAACTGAACCTTTCATCCGATATCGATCTGATGTTCACCTTTCCCGAAAAAGGGGAAACGAAGGGGGCGAAACGAACGCTGACTAATCAGGAGTTCTTTGTGCGCCTTGGGCAAAAGCTTATCAAAGTACTTGATCAGCAAACCGTTGATGGTTTTGTATTCCGCGTTGATATGCGTCTGCGACCCTACGGCAGCAGCGGTGCTTTGGCGCTGAGCTTTGGAGCCATGGAACAGTATTATCAGGATCAGGGGCGAGACTGGGAACGCTACGCGATGATCAAAGCGCGGATTGTTGCCGGTGATAAAAGCAGAGGTGATGAACTGCTATCTGCACTGCGCCCGTTTGTTTATCGTCGTTATATTGATTTTGGTGCGATTGAAGCACTGCGGGATATGAAACGACTGATTCAGCGCGAAGTCACCCGGCGCGGGATGCAGGAAAACGTTAAGCTGGGGGCTGGTGGTATTCGTGAAGTCGAATTTATTGGTCAGGCATTCCAGCTGATTCACGGTGGTCGTGATTACACATTACAACAACGTTCAATCCAAATCGTTCTGGATACATTAGCTGTTCAGAATTACCTTGCCCCGGAAGCCGTATCACAACTCAAAGCAGCCTATGTTTTTCTTCGAAATACCGAGCATGCTTTGCAGGCTGTCAGTGATTCCCAAACTCAAACACTACCTTCATCAGAAGATGGCTGCGCGCGCCTGGCATGGGTGATGGGCTGTGAGAGTTGGGAAGCATTTATGCTTGTTCTGGATGAGCATCGTCAGCATGTCAGAACGCAATTCGATGCTGTGGTTGCTGACCCGGACGAAGAAAACACGGCCGCTAATGATCGTGAAGAGTGGGAAGATTTCTGGGATCACCGGCTTGATTCGGAAGAAGAGCTGGCACTACTTCAGCGACATGGCTTTGCTGATCCCGATGCCATGCATGACCGGTTGCTGAAACTGAGAGACAGCCGGGTTGTGTCCGGGCTGCAACGAGAAGGCCGCCATCGGTTACGGGCCTTTATGCCTTTACTGCTCCTTGCTGTTGCCCGGCACGAAAAGTCTGATCAGGCTCTAGTTAGACTGCTGCCATTAGTAGAAGCGGTACTACGGCGTACTGCCTACCTGCTGTTGTTACAGGAAAATCCGGATGCACTCGAACATCTGGTGAAACTGTGTACTGCCAGTCCCTGGATTGCTGAACAGATTGTTCGCCATCCAGTCTTGCTGGATGAATTTCTCAACCTTGGCACGCTTTACGATCCCCCACGTAAACATGAATTACGTGATGAGCTGCGCCAGCAATTAGCTCATATTCAGGAAGATGATCTGGAAAACCTGATGGAAGCCCTGCGCTATTTCAAAATGGCGCATGTGTTGCAAGTGGCTGCAGCGCAGGTCGCCGGTAGTCTGCCGCTGATGAAAGAGAGTGATTATCTGACGGATATTGCAGAAGTCATTCTGGAAAGTGTTGTAGAGATTGCCTGGCGTGATCTGACTTCCCGCTACGGTCGTCCACAACGGGAGGATGGTACATTCTGCGATCCCGGCTTTGCTGTTATTGCTTACGGAAAACTTGGCGGCATCGAGCTTGGCCCCAGCTCTGATCTGGACTTGGTGTTCTTGCATGATGGCGCCGAAATGCGCCCGACTGATGGTGAGCGTTCTATCGACAGTGGTCAGTTCTTCCTGCGCATGGGACAGCGTATTCTGCATATCCTGACTACCCGAACAAATTCCGGGCAGTTGTATGAAGTTGATATGAGATTACGGCCTTCAGGCAACTCCGGGCTGATGGTGACATCCGTCAAATCCTTTGAAAACTATCAGAAAAACAGTGCCTGGACCTGGGAGCATCAGGCACTGGTACGGGCTCGGCTGGTTGCTGGCTGTTTGCGGGTGGGTGAGGCTTTCCAGCGTATTCGGGCTCAGGTGCTGGGTAAAGAAAGGGATGAAGGCCAGCTGCAGCTTGATGTCCGCACCATGCGGCAGAAAATGCGTGATCATCTGGGAACCCGTGAAACCGCCGGAGGCTCTAAACAAGAGGCGTGGGAAGCTACAGGGCGTTTTGATATCAAGCACGATGCCGGAGGTATCGTTGATATCGAATTTATGGTGCAATACGCAGTACTGGCCTGGTCGCATAGCTATCCAGAGCTGCTTCGGTTCACTGATAACATCCGTATTACGGAACAGCTGCAACAGGCAGATGTTCTTTCCGAAGCAGATGCCAGCCTGTTACAGGAGGCTTACAAGGCTTTCCGGCAGGAAATCCATCGTTTGGCGTTACAAAACAAAAAGGCGGCGATTGAAGGTGACCGGTACCATGACTTCCGTCAGGGTGTGATTCACATCTGGCAGGAAAAACTGGAACCGGTATAAGGCAGACAACCTGAAGTGAACGAGAGCGCTTATCCTTCATGACGGGGGCGCTTTTTCAAGAAAAATAATATCGCCGGCAAAGTTCGTTACCAGCCTGATATTTTCAGCTTTTATTGGCAGTAACAGCAACTTTGCGGCAAGTATAATGCTGGAGTTAAGGATGTCATTTGCTGAACGCGACGGTCTCATTTGGTTTGACGGGGAAATGGTGCCCTGGCGCGAGGCCAAAACCCATGTACTGACACATACGCTGCACTATGGCATGGGTGTGTTTGAAGGCGTCCGTGCTTATGCAACTGATAACGGACCCAGTATTTTCCGGTTACGAGAGCATACCGAACGACTGTTCCGCAGTGCCCATATTCTGAATATGAACATGCCATTTGATGCTGAAGCGCTGATGGAAGCTCAGCGTGCTGTGGTGCGGGAAAATAATCTGTCTGAAGCTTATCTGCGCCCGATGTGCTTCTATGGTTCAGAAGGTATGGGGTTGCGGGCTGATAACCTGAAAACCCACGTGATTGTGGCTGCCTGGGAATGGCCGTCCTACATGTCGCCGGAAGCCAAAGAGCAGGGTATTAAAATCCGGACATCGTCTTATACACGTCACCACGTCAACATCACCATGTGTAAGGCGAAAGCCAATGGCAATTACATCAATTCCATGCTGGCACTGAAAGAAGCACTGGATTGTGGTTGTGAAGAAGCTCTGCTGCTGGATAACGAAGGTTATGTGGCCGAAGGCAGTGGCGAAAATATCTTCCTGGTGAAAAACGGTGTGGTTTATACGCCGGAACTGACCAGCTGTCTGGAAGGCATCACCCGTGACACCATCATGCGCTTCTGTGCTGATCTGGGCATTGAAGTGCGCGAGAAGCGGATTACCCGTGATGAAGTGTATGTTGCTGATGAAGCCTTCTTTACCGGTACAGCGGCAGAGGTACTGCCGATTCGTGAACATGATGGTCGCGCCATTGGCAGTGGCAGTCGTGGCCCTGTTACTGAAAAGTTGCAGCGCATGTACTTTGACCAGGTTACAGGGAAACGTGATGCTTATCCTGAGTGGCAAACCTCAGTTGTAAACGATTAAGAGTGTGAAAGTATGAAAATGCCGTCCCGACGCCTGTCATGAAAAAGGTGGCATTTTCATAGTAAAATAGACATTTTCAGACCTTGGAAAGGTAGCTGTTGCCCACATTTAAGGGAAATAGCTGCCTTTTCTGCTTTTAAAATGTCTGACTTTAAAGTCGGGCAAATGTGGAGACTCTGTGAAATATCTGGTTGTAGGTCCGTCCTGGGTTGGCGATATGGTCATGGCTCAAAGCCTGTTTATGACCCTGAAAAAGCAACATCCTGACGCTCGCATCGATGTGCTGGCGCCAGCCTGGAGCCGTCCGATACTGGATAGAATGCCGGAAGTTGATAACAGCATTGATATGCCGGTCGGGCATGGCAAGCTGAATCTTGGTATGCGTCGTCAGGTTGCTGCACAGCTGCGAAAGCAGGGATATGATGAAGCCATCCTGCTGCCGAACTCCCTGAAATCAGCCCTGATCCCCTGGTTTGCCGGTATTCCTACACGTACTGGCTGGCGGGGAGAAATGCGTTTTGGTTTGCTGAATGATATTCGCCTGCTGGATAAGAAACGCTACCCGCTGATGGTTGAGCGTTTTATTGCACTGGGATTACCTGTGGGTGCTGATCTGCCGGAAGAACTGCCGTCACCTGCTTTGCAGATTGCACCGGATTCTCTGGCGCAGGCACTGGCTGATTATGAACTTAAGACGTATCGCCCTGTTTTGGCCCTTTGTCCGGGTGCTGAATTCGGTCCGGCAAAACGCTGGCCTGAAGAGCATTATGCTGCCGTTGCCAAAGCACGTGCGGAAGCGGGCTGGCAGGTCTGGTTATTTGGTTCCGAAAAGGATCAGCCAGTTGCTGAAACTATCCGCAACAGCCTGCCTGAAGAGTTGCAGACTCAGTGCGTAAATCTTGCGGGCAGAACCAAACTGGCGGAAGCTGTGGATCTATTATCTGTCGCTGATGCTGTGGTCAGCAATGATTCCGGGCTTATGCACATTGCTGCTGCATTGGAACGTCCATTGGTTGTGGTTTATGGCTCCACTTCGCCGCAATTTACCCCGCCTTTGAATAAGAATAAGGCGATTATTTCCACTGGCATCGAATGCAGCCCCTGTTTTAAACGTGAATGCCCACTGGGTCATTTGCGTTGTTTGAAGGAGCTGATGCCTGAACGTGTTCTGGAAGCACTGGATCAACTGGCTCCAAGCCCGGTTAATATGGCGGGTACTGCAAAATGAAAGTACTTGTGATCAAAACATCGTCAATGGGCGATGTGATTCATACGCTGCCAGCATTGACCGATGCCGCCAAAGCCATTCCCGGTATTAAGTTTGACTGGGTTGTGGAAGAAGGCTTTGCTGAGATCCCCGCCTGGCATCCGAATGTTGATCGCGTATTGCCGGTTGCACTGCGTCGCTGGCGCAAGAATATTATTCAGACCTGGCGCAGTGGTGAATGGCGGGCATTTCGTCAGGCAGTAGAATCAGAACAGTATGATGTAGTTATTGATGCTCAGGGATTATTGAAAAGTGCGTTCCTCGTGCGCTATGGCAGAGGTGCCAGCTATGGGTTGGACAGGAACTCAGCCCGCGAGCCGCTGGCTGCAAAATTCTATGATCATCCAGTTCCTGTTGCGCGAGAACAGCACGCGGTAGAACGGGTAAGGCAATTGTTTGCCGCTGCACTCAACTATTCATTGCCTGAAGGTGAGAAAGGGCATTTCAGTCTGGCTGCTGATGCATTTGCTGATAAAGATAATCTGTGCCCTAAAACGCCTTATGTCGCTTTCCTTCATGGCACCACCTGGCCGGACAAACACTGGCCGGAATCTGACTGGATCGCGCTGGCAAAACAGCTGTCCGAACTAAAACTGAAAGTCGTATTACCCTGGGGCAACAATACCGAACGTGAACGTGCCGAGCGGATTCGGGACGCGTCTGATAACGTTATTGTGTTGCCTCGTTTGAAACTGATTCAGGTGGCTTCTGTTATTGCCGGGGCTAAAGCCGTTGTGGCAGTTGATACCGGGCTTGGGCATTTAACGGCTGCGCTGGAAGTTCCGGCAGTATCTCTATACGGACCAACCAGCCCGGCGCTGGTGGGTGCTTATGGTGATAATCAGCAGCACCTTGTGGCATCTGACTGTAAACCGGTCAGCCGCCCAAATATTGAACCTCAGGTGTTTGCGCCCCTGACACCTGACGTTGTTATGAATGCATTGACGCCAATGCTGGATATGACCTCATCATGAAACTGGCATTTATTCTCTTTAAATACTTCCCGTTTGGCGGATTGCAGCGGGACTTTATTCGTATTGCCGGTATCTGTCAGGAACGCGGTCATACAGTACGGGTTTATTGTATGGCGTGGGAAGGTCCGCAGCCGGAAGGTTTTGATATCCGGATACTGCAGCCAAGCGGTTTTGCTGCGACGACACGCAATGCCCGTTTTCATCAGCAGGTGATGGAATCTATTGATGCCGAACCGGTTGATCATATAGTGGGCTTTAACCGCATGCCGGGGCTGGATGTTTATTATGCCGCGGATACCTGTTTTGAAGAAAAGGCTCAGAACCAGCGTTCGTGGTTATACCGGCAGACAGAACGCTATCGTCAGTTTTCCGGCTGGGAGCGGGCTGTTTTTGGTGCCGATCAGAAAACGCAGGTATTGCTGATTTCAGCTATTCAGAAAGAATTGTTTAAACAGTATTACCAGACACCCGAAGAACGGATGCACTTGCTGCCACCCGGTATCGCCAGAGACCGTTGTCGTCCGGAAAGTGCTGAAGAGATTCGTGCCGCATTCCGTCAGGAGTTCGGGCTGGGTAAAAATGATCGGCTGATGTTAATGGTCGGTTCCGGTTTCCGAACCAAAGGCCTCGACCGGGCGATTGAAGCGTTGGCATCGCTGCCAGCGGAACGACGTTCACGCACCCGCTTCTTTGTCATTGGGCAGGATAAACCCAAAGCCTTTCAGCAACTGGCGAACAGGCTTGATGTACAGGATCAGGTTACCTTCTTCTCCGGCAGGGATGATGTGCCTCGCTTTTTGCTGGGCGCCGATATGCTGATTCACCCGGCTTACAATGAAAATACCGGTACTGTACTGCTTGAAGCGTTGGTCGCCGGGCTGCCGGTGCTGGTCACGGATGTCTGTGGCTATGCAACTTATATTGAACAGGCCGATGCTGGCATGCTGGTCAGTTCGCCTTTCAGTCAGGAGCGTCTGAATCTGAAACTGTCAGAAATGCTCGACTCGCCCATGTGCCAGCAATGGCAGGACAATGCGCTGGCATTTGCCGCAAAAGCGGATATTTATGATATGCCGCTGCGTGCAGTAGAAGTTATTGAGTCATCCGCAAAGGGAGGCAATGATGCTGTATCTGCGTGATGATTTTCAGCAGGCCTGGCAGGGAAAAGATCCTTTTGAGATTGTTGAGACGCTGGAAGGTAAGGTGTACCGCCAGCTTGAAGCGCGCAAGACGCTGCGTTTTGAACAGGGTGGTGAAGGCTTCTTTGTAAAGATTCACCGCGGTGTTGGCTGGTTTGAAATTCTGGAAAACCTGATTCGCTTTCGCCTGCCGGTATTGGGTGCAGAAAATGAATGGAAAGCCATAGAGCATCTAGAGCGTCAAAACATCGGCACCATGACCGCTGTTGCCTATGGTAAGCGTGGTAGCAACCCGCAAAACAACAGTCGTTTATTGTGACGGAAGATCTGGCTAATACTGTCAGCCTGGAAGATTTTTGTGAGGATTGGATTGCTAACCCTCCGGCTTTGCAGTTAAAACGCGCCTTGATACGAAAGCTGGCAGATATCAGCCGTCGCATGCATCGCAGTGGAATGAATCATCGGGATTACTACCTTTGCCATTTTCTGCTCGATATGTCGAAGGGGGAACCTTCCGCAGATAATCTGACCCTTTACCTGATTGATTTGCACCGCAGCCAGCTGCGTGCAGAAACACCCCGCCGCTGGATTATCAAGGATTTGTCCGGTCTGTATTTTTCAGCACTCGATATTGGTCTCAGCGAGCGGGATTTGCTGCGCTTTATTCGTGTTTATACCGGTCTGCCATTGAAGCAGGCACTGAATGATTTTCACTGGCTCTGGAATCCGTTGATGAAAAAAGCTGCCAAATTGCGCGCACGTACGGAACGCAAAGGGGCGGAGATTAACTGAATGCTTACCACGACGGACTGGACCATTACTGATGAGTGGCAGGGGACTCCGGAAGCGGAGGTCTTTGGTTCGCTTAAGAAAGTTTTTGAGCTGGAAGGAAAAATCGTTGCCGCTGATTCGGAGAGCTGTGTTTTTCCTTACTCAATTAATGGACGGCGTTATTATGTAAAGCGCTACCATGCGACCAAAGGGCTGCGCAGTTATCTGGGCTGGAGCCGGATTAAAGTTGAGTGGGAGAATCAGCTGTACTTCCTGAAGCTTGGACTGCCTGCGGCGAAAGTTGTGGCTTATGGTCAGGAGCGGATTTTTTCCAAAACCCAACGCGGTGTGATTATAACTGAATCGCTGGAAGGTACTGTTGATCTTGCGACGTTGGCGCGCAACGGCTCACCATTGTTCCGTGACTGGCACTGGGTTGAGAAGATCAGTCAGCGGGTCGCGCATATTGCCCGTACTCTGCACCAGAATCACTTTGTCCATAATGATTTCAAATGGCGCAATATTCTGGTGAGCCCGGTTGCTGAGCCAGAGGCTTACCTGATCGACTGTCCTGCCGGGCAGAAATGGTATGGTTCTTTTCTGCGTTACCGGATCATTAAGGATCTTGCCTGTCTTGATAAAGTAGCCAAGTATCAGCTAACCCGCACTCAGCGACTGCGCTTTCTGCTGGCTTATCATCAGAGCAAAACCCTGACACCGGAAATCAAAGAGCAGGCACGTAAAGATCGTGCGTTTTTTTGAAGGGCGCGAGTAACACAAGCATGAAATTGAATGGACATCAGCTGGCCGCGCTGAACGAAAAACCTGCCGTCCCCATTGAACTTGGCAATGATCTGGTAATGGAAGAAGTCCTGCGCTTTCTTCCGGGTAAACGTGTTGTTGGGCGTTGTCGTCAGGGGGGGCGTGAACTGCTGGTAAAGTGTTTCTTTGGCGATGCCCGTGACCGACATGCAAAACGGGAAGTTGCCGGAGCAAAAGCCTTTGCAAGCGCCGGTATTCCAACGCCAGAAATTCTGATTGATGAAGCCCCCACAGCAAATGATATGCGGCTGGTCGGCTTTGAATTTCTGTCAGAAGTTGAGAGCTTTGCGGTACTGTGGAATACAGACATTACTGATGAACAGCGGATTTTGTGGCTGACGGCAGCGGTTGAATTACTGGGCAGGTTACATATTGCCGGTGTCTGTCAGGATGATATTCATCTGGATAACCTGCTGTGGAGTCAGGGCAAGTTATGGATGATTGATGGTGGTGGTGCAGAAGTCAGCTGCCACAAACAAACCAAACCATTGCCTGAAGCCAAAGCGAGAGAAAATCTGGCTCGGTTCTTTGCGGTACTTTTTCCCCGTTATGACCGGTTGCTGGAATCGGTATATCCGGCATGGTGCAACGTTACCGGATTTCTTCCAGATAATCAGGAGCAATTACTGGAAAGAGTTCAGCGCCAGCGCAAATGGCGGGAACGGTTTCTGGAAAAAACCATGCGCACCTGTACCGACTTTCTGACTGAGAAGACAGCTTCCCGCTTTTTCTCTGTACGTCGGGATCAGGATAATGAGGCCGTACGTCATTTTCTGGATAATCCGGATGATTACTTTAAGCCGGAACATGTTATCAAAGCCGGAAGTACCAATACGGTTGCCGTGTTTTCGCTGAAAGATGGACGCAAGGTTGTAGCCAAACGTTACCTCAGTCGTAAAAACTGGCTCCATACCATGGTGCGCACCCTGCGAACATCCCGTGCTGAGCAAAGCTGGAAGAGTTCACATCTGCTGAAAATGCTGGGAATACCCACAGCAGAACCTGTTGCCATGCTGGAGCTGCGAAAAGGCCCGCTGGTTACATGCAGCTATGTTGTTAATGAATGGGTTCCCAATGAGCAATTGATGAACTATTTTGGTCACGAAGAAGGGCTGGTTGCACCACATGATGCCAGTGAAGAGCAGCAGATTGCTAAAGAAGCTGCCACCATTATTGAGTCACTGGGGCGCGGTCTGGTCGCTCATGGTGATTTGAAAGCCAATAATTTTCTGGTTCGTCAAACTGACAAGAAAGTACTGCTTGTTGATCTGGATTCTATGAAATCCTACAAGAATGCAGCAAGATTCAGCAGCTCCAGAGCAAAGGATCTTGAGCGCTTTAACCGTAACTGGAACGGTAACCCACGGGTAAAAGCGTTGTTTGAACCTGTTACACCAACATATTAATTAATCTCTTACCGTTATTCCCCGAGGCGGTCGTTAAAAGGCTCTAACTATGATTATTCTCGGACTCTCGGGAGCATTTAATCATGACTCTGCTGCTGCTTTGCTGGTTAATGGCAAGCTGGTGGCCGCAGCAGAAGAAGAACGTTTCACCCGCGAAAAGCATGCCCGGGATGGCATGCCGTTGCAGGCAACCGGCTTTTGTCTTCGGCAGGGAGGTATAAAACCTCAGGATGTTGATGTTGTTGCGATTCCTGTTGCGCCAACCGGTTTTTTCAGTGCCGCCCGCTGGCATTATGCCCGGCGCTACTGGTATGCACCTGAGCGTTCTCTTGAGGCGCTGCTGTGTGGCAACCGACGTTATCATCGCTATGTGTCCCGGGTTCGCAGTATGCTGGCGAGTGTTGGTCTGGAGTCTGACAGCTACCGGCTGGTACCTGTTGAGCATCAGCTGGCTCATGCATCAAGTGCTTATTATCTGAGTGGCTTTGAAGAAAAGACGGCTCTTCTGAGCATTGATAATAGCGGCGGCTATGCGACAACCTTCTTTGGTTATGGTGAGAACCGGGAAATACATCAGGTTAAAGAGTTTCATGCCCCTGATTCTCTGGGACGGCTCTATGCAGTAATGGCTGAATACCTTGGATTCGACCCTCTGGACGGAGAATACAAGGTGATGCGCATGGCACCTCACGGTGATCCGGATAAGTATGACCTGTCCCGACTGCTGTCCTTCGATGGCAAAAACTTTCAGGTAAATACCAAACTGGCGAATGTCGTAGGACTGCGGCGTTATAAAAAGAAAAGCAAAGGATATTCTTTTTCACCACAGCTGGTTGAGTGGCTGGGACCTTGCCGGTTTGGTGACCTGAATGATGAACCTTACGTTCATTATGCAGCAGCGATCCAGAAACTCTATGAAGATGTCACGATTCAGCTGATTGATCACTATTTGGGCGATGTGCTTGGCGAAACCGGCAAAATTGCCTTTGCGGGGACCGGGGCGCTGAATGTAAAACTGAACCAGAAGATTATTGCCCGGCCGGATGTGAACGAACTGTTTGTTCAACCGGCATCCGGTGATTCAGGAGCCGCGCTGGGTGCGGCCATGTATGTTTCTGAGAAGTCAGGCAAATCGGTCGAAAAGCTTGAACGTGTAGCACTGGGTCCCGGCTTTGATAATGATCGGGTTATTGAAGCCTGTGAGGATCATCCGGGTAAACCGGTTTTTAAGATGCTTGAGAATGTACCGCAACAGGTTGCTGAGCTATTGGCTGAAGGTGATCCGGTCGCCTGGTTTCAGGGGCGTATGGAATTTGGTCCGCGTGCATTGGGACAGCGCAGTATTCTTGGCTGCCCAGGAATTGAAGGTATGGCGGACAAGGTTAACGCACAGGTGAAATTCCGTGAGCGCTGGCGTCCGTTCTGCCCCAGTGTACTGGAGAGTACCGCTAGGGAAATGTTTACCAGTCCACACCCTTCTCCTTATATGACATTTACTTCAGCCGTGACTGAGGAATGGAAACAACGCATTCCTGAAGTGATTGATGAAGATGGCATGGCGCGTGCGCAAGTTGTGACCAGAGACAGGAATCCGCGTTTTTATGAACTGCTGGTCGAAGTGGAAAAGCAGACCGGTAATGGTGTGTTACTGAATACGTCTCTGAACCGTCGTGGAGAACCCATTGTCTGTACGCCGGAGGATGCACTGGATATGTTTTTCGGCTCTGATCTGAAGTATCTGGTAATGGAGGATATTTTGGTGAGCAAAAAAACATGACTTTCACCGAGGTATAGAATTGCATGCCTCTCGTTATTAGCAGCCAACTCATAGCCGGCAAGCCAGCAGGAGTCGGCTGCCTGAAACAGATAGAGCAATAAATTTACCCGATGAATGGCTTTAGTTTCTTTTTCTATTTTGTACTGACTAACTAATATTAACATTCTGTTAAATTAGATAAGTATAGTGAAAATATGCAGAAAAATAATTATGTTATTTTGCGCGGGAAAATACTTTTTTTAATATGCTTTTTATTTCTAACTAGTACAAATAATGTACTACTTGCAGGTGTTGTTAGAAAACAATCAGATATTGAAGATAAGTCGCTGGCAGTAAATGAAGCATGTGAGATTTTTGAAGGGGTGTCGCTGGATTATTTTCGCTTTGGTTTTTTGCTGGGTGTTGATTTCGAAAATTTGAATGCTATTTCCGGAACTGCTAGAGATAAACTCGAATTAGTTTTTGAATGGGCGCAATCAAAAAAATATTTGACGGCCAAACGGTTGTGGGTCGCAGCTAGTAATTCACTTCTTTACTGTCGTGATTTAAAAAACATAGCAAAAGCGCTGAAAGTTCCTGAAGGCTTTTCGGAGACTCGCCAGTTGGAACGATCAGAGTCACTTCCGGAATTGTCTTCTTTGATGAAAGAGCAAGAGTATGTAAAACCACCAACAAGCCCACAGTTCCGAAGATCTAAACAACAGGTTGATGAGAGTAGTGACAAATCGTATAGAAACAAAAAGGAACAGGATGAAATTCTCTTTGTGGATTTCTATGATTATCATGGTTCATTAGGAAAGGGAGGGCTTTCTGCTTTCGATACTGTACTTACGCCCCGTGATGCCTTTTTAATGACCATCAATATCACAAAAAACATTCCTTATATAACACTGGCTCTGAAGCTACCGGAATCACAGCGTGCGGCGCTTTTATCAAAACTATATACAAGGGCTAGCGATGGAGAAGAAATGCCGTATATTAAGTGCGAATACGAGATGTTTTCCTTGCTGGCAGAACATAATCTATTGACAATTGGAGGGTTATTGTCGGCGGTGCGAGATCAAGGTGAAGCGGATTTTGCCAGTAGCTTATATGCGTCACATTGTGATTCAAAATTACCCACCCGCAGGCATGACTACACAGTTTTTACCGGAAACAGGTTGCAGGCACTGAAACAGCCTTTGAGTTTATGTGATATGTTTCACCTGATACCTTCTTACGGACAATTTGATATATATGGTAATGAGCTTCCTAAGGCTTTAGAACTTTCTGATCCAGTTCCGTATGATTGTTTCAAACACCCAACAGAATGGAAGCTCTGGCTCCTTGAACGCTACTTTGAACAGCATAACAAAATTGTTTCAGCAAATGATATGCTGAAAGTGTTATATCACCCGGCGTTAAGATTGGTAGCCAGTGCGCACAGGCTTGAGGAGGACTTAACAGGAAGAAAACGCTGCCGAAAAAATCTGACAGCGAACGAGACATACTTCAAAATGAAATATACTGATGCAATGTCAATCCAGAATCTCTCAAAGTTTGGTGAAGCATTGGGACTTGATGAATCTGAAATCAGTACCATTTTGCAGCGAGATGAGGATGATGGTTATAAAATTCCAAGGATATTCTCCTGTGCAGAGAAGCTTGACCGCTTAACACGGGAAAATCTCCATTATGCTTTTGAAAATAGCGGAAATGGACATTTGCTTGAATCACTTGACGTTCTCAAAGGCATTTCAGGTTGCTGCTTACCTCAAGATCAACCTGTCTATTTAAGTGAAGAGGAACTGGGCGAAGGATAGGGCAAGATAAAAAATAAAAACCCTTCAGAATAATACCTGAAGGGTTTTCATGAGTTTGGCAAATATTGTTAGGCAATATTTGCACGCAAGAAACTAATAGTGCTCAATACCTGATTTGGCGCTGTACCACCAATATGGTTGCGGGCATTCACTGATCCTTCCAGTGTCAACACATCAAATACATCCGCAGTAATCAGTTCACTGAATTGAGTGAGCGCTTCCAGAGGCAGCTCAGCAAGGTCTTTTCCTTCTTTAATTCCGTGAGCAACAGCTTTGCCTACAACTTCGTGGGCATCACGGAACGGTAATCCTTTGCGCACCAGGTAATCAGCCAGATCGGTGGCGGTTGAGAACCCACGCAACGCAGCTTCACGCATAATCTCAGGGCGGCTTTGAATGTTAGGCACCATATCCGCGAAGGCGCGGAAGCTGTCTTTCAAAGTATCCACCGCATCGAACAGAGGTTCTTTATCTTCCTGATTGTCCTTGTTGTAGGCCAGTGGCTGGGATTTCATCAGGGTGAGCAAACTTATCAGGTGGCCGTTTACCCGTCCGGTTTTGCCTCTAACCAGTTCTGGCACATCCGGATTTTTCTTTTGCGGCATAATGGATGAGCCGGTACAGAAGCGGTCAGGCAGCTCGATAAAATTGAATTGTGCTGAGGTCCACAGCACCAGTTCTTCAGCCATACGTGACAGGTGAGTCATGGCAATGGCAGCAGTGGCGCAGAACTCGATAGCAAAATCCCGGTCACTGACAGAATCCAGCGAATTACGGGTAGGTGCATCAAAGCCTAAAGCTTCAGCAGAGAAATTCCGGTCAATAGGGAATGTTGTTCCCGCCAGTGCCGCAGCGCCTAGCGGGCTTTGATTCATTCGCTGACGGCAATCCTGCAGGCGCTGATAATCGCGCTCGACCATTTCAAACCAGGCTAACAGGTGATGACCGAAGGTTACCGGCTGGGCGGTTTGCAGATGAGTGAAGCCGGGCATGATGGTTTTAGCTTCTTTTTCTGCCAGATTCAGCAGCCCGATTTGAAAACGACGGAACTCTTCGCAGATAACATCGATCTCATCTCTTAGCCACAGGCGAATATCGGTAGCGACCTGATCATTCCGGGAACGCCCGGTATGGAGTTTTTTGCCAATAGGACCAATTTTCCGGGTAAGGCGGGATTCGATATTCATATGAATATCTTCAAGGTCGACTGACCATTCAATATCTCCGGCTTCGATTTCCCGGCGAATGGATTCCAGTCCTTCAATGATCAGTTTGACCTCACCGGCCGCCAGAATACCGCTGTGTCCAAGCATGCGGGCATGGGCAATCGAGCCCTGAATATCATGGCGATAGAGTCGGCAATCAAAATCAATAGAAGCTGTGAATCGGGCAACAAAAGCATCGGTGGCTTCGTTAAAGCGACCGCCCCACTGCTGGTTGGTTGTCGCTGTATCGGAAGATGATGCAGAATCTGATGTTTTAGAATTATCTGTGCTGATCATGCGGGATATCTCGCTGCCGCTATTTTCTTGTAGTGCCTGAGCTGTGGTTATTTCAGGTTGGAGATGAGTATACCAGCCTGATAGGCTTTATTTATCAGGAAACTGTAATTAAGTAATTGGTTGGGCACTTACTACGTATGGCTGTTTGAAAATAATTCAAAAACGGGTTCCTTCTGAGGGCGCTTATGAAGCATAACGCTTCAACTGTTTCTGACCGCGATGCGTTTCGTGATTTCTTTCTGCCTGATTTATGCACAGCGAGAGCGGTGTTTCTGTTGGTACTGGTGGCGGAACTGATGGTGTTCGTCATGGTACTGGCTGAAACCGGAGTCTTGGGGCTGGACTGGCGCAAACTGGCGCTGGTTTCTTTATTTGTGCAGTGGATCGTGCTGACCAGCGCCGCCATGATGTGTAAGTTGCGCCCGCTGATGTCACGGGTGCCGGTACCAGTCGCTATATTTGTAATGCTGGTACTGGTTCAGGGCGTTACCCTGTTTTTTACACTGGCTGGTTATTACTTTACTTCTTCTGTTTCTATTGCCCTGCTGCAGCCCTGGCCTATATTCCGAAACTTACTGATTGCATTGATCGTCAGCGGCATGGTCATGCGCTATTTTTATTTGGCACAGGAGCTCAAACAGAAGCAACAGGCTGAATTAACGGCGCGTATTCAGGCGCTGCAATCGAGAATCCGGCCGCACTTTCTGTTTAACAGCATGAATATTATTGCCAGCCTGATCCCCATCGCTCCGCAACGGGCAGAACAGGCGGTTGAGGATTTATGTGACTTGTTCCGTGCCAGCCTGAGCGAAGCCAGTGAACAGGTGCTGTTAAAGGAGGAAATCGGGCTTTGCAAACGGTATGTCCGTATAGAGCAACAGCGTTTTGGTGAGCGACTTAAGGTCTGCTGGGAACTTGGAGAGCTTCCCCAGAGTCTTAAAGTACCCAGGCTTTCTTTACAGCCCTTGCTGGAAAATGCCATTTGCCATGGCATTCAGTGCCTGCCAGAAGGTGGAACAATTGAAGTACGTCTTCAGCGTGATGAGCATCATATTGTATTAGAAGTGGTTAATCCGGTACCGGATGAAGTTGATAAACTGGCAGTAATTGAGGGCAGTCATCTGGCGCTTGGAAATATTACTGACCGATTGCAGGCGCATTATGGCAATCAGGCTAGTCTGCAAACAATGAATTGTGAACGGGATGGCAAGCCTTATTTTATTGCACAGCTTGCTTTTCCGCTACCGTTCCCTGAAATAACCCGGAATTAACGGATCAATAAACAAGAGAGAAACAGGGCATGAAGGTTCTGATAGCTGATGATGAACCGCTGGCACGTGACCGTTTGCGCCACATGCTGGAAGGTCTTGAAGGTTACGAGATCTGTGAAGGCGAAGCCGGAACCGGAGACGAAGCGGTTACGCTGGCCAATCAGTTTCAGCCTGATGTTATCTTGCTTGATATCCGTATGCCCGGAATGGGGGGGCTTGAGGTTGCGGAACAGCTGCAGAGTATGAACTGCCCGCCGGCACTGGTGTTCTGCACGGCTTATGATGAGTATGCACTGGCTGCCTTTGATGTTCATGCAGCAGGTTATCTGGTAAAGCCAGTTCGTGTTGATGACCTGAAAACAGTGCTTGATAAAGCCCGCAAAATTAACCGGCTGCAGGTAACCAGTCTGTCGGGTGACGGCAGTGATGTATCCCGTACCCGGACTCATATCAGCGCCAGAACACATCGTGGCATTGAGCTGATTGAACTGACCGATATCCGTTATTTCATTGCTGATAACAAATATGTCACCGTGCATCACCTGCATGGTGAAGTGCTGATCGATGACACCCTTAAAGAATTGGAAAGTGAATTCGGTCAGCGCTTTGTGAGAATTCACAGAAATGCACTGGTGGCTCGGGATGCAATTGAAAGCATGTGCCGTTGTGATCAGGGGCAATATACGGTGAAACTCAAGGATGTAGATGAACCGCTGGGTGTCAGTCGTCGTCATGTTGCCGGAATGCGTAAATTGATGAGTGAGCTGTAAATCCTCATTGCTGGTCTTTGCTTTGGGGGAGCGGTTGAGATAGCGCCAGCTTGGACTCTGTCATATCATGGAAGCCTAATTCAAAGAGCAAGCAGTACAGGCCCCGTGAAAAAAGTCCGCATAGCTACCCGAAAAAGTGCACTGGCCTTATGGCAGGCAGAGTATGTCAAAGCGTGTCTGGAATCCTTTCATTCTGATATTGATGTTGAACTGGTTGCTATGACCAGCCGGGGAGACAGAATTCTGGATGCACCACTGGCGAAGGTCGGGGGCAAAGGACTGTTTGTTAAAGAACTGGAAACGGCCATGCTGGAAGGGCGGGCTGATATTGCAGTGCATTCCATGAAAGATGTTCCGATGGAATTCCCGGCAGGGCTGGGGCTGGCTGTTATCTGTGAGCGTGAAGATCCCCGCGATGCTTTCGTTTCAAATACCTTCAAGCATATTGATGAGTTACCGGAAGGTGCGGTCGTTGGCACTTCCAGCCTGCGCCGCCAGTGTCAGCTGATGGCTTATCGTCCTGATCTGAAAATCAATTTCCTGCGGGGCAATGTGAATACCCGTCTGGCAAAGCTGGATGCCGGAGAATATGACGCGATTATTCTGGCGGCAGCGGGTTTGATCAGACTGGAAATGGAATCACGTATCAGTAGCTATATGACGACTGAACTCAGCCTGCCTGCAGGTGGTCAGGGTGCAGTAGGTATTGAATGCCGCATGGATGATAAAGAAATGCTGGCGCTGCTGGCTCCACTGCATCATCAGGATACCGCCTCCTGCGTACTGGCAGAACGAGCCATGAACAAGCGGCTGAAGGGTGGCTGTCAGGTGCCGATAGGCAGCTTTGCTGTACTGGAAGATCAGGAGATTTATCTGCGTGGTCTGGTTGGTCAGCCTGATGGCGAAACTATCCTTCGTAGTGATATTCGGGGATCCGTTACCGAAGCGGAGCAGCTGGGTGTTCAGGTTGCTGAATCGCTGCTGTCCCAAGGCGCAGATAAAATTCTTGATGCAGTTTATGGTGCCTCCGGAGACCATCAATAATGTCCGCACCGGATGTTTTACAGGGCATCCGGGCACTGGTTCTCCGTCCGGAAAAACGCGGGCGGGAGCTGGTCAGTGCCATTGAAGATAATGGGGGAAAAGCGTGGCAGTTATCCATGCTGGAAACCCGGGCGCTGGAACTTACCCATGAGCAGCAGACAAAAGTACATTCGCTGGATCAGTTCCATAAAGTAATATGTATCAGTGTGACGGCTGCATCATTATTGTTAGAGCAGATTGATCGCTGGTGGCCGCAATTGCCTGTCGGCATTGATTGGTATGCAATAGGACCTGCAACAGCCCGATGCCTAGAACAGGCGGATATTTCAGCTGGACAGGCTTCAGGAGTGCTGTCCGACAGTGAAGCGCTGCTGTCTATGAATGTTATGCAGCAGGTTTCCGGGCAGCGTATTTTACTGGCCTGCGGCCGAGGTGGCCGAACGTTGTTGCAGGAACAGCTCAAGGCCAGAGGTGCTGAAGTTCAGCGGCTTGAACTTTATGAGCGTTACTGTCCTTCCTATGACATGGACGCAGTTGAGAAGCTGATCACCTTGCGTCAGGTCAACAGCATTGTTGCCACCAGTAGCGAAATGGTCAGTAACCTATTACATTATTTTAATCCAGAACAATCGTCCGACTGTCGACTGCTGGTTCCCGGTGCGCGAGTGGCTGCACTGGCTGAACAGGCAGGATTTCAGAATATAGTAGTCGCAGAAGGCGCTGATGACGCCAGTATGATAAGCGCTTTGCAAAAGATTCAAGGCTTGTAGACGCAGCCTGTGGCATAGCTTTACCGATTCAACATATCCGGAAACTGGCGTTTCACAGTACAGAATAGGCACGATAGTGAGCGAAAACGCAAAAGAACCTTCTACATCTGATAAACCGGCGACTGTCTCGGGTTCAACGGTTTCAGGTGAAAAAGCAAAGCCGACAAACAGTAAGCCTGTAAAATCAGCTGGTGGCCGTGGTTTGGCAATATTCAGTTTGATTATTTCCCTGTTGGTGCTGGCCGGTTTAGGTGGTATTGGCTGGTATGGCTATCAGGCTCAGCAGCAGCTGGTTGTATTACAGCAGCAGACAGCAGCGGGTCATGACGGTGAAAAAGCCCTGCAGCAGGAAACAAACAAGTTATCCCGGCAATTACAGCAGTTGAAATCCGGACAACAATCGCTGGAAGCATTACCAGAGGCGCTGAACCAGCAACATCAGCAGATGTCTGTTGTGCTGGATCGGGTCGATAATCTCTCCCGTAAACTGAAAGAATTGCAGGGCAGTAACCGGGAAAACTGGTTACTGGCAGAAGCTGAATATTTAATGCGTCTGGCAAACCAGCGTCTGCGCACCGAAGGTGATGTTAAAAGTGCAGAAACCCTGTTGCTGGATGCAGACCAACTGCTGGTCAGTGTTGATGATTATTCCCTGTTCCCTGTAAGAGAAGCGCTGGCAGAAGATATTGCTGCAGTAAGAGCAGTACCCGCACTGGATCGTGATGGTTTGTGGCTGCAGCTGTCTGCACTCGAAAAACAGATTGTTGCCCTGCCAGTTGTGCCGGAAGTGGCTTCCGCACCTGAAAGTCAGGTGGAATCCTCTACACAGACCGAATCTGCTGTTGCAACTGCGGGAACAGAGCAGTCTCAGTTTGTCATCTGGAAAGAAAAGATTATCGGTGCCCTGCAGCGTTCATGGCAGGTCTTCTCTTCCCAGTTCCGTATTACCCGTCGTGATGCTCCGGTTGAACCTCTGCCAACACTGGAAGATGAAATCGCGTTGCGGCTTAATGCCCGTTTGATGCTACAACAGGCTCGTCTGGCCTTGTTGCAGGGACGTCAGGAAGCTTATGGCAACAGTCTGGGGCAGGCTCATGACTGGGTTGAGCGTTACTTCGCATTTGATCAGCAGAGCAGCCAGTCGGTTCTGGATCAGCTGAAAACACTACAGGGTGTATCAGTAGAGCAGCGAATGCCGGATATATCCCGAGGGTTGTCCCGGCTGAAAGTGTATCTGGATGATCTGGCCAGTGATCGCCGTTTGCCTCTGCAGGATGTTCAGAATGTAAATAGCGCTGAACAGAACACTGAAGAGTCCGCAGATGAACAGCAGGAAACTGTTGATGAGGGTGACAAATGAAAGCCTTTATCATCTTCCTGTTACTGCTGACGGGTAGCTTTGCCGCCGCTACCTGGCTTGTGGATGACAGTGGCTATGTGCTGCTGTCATGGAAAACCTATACCTTTGAAAGCAGCTTCTGGAGTTTCCTGCTGCTGATTATTGTCATCGGTGTTTTGCTTGTTGGATTGCGTCTGTTAATGCGGGTGTTGCTGGGTAGTTTCAGTCTGGTGTACCCGATGACTCAGGCTGCCCGAATGCGTCGTGGTCGCCGGCTATCTGCGAAAGGTCTTGTTGCGCTGGTGGGTGGGCACTGGAAACAGGCTCATAAACATTTGTCGCAGGCTGCGGCTGATGGCGAAGCACCGCTGCTGAATTATCTGGGAGCGGCGCATGCCGCTAATCAGGCGGGTGATCTGGAATCATGTAGTGATTATTTGCGACTGGCAGATGCCAGTACGCCCAATGCCGATATGGCTGTAGGGATTACTCAGGCGCAAATGCAACTGACTCGCGGGCAACTGGAACAGGCGCTGGCTACTTTGAATCAGCTGCGTAAAAGAGCGCCACGCCACAGTTATGTACTGAAATTGTTGAAAGAAACGTACCTGAAACTGGGTGACTGGCAATTGTTGGCGGAATTATTGCCAGAGCTGAAAAAACGCAAGGTTATTAAAGAATCAGAGTTCGACGATTTACAGCAGCAGGTTTGGGGTGAACTGTTCGAGCAGGCTTATTCTCAGGGTCGTAACCTGAGTAAACTGTCTGAAAGAATTGCGCCTGTCGAAGCTGTCTGGGATAAATTATCAATGACTCAGCGACGTGATGCCGGACTATTGCATCGTTATGCCCGGAGTCTGGTTGCGCTGGATGCCGAGTATAAAGCTGAAATGGTGCTAAGGGAGCATCTGGGACGCACCTACAGCAAAGAGCTGATTCTTTTATATGGCGAGATTGAAGGCGCTGACAGCAGTTCACAACTGAAATGTGCTGAAAAACAAATCAAGGAACGAACCAATGATGCATCCCTGATGCTGACACTGGGTCGTCTAAGTCTGCGTAATAAACTGTGGGGCAAGGCGCTGGAATATTTTGAAAGCAGCCTCAGCCTGCAGCGCAGTACCGCAGCTTATAACGAGCTGGGACGTTTACTGGCACATATGGGCGAGTATGAAAAAAGTACCGCTTATTTCCGGGAAGGTCTGTCGCTGGTAACCGGTACTGTACCTGAACTGCCAATGCCGGAAAAAACCGTTAAAGAATAACAATATGAATGAAAGCTTTCGTCATTGCTGTGACGAAAGCTTTCAGGGGTAGCGTATGTTTGTTGCAATAGGGGCTCTGCTTGGAGCCCTTGCTGTCGGAAGCGGTGCCTTTGGTGCTCATGCGCTTAAAGCCGTGCTTTCATCTGATTTGATGACTGTGTACCAAACGGCAGTCGATTACCAGTTTATTCATTCCATTCTGCTGGTTCTGATTGGCATGCTTGCTCACAAAAAAAGCGTAACATCTCTGACTGTTGCCGGATGGTTGGTGTTTGTGGGCATTCTGCTGTTCAGTGGCAGTTTGTATATTTTGACTCTGAGCAGTGTCAGGTCTTTTGGAATGATTACCCCTGTAGGAGGTGTTATGTTGATTGCAGGCTGGTTGTCATTAATGATGTATGCACTCAGGCACCATTATAAAGCGTGAAAGCGCGTATGGATTCGCCGCCCGCTTTAGCGCTTACTATTCTATTACCCTCAAAGATATTCATCTGGTTGTAATTCCCGATGCATGAAGCGCAGATGGCAGAAGATCAACATTCTGAAAAACCGCCTGTAGATGGCGATAGTGAACAGACCACCCACCGCCGGGTCGTCAGAAGTTTTGTCCGCAGAACCGGCCGGATGACGGCTGCCCAGCAGCGTGGCTTTGATGAGTGCTGGGAAAAATTTGGGCTTCAGCTGGAAAATGGCCTGCAGGATTTGAAGCAGATTTTTGACCGGGACGCTCCTGTTGTTTTGGAAATCGGTTTTGGCATGGGTCATTCGCTGGCAGAAATGGCCGGACGTTCCCCGGATAAAAACTATATCGGTGTTGAAGTGCACAGCCCCGGTGTTGGTAGCCTGCTGAATGAAGTACTGACCGCCGAGCTGAACAATGTCCGTGTGTACTGTGATGATGCGGTGGAAGTGCTAAAGCAGTGCCTTCCTGAGCAGAGTCTGGATCGGGTGCAGATTTACTTCCCTGACCCATGGCACAAAAAACGCCACCACAAACGTCGCCTGATCAAGCCGGAATTTCTGGAACTGCTGGTAACACGTATGAAACCCGGTGGTCACATTCATCTGGCAACTGACTGGGAGCATTATGCCGAGCAGATGCTGGAAGTGCTGACAGAGTCTCCGCTGTTTAAGAATACAGCGGAGAAGGACTATGTTCCCCGCCCTGAGCACCGTCCGCTGACCAAGTTTGAAAAGCGTGGTCACCGTCTGGGGCATGGTGTCTGGGATCTGGTTTTCGAACGGATCTGAGTAGCCTGAAAAAAGCATGCACCGGTTTTATCCAGTGCATGCTTTTGTTTTAAATAAACAGTGAAAGCATATTGTTCAAAAACAGCTGACCTTTCTGAGTAGGTTGTAATCTGTTCTGATAATCCTTTTCCAGCAAGCCTTCACGAACACCTTCAAGTAGCCTGTCTTCAATGACACTGAGTGGCAACCCGGTGCGTTGGGTGAAGTATGTTGTTGGTGCACCACTATTCAGACGCAGGGCGTTCATCATAAATTCCAGTGGCAGCTCATCGGTTGTAAGCGTCCGTTCTCCACTGATAAATGAATTCTCTCTGGCGAGATATTTCTCCGGCTGCCGGGTTTTCCAGTGACGCTGAATCGTACCGGATTCAATATCTGTCAGTTTGCCATGTGCTCCGGCACCAATACCGATGTAATCCCCGAATTCCCAATAATTGCGATTATGGCGCGACTGATTACCACGGGCGTAAGCTGAGATTTCATAGTGCCTGAAACCAGCCTCAGACAATAACTGATGTCCCTGTTCCTGAATTTTCCAGAGATCATCATCTTCGGGGAGAATCGGCGGTCTGGAATGAAAAACCGTGTTGGGCTCCAAAGTAAGCTGGTACCAGGAAATATGCTCAACACCGGTATCAATTGCTTGCTGCAGATCACTCATGGCACCGGCAACAGACTGATCCGGCAAGCCGTGCATTAAGTCGAGATTGATATTATCAAACCCTGCCAGCCGGGCCAGCTCAATGGCTTTCAGTGCTTCGTCCCGGCCATGAATCCGTCCCAGTGTTTTCAGGTGCTGGTTATCAAAACTTTGGACACCGATTGAAAGACGATTAATGCCTGCGTCCCGGTAGGCTGCAAAACGATCATGTTCTGCAGTACCGGGATTGGCTTCCATGGTGATTTCAATGTTGTCTAAAAATACCAGCCGTTCCTGAACACCATTTAGCAACCGGGTAAAGGTTTCTCCACTAAACAAGCTCGGCGTGCCGCCGCCGATAAAAATGCTTTCCAGTGGTCTGTCTTCACCTGTTGGCAAACTGTTATCAAGATCAGCCAGCAATGCATCGGTATAAGCCTGCTCCGGCAAACCGGCGGGTGAAGCATGGGAATTAAAATCACAGTAAGGGCACTTACGCACACACCAGGGAATGTGAATATAAAGGCTTAAAGGAGGGCGCTGTAACAATGAATGTCGCTCCGGGGAAGAGTGCTCTGGGACTTTTAAGTGAAGAATTAAGGCAGCTGATTTGCAACTGCCTTAGTAGAGACAGGTTAACCGAGTTTTTGTTTCAGCTGGGCAATCAAACTCTGCATAGCAACAGCCCGGTGGCTGATGCTGTTTTTGCGCTCTGATGTAAGCTCTGCAGATGTCAGGTGTTCATCGGGTACTAGAAACAACGGATCGTAACCAAAGCCGTTACTGCCTCTGGGTTCTTCCAGAATAAAACCTTCGAACTGACCTGTGGCGATAATTGGCGTTGGGTCATCTGCATGACGCATGTAGGCAAGTACGCAGTGAAAACGCGCTGTACGGGCAGTCGCCTCTACACCTGAAAGCTCTTTCAGCAGCTTCTCATTATTATCTGCGTCACTGGCATGCTCTCCGGCGAACCGGGCAGAATAAATGCCGGGCGCACCGTTGAGAGCATCCACTTCCAGACCGGAATCATCAGCCAGTGCAGGCAAACCGGAAAGTTTGGACGCATGGCGAGCCTTGAGAATGGCATTCTCAATAAACGTCAGCCCTGTTTCTTCAGCCGACTCAATGCCCATCTGCTTTTGCAGCAGGAGCTTGATATTAAGACCACCGAGCAGGTGCTGCATTTCGTTGAGCTTGCCATGATTGCCGCTGGCGAGAACAACCTGTTGGATATCTCCGGACATAGGAGTCTTGTCAATCCTGATAAAATTTCTGTTGGAACTTCACGGTGAAGGTTTCGTCAGGCTGATTTGCCGGACGAGCATTGACGGTGAATTTTAGCACTTCTTCATGGAAAAAAGAGAAGGGTGCCAGATAATATACAGCTGAACCCTCTTTTACTTCGCGGAATTGCAGTTTTTCTATCTGCTGGGCAAGGCTGGCAGACTGGCCTTCAAGTGCTGCTGTTACAGCCTTGGTACCTTCATCCGTATTCTGTAAAACAGCGATATTAATCAGCCCCTGTTTTGGGTTGCGTTCAAATCCATAGCGCGCGGCTACTTCCGGTTGCAAAAAGGTGCTGTTGAATGCTTTGAAGTGAACGGTGTAATCGCCAAAGGTGCGGGTTGTTTGGTCATCACCCTGACGCACTTCGGGTTCCTGTATCTGGCGTGGGGCTTCCTTGCAGCCAGTCAATACCATTAAACTGATGAGGACGAATAACCCAAGTGTTGTTTTCAGGTCTTTTGTAAAAAGGTTTGGCACTGCAATATCCTTGTTATGACTGTTGTGTCAGGCGATAGATGGCAATTTCTCCCAGCATGTTTGGCCACATGCGGGTTAACCAGTGCCCTTGGTGAGACTGATCAACAACCTGACGGTCAAGTATCTGCCAGCGCCTGCTCTGGCACAATGCTTCGAAATCCCTGAACGTGCAGAAGTGAATGTTGGGAGTGTCATACCAGCTATAAGGCATAAATTTGGATACCGGCATTTTGCCGTTTAGGGAAAGATAAAGACGGCAGCGCCAGTGCCCGAAATTCGGGAATGTCACAATGCATTCCTGACCGACACGCAGCATTTCATCCATTACCAGATGAGGGTATTTCAGCACCTGCAGTGCCTGCGTCATGATTACAGTATCAAAGCTGTTGTCCTGAAAATTACCCAGCCCGTTATCCAGATTCTGTTCGATAACATTAATGCCCCGTTCTACACAGCGGGCAATGTTACCGGCATTAATTTCCAGCCCGTAACCGCTGATCTGCCGTTGCCGCTTCAGGGTATCGAGTAACTTGCCATCGCCACAGGCCAGATCGAGAATTCTGGACTGAGGTTCGATCCACGGGATAATACTTTCAAAGTCTGTACGCATCAGCAGCCGACCTCCCTGGCAATCCGATCCATATAGATTTTCATTCCCTGTGTGTAACGGGGAATATCCATCAAAAAGGCATCGTGTCCCTGTGGTGCATCAATTTCGAGATAGCTGACATCTTTGCCTGCAGAGAACAGGGCATCAACTATTTCACGGGAGCGTTCAGGTGAAAAACGCCAGTCTGTGGTGAATGACATCACCATGAATTTGGCGGTTGCCTTGCTCAGCGCTGCGGCAAGATCATCGTTATAGTCTGCTGCCGGATCAAAGTAATCTAGTGCTTTGGTCATTAACAGATAACTGTTGGCATCAAAGCGGCCGGAGAAGTTCTCGCCCTGATAGCGAAGATAGCTTTCTACCTGAAATTCGGCGCTGAAATCAAAATTGAGGTGTCCTGATTTCAGCTCACGACCAAATTTCTGGCGCATGGCATCATCAGAAAGGTAAGTGATATGCCCCACCATGCGCGCCAACATCAGTCCTTTTTTAGGAATAGTACCTTTAGCCTGATAATGACCATCACAGAAGTCTTTATCATGCATAATGGCCTGCCGGGCCACTTCGTTAAAGGCAATGTTCTGTGCTGACAGCTTTGGTGCTGCCGCAATAACAACCGCATGCCTGAGTCGGTCGGGATAGGTGATCGCCCATTGCAGGGTCTGCATACCACCAAGGCTACCTCCGACAACGGCTGCCCATTGCGTGATGCCCAGCCGGTCTGCTAGCCGTGTCTGGGTTTCAACCCAGTCATCAACAGTAATCAGGGGGAATTCCGGCCCCCAGGGCAAGCCATTTTCAGGGTTAGTATCAGAAGGTCCGGATGACCCTTTACAGCCGCCCAGATTATTCAGACAAACCACAAACAACCGGTTGGTATCAATGGCTTTGCCGGGACCAATCGCCGTATCCCACCAACCGGGCTTGCGGTCATCCATGCTGTGATAGCCTGCAGCATGGTGATCTCCACTCAGGGCATGGCAGATCAGCACCGCATTGGTGTGATCCTGATTCAGCTGACCATAGGTTTCAATCATCAGGTTATAGCCCGCAAGAACCTGACCACACTTCAGTTGCAGTGGTTCAGGAAAATGCAGGTGCTGAGGTGAAACAATCCCGACAGAATCTTTTGGTACGTGCTCCGGCATGATTACAGCGACATATTATTCTTCGTAGGCTGCTGAGTGTATCGGTAAGCCACGGGCTTGTCAGCTAATGGCGGCGCTTAGTGTAGTGAAGGGGATGATGAATCGGACGAGCTGCAGCGATCAATGATCAGCTCAGTTAATGCGAGATAGTGATTCAGAAAAACACTTTCGATCTGATATGAAGAAAAATGAAGATGACGGGTTGAAATATAATCATCAACACTTTGATTTTTTACGAGCGATATATAAAAAGCCCTCAAGGCTTCGTCTTTCACGTTAAGCCGGGAAATTATTTTCGGGCAAGAGCTCGTAGCCGTCATGGAGCTGCACTCCTCAAAGTGAGTTTGTTGAATCTCCTTGTGATCAGAATGCAGAAGGGCGGGCGAACGTTATTTGATTGCTCAGGCTAGTCTGAAATACAAGTCAAGTGTAGTCTTTATGGCTTGTCAGCTACCGATTTTACTGTTCACATGAACCGTACTGCTGCGTTAATCTGAAGTATAGACATTTTGGTCATGGACAGTTTATTTTCAGTTGAGAGCTTTTTAATAGCTGACACGGGTGTGTTAAGTTCTGTTGACATAAGTCTTCCGGAGTAAAGGGATGATTTATCCACTTTGCTCAGTGAGACTGTTAACGAATTAACACGAAACGGTCATCAGGCTTGATAGTCAGTGTATGAGCGGCGCACTATAATAGCGATCCGTTCGCGTTTATCCTTGCGACAACGAATTCAGTAAAGGGGAAGACCATGTCGATTGAAACTTTGACTCAGCTGGAAGGCAAAATCCAGAATGCTGTTGATACCATCAGTCTGCAGAAGATGGAGCTCGAAGAGCTGCGTGAAAACAATGATCGTCTGGAAGCAGAAAATGCGGAATTACGTGAAGAGCTGCAGGCCTGGGGCGACCGGGTGAGAAGCCTGTTGGGAAAACTCGATACTCTTCCGGAAGAAGTCGAAGAAGTTGAAGACGTTGAAGGTCTGGAAGAAGTAGAAGCAGTTTAATCAGCTTGTGTCACTACAAGTTTGATTGCACAGGCCAGCTAGTTTAGCTGGCCTGGTTTTTATGCCTTATTCAGGTTGTTCCAGCTGTTCTTTAAGCGCTTCAAAAGCCTCCATGGCTTCCATCCACTGCTCTTCTGTCTCTTCAGCCTGATTCTTAAGGTCTGTCTGAGACGCTAACAATTCCTTCAGTTTGTCTTTTTTACTGTCCTGATAGATATCCGGATCAGACAGTGCTTCTTCTGTTGCAGCTAGTTTGGTTTGTATCTTTTCCAGCTGTAGTTCCAGTTTGTCAGCTGTTTTTTTCAGCGGGCTAAGTTTGCGGCGTATTTCAGCTTCTTCCCGTTTGCGTGCCTTGCGGTCAGCAGCGCTGTCGAGTTTGCTGGCAGCATCCGGTTCAGCCTCAGGCTGCTTGCGTTGCTCTTTGCGCTGTTCATCAAGCCAACTGGAATATTCATCCAGATCACCGCCGAACTCATCCATTCGACCGCTGTGGACAAGATAAAGTGAATCCACGGTACTGCGAATCAGGTGACGGTCGTGAGATACCAGAATCATTGCGCCTTCAAAGGACTGCAATGCCAGCGTCAGTGCCAGACGCATTTCCAGATCAAGGTGGTTGGTCGGCTCGTCCAACAGCAACAGGTTGGGTTTTTGCCAGGCAATCAGCGCCAGTGCGAGTCGTGCTTTCTCACCGCCGGAAAAACTTTCAATAGTGTCACTGGTTTGGTCACCGTGGAATCCAAAGCCACCAAGAAAATCCCGCAGTGTTTGTTCTCTGGCATCCGGACTCATGCGTTGCAGGTGCAGTAATGGACTGGCATTGCTATCGAGTGTTTCCAGCTGGTGCTGGGCAAAGTAACCGATGGTTAGATGTTCGCCATCGACACGTTTGCCATGTATCAGGCTGGTTTCTCCCGCCAGTGCCCGAATCAGTGTTGATTTACCCGCGCCGTTTGGTCCGAGCAGTGCAATACGGTCACCCGGCTGAATGTTCAGGTTGATATTGGACAGAATCGCGGTGTCACCATAACCAACACTGGCTTTTTCTAGGTGTAGCAGGGGCGTAGAGGTTTTATCCGCTTCGGGAATGGTAAAGCTGAAGGGCGAATCAATATGAGCCGGGGCAAGATCTTCCAGTTTACTCAGGGCTTTGACACGGCTTTGCGCCTGCTTTGCTTTACTTGCCTTGGCTTTGAAACGACGAATAAACTGCTCAAGATGTGCCCGCTGGCGCTGTTGTTTTTCAAAAGCAGACTGTTGTAAGGCCAGACGCTCGGCACGCTGACGTTCAAAATCAGAGTAATTACCGCTGTAGAGAAAGGCCTGCCGCTGTTCAATATGAATAATGTGGCCAACCACATCATCCATAAAATCCCGGTCGTGGGAAATGACCAGCAGTGTGCCGGGATACTGTTTCAGCCATTGCTGTAACCAGAGGATTGCATCGAGATCGAGGTGGTTAGTCGGCTCGTCCAATAGCAGAATATCGGATGGCATCATCAACGCTTTGGCGAGATTCAGGCGCATCCGCCAGCCACCGGAAAAACTGCGAGTAGGCAATCCTAACTGTTCTTGTTTGAATCCAAGACCATTCAACAGCCGGGCTGCACGGCTCTCGGCAGTATAGCCATCATGATCGGCCAGTTTGGCATGCAGGGTTCCGCTGCGGTTGTGATCAGCACTGGCTTCCGCTTCGGCAAGCTGGTTTTGAATCTTGCGCAGTTCGGTATCACCATCCAGAACGAAGTCCAGTGCAGAGCGGTCAAGATGTTCAACCTCCTGAGCCATATGGGCAATCCGCTGCCCGCGACTGACGGTAACATCACCCTGATCCGGCTGTAATTCGCCGCGAATCAGTGCCAGCAGTGTGGACTTGCCACAGCCATTAGCACCGATCAGTCCGATTTTGTAACCGGGCTTCAGTGTCAGGGAAACCGATTCCAGCAGATAGTTGCCGGAACGCTGCAGATTGACTTGCTCTAACCTAATCATGGACAGCCTCTAATGAAGACCGGCCATTTTAAAGACTTTGCAGTGTGCAGCAAGGCTATTTCTTGCGATGGTAAATGATGGTGTCACCGTTGTTCCCATACAGATAAAGCTTGCTGCCACGGATTTCAAAGCGCTGGGTCTGGTCAATCTGTTTGAATAGCCTTTGTTCTTCTTTCATCAGCGGCTCATCACAGGACATTTTTGTTGCACCGCCCAGTTTGATATTCAGCTTACCGGCGTCATCACGGCTATAACTGCCAAAGAAGCTGTTACAACTGCGTCCGGACAGGCGCCCGGTGCCCGGATCAAATACCAGTCGACTGCGATCAGTCTCAAGTGCCGCCCGGTTATTAATGCTTTCCAGCTGCCAGGTAGAGGAAGTGACCAGTTTGAATTCAGTGCTGGGCTGAGTGTCTATCATGGCACAGCCACTTATCAAAAGGCTGCCGACCAGAAAGGGTATCAGGCGCATAGTCTTATGCTCTCGTAGTTATTTAATATGAACATGCTAGCGGATATTGGCAGATTATGATTGCCATCAGGTTTCAGACAGCTATGAGGGTAAAATACTGCTCCCCCTGAACTATGAAAATGCATACAAAGCAACAGCTATACCTGGAACCACAGACCAAGCTATGATGCATCTGATATCAAACATAACAGAGACAGAGTAAACAGCCATGCTGGTCGTTATCTCACCTGCCAAGACACTGGATTATGAAACTGCACCGGTTACCCCTAGGTCAACCCAGCCGCGCTTATTGGATGAATCGCAGCAGCTGATTGATGGCGCACGGAAAATGTCACCCGCTCAAATCAGTAGCCTGATGAAAATCAGTGACAAACTGGGGCAACTGAATGCTGCTCGTTTTGAAGCCTGGAGCACGCCATTCAATAAACAAAATGCCAAGCAGGCAGTGTTGGCATTCAAGGGCGATGTTTACACGGGACTTGATGCTGAAACGCTCGATAGTGAGGGCTTTGCGTTTACCCAGAAACACCTGCGTATTCTGTCCGGACTTTATGGTTTGCTGCGACCTCTGGATCTGATGCAGGCTTACCGGCTGGAAATGGGTACCAAGTTAGATAACGCCAGAGGCAAGGATTTGTATGCTTTCTGGGGAAGCCTGATTACTGATCTGGTCAACAAGGATTTAAAAGCATCTGGCAGCGATGTGCTGGTTAATCTTGCATCCAACGAGTATTACAAATCCATTCAGGCCAAAAATATCAAAGGTGAAATTATTACCCCGGTATTCAAGGACTGGAAAAACGGTCAGTACAAAATCATCAGCTTCTTTGCTAAGAAAGCGCGGGGTATGATGTGCCGCTATATGATCGACCATCAGGTGACGAAGCCTGAAGAACTGAAAGGCTTTGATACGGATGGTTATCAGTTCAATGAAGCCATGAGTTCTGATAACGAATTCGTGTTTGTGCGTAAAGCCTGATTGAGGGAAAGAGCAGGGCATTGCCCCTGCTCATATTCTCATTTCAATACCACGATCCGCCATATAACGTTTGGCTTCAGGAATGGTGTGTTCACCAAAATGGAAGATGCTGGCAGCCAATACTGCATCAGCCTTCCCTTCTTTTACACCATCAACCAAATGATCAAGATTCCCGGCACCACCGGATGCAATCACCGGAATACTCACAGCTTCGCTGATTGCGCGTGTCACACCCAGATCATAACCGTTCTTCACACCATCCTGATCCATACTGGTTAACAGGATTTCCCCGGCGCCCAGATGGTTCATTTTTATTGCCCACTCAACAGCATCCAATCCGGTAGGTTTGCGGCCACCGTGGGTGAAAATTTCCCAGCGATCAGTTTCTCCCGGCTGACTGACCTTCTTGGCATCAATGGCAACCACAATGCATTGGGAACCAAAGCGTGAAGCTGATTCGCTGACTATCTCAGGATTAAAGATGGCTGCGGTATTGATGCTGACTTTATCGGCACCGGCATTCAGCATGGTGCGGATATCTTCCACCTTGCGAATACCGCCGCCAACGGTCAGAGGAATAAAGACTTCACTTGCCATGCGTTCAACCGTGTGCACAGTGGTGTCACGATCTTCGTGGCTGGCGGTGATATCCAGGAAAGTAATTTCATCGGCACCCTGCTCGTTGTAGCGACGGGCAACCTCCACCGGGTCACCGGCATCGCGGATATCGACAAACTGAACGCCTTTAACAACTCGCCCCTGATCAACATCCAGACAGGGAATAATTCGTTTAGCCAGCCCCATAAAGCCCTCCGCTTATTTTACAAATCGCAGTGTAAGGGGATATTGATAATATTCGTTGCGACTGGCTTTCAGCGCTGCACGAATGCCGCAGATCAGGGCAAACAGAAACAGCAGCCCTGTCAGAATAAAACCGATAAATAGAAAGCCCAGCACTGAAAACACAAAGGCTGTCAGCGATACGGTAATCTGGAAGTTGAGTGCCTCCCGCGCATGGTACTCCACATAAGCATTTCCATGACGTTTGAACAGCCAGATAACCAGCGGGCAAACCAGATTAAAGGGCGGTGCCATTAAGCAGAGAGCACCGAGGAAGTGGGCCAGCATGGCAAAGTTAAGGTTGTCCCGGTTACCGGGGTTTTGGGGATCTTCCGGTACATCACTCTTGTTATTATGAGTGTTGTTATTAAAAAAAGTATCACTCATCAGCGTTGTTCTAAACCTCAGTTATGGATTCCAGTTCAGGAAGTTGGACAGTAACTGCAGTCCGACGGTGGCACTTTTCTCCGGATGGAACTGGGTTGTGAAGATATTTTCCTTTGCCAGCGCCGCATGGAATTTAACACCATACTCGCACTCACCGGCGACCAGCGATTCATCACTGTGTACATGGTAGCTGTGGACAAAGTAGAAGCGACTGTTCTGGGGAATATCTTTCCACATGGGGTGATCATGCTGGTGTACCTGACTCCAGCCCATATGAGGAACTTTCAGTCTGTTTCTGTCATTATCTGTCAGCTCTTTACCAAAGAACCGGACATTACCGGGCAGCAAACCGAGGCAATCCACACCGTCATTTTCTTCACTGTGCTCCAGTAATAACTGCATGCCGACGCAGATACCCATCAAAGGGCGACTACTGGCAGCAACCTCTCTGACCAGTTCACCAACGCCGAGCTTTTGCACTTCAGCCATGCAATCCCGAATAGCGCCGACACCGGGCAGCAACACCCGGTCAGCATGGCGAATAATTTCCGGGTCTGGTGTTACGATAATACGGGTATCAGCCGGAGCAACATGCTCCAGCGCTTTGGCGACCGAGTGCAAATTCCCCATGCCATAATCGATGACTGCTACTGTTTCCATCCACGACTCCGTTACTGATTGCACACGCCATCATACTGCTGATGGTTTACAGGCAGCCCTTGGTAGAGGGCATAAGCCCGGCCATACGCGGATCGAACTCCAGCGCCATTCTTACTGCCCGCCCGAAAGCCTTGAAGATAGTTTCAGCCTGATGGTGAGTATTGAAGCCACGGAGATTATCTATATGCAGGGTGACACCGGCATGGTTCACAAAGCCCTGAAAGAATTCCCGGAACAGGTCAACATCAAAGCCGCCGACAGACCCACGGGTATATTTCACATGATATTCCAGCCCCGGACGACCGGAGAAATCAATCACTACCCGCGAGAGGGCTTCGTCCAGCGGCACATAAGCATGGCCGTAACGGTAGATGCCTTTTTTATCTCCGAGCGCCTGTTTGAATGCCTGCCCGAGCGTAATGCCAATATCTTCCACTGTGTGGTGAGCATCAATATGCAGGTCGCCTTTGGCTCTGACATCCATATCAATCAGGCCGTGGCGGGCGATCTGATCCATCATGTGATCCAGAAAGGGCACGCCGGTATCGAACTTTGCTTGTCCGGTACCGTCCAGATTGATGCTGACAATAATCTGGGTTTCCAGAGTATCCCGGCTGATCTGCGCTTCTCTTGTTGTCATGGCTGCATTCTCAGACATTCTTGCAGGGTATTATAAGTAGTGAAACGGATCAGTACACCTGCCTTGCCCGCGTAAATGAACCTTAGCTCCATATATCAGTCTACTTTAGTTAATTAATACTTCGATCAGGCAGGCACCGTCGGATCGTTTCAGCATAAAAAAATTAAAAGGCTTTTGTGATGCCGCTAAATACAGCCTTGATCAGGTGTTTTATTGCTTTGGTTCTGTGTATATCGGGTGCATTACTGCCTGAGCTTGCAGCAGGGCGTGCACTGACAGAAAAGGATGCAGTGGTTGATCAGCAAACCCAACAGAAGCTGTGTTCTCCTCAAACCGGGTCTGAATTAATGCTGAAGCTGCATAAGGTAGCAAAAAATAATGAAGTAGACCCTTATGGACTCGCAAATGAAGCCTGCAGGGTAATGGCATCTAATGTCCGTGGGGATCTTGATCTTTTCTCCCTTAGAGACCTGACATACCCGGAAAGGCTGGCACTCGTAAGGTTGGAGAGTGAACTGATTCAGCATGCGGAGAACGGGTGCCATTACCGGGACTGGGTTCGGTTATCTGCCAAATTCTGTCAGATGACAGGTTTTATCCGTTACCGGCAAAACCCGGATCAGTATTGTAAAAGATTTGCAGGGGGCAATGAACCTAGGCTGAAAACATCCTTGTGTGAGCTGGAGCAGCTCCCGTGGGCGTATTTTAACGATGTACTGGCAGGGGAAGATAGAACTGCCCCGGATTTTGATTCTGTATTCGGACACACTCTTCATTATCTGCAAAGGTGTGTTAGACGTGGCAGTTTTGTTTTCCCAGGTTTTCAAGAATTGAACCTTGAATACTTTATCCGTGTTGGCTGTCTTGGTTTTTTCCCGGCAGCTGTTTTTCTGGGAGACCGGATTCAGGCTGATGGCTACTGGATGAGCAGGGAGATGTTTTTTCTGCATGATATCGGGCATGCTGATTTTTCAGCTGGCAGCTGGAAAAGTGCAAGATTATGGAATATTCCTCCTGAGGATAAGCTGCTGCTTCAGATGGAAAAAGAACTGGGAATGGTCGATTATCTGTATACCAGAAGGGATCAGATAAATGCATTTGAAAAGGGGATATTTAAGGTAGTTGAATTGGTATTGTTCATTGAGTCACATGAAGAGCACGGAGCCGGTTTTCTTGGATGTTTGTGTTGTTCACAGGGGCGTTTCTGGAGTTTGATGTACAAAGCGAATCGCGAGATTGTGAAGAAATTCAGCGAAGGGCAGTTTGAGGATCTGGAACCGGAATATGGTTGTTGCCATAAAAATAAGCGCCAGCTTCATTTAGGTGGACTTTTCCTGACATCATTATCCAATCAGCGCGACAGGTATACCTATTATGATTTGGAGGGGTTCAAACAGGCTGTAGATGAATGTCTTGGTAGCTTCTATCGAACGGTGGGACTGTATAACATTCTTGATATTATTTCCCGGGAAAGCATTCTTGATGCAGAGGAATTTATAGCAGGCTGGTCACCTCACGATCTTTCCCCACCCGATCGAAAAAAGTCTAAAAGACTCAATAGTACTGCTGCTAATGTACGACCTGTAAAGCCAAAAAAACTATCCGATTTTATTGGATCAGAGCAAAGCAGGCAATGGTTTTTCGGGGCAGAGCAAACAGCCTGGCAAGGTTGTACCGTACAATAATGCTTACCTGAGTACGGACTTTGTCAGCGAGAGTATAAACGACCGGGAATAAGCATCTTGCTGTATAATGCCGTTGCGATGCAGTGAACTTGAGAGTGGTAGCGCTAATGCCCGTGTCGATGGAAGAAGTCAGCATGCCCCAGGGGCAGGATTTTGAGGATCTGATCAAGATATATCAGGATGCACCTGACTGGATGCTGGGTTCTCCGGCAGAAGGGGAACGGGATGATGCCGTCAGAAGGCTGCTGGATATCACCACCCGTTCCCGGCGTATTTTTGCCGCGCGTTTTAATGACCGGCTGTTGGGCGCTGTTATGGTCGATATTCAGGATGATCGCAGCTGGCTGCTGCACAGCCTTTGTGTGCGGGAGATGACCCGTGAAAGAGGCGTTGGTAGCCGGTTACTCAAATTGCTGGGCGATCAGGCTGAAAAGGAAGGCGTTGAACTGGGGTTCCGTCCCATAGATATGATGCAGTCAGAATGGCTGGCACGTAAGGCTGAAGAAACGCTGCATTAACTGTGACACCTGATGGGTCGTTTACCAGCGACCCATGGTTTCTATCAGGTTTTCATCATGTGAAGGTGAATCTGGTCTGGGTTGAACCGGTGCCCCCGCCAGTAACTGCCGGATTTTTTCTTCATGCCGCAGGATCTGGTAGTGATAGGTTTCAATTAACCGAACCAGCTCCTGATTGTGCTCACCTCTTTCAAGATAAACAGCCAGTTGTTGCAGGCAGTTTTCGTTGTCATGCGCATTCTGCGAAAGCAGGGACTGAATCTCAGATAAAGGCATTACTCCCCCTCATTACCACGTTTCCCTCCTTTGAGTGTAGCGGATGTACGGGATGGCCCTCGGTTAGCCTATTTGCAGAAAACTTCAAAGGTTTGCAAAACCGTACCGATACAGTATGTTGAGATAAACCGCTAAACGGGTTGCCTGCATGAAAGGATTCTGCAGCAAACAAAATAGCCGGTTATTACAAACGGCTGTGGTTTTTTTCACTCTGCAATCAACAGCAGTATTCGCCGGAGGGTATGCATCCGGCTGGGACTGTCAAAAAATTGACGGTACCGACTGGGTTTGCCGCTCCTCTCAAGCATCTCGCTATCAGCAATCACTTGAAGATATTTCCAGTCAGCGCCAGCAGATAGCCGGTACTTTTGCCTGGCTGAAGATTAATGTACCGAATCTTTCTGAACAGTTAGCGAAAGCGCTGCCTGTGAAGAAGGCGCAACAAAAGACTGTTGCCGCTTATGTTCCTGAAGTAAAAAGCAGTTCTCAGAGTGTATCGAAAGAAGCGGATGCGTTTGGTGAATATACAATTCAATGGCTGGTGGCTCGCTCCATTGAGCCGGTTAAACGCTTAAAAGCTCGTTTAAAGCTACCTGATACCCGAATTCTGCAATATAAAAAATATAATGCGGACTGGTATGTACTGGTGCAGGGCAAATACTCCACCAAAGCCGTTGCCCGGCAAGTACTTGCCCGACCTGAGGTGAAGGGATTCAGTAATGCCCTGCGACCACGGGTACGTCAGGATTCAAGCTTCGATGCATTAGGTGCAGTTGCCTGGATTCCGAAGGTTAAGAAAAATATTCCGCACCGACGCATAGCCAAGGTTGCTCCTCAAAAGTCATATACCGGTTATGTGCAGAGAAATACTCGACTGCCCAAGGCATACAAGCCCGGGAGTATTCCTGAAAGGGTAACAAGAGATAGCCGCCGAAGATCCGTTGCAGCTGCAAGGTTACCGGTTAAACCGACACCGGCAACACCCATTGTTAGTTATGTTCGTAAAGAAAGTGTTATCACTCAGGATTATCAGGCACCGGTAATGGCTCCCAGACTGCCCATACCGGCTCCGTATCCGGCGGCAGGAAATAATAAACCGGTAACGCAGTTCCCTCAGGCAGCAATGTCAGTCACTGATTTGCATCAGGCTGCACAGGGAAGTCATACCATTCAATGGTATGCGGCTGAAACGCTGGTTGAGGCAAAACGGTTCAAAGCCTATTACCCGGCTCTGAATACTGCTCTGATTGCAAAAACGGATAACCGGGGAAGAAGCTGGTATCTGGTACTGCAGGGCATTTTCCGCGATGGCAAAAGTGCCATGGTTGCATTGCAGCAACCCGATCTTTCCAGAACAGCAAGTACCCTGAGCCCCTGGATAAGACCTGTTGCCGGCTTGCATAAGCTGCAGTCGGTTAAACAAAGCAAACAGCAGCCTGCTCTTAAAAAGCAAGTGAAAACTCCACAGGTGATCACTTTACCGCCATCGTCCCTGAAACTGTCTTCAACCAGACCATCAGTCTTGCCTGTAAAGCCACAGCCGGAAAAGGCAATTTCGTTTACTCCTGAACCTGTACAGCCGCGTTTTTTGCAGGCTCCGGATAGCAGCTTCACTATTCAATGGTATGCAGCCAATGATCCTTTTCAGGTAAAGAAATTTCAGGCGCGTTATCCAAAATTAGCCGAGGCCAGAATGGTTTACTTCAAACGTAATGGTCTGGACTGGTATGTGCTGGTTGATGGTGTTTTTGAAAGCAATCACGAAGCGCTTGGTTTTCTAAAATCGAATAGCTGGCAGCCGCTGGCAAATCACCTCCACCCCTGGACCCGCTCCTTCCGAGGGCTGAAAAAGCTCGCCGCCCGCGAAGTTGGATCAAGATAAGTTCTTGACTGCTATTTAGTACCTTGGTCTAGAATGCTGAAATCATCGGTGATGATTAACTATTTCAGATTAAAATAAATGCTTAGCTGAATATTCTATGAGGGTCAGTATGAAAGCCGTTATTAAATGGCTGGGCGTGCTTGTCGTCCTGCTAGTCGTCCTGTTGCTTGCTGCGGTATTCGTACTGCCAAAGGTCATTGACCCTAATGATTACACTTCTGAGCTTGAACAGCTTGTCGAAGAGAAAACCGGTTTACGGATGAGTATTCAGGGACCGGTCGCCTGGTCGGTTTTCCCCTGGGTTGGTTTCAGTGTTGAGAAGGTTCAGGTAGCCGGTACCAATGGCAAGTCTCTGGCTGATTTAAATAAAGCAGAATTAAGTGTCCGGTTGTTTCCCCTGCTGAAAAAACAGGTCGAGATGGATACAGTCACACTGGACGGGCTGGTGCTGACGCTGGTTAAAGACAAAAACGGGCGGGGTAACTGGGAAACAACAAAACCCGCTGCAACAGCAGCTGATAAGCAGACGCCATCTTCAGGTGAGCCTCAGGATCAGACACCGGGATCTCAGGATCCAATGAAAGGCGGTCAGGATATAGAGCTGAATATTGCTCAGTTGGATATCAAAAATCTGGCGGTTGACTACCGTGATATGCAAACCGGCGGGCATTATGTGTTGACCGAGATGTATCTGAATGCGGGACCGGTTCGTCTGGGGGAAACATTCAGCATGAAGTCCGGGCTGCAACTGCGTGCAGACGAACCCAAACTGGCCGTTGGGTTGCAACTAAGCGGCGATGTGACTCTTGATCTGGCAACCAAAACGTATGAACTTGAAAAATTCCTGGTCACAGTTTCTCCGCTGGACACTGACTCACCTGAAACCGTGACCCTGAATACCAATATGCGTATTCAGGACAAAAACGATGCCCTCAGACTGGATGGTTCTTTCCAGCTGCAGCCTCTTGATGCCCGTGCGCTGATGGAACAGCTGAAATTGCCTGCACCTGATACTGGTAATCCCAAAGCGCTACAGCGGGTCAGTATCAACGGAACACTGCATGCTGAAGGCAATGCTGCTTCTCTGGAACCAGTGCATCTGGAAGTCGATGACTTTCAACTGGATGGCAGTATTCAGGTTACGGATATTAAAAAGCAGGCGCTGGCTTTCAATCTCAAAGGTAACAGCCTGAATCTGGATAACTACCTGCCCGGTGGAACTGCCAGCACTGCTGCTCCTGCTTCTAAAGAACAGCAGCCAGCTTCCGGCGGTGAAGCACCAAAAACAGCGCCAGCACCTAAACAGGATTCCGGAGATGTTGCCCTCATTCCGGTTGATCTGCTGCGTTCACTGAATCTGGATGGCCAGCTACGTTTAACCCAGCTGACAGCGAAGAAACTGGTGTTCTCTAACCCGGAACTCATCATTAATGCGCATCAGGGTGTGCTGCAGCTTAAAAAACTGCAGGCAGGTTTCTATGATGGCGCCATTCGTAGTAACGGTCAGGTTGATGCCAGAAAAACACCAAACCTGAATATTGAAGCAGCCATGAATGGCGTCAATATGGGGGCGCTGGCAGCAGTGATCCCACAGCTGGAGCAGGTAGATGGCAAAGCCAATTTCAATTTGGCACTGGCCTCTCAGGGCATGACCCAGAACCAGCTGACCAAAAAACTCAATGGTAATGTCAGCTTCAATGTGGCGGACGGTGTATTCAAGGGAACTAATTTTAACAAACTGGTTTGTGAGGCCGTTTCTAAAGTAAGAAACAAGCAGTTAACCCGCACTGACTGGCCTGCAGAGAGTAAGTTCACATCGCTGGGTGGTACAGTTCAGATCAGCAACGGTGTTGCGACTAATAAAGATCTTGCCGCAGAGCTGGCTACTTTGCATATGAGTGGCGACGGCAATGTCGATCTGGTTAACCAGAAGCTTGATTACCATGTCGGGCTGAATATCTCCGGCAATGAACAACCAGACCTTGATCCTGCCTGCCATATCAATGAAAAGTATGCCGATATCACTTGGCCGGTGCGCTGTAAGGGCGAGTTGGGGCAATCAGGGCTGTGCGGTATTGATTATGACCGGGTTGCCAAGCTGGCGGCACAAATGGCAGGCAAGGAAGTTGAGCGCAAGCTGGAAAAAGAACTGGAAAAGAAACTTGGCGATAAAGTCGGTAAAGACATTAAAGATGCGCTGAAAGGTTTTCTGAAGTAATACTCATGTTTCCCGGTACTCATATGGCATACTGCCTTGCCAGTGATTACCGGGGATATGATCAGGAATGCAGGATTCAGCCAGACAATTCAGTGATGCGGTATTGAAATGGTTTGACCAGCACGGTCGCAAGAACCTCCCCTGGCAACAGAATATTTCTCCTTACCGGGTCTGGCTGTCAGAAGTGATGTTGCAGCAGACTCAGGTCGCTACTGTTATTCCCTATTTCCAGAATTTCATCAATCGTTTTCCTGTTGTTGAAGACCTTGCCGCAGCGCCGGAAGATGAAGTGCTGCAGTTATGGAGTGGGCTGGGTTATTACGCTCGTGCACGCAATCTTCATAAGTGTGCAAAGGTTGTTGTGGATAAATATCAGGGCGAATTTCCTGCATCGGTAGATGAGCTGGCAGATTTACCGGGTATTGGGCGTTCAACTGCAGGTGCTATTGCAGCAATCAGTATGAATATTCATGCTGCGATTCTGGACGGTAATGTTAAGCGCGTGCTGGCACGTTTTCATGCGATCAATGGCTGGCCGGGGCAGGCAAGTGTTCAGAAGGAACTCTGGCGACTGGCTGAGTTCTACACACCAGCGGAGCGTGTTGCTGATTACACTCAGGCAATGATGGATCTGGGAGCAATGGTCTGTGTTCGCAGCCGCCCTCTTTGTGATCTTTGCCCGGTTGTTGAAGGTTGTGTTGCCCGCAAAAACAATGAACAGGCACTTTATCCACAACCCAAGCCGAAAAAAGAATTACCCGTTCGTTCTGTGAGAATGCTGCTGGTAGTTAATGAGCAGGGAGAGGTGTTACTCCGGAAACGCCCGCCTCAAGGTATTTGGGGAGGATTGTGGAGCTTGCCCGAAACAAATATCGACGAAGCTCTACAACTTCAAGCCGAACAGGAAACCGGAATGACGCTGGCTGATTTTGAAGAATGGCAACCCGTTCGCCACACCTTCAGCCATTTCCATCTGGATATTCAGCCGGTAAAGGCATTTGTGGCAGAGTCTGGTTATCCACAGCTTTTGGAATCGGAGCAGGCTCTCTGGTATAACCTTGACCAACCACCCGCACTGGGCCTTGCGGCTCCGGTAAGCCGGTTACTGAAAAAGCTTCAAACAGCCTTGAGCGGAAAATGCAGCTAGCTCTGAAACATTAAAAAGGCTGCATTTTCATAGTTTATAACGCCTGTGAGTTCTGAAAGAGGATTTGTCGATGCGTGAAGTATTCTGCGTCAAACTGCAAAAGCAAGCAGAAGGTTTGCTGGTTCCCCCGTATCCGGGTGAGAAAGGCAAATGGGTTTATGAGAATGTTTCCAAAGAAGCCTGGGGCATGTGGCAACAGCACCAGACCATGCTGATTAATGAAAAGCATCTCAGTCTGGCTAATGCTGAATCCCGTAAGTTTCTGGCAGAGCAGATGGAACTGTTTTTCTCCGGTGATGATTATGAAAAGGCAGAAGGTTATACACCACCAGCTAAATAATTGATTGGGTAATCTTCAGTAGCCCGCGTATATGTTGACGTGGGCGAATACTTTAAGACAAACGATCAGGTAAATTTTCACCTCTGAAAAGAGGTGTTCATGAGCAAGCTTGACGGTCGTAAAGTCTTCCATCTCCAACGGGAAATAATCCGCATGGAAGCCATCCGACATTGGCAGGACGGAATGTCTGTTCCGGAGCTGGCTAGCAAGTACAGTACCCATAAATCCTGTGTTTACCGATGGGTGGCGAGGAGGCTTTGAAGACCAGTCAGCGGCGTGGTGGCCGTAAACCGAAGCTCACTACAGAGCAAAAAGATCGTTTGGCACATATTATCCTCACTCGGAATCCAACCCACTAGGGCTTTTACAAAGCTTGCTGGACGAGGGGTATCGTTGCTGGAGTGATAAAATCCGAATTCGACATAACCATGGATCCCAGTGGCTACAGGAACGCTATCCGGAATTGAGAGCCACGGCGGAAAACCATAACGCTATTATCTATTTCATTGACGAAGCGAGCCTGCGTTCCGGCACAACCTGGGGTCGAAAGGGCTGCACTCCCGTTGTCAGCGCCACCGGTGCACGTTTTGGGATCAACATGATCGCAGCTGTCAGCGGTGAGGGAGATATGCGCTACATGTCGATCACTGGTCGCTTTAATGCGGATGTTTTCATCAAATTTCTCGGGCAGATAGTGAAGTCCCATGATCGCCCTGTTCTCATCGTGACGGATGGACACTCTGCTCACACAGCCAAAAAGGTTATGAAATATCTTAAGCGCGAGCCACGTTTACTGGATATCCAGCTACTACCGCCGTACTCTCCTGAGTTGAACCCGGTTGAGCTTGTCTGGGGAAGCCTGAACGTAGGCCGCTGCGCGGCAACTTTTTGATTGCACTAAACGTCAGGCTCAAACCTATTGTCTGACCTATGATAAAAGCTCTTTCTCAGGTAGCCCGTCAGCGTCATATGACTTTCTTCTCCATTCAAAGAAACTGGTCAAAAAAAAGATAAAAAGTGCCTTCCTTTCAAGCTTGATAGCTTTGTTTGCAAGCGCTTTTATTCCTTCATCCGGGGCCGGTGAAAATGAAGCAGACAATAGCTCAGAACCCGGATCATCCCAACCACAAATCAAGAAAATACGACTCGATGACAATTCGGAGGTTGTAATTGTAAAGGTGACTGATGACTTTCCTGTGTTGCCTGAAATTGATCAATGGCTAAAACAATGTACATCTTGCATTAAACAAGAACCGCCAGACGACGATGAAAAAGAAACAAACAGTTCGGATACCGAATTCACAGTATCACCTCAAGATCCGCCTTCACCTTCAGTTTTTCAAACGGTTGAATCCGGCGAGAAACCTTTTCAGTGTTCCCTGTGCCAAAAGTATTACAAAACAGCTGCATCATTAGCTAGCCATATAAGCGCCTCCCACAGCGGGGAACGCACCTGTACCCGGTGTCAGCCCCCGGTGACCCTCAACAGTGCTCAGGCGCTGGCCGATCACAACCGCAGTCACCACAGCGGGGAACGCACCTGTACCCGGTGTCAGCCCCCGGTGACCCTCAACAGTGCGAAGGCGCTGGCCACTCACAACCAAAGTCACCACAGCGGGGAACGCACCTGTACCCGGTGTCAGCCCCCGGTGACCCTCAACAGTGCGAAGGCGCTGGCCACTCACAACCGCAGTCACCACAGCGGGGAACGCACCTGTACCCGGTGTCAGCCCCCGGTGACCCTCAACAGTGCGAAGGCGCTGGCCACTCACAACCACAGTCACCACAGCGGGGAACGCACCTGTACCCAGTGTCAGCCCCCGGTGACCCTCAACAGTGCGAAGGCGCTGGCCACTCACAACCGCAGTCACCACAGCGGGGAACGCACCTGTACCCGGTGCCAGCCCCCGGTGACCCTCAACAGTGCTCAGGCGCTGGCCTCTCACAACCGCAGTCACCACAGCGGGGAACGCACCTGTACCCAGTGTCAGCCCCCGGTGACCCTCAACAGTGCTCAGGCGCTGGCCACTCACAAATTCAGAAAACACCGTAAACGCAAAAGACTGGCAGAGGAGGACGACTGAAAAACAACCTCAGGATGCCATCCCCTTCACCGGCTGCATTCGTTATCATCCGTGCGACTGTATTGATGAGGCCGTATGACCAGCCGACCGCCGTCCAAACTAAAACAATTACTGCTACGCGATCAGTTATGGTGGCGTTATTACCAGCGCAACGCCGATACGATACGCCCTGCTGTGGTTGATGCGATCAGCAAAGTACTGGCCTGCGGGCGGGTGATCATGTGGTATGCCAGCTTTGTATGCAGCAACCATGAATGCTCTCACACCAAAAAGATCTGCTTTGGCTGTAAAGCCCGGTTGTGTAATACCTGCGGCAAAAAACTGACCGATCAGTGGATTGCTGACCAGAAAGCGCTGTTGCCGGATACTGAGTGGCAACACATCACCTTTACGATGCCTGATGCACTCTGGGAGCTGTTCAGAATCAACCGCACCTTACTGGGTAAACTGAGCCCACTGGCGGCAAAAAGCCTGCAGGCCTTTGCCGGGAAAAAGGCGTGACACCTGGCATTTTCACGGCACTGCATCCCTTTGGCCGAAAGCTGAACTGGAATGTTCATATTCACCTCTCTGTGACCCGTGGCGGATTATACGACGGAAACCAGCAATGGAAGTCAGTCTACTTCACCAAAAACGCCATCATGCCCGCGTGGCGTTACGGCGTGATCAACCTGCTCAGGGAAGCGTTTAAACGTGGCGAGCTGGATCTGCCTTCGAACGTAGGCCGCTGCGCGGCAACTTTTTGATTGCACTAAACGTCAGGCTAAAAACTGTCGTTTGATCTACGCTGAAGATTTCTGTCAAACAACCATGATACCTCACCAGATACAACAACAATCTGCAAATGAGTAAACTCTGCACATGTATTTTGTCGTTTACAATATTATTGCTGTCAGGTTCATGCCTCTGTGCAGTCTTGAAGGTAACCCGTGATGTCTTTATTGACGGGCAGTCATACTCGTTAACGACCGAACTGCCTGACAGGTGCAGGAACCTGTACTGTTATATGTGTCAGGGTTTAATCGAAACACAGGTTGCCTGGTGCCGTAAATGCGGCTATAGCCTGTGTGATGCCCACCTCGAAGAGCCGGGCTCTAGCATAACAAAATGTCCCGACTGTCATGCCAGACGATCTCAGTTCTCCCGCAAACTGAACACGGCCCGCCTGCTTAACACTCTGCTGTGGCCTTGTCCGGTTGGCTGCGGGGAGCAGATTGCAACGACTGAGCTGGAAAACCATATCGCCAGGTGCCGCACCTGCCGACCGCCAGTCTGGACTGATAATGCCTCGCTGATGACCCATTTGCCCGGCATAACAGCCTCTGATGTCTGTAGTCATGTTGGCGAACCGGGGCCTTCCCGGCTGTTTACCGCCTCCGTAGTGGAAGCGTTAACTGATCATCGCCCTCCGGCCAAAAAGCAGTGCTTATCTGCCAAACAGGCACGTCAGCAGCTAGCCCGGTGCACACACAAGCCACCCCGTCCCACGACATCTGAAGCCTGCCATGATTCAGCTGACAGCGGTTATCACAGTACTGTTGATGCAGATCCATTGCCCATAAATGCTGACATGGATGCGACCGTACCGGCATCGTTATCCAACGACACTCTGATCCCCCCGGCGATAGAAGACTGGTTATTTTCTTCCCTGCCCTGGGGGATGGCGAACAACAGCCCGCAGACGAAACCGTCTGCACCCACGGCAACCGCATCCGCTCCCGGTCTGGCGGCCTTACGGTTGCAGACAGAAGCACCGCCAGACGATCTGTCTGCCTTATTTCCGCCCCTGACCCCGGCCTCCCGGCAGGCGCTGATTGATAACAGCCCGGTAATGAACAAACTCTGGGCCCTTGCCCAAAAGCAACAGAACCCACTGAGCGACAACCGGCAACTGCAAACCTTTTGCCAGCAGTTTGACGCCGGGCAACAGCGATATCTGTTTCACGGCAGCCGCAGCCTGGTCATCCGGTTTCCCGGTGATCCGGATTATATTCTCAAGCTGGCCCGCTCCATAAAACATATTCCGCGGTTTGAACAGGAGCTGACCCTGTACCGGGCGATTCAGCAACCGGGTTATAAACAGCTGGCTTTTCATACCTGTCCGTTACTACTGGCCTTTCGCTGGGGAGACAAGCCCGTTATGGCGATGTCAGCGGTGGATTTTATTGCCGACCGGCAGCTGGAGGCCATGGGTTCAGCCACGTTGTTCGAACGGCTGGATTTCGCCCTGACCTGGGTGTGGCGGTTTGCTGAAATCTATCAGCTGTTTCTGCAGCACGGGATTTTGCTGGGAGACCGCCACGGCGGCAATATCGGCTTCAACGAGAACCGGCTGCCTGAAGCCTCGGGGCTCGGTGGTGCGGTACTGCGCCTGCCGGTCATGCTCGACCTCGACCCTTACTGGCAAAAAAGGGAATCCGGCCAAGCCTTGCTGTATCTGCCGTTGCCCGTCTGGACCGCCGTCGCTATGGATCTGCTGGAACGTGCCTTCTGTCCCGGCCCGGTGATCGGCGAACGCATCGGGGTCATTAACCGGATACGCGCCCTGACAACCCCGGTAACCCGGCGGGAACAGCTTGATGACGACACCACCGGGGGCTTGCGTTCACTACTGCCGGAAAACATACCGTATTGGCAGGCGCAGGCGCTACCCCATGACGAGACCCAACTGGTCAGTGAGAGCGGTCAGTGGCTGCCTGAACTGTTCAGTGTGGATAGTCAGTTTGACAGGGTGCCCCGTCCGGTCTCGGAATGGATCCGGCTGCTGGAACAGGAAACAGCCCGGGTGCTGGGCATCCTACAACAGTGGCAGGCCGCTTCGGATTTTTCGCTGATGGCCACCTGCAGCCAGCAGGCGGACTCTATGGACATTGACGATGCCGAGGGTGGGGAGAACGGCGAGGTCAGCTCTCCCCCCACGGCGCCCCCCGGCAACCCGTTAATCCGTCTCCGGCGGCTCGGTGCCAGGTTACAGTGCGGGCAGTGTCAACGTGAATTTTATATACCGGCTAAGCTGCAGGCGCACCTCAAACAGCATCAGTACGGAGAACTGGAGGCTTGCTCTCAGTGTGGCAAGCACTATCGCCATCAGCAACTGCAACAGCACATGGCACTTATCCACTCCGGCCCCCAAATCTGCCGCGAATGTGGCAATACATTGCCCAACAAACAAGCGCTGGCCACTCACAACCGCAGCCACCACAGCGGGGAACGCACCTGTACCCGGTGTCAGCCCCCGGTGACCCTCAACAGTGCGAAGGCGCTGGCCACTCACAACAAAAGTCACCACAGCGGGGAACGCACCTGTACCCGGTGTCAGCCCCCGGTGACCCTCAACAGTGCGAAGGCGCTGGCCAATCACAACCAAAGTCACCACAGCGGGGAACGCACCTGTACCCGGTGTCAGCCCCCGGTGACCCTCAACAGTGCGAAGGCGCTGGCCGATCACAACCGCAGTCACCACAGCGGGGAACGCACCTGTACCCTGTGTCAGCCCCCGGTGACCCTCAAAAGTGCTCAGGCGCTGGCCTCTCACAACAAAAGTCACCACAGCGGGGAACGCACCTGTACCCGGTGTCAGCCCCCGGTGACCCTCAACAGTGCTCAGGCGCTGGCCGATCACAACCGCAGTCACCACAGCGGGGAACGCACCTGTACCCGGTGTCAGCCCCCGGTGACCCTCAACAGTGCGAAGGCGCTGGTCGATCACAACAAAAGTCACCACAGCGGGGAACGCACCTGTACCCGGTGTCAGCCCCCGGTGACCCTCAAAAGTGCTCTGGCGCTGGCCGATCACAACAAAAGTCACCACAGCGGGGAACGCACCTGTACCCGGTGCCAGCCCCCGGTGACCCTCAACAGTGCTCAGGCGCTGACCTCTCACAACCGCAGTCACCACAGCGGGGAACGCACCTGTACCCGGTGCCAGCCCCCGGTGACCCTCAACAGTGCTCAGGCGCTGACCTCTCACAACCGCAGTCACCACAGCGGGGAACGCACCTGTACCCAGTGTCAGCCCCCGGTGACCCTCAACAGTGCTCAGGCGCTGGCCAATCACAAATTCAGAAAACACCGTAAACGCAAAAGACTGGCAGAGGAGGACGACTGAAAAACAACCTCAGGATGCCATCCCCTTCACCGGCTGCATTCGTTATCATCCGTGCGACTGTATTGATGAGGCCGTATGACCAGCCGACCGCCGTCCAAACTAAAACAATTACTGCTACGCGATCAGTTATGGTGGCGTTATTACCAGCGCAACGCCGATACGATACGCCCTGCAGTGGTTGATGCGATCAGCAAAGTACTGGCCTGCGGGCGGGTGATCATGGGGTATGCCAGCTTGTATGCAGCAACCATGAATGCTCTCACACCAAAAGAACGTAGGCCGCTGCGCGGCAACTTTTTGATTGCACTAAACGTCAGGCTAAAAACTGTCGTTTGATCTACGCTGAAGATTTCTGTCAAACAACCATGATACCTCACCAGATACAACAACAATCTGCAAATGAGTAAACTCTGCACATGTATTTTGTCGTTTACAATATTATTGCTGTCAGGTTCATGCCTCTGTGCAGTCTTGAAGGTAACCCGTGATGTCTTTATTGACGGGCAGTCATACTCGCTAACGACCGAACTGCCTGACAGGTGCAGGAACCTGTACTGTTATATGTGTCAGGGTTTAATCGAAACACAGGTTGCCTGGTGCCGTAAATGCGGCTATAGCCTGTGTGATGCCCACCTCGAAGAGCCGGGCTCTAGCATAACAAAATGTCCCGACTGTCATGCCAGACGATCTCAGTTCTCCCGCAAACTGAACACGGCCCGCCTGCTTAACACTCTGCTGTGGCCTTGTCCGGTTGGCTGCGGGGAGCAGATTGCAACGACTGAGCTGGAAAACCATATCGCCAGGTGCCGCACCTGCCGACCGCCAGTCTGGACTGATAATGCCTCGCTGATGACCCATTTGCCCGGCATAACAGCCTCTGATGTCTGTAGTCATGTTGGCGAACCGGGGCCTTCCCGGCTGTTTACCGCCTCCGTAGTGGAAGCGTTAACTGATCATCGCCCTCCGGCCAAAAAGCAGTGCTTATCTGCCAAACAGGCACGTCAGCAGCTAGCCCGGTGCACACACAAGCCACCCCGTCCCACGACATCTGAAGCCTGCCATGATTCAGCTGACAGCGGTTATCACAGTACTGTTGATGCAGATCCATTGCCCATAAATGCTGACATGGATGCGACCGTACCGGCATCGTTATCCAACGACACTCTGATCCCCCCGGCGATAGAAGACTGGTTATTTTCTTCCCTGCCCTGGGGGATGGCGAACAACAGCCCGCAGACGAAACCGTCTGCACCCACGGCAACCGCATCCGCTCCCGGTCTGGCGGCCTTACGGTTGCAGACAGAAGCACCGCCAGACGATCTGTCTGCCTTATTTCCGCCCCTGACCCCGGCCTCCCGGCAGGCGCTGATTGATAACAGCCCGGTAATGAACAAACTCTGGGCCCTTGCCCAAAAGCAACAGAACCCACTGAGCGACAACCGGCAACTGCAAACCTTTTGCCAGCAGTTTGACGCCGGGCAACAGCGATATCTGTTTCACGGCAACCGCAGCCTGGTCATCCGGTTTCCCGGTGATCCGGATTATATTCTCAAGCTGGCCCGCTCCAAAAAACATATTCCGCGGTTTGAACAGGAGCTGACCCTGTACCGGGCGATTCAGCAACCGGGTTATAAACAGCTGGCTTTTCATACCTGTCCGTTACTACTGGCCTTTCGCTGGGGAGACAAGCCCGTTATGGCGATGTCAGCGGTGGATTTTATTGCCGACCGGCAGCTGGAGGCCATGGGTTCAGCCACGTTGTTCGAACGGCTGGATTTCGCCCTGACCTGGGTGTGGCGGTTTGCTGAAATCTATCAGCTGTTTCTGCAGCACGGGATTTTGCTGGGAGACCGCCACGGCGGCAATATCGGCTTCAACGAGAACCGGCTGCCTGAAGCCTCGGGGCTCGGTGGTGCGGTACTGCGCCTGCCGGTCATGCTCGACCTCGACCCTTACTGGCAAAAAAAGGAATCCGGCCAAGCCTTGCTGTATCTGCCGTTGCCCGTCTGGACCGCCGTCGCTATGGATCTGCTGGAACGTGCCTTCTGTCCCGGCCCGGTGACCGGCGAACGCATCGGGGTCATTAACCGGATACGCGCCCTGACAACCCCGGTAACCCGGCGGGAACAGCTTGATGACGACACCACCGGGGGCTTGCGTTCACTACTGCCGGAAAACATACCGTATTGGCAGGCGCAGGCGCTACCCCATGACGAGACCCAACTGGTCAGTGAGAGCGGTCAGTGGCTGCCTGAACTGTTCAGTGTGGATAGTCAGTTTGACAGGGTGCCCCGTCCGGTCTCGGAATGGATCCGGCTGCTGGAACAGGAAACAGCCCGGGTGCTGGGCATCCTACAACAGTGGCAGGCCGCTTCGGATTTTTCGCTGATGGCCACCTGCAGCCAGCAGGCGGACTCTATGGACATTGACGATGCCGAGGGTGAGGAGAACGGCGAGGTCAGCTCTCCCCCCGCAGCGCCCCCCGGCAACCCGTTAATCCGTCTCCGGCGGCTCGGTGCCAGGTTACAGTGCGGGCAGTGTCAACGTGAATTTTATATACCGGCTAAGCTGCAGGCGCACCTCAAACAGCATCAGCACGGAGAACTGGAGGCTTGCTCTCAGTGTGGCAAGCACTATCGCCATCAGCAACTGCAACAGCACATGGCACTTATCCACTCCGGCCCCCAAATCTGCCGCGAATGTGGCAATACATTGCCCAACAAACAGGCGCTGGCCAATCACAACCACCGTCACCACAGCGGGGAACGCACCTGTACCCGGTGTCAGCCCCCGGTGACCCTCAACAGTGCGAAGGCGCTGGCCGATCACAACCGCAGCCACCACAGCGGGGAACGCACCTGTACCCGGTGTCAGCCCCCGGTGACCCTCAACAGTGCGAAGGCGCTGGCCAATCACAACCAAAGTCACCACAGCGGGGAACGCACCTGTACCCGGTGTCAGCCCCCGGTGACCCTCAACAGTGCTCAGGCGCTGGCCACTCACAACCAAAGTCACCACAGCGGGGAACGCACCTGTACCCGGTGTCAGCCCCCGGTGACCCTCAAAAGTGCTCAGGCGCTGGCCACTCACAACCGCAGTCACCACAGCGGGGAACGCACCTGTACCCGGTGTCAGCCCCCGGTGACCCTCAACAGTGCGAAGGCGCTGGCCACTCACAACCAAAGTCACCACAGCGGGGAACGCACCTGTACCCGGTGTCAGCCCCCGGTGACCCTCAACAGTGCGAAGGCGCTGGACAATCACAACCGCAGTCACCACAGCGGGGAACGCACCTGTACCCGGTGTCAGCCCCCGGTGACCCTCAACAGTGCTCAGGCGCTGACCAATCACAACAAAAGTCACCACAGCGGGGAACGCACCTGTACCCGGTGTCAGCCCCCGGTGACCCTCAAAAGTGCTCAGGCGCTGGCCACTCACAACCGCAGTCACCACAGCGGGGAACGCACCTGTACCCAGTTGACACCATGGGGTGTCAGCCCCCGGTGATCCTCAACAGTGCGAAGGCGCTGGCCAATCACAAATTCAGAAAACACCGTAAACGCAAAAGACTGGCAGAGGAGGACGACTGAAAAACAACCTCAGGATGCCATCCCCTTCACCGGCTGCATTCGTTATCATCCGTGCGACTGTATTGATGAGGCCGTATGACCAGCCGACCGCCGTCCAAACTAAAACAATTACTGCTACGCGATCAGTTATGGTGGCGTTATTACCAGCGCAACGCCGATACGATACGCCCTGCTGTGGTTGATGCGATCAGCAAAGTACTGGCCTGCGGGCGGGTGATCATGGGGTATGCCAGCTTTGTATGCAGCAACCATGAATGCTCTCACACCAAAAAGATCTGCTTTGGCTGTAAAGCCCGGTTGTGTAATACCTGCGGCAAAAAACTGACCGATCAGTGGATTGCTGACCAGAAAGCGCTGTTGCCGGATACTGAGTGGCAACACATCACCTTTACGATGCCTGATGCACTCTGGGAGCTGTTCAGAATCAACCGCACCTTACTGGGTAAACTGAGCCCACTGGCGGCAAAAAGCCTGCAGGCCTTTGCCGGGAAAAAAGGCGTGACACCTGGCATTTTCACGGCACTGCATACCTTTGGCCGAAAGCTGAACTGGAATGTTCATATTCACCTCTCTGTGACCCGTGGCGGATTATACGACGGAAACCAGCAATGGAAGTCAGTCTACTTCACCAAAAACGCCATCATGCCCGCGTGGTGTTACGGCGTGATCAACCTGCTCAGGGAAGCGTTTAAACGTGGCGAGCTGGATCTGCCTTCCGAGCTGAAAGACAGCTGTCATGACCTTTCCGGCTTCAATGATTTCCTCGATGAGCAATACCAAAAGGACTGGATCGTCCATTTTGCCAAAGCCACCAAAAGCCCCCACCGCACCATCAGCTACCTGGGGCGCTATATCAAACGACCACCGCTGGCCATGTCGCGCCTGAAACACTATGGCGGTGATACCGTTGTGTATGAGTATCTGGATCACCGCACCAAAACCCGCCGCCATGAAACCTGTGAAGGGGAAGAATTTATAGAACGACTGACACAGCATATTCCCGACAAAGGTTTCCGAATGATCCGGTATTATGGTTTTCTGGCCTGCCGGGGAAGGGCTACATTGCTGCCCACCGTCTACAACCTGCTCAATCAGCCCGAACGAAACGCCCTGAAAATCACCTTTCCGGCGTTACTGAAACAAACCTTTGGGCTCGACCCGCTGCAATGCATCCTCTGTCAGGCTCAAATGATCTTCACCGGCATTACCCGGGGGAAGCCGCAGTACGAGCTGTACAAATACCATCAACAGCTTGCGCTTGCGAAACCGATTACATAGTTCACGCCCTCAATCCGTCTGAAATCAGGATTTCAGGGTGAGATCGGGCAAATCAATAGGATTTAGGTGGTATCAGACAGATAAGCACAACATTCAGTGTCAGGTAATAGGATGCTGAGAGGGTGGAAAACCAAAGGTTACAGGAATGACTGGAATAATAATTTTTTGAAATTCCTATGCGTAAATTCCTATGCGTCAAGTCTGGCTGTGTTGGGCGAATGATCCTGCGGACGAGGGAGGCGTTTCTCAATGCTGTTTCCTCTGGACTGAAATCTATCCAGAGAACGAGAAAAATGATCCTTGGATTTTTCCGGGAAGAACATACTGCTTACGCTTGTCTGGAGAAAATATCCGCATGAGTCGCATGAATATCGCCCATGTCAATATATGCGGGCTTTTTAATTTGATTCGATTAAAAATAAAATATTGCTATTTTAATAAGAATGATTTTCAAAGAATCATAATATTTATGATGTGAAGTGTATTTTTAGTTTCATGAAAATATTGTTTGTTTCTTTATCTGTATATATTGTCATCTTTTTTAGCTGTCATGGACTTGCTGGTGAGCCACCAGAAAAGGTCAAAATGAATTTAGGAGAGAAGAAAGAGTTGGTACCAGTCAACCTGCCCAAAAGACATGAACAAGCAGGAACTCGCAGAGAAAGAACTGAAAAAGAGAGACGTAGCGAACAGAAGAAAAAAATAAAAATGGAAGCTTCTAAGCAAGAGTTAGAAATGCTGGATACATTAAGACCACTTATTAACTCATGGTTTGCGACTAAAGTGCCTATTTTTGCTGCTTTAATGCGTCAGACAGACCATCTTCCAAGGCAAACGTCTTTTGATTTTGTATGGACTTGCATAAAAGGAAGTGAATATTTTCATCTGATATTTATAATGCGCGCCTTGTTTCTGTCTGGAGAAAAAGAAAAAGCAGAAATGTTGGCAAATAGTCTGGATTACACACCTATAACTCGTTTTCAACTTTTGAAGTGGCTTGCTTTGACAGATGAAAACTCTCTTGATATAGAGCTTATAGATGTTAAATTACAATCACTCAAGACGACAGGACAGCTTAAATCATTGATTAAAGCTGCCAAAGAAGAGTATGCGCCGAATGTACGAAAGAGTAAATATCATGCGCCTCCCGTAACGTTGATGCCATCTGAAATGTCTGCTTTTTCTCCTTTTCAGCAGTCGAACTATATGTTTGGGGATGAAGACTGTGTCGTCAAACCTGATCTCGATTTGCTTGATTTCCACCCTGGTGATTTGCAACATGAGCTTTCTGAAAGCAGGCGGGAACGAATTATCTGTATGCTCTCTGAAGGAAATCTGAATGATGTTGAGTATGAAATTTCAGGGCGCTGCTTAAAGGTAAAAGATGAAGACATACAGTTAAGTGAGGAAGTAAAAGCTGTATTTCATTCTTTCTGTCAAGATTTATCTCCACTTTCAACTGTTGACCATTATGGTTCCCTTTTCGAGATTCTAGCCATTTTGAGCGGTAACGACCCCGTTGATTTGTTTACAGATCTCTTCCGTTGTGTAGAACACTTTGTTCTGAGTGAAGGCCGCTCAGATGGAAAATTAATTGCCATAATGGAAAGTGAAGTAATAAAAAATAAAAAAAGAAGCCGCTTGCTCGACAAAGTATATAAAGGGAAATGGTGTGAAAATGTTGGATTGTTTCAGCAGGCATCAAGCTTGATGATTAAATCTGATTCATCAGGATTCTCTACAGTTACAGTAAGGAAATTTATTCACAAATATTTATGGAGGAATGAGCAGGATTTGATCTCTCTTATCGCAACCTGCAACTCTCTGAATATGCCTGCTGTTGTAATTTACCCCGTTGAGTTGTCTAATTTCGGTCTTCAGCGTTTTACATTTTCCGGAGTAGCTCTGGATTGTGATATGATGACATCGCTAGACATCAGACCAGAAGACATGGCATCTGCTATTTCTCAAATGTCGTCTCCTCCGGTTATATTTTTATGCTTGGGGCAGCAATGGTTTATTCTTAAAGATTATGATTCTGCCTTGTTAAGTGAAAAAATTCCCGAAATATTACAGCAATTAGTAGAGAATCAAAAAATTAAAGAGAAACTCAGCTTTATTCATGTAAAGGGAGAATTAAAGAAACGGTCAGGGCCATTGGGGTGGTATTGTTCTAATAACAATGTAGAGCCTTGTGTTTGTGAAGCACTTCCTTGTAGTAATCAACAGCATATTGCTTATTGTTTATTATTATCAATAGTTATTAATGCTCTGAAAAATGACGAGATTGATATTGATGCTCTGGTAGAGACATATTTTGCTAACCCATTATTGGTCAATCCGCAGAGGAAATCTAAAACCGTTGAGTGTGACTTGTTTCGGAGTATTGAGTTTACTCCTGAAGCGATAATGTCAGAGGTGAAAAAACTTCAACAAACAGTAGGCTCAATGTTTTCAGGAACAGATAAGAAACAGGCTTTAGCTGTTGTTAAGCAGATTGAAGAAATAGCTGGTTACCTAGGCGCTAATGGTTCTCTAGCTGATAATATTCTTGAAAAAATCAGAGAAACGGATGTTGCTTATGATGACCTGCTGCAGCAATGCGATGGTTCAGTGGTGGCCAGCCAAATGGATGTTGTCTATCAACTGGTTTGCCATCATCCTTTAATGAGAATTATGAAAATAACACCTCATAGTCTGGCTGATATTAATGTCTGCTTTTCGCTTTTACTTCGGTTATGTAACCTTCAATCTGTATCTGGTGTGCAAAAGGAAGAGGAAGATCCTGACATTAAGTCTCTGGTAGCCAAGGTTTTTGAGGAACAAGCGCTTTCCGGTTTTCAGAAAAAGTTAATTGATTTATATCTTGGAATTCGCACGAAACTCCCCCAGCTTTCTTTGGAGCCGTTTCGACCGGTGATTGAACAGGTGCTTGCTGTTTATAAGTCCGTATCGGAATCAGAAGGTATGGCAGAGACCACGTGGCGCTCCAAGCAACTGGTCTTCGACCTTGATGATTCGAGAGATCAGTCGCATGAGCAGGAAGCCCTTGACTCTGCAACAGAAAGTACCTCTACCCAATTAGCAGTAGTCGGAAGGTCTGAAGGGCGTAAAGAATCATCAAGACAAGCTTTTCTGTTTGAACAGTTATGCAGACAATGGAAGATGCCTCATGTCAATGATCTTTGCGATGATGAACTTAATGAACTTGCAGTTGATATGGGCCTTAATGAAACGTTGCAGGTGGCATCCTCTTCAATTTTCACTTCAGATATTATTCAGCAAGGTTCACATCTGGAAGGTTTGTTGCCCGCTTCAAATCAACAAGAACAGTCGGTTGCTCTTGAGCTCCAGGCTGTCACTGCAGCAGTGCCACGCTTGAATGCTGTGATCAGTGCCAGATGTAAAAGCAATTCCTGTGAATGGCAGATAGCGTCAAATCACACATTTACCTGCAAGCTGACATCTGAAGCTTATGTGATGACACACTCTCCTTTGATGGATATCAGGGAATTTGCGCAGTGCTCAAGACCGTATCGGCGATTGGTTTTGGCAAATCATAAACGTCAACAAACTGCTTTGGGGGAGGCCAGAGGGCTACTGCCACTGACCTCTTTGTTATCGGTCCGGAATCTCACCAGAACGAAAACAGAACCCCAGCCAGCACTGATGGAACCTCCTGCTGAGCCTGTCATGGATGCTGTATTGCCTAAGAGGCCTGTTGTTGTATCAGAAGAGTCAGGATCAGGCTATCAGGGGAAGGGTAAAATTGTTACTAATAGTATTATGGTACGGTGATCCCTGCTGGTTCAGGTTTTAGGGTGGTCGCAAAGCTGATTATTTTTTGACGTAACTTTACCAGTTGCTCTGTATTAAGCCTCCTTGTCGCAGCAGACCAGCGAGTTGGGACTTGCTCCTCTATGTCTACTCGCAGCCTGCGGGCGGCTGTACTTTTTTCTGCAATCTGATCCAGCCATTGTAACCAACGTAAATCCAGCGTACTTTCATGCAGTGCTAACAGTTTCTTGTGGATATCTATTGCCTGCGGGCATGATGTTCCGTTCCACGGATAGATATAGATAACATCACCTTCCCGCCCATCTGTTGGGTCGAACGGATCAGCCGTTGGCATGCGGGCATGCCACTGGATATAACCATCAGCACCTGAGCGCCATAAAAAGAATCCACCCGCTAACCTTGGCCAGGGCATGTTATACATCCAGAACAATCGTTTCCTGTTGGCTTCGCTGATCTCTTTGCGACTGATGCCATAAGCGTGATTGGCAATAGCCAGATCAACAGTTGGCAATAGTTGTCTATGTTCTTTGTGGTTCAGGTGCCCCGCCATTTTTAATTCGAGCGGCTCCGGGCGCAGTAGCTTTGCGAGGTTGCGTATCTGTTGCAGTTTTTCTTCACCGCGTGGTTCATCAAATAATGACCAGTAAGGTGCTGGCAGCTCTTTTTCAGCGAGCTGTTCTTTAAGCGTGGCTAATGCATCTGCAACTTCTGCTTCAGAGCGACCATGTATCAGTCGTTTCAGGGGAGCATAAGCCAGAACAGGTTGATCGAAACCACTGTTCACAACCTGCTGCAGCTCTCTGATAAAAGCGTCACGGCTGGATGGTGTACTTGGTGTTGAAAGACCTGGCGCAACAGCAGTAAAACCAAGGCTTTGCATAAACGACAAGTCACATTGGGTGGCAGTGGTCTGTTTGTCCTTCAAAGACGGGAACCATGTATACCAGGGAGCGGGCTCCAGATAGAGACCCGAAGCATATTGCAGTTTTGGTAACGTTACTGGCATCACCTGAATAGTGAAGGGCTGCTGCATCAGCGTGCCATGGCTCATCACTTGCAGATTGCCCTGATAAATGCCGGGTTCAGCCTCCTCGGGAATATCTACCTGCAAATACAATCTTCGTGGATAGTTTTTACTTAAACGAATCGAATTGATATCTGTACGCAGATAACTGTCGTCAAGAATCAGGCGGGTAGCGTTGGGCTCAGGGCGTTCAAAGCGCCAGAATCCATAGCGGATATCGCTGAGTAGCCGTTCTCCTTGCGAGTTCTTAGGTGTTGCGAGTGCAATAACTGGCTGGTTGTCATCAGTTTCTGACTGAACTTCAAATACCAAGTTTATTCTGGTGTTGCGTGCTGCAGGATAAATACGGCTGTTATCTGCAAGTTGAAAAGGACGGGTGCTGATATCTTGAAGGCTGGTTTCTTTTTCAGGAAATTCAGGTATTTCAACAGGCCATTTGGCAAGAAAGCGTTTGCGGCGTTCAGCCTGAATACCTGCAGCGTATTGATTTGCTGGTAGCTCCAGTATCAGTGCGGACAGAAAGCGTCCTGAGCGCTCACCTTCAAAGTGAATATCCAGCTTGCCTGAGGAAATAGTGACAGGCACTTGAATAAACCCGTCCCGACGTTTGCCGGTAGTTTCCCACAGATCACCATCAATACCCCCTTCTTTGCTGATACCGGCAAACCAGACCTGTTTTACCCAGTCCTGAGGAGTCAGGTTGTCATCTACAACAGTACGACCGTTAACAGTAATTTTTCTGGTTAACGGGTGGGGAAGGTATTCCCATTCTCCCTGCTCCTGCATCCACAGGCTGAGCAGATAGTCACCATTTGGCCAGTCGATCTGAATTGTGTTGATGCCATCAATACCGTCTTTGATCAGGGCATCGCCTGACGGGCGCAGCCAGGCTTTCAAATCACCTGAGATGTTTGGTGAATCCGGCGATAATAATTCGAATCCGGGAAATACCGGGCTGCCTGTGGGGCCCAGATCAATTGCCAGTGTATCCTTTGGAATGGGTGCTGGCTCTTTAATCGCAACGCTTTCAAGAGCCAACGCATATTTGGTGTTGGCAGTAAAAATGTGCAGGTGGGTATAAGGCGGCTCAAGAAAATTGCCGCCGGACATTTTCATGCGGCTTAATGGTAATTGAACGCTGAATGTCCCCGGCTGAAGGGTGAACTCTTCATTTACCCGGGTGAAATAGCTTTTTGAATCTTGGTTATCAACTCTGACGACGAGGGTAACGGGCTTATCATCGGGGTTATTACCGGTGATAGTTAACTCCATACCCGCCGCAGGGGAAAACGCTTCCAGATCGTATTTCACCGGGGTATTAGCCGCACCAAGCAAGATATTATCGGCAAGGGCTATTCCCGAAAACAAACCGGTCAGGTAAATAAATTCAAGAATTAATGCAATTCGCATTGGCAGTCCTTGCCACTCTGTGGGAAATTAAAGTAATACGCTCTGTATAAGAGGCATCGTGAAGCAGTTGTTTCCAATGAATGGGAGCAGATGAACGTGCCGCTTAGCTAAAGGAATAGCAGGTACAGAGTAAAAAATAAATTGATAACAACGCTTCATGGATGGAGCAGCCATGTCCACTTGCCCGCTGGTGGTAGATCTGGACGGCACACTGCTGAAAACTGATCTGGCAGTGGAGTCGCTTGCGCACCACCTCAAAACACAGCCCTTGGCCACGCTTGGAAAGTTACCTGCTGTTCTCAGCGGTAAAGCTTCTCTTAAAGCCCGGCTGGCAGATACTTATGATCCTAGGCTTGAGCTGATGCCATGGAATCAGGAGTTGCTGGAATGGCTGAAAGTACAGCAAAAGAGTCGTACGCTGATACTGGCCACCGGTAGTAATCAGGCACTGGCTGATAAAGTTGCTTCTCATCTGGGGATATTCGATGAAGTGCTGGCAAGTGATGATAAGAAGAATCTGACCGGTACCCGCAAGCGTGATGCACTAATTGAACGGTTTGGTGAACAGGGCTTTGATTATGCTGGCAACAGCAAGGTTGATTTACCGGTCTGGCAGGCAGCGCGACACGCAATTGTCGTCAATGCTGGTGAGAAACTGATCAAGGAAGCCGAAGACACAGCCATTGTTACTCATGTATTTGACCGTATGCCACCGGTAGTGCCAGCCGCTCTGAAAGCGATGCGAACCTATCAGTGGTCGAAGAACTTACTGCTCTTTTTACCCTTGCTGGCCATTCATCCGCTCATTTCTCTTTCAACGTTATTTGTTACCTGTCTGGCATTCCTGGCCTGGGGGTTGTGTGCTTCATCTGTTTATTTGTTAAATGATTTGCTTGATCTTGAGGAAGACCGGCAGCATCAAACCAAGCGTTTCAGGCCAATGGCAGCGGGAACTTTTTCAGTCGGCTATGCCTGTGTGCTGATGCCGATTTTATTATTAACCAGCATGATCATCGGGTTTGGTATTAATATCTGGTTTGGTTCCGTATTAAGCCTGTATTACATCCTGACGCTGCTGTATTCCTTCAGGCTGAAGCAGGCTCCAATGCTTGATGTTGTTACGTTAGCAGCGCTTTATACCAGCCGGATTATTGGTGGTGCAGCAGCGATTATGGTTGCGCCTTCCATGTGGCTGCTGGCGTTTTCCATGTTTCTGTTTCTGAGTCTGGCAATTGTTAAGCGTTGCGCTGAGCTTTATGCCCGTCGGTCTGAAGGCAGCTGGAAAAAGAAAATCCGGGGTTATCATTCAACCGATATGCAACTGCTGGAAGTACTTGGCAGTGCCAGTGGTTACATGTCTGTGCTGGTACTCGCCCTGTATGCAAGCAGTGAAAAAGTATCAAATCTTTATGATGAGCCACGGATGGTCTGGCTGATATGTCCGGTATTACTTTACTGGATAAGTCGGGTCTGGCTGCTAACTCATCGTGGCAAGATGGATCAGGACCCGATTGTTTTTGCGGCTCGTGACCGCGCCAGCCTGATCAGCTGCATGATTATGGGCGTGATTTATCTGTTGGCAATTTAGCGAATGGGTAAAGCAATGAAATATGAATCCTGGGGGCGTTACCCACATTATCCACAGCAGGCAGAAACCGCATGGAGTTATTCACAGGTTAATGCGGGAATTGCCAAGCTTCGAGGTAATGGTTTTCTGCCGTACGGCAATGGTTGTAGTTATGGAGACAGCTGTCTGGCAGCCAGTGGACAACTTTTAAATCTGGGTGCACTGGATAACCTGATTTCTTTTGATCGGGAATCGGGAATACTTGTCGCCCGTCCGGGTATTCAACTGGGTGAAATAAGTCGCCTCACTGTTCCTTCAGGTTGGATGTTACCCGTTACACCCGGTACGCAGCGAGTGACGCTTGGTGGAGCAGTTGCCAATGATGTTCATGGTAAGAACCACTGGACTGCCGGTTCTTTCGGTCATCATGTGAAAAGTATTGAGTTGCTGCGAAGTAACGGTAAATCTCTTACCTGCACCGACTCAGAAAATGCTGACTGGCTTTATCACACCATTGGCGGGCTTGGGCTGACCGGTACCATGACTCAGGTTGAGATTTCACTCAAGCGGGTTTCCAGCCCATGGCTGGAAGTAGAATCCATAAAAATGGATAAGTTGTCCGACTACTTTGAACTTGAGCAAGGCACGGGTAATGACTGGGAACACCGGGTTGCCTGGGTGGATTGTCTGGCTTCAGGAGATAATGTCGGACGTGGCTGGTATATGCGGGCCCGTCATATTAATGATCAACAGCCGATGCCTTCCAGAAAATCAATTCCTGCAATATCACTGCCCTTCAGTCCGTTAAACCGCCATACCCTGCAGTTGTTCAATAACTGTATTTATCATCTGGCTTACCGCAATGGTGTTAAGCATGTTGATTATCAGAAGTTCTTTTATCCACTGGATACAGTACAGGGTTGGAATCGTTTATATGGTCCGGCCGGTTTCCAGCAGTATCAGTGTGTTATTCCTGCTGGCAGTGCGGAAGATGTTTTTTCCGAACTGTTATCAATGATTGCTGCCACTGGGCAGGGCTCGTTTCTGGTTGTCCTGAAACGGTTTGGTTCTAAAAATGCTGCAGGAGCGCTTTCATTCCCCAGGGAGGGTTATACGCTCGCGCTCGACTTTCCTAACCGTGCTGGCTTAGATGAGTTATTCAGCCAAATGGATGACTGTGTGCAGGCTGCAGCGGGTGCACTCTATCCGGCTAAAGATGCTCATATGCAGCCAGATTTTTTCAAAATGGCATATCCCGCATGGGAACAGCATGAAAGTATGCGCGACCCGGCAATTAACTCCCGCTTCTGGCAACGGATGATGGAAGGACTATGAAACGGATTTTGATTGTTGGTGCTACCTCGGCAATGGCAAAAGGCTGTTCCCGTGCGTTGGCTGAACAGGGTCACAGCCTGTTTCTCTGTTCCAGAAAGACCAGTGATATTGATGAACTGAAAGATGATCTGCTGGCAAGAGGGGCGGCTCAGGTTGCGGGTATCACACTGGAGATCAATAACCTGTCCCGTCACAAAATGGTATTGGAAACGGCGCACAAAGAATTAGGCGGGCTGGATATTGTTTTACTGGCTCATGGTACTTTGCCGGATCAGCCCGTGTGTGAACAGAATGTAGATAAAACCATTGATGCACTACAAACCAACGCCGTATCAACCATTGCTTTTATTACCCGTGTTGCCAACCAGTTTGAAGCCTGGGGCAAAGGGACGATTGCAGCGATAAGTTCAGTTGCGGGGGATAGAGGGCGACAGTCAAATTATGTTTATGGTGCGGCGAAAAGTTGTTTGACGACTTATCTTCAAGGTCTGCGGAACCGTTTGTACAAATCAAGTGTAAGAGTGGTGACTATTAAGCCGGGGCTGATTATCTCACCGATGACGGCTGACTTTGAAAAAGGTGCACTATGGGCTGAAGCAGATACTGTCGGGCGGAAAATAGCGGATGTGTTGGTTGCTGGAACTCAAGATGTTGTTTATGTTCCGGGGTTCTGGCGCTGGATTATGATGGTCATTTGCCTGATTCCGGAAACCGTATTCAAAAGGCTGTCTCTAGGATAAATACTTCAGGGAATGAAGTAATGAAAAACAATATTGATGAACAGGTCTGGTGGTGGATGGACTGGCGGGGCTTTGTGCCGGCTATCATTCTGGCAACGCTGGCAGGTCGGTTAATAATGGCCTATCTGGTGCAAAACGTGCCAGTCAGTGATTCTGCTGCTTATCATCAGTTTGCGATCTGGATGGCTGAAGGCAAAGGTTATCTGGACATCAGAACCGGTAACCCAACGGCCTACTGGCCGGTGGGTTACCCGGCTTTTCTTTCTTTTGTATACCGGCTGTTTGGACCTGACTTAATGTTTGGGGAAATGGCGAACGGTGTTCTGTCGGCGCTGGTTATGTGGCTTTGTTATGACATCAGCCGTCGTTTGTTCCGTTGTGAAAAAGCAGCTCGTTTATTATTGCTGATACTGGCCTGCTATCCCGCACACTGGTTTTTCAGCATGATCCTTGCCAGTGAAATGTTGGCACTGACTCTGGTGTTGGTCATTATTGATCTTTCTATGAGGCGCGGTGTGCAAGTAGCACTAGCCTGTGGTGTTGCTGCTGGTCTGGCAATGCTGGCTAAACCGCAAACTGTTGCAGTGGCAGGTTTTTGCTGGATGTTTTCCTTTGGTTATCATGGCTGGCATCTTAAATCCTTTCGACACTGGGCGCGGATTACGGTTATTTATCTGGTTGTACTGGTCGTGGTAATGCCCTGGGTGTGGCGTAATCACCAGACGTTGGGCGCATGGATTCCAGTTTCGACTAATGGAGGCATGAATATGTTTATTGGCAATAACCCTAAGGCCAGTGGAACTTATCAGGAAGTGCCGAAGTTTAAAGTGCTGTCTCAGATTGAAGATGAAGTGGTACGTGATAAAGAAGCCTGGAAAGAAGTCAGAGCGTATCTGCAGGAATATCCTTTAGAAGCCCTTGCCAGAGTTCCCGCTAAGCTGGCATCGCTGTACTTTCGGGAAAACAGTGGTTCTTTTGAGGAAGGTAAAGGTTACAGCTGGTTCTGGCAGGGATTAAACAAAAAGGTTGTTCATGCCAACACAGAGCTGGTGGTTATCTATAAGGAAATCAGCAATCTTTATTATTATGCGCTGGCATTGCTTTCGTGGCTTGGTTTGCTGGTTCTGATCTGGCGTGAACGCATTCACTTTTTCCTGAACGGGCAGGCAATACCCATAGTAGCCGTACTGTGGTTTACGCTGGTGTATCTGGCGTTCTTTGGGACCAGCCGTTTCCATTTCCTGATGGTGCCGCTGCTTGGTATGTACGCGACGGCTTTTCTGGCAAGGTTTGTGGGATCGGGACTAATGGAAAGAAGGGGCTGATTATCTTATGCTTGTGCTCAGCTTATAGAATATTAGCCCCTGCCAACAGGTTCTGTGGATATGAGTGGAGGATTTAAACTATCCGGTTTTTCATGCTGTTCTGTTGATTATATGTTTTGAGGTCATCACAGTATATTCTTTTCCGGCATGCTTGAAGCGGAAAATGATAGTAGCCAGTTGCTTGGTGTTGTATAAGATCTTCATCCCTCTTCCATCCCCGGGTACAAGCTCGTGCTCGGTTGGTCCATAGAAAGGTCCAATCCATACGTGGTCATCAGTCGAACAATCCTTCCAATAAAAGGAGGTTTGACATACCCTGCCTTCATCCTGGGCAGAAATATCATAAGGAGTAAAACCCGGGCGATCAGACCACCAATTGTTGAAATGATTTTTTTCTTTATTCACATATTCCGTGCGACTGGGAGCACCAAAGTCTCTGGCTGTCCAGGAATCACCCTGATAGATGACTATTGCCCATAAGGCTTCGAGATCATCCATAATGTCCGTTGGTAACGGAATAATATTTTCTCCTTCAATATAACCGTGCGCATGAAGTTTTATGGCTCCCATCAGTGCGCTACCACCATCAGCAGGTACTTCGCCGGCGTATTTTCTGCGACTTCCGGGCATATAGTCTCTCCATAAGTAGGAGCCGAATGAAACATTTATTCCATCTATACAAACATATTCTGGTAATAGTTTGTTTTGCAGCTCATTCAGCTTTTTCAGCAGTTTTTCATCTGTTTGTTCTGTTGTAGCGTCGTCTTTGTTGAAACCGTAATAGAGGGCGAGTAAAACGTCTTCTTCAAGTCGGCTTTTAGCTTTCCTTTTTATGGCTTCAAGAATATCGGAATGGTCGTCAGATACGATAAGCAGTGCCGCACAAACTTCCGGGCTTATATCTGATCTATCTGATGTTGCAACAGCATCGTTACTTTCTTCTATTGTTAAAGTTGACATTAAAGCTGATATATCTGATTTGTCGGAGGCAAGCAGTACCTGTGCCGCTGCTATATCGTTTCTGCTTATATAACCAGCCTGAGTGCACAAGGCTAAAACGTTAATGTAAATTATAAATACTGTTATTGGGAGTTTTTTAAACGTTCGACTGCAGAATAATAACATTTACTTATTCCCCAAAAATATTTCTATTGACTGATGTCGTATTGCAAATGTCGTTTACTACAATACTGTGGACAGTTTTTCGAGAACTCAACATTGATGCACCAAGGCTTGCACCGCAAGGGCTAGGATTTAATTGCAAGTTTGGGGTTTCTCAGACCTGCTAAAAAGTACCCTATGCACTGAAACCCTTGGTATTACTGGGGAAAAAGTGTCCACAGTATTGTTACTAGAAAATAATATAATTAGATTTTGGCAAGTTTTATTTTTAAAGTGACAGAAGTCATTATTTTTATGATGAAAGGATTTTAAAGCGTGGCAGTGAGACTGTAGCTCTTTTAATTTTGACATCATGATGAATGATACGACAAAAAAGTGCCGGAATCTGTAAACCCCGGCACATATAAAATTACAGGATTATGGTTCTTTATAAGTTAATCTGATAATGGCCCTGCTTTAATAATTGGATCGCTAACCTCAAACTTCTCAAAGTTATTCACAAACTGGGCAGCCAGTTTGCGGGCAGCTTCATCATAAGCCACTGGATCAGCCCAGGTATCACGAGGACTCAGCAGCTTTGAATCAACACCCGGAATGGATAGTGGATAACTGAGATTCATGGTTTCAATATGACCGGTCTCAGTATCAACCAGTGTACCGCTTTGAATCGCACTGATGACCGAACGGGTAACCGGAATACTGAAACGCTCACCACCCTTGCCATAAGAACCACCAGTCCAGCCGGTATTTACCAGATAAACCTTGCTGCCAAACTCACTGATACGCTTCATCAACAGCTCAGCATAAGTGCCGGGTGAACGCGGCATAAAAGGTGCGCCGAAGCAGGTAGAGAAGGTGGATTTCAGACCGGGTGCAGAGCCCATCTCCGTTGAGCCAACCAGAGCGGTATAACCACTGAGGAAGTGATACGCGGCGGCTTCCTTACTCAGAATAGAAACCGGTGGCAGCACACCCGTCATATCGCAAGTCAGGAATATAATGGCATTCGGTTCACCGGAACGATTCTTTTCAATGCGCTTTTCTACATGTTCCAGCGGGTAAGCACAGCGGCTGTTTTCGGTTAGCGATACATCGTTGTAATCAGGCTGGCGCGAATCTTTATCCACAACCACGTTTTCAACAATGGCACCAAAACGAATAGCATCCCAGATTACAGGCTCATTTTTCTGGCTGAGGTCGATGCACTTGGCGTAGCAACCACCTTCCAGATTAAATACCGTGCCTTTGCCCCAGCCATGTTCATCATCACCAATCAGGAAGCGTTCCGGATCAGCAGAAAGCGTCGTTTTACCGGTGCCGGAAAGACCAAAGAACAGGCAGGTTTCACCTGATTCGCTGACATTGGCGGAACAGTGCATTGACAGAACATCTTTCTCTGGCAGCAGGAAGTTCTGTACCGAGAACATCGCTTTCTTCATTTCTCCGGCATAACGCATACCGGCGAGCAACACTTTACGACGGGCGAAGTTAATAATCACGGCACCGTCAGAGTTGGTACCGTCACGTTCGGGATCACAAACAAAACCCGGTACATTCAGAATATGCCAGTTTTCTTTCTCTTTGGGGTTGAATTCATCAGGGCGCACAAACAGGTTACGACCAAACAGGTTTTGCCAGGCGGTCTGGGTTGTCATTACAACCGGGAGATAATGTTCCGGATGGGCACCGACGTGTAAGTGTTGTTCAAAACGATCATGACTTTGTACCCAGGTTTCTACCCTGTCCCAAAGGGCATCAAACTTGACCGGGTCAAAGGGACGGTTAACAGCTCCCCAGTGGATATCTTCAGATGTGCTGGGCTCATCAACAATAAATCGGTCGAGAGGGGAGCGTCCGGTACGACGTCCGGTTTCTACAACCAGCGAACCATTTGCTGCCAGTTTACCTTCCCCGCGGGTAATAGCTTGTTCAACCAGTGCTGTTGCACCGAGGTCAGTAAGAACGGACGGGCCGCCTTTTCCATCAGTCATTCTTTTTATCCTCTGGTACCAGTACCCCGGCCGAGAACAGCCTGGAAAAGAGAGGAGTACCGGTTTTTTTGTTATCTGGGCGAAGAGATTATGCCAAACAGGTAGGGGGGAAGAAACATTGTTTGTACTTTCGCACTAATTCAGTCGTGTTTTTTAACGAAAGAAATCTCAGGGGCTTGCCCCCGAGTGACTATCTGAAAATCCCGGTTGGCCGAAGGCCAATCAGATCGGCGTAAAGCTCGGTCGCTTGCGGCCGAGTAGTCGAGCTGAAGGGATTTTCTTTACCTGAACAATGTCTTCTGTAGAAGGTGGTGTTTGTCTGAAAGCAGGCAGGAAGAAAGGCCGGGACTCCAAGAGAGCACGGCCTGAGTGATATCAGGTTTTAATGCAGAGTATGGCTTGAACCCTGCTCAGGATTACCACCGAACAGCGTTTCAACATCAGCAGGCGTAAAGGTATAGCGACGGCTGCAGAAATGGCAGTCCATATTGATATCGCCTTCCTCTTCCAGAATCTGATTAACCTCTTCACGCTTCAGGTTGAACAGCGCAGCAGCGGTACGTTCACGGGAACAGGAACAGTTAAATTTAACGGTTTCTGCATCAAACAGACGAACAGTCTCTTCATGGAACAGGCGAGCCAGCTGAGTTTCGATATTCAGTGTCAGCTGTTCTTCTTCGGTGATGGTGTTAGCCAGAACCGTGACACGGTTCCAGGACTCTTCACGTTTTGCGGCATCTTGTTCTTCATGGGCAGGCAGCGCCTGCAACAGCAGACCACTGGCCTGTTTGCCGTTAGAGCTTAGCCACAGGCGGGTTGGCAGCTGTTCAGACTGGCTGAAGTAACTTTCAAAGCAGCCTGCCAGAGAGTCATTTTCCATCGGGATAATGCCCTGATAACGCTTGCCCTTGTCAGGATCAACAGTTACTACGATCTGCCCCTGAGGCATCAGTTCGTGCATATCGCCGGTTAATTCCGCTGTTTCATCAAAACGGGCCAGCGCACGGAAAGTGCGGTTGTGGGTGCATTCCACAACCAGCAGGCGCAGCGGACCTTCACTGCGCGCCTGCAGTGTCATCACGCCTTCAAATTTCAGGGTGGTGCTCAGCAGCAGTGCGCAGGTGGCCATTTCGCCCAGCAGCTTGCTGACGGCTTCCGGGTAAGCATGGGCTTCCAGTGCAGTTTGCAGGCTTTCATTCAGGGTGATCGCTTCACCACGGATATCAGTGTTATCAAAAACAAAGCGCTGGGCTTTATCTTCAAAGGTAATGCTGTTGTCTGTCATCAGGGAGGATACATTCAGTCATTTGAATAAGCCGTTCAGTATAACGTTTGGAGGGATTAAGCTGAAATTGCGGGTCTTGCGGACGGATGTACTTTCCATGCTCGCAGGTTTGTCTACATTTGAACTCAGGACTTTTTAAAGAAATTCAAAGAACATGCCATATCTTCGTTTTTATGGTTTGTCAGCAGCGGGTTTAGGGATTTTTCTGCTGTTGATGATAGTGGTATCAGTTCCGGCTCATGCGATAATTCTGTGTATAGATTGCAAGGAAAAAGTTTCAGAGCTGGATAATGGCAAGTTGAAATGTATGTCTCAGGGGTGCCCTAAGTACGGAATTGAGTATCCAAAGGATGCTTACTTTGTTTGCACATCATCTCCTGCTCAGATTGATTCCCATGCCTCAGCGCTAGATAAAGATGATAAAAGTGAGGAGGGCACCTCCCCGTTCCCCCCGTTCTTATTGTCAGGCAGGATAGCACCGGGATAAATAGTGCCGGGATGCACAGTCCAGATGTAGATGGTTCCGGTGTAGATACCCGCTCACTTAGTTACTCACTGAACCCTTTTCGCTCCACTCCACTTAACCCAATAGGGTTAGCTGCATCTGAACGACCGCGACGTTTTAGTCTGAGAGATATTGCTGACAGGCTAGTCATGCAGCAGCGGGTCGCTGCAGGCTTCGGTTGGGAGAGCGTTTTCAGGCGTGAATGCCTGATGGGGCTGGATGCTGTCGCCGATTATGAAGACCAGGGTATCCCCCGTGAATATATTGAGAAAATACAGCAAATGGCTGAAAAACTCGGAGTGATTATTGGTATCAGACCCGTTGCAAGGATTTGTCGAACCCTCATTCTTGAACTTTACGCATCCAAACCCTTATCGATAAAAGCTAAAAGTGCAAACTGGGGTCTTCAGGCCGGATTTCTGCCCGTTGACCAGGCTCTCAGTAAAAAGGCCGGTCTTGAAGACGAGGTCGCTAAATACAATCGTTATGTCGAGGAATGCATTGCTGATGAATTGGCTGTTGCCTGGGATCTTTCCTTATCAACAGCGCGGCTTGATGAACTGAAAGATCTGAATGTTTTATATAACGTGCGCAAAATTACGCCTTTGGCAGATTACTCTGAGGCGGAATCCTTCGAGTCGTCACTGAAGAATGAAGAACAGGACGCCCACGGTGTATTTGAGGCTCATAAGAAAGATAGTGAACAGTGGGATATCTTTGTCGTAAAAAATGGTGTCAGAGTTACTCTTCAGGTGTTGGCTGATAAAGAGTATGGCCCGATGACGGCCGATTTTGACCTGCTATTTGTCGATGCGCATTATTCAGAGGTTGATCTTGGTCAGCAGGATAAACCCCATGGTTTTCATCCGAAGCTGGGTATTTACAGTAAGCGTATGCAGGTTGTTGCAACGGATATTAACCAGATTCTGGATCGTGGTCCGGGAAAAGATATGGTGCATCACGGAGCGGACACTTCAAACCCTTCTTCCAAGATGGAAGATAACCTGCCAGCAACGATTCTGTTGCCCAGGAAAAAAATGAGCATTTACGAATCGCCACTGCTGATCAAAACACAGGAAGAGCTCGCCTGCTTTATGCTAACCATGCAGAAAATGGGATACAAAACTGATATCAACCCTCAATGGGAAGATTTGAAAGATATTGCAGTAGCGTTGATCAGGGAAAGGGTTGAAACCTATGAGCGAATAGAAGAAGCGGCTCAGTAATCACAATGCTTCATTGTCTGATAAATAGCCTACTTTTCTCTGTAAGATCTAAAAGAGTAAAAGACATGCATTATTGGGGGCGTTTGTGTGTAATAACGGTTCTGACGGCTGTGTTGCCGGCAATAGTTGGCGTACTAACGCACCAATCACAGGTTGTCCGATGGGACTTATGATTAGCAGAAGTTACAAAAATTATGTAATGCCCACGAGTCATAGGCTTATCCAGAAATGCAGGAAATATAGGGGTTGTAGCCCTTCAACTATCGCCGACAACACAGCCGGTTCTGACGCTGTGGTGTAGCGCCACTTTAATCGCAAAAGAAGGCTCTATTACTGTTTCCCACGGGTATTGCCCGCTTTGATGACCTTAAATACCCACCTGATTTCAAACACTTTGATTATGTGAACCCTGATGCACCTAAAGGCGGTGCGGTCAGTTTTTTCAGCTTTGGCACCTTTGATTCACTTAACCCCTACGCACCGGGCGGTTTAACACCTTCACAGGCTATGGTTTTACTGAGTGTAATGAACCCTTAATGGTCGGGCTCCGGGCGATATGACCATTCAGGTGATGAATTTCATTCTGCTTATGGATTAATTGCTGAATCTGCTGAGTATCCGGACGATAATCATTGGATCATTTTTAATCTGCGCCATCAGGCAAAGTTTCATGACGGTCACCCGGTTACAGCTGCCGATGTGGTTTTCTCTTTTTATGCGCTGAAAGATCAGGGGCATCCGCGCTACAGGCAGCAGCTTGAGATTATTGAATCAGCAGAAGTGTTGGAAAAGCATCGGATTAAATTTACTTTTGCTGCAGTAGGCACCCGCTCACAACTATTTCGTGCGGCTGAATTACCGGTGCTGCCAGGGCAAAAACATGATCATTTTTTGAACAACCCCAATACATTCTCCATGTGGTTTATATCCCAGCCGCAGTTCTTACGCTTGTTCTTGATCCCGCCTTTTACAGTTGTATCCATTTTCAGGAGGTTGTGAGTCACCTGACGAGTAATGGCCAGATTCTCAGCTGTATTATCCTTTCGGGCTCGGCAGCGATCTTCATCAAATGCAACATCCATCACCCAATGAAGCTGATTTTCCACTCGCCAATGCATACGAGTGGCTTGCAGAATCTCTTCAGCTGAGAGCTGTCGGCTGGAGATAAAATAGCGTAGCAGGGTTTCACCTTTATTCTTTTTCCGACAATCTAACTGTACAACGGCAATTGTTTTCGCGTTCCAGCTGGCGGCTACCGGAAACTGCTCTATGTCCTGTACAGCCCAGCAGCGGCGATGTTCTCCACGACCATGGGCGTATTCATCTGTTTCTGCAAACCGGGCAGAAGGAGCATCTGCCGGGTTATCTTGCCAATACTGATCAAACAGGCGAGTCACTTCACCATAGAGTTTTTTCTGGTTGCCTTTTACCGCCAGCAGGTAATCTGCATCTTTCTTCAGGATGGCATCAGCTATCTTTTTCTGGCACCCCATCGCGTCGATAGTGACCAGGCTACCTGTGAGTTCCAGCAATTTCAGCAGTTCGGGAATCGCCGTTATTTCATTCGACTTAGAGTCAACCTTATACTGCCCGAGAGACAAGCCGACTTCGGTACACCAGGCATTAACCATATGAATAGCATCTTTGCCCTTGTTCCAGGCTGAGCCTTTTACTGTCTTACCGTCCAGCGCGACCACTCGACTATCTGACAGCTCGAGGCCTGTCATGACATCTCTCATCTAGGCAGCAAAAATCATCCGGAACTCTTCTGGGTCAAGCGATCTGAAAAGACGATTGAAGGTCATGGCACACGGAATGCCGCCGGGAAGGGAGAGATGCTTGCGGAACCACTCTTTCCGTGTCAGGGCGAACATTCTCATACTATTCCAGTCGTCTGCCCCGCAGAGAATGGCACAGGTTGCCATAAATATGACCTCGGCCAAAACGTGGGTCACTTTTTTGGGGTCTCGGGAGTCAGTGAAGGTTTCAAAGCGAGATAGCAGAGCGGTATTGATCATGAAAAAGTAGGTATTCTACTCTTTCAGGGGTTAAAAGCCTTGGCAACAACTGATCAAAAAATGATCATGTTTTTGCCCTGCCGGTGCTGCCAAAGCATTACTGGGAAAAGCGTGATCTTTCAAAAACATCACTTGAACCTCCGCTAAACAGTGGTCCATATAAAATCAAAAATAGAGCAGAAGCTTTTTCACTACAGAATAGGGTTATGTTTTTTTGAAACTTGGAAAAGCGTGATCTTTCAAAAACATCACTTGAACCTCCGCTAAACAGTGGTCCATATAAAATCTCAAAAATAGAGCCGGGTTTATCAGTTACCTGAATCCGTGACTTCTTGATTATAGAGAAGCTTTTTCATCCCATGGATTCAGACCTACAGAATAGGGTTATGTTTTTTTGAAACTTGCCAGAGAATGGTAAAGCAAAGTCAAAAAAATCAGCATGTATTTAAATGATGTTGGGGAATTTCAACCCTGAATATGAATGAAATCCTGCCAGCATAAGCAGCATCTCTCCATTCAACCGTTAAAAGAATAGGATCAGCTAACAGAGCTGTTTTTCAGGAAAGAGCCCCATGAAGGCGGATAATCCGGGACTGTGACGACCAAAACGCAGAATAAACTGACGACCTCGTTCTAATAATCGCGCTGACTGGTAGATCAGTTCCTGCATAACTGTCTTAATTCTACGACGCTGCGCTTTGTGACGAACAGGTGAGTTAGGGCCGGTCAGGCAGGTTTGCCCCATGTAACGTAAAATGTTGTAAGCCACCGCACCAAGGCACATTACAAGATCATTGGTATCAAATTTTCCTGAAGGCAGTCTTTCAAGATCCATGTCAGTCTTGAACTCACTGTGAAACTGTTCGCTGGTCGCATGATCTTCATAAAGCAATATGACATTATCATCACTATATTCAGCCTCATCTAGTGTCGTCCACCAACCCTCCAGCTCGTAGTCCGGTGCTAAAAAATACTGACCAACCGAGTCGGTAGTACGCTTGATAATACGGATAATAAGCCGTTGTTGGCCGTAGTCGGTTTCATGGATGATCGAGAGTGTCGCACAGGTTTTTCCAGGGCGAAGCTCATCCCACTGCACGCCTTTTTCCTCAAAGGTTGGCAGCCAGGCAGTAACGGTATATTGCTTGCGTGGATTGAGCTTGATTATGTGATCAACATTGCTGTGATCCGCTATCTCTCTGCGAGTGTCTTCTGCGTCATGCCCGCTGTCGAGTCGCAGTAATACCGAGGTCCGGGTTACGCGACGAAGTCTGTGCAATACCGTGTTCAGGAAAGGTACAAAATCATTCTGGGAATGTTGTGAGCCAGGGCGAAGCTCAGCTCCTATGCACCATCCTTCTTTCCCTACATAAGACATAATCGGGGCGAAGCCATGGAAGTGTTTGTATGTCCACTGAGAACCTTCTTTTTGGGTTCTGCTGTTATCTTGCGGAGTAACGTCTATATCCAGTGGGATATGCTGAAGGTGATCCAGTTCTTTTGAAAGCGGAGAGATCGGCGCGCCCAGTTCCAACAACAGTTCGGGAAGCGCTTCTTCAATTAACGGAATCAGTTGGGTGGCATCTTCATTAAAACGCTGGCGAAGCCGGCTGGCGGACGGCATTTGTTTAATGCCCATGCTGCGCTTGAACCAATCATCATGGCGATAATTATCAATGGCATCAAAATCAGTTTTGCCTAAGGCCAACAGGCCGATAAAAGCTCGAACCAGATCAATATTAGGGATGCCATGGCGCTTCTTGATAGAACGCAATGACTTTTTTAAAGATGTTTTCTTGTTCAGGGCATCACCGACAAAGCACAGACCCGCTGCCGGAGTATAAAATTCCGTGTCGGATTGCTCAAATTTTAGTTCCACAAAAATTCACTTATATGGTGAAAATCTAGATGAGCAAATATTAGCCTACATATGCTGCTATTACTGGCTTTTTGGCAAATTCAATGGCCACGAACTCACGGATTCAGGAGTTATATTTAGTCGCGTAAGTGATTACTGGGGGCTGACCTTCCGGTTAACAGAGGGAAATATAACTTCGATGAAGTGAAAGTTTATTTCTACACGGGATAACAGTGTGGGTTTCGAAGCGTTCAAGGCAGGGGGGCATGACGTAGACATTGAGATTCTGGCGAAAAACTGGATGCAGGCGTATGACTTTCCCGCTATCCGGTCGGGAGTGATCAAGCGCCATGAGTTTGAATACAGGATGCCCTATGGTAGTTCACTGTTTTTCTTCAACACCCGGCGTGAACTTTTCAAGGATGTAAGAGTACGTCAGACTTTGGCGTTGTTGTTTGATTTTGAGTCCGTGAATAAATTACTTTTTCACGGATTATATTCAAGCAATACTGTGGACACTTTTTCCCCAGTAATACCAAGGGTTTCAGTGCATAGGGTACTTTTTAGCAGGTCTGAGAAACCCCAAACTTGCAATTAAATCCTAGCCCTTGCGGTGCAAGCCTTGGTGCATCAATGTTGAGTTCTCGAAAAACTGTCCACAGTATTGTTCAAGAACCAAATCCTATTTCTCTGAAAGCCTCAGTGCTAAAGGCATACCAACACAATCTGAGATCAAGCTGCTGGAGCCGTGGCGAAACCAGTTGCCTCCTGAGCTTTTCAGCCAGCCGATACAGCTTCCTGAAACTCAGGGAAATGGTGATATTCAGGCATTACGCCATAAAGCGCTGGCTTTACTACAGCAGGCAGGATGGAAGTATCAAAAAGGTGCTCTGGTACATGCTGAAACACAGGAACCCTTCAGTTTCGAATATATGAGTTACGGGCAAGGTGAACAACGTTTTGTAATGGCTTATGCGAAGAATCTGGAAACCGTTGGCATAAAACTTCATTACCGGTTGTTTGATCAAAGCCAGTTTCAGCTAAGGCTGAGGCAACGAGACTTTGATATGGTGGCTCGAATACTGCCTCAAACATTTTCACCTGATGTTGAGCTTCAAGGGTACTTCCATTCGGCTGGGATGCAGGGCGAAAGCACCGCGCTGACCATAGTTCCACACTAACCGGTTTTTAGAACACAAAGTCATAATTGCGACTATCGTAATGCAGATATAGCGATAAAAATACAATAAATTGTGGAGCTATTATCCGTCAGTTCACATTTATTTGCACTAAGGTACACCCCGTACTTTCGCCCTGGGCTGGGATGGGTGATCTGGGCACTTTGAACCTGTCAGGGGTTCATCATCCTGCTATTGATTTCTTAACAGAAAAAATTCCGACAGCGCGCACTCGCGCAGAATTGGAAACATTAACCAGCGCACTTGATCGTGTGTTGTTCTGGAATTGCTACGGTATCCTCCGTTGGCGATCCTACACAGTAAAAGCTGTTTATCGAGATGTGTTTGCCTGGCCGGAAAACCTGCCTAAATACGCTACCAGTTTCCGAACCTGGCGGTATCGGGGAGAAAAATAACCCGACTTTAGTGTACAGGTGAATACAAATGGTCAATTCAATGACTGGTTTTGACCATTGCACTTGTCCAAAATTCCTGTTGATCTTAGGTAAAGGGATTCTTTGCAGTCATATCCCTCTATTGCTGCAAAATGATTTCACGGATCTGAAAGGTCAGGATAAGAAAAACTATGGCGATGGAATCGCAGAACCTGAAGTCCCGCTTTGTTGACTGGCATGAGTCTCTGGAAGATAACCTGTTCAATATGACCCGCGCGGCAGAAATGCATCGTGCCGGTTTGGATCGGGTTGACGGTATTGTCAGAAGCCAGTCTGCCGTCTGGTATGCCAGTAAAATGCCGCAGGGTGAACCGGTGGTGATGGTACATGGTTTCAGTGCTGATAAGTCCTGCTGGCTGAAACTGGCTGGTAAGCTCGGTCCGGAATATAACCTGTATATTCCTGATATGCCGGGACACGGCGAAACCAGCACACATGATAACTATCGCATGGAAGCCATGGTGGCATGGCTGGATGAATGGTTTGATGTAGCGGGAATAGATTCTGCACATCTGATCGGTAACTCAATGGGTGGCGGTATTGCTGCATGGTTTGCCTGGCTGTTTCCCCGTCGGGTGAAATCGCTGGCATTGATTGCTAATGCCGGAATTAAATCACCAACCCTGAGTCCGTTTATTGAGGAGGTGTTAGCCACCGGGAACAACCGGCTGGTGCATCGGGAAGAGGGAAAGCTCGATGAACTGATTGATCTGGTAATGACCCGTAAGCCCTGGATTCCCGGCTATGTAAAACGCGCCATGGAGCGGGAAATGTTAAACCGGGAGTCACTTAATGATGAAATCTTCTCTAACCTGCTGGAGAGCTTTCATACATTGACTGAAGGACGCCCCCGTTTTGAAACCCTGCTGGAAGGCTGCCAGTCAAGAATACTGGCACTGTGGGGAAGGGAAGATCAGGTGCTTCATGTATCCAGCACTGAAGTTATCAAACAGGTTCGACCCGATGCTGAAATAGTGATTATGAACGATATCGGGCACGCTCCCATGATGGAGGCGCCCAAGCTGACAGCTCAGATATGCCATGAGTTTATGCAGGGTCATCATGCGACAGGGTAGCCTGCCGGTTATTCTGAATCCTGCTGGTTAATGGATTTAAAGTGCATGAGGTCCCGGCGCTGTTTTTTATCAGGTCTGCCTTCAGTGTGAGGTACTGCACCTTTCAATGCTTTACGGTTTGCAGCAGCCTGCTCCCGTTTAGTAATGCTTTCCGGTGTTTCCTCATAAAGTGTTTGCGCTTCAGGTGCGCTGCGGCGTGTGCCTGACAGGGCTTTCACAATGACTGTTTTATCATCCCAGCTCTGGCGTAGGGTAATCTCATCGTTAAGCTTTGGTTCCTTGCTGGGCTTGGCTCTGATGCCGTTAATATGAACCTTGCCGCCTTCAATGGCTGCCTTGGCAATCGCGCGCGTTTTGTAGAAACGTGCGGCCCAGAGCCATTTATCAAACCTGATCTTTTCGTTTTTATCCGTACTCATTACTTCTGTCTGAATGTTTGCTGTTGCTGCGAGGGTTATACCGGAAGAAGGTCGTCAAAATGACGGATGGCTTCAAAGCCGGAAGATATTCTTGGTTGCTTGCGACTGTCCGGCTGGGCAATGGAAAGATTATGGCCGATACCATATTGTTTTGCACTTTGCAGAACGGATTCACTGTCATCAATAAACAGGCTGCGTTCCGGCACCAGCTGGATATCAGCATCCAAAGCATCCCAGAATGCTTGTGTTTCTTTGGGGTAACCGTAATGGTGCGAGCTGATCAGCTTGTCGAAATACGGTGCCAGATCCAGCTTCTCCATTTTCAGTGATAATGAGTCCGGGTGTGCATTGGTAATCATAATCACTCGTTTACCCGCTTCTCTGACAGCAGATAAAAAGGTATCCGCGCCGGGGCGCAGGGCAATAAGGTGCGCGATTTCCCGCTTCAGTGCGGAAATATCCAGATCAAGTTCTTTGCCCCAGTAATCAAGGCAGTACCAGTCCAGTTGCCCGGCCTTGCTGTCGAAACGTGGTGCAAGTTCAGTCTTGGCAAGGTTTACACTGATATCGTGCCTTTGGGCATACTTTTCAGGAACGAGCTCAAGCCAGAAGTGGTTGTCGAAGTGCAGATCCAGTAAGGTACCGTCCATATCCAGCAGAACAGTATCAATTGAGTGCCAGTCGAGCCTCATCGAAAGACCTTTAATAAGAAGAGAGGGACTCCCCTAACTCTACTTTGAATGATGCATTCTGCCTACCGGAAACCATCAACAAAAAGGTTATTCATGCCTGTTAAACCAGAAGTTCTGAGCCGGAAAATCTGTGCCAAAAGTCGCCTGTTCTGTGTAGAAGAACTCGACCTGCGATTCAGCAACGGCGAGCAGCGTACCTATGAACGCTTATGCCGTATTCGTCATGATGTTCAGGCGGTACTTGTAGTGGCTGTCACAGAGAATGATGAATTCCTGATGATCGAAGAATATGCTGCAGGGACGGAGAGCTATCAGCTGATATTACCTCAGGGTTTGGCGGAAGCCGGAGAAGATGTGCTTGATGGTGCCAACCGGGAGCTCAAAGAAGAAGCAGGTTACGGTGCACACAATCTGAAATTGCTGACCCGCATGACTATGTCGACTTATCTGCAGCATGATATTCAGGCGGTACTGGCACAGGATTTATATGAAGAAAAGCTGGAAGGTGATGAACCCGAGCCGCTGATTCTGCATAGGTTTGCTTTTGATGAGCTGGAATCATTAATTGCCAAAGGTATGGTCACTGATGCACGGGTAATATCGGCACTGTTTCTGGCTCGCAACTGTATCAGAAACGGTAACTGACAGATTCAGCATCAATAAGTACCGGTTGTTCTGGACTGGTTTCAACCTGCCCTTCAATACTGACAGGCTTATTCAGTTGCAGGCCAGATGCCGGTACTTCATGAGGTTCAATTTCAACCCGGATCGTGCCGGTCTTGTCTCGCAGGATATAAACATTACCGCTGATTTTTTCGATCAACTGCCCGCTTAGCCTGACAGACTGTTTCGCAGGATGTTGATACTGTGTCGCCTGCACCGTTTCAATCGAAACAGCTTCGGTAGCATCCTGAGTCTCCGCATACAGTGTATACGTTGCTGTTGCAGCAACAGCACAAGAAAGAATCAGAGCAGAACGAGATTTCATGGCGATCCCTGCCAGTACATTACATGTATAAAGTGTAGGCAAAGAGAGAATTCAGCAATTTTGTCAGAAGGGTTTCAGCACAGAAGGGAGGCGCAATAGTAGGCGCAAAAAATCGCAGGCATAAAAAAAGCTGGTAGACGTTAGTCTCCAGCTTTTTTAAATATGGTGCCGACAGAGGGAATCGAACCCCCAACCCCCTGCTTACAAGAGATAAAAATAATACTTCCGTGCAATACCTCATAATCCCATTATACTGCCTCAAGCCCTTTAAATATAAGGGTTTATCGTTTTCTTCGTTTCCATCTGATTCCATAGAATTGCTTACCATCCCGTAAGAAAGTGGGACCAATAACGGGTGAAAGTGGGACCAAATCAGAATAATTAAAGAGGTCAAACAGCGTGGCTCGCCTGACTGAGATAACAATCAAAAATTTACTGACAGCATCTGATCTCAAACAATATACCCCAGCGGAACGGCGGGAAAAGCATCTTAAAAATAAGGTATCGGAGCCAGTGGGTAGCCGGGGTGATGGTATGCTGCTCTGCCGTAAGCGAGAGTCAGGGATTGTTGAAGCTTACTATCGCTTTAAATACCAAGGTGAAGATCAGGCCGAAAAGCTGGGTCAGTACAAGCTGACACGGGATGGCTATGGCTTTACTTTGAAAGAGCTGCGAGACAAGGCATTCAGGCTGGCAATGATGCGCCGGGAGTGCGGTGGTGACCTGAAATCGTATCTTGCGGCGGAGAGGCTTAAGCAAGAACAGACGCAGGCTGAAGCAAAGCGTAAGGCAGAAGCTGAAGCTTCAAGGGGCACGTTTGCTGACTTACTTGAGGCGTATGTCGGTGACATGAGAAAGCGGCAGTGTGAAAGTAGTGACGAGGCATGGCGGGCATTAGAAAAAGATGTCATTAAGTCTCACCCGGCTATTGCCTGCCGGAAAGCACGGGATATAACTGCTGATGATGTTGTAACCGTCCTCGTTCCCGTGCATAAGAGGGCTCAGCGCAGTGCTTCAAAGCTGCGAAGCCAGTTACATGCCGCATTCGCATTTGGCGCAGGGGTTGATCACGACTATAGCCGTGAAGGTGATAAGCGTTTCGATATCCAGCACAACCCCGTATCTGTTGTGCCGAAACAGCGGGGGGCTGACAGGGCGGGAAACCGTGTTCTCAGTCACGATGAGGTCAGGCTGCTGTGGAAAAATATTGTCAGGCAGGAAGAAACCTTGCCGGTGATGGCATTATTTGTCCGGTTTATGTTGGCTACCGCCGGGCAGCGACCAAAGCAGCTTCTGAATGCGCGCTGGGATGATTATGACTTCGAGCGCAGATGTGTAACCGTGATAGATAAAAAGGGCAAGAACAGCAAACCAAAAATTCATGTGGTCCCGTTATCGACGACAGCTATTGATATCCTTGATGAGGTCAGGGTGCTGACAGGCAATTACCCTTGGCCGTTTTGCACGGGCAGAACTAAACGGATAGGCCAGAAAAAAGGTCAGTTAGCGCCGATCAGTTTGCAGTCGCTGAAAAATACTTTTCGTAACTATAACCTGAAACTTATTGCTGACGCTGAACGTAATGGAAAAAAGGTGCCTGAATGGTTCACCGCGCGCGATGTTCGCCGGACCGTCAAAAACCTGATGGTTGATGCCGGAATAAACCGTGAGCAGCGTAATTTGCTTCAGTCTCATAACCTGACCGGGGTTGATGTGAAACACTATGACCGGCATGATCATCTTCCGGAAAAGCGGGAAAGCATGTACCGCTATGACCTGCTGCTTCAGAAAATCATTGCGGGTGAAAAGCTTAATTTGTTTGATGCCGGTATGGTGAATCGGCTGTGCTGGTCGCTGAAGTAGAACCGGAATAACAAGAAGAAAAAACAAAATAATAAGCCGTAGCCTGGAAGTTTGCAGTTCTCAGGCTCAAAGGTATAAAAATGTACGGGGGTGTTGGGTTGGTTTTCAAATCTGATCCGGAAGTACCTGAGTATGCCACAGCTTTCTATCTTACTTTAGAAGATGCAGCCCAAGGCCTTAGCCTGATTTATTATAGCTACGAAGAAGAATGGTTCGGAGATAGTAAGCGGGCAGATAAGTATTTAGATGATTTACTGGATAATATAGCCGCTCTTGATTTATGCCCTATTGGCATTGTGAATGGTGAGGATTACAAATACTTGCCACCGGATATTTATTTGGACTGGTTTGACAGCGGAAAGCAGCTAATCGTAGATGCAGAATTGCTTCTTATTCTGCGTGAAGATTTGGTTGAATGGATTATTCGGCTAGGGATTCGAGCGACGATTTTTGAAATGTATGATCACTTATCATACAAGCCAAAAGCCGGGGTGTGGTTTTCAGATGAAACTAACATGGCCTGTGATTCTGATTTTGATTCTGACCCTGATACTGGTATAGCTCTGACTGCTGATACTAAACCTGACTGTATCAAGCTTGAACATCCGCGTTATCGAAAAGTAATTGCTGCCGGGCTAGATTTATCGGGCAAACTGCGGGACAAAGAACCGAATGGTAAGAGTGAATATCAGTGGATGCTGGCAATACTGGGGAAAAGCTATACCGATATTCTGAGTGGGGCTGATATGAAACGGATTGCAACGGTACTTAACTGGAAACCGGATGGTGGTGCTCCCCCGACTCTTCCCCGAAATCAGATATTGGATCGAAGTGATGATGCCACTGTTGGATTACCTGATTGTATTAACCCTGATCACGAAAGGTTTTCGCATGAGATGTATGTAATGCTGGAAGTGTCTAAACGGCTTTCAGGTCAAGTTCCTCGCCTAGGTGAAACCGTGAAAGATATGGTCGGGAAAGAGGTTGAAAAATTCGTGAAAAGTTACAAACATGCTGATTTTTCGGGTGATGCGAGGAAGCGAATGACAACATTATTGAATTGGGTTAAATCAAGAAAAAAGGAGCCTGATAGCTGTTGGATCAAAAATGATTAGGAACAACCCATTATGATGTTTGGGCATGGCTGTAAATCCGTGTTTTAAAGCACAGCCCCACAATCAGCACCAGACTTGATACAATCCCAAACACTGTGCCCAGCCTGAACAGTCACCCAAACAACTGAAACCGGTTCACAGGCTCGCAGTACGACGGTATGGGAGCCTGAAAGCATGAATAAAAAGCAGTTAAGCGAACGCGATATCTGCACCAAGTTTATTATCCCGGCGATAGAAAAAGCGGGGTGGGATATCCAGACGCAGGTACGTGAAGAAGTGACCTTCACCGCTGGTCGGATCATCGTTCGTGGCAAGCTGCACAGCCGGGGCAAGAAGCGGCGGGCGGATTACATTCTGTACCATCAGAAAAACCAGCCACTCGCCATTATTGAAGCCAAAGATAACAAGCACAGCATCGGTGCCGGTATGCAGCAGGCACAGGCGTATGCCGATGCGCTGGATGTGCCGTTTATTTTTTCGAGTAATGGCGATGGCTTCATATTTCATGACCGCACCGGCACCGGCACCGGCACCGGCACCGGCACCGGCACCGGCTCAAATGGAAACCGAACTGACACTGGACGAGTTTCCGTCACCGGACGAGCTGTGGCAACGCTACTGTCAGTGGAAAGGGTATACAGGCACGGCGTTGACGACGGTTGAATCACCTTATTTTGATGACGGCTCAGGTCGTACCCCGCGTTATTATCAGACCAATGCCATTAATCGTACTGTCGAAGCTGTCCTGTCGCCAGAGGTCAGAACCGTATCTTGCTTGTCATGGCAACCGGTACCGGCAAAACCTATACCGCGTTTCAGATTATCTGGCGTTTGTGGAAGTCGCGGCAGAAGAAACGCATCCTGTTTCTGGCCGACCGTAATATTCTGGTAGACCAAACCAAAAATAACGACTTCAAGCCGTTCGCTTCTGCCATGACCAAAATTACCAAGCGGCAGGTCAACAAATCGTATGAAGTCTATCTGTCGTTATATCAGGCGGTCACCGGTAACGAAGAAGAAAAGAATATCTACAAGCAGTTCAGTCCGGACTTTTTTGACCTGATCGTGATTGACGAATGTCACCGGGGCAGTGCCAAGGAAGATTCCGCATGGCGTGAAATACTGCAATACTTTTCCAGCGCCACCCATGTCGGCATGACCGCGACACCGAAGGAAACCAAGGAAGCCAGCAACATCGAATACTTTGGTGACCCGGTGTACAGCTACTCACTGAAGCAGGGCATTGATGACGGCTTTCTCGCGCCCTACAAGGTCGTGCGGATCGACTTTGATATCGACTTGAAGGGGTGGCGACCCAAAGCCGGTCAGACGGATAAATACGGCAACCTGATTGAAGACCGGATATACAACCAGAAAGACATCGACAAAAACATTGTCTTCGATGAACGCACCCAGCTGGTTGCCATGAAGGTGACTGAGTTCTTGCAGAAGACCGGCGAATACCAGAAAACCATCGTCTTCTGTAACGACATCGACCACGCTGAACGGATGCGCAAGGCGCTGGTTAATCTCAACCCGGATAAGGTGAAGGAAAACCGTAAGTACGTCATGCGGATTACCGGCGATAATGAGGAAGGCAAGGCAGAGCTGGATAACTTCATTAACCCGGAATCCCGTTACCCGGTTATTGCCACAACCAGTAAGCTGATGACGACCGGTGTTGATGCCAAAACCTGCAAGCTCGTTGTGCTGGATCAACGTATTCAGTCCATGACCGAGTTCAAACAGATCATCGGTCGCGGTACCCGTATCGACGAAGATTACGACAAGCACTGGTTCACCATCATGGACTTTAAAAAGGCAACTGAACTGTTTGCCGATCCGGACTTTGATGGTGACCCGGTACAGATTTACGAACCCAAGCCGGAAGACCCCACTGACCCACCTGAAGACGAACCGGGCAATCCGGGCGGTGAAGGTAGCGGCGAAGGCGAAGACATACTGGGTGACCCGGAATGGCCGGAAGGCGGAGAGGGCGAAGGGGAAGGTGAGCCCCCGGTAAAGTTCTATGTGAAGGGCGAAAAGGTTGCTGTCATGGCTGAGCGGGTACAGTTTCTCGGCCCCGACGGTAAGCTAATCACCGAATCACTGAAAGACTACACCCAGACCTGTGTTAAAAAGCAGTTCGCCAGCATGGATGACTTCCTGCGAAAATGGTCTGACGCTGACCAGAAGAAAGCCATCATTGATGAGCTGGCGGAGCAGGGTGTGTTTTGGGATGAGCTGCAAGCCAGAGTCACCCAGAAACTCGGTTATGAAATGGATGCCTTCGATCTGATCTGCCACATTGTCTTCGACCAGCCGCCACTGTCGCGCCGTGAGCGGGCAGAGAACGTCAAGAAACGCAATTACTTTACCAAATATGAAGGTGCCGCACGGCAGGTACTGGAGGCGCTGCTGGACAAGTATGCGGACACTGGCGTAGAGCATATCGAGGACGTGAAAATACTGAAGCTCGACCCGTTCTCGCAAATCGGTGCGCCAACAGAACTGATTCGTGCCTTTGGTGGCAAGAAAGGTTACCTGCAAGCTGTGCAGCAACTGGAAGATCAGCTTTACTCATTATCGGATTCAGCCTGATATCATCACCCGCTAACCCCTCGCCCGGCGACCGGAACCTGAACCCGGTTGCCTGATTTACAGAGCAAGTGAAGGAATACCCATGCCCATCGGTTCAACCATCAAATCCATTCAGGACATCATGCGCAAGGATGTTGGCGTAGACGGCGATGCCCAGCGTATCGGTCAGTTAGTCTGGATGCTATTCCTGAAAATATTCGATGACCGTGAGCAGGAGTGGGAACTGTTTGATGATGACTATGAATCACCCATTCCCGAAGCACTGCGCTGGCAGAACTGGGCGGCTGACCCGGAAGGTATTACCGGCGACGAACTGAAGCAGTTTATCGACAACGAGCTGTTTCCGGAGTTACAGGAACTGCAAGCCAAAGGTGACGATCAGCGGGCGTATGTGATCCGCAACGTCTTCAAGGATGCTTACAACTACATGAAGTCCGGCCAGCTGATTCGTCAGGTCATTAACAAAATTCAGGACGGCGTAGACTTCAACCGGGCGCAGGAACGCCATGCCTTCGGTGATATGTATGAACAGATACTGAAAGACCTGCAAAGTGCCGGTAATGCAGGTGAGTTCTATACACCCCGCGCAGTGACAGAATTTATGGTGAACCGGGTTGATCCGAAGTTGGACGAGTCGGTAATGGACCCGGCCTGTGGTACCGGTGGATTCCTGACCTGCACCATTGAACACAAGCGTGAACGGTACGTGAAAACGGCGGTTGACGAGCAGCAGTTACAGGCAAGTATTCACGGCGTTGAAAAGAAACCTCTGCCGCACCTGCTGGCAACCACCAATATGATTCTGCACGGTATCGAAGTACCGAGTCAGATTCGTCACGACAACACCCTGTCGCGACCGTTGATCAGCTGGGGGCCGAAAGAGCGGGTTGATGTAATCGTTGCCAATCCGCCGTTTGGCGGCATGGAAGAAGATGGTATTGAAACCAACTTCCCGACCGCTTTCCGTACCCGTGAAACCGCCGACCTGTTTATGACATTGTTTATCCATCTGCTGAAAGTCGGTGGTCGTGCAGCCGTGGTACTCCCCGATGGTTTTCTGTTCGGTGATGGAATGAAGGCGCGGTTAAAAGAAAAACTGCTGACCGATTGCAACCTGCATACCATTGTCCGGCTGCCTAACGGTGTGTTTAATCCATACACCGGCATTAAAACCAACCTGTTGTTCTTTACCAAAGGTCAGCCGACAGAGCGTATCTGGTACTACGAACATCCGTATCCCGAAGGGTACAAAAATTACAGCAAAACCCGCCCGATGCGCTTCAGTGAGTTTGAAACTGTGATGACATGGTGGGGCAGTGAATCTGATGGCTTTTCTAATCGGGAGCAGAATCAGTATGCTTGGAGCGTCGATTTCAAAGCGATTAAGGAAGATGCTGAAAGGCGTGCTCAGCCACACAGAGATAAAGAGGCAGATTACAGTCAGAAGGCAAGCAGTTTGGATGTTCGTATCCGGCAGCTTAAAGAAGACTTGAAGGAAGCTTTAGAAGACAACGCAAAGTCTGCCGTTAACGAAGAAATCATACAGCTGGCCAAAGATGCCAAAAAATTCAAAGCCAAAGCGGATCACGAGAAAAAGGCAGCAGATGCGATCTATTGGCCGATCTACAATCTGGATATCAAAAACCCGCATATCGGCGAACAGGTCAGCCATGACCCGGATGAGCTGCTGACACGGTACAGCGAACAGCAACGGGCAATGCAGGCGATTCGGGATCAGTTGAAAGGTATTCTGGCGAATGCCTTGAAAGACGGTGCGGAGGAGTAATGATGTTGGATGCAGTCACCGAACATCTCGACTTGTGGAGCAGTGCTCATACGACCAAATCCACATCCGGCCGGGGCAGTAGCAGTAAACTCGACCTGCACGGCATTAAAAAGCTGCGTGAGTTGATTCTCGATCTGGCGGTACGGGGCAAGCTGGTGCCGCAGAACCCGGAAGATGAACCGGCATCTGTGCTGCTGGAGCGGATTGCGGCGGAGAAGGCGCAGCTTGTTAAAGAAAAGAAGATTAAGAAGCAGAAGCCATTGCCGCCGATTGGTGATGATGAAAAACCATTTAAGCTTCCGGCTGGTTGGGAGTGGGTAAGGCTGGGTGATATTTCTGCGGATATTCATTATGGCTACACTGCTTCAGCGAATGAACATCTCACTGATGTTAGGCTGCTCAGAATTACAGATATCCAAGATGATAAGGTCAATTGGGCTTCCGTTCCCGGCTGTGAAATTGCTTCGGATAAACTAGAACAATATCGGCTACGTAATGATGACATCTTAATTGCTCGTACAGGCGGGACTATTGGTAAATCTTATTTAGTCAAAGATATTAACGTTTGCTCTGTGTTTGCTTCGTATCTGATAAGGGTGAGGCAGCTAGAGGCAATGTATGCCGATTTCATTAAAACTTATCTTGGAAGTCAGCTTTATTGGCAGCAGCTTTATGCAAATTCGATGGGAACAGGCCAACCAAATGTAAACGGTAATGCGTTGAAAAACTTGATTTTTGCATTGCCACCCTCGGAAGAAGCATACCGTATCGTCGCAAGAGTCAACGAACTCATGACCCTCTGCGACCAACTGGAACAACAGCAAACCGACAGCATTGCCGCCCATCAAACGCTGGTCGAAACCCTGCTGGCAACCTTGACCGACAGTGCCAACGCGCAGGAAGTGGCGGAAAACTGGCGCAGAATCGCAGACCATTTCGATACCCTGTTCACCACCGACCACAGTATCGACCAACTCAAACAAACCATCCTGCAACTTGCTGTGATGGGACGACTGGTGCCGCAGAACCCAGATGATGAACCTGCATCGGTACTGCTGGATAAAATCGCGGCAGAGAAGGCGCGGTTGGTTAAAGAGAAGGTCATTAAAAAGCAGAAGGCGTTGCCGCCGATTGCGGAAGATGAGAAGCCGTTTGCGTTGCCTGATGGGTGGGTGTGGGTGAGACTCGGAGATGCTTATAACTTCCTGAACGGGTATGCCTTTAAAAGTGCATGGTTCAAACCAGAAGGTGTTCGGCTTTTAAGAAATATTAATATTCTTCATGGCGAAACACGTTGGGATGAGCAGGCATGCATAGAGCCGGATATGGCTAAAGAATTTGAACGTTTTGAGTTGGCAGCTGGTGATATTGTCATTTCTCTGGATCGTCCACTTATTACCACAGGCTTGAAATATGCTGTTGTAGAGGAAAAAGATTTACCTTGCTTATTGTTGCAGCGGGTGGCGAAGTTTCACAGCTATGCCGATGCGATCATGCCGGAATTTCTGACTGTATGGCTAGAGTCTAATTTTTTTATCTCGAAAATAGACCCCGGCAGAAGTAATGGGGTACCTCACATTTCAACCAGTCAGCTTGAGAAAATTTGTTTTCCTGTAGTACCGGAGGCAGAGCAAACACGCATCAGAAGTAAAGTGGATCAGTTGATGATGCTTTGTGATAGCTTCAAAACCCACATCCACCAAACCCAAACCACCCAACTCAATCTGGCGAATGCCATTGTTGAGCAGGCAGTGGGGTAGTCAGAGGCAAGGCAGGAAGAGGCTCTTGCCCCGGTCGGTCAGTGCAATAACGGGTTAATGCACGTGTAGATGTAAATCAGCGGACGTTCCGGTGTCCCATTCTTCCGGGCGATCTCGCCGCTGATATGATGACCGGCTTTAAGGTGACGGTGAAACAGTGTCAGTCGTCCCCGGTCAACATAACCCAGCTTCCTGCCATTCAACTCAATACCGATTGCCTGACTGTCGTACCGGTTATCTGGTTGAGGAATAAATTGCACTTGTTCCCCGATTTGCACGTCTTCCGCTGGTATCTCGGCTTCATGCCGGAACCCTGCTACTTCGGTTATCAGTTCGAATGGCCCGCTGGCATGATCAAACGGATGAACCAGCTCGAAACCGTCGTCAGGTAACCGGGCACCCGCATAACCGAGCAAGGCAAAATCACTGATGCTTAGGTCAGGGTTCAGCCCGCGCAGTTTCAGATAACGAAAGAAATCGCTGCGACTACGTGGCGGTATCCGGCGGGTGAAGGCTTCCAGTACCTGGTTGTCGTAAGTCTGGATATTATCCTTGATCCGAAAGGCCGGATAGCCGGAAAAACCGTACTCACAGGCTTGTTTGAAGTCTTCGGTATCCTTGAAGTATCTGAGTACCGTCCTGTCACTTTCGCGCACCAGTTCTCCGACCACAAAACGGGAGCGGTTTTTACTTTCAAGTGCCTGCCATGACAGCAGTAAACGGTCAGGTTCGATCAGATGCTCAATGTACCTCATTGCCCATTTTCTCCAGATTGTCGAGCAGTAGACGCCTTCTATTACAGGTTAGTTGATAAACGAATTCAGCTCTTTCAGCAGTGAGCGGCGATTGTATAGCAAAGGTTGTCAGTTCGCTAAGAATCTGCATAAGAGCATCTTCCCCCCATCGAAGGCTGTCAACCAGTTTTGAAATAACTTTCGGGTATTTCTGGCAATATTGCGTAACTCCGTCAATTAATGGCAACCGCTGACTGGCGTTTAGGTGCCACTTCATATGGTGTCGACCACGTGTGATGTAAGCATTCAGCATGTTTATGTCTTTCAGGCATAAATTAAATTTATCCGGAAAAAGCTCATGTCCGAGGCTGGTGCCGTTATCATAGAAAGGGGTCAGGCGGGCAGTGCTATTGACATCGTTCCAGATGATACCCCAGTTTTCCTGATGCCTGTCTGTGTTGCCGATCAAAGCGTCAAAACAGAGGCATAGTCCCCAGTACTCTTGCCAGCAGTGGCTTAAAATACGTTTCTGGCTGAGCAACCTTGAATAGGTGATGATCGTTCGTAAGTTATGTTGTTTGCCCTTCTTTCGGTCATAACCTTCAATCATGTCTTGCATGTGGTCACCGCCTTGAGTAAAGCGTTCTTCCACTGATGTGTCATAGCCGGTGAACCATTCGATGACTGTTCCCGGCTCGCCTGTTTCGGAGTCGATGGCGACAAAGGCCGGTGGAATGGTTAAACCCATTAATCGTCCGATTTTGAATGCGATGACTTCTGACCAGTACTGATCCGGGTGGCGTGGCTTGCGCGGGTCTTTCACGCTTTTGATGGCTTCCTTAAAAAGGTACTTATGGTTCGGAATGCAAAAGTTGAATGGTGTATCAGAAGGACAGATTCTTAAACTTTTGTCACGTGCACCAACCGGGAACACCATATATTCATCGTGCGCAGGCCACTGGGCTATATCGATAATCTGGTCGTGTGACTGATGCACATTCTTTCTGTCAATCAATGGCAAGTACCTTCAGTGGAATAAGGCGTTCAATCGAGTGTACTGGCAATGCAAAGGAGAGCATCAAGAAAAACACTACCAAGCGTTAAAAATAACTGACCTACCCTTTTTTTGTTATTGCGGCTTGTTTCAAAAAACTAAACCACCCTTTATAAGTTCAAGCTATGAGGGTTGTGATGTATTTACACCTGAAAATAGGCGAACTGACCTACCCATTTAATTCCTTGTGTGAGTTCATTTAGATCATAGAGCGGCTTAGCGTAACTGTCAGCAGATAACAGCAGGCAACCAAGGGATAACAATAAATGCCGTTCAATATCGCCCAGACTCAGTACATCAGACGGATTGATGTACTGACGCGCTACAACCTGTCCAACACCACCCTGTACCGGTTGATCAATGCAGGGAAGTTTCCAAGAGGGATTGCTTTCGGTCCGCGTTTTGTTCGCTGGGATGTTGATGAACTTGAAATCTGGGAGCAGGCGCAGAAGGAGGTATTGGCTAAATGATCAAACCTCCGTATACGCTGCCTGCGGAAATGCGCATGGCTCAATATATGGCCGATATGGATATCACCATTGCGGAACCGGTGATTGCTGACGGAAAACTCAGGCGCTTTCACGTTAAAGGTGACAGGCCGGGCACCCGTAATGGCTGGTATGTATTGTTTGCCGGGCGAAGCATGGCTGGCAAGTTTGGTAGCTGGAAAACGCAGCAGTCTTATTCCTGGCATGAAACAACCCGGCGTGACTGGACTACGGCTGAACGAATGCGGTTCCGTCAGGAAACAGAAAAAGCCGAGGCTGAGTTTAAGCAAGAACAGCAGCAGCGGGCTGATAAGGCTGCCGAGAAGAGCGCCGAGATCTGGGAACGTGCAGCACCGGCAACCTGTGATCACTCTTACTTGCTTGAGAAAGATGTCGGTGTATATGGTCTGGCACAGATCGGAGATGCACTGCTTGTTCCGGTAGTGAGTATCGACTTGAAAATCATCAGTCTGCAATTTATCTACTCGGATGGTCGTAAACGCTTTTTGTCAGGTGGTGTTATCAGTGGTGGCTTTCACTGGATTGGTGAGTTGTATGACACGTTGTATATCGCTGAAGGTTATGCGTCCGGTGCGACCGCTCATGAAAGTACCGGTCATGCCGTCGTCGTAGCTTTTAACTGCGGCAACCTGATGGCTGTTGCCAAAGCCATACGTAAAGAGTTTCCGTGGCTGAAGATTATCATTGCCGGAGATAACGACTGGCACCGGGAAGATAACCCCGGTTACCGGCTAGGGTTGGCTGCGGCGACGGCTATCGGAGCTGATTTTATAGCACCAGAATTTCCGGCAGGTGTATCAGGGACAGATTTTAATGACTGGGTAAGGGGCTGGGATGTCGAAGAATAATAACGATAAAAGTCAGGCCGCTACCAGCGGTGTTCTGGAAGTGCCTGCAATGAAGTGGTCTGAGCCTGAACCCATTCAGCAAACCTTGCCGCCGGTGGAGCGATTCTCCCCGGAGCTGCTGCCGGGAAAAATCAAAGACTGGATTGAAGACTTTGCCTACCGTACAGATAATAATCCGATAGATTACGCAGGTGTTGGCGTGATGGTTGCTCTGGGAGCTTTGCTTGGTCGCAAGCTGGGTATTCGTCCGAAGCGATACGACAATTGGCAGGTTGTGCCGAATTTGTGGGGTGCGGTTGTCGGTCGTCCTTCCATGAGAAAAACACCCATGCTTGACGAGGCGCTTAAGCCTTTGAAACAAATGGAAGCCGCTGCGCATAAACAATATAAATGTGAGTTGAAAGCGTACGAACGCCAAGGCAAATTGCATAAAATGCAGCAGGAGGTCGGAGAGCTTGAAGCCAAAAATTTGGTTCGGAAAGGCAAGCATGCAGATGCAGAGTTGTTGCTCGCCAGCAGCGATAACGCTGAAAGTGAAGCGCCCGTTCTCAAGCGATTGATTATCAACAATGCTACGGTTGAAAAGCTGGGGGAGATACTGTCAGACAACCCGATGGGGGTGTTATTACACCGGGACGAGCTGATGGGCTGGCTTGCCGGTCTGGATCGTTCAGACCGGGCTGAAGACCGTGCCTTTTACCTTGAAGCCTGGAACGGTACCGGGACGTTCACTTATGATCGCATTGGCCGTGGTACGGTGCGTATTGAATCTGCGGTCATCAGCCTTATCGGTGGCATCCAGCCAGGCAAATTGAAGCCTTACCTGATCGACCAGAAGAAAGGCACAGGCGACGATGGTTTGATTGAACGCCTGCAACTGCTGGTATTCCCGGATGAAGGCAATTTTAAGCATGTTGATCAGCGGCCTGATTTGAGAGCAAGGGATGCTGCGTTTGCAGTCTTTGAAGGTTTTTCAGCGATACCGCCGGGTAGCGGAGATATAACGACACTGAGATTTAGTAAGGCTGCACAGGCAGTATTTGACGAATGGTATTCTGCGCTCGTGCCGCGAGCCAGGCAGGAAGCGTTGCCGCAAATGGAGTCACATCTCATTAAATATTCGTCGTTGGTACCGAGTCTTGCTCTTATTCTTCATGTTGCTGATCACGGTCCGGCAGGAGAGGTGGACGAAGATGAAGTGTTCAAAGCAATCGGATGGAGCAAGTATCTGGAAAGCCATGCCAGACGGGTGTATTCACTGGCAACAGACTCACAATCCGGAGCATTGTCTCTGGCTGGTCGCCTGAAACAGTTACCGAATCCATTTCAGACCAAAGACTTCAGCAACAAAGGCTGGGAAGGGCTGGGTAGCAGTGCTGAAATAAAGACCGCATTAGCTTTGCTTGAAACGCTTGGGTATATCAGGTCGCATAAAATGCCAGCAGGCAACCGGACCAAGACACAGTACTTCATTAACCCGATGCTCCGGGATGGATAAATAACAGCAGTACTCTCAGTCTACTGACCCGAAATACCCGAAAAACCATAATAATTCGTGTTTTTCGGGTTGGTGACTGGGTTTTTTGTACAGAATAAGACACGTTAAAAAAGAAGGAAAGATACGAGGGCAACCTGTTCGTATCTTGATACATCTCAGCAAATAGACTTCCGGCCTTGATTCAATTTTCTTTTTAGCATTGATTAATTTTCATGCTGGACGAATGTCGTCTATGTGTTGATGTGCTTTGAGCCTATCAGGCAACAGGCGAACTGAGGGTGTTGTTGATCTGTGAGGCAAGAAGGGAAAGGCAGCAGAAATAAAAGTGGGACCAATAGTGGGACCAAAATCGCAGGCATAAAAAAAGGTTAGTAGACGCTACGTCTCTAACCCTTTTTAAATATGGTGCCGACAGAGGGAATCGAACCCCCAACCCCCTGCTTACAAGGCAGGTGCTCTACCAATTGAGCTATATCGGCATCGGCGCAAAACTCGAGCGAGATAATATGTATCCTCGCTTCGTGTGTCAATATCCAAATTGAGTTGCTGGCAGTTAAATCGTAAATCTACCTACCTGTTGAACCGGATTCGGATGACATGGTGCCGGTAAGAGGAGTCGAACCCCCGACCTTCTCATTACGAATGTCTATTTGCACTATCTTACCAACTTTAATAAACTTTAACTAAAATAGCTGAAACCCTATAAATATAGGGGTTTGTAAGCCACTTTGTTTAACTGGGCTAAATCTCGACAGCGTCAAAATTTACCCATTTTGTTAGAACCGTGTTAGAACGGCGTTAGAACGGATGGCGTGGAGGGAAGTTGTGCGCCAGCAAAAAAAAATAAAGTTCACCAAGAAATTTCTTTCAGCATTACCCAAGCAAGACAAAGCCTATTTTGTGTATGACTTGGCTGGAAACGGGCTTCGTCTGCGTGTAGCGCCTACCGGTACGAAAAGCTTTCAGGTACTCAAGCGGGTATCCAGCAAGGTCAAGTTCGTCACTGTTGGCAAATTCTGTGATTCATCCGGCGGGATGTTGCTTCACCCGGAACAGGCTCAGAAGATAGCCCGAGACATATACGGCAATCTTGCTGATGGCATTGATGTAACGGAACAGAAACGCGAGCAGCGTCGGGAAGAAGAAAGGCAACAGGCTATTACCTTGGGCGCTTTCATCGAGAAGCGTTACGCACCCTGGGCACTTCAGCACCACAGTTCAGCGGCCAAGACACTCAGCGAAATGAAAAACCATTTCGGCAAGTGGTTTGATAAGCCGATGACGGATATTAACCCGTGGCTGGTGGGTACATGGCGAACAGCCGAGCTGAAGAAAGGACGCAAACCAACAGGCATCAACCGTAAAGCTGGAGCGTTACGTGGCATACTGAGCCGTGCTGTTGAATGGGGCGTGCTGGATACTCACCCGTTGGCCGGTATGAAAGCACTGAAGATCGACAAGAGTCCGAAGAAGCGCTATTTGTCGCCAGAAGAAGAAAAGCGACTGAGAATCGCACTGGATGAACGTCAGGAGGCGCAGCGCAAAGACCGGGCAAGCTTCAATCAATGGCGGGCAGCAAGAAATAAACCCCTGCTTGATACGTTGGACTGCCCTTACACCGACTATCTTAAACCGCTGGTGCTGCTGGCACTGAATACCGGGTTGCGCCGTGGCGAGCTGTTTCAGCTTACATGGCACGATATTAATATCAAAGGCCGTACGCTGACTGTACAGGGCTCCGGCGCTAAGACAGGGCAAACCCGACATGTTCCCCTGAATGATGAAGCGTTTGATGTGCTGGCAGCATGGCGTAATCAGGCAAACAGTAATGAGCTGGTATTCCCCAACCCTAATACCGGTAAGCAGTTCGACAACATTCAGACATCATGGGAAACGATACTGGTGCAGGCCGGGCTGTCTTTTCCGAAAGGTCACCCCAAGCGGTTTACCTTTCATGATTTGAGACACACCTTTGCGTCGAATCTTGTGATGAATGATGTATCCATCTTTAAGGTTCAGAAGCTATTGGGGCATGAATCTACAGATACGACTCAGGTTTATGCTCACCTTGCACTGGACAATATGGCAGATGCTGTAGCTGTATTAACTGCAAAATCAGCAGATCGAATACCCCTCGACCTTGATGAAAAATTAAAAAAATTATGAAGGTGAGCCAGTACAGAGAGGCTTGCCGATGAAAATTCGGCTGGACTAGGGCGCTCCCGAAAAGGCGGATAACCCACCCGCCCTGTTTGGCTGCTTGATTGTGGGATTGCTGGGGGTAGTGATGGCTTATGTAGAAAATCAGCGTGAAAACTTGATATCTCGTGCTCAAAGATACATGAGAATCATCAAGAATTTACTTAACGTACAGTCTGGCGGGGAAGAAGAATTACAGCATAAATATAAAGCAATCATTAGTTGGATCAGCGATAAGCGTTGCTTATTAGCCAAATTGACTGAAGTTGAATTCGGCAAAGACAGGGAGTTCTGTGAATTGAAAATCCCTTCCTTTGAAAAAAAATTTCTGGTTCCGAGTGTTGAAGTTGATCGTTTCAAAGCATTAGAGAAGATAGGCGAAAAACCGTCTGGACTCGATTTGTTTTTTGCTGGGCTGGATGATCAATGGATTGTTGAGCAAACAATGCCCCTTTGCCCTGAGGTAGAGGGGTTTATGTGGTATTCGCAAACTGAAGGGTTTGCAGCTCTGGCATACCTTGAAACATGGTATGCGCTCAATAATTTAACCAGCGTTAAAAGGCTGGATTTTAATCCAGAAACCCGTGAATTTACGCGCAGGGAAGTCGATTTTTTTCAAGCTACACAACAGGAGCAACATGAAGACATGCTGGTTGCTAGTTCCTTTTTGCTTAAAGCCTCAGATTTATTATTGGATGGAGTGTTATCTAAAGCGTTCATGTATCAGGACGAACGTGAAAAAGCTGTCAAACAAGAGCTAGAAAAGAACATACTTAAATCGAGAGCATCGAAAGCAGCTAACAGAAGGCATGAGCGTAACTATAGATATAGGGAAATGGCTATTACATTGTACAAGCAGAGCAAGTTTCAATCACAAGCCGAAGCTGCCAGAAAAATAGCCCCTCAGATTCGGGCTTGGGCTATTGAAAACAATGAAGTACCACCACTAACACAGAGCAATGAGGTTGAGACTGTGAAGAAGTGGATCAGGGAGCATGTGAAAACAAAAAAGGCAAAAGAAGAAACACTGTGCCTGCAAGAAGAAACACTGCTTTAGTAAGCAGGCGCACTGCAAATCAAAAAATCATCTCCCCATACTAACCCTCGTTAACGAACAAAAACCAAGCTGGTTAATCCTTAACGGGGGATACTATGGAAAGTACTGGAAATACCTGCCAGATTGTCGGAAGTTATCTCGTCTGCAAACGGTTATCACCTGGATGACCTGCTCACACCCAAACAAACCGCCAGAGCACTGACCGTCACCGAAGGCACACTCTCCGTATGGCGCAGCACAGGCCGGTACAAGCTTCCTTATGTCAAAGTCGGACGCTGGGTAAGGTATCGCTGGAGCGACGTGCTGGCGTTCATTGAAAGCCGGACTCAGCTTCAAGTCCCGTAGCATCAGGCCGGAAACAGCCAAGTATCCATTAAGCCGGTTACTGATCGGCTTTTCTCAAGTCAAACCGTTTTTTATGCGTCGCTTATCAGGTAGCTGTTGGGCTGTGTTGTCGGCGATAGTTGAAGGGCTACAACCCCTATATTTCCTGCATTTCTGGATAAGCCTATGACTCGTGGGCATTACATAATTTTTGTAACTTCTGCTAATCATAAGTCCCATCGGAAAACCTGTGATTGGTGCGTTAGTACGCCAACTATTGTCGGCAACACAGCCTAGCTGTTGGTTTGCTACGCGCTGAATGGACTGAGGTTGATAATAAAAACAATGTTTTCAGATTATGTGAAACAGGCAGCGTTCGGGCAGTGGGACAATGTTCTTCGTGCCATCTGTGGGCTGTCCGAAAAAGAAACCACACCAACCAAACGAGGCATGCCATGTCCGCATTGTGGTGGACATGACAGGTATGAGTTCAAAAGTCCGGATGATGGCTATTACCTTTGCCGTGGTTGTGGTGCAGGAGATGGCTTTAAAATGCTGATGGCTATTCAGAGTTGTAACTTTTCGGATGCTGTCCAGATAGTCGCACGCCATTTGGGCGTAGATTCTGAGTATCAGGTAATAAACCCATTGGGGCATGCCCGTATTGCTGCCAGAGCAGCCGCTCGGAAACGGTACAGTGAGGAACGGCTGGCTGAGGAAGCGTTACAGAAAAGCAGGAAGCAGGAAGAAGTAGCGGCTTCGATACCAGACAGGCTTGCAAAAGCAACATCTGCCAGCCCTCAATATCCATATCTTGCTCGCAAGCAGCTCCCGACGTTCGGCCTGAAACAGGATCAGAGTGCGTTACTGATACCCCTGTATTGTCGTGGTCACCGACTGGTCAATCTGGAACGTATTACCCCGGAAGGCAAAAAACTGTCGTTGAAGGGTGGACTTCGTAAAGGGATATATCATCGTTTCGGTGATAAATGCCAGAAAGTATGCACGTGCGAAAGCTGGTCAACGGCGGCCAGCATCTACTTGCTGGAAAACAAAGCGGTGCGCGTCTATGCCGCGATGGGGAAGGGGAATCTTGCTGAAGTTGCGAAGATCGCCAAAGAACAAAACCCGGACAGTGACCACTTTATAGCCGCCGATAACGACACTCACCTGCCCAACAACCCCGGCTTGACGGAGGCAGTCAAAGCGGCAGAAGCAATCGGGGCTGTTGTCATTGTTCCACCAGTAATACCCGGCTGTGATAAGGGTGCTGACTTTTCTGACTATTACCTTGCTAATGGAGGACGCGATGCGGTTGAGTAACAACAACGACGTTAATGTCGTTGATACGAAGCGCTCCACGGAAATACTGCGGCAAGGAGAAAAACAGTGTGATCCAGCATTGTTGCAGTCGTTGAAACCCAAGCTCTGCTTTCATCCTGTTGGTGAGTTAACCCAAAACATTGAACCGACAGACTGGCTCATAGATGGTTTTATTGAAGCAGATACGCTGGCGTTATGCTTTGCACCGCCTGCCAGCTATAAATCGTTCTTTGCGGTTGATATCGCTGCCAGTATCGCTACGGGTACGCCGTGGCATGGTCATCAAGTAAAACAAGGTGCTGTGTTTTACATTGCCGGAGAAGGCATGGCCGGACTGAAGAAAAGGTTTCGGGCATGGGAAATAGAGCGTGGTGTAGGCACACAGAAACATCCGCTTTATTTGAGCAGCGGCGCTTCAGATTTGTTGAAAACGAGCAGTGTGGGTGAGCTGATAGCCCTGATGACTGAAATCATTCAACAAAACGAAGTCAAACCGGCGTTGATTGTGATTGATACCCTTGCTCGCAATTTCGGCGGTGGTAATGAAAATGACACCAAAGACATGAATCTGTTTGTGTCCAATGTGGATGCTATTCGGCAACTGTGGGGCTGTACTGTGCTGGTTGTTCATCACACCGGGCATGCGGCTAACGGGCGAGGACGAGGCTCTTCTGCATTGAAGGCAGCGCTTGATGCTGAATACCAGCTTACCCGGCAAGACGATAGCATGTTGGTTCGTGTGAAAAACACCAAAATGAAAGATGCTGAAAGCCCTGAACCGAAAACCTTCGAACTTAAAATCATCGGGCTGGGCAAGAAAGATCATCATGGAAGGGAAATCGTCAGCGGGGTGCTGGTTGATACAGACAAGCAGTTTGTTGAAACTACCCAAGTAAGGCTGTCAGCTAATCATGAGATTCTTTTGCAGGCTGTCAGGAGCCGGGTTGCGAAGAACGAATCGACAGTAAGGGCGGTTATCAGGGACGATCTGAAAGCTCAGGGGTTGAATATAAATAAATTTTCCAACTGGATAAACAAGCTGGTGGGTGATGGACTGCTGGAGGATACAGAAAAAGGTTTGATGCCTGTTGTTATCGGGTAAAGTTGGGTAGGTCTTCGCCGTTTCGCCACTTGCCTATAGGTAAACGGCGAGGCGGCGAATATCGGTAACGGGCTTAACAACTTGCCTACCAGACTTGATACAATCCCCAACACTGTGCCCAGCCTGAACCGTCACCCAAACAACTGAAACCGGTTCACAGGCTCGCAGTACGACTGTATGGGAGCCTGAAAGCATGAATAAAAAGCAGTTAAGCGAACGCGATATCTGCACCAAGTTTATTACCCCGGCGATAGAAAAGGCGGGGTGGGATATCCAGACGCAGGTACGTGAAGAAGTGACCTTCACAGCCGGTCGGATCATCGTTCGCGGCAAGCTGCACAGCCGGGGTAAGAAGCGGCGGGCGGATTACATTCTATACCATCAGAAAAACCAGCCACTCGCTGTTATTGAAGCCAAAGATAACAAGCACAGCATCGGTGCGGGTATGCAACAGGCGCAGGCGTATGCCGATGCGCTGGACGTACCGTTTGTCTTTTCGAGCAATGGCGATGGTTTTATCTTCCATGACCGCACTGGTATCGGTACACAGCTTGAAACCGAGCTGACATTGGACGAGTTCCCGTCACCGGACGAACTGTGGCAACGGTACTGTCAGTGGAAAGGGTATACCGGCACGGCGCTGACGACGGTTGAGTCACCTTATTTTGATGACGGCTCAGGTCGTACACCGCGTTATTATCAGACTAATGCCATCAACCGCACTGTCGAAGCCGTCGCCAGAGGTCAGAATCGTATCCTGCTCGTTATGGCAACCGGCACCGGCAAAACCTATACCGCGTTTCAGATCATCTGGCGTTTGTGGAAATCGCGGCAGAAGAAACGCATCCTGTTTCTGGCCGACCGCAACATACTGGTAGACCAGACCAAGAATAACGACTTCAAACCGTTCGGTTCTGCCATGACCAAAATCACCAAGCGGCAGGTGAACAAGTCGTATGAAGTGTATCTGTCGCTGTATCAGGCGGTCACCGGCAACGAAGAAGAACGGAATATCTACAAGCAGTTCAGTCCGGACTTTTTTGACCTGATCGTGATTGACGAATGTCACCGGGGCAGTGCCAGGGAAGATTCCGCATGGCGGGAAATACTGGAATACTTTTCCAGCGCAACCCATGTCGGTATGACCGCGACACCGAAGGAGACCAAAGAAGCCAGCAACATCGAATACTTTGGTGAACCGGTCTACACCTATTCATTGAAGCAGGGCATTGATGACGGCTTTCTGGCACCGTACAAGGTCGTGCGGATCGACTTTGATATCGACCTGAAAGGGTGGCGACCAAAAGCAGGTCAAAAGGACAAATACGGCAACCTGATTGAAGACCGGATATACAACCAGAAAGACATCGACAAAAACATTGTCTTCGATGAACGCACCCAACTGGTTGCCATGAAGGTCACCGAGTTTTTGCAGAAGACCGGCGAATATCAAAAGACCATCGTTTTCTGTAACGACATCGATCACGCCGAACGGATGCGCAAGGCACTGATCAACCTCAATCCGGACAAGGTGAAAGAGAACCGAAAGTACGTGATGCGGATTACCGGCGACAACGACGAAGGCAAGGCGGAGCTGGATAACTTCATCAACCCCGAATCCCGCTACCCGGTCATTGCCACAACCAGTAAGCTGATGACGACCGGTGTTGATGCCAAAACCTGCAAACTCGTCGTGCTGGATCAGCGTATTCAGTCCATGACCGAGTTTAAACAGATCATTGGCCGAGGCACCCGCATCGACGAAGATTACGACAAACACTGGTTCACCATCATGGACTTTAAAAAGGCAACTGAACTGTTTGCCGATCCGGACTTTGATGGTGACCCGGTACAGATTTACGAACCCAAGCCGGAAGACCCCACTGACCCACCTGAAGACGAACCGGGCAATCCGGGCGGTGAAGGTAGCGGCGAAGGCGAAGACATACTGGGTGACCCGGAATGGCCGGAAGGCGGAGAGGGCGAAGGGGAAGGTGAGCCCCCGGTAAAGTTCTATGTGAAGGGCGAAAAGGTTGCTGTCATGGCTGAGCGGGTACAGTTTCTCGGCCCCGACGGTAAGCTAATCACCGAATCACTGAAAGACTACACCCAGACCTGTGTTAAAAAGCAGTTCGCCAGCATGGATGACTTCCTGCGAAAATGGTCTGACGCTGACCAGAAGAAAGCCATCATTGATGAGCTGGCGGAGCAGGGTGTGTTTTGGGATGAGCTGCAAGCCAGAGTCACCCAGAAACTCGGTTATGAAATGGATGCCTTCGACCTGATCTGCCACATTGTCTTCGACCAGCCGCCACTGTCGCGCCGAGAGCGGGCAGAGAACGTCAAGAAACGCAATTACTTTACCAAATATGAAGGTGCCGCACGGCAGGTACTGGAGGCGCTGCTGGACAAGTATGCGGACACTGGCGTAGAGCATATCGAGGACGTGAAAATACTGAAGCTCGACCCGTTCTCGCAAATCGGTGCGCCAACAGAACTGATTCGTGCCTTTGGTGGCAAGAAAGGTTACCTGCAAGCTGTGCAGCAACTGGAAGATCAGCTTTACTCATTATCGGATTCAGCCTGATATCATCACCCGCTAACCCCTCGCCCGGCGACCGGAACCTGAACCCGGTTGCCTGATTTACAGAGCAAGTGAAGGAATACCCATGCCCATCGGTTCAACCATCAAATCCATTCAGGACATCATGCGCAAGGATGTTGGCGTAGACGGCGATGCCCAGCGTATCGGTCAGTTAGTCTGGATGCTATTCCTGAAAATATTCGATGACCGTGAGCAGGAGTGGGAACTGTTTGATGATGACTATGAATCACCCATTCCCGAAGCACTGCGCTGGCAGAACTGGGCGGCTGACCCGGAAGGTATTACCGGCGACGAACTGAAGCAGTTTATCGACAACGAGCTGTTTCCGGAGTTACAGGAACTGCAAGCCAAAGGTGACGATCAGCGGGCGTATGTGATCCGCAACGTCTTCAAGGATGCTTACAACTACATGAAGTCCGGCCAGCTGATTCGTCAGGTCATTAACAAAATTCAGGACGGCGTAGACTTCAACAAGGCACAGGAACGCCATGCTTTCGGTGATATGTATGAACAGATACTGAAAGACCTACAAAGTGCCGGTAATGCAGGTGAGTTCTATACACCCCGCGCAGTGACAGAATTTATGGTGAACCGGGTTGATCCGAAGTTGGACGAGTCGGTAATGGACCCGGCCTGTGGTACCGGTGGATTCCTGACCTGCACCATTGAACACAAGCGTGAACGGTACGTGAAAACGGCGGTTGACGAGCAGCAGTTACAGGCAAGTATTCACGGCGTTGAAAAGAAACCTCTGCCGCACCTGCTGGCAACCACCAATATGATTCTGCACGGTATCGAAGTACCGAGTCAGATTCGTCACGACAACACCCTGTCGCGACCGTTGATCAGCTGGGGGCCGAAAGAGCGGGTTGATGTAATCGTTGCCAATCCGCCGTTTGGCGGCATGGAAGAAGATGGTATTGAAACCAACTTCCCGACCGCTTTCCGTACCCGTGAAACCGCCGACCTGTTTATGACATTGTTTATCCATCTGCTGAAAGTCGGTGGTCGTGCAGCGGTGGTACTGCCTGATGGGTTTCTGTTTGGCGAAGGCATGAAAACAAGGCTGAAAGAGAAGCTGCTGACCGACTGCAACCTGCACACCATTGTCCGGCTGCCTAACGGCGTATTTAACCCGTATACCGGCATTAAAACTAACCTGTTGTTCTTTACCAAAGGACAGCCGACAGAACACGTCTGGTACTACGAACATCCGTATCCGGAAGGTTACAAAAACTACAGCAAAACCCGCCCGATGCGCTTCAGTGAGTTTGAAACTGAAATGCAGTGGTGGGGCACTGAAGCGGATGGGTTTGCCAGCCGGGAGCAGAACGAACAGGCATGGAAAGTCAGCATTGATGAGATCAAAGGTCGCAACTACAACCTTGATATCAAAAACCCCCATATCGGCGAACAGGTCAGCCATGACCCGGATGAGCTGCTAACGCAGTACAGCGAACAGCAGCAGGCAATGCAGGCGATTCGGGATCAGTTGAAAGGTATTCTGGCGAATGCCTTGAAAGACGGTGCGGAGGAGTAATGATGTTGGATGCAGTCACCGAACATCTCGACTTGTGGAGCAGTGCTCATACGACCAAATCCACATCCGGCCGGGGCAGTAGCAGTAAACTCGACCTGCACGGCATTAAAAAGCTGCGTGAGTTGATTCTCGATCTGGCGGTACGGGGCAAGCTGGTGCCGCAGAACCCGGAAGATGAACCGGCATCTGTGCTGCTGGAGCGGATTGCGGCGGAGAAGGCGCAGCTTGTTAAAGAAAAGAAGATTAAGAAGCAGAAGGCGTTGCCGACGATAGGGGATGATGAAAAGCCCTTTACGTTGCCTGTTGGGTGGGGTTGGGCAAGGTTAGGAGACTTGCTGAATGTATTAAATGGCAGGGCATATAAAAAGCCTGAAATGCTGGATCAAGGTATTCCAATTCTTCGTGTAGGGAATCTGTTTACGTCTAATGACTGGTATTACTCTGACCTTGAATTGGAGCCAGAAAAATACATTGATACGGGTGACCTGATATATGCTTGGTCTGCTTCCTTCGGCCCATTTATATGGGAAGGTGGTAAAGTGATATACCACTACCATATCTGGAAGCTGGACTTATTTGATGAAGCATCGTTGTCAAGACATTACCTGTACAACTATTTGGCAGCTATTACACAGGAAATAAAAGCTTCTGGCAGCGGCATAGCAATGCTTCATATGACCAAAGAGCGTATGGAAAAGCTAGTTGTTCCAGTTCCTCCATTAGAAGAGCAGGCTCGCATTGTCGCCAAAGTCAACGAACTCATGACCCTCTGCGACCAACTGGAACAACAACAAACCGACAGCATTGCCGCCCATCAAACGCTGGTCGAAACCCTGCTGGCAACCCTGACCGACAGCACCAATGCGCAGGAAACGGCGGAAAACTGGGGCAGAATCGCAGACCATTTCGATACCCTGTTCACCTCCGACCACAGTATCGACCAACTCAAACAAACCATCCTGCAACTGGCCGTGATGGGACGACTGGTGCCGCAGAACCCGAACGATGAACCTGCATCGGTACTGCTGGATAAAATCGCGGCAGAGAAGGCGCGGCTGGTTAAAGAGAAGGTCATCAAGAAACAGAAGGCGTTGCCGCCGATTGCGGAAGATGAGAAGCCGTTTGCGTTGCCTGATGGATGGGTGTGGGTGAGAATTTGGGATATAGCGGAGCTGATCACCTCGGGCTCTAGAGGTTGGGCGCAATATTACGCTGATGACGGTGCCGTATTTGTGACAATGGGCAATTTATCTCGGGGTGATTATAAGCTCCGGATGAATACAGTTCGTTATGTTAATCCGCCAGAAGATGGTGAAGGAGCTAGAACTAAACTGTTAGAAAATGATTTGCTTATTTCTATCACTGGCGATGTTGGAAACTTAGGTTTGATACCTGAAGATTTTGGGGAAGCATACATCAATCAGCATACTTGCCTTCTTCGGTTCATGAATCAATGTCAGAGCCGTTATTTTCCAGAGTTCATGCGTAGTCCTTTAGCTCGATATCAATTTGAAGCACCGCAGCGCGGAATAAAAAACAGTTTCCGATTGAGTGATGTTGGAGAAATGCTTGTTCCTGTTCCGCCACTGGCAGAGCATGATCGCATTGCAGAGCAAGTTGGTAATCTTATGTCGCTCTGCGACAATCTGATAGACCGAATCCACCAAACTCAAACCACCCGACTCAATCTGGCGAATGCCATTGTTGAGCAGGCGGTGGCGTAGTCAGTGAACCGGTGAATAAAGCCTGGTTGCTGCGTTATTATAGGTAGCGACCAGAATAAACAATCTATACGGATATCGCCGGTTGGAGTGAGTGGGTGCCATACAGTAAACCGTGGATGAGTTATGACGATCAGTTAGCTCAGTTAAAACAACGTGGGTTAAATGTAACCGATGATGACAAAGCGCTGGCCTATCTTAAGCGCATTGGTTATTACCGGCTCAGCGGTTACTGGTTTCCGTTCCGGGAAAGAAGTGGTGAATGTTGTCTGCTGGACAATACCCGAAAGAAAGGTCTGGTTGACAGGTTGGCACTTGATACATTTAAACCCGGTGCCTGTTTTCACGATGCCGTTCACCTGTATGTTTTTGATAAGCGTTTGCGTCTACTGGTACTGGATGCGCTGGAACGGGTTGAAGTGGCTTTGCGTGTTGATATCACGCATTTTCTGGGTGAGATTGACCCTGTTGCCTACCGAAATATTGATCTTTTCGATGACCGTTTCAGCAAGAAGGTGGGCAGGTACGGAAAAACCAGACTGGAAGAGTGGCAAAACAAACATCAAAAGCTGGTCAGCCGGTCAAGTGAGGAGTTTATAAAACACTATCAAAAACGTTATGGCAGCATACCTCTGCCGGTCTGGATTGCCTCTGAAGTCTAGGATTTCGGCGCGATGTCAACCCTGTTCGGTGGTATGAAAGGGGCTGATCAGGATACTATTTCCCGCAAGTATGGTGTTGCCAATGGTCGGACTTTTGCCACATGGCTGCGAAGCCTGAACTACCTGAGAAACGTCTGTGCGCACCATAGCCGACTATGGAACCGGAACATCATTGACCAGCCAAAGCTTTCAGCGCCGGGTGAATCCGGGTTTATTGACCGCTTTCGTGGCAACCCGCAGTTACAGGCGAGACCGTTTCTTTTGTTGTGTATGCTTCAGCACTTGCTGACAACGGTTAATCCGGCATCATCATGGTGGCAACGGCTGACAGATCACCTGAATAGTTTTCCTGACTTGGAGCACCTTGGTCTGAACCTGAAAGGTATGGGCGTTGTTGACGGGTGGGATGAATGGCGGTGGTCATAACCGAAAGGCATAAAAAAACCTCTTAGCAGTTCCACCTGATAAGGTTTCACCGAAAGAGGCCGTGTTACCGTGAATGATAGCTAACGGGGCATTTAAGTCAATAGCCCGGTTACCCATGAAACATTAGAAAACAAGCCACAGCCCTGATTTGATAAGGGCTTCGAAGACAATGCCGATCAGACAGTTTTTGGCAGGTTTGGCTGGGATTTAGGTTGTCAAAGGCGAAACCGGATCAGAGGGTAATAAATAAAAAGCCTTCGTCTGGTTCGACTGTCCCCGGTGCAATTCCGGGGCGTGGTTCACCAGCCTGAAGGCTATGGTTTGAAAATAGCCATGACTAAAAAACTTGTCAAAGGCAAAGCAAACCAGATGGAGCGGCAAACATGAAAGCCAAGCCCCGGACTTATTGTGTGGACGAACGCCCTTTTCTGGATGCCTGTCAGTTGCATCGACAGGGGACGCTGGATCAGTCCGTTGCAGCGCAGTTGTCATTCAGCAACGACTGTCGGGTTTTTGTTAAGTGTCAGAGTAATACAGCTACGTCGTTTCGGCTGGTTATTGGCTACCCGGCGGAGATTCATGGCAACCTTGTTATCAGGTCACAATACATCGTCGGGGAATGGGTACCGGTACTCGGCGGGCGCACAACCCGACCTTACTTCCGCTGCCCGCTCACCGGCCAGCGTGCCGGAAAGCTGGTATTAGGTTGTCAGGGTTTTGCTCACCGCAGTTATTATGGCGGTCTGTACCTGTCTCAGTCTTTGAATGTTGTAGATCAGGCGCTAAGCAGAGCAATGACGGTCAAACGAAGAATCGGTGGTATAGCGATGGATGGTGCAATCACTGAAGTGCCGCTTCGACCACAGGGGATGCACAGAAAAACCTATGGCCGGTTAATGAACCGGTACGCAAAGGCTATGAGCCCTGTCTTGCGACGTTTTGATTTGGAGTTGGGCGGAAAAAATTTCACATGAGGCATTGTCAGGTATTGAAGTTCGATTACTACCTGCGACGTGGGCTTAAGGCATAGCCAACTCCAGCGCACGGTATGGCAATGAGCCCCTGTAAGCCGGTATCGGTATCCACGGTGAAGTTAGCGACAAGCATTCCAAGGCATGCCCAACTCAGGACTGTTCCAATCTGGGATGACCAGGTGCCACTCAGCCCCATGTTTACTCCGAAACAGAAAAACAAGATATAGGTAGCTATAAGCATTCGATCCCTCGGGTGTTTTGTTGTCCTAAAGTCAGCCTAGCATAGTGGTGATACGGGAAAGCTGGCTTGCAGTTATCGTGTTTTCGCACCGGGGCTATTACGACGGCCTGTATCTGTCACAGTCACCGGGTATGCAACTGACAACTTACAACAAGTTGATTGAGCGGTATCTGAAAACGATAACTCCCCTGATCCAGCGTTGTGGTTCAGGTCTGATTTATTGAACCTGTATTGCTTCACAGTACTGCCACTGGCAAGGAAAAGCGGATTTGGTGTTAGAACCGTGTTAGAACGGCTTTTGATGAAATTTTATTCAAAGCAAAAAATCTCTGTAACTCATTGATTTTATTGGTGCCGGTAAGAGGAGTCGAACCCCCGACCTTCTCATTACGAATGAGCTGAAACCAGTCCTTAATACTCTGTAGCCCAGAGAATTCAAGGGGGTTAATCTTTTCACCATCTTGAATATCGACATCTTTTTTTGCCTTTATGTCACCTATATGTCACCGTTTTTTTTTAATTCTCAAGCTAAATTTGATGCATATATTTCATCTTTTCTGCCTCGCTGTTCAGAACGGAGCATCACGATTCTGCAATCTTTGCCAGGCAGGTTCTGGAGGAGGAACGTACTTTATTGCTATATCGACAGCACGATGATTTTTTAGCTGCTTTAACCGAAAATGAGTGGGTGTATCTGGTGATCCGCCATTAACGAGAATCCTAGCAAGCTCATAGTCTTTTATCCATTGCCCTTTTGCGTTCATATTTTGTTTCTCAAATGTGCACTTATCAATTCGCCGACTTGCCTTCGGCAGTCGGCTGATAACCGGGATTATCTTTAAATATCAGCTAATGAGAAAACCAGACCCTTGCAGTATTTTTCTCCATCGGATTCGATATCAAAAGTTTCATGTGGAATCTCAGTTTTGTACTGCCATGAATAGTCACCTTCATCAATCCAAATCGCCTCGATGCTTCTAGCTTTATTCCTGCCTTGAAAAAAATCTTTCAGTTCATCATCGCTTTCAATATTTTCACGATCTGGCAACAAACCCTTTTCATCGACAAGGGCAGTGCCACCTTCATAACAACCAATCTCATCATAGATAGCACCGTCAAATTCCATCAGGTCATCTGAAGCACCGTAAATAATCACAAGCCCTGCGGATTTTGCCTGTTCTTTTAATTCAGCATTCAAACGTAGAGGGTATTCACTACCATTTAATTTTTGTGCCAGCTCTTTTGCATTCATTTTTTCATTCTCTAGTTCGGAGTTAATTTACAGATACCAAATTTTTCCACTAGACCGCTTTCGGCAGCAGGTGAAAACGGGGTTAAACGTTAAACGGCTAGTTCTTCGCCGGGTTTTAGCACCGGAATCTTTAGCTCTTTGTTTTCGCTCTTCAAAAAATTAACCCAGCAAACACCATTAGTCTTGTCATTAAACGGTGCATCTGCGACCGGATTTGTGAGCATTGCGTAGTAGCAGGGTTTTGCGTTTTTCCGTGACTCTGTATTTTTTATCCTTGAGACTTTAAGTTTTTTCGTTTCTTGCTCATACGTCGTCGTGACACCGTTAGACACGGGTTTTTTCCAGACTCTAGCTTTTATATACATAATTCACTCTCTCATTTTTCGCCGCACATGCACAGGGTTATTCGCCTCGGTCATACTTATTGCCGCCTCGTCGTTTGTACGTGCAGCGTGAATGCTTTGAAGCAGCTTTTACAGCATCACTGAACAAGCCAGGAACTTTTTCGTAGCCGATGTTCAGAACTTCATGCTGCTTTTCGCTAGTCAGAATCATTACGATACCTACTGGCGGGTACTCGAGGGCATCGGAATCAATGTAGTCAGCCATTGTACGTAGATAATCAGCCAATTCTGACTTCTTCCTCAAATGCTCAGATCGGGCTGGAAACTGAACAACCTTTTTTTCATTCATGCTTCAAGTCCTCTACATGCCGGCTTCCTAAATCGGGTAAGAGCTGGCCTCTCTCCAGCTTTCCCCACACCATTTTCGTGATGCCAAGAAAATGGTTCAGTTCTAATTAATAATTTCGGATATTGAATCGTAGAAAACACTCTAATATCAGAGTGTTTTTATTCTGACAAAAGCTCTAATTCACAATTCTATGAATTATTACGGAGAGATGAATTAGCCTCTGCTCTCTACTTATGGCCAATATGGTTCTGCTATCCAATCTTTAATAATTTGCAGAGATTGACCCGACAGAGTTTTCATAGCTGAAAAAATATCAAAATCATATTCCCGGCCATGACACCAGACACTAACCATAAATGCAGCCAGTTCTTGTTCGCCACTGCTCATGGCTTGCATTCTGCATTCAAGTTCTTCAAGGCGTAGTTCACCCTTGCCTTGCTTCCATAAAGGTTTCAAAAAATCGAATTGATTAATGATCTGGTAAAACTTTTCCTTATCATTCATGATGCAGCTTCCTCTCTGGCTTCCAGGTATCCGGGTTTTTCTTTGATGTACCCCGCGCCATTGCACTCGAAACAATCCTCTCCACTGGGTTCATAACCAGACCCTCCGCAGTAATCACATTCATCTTCTCCAAAGATCCAGTATTTGACACAATCTTCACAAACATCAGCCTTACCAACATAACGATCAATCATTCCGGTAAAGCCACAACAAGATCAGGTGGAAAAGATGCTATATATCATAGGAATAAGTCTCTTCATGTAGACATTCAGAAGATGGATAAACATTTTCGATCATTGCTTTTAGCCCACCAAGATTAATTTTGCTCATCCGCTAAGTGATACCAGTCTGAATCCAGCCCTTTCAGTTCTTTTCCTTTAAGGCTGGTATTAACCAGCCAGCCAGACTGGGAAGCGAGGGAGCGGTAGCCACTTCGTGACTGTGCGAGATTCATTCACTTCCTTGGGGTAAAAATCAGTCAAAACGACATCACCCTTTTTAAAAGGTGCATCATTCATCTGGAACACCACTGATCTGAAACGCTTTAATAGAAGGCGTCGTAAAAAACCACCAAACCACTCATGACTCAACAAGTCAGTTTTTTGCTTTTTGCAGGGCTGCATAACGCGCCTCACGCTGAAGATGGGCGTAACGGTCTACCATTTTCGGATCTTTCCAGCCTTGTTCTTCCATGATTATGTGTTTGGGTATACCTTCATTGACACGATCTGTTGCCCAGGTATGGCGCAAATCATGCCAGCGAAAATTTTCTGGAATTCCTGCTTTTTTTTTCGCTGTTATCCAACGTTTTCTGAAGTCTCCCCAGTAGCCTCCGCTTCCGTCATGGAATACAACGTCACTTTCTGAATGTCGTTTTTGTTCCATTTCACGCAGCAGCGTTTCTATTTCATCCGTCATGATAGTTTCCAGATCATCCTTGTTTTTGGTTCTGGTACGTCGTTGTGTCAGGTCAGTCGGATCAAACAGGTGATGTGACTTATCAAACCTCTTGACTGTCAGGTAGCCTGGGATTTTGATTCTCGATCCATCTTCATTAGTCACATATCGGGAAAATATAAACTCTGTCCCATGTCAGACCTACCAGATTCGATTTACGCCAACCGATAGACTTTCCGCCCCTGATAAGACACCCAAAGTATTCATCAGACACAGCAATTATTTTTTTAAACTGCGTTGCTGTCAGAAATGAAATTCGTGCTTTGCCGGGTTCATCCAGTTTTATAAGTGCTCCCAAGTCCATATCTATCCAGCGCCAGTCATGCCAAGCCGTATGCAGTATGGTTTTTGCAATGGACAGGCGGCGGCGAAGGGTATCACTGGAGTAAGCACCGCGTCCTTTGGCATTATCAAGCCTTTTCAGCGTATCTTGGCAGGTCACAGCTTGCCTCACTTTTGGCTTCATATCTTCTGCCGGGCTAGGTTGTTCGTACCAACGTAAAGTTCTGCCCTCTCTTCTTAAATGGTAGAGCTTGCGATTAATGTATGAACGACGCACTACCATGGATAAATCAAGTTTATATTTCTTGATCCCCCAAATAATACCGCCCTCACTATCACTCAGTGGAAGTTCTTCCAGCCGGTACCACTTACCCTGATAATTAAATGGGTAGCGCAATGTCATCAGATCTGACTGGTCGCACAACAGTGACACCTTACCCTCACTTGTGATTTGTTCGATATATTCAATAATCGCTTCACCAAATGACCTCTCCGGCTTTTCACCTTTTTGCATGGTCATGGCATTCTTCAGCAAAATTTCGTGATACGCTTCACACTCTTCTGCTGTATTAAATGTTGCTCTCGTTCTGGTTATTCCCCAATTCAAGTCCTGAAAATCATAACGATATTTTATCCCGTTGGCGGTTTTAACACGCTTCCAGGGCTTCTTTCTGGCTTTCTGCATAATGATTATTTCTGCTTCAGTAAACGGTTTAGTGCAAAACTCACTGTGCCGGGGTGAGGCGTACAAGTTGCGGGGCTGATTTTTTTCAGTGGTACGACAACGTTCTTTTTATCCCGTTGGGAAGACAGGTATTCCTGATACTGCGATTCGGTAAACCGGATAGCACCACGCTTGCGGGAAGAACCACCCAGGGAGTAGTGATCTATCCGACCTCTGACAACCTGCTCATAAACAAAGCCTTGTGAGACATTTAAACGTTGCGCTATATCCCTGACGGTCAGGCAGGGGTCTCCTTCTAAATGCACACTATCCATCAACTGTATCTCTCTGCTGCGTTCTCAAAAAGACTGAAATGATGATTGAATATCATTCCCCGAGGATATAGTATCACCACAAATGATGAGGTCAAATCATCATTAATACTTGATAGCAAAAAAAAAAGCGCCAAACGGCGCTTGAGAGGGGTGCATGTTGAAATTTTTATGTCAGGTAATCAGATACCCGCAGCTTTACTGTAGCGCTTTATCATCTGGGAAACTTCTTGCTTCATATCATCCGGCAGGCGGCTCCAGGCCATTAGTTCTGGTGGCAGGAAAAAGTCAGAAACATCACATTCCAGAGCTGCTGCCAGTCTTTTCAGTGTACTGCTGGTATAACCCTGATTGCGCTCTATTCGACCTATTGCGGTGAAATCCATTGGTGGATCGCATTTTTCAGCCAGCTTTCTCTGACTGATTCCGGCAGCCTTGCGGTATGCCAGAATGCGAGCGCCGGGAATATCCTGAGCCGCCTCAATATCTTCAAGAGCGGGCTGTACCGGTGTCTTTTCAGCAGCGTTATTCATAGGCTGATATGGCATGATCTTATATCCTCTAAGTAGTTTTTATATCTTCGGATTATAACGGATTATGAAGAAATATACTGTATTCCAGG
>CBDHDU010000043.1:0-105156 GCA_965261725.1 Endozoicomonadaceae bacterium | reverse complement strand
AGAACCGGCGGAACTGGTGTTGGCGTATTCATCCAGAATCACCGGCGCTTCTTCGATCGTCGCGGTACGACCCAGAACCCTTTTACTGATCAGGTGATTCATGCTTAGGTTCGCCTGATGCAGCCACATACGACGCAGGTCTTCCGGCTTCATATCCAGTTCGCTCAGGTGTTCCTGAATATGTTCAGCTACTTTCGGGCAAACTTCCTTGAATACCTTGCGGCCATTCTGGACAAACATCTTGTCAGCAGAAGTGAAGTCTGTCTCTTCACTGCGGTTCATGAAACCGAAGTTATTGCGGATATTATTGGAGAACTGGGTCCAAGACTTGGTACCCAGAATCCGGAAGGCGTTTTTCAGGTTGGCCTGATCTTCTGCTTCAACAACCACCGCTGTGCAGGCATCACCAAAAATAAAGTGGCTGTCACGGTCACGGTAGTTCAGGTGTGCGCTGCAGATCTCCGGGTTAACAATCAGTACACATTTAGCCGAACCGCTTCGCACTGAATTGACTGCAACCTGTAAACCAAAGGTCGCTGAGGAGCAGGCAATGTTCATATCGAAGCCATAACCGCCCGCACCCAGATGATGCTGCAGCTCTACGGCAATGGACGGGTAAGGTCGCTGCATGTTGGAGCAGGCCACCAGCACCATATCGACTTCTTCCGGACGACGACCAGCACGATCCAGCGCTTCGTGAGCAGCTTTCAATGCAATCTCAACCTGCAGCGATGGCTCGTCATTAGCACGTTCCGGAATACGCGGATACATACACTTGGGATCCAGTACGCCTTCTTTGTCCATGACATAACGGCTGCGGATACCAGATGCCTTTTCAATAAACTCGGCGCTGGATTCCCCCTGAGGCTCCATTTCACCGGCAGCAATCGCTTCTGCATTTTCTTCGTTGTACTGTCGCACCCAGGCATTGAACGATTCAACCAGCTCTTCATTGCTGATGCTGTTCGGTGGGGTAAATAGTCCGGTACCGCTGATAACCGCGCCCGTTAAACTCATGTTTCTCTCACTCTCCCTATGTTAATACCCGCTGCTGTTCTGTCGTTTTACAGCCCCCTTACGGGTATCAACCGTGTCATTATGATGTCACATTTACGGTATAATCACTTCCTCCCAGAATTTACGCAAGCGTTTCGATGATACCGTTTGTAGCGTTCCTAATGTTTGCGCAAACAAAGAGACCCGATATTCCTCTAAAAGCCAGCGAAATTCGTCTAACGCCGGGTCGGCAATCTGCTGTGCTTCATGTGCCTTACGACGCTCTTCGTACATATGGCGGAAGTGCTGCAGCTCTTCGGTAGCCGCCCGGTCTTTAGCTAAATCTCTTGCCAGCTTTTCCTGACGAATTTCTACTGCCTGTAAATAACGAGGATAATGTTTCAGTGTGTTAAAAGTCAGTTCACGCAGAAAACCGGGATATAACAAATCCTGCATCTGCTGACGGATATCACCCAGCGATACCGCATGATGCAATGAGATATTACCTTTCAGTCCTTTGCTGATGGCATGTGCACGCTTGAAGATATCGTGCAAGACAGCATCCAGCTTTTCTGCCACCGGCACTAACTCGGCTTTGCCCTGTTCCAGCACTTGCTGAAACTCAGTTTCATTGCGCGGAACAGAATCCTTTAAAAAAGCTTCGCGGATTGCCAGCAATTCAAAGTCTTCCAGCAAGGCTTTACGGTCAACATAACTGACCGCCTGCAGTGCAGTTCTTTCAAAGTGTTTGATTTCCTTGCGGACAAAGCGGAACAGCTGCTCCGGTAATACCAGTCGAATCAGTCGTACAACACCATGAATATGTGCCTGCTGTGCCGCGTATTCAGTATCAAAGACTTTCAGATCTACCGATGTTTTCTTATCTACCAGTGCAGGCCAGGCTTTGATAGTCATGCCAGCCTGTTCTGATTCCAGCATTTCCGGCACAGCGCCAAAACTCCACTGGGTCAGGCCTTCTTTCTCAATACCACCGGATGCATGTTTGGTAACGGCGGCCTGAGAATAATCACTGAAGCGTTCCCGCAGTTCGCTGGGATCACGCCCTTCACCCAATGACTTACCCTGATCATCCAGCACCCGGATATTCATCTGCAGATGCTGTTCAACACCCTCCTGCTGCCATGCTTCCGGTGGAATCCGGATGCCTGTCATTTTCAACAGGCAAACGGAAAGCATTTCGGTCAGCGGTTTATCATCCGGTGTCATAATATCCAGCGCCGCATCAACAAAGTCCGGCACCGGTACAAAGTTACGGCGGATAGCTTTGGGCAAACCACGAATCAAACCAATACATTTATCCCGCAACATGCCGGGAACCAGCCATTCAAGGCGGTTTTTCGGTACCTGTGCCAGCAAACCTACAGGCACTTCCATGGTAATACCGTCGTCCTGAGCACCGGGTTCAAACTGATATTTGAGCGGGAAGTTCATGCCTTGCCAGCCAAGATGATCCGGAAACTGGTTTTGACTGCCAGTTTCTGCGCCTTCACGCATCAGCAGTTCAAGATCCATATAGAGCAGCTTTTCATTTTCGTGCTCGGCTTTCTTGCGCCACTGCTCAAACTGGACGGCATTGGTGATATCTTCCGGAATGCGCTCATCGTAGAAGCCATAGAGTGTTTCTTCATCGACCAGAATATTGCGGCGACGCACTTTGGATTCCATGGTTTCAACTTCTGTCAGCAGATCAAGGTTATGCTGATAGAATTTCCCTTTGGTGAAAAACTCTCCTTCCACCAAGCCTGCGCGAATAAAGATTTCTCTTGAAGCCTTCGGATCAATACGTCCGTAGTTAATACGACGCTTGGCAACAATCACCAGTCCATAAAGGGTTACCTGCTCAAAGGCAACGACTTGACCGCGACGTTTTTCCCAGTGTGGTTCAAAGTACTGCCGTTTAACCAGATGTTCAGCACAGGGTTCAATCCACTCAGGATTAATTTTGGCAACCGTGCGGGCAAACAGGCGGGATGTTTCCACCAGTTCAGCAGACATTACCCAGCGCGGTTTGCGCTTATAAAGTGCCGACGTCGGAAATACAAAGAATTTACGGTTACGTGCGCCCTGATAATCTGCTTCGTCATCACGGCTACCCAGATTACCTAATAGCCCCGGCAGCAGTGATTTATGCAGATCATCATAACTGGCTTCTTCCGGGTTCAGCTTAAGCTGCAATTCCTTGCAGGCCAGCATTAGCTGACGGTGCATATCCCGCCATTCGCGCATCCGCATAAATGACAGGAACTGGCTCTTGGCATATTTGCGCAACTGGTTTTGAGATAGTGCCTGACGTTGTTCTTCCCAGGCATTCCAGACATTCAACAGGGTAATGAAATCAGAGTTATCATCATAAAATTCCCGATGACGCTGATCGGCTGCCTGACGTTTTTCCTGTGGACGTTCCCGCGGGTCCTGAATACTAAGAGCACTGGCAATAACCAACACTTCATTCAAAGCACCCTGTCGTGCAGCGGACAGCAGCATACGACCAATACGTGGATCAATGGGCAGGCGACTTAACTGCTTACCGATGGTGGTAATACGGTTTTTGGTATCAACAGCGCCCAGTGCCAGCAGCATTCGAAAACCATCATTGATAGACTTCTTTTCCGGCGCATCTACAAACGGAAACTTGCTGACATCTCCCAGCCCCAGTCGCAGCATTTGCAGAATAACGGCGGCAAGGTTGGTACGCTTGATTTCTGCATCGGTAAATTCCGGACGACTCAGAAAATCCTGTTCGGAATAAAGCCGGTAACAGATACCTTCAGCTACACGACCACAACGCCCCATACGCTGATTGGCACTGGCCTGAGAAACCGCTTCTACCGGCAATCGCTGCACATTGGAACGCACACTGTAACGGCTGATTCGCGCCTGACCGGGGTCGATTACATAACGAATGCCCGGCACCGTCAGTGAGGTTTCTGCCACGTTGGTGGAAAGAATAATCCGGCGTCCGGCATGAGACTGAAATATACGTTGCTGTTCTGCTGCAGACAGACGTGCGTAAAGCGGCAGCACTTCAGTATTACGCAGTTTGGCATCCCGCAGGAATTGTGCAGCTTCACGAATATCCCGTTCACCACTCAGGAAAATCAATACATCACCGAGCAGTGCGGCACGCCCTGCCCGTTCATCGGCTTCTATTTCCTGCAGTGCTGACAGGATGCCCTGATGAAGTAACTCCTCACTGTCGTCGGATTCAATTTCCAGTTCTTCCAGTGGGCGATAGCGTAAATCTACCGGATAGGTACGACCGGATACTTCAACGACAGGTGCATTATTAAAGTGTTTTGAGAAACGTTCTACATCAATGGTCGCCGAGGTGATAATCACTTTAAGATCAGGGCGGCGCGACAGAATCAATTTGAGATAGCCCAGCAGGAAATCAATATTCAGACTGCGTTCGTGGGCTTCGTCGATAATCAGAGTATCGTAACGATTCAGAAACCGGTCATGGGGAATTTCTGCCAGCAAAATACCGTCGGTCATCACCTTAACCAGCGTATTATCGCTGGCCTGTTCGGTGAACCGAACCTGATAACCGACTTTATCACCGGGTGTGGTTTTCAGCTCTTCAGCAATACGGGTGGAAACTGAACGGGCTGCCAGACGACGGGGCTGGGTATGGCCAATCAGACCTTTAACACCACGCCCCAGTTCAAGACATAATTTGGGTAGCTGGGTCGTTTTACCAGAACCGGTTTCACCCGCAACAACCACTACCTGATTATTGGCAATGGTTTCCAGCAATTCTTCCCGACGTGCCGCAACCGGCAGCTGCTCATCGTAAGTCACCACCGGCATACCGGATGCCCGGTTCTGCGCCAGAGTGACAGACTTTTCTATAGCCAGCTGCAGCTTCTCCAGCCCGGCGGTATCATCACGTTTGAGGCGATGTAGTCGCTGCCGCAGTCGATACTGATCTCTGATCATGCAGTCAGGCAGTAATTTTTGCAGTGTGTGTCGGGAAGAAGAGGTTTGATTCACGCTGGACAGGTTTCCAAATAGCTACAGGAAATATTCCGGGGCAGCAACGACCGGAAAAATAAAGCCCCACAGTATACCTGCGAGGCTTTATTCTGGCACCTGTTGGTGATTGATTATATTAAGCGTTCAGCTTGATCTTGCTGCGCTTCTCCATTTCTTCATCACGCAGTTTACGGCGCAGGATTTTGCCTACATTAGTCGTTGGCAGTTCAGTCCGGAATTCAATCTGTCTGGGCACCTTGTAGCCTGTAACCCGCTGCTTGATAAAGGCAATAACCACTTCCTGCTTCAGTTCCGGATTGGTTCGGATCGCAAAGACTTTGATTGCTTCACCGGTCTTCTCATGAGGCACACCAATAGCCGCAGACTGGCTGATTTCCGGATGAGTTGCCAGCACATCTTCCAGCTCGTTCGGATATACGTTAAAGCCGGATACCACAATCATATCTTTCTTGCGGTCAACCAAACGCACATAACCATCTTTTTCAAATACTGCAATATCACCGGTTTTCAGCCAGCCATCTTCGGTCATGGTCTTGGCAGTTTCATCAGGCCGCTGCCAATAGCCTTTCATGACCTGCGGGCCTTTAACACACAGCTCTCCCGGCTCACCGGCTTTGGCAGGCTGATCGCTATCATCAATCAGCTTCAGCGATGTCGAAGCGACCGGCACACCAATTGATCCGATATTGGCGGCACCAATCGGGTTAAAGGTAACAATCGGAGACGTTTCAGTCATGCCGTAACCTTCATTGACATCACAGCCAGTCAGGTTAGTCCAGCGCAGGGCTGTATCCTTCTGCAGAGCCATACCACCGGAAACGGTGAGTTTCAGGTGAGAAAAGTCGAGTTCGCGGAAACCCTTGTGATTCATCAGACCGATAAACAGGGTATTCAGACCAACAAAAACACTGAATTCCTTGCCCTTCAGGTCTTTAACCAATCCATCCAGATCACGCGGGTTAGTAATCAGTACGTTATGCTGACCACTGATCATCCCCACCATGCAGTGGAAGGTGAATGCGAAAATATGATACAGAGGCAGCGGACAAATCATCAGTTCCTGACCTTCCTTCATGGAATCGCCGAACTGCGCCTTTGCCTGCATCATATTCGCCAGAATATTCCGGTGAGTCAGCATCGCCCCCTTGGAAACACCGGTAGTACCGCCGGTATACTGCAAGATAGCAATATCATCGATGGTTGATGCGTGATTATTGCAGGCTTTTTCCTTACCTTTCTTCAACACAGTACGGAAGCTGACCGCATCCGGCAGACCGTAGGAAGGCACCATCTTCTTCACATGACGAATCACAGTGTTAACAATGGTACGTTTTACCGTTGGCAGCATATCGCCGACATCGGTTACCACAACATGGCGAATACCGGTTTTCGGAATAACTTCTTCTGCAGCGCTGGCCATATTGGCAAGTACTACCAGTGCTTTAGCACCGGAATCATTAAACTGGTGCTCCATTTCGCGCTTGGTATAGAGCGGGTTGGTATTGACTACAACCAGACCTGCACGCATGGCACCAAATACCACAACCGGAAACTGCATAACGTTGGGAAGCTGTACAGCAATCCGGTCACCGAGTTTCAGATCGGTATGATTCTGAATCCAGGATGCAAATTGACCACTGCGCTTGTAAAGCTCAGCATAAGTCATGGTGTGACCGAGATTGGAAAAAGCCGGCTTGTTCTTAAAGCGCTGACACGCTTCTTTCAGCACAGTCAGGATAGATTCATAGTTACCGAAATCAATATCCGGCTGACTGGAACTGTTAATGCCCGCCACCTTTAACAGGCTGGCAACATTGCTTTGCTGCATTTGCTATCCCCCCCAGGATAAATTTTTTCCAGCCTGAAATCTGCCTGACTGTTTTTTATTACAGGCAATATGATTTCAGACTTTTTATTCATGATTCTTTATAGTGGGCGAGAGGTTAACAGCTTTTCGTTAATTGTTACAATAAGTTGCCAGTCGACGAAGGTACCGTCTTTTTGTGCATTGAGTTCTGTCTATTACTAACATTAACAAGATTGCTTCAGGTCAACTCTTCAAGTGTCAGCAAGGTTTCCATCGCAAACTGGTTGGTGTCACCACAAAACGCCTGCTCTGCCTTAAAGGCATCACACACAGCAGGTCGGCTATCCGAACCAAATAAACGACACAGATTCCTGTCATCCAGCTGCACACAGCGTACACCCGCTGGTTTACCTTCCGGCATACCGGGAATAGAAGAAGATATTGAAGGGGCAATACAGCAGGCTCCACAACCAAGACGACAATCCAATGACAAGCTCCCGATAGATTTCAGAAAATTTCCTGCATCAGTAACAGGAGCACGAGAGCTTAAGGTGGACGCAGATTAACAGCAATAAGACCAACTCCCTGATCCTGACAGGGAAAGCAGCACCCTCAAACGATCCCTTATAATGACACACAACAAAAATAATAAGCACAAACCACTGTTTTTAGAGGCGAAAATAAGTAAAATGACATCGTCGCATTAATACTCTGCAGTTAAGCATCTTTCTGCTGACACAAAACAACAATGACTCCGCCTGCCATCCGCAGCGGTTGTAACAGCAGCTATGAGCGAAAAAAAACAGCCACAAGCTGAAAGTGTCGCCCTCTCAAACTATGAAAGCGGTATTTTCATAATAAAAAGATCAAGCGATCGTAAGTCGTAATGGAGTAGAACAATGAAAAAATTACTTGCGCTCTGCACAGCAGTATTAATGCTGGCGCAATCAGCTATTGCTGCCGAAGCACCAAAATCGACCCTCGAAGGCATCCTCGAACGCAAGGTATTACGTGTTGGTATGGATGTTGGCTACATGCCCTTTGAGCTGCCAAGCAAAACAGGGGAAATCATGGGCTTCGACGTTGATATTGCCAAACATATGGCAAAATCCATGGGCGTTGAGCTGGAACTGGTTAACACCGCCTGGGACGGTATTATCCCTGCCCTGATGACAGATAAGTTCGACATTATCATGTCCGGTATGACTGTCACCCCACAGCGTAACCTGCAGATTAACTTTGCCAAGCCGTATATCACCATTGGTCAGAGCATTCTGCTGCGTGATGGGCTGGAAGACGAAATTACCAACTACCGCGATCTGAACAGCGACAAATATGTCATTGCCTCCAAGCTGGGTACCACCGGTGACTTCGCCGCCAAGCGCTATCTGGGTAATGCTGAACTGCGTTTATTTGAAACAGAATCCGATGCTGCACTGGAAGTTGTACAGGGTCGTGCTGATGCCATGGTTTACGACATGCCTTATAACGCCGTTTATGCCAGTCAGAATGAAGGCAAAGTGACCCATATTGCTCAGCCTTTCACCTACGAGCCACTGGGCTGGGGTATTCGTAAAGGCAATCACGACTTCACCAACTGGCTGGATAACTATCTGGCACAGATTCAGGGTGACGGCACCTATGACCGCATCTACCGCAAATGGTTTGAATCCTCTGCCTGGCAGCGGAACCTGAAGTAATATGACGGGCATCAAGCCCGTTCAGACCCGAGTAAAACAGATGGAACACCAGCCGAACCAGGTTCTCTGGAACCTGGTTTTCGGTTTGATAATGTTTATGATCGGGTTGGGCCTCTATCGATCGAGTCAGGCAATAGATTACAACTGGCGCTGGGAGCGCTTGCCTGAGTACATCCTTTACAAAAGCGACAATGTCACTCGAGCCCAGTTTGATGGCACCGTTACCGTTAACCCGGAAGGTCACATCATTCTGACGGATGATTTTGACACTGAAAACACACAGCTGATCAAAACATTCGAAAACCGCCATGTAAGCGATGGCGATATGGTATTTGAAGGCGATCGCCTGTCATCAACACAGCAATGGAAAACCGGCCCGCTACTTGATGGCCTTGGTATGACCCTGAAGCTGTCATTAGTGGCACTGGTATTCTCATTACTGATCGGCGGTATTGCCGGACTGGCAAGAGTATCCAGCAATCCGGCAGTGAAAAACCTGTCGATTGTCTATATCGAGCTGGTACGCGGCACGCCCTTACTGGTGCAGATATTTATTATCTACTTCTTTATTGGCACGGTGCTGAATCTGGATCGATTCACTGCAGGTGCAGCGGCACTGGCGGTCTTTACCGGCGCTTATATTGCTGAAATTATCCGTTCCGGGATTGAGTCTATTCATCGTGGTCAGATGGAAGCCGCGCGCAGTCTTGGCATGAGTTATCACTCGGCTATGCGTTACATTATTCTGCCACAGGCGTTTAAGCGGGTACTGCCGCCGCTTGCGGGTCAGTTTATTAACCTGATCAAAGACTCGTCGCTGGTTTCTGTTATTGCAATTACCGACCTGACCAAAGCTGGCCGTGAGGTTATCAGCGTTACCTTCAGCCCGTTTGAAGTCTGGTTCACGGTGGCGTTGTTATATCTGGTAATGACTGGCCTGCTGTCACTATGTGTAGCCCGACTGGAGAAGAAGTATGCCCTCCACAGCCGATAACGAATATATCATCCGGGCGCAACATGTTGAGAAGGTGTACCCCAATGGCGTACATGCGCTGAAGAATGTCAGCCAGAACGTCAAGGAAGGAGAGGTGCTTGCCATTATCGGTCCCAGTGGTTCCGGTAAATCTACCTTTCTGCGCACCCTTAATCAGCTGGAAACCATTAACGACGGCGAAATCGTTGTTGATGGCATTTCATTAACAACACCGGGCGACGTCAACAAGCTTCGGGAAGAAGTGGGCATGGTCTTCCAGTCGTTTAACCTGTTCCCACATATGAGCGTGCTGGACAACATTTGTCTGGCGCCAATGAAGGTTCGCGGGTTGAGTCGTAACGAAGCGGAAGCGCGTGCAACTGAGCTGCTTAATAAAGTCGGTTTATCTGATAAAGCTGACAGTTTCCCGGGACAACTTTCCGGCGGTCAGCAACAACGGGTTGCCATTGCCAGAGCACTGGCGATGCAGCCTCGAATCATGCTGTTTGATGAACCCACCAGTGCGCTCGATCCGGAGATGGTTGGTGAAGTGCTTGATGTTATTAAAGCACTGGCACGGGAAGGTATGACGATGGTCGTCGTCACCCACGAGATGGGATTTGCCAGAGAGGTGGCCGATCGAGTGCTGTTTATGGAAGCAGGAGAATTGCTGGAAGCAGGCCCACCAGAAGCCTTCTTCAATAATCCTGAAAGTCCACGGCTGCAGACATTTCTTAACCAGGTTCTGTAACAGGCCAAAAAGAAAAAAAACGTACCACCCGGAAAGGTGGTACGTTTATCAAATATCAGTTAAACGCTGGTGATATCAGGCTCCTTTTTTCAGATCTTTCTGGGGCACTTTTACCCGCTGCTGTCGATTCAGAAAATTCAGCAGCACAATACTGCGTTCATCACCGGAATCTGCAAGATAGATACCCTGAAACTCTTTAAAGGGGCCTTCACGAAAGTGAACAATATCTCCCTTATTAAATGCCGGCTGACCTGCCAGTAACTGTTCCTGCTCCCTGATTTCATTAATCAGTTCGCAGGGAATCCTCACCGGTTCAGCTTCACCAAACCGTAAAAAACTACTCACACCCCGGGTAGAACGTACCTTGTAATAAGGCAGATCAACAACGGTGTCGTGATAAAGAAATGCATAGCCGGGAAACAATGGTTCTTCCTTACCGTTTTTCAGGGCCAGTAATGGCAGATAAACATCAAATCCCTGATTTTCTAAGTGTTCCAGTGCTCGAGACTCTTGCCTTGCTCTTGTTTTAATAACATACCACTCTTCCATAAGGTCGCCTCTTGCTTTCACCAAGGTTAACCGTTAACCACAACTCATGGCTAAAAAAACGGAATACTTACCGACTCAACCCTCCCGGATTTCTGCCAGTATTTTTTCCAGTGCCGCAACCGGCTCTTCCGCGCGGGTAACCGGACGCCCGATAACAAGATAGTCTGCCCCGTCCGTCAGTGCAGCTTTGGGGGTTACAATTCTGCGCTGATCGTTGGCAGCCGCCCATTCCGGACGAATACCCGGCGTAACCAGTTTAAAGTCGGTACCACATGCCTGCTTGAGCATGGCTGACTCCCGCGCCGAACACACAACACCGTCCAAACCGCTATCGCAGGCTAGCTTTGCCAGTCGCTGCACATACGCTTCAGGTGTACCCTGAAAACCCAGCTCCTGAAGGTCTCCGGCTTCCATACTGGTCAGCAGGGTCACACCTATCAGTAATGGCTTATGCGATGCCTGCTCCAGACGTTCACGGCACGCCTCCATCATACGACGACCGCCGCCAGCATGCACGTTCACCATCCAGACACCTTTAGCTGCCGCCTGAGCAACAGCCGCTGCCGTTGTTGCCGGAATATCATGGAATTTCAGATCAAGAAAAACCTCAAACCCTAACCGGTGTAATTCTTCAAGAATTGCCGGACCCGCTGCGGTAAAAAGTTCTTTTCCCACCTTAACCCGACAGAGGGACGGATCGAGTCGTCGCGCCATATCCAAAGCACTGGCACTATCCGGAAAGTCCAGCGCAATAATCAACGGGCTGCCTGATACCTGAGAGTGGCTCACAGATCTCTCCATAATTTAAAGGGATTGAAGTGCCGCAAATTATATCTGAATGCCTGCCGGTAACCACGCTTTCAGGGTATGTTATTTATTATTCTACCCGCTTGGGATAACCAAAAAGATTGTTTCGAGTGTTAATCCGGTTTAATAGAGCCCCAGGACTTACAGCTGGGACAGTCCCAAAACAGCATATGCGTTTTAAAACCACATTCATGGCAATGGTATGATGCCCCCTGCCCCGCCAATCGTTCGATAATCTCTTGTAATAGCGAGAAATCAGCACAGTCTTTGAGCGCTGTATGCTTGTTATGTTCAGGCATCAAGCCCGATAACAGTTTTAGCAATTCCAGTGACGGGCGTTGTTGTAAGTGACGTACCAGAAAGTTGTGAGCTGCTTCTTTTCCTTCCCGCCTAAGCATCAGCATAACCATTGCCCGCACAACAACAGGAGAGGATACCGCCGTCAAACAACGGGAAAGATAAGCATCAAAGCTTCTTACATCACCCGTTTCCTGATAAGCACGAGAGAGCAAATTAATCGTCGCTGGAACAAAATCCGGATTTTGCTGCAGTACACGCTGCAATGAATTGATAGCCGCTTTATAGTTACGCTGATTAAATTCCAGCTGCCCCATCACCATACTGGCCCGGACACCCTGCTTGTCCTTGCCTGCAGCCTGGCGGAGCATACGACGGGCTTTGGCATAATCATTGGCATTGATTGCCTGTTCAGCCAGCTCACAGTAGAAATGGGCAATCATACTATCGTATTGCCCTTCTCCCTTGAGCTTGCGTAACGACTCTGCTGCCTTCAGCGCATTATCCCACTCTTTTTCAAACTGGTAGATATCCAGCAGCTGCTCAAGAGCGCCGGTTCTGGCAATTCCTTCAGACCGGCTAAGTTCAGTGAGCAGCGCTTCAGAACGATCCAGCAGACCTGCTGACTGATAAGAACGCGCCAGTTCCAGCTGAACCTGGATCGATTGCTCGGTCTGTAGGCTCGGACGAGCCAGTAGATCCTGATAGATGCGAATCGATTTCTCTATCTCACCGCGTTTACAAAACAAACGCCCCAGTGCCATATGGGTATCAAATGCATCTGCATTGATATCCAGTGCCTTGATAAATGACTCTATGGCTTCATCCGTCTGCTCATTCAACAGGTAGTTGAGCCCGGTAAAATAATCACGCCCTAACGTTTCCTGCCTGCCTGAATCACGGCGATTGTCTCTCCGCCCCAACAGGTAGCCTGCCAGCATGGCACACAGAATCAGTAGCAGCAGAGCTGACTCAGTCATTATCAGGACAGTCCTTTGAGATTTTGCTGCCGGAGACGACGAATCTCGTTCTCACGTCGCTTCAGCTTACGCCGCAGGCTGGCCTTATCGAGGCGATGACGAATCAGTACCAGTGAAGCACTCAGCAAACCGGCACAGGCTCCGACAATAAAGCTGCCAATGACCAACGTAGAAATCTGCAGGACTGGCAGCTCAGTTCCCAGAAACACCAGCTGAGCAGACTGACTGTTATCTTCGACAAAGTTCACCAGTAATAACAGCAGAACCACTACAATAATCAGGTACAGCAAGCAAGTAGCGGCTCTAAAGACTTTTTCCACGCGCAGGCTCTCCATTGACAAAACGGCAGGTCACTATAACCATTCAGACTAAGTTAAAGAATGTGACAAGCCTATAACAGTCCGGCAGGTGATTAACAGCATACAGGTCAAACCTTGCTGTTTACCCGGTCTCTCAGTTCTTTACCTGGCTTGAAGTGAGGTACGTGCCTTGCATCAAGTTCGACAGCAGTTCCTGTACGGGGGTTCCTGCCCACTCTGGGCGCACGATAATGAAGGGAAAAGCTACCAAAGCCTCTGACTTCTATACGATTTCCGCTTGCAAGCGACTGCACGAGGTATTCAATGATGCCCTTAACAGCAAGCTCGACATCTTTTTGAGGCAACTGTGGCTGCAATCTGGCTATTTGTTCAATAAGCTCTGATCTGGTCATATCTCAGTCCTTTTGACGCTGTTCCCCAGGAGTTGGAGCCTTAAAGCTCGCAGCATGAGTGCATAGCCTGTTACAGCAGATGTCAGAAAAGCTCCGACATTAACCAGAATGTCTCGATCCACGCAGGCCTACCCCGGTTCCCTGATTATTAGTACTCTATTTGGCAAGATACAGCAGAAAGAATCTGATTCAGATTAGCCAAGGCCGCTTTTATTATCAAGTAACTTATTGATGTATAACTATTATTTAACAAGGCCATCACTCACAAAAAGTATAAAGTCTGAAAGTACCTGCATTTGATAACGTCCTAGCAAACACCACACCCCAGCCTTCGATTAATTCTTATTATTAGCAAACCATCCCTAGCTTTTGATACTCAAACCCTCGCTCAGTCCTTCTGTAACGGTGCTTTGGCGGCATTCCACTATACACAACCCCCGCATAAAGTAGTACTAATGCACCATTATTTTGGGTATACACTTCCGGTCCCTTCTTCGAAGCACTGCGATCGCTTCGATGCATGCGCATTTGCGAGAAGCACATGCAGCTTATTGCATGCACACATCCGGAAATAAAGAACCAAAACAAACTTCGATTACAGCACTCAGCATTGCGTGCAAGAGACTGGCTGACAAGTCAAGACTCTTTGCTAAACTTGGATAACTCTAAGCGGCTATCCTTCCATCTTGCGATCCTGAAGCTTGTTTAACCTTTAAATTGTCATTGTTTGAAAATCATACGACCGCTTTAAATGCGACACCGTTTTGAGATTGGACAATGGTTTAGTATTGAGCAAGACCTCAGACCCGGATCCCAGGTACTCACACCTACGGTCTTTGCTTTAAGGAGTGATTATGCAACAGCAGCAACAACAAGATCCGACTGTTTTTATCATCGATGATGATGAGGCCGTACGCGATTCTCTCAAGATGCTAATGAAGTCTGTCGGCCAGAAAGCAGAGGTTTTCAACTCTCCGACAGACTTCCTCGATGTATACGACGAGAACCGCCCAGGCTGCATCGTACTGGACATTCGAATGCCGGGCATGAGCGGGCTCGAACTGCAGGGCAAGCTGAATGAGATTCATTGCATTCTGCCAATCATCTTCATCACCGGTCACGGTGATGTGCCCATGGCAGTTCAGGCAATCAAAGACGGCGCCATGAACTTCATTCAGAAACCGTTCCGTGATCAGGAGCTGCTGGATCTGATCAACGATGCTCTGAAACTGGATGCCAAACAACGTGCAGAATTACTTGAACACAAGGAAATTCTGCGCCGCCTATCCACCCTGACCGACCGTGAACGCGAAGTACTGCAACATGTTGTACAGGGTAAAGCCAACAAGGTTATTGCTGCCGACATCAACCTGAGCCAGCGTACCGTTGAAATCCATCGCTCCCGCGTAATGGAAAAAATGGGAACCAAATCTCTGGCTCATCTGGTTCGTCAGGTTATGCAAGTTAAAGAACATCTGGGCGAAGAGTTTTTTAATCGCAAATAAACGGTAAGTTCGTAAACAAACAGACAGATAAGCCCTAAGCACAGCGGAGCTGTTTACTTTACAGTTCCGCTGTCATTCTGCACTTAATATGCGCTAAACGTGTGTGTAAGCAGCAAAGAGTTACTTACTCATACAATTCATATAAAAAAACACCCACAAGACGCTTGCACTACAAAAAATAACTAGACTGTGTTAGTACAGGCAAAAGAACCACTTATTTAAAAATAAACAAGCACTTTCATCTTAGGTAGTCCCCACATACCCACTCGTAAATCTCTGCATACCGGGTTTTGGGTTTTCTTCTTAGACTCAATCCACACTACTGATTCAGGCTTATCAAAAGCAGCTAACTGAATTTGCAGGTTACAATTTTTATCGCAGACGAAGAAGGATGACTAAAAAGCCGTGAAAACCTCTAAACCAAAAGCAACGGTTTTTCTTCTGAAACAGGATGCTGCTACAACGGGCACTATTTCCGAGATCTGTGAAAACCAGCAACTCGGCATGCAGTCTTTTGATTCTACGCAGACACTGATTGAAGCGCTTAATGGTGAAACGCCCTCTGTTCTGATCGCATCGTCAAGTGCTGACAGCGTAGAGAAAAGCTCTTCATCCCTGCTCGATATCAAAGCCATTAACAAAGAGCTTCCGATCATTGTGCTGGGTGATCCGAGCGACCTTAACGGAGCCGTCACTGCCATCAAGGCCGGTGCTATTGATTACATCGAAAAACCCGTTATTGCTGGCCGCCTGAAAGAACATTTTCGCCAACTGATCCGGTCATAAACCGGATCAGCCCTGATTGGCAGACGAACCTGCTATAACAAAAATGACTGATACTGAGTATCGACATAAAGCTGTAGAGCATCCAGTAGCTGCACCTTATCAGTTGAATTTGCCTCTGCCATATCACTTTTCAGCTCTGCAACCCGCCTGTTAAACTGTTCTATCGACAGATAACCACCTTCACCCTCAAATCTTGATCGACAATGAGTCCGCCATAATGCTGATTCTTTGTCAGTGAGCGTATCAGGATAATTGCGGGCCCGGTAACGAAACAGCAAATCAGCGATGCGTTCATCATCATAATCCGGGGGAAGCAATGCCAAGCCGTTTTTATCTGTTCGACTAATGCGACGAATAAAACGACGATCCCTGTCTGAAAAGAAACCGTCATAAAGTCGCAGATCCGTATCACACTTTTCCTGCCCCTCAAAGCTTGCTGAAAAAACAGCCTGAACTTTAGCTGCAATATTGTCGGCATTTAACAGCAGATCAAAATGCTTTTGGCATCGGGAGTAATCAATATTCAGACGTTTTTGATCTTCTTCACTCAGCACACTCAACGGAGCTACTACCGGGCATTTATTAATATGCACTGTTTTTAGCGGAATACGCTCAACACCTTCAGGCAAATCGGCTGTAGCAGTAAAAATTCGCTGCCTGACTTCCTCAACCGATAAACTGATCAAAGCATCTGGGTCAACTGTCAGATCATATACCAACACCCCATTAGAATTATCCGGATGCATCGCTAAAGGCAAAACCACCGCCAGATTATTTTTGTCTGCACCATACATACCGGACACATGGAGTACTGGCTTCCTGAGCTCCGGCGCCACTTTAGCCAACACTGTACGCTTATTTCTCAGTGATAAGAGATAATCAAAAAGTTTTGGTTGTTTCTCTTTTATTAAACGCGCCAGCCCAATCGTTGCCCGCACATCAGATAAGGCATCATGCGCCTGAGCATGGGTAATACCATTCGCTACAGATAATTCTTCCAGCCTGAAACTGGGTCGCCCTTCACGTTGAGGCCAGGTAATACCGTCCGGCCTGAATGCCGCCGTTGCTCTGACCACATCAATCAGATCCCAGCGACTGTTGCCGCTTTTCCATTCTCTGGCGTAAGGATCAAGAAAGTTGCGGTAGAAACAGTAACGCGTGACCTCATCATCAAAGCGAATACTGTTATAACCTGCCACACAGGTTTCAGACTGAGAAAAAGCATCATGGATTGCATGAGCAAAATCTCTTTCCGGCATTCCCTTAGAAGCAGCCTCCTGAGGCAAAATACCTGTAATCAGACAGGCTTCAGGATGCGGTAACATATCCTGAGCAGGTTGACAGTACCAGACATCTTCAGAGCCTATCTCGTTAAAATCAGCATCCGTTCTGATGCCGGCAAATTGTAACGGTCGATCCCGTGCCGGATCTGCACCTGAAGTCTCGAAGTCATACCAATAAAATGTTTGCACAATCCTGCCACTTGATTTTATTCGACAGTATTACTCTATGCATTGGCAGGCAGGCTTTCCAGCTTATTATATTCGCCAATGAAACTCCGAAACAAAATTTGAAAATTTCAGGCAAAAAAAACCTGCACATATGTGCAGGTTTTTCATTTCATGGCGGACCGGACGGGACTCGAACCCGCGACCTCCGGCGTGACAGGCCGGCATTCTAACCAACTGAACTACCGGTCCGCATCAAATCGTTTTGCAAATAATGCCCTTTAATAAAGCGCATTATTGCTGCTTGCCCTGAATGCCTGTCAGACTCAAAACAAGAAAATATGGTGGGTGATGACGGGATCGAACCGCCGACCCTCTGCTTGTAAGGCAGATGCTCTCCCAGCTGAGCTAATCACCCAAAAGCTCTGAAACGCGGCGCATTTTACTGATTAACCGGAGGGAGTCAATAGGTAAGATGCAAATAGACTTTCACCAGACCATCTTCATCTTCTCTATCAATACGAATCTGACTGATATCAATCTGGTATTGATTATGCAAAGAGACCAGCCACCCCAGCAAAACCTGATAAGGTGCTTCTTCCATCCAGACAGACACACCACCTTTATCCGGCTGTACCCGTGCCAGATTTAGTCCGGCCTGACGGGCGGTACCTGAAGTGACCGAAGCAATGCCTTTGCGCTTCTTGCTGGCCTGCTCCTGCCTTATTCTCAATGCCTCAAAACGATCAGCATTATCTACAATCCAGCCATAGGTGCCGACCTCATGATTGTAGGACTGGTACTGATCCTGAGCCCAGTGGCTCACTGGCTGCCAAATGAAGAGATAAACAAATACCGCTACGGCAAATGCCAGCATAATCTGTAAAGCATGCCGGTCATTATCAGAAAGGGTATCATACCGCTCATTCAAGCGGATGATTAAGGGTGATTCCTGTAGTCGGTCCAGAAGTCCTTGCATTACCATCACCTGCCTATATTGATTCTTGCTTCAACGGCATCCTGCCCCTGATTGGCATTTTCTACTTTTGCCGTCAGCCCTGCGACCTTAAGCTCCTGAATATAATTATCGAGCACTTCAAACGTATCGGCTTCCATCTGCACAACCATCATGCCGGACTCTCTGTTGTAATCCATTGATTCAACATACAGCCCGTTTTCATCATCAAGCGTGACGGTAGAGATAGTCATTAAAAATGGCAAAAAGGGTTCGCCCTGATTTTCTCCGATCCCCTGTTGCTCAGCAGCTTTCAGTTTACTCATCAGTCGTTGCCGCAAAGCGCGGGTATCACTGATTTGACGATCCTGCGGAAAGTATTCCTGATAGAGGTCAAGGGTGTTTTCAGAAACAGTATCCATCAGTTGCTGGAAATAGACGCCTTTCCCTGTCATCAGCAGCATTTCAAGTACCAGCCAACCACAGGCTACCCATGCCAGTGGTCGCCAGCGGCGCCACTTTTGAGACATTCTGCGGCCTGACTGATAGCCACCGGACTGCATATCAACCAGCTGTTGTTTTCCGGTTTTAAAATACCGTCGTGCTAAAAGATCAAGGATGTTGCCAGGCTGGGAAATGTACTCAACAGGGATATCAAGCTCATTAACGACAGTACTGACATAGTCCAGCCGCGCCTCCTGCTCAGGCATTTCAATTGCGTGCAATACTTCAATACAGCTATAACCTGCTGCAGCACTCGGCTCAACATTTTCCAGCTCGCCCAGTTCAGGTACTTCTGAGGCTCCTTCAACATAGCTTTTCAGACATGCCGATAATGCAGAATAATCGAGTGCCACAGCGCCGCCATTACCCTGAGAAACCAGCACATAGTCATCCAGCAGTACCAACTGCAGTCGACGGGCAGAAGCATGTATCAATTGTGATTCAACAACAATTCGCAGCGGATCAATATCTGTTTGGGCAAACACCTCCATCATATGCTTCATCGTTGCACGGGGGAGGATATTGACTCCCACTCTGGAAGCTCCCAGCGACCGGTTTGCCAGATGGAAGTCTTCTACATCCGAAGCCAGGTTTTCCTCAACCAGAAACGGTAATGCCTGCCGCAGATGCTTGCGCTGACCTTCGTTGACATCAACTACCATCGATGCTGCAAGTGTACCCGGCAACAGGACAATAATTCTGTCCGCCAGCGTTTCAAGACCATTCTCATCCCAACGCTGTGAAATTTCTTTCAGGGGCTGTAATACAACTGAATCCTGGCGACAACCATCATCACTGTATTCTGCACACAGCACCTCCGAATCCGGATTCAAACCGGCAACATCAGCAGGCAGCTTGATGATCAGATAATCACGCATGTGTGCTCCTTATGATTTCCTGTCCGCCAGAGCCCAGTCAGGCACTGTCCCAAAAATTCGTTCCGCCACTTCAACTTTGCCTTCGCTGTTTCTGACCAAACGACTTTGCATATGAAAAACTGAATCCCGAAACTCGGCTCTGACATAAACCCGAAAAAAACGGCTGGTTACATCAAAGGCTGCATCTTTCAATCCGCCCTCTGTTTTTCCTTTCAGCTGGGGAAGTTTCATTACATCATCACGACTGGCATAACCGCCCTTACCCCTACCATCAATGATAGCTTTCACTTCAACATCTGTGAGTTTCTCTGACAACGCCCTGATAACCAGTGGCGATGCTGTATTAATATTGACCGTAGCATCGGCTGGTAAAGTGCTCAGATAAGGCATAATCAGGCGGTATGTGATTTCATCCATGCCATCCAGCAGCCGAATTTCACTGACTGATGCCATTGCCGAGTCAGCCGTACGGTGAGGTGATTCTTTTTGATGATACGCCGCATCTTCGGCTCCGCCTGCCAACCCCGGCTCCTGGTCGCGATCAACCCAGTCTTTGATTCTTTCAGCCAGCTGCGGATCAACATCTAAAGAAAGAAACAGGTTCGATAATATTTTCAGATTTTTTTCAGCCACTTTTTTCTTGGCTAATACACTGTTTACATTCAGCCGACTTTGCTCATCAACAACCGTTAACTCAATACGACCTTCATCGGCTTCAAAATCTGAATTGGTTAAATACCATGATTTTCCGGGATGATCTGTGTGACGCTTTCTCTTTTTGTCTTCCTGAAAATCTTCTTCCAGCAACAACGCCACATATTGCTCCCCCCCATAGGCATAATGTCGTGCCTGCTGCCGTTCAAGCAGGGCAATATTTTTTTCTGCCTGAAACAGTAAATCTGTTGTCATTCGTGATGCAACAACGGTCATCAACGCAAACAAAACGAGAATATAAATGAGAGCAACGCCCTGCTGGCGATGATGACTGATCATTCCTCATCCTCCTCGTCATCGTAATACTCATCATCTTCGTCATCGTAATACTCATCATCATCTTCGTCTTCGTCTTCATCCTGATCTTTCTTCTTATCTCCTGCAGATTCAGCAAAATCTTTAACATTAACCATTGGTACGACATACTCGATGTCACCATAAATCTTATGCTCAAAACTCAGCGCAATGGCTAACGGCAAATGTAATTCCTGTGATTTATTCTCTTCTTTGCCTTCTTTACTCTCTTTATTTTCTTTTGTTTTCTCTACCCTGTGACTTTTTCCTAGAGGCCATACCCTGTGCCAGTTTTTTTCTGCATCCTGCACCTGCAGGCTAAGACGGCTGACATTTTCGAATAATATCTGATCAACCGGTTCTGAATCGGGTGTTCGGTCCAGCATCAGCCAGTAACGCCTCATCAGACGACCATCTTCATCCAGCCAATAGGCTACACGCTGTAATTCACTACGGCGCAAGCCCAACGGATTGCGCCATCCTCCACGGGTAAATTCAACAAGATACTCGCCTTTACCCGCAACAAAAGCGGGTTCTTTAGAGCCGTAATCATCACGCACCGGTCGTAAAACAACCTGAGCAAAGTCTCTGTCGATAACCAGTAGCGCCCGCTGAACCTCAGCCATATGCTCCCAGACAGCCTGTGTTGATCGCTGAGCATGCAACACCGAATCAAACAGACGATAAGCAGCGATGCTCATCAGTGAAAAAATCGCAATGGAGATCATCAGCTCTAACAGAGTAAAGCCTCTGACGGAGCGACGATGTTTACTGGCAGCAATGAATTTCTTCATGCTTCAGGCTTCCTTAGAAAACCTGACAGACTATATAGTGGCGCTTCATCATCCTCGGGCTCTTCATCCCCACGGAAGACATAGACACTGACCTTACGAAACCCGTCCTTGCCCATGGATTCAACTTCCTGTTCAACGTACCAGCGTCGGTCAGCATAATCATGAATACCGCCCTGAGTACCGGGGCGCGGCCAGGTTTTATCGATATAAATTTTATTCAGATAGTCTTCTGCCAACCAGCTGGCGATAATTTTTTCTTCAACGCGCGCGGTCTGCCGGACACTGGTACCATCGGTAACCAGCAAGACACCAACGGCAACCGAAAACACTGCCAGAGCTATCATAATTTCAAGCAGGGTAAAGCCGCGGCTATTCCCGGCTCCAGCTGACCGGAGACAAACCATCACTTTCCAGCACCATTTTATGTTTAGGATTTTCCCGGGCGACCATAAATAACCGGAAGGGCGTCATTTCCCCATCAGATGAAATCAGTACCTGTGGCCCCTGATCCGCGTCGTAGTGAAACTGCAACTGCTCATCCGCAGGCTGAAGCACCATACGCAGGTTTTTATGAACCTCCCATGGTTTAAAGCTGTCCTGCTCGAAGTCAACCCACTGGTCAGTATCTTCGTCATACCACCACCAGCGATAGCCCTCTTCATCTGCAGCAAAACCCAGCTCAACACTATCCAGCAATGCCCGGTCACGGGCGTTTTCCAGCAAGCGTTCCAACCTGACAACTTCATCCTGCATGCGACGCTGCGTAGTCGCCGACAACGGGCTCAGCATTGTCACCGCTAACAGGATGCCGATGATCAAAATGACAATCATCAACTCTATTAACGTGAATCCCCGAACCCGTGACAGCATTAATCTTCCCAGTTACCAATCACAGCGTTTACACCTTCGCCGCCTTCACGTCCATCCGCGCCCAGCGAGTAAACGTCGTATTGTCCATGATTGCCCGGACTCAGGTAGATATAAGGATTACCCCAGGGATCTACCGGTACTTTTTTCAGATAGCCTTCCGGATTCCAGTTTCTGGGTACCGGCTGACCTGATGGTTTATGCACCAGCGCTTCAAGCCCCTGCTCGGTAGAAGGGTAATGACCGTTATCCAGACGATAGATTTCCATGGCACTGGACAGCGCTTTAATATCAGAGCGGGCTGCTGTCACTTTGGCCTGATCAGGCCGGCTCATAATATTCGGCACAATCAGCGCTGCCAGAATCCCCAGAATCACGACCACAACCATGATTTCTATCAGGGTGAAGCCGGACTGATGACCACGCCTTAACAGTGGCTTTTTCATTTGATTCATCCCATGCATGTACTTCATCCCATTAATTGATTCATACTGAATATCGGCAACAAAATGGCCAGCACGATAACCATTACAACACCACCCATTACCACCAGCATCATCGGTTCAAACAAGCCGACCAGCATTGAAATCCTGCCTTCAACTTCTATCTGCTGACTGTTTGCTGTTCGCTCCAGCATATTGTCAAGCTCCCCGGTTGCTTCACCACTGGCGATCATGTGCAACATCAATGGCGGGAAAAATCCTGTCTCGGTGAGTGCCCGGTGCAAACTCGTACCCTCACTGACTTTACGGGCAACCTCTTCAACACCTTCACGCATCGCATCATTACTGATGACCTGTGAAGCAATCAGCAAAGCTTCCACCAGCGATACGCCACTTCGGGTCAGAATACTCAGGGTGCTGGCAAAACGTGCAGTATTCAGGCTGCGGCTAAAACGCCCGAAGAAAGGCATATGCAAAATCCGCCGGTGCCAGACCATACGAACAGCTGGTTTTTTCAACGCCATTTTCGCCGCAATCACGGCACCAATAATGCCCAGCAAAATCAAAGGCCAGTAACGTTGCAATCCTTCACTGGCTGAAATAAGAAGCTCCGTCACCAGTGGTAATTCCTGCCCGGAATCGATAAATACTTTGACCACATCAGGCACAACAAAGCCCAGCAAAAAGCTGACAATACCAATAGCGGCAACAATCAAAATGACAGGATAAAGCAACGCCTGCTGGATTTTCTGGGCAGACTGCATTCGGGATTCAGTGTAGTCAGCCAGCTGATTTAGTACTTTATCCAGAAAACCGGCATGCTCACCGGCAGCAACCGTCGCCCGATACATTTTCGGAAAAGACTGGGAAAAAGCTTCCAGACTCTGTGCCAGTGTATAACCTTCCATGACCCGGGAACGCACAGCGATCATCATATTCTTGATGCGCCTTTTTTCCTGCTGCGCGGCAACCGCCTGTAAAGCCTCTTCCAGAGGCATAGCTGCCTGAACCAGCGTCGCTATCTGGCGGGTAATGGTTGCCAGATCAACCGCAGAGATCCCCCTGATAAGAAAAGAGCTGCCGGAATCATTTCCCCGTACCCGCTTCTGCTCAGCAACCTCTTTGACATTAAGCGGTGTCATGCCCTTTTCGCGCAGCATCTGCCGCACCTGACGACTGCTGTCAGCTTCCAGCGTACCTTTTGCAGTACCGCCGGTGGGGTCAAGTGCTTCGTATTCAAATGCTGGCATAGCTCAAAGGTTCCACTTAATAGCTCAAAGGTTCCACTTAATAGCTCAAAGGTTCCGCTTAATAGCTCAAAGGTACCGTTTTATCGTTCAAAGCTTCCGTTTAATCGCTCTGGGTGACCCGCAACACTTCTTCCAGCGTTGTAATGCCCGCAAGCACTTTGCCGCAGCCATCGGTCCTGATACTGGGTGTTTGCTGCCGCGCATAGTCAACAATCGCCTGCTCACTTTCTTCGGCGTGGATCATCCGCCGAACCTGCTCATCGACCAGTAACAGCTCATAAATTCCGGTACGACCGCGATACCCTGACTGATTACACTGGGAACAGCCACGTGCATGATATATTTGCGGAGGCTTCGATTCAGAAACACCCAACATCTGACATTCTGTTGGTGAAGGGTTATAGGATTCACGGCAACTTTCACACAAAACTCTCACCAAACGCTGGGCTATCACACCCACCAGACTGGATGACAGCAGGAACGGTTCAATACCCATATCATGCAAACGGGTTAAGGCACCTACCGCTGTATTGGTATGCAGTGTTGAAAGCACCAGATGGCCCGTCAAACTGGCTTGCACCGCGATGTCAGCGGTTTCGGTATCCCTGATTTCACCCACCATCACAACATCCGGGTCCTGACGAAGAATCGCTCGTAGCCCCCGGGCAAAGGTCATGTCAACTTTGGTATTTACCTGCGTTTGACCAATACCTTCGAGGTTGTATTCGATCGGATCTTCAACCGTCAGGATATTGCGTGTTTTGTCATTCAGAGAAGAGAGACTGGCATAAAGAGAGGTGGTTTTACCTGAACCGGTAGGGCCAGTGACCAGAATAATGCCATAAGGTCTGGACAGCATCTGTTTGATGCCTTCCATATTTCCTTCAGCCATTCCCAGGTGATCAAGTGAAAGTCGCCCTGCAGCCTTATCAAGCAAACGCAACACAATACGTTCACCGTTACTGGAAGGCAGAGTTGATACCCGCACATCAACTTCTTTACCGGCCACTCTCAGGGATATACGTCCATCCTGTGGAATACGTTTCTCAGCAATATCCAGTTTTGCCATTACTTTGAGGCGTGAAATCAGCAATGCCGCCAGCTTTCTTTTCAGCTGCAGGATTTCCCGTAAAATCCCGTCAACCCTGACTCTGACAACCAGATTGCGCTCAAATGTTTCAATATGGACGTCAGATGCACCATCTTTAATAGCTTCTGTTAACAGTGCGTTAATAAGACGAATAACCGGTGCATCATCAGACTGCTCCAGCAAATCTTCAGTTTCCGGTACGGCTTCTGCCAGAGAGCTGAGATCAATCTCATCGCCTATGCCGCCTGCCGCTGACTGCAGCGTTTCAGAGCTGTCATCATGATAAGATTCTGACAACAGTTCAGCAAAAGCATCTTCTGTCACTGCGCTGTAGGCCAGAGGCATCTCCGCGACACGCCTTGCTTCAGCAGCAACAACAGGGTCAAGCCCGCCACGATAGAAAAGTGTTGGGGTTTTCCCTTCCAAAGCCAGTACAACGCGATGACGCTTGGCGTAAGTAAATGGCAAACGAGGCAATGCCGGCTCGTTTGTTTCACTGGCACTTACATCCAGATCAGGTTGGGCACTCAACAGGCCACTCCTTCTGACTCAAGTATGTAACAGTCATGTGTTTATTTTAGTAAGCAGCCAGTTTCCGGCCGCTGAACAGTCTTTTTAAAACCTCGTGCAAAAGCGCGATGACGGTTTTAAATAATTTTAATATCTAAGCTAATTTCGGCTTACTGGCAGATAACATGAATCAGGAAATATCAACCAACACACTTCGATAATGATCACCATCAGGTGTCCCTGGAATGCTTAGCCACTTTGAAAATGTTTTTATTCAAATACAGGAATAAAAACTTATGCAGATAGGAAAAATAGACCGCACTTCTTCAATAAACAATAAAAAAACTAATTCTATTATGCAGGAATAATTTTTAGCTCCTATTCTTTATGCTTTTATTATACTAAGACAACTACGAAAATTATTTTAATGGCACTAAAACTGCCTTCTAGGAACGGAGCCTCCATGAAACCGGCACTGGCATCAATCGGGTTAATAATTAGCCAGAAAAGGAATCGCACCATTTTAATATGTTGTACGCTGGTATTAATGTGTGCATCTCTTCTGACTCAACTTTATCAGGTTTATATGGTCACTAAGGATCAGCCTGCCTTAACGGGAGAATTTCCTGAACCTAAAGAAGAGCTGGCTCAACATGACATTTTCAATATTGAAGAATTTCCGCTGCTGTTTGGCTTCAGTGACAAAACGCAGGAAGCTTCGCAGGATGAGAAAGATATTCCTGAAACCCGCCTGAATCTGGTGCTTCGCGGTGCCATTGCCGGTGAAGGTGTCCAGACATCCAGCGCTATCATTGAAGAAGGCGGCAGTTCAGAACAGCTTTACTTTATTGGCGAATCATTACCGGGCGGAGCCACACTCGCTCAGATTAATAATGACCACATCGTCATTAAAAGAAACGGAATGCTCGAAAAGCTCTATTTCCCGGGTTTTGGGACAGCCTCACTCCTGACAGAAGTTGAGCCCGAACCGACACCGACTCCACCAGAGCCCTCAAGTAAGCAGGAAGAAGCGCCGAAAAACCTAGAAGAGCGTATGCATAACTTACGGGAACAATTACGTCAGGCTGATGAAGCCTGGCAACCTTAATTTCAGAATAAATAAAAGCGAGTCAATGGTTTAGAGATGAAAAACATCCTGAGATATTTTGTGTTTAAAAAGTCTCGTCTGGCTGCACTCTGTTGCCTGACTCCCGCTATCTTTCTTATATTGCCTCCGGCTGATGCTTCAGCCGTGAGAACGCCTGAGGGCGTTAATCCTGCTGAGGCCAGTGCCACAGCAGCGCCTGATCAGCGTCGCTGGACAATTAATCAGCAGAATTCTGATCTTCGGGAATTTATTAATCAGGTCGCGGCAATTACCGGTGAAACCTTTATTCTCGACCCCCGGATTAAAGGTGGGAATACGGTTACGGTTATTTCCAGCAAGCCCATGACCCGCGATCAGGTTTATGATGTCTTTCTGGAAGTTTTGAATGCCAACGGCTACACCGTTGTGCCGAAAGGCAAGGTGATGAATATCATCCCTAACACCATCGCCAAAACAGCTAGTGGTCATGACAAAGAGCTACCCCGTGATGCCACCATGGTTACACGGGTTATTGAGCTACACAGCGTATCTTCTGTGGAAGTAATTCCGATTATTCGCCCGCTGATTGCTCAATATGGTCACGCAGCAGCTTCTGCTTCCAGTAACTCCATTATTGTCAGCGATGTGGCTGATAACGTAGATCGTATCCAACGTCTGGTTCAGGAACTCGACAGCGCCAGTAACAACGATTACGAAGTCATTCAGCTGAAGCACGCCTGGGTGGGTGATGTTGCCAAAATTCTTCAGGAGACCCTGAATACCGGCAAAGGACAGCTTCCCAGCGGACTACAGGTTATTGCAGATGAGCGTAGTAACCGCCTTGTGGTAAAAGGTAATGCCAGCAAGCGCGCCCGGGTTCGTAAACTTGCAGAAACGCTGGATCAGGAAGGAATCCGTAAATCATCAACCCGTGTGATGTTCCTGCGTTATGCTGAAGCAAAGAATCTTGCAGAGATTCTCACCGAAGCATCACAGAGCATTAAAGATTCAGCTGACAGTAAATCAGTGGCTGCCGGTCGCTCTTCATCAAGAAAATCCCGTGGCGGACCTTCAGCACCCGCTAAATCTCCCGGTACGACGCAGGGAAGAGGTTTAGGTGATGTATTTATCAAAGCGGATGAGAGTCAGAACGCTCTGATTATGATCGCTGACCCTGAAACTCTGCAAGAGCTGGAAACACTGGTACGTCAGCTGGATATCAGGCGTGCCCAGGTACTTATCGAAGCCGCTATTGTTGAAGTATCCGGTACCGTTGATGACGCTTTAGGCATTCAATGGGGAATCGATGGTACAAAGACCGGAACAACGAGTGATTCCGGTCTGAAAAGAACAATTACCGGCAGCATTCTCGATAATTCTAAAATTAACCTGGGAACTGTTGCGCTTCGGAACTCAAATTTTGGTGTTCTGGTTACTGCCCTTTCCCAGAAATCAAATGCCAACCTTCTCTCAACACCAAGCCTGATGACACTTGATAATCAGGAAGCAGAATTGCTGATTGGTGAAGAAGTGCCATTCCGGACAGGTTCATATACCACATCCGCCAGTGGGGGTAGCGATAATCCATTCACTACCGTCGACCGGAAGGACGTCGGTATAAAACTCAAAGTGACACCTCACATCAACGACGGCAACATTATGCGTCTTGAAATTGAGCAGGAGATCTCCAAACTGACCACCAGCACCGTTTCCAGTGGTGACCCTATCACCAGCAAACGACAGCTTAAAACGACTGTACTTATTGATGACGGTGAAACAGTTGTGCTTGGTGGCTTACTGCAGGATGATCTTGACAAAAGCCAGTCCGGAGTGCCACTCTTGGCTGATATCCCCTTCTTTGGCGAGCTGTTCAAATACAATAAAGACAAGCGTGAAAAGCGTAATCTGATGCTGTTTATTCGCCCGACAATCGTCCGCGACAGCAACAAAATGGCTGAGCTGACTCAGAGCAAGTACTCAAGCATAAAAGTGATCCGGCCTAATGAGGGACCCAAAGGCGTTGATACCAAAACACTACTGCCTCCTAACCCTGAACAGTTATTCCTGCCTCCGGCAATTGATTTGAGAAAGGATGTTGAACCCGAGCAGGAAAAACCAGCAATCACTCTACCCGAAGCACCCGCGATGGCTGCGCCAGCAGCCTGATATAAGAGTCTTCGAAACAACAAAAGCGAGCTTAAACAGCTCGCTTTTTTATTTGGTCACAGGAAAAAATAGCATTATGGTCTTTGGGCTGGCAGCACAGGTGTTTCGCATACCACATCGCCATTCTGAGCCCGCTGACGCATCCAGTGATCCATAACCACGATTGCCATCATCGCTTCTGCAATGGGTGTAGCACGAATACCAACACAAGGATCATGACGACCTTTGGTAATCACATCCATTGATTCGCCCCGGACATTAACGGTTTTTCCGGGCTTGGTAATACTTGATGTCGGCTTTAAGGCAATATGCGCGACAACATCCTGACCTGTTGAAATACCGCCAACAATGCCACCAGCATTATTGGAGTGGAAACCATCCGGCGACATTTCATCTCGATGCTCAGAGCCCTTTTGCTCAACACTGGCAAAACCAGCACCAATCTCTACGCCTTTAACCGCATTGATACTCATCAGCGCATGGGCAAGGTCTGCATCCAAACGGTCAAATACAGGCTCTCCCAATCCGGGCTTCAAGCCTTCTGCAACTACAGAGATACGTGCACCAACAGAATCGCCCTCTCGACGCAGGTTATCCACATATTCTGCCATCTCCGAAACTTTTTCTGCGTCCGGGCAGAAAAACGGATTATTTGGCACTTCAGCCCAATCAAATTTCTCTGCCTTTATCGGGCCCAGTTGGGAAAGGTATCCACGGACAGTAATGCCCTGCTGCGCCAGCCATTTTTTGGCAATGGCACCTGCCGCCACTCGCATCGCAGTTTCTCTGGCAGAGGAGCGCCCACCACCACGGTAATCACGGAAACCGTATTTGTGGTTATAGGCATAATCAGCATGTGCCGGACGGAAGGTATCTTTGATATTGGAATAGTCTCGGGAGCGCTGATCGGTATTTTCAATCAGCAAACCAATGGGAGTACCGGTGGTTTTACCTTCGAACACGCCGGATAAAATCCGAACCTGATCAGGCTCTCGGCGCTGAGTCGTATATTTTGAAGTGCCTGGCTTGCGTCTGTCCAGATCAGCCTGCAAATCAGCCTCTGACAGCTCCAGCCCCGGCGGGCAGCCATCGATAATACAGCCCAGCGCCAGACCATGGCTTTCCCCAAAAGTCGTAACGGTAAATAGCTTTCCGATTGAATTACCCGACATATCCACTTCCGTAAAAGGTCTGTCTGCTCTTTACAGCCAGTTATTCTAATATGATTTACATTATCCGTGCCCGGCATTATAACCGGACACGGGTACGACTAAACAAGCATCAGGCAGATTTGAAGACTGACTGGTATTGCTGACAGTCTGCTGCGGTCATGGCCATAACGCCATGGCCGCCATGTTCAAACTCAATCCAGGTAAACGGTATTTCCAGATAGGCCTCTTCAAGTGCAATCCAGCTGTTACCCACTTCCATCACTAATAAGCCATCATCCGTCAGGAAGTCGGCTGCACGTGAAAGGATAATACGCGCACAGTCCAGGCCATCATCCCCCGCTGTCAGCCCCAGCTCAGGTTCATGATGAAACTCATCCGGCATATCGGACATATCTTCAGCATCAACATATGGGGGATTGGTCACAATCAGCTGGTATTTAGGCTTGTGTTCCTGCTCGTCCAACGCCTGAAACATATCAGAGCTGACAGCCTGCACCCGGTTCCACAGTTCAAAACGATCAATATTGATACGGGCAACTTCAAGCGCATCCGGTGAAATATCCAGCAAATCAACTTCGGCTTCAGGATAAGCTTCCGCACAGGCAATACCGATACAACCTGAGCCCGTACACAAATCCATAACCCGCGTCACATGGGTATTGCTTAACCAAGGTTCAAACCGGTTTTCAATCAATTCCGCAATAGGTGAACGAGGTACCAGCACACGCTGATCCACATAGAAAGGCATACCACAGAACCAGGCTTGATTCAGCAGGTAGGCAACCGGCTCCCGTTCAGTAATCCGACGTTCAACCAACCGCGTTAATGTGGTTTTTTCAGATGCCGTTAAACGGCTGTCATAAAGCGCCTGATCTGTATCCCAAGGCAGGTGCAATGCTTGCAGCACCAAGTGAGCCGCTTCGTCCCAAGCGTTATCACTACCATGCCCGTAAAACAGTTCAGCCTGATTAAAACGGCTATACGACCAGCGGAGAAAGTCCCTGATAGTTTCCAGTCCGTCACTGGAGAAATCCAGATGTTCTGACACAAACAGCACCAGTAATTTTAAAAGAGAGGGAAGGTGTTACAGGCTTGAATGGGAATAACAGCTATTAACTACCCAGTCAGCGCCTGTTCGGAGAAAGTGTATGCGAGAGATATAAGCCTATGATTCAGCGAAAGTAAAGTATTCCCGAAGCTCTTCGACCAAATCAAAAACATCTTCACCGGGAGTTACAATACTGTAGCCTGAATCAAAGCTGGCAGGATCAACATCAGGTTTACACCAGTGGCAACGGGCATCAAAGTCGATATTCCGCTGTTCATTGCCTTCTGGTACCTGAATCCGCAGGTTAAATACAGCACCGGTCAGCATTGGCAGGCGTGAAATCAACATCAAGCCATTACAACTGATATTACCAATATTTCCAAGAGGTTTGCCGGTATTACGGTTATATACCAGCAAATAATCCTGCAAATGATGGCGGGTAATCGATCGGCGTTCCGTGCCTCTAGAATAGATCGACATGCAGCTCTTCCATAAAACCGGGTTACTGTTATCCGGCACGCTACAGCTTAAATCAGCTAGGAATAACGTGCCCTACACTTTAAATCTAGCATCCCGGTGCGCTGGCTGGGCTTATCATTTATAACGCATTTGAATATCAAAGTTGGAAATCAGTCACTGCCTTACCGCAAAAGGAGCGTAAAGCACTAAAACCCTGCTGCATCAGCTGCAAGCGGGTTTCTATATCAGCAGGCTTCGCGCCAACGGCCTTTTCAGCATCCAGAATGAGCGGTTTAACCTGACACCAAGCCCTGGTCATCCCCGGTGAAGACTTGATAACCGGCACAAAGTCGATTCTCGCATTACCTTTGATACTGTCGAGGCGGGCTTTTCTCTGTTCGAATGTAAGATTTACCAGCGGCTCAGAGCTGGGGGCATATTTCATCAGCACCGCAGACTGGTTGAGATAGACGGACATCTGCGGCCAAACCAGATATTTAACATCCGACCACTTTTTCAGCTGTTCACGAAACCGCTTTTCCTCATAAACCCGCTCATTGGTGAGCGTCTTCATTTTATCCCAGCCTATCCAGCTCTGAAACTGACATACCGGAGAGGGGTTATTCGGTGGTCGCGGGCAGTTCTGCACAACAGCAGCAACAAAAGCCCTGTATAGCTTCAGACTGGCTCCGAGACTCTTCAGATCCATGGAAGCATCATCTTTCAGCCAACGGTACAGTTTTTCAGTTTGTTCAACATCCGGCACCAGATAACCATCGCGGGTTAACATTAACACCGGCATTAACACACCCTGATTGTTCCTGGGTTCTATACGCGGCCCTTCAGCCCGGTGAGTTTCTGCCAGCAGGGAATGAGAAGAAATCAGCAAACCTTTGTTTTTGAGCAGCTGGTCCAGTTGCTGGTTATTATGAAGCCCTTTATCTGAAAGCTGCAGGTGACCGTACCAGTCGTTCAGAGATGCATGCGGTGAAACATAGCGGCGGTTGGTCTCAGTAATAAACTGCTCCAGTGTCAGCGGCGAAGCTGGTTTTTCATCAGAAACAACGGCTGCCTGAAACCATGTACAGCCCTGCAAGGCCAGCATAAAGCCAAAAAGAATAGCCACCATTGTTCTGATAGCGATTGGTTTCAGCATGCTCGGCCCCTCGTATGGATCACACATACACAGGCTGCAGGTCTGACCTGCTGCCCTCTTTAGTTTTATATAACTTTACGTCAACAAAACCTAGTGTATTTCCAACTGCGCCTGAGATGAAGGCTTAGACTGCATATCCCTCAGCGCTTCCTGCAACTGTAAAAGCTTGCTGTTGATCTGCTGACGATAAGTATCCATTGCGTTCAGCGCATCCTGTTGACTGGCAATACGCTTTTCCAGTGTTGCTTTAAGTTGTTTTTGTTCGCCGGTGATCAACCGTAAGCGAGCTTCCTGCTCAGCAATCTGTTCTTCGATTCTGGCGACAGGTATTTTTTGTAAAGCTGCCAGTTGCTGCCCCTGTTTAGTCTGCTGCTGCTTGAAACTGCCCTGGTCAGCAGCAAGTTTTTCCACCCTGTTCTGCTCTTCTTTCAGACCACTATCCAAAGCCGTAACGGTTTTTTGCAACTGATCCAACTGTTTATCCAGTTCTGAGGTCTGGCTGCGACTTTCTTCAATCCACTTACGATTACGTTTATTGGCAACGTCCCACAGCTTACGGATCTCAGAATCAATATGTTTCATTCGGGATTGCAGATTGGTTTCATTTTCTGCAATTGAGTCACCGGTCTCCGAGATTTTCCCGGTCACCTGAGCAACGCCCGACTGCAAACCCGCAATCCTGTTTTCAGCTGCCACCAGCGATTGTTGCATCAGCCAGATCTGCCAACCGGCAGCACCTGTTACAGCTAACAGTAATACAAACAATAATCCGACGACCCAGCCAGAAGCACCACTACGTGGCTCAGCTACAACCCGGTTTTGCCTTTTGGCGGTGTGATTCCCCCTCACATCCCGGACATCATCCGGGCTCAGCCTCAGCTCACCGATACCATCAATATCATCATTATCGTGTGGACGCATGTGTTCCAGATACTCAGAATCTAAAAGGTTAAGAAATCAGAATGTGCATTCTATAACATTTGCGCAGGTTTTGTGCCTGATGGCATATGTTCAGCTATGTATGATTGACCAGCGGCAACAAAGCTTCAAGCCTTGCTTCAAACAGCGACACTGAATTGCCTCCAATCCGCAACCGACAAAGGAAAGCAGAGGCGAAGACACACCTCGCACAAGGATAGATAAGCCACTACGACAGTGATATTATCGCTCAAGCCGTTCACACCCTGCTTCGGCAGGCCATACAAAACGTGCGGCCATCCACGACGCGGCCCGTAATACGCCTGATATGGAGATAAAGACCATGGCTATTGAATTACCTGCTCTGCCTTATTCACGTGATGCACTTGAGCCTCATATTTCTCAGGAAACACTGGACTATCACTACGGCAAGCACCACAACACTTATGTTGTAAAGCTGAACGGTCTGATCGAAGGCACCGACTTTGAAGGCAAAAGCCTCGAAGATATCGTCAAAACTTCCTCTGCTGGTGTTTTCAACAATGCCGCACAGGTATGGAACCACACCTTCTACTGGAACTGCCTGAGCCCGAACGGTGGCAATGCACCTGAAGGTGAACTGGCAGAAGCCATCAGCAAAGCATTTGGTTCCTTTGAAGCCTTTCAGGAGAAGTTTACTACCAGCGCAGTAAACAACTTTGGTTCTGGCTGGACCTGGCTGGTTAAAAACGCTGACAGTTCTCTGGAAATTGTGAACACCAGCAATGCAGCTACTCCACTGACCACAGACCAGAAGCCGCTGCTGACCTGCGACGTCTGGGAACACGCTTACTACATTGATTACCGCAATGTTCGCCCTGATTACCTGAAAGCTTTCTGGGCGCTGGCTAACTGGGAATTTGTTGCCTCTAATTTCGCAGGCTGAAATTTGTAGTTCTGCCTTTCTGTTCCTGCAGCATGCACTGTCATGTTGCAGGAATTACAACATTCTTTCCTTCCACTCGATTTTCGTCCTTCTATCCATTCCATCATATTACTTATAAGCTTAGAGAAAGGTCAGGTACCGTCTGGTATCCCGCCGGCTTTTCAGGACAAAGCAATGAGTAATACAAATATGACTCCGGCACCTGTTAATAACAAAATCCCCGTTGGTATAAGTTCCTGCCTGCTTGGCAACGAAGTGCGATACAACGGCGGCCATACTCGCTCAAAACTGTGTCTTGGGGCACTGGGCAAACACTTTGATTACCTGCCGTTCTGCCCGGAAGTAGCTGCCGGTTTTGGAACACCCAGACCCACAATGCGCCTGATTGGTGATCCGAACACACCGGTATTAGTGTTTTCAGATGGTGACAATAAAGATGATCTGACGGAACAACTAAAAGGCGGCTTTAAGAATCAACTGGATAAATACCAGCAACTGGACGGCTATATCCTGATGAAGAATTCCCCCAGCTGCGGCATGGAGCGTATCAAAATCTATCAGGAAAACGGCTACCCTCATGAACAACGAGGTCGTGGACTTTTTGCGGAAGCGCTGATAGATGCGTATCCGTTGTTGCCGGTTGAAGAAGAAGGACGATTACACGACCCCCGCCTTAGAGAAAACTTTGTTATGCGGGTTTATGCGCATCACAACTTTCGACAGGAAGTGCTTGGCAGCTTCACATATCATTCATTGCAACAGTTTCACAGCAGTTATAAATATCTATTAATGGCCCATAACCAGCAGGCATACCGGGAGCTGGGAAGATTTATTGCAGACTCTCATCACGATCCGCTGGAGACAGTAATCAATACATATATTTCAAAATTTATGCAGACCATTCATAAGCCGGCTTCACAGGGTGGTCACTGCAATGTTCTTCAACATATCCTCGGTCATCTGAAACGCACAGTATCAGGCTCAGCCAGGCAGTCTATTCTGGATGTCATTGAGCAGTACCAGCGTGGAGAAGTCAATCTGACAACACCGATGACTCTGCTGGCCCATTATGTTAAAGAAACCGGTGATACATTTGTTCGTTCACAACGCTACCTGCAACCCTACCCGGCAGAACTCGGGCTGAGGAATCAGTTGTAGACTGATGCGACAACTTGCCTTTCTTGTTTACCCTGCAACCTGAAAGCTCTAGTATCCAGACAATCAGGAGATAAATAACAACCACAGCAACCTTTCAGATCAGTCGCAGCAACTGCCCGCTCGGTTGCAGGGGAACATCATAATGAAGATATATGAAGCCAGCACAGCACCTAACGCCCGTCGTGTACGTATGTTTGCCGCAGAAAAAGGCATCACGGATATCGAATACGTTCAGATTGATTTGCAAAAAGGTGACAACCTGAGCAACGAGTATCTGGCTCGCAACCCAATGGCTAAAATTCCGGTACTTGAGCTGGATGATGACACCCATATCTCTGAATCCATCGCCATCTGCCGCTATTTTGAAGAAACCACACCGGAACCTGCACTACTGGGAACATCCGCTGTTGAAAAAGCCAAAATTGAAATGTGGCAACGCTGGTGTGAGTTTTATTTCCTGATGCCGGTTGGCATGTGTTTCCAGCATACGACAGGTTACTTCTCTGACCGTATGAACCCGGTTAAAGAATGGGGTGATGAAAGTGGCAAAAATGCCTCAAAGTTCATGGCGTTTCTGAACGATCATCTGGCAACCAGTGAATATATTGCCGGAGACCAGTTCAGCGTGGCTGATATTACCGCGCTCTGCACGATAGATTTTGCCCGTGTCATTGGTTTGTATGCAACAGAAGATCAGATACATCTGAAACGCTGGCATAAACTGGTTTCTTCCCGCCCCAGCGCAAAAGCCTGATAAATACGACATTAGCAGATTGTAAAAGTCAGTTGTTAAAACTGACTTTTACACGTATTGCCAAGTTTTAATTACGATACAACAACGGGCTCAATTTCTTTTATCGTTACGATATCGTCTTCACTGACACACTGTTCACGAATTAATTTCACTATTGCATCCTGCTTTGTTTTTTCTTTTATTACACGCAGTTTATGGCTGATTGTTGCCAGAGAGATTGCCTGCTCATCCTGATAAACAATCCGGAACTTCTTCATTTGCACTTCCTTATCCATATTCACTTCCATTTATCCGCATGAATTTCAGCATATAAAGGTGCTGTGGCTATTATTGTTATTGCTTTATTAAGACGACTTCAAGCTTTATTGTTTAAGCAAAGAATAAAGACCATCTACTTTTTTAGTTCATGTTTGCCTGTCAGGCTTTCGCTTTGCCCTTTCTTACTGCCAGCCACAAGCCTCCGAAGATCAGCATGGCTCCCAGCAAATGATAGGTATAAACAGGTTCACCCAGAATCGGATAGGCCAGTAAGGCTGCAAAGACCGGAATCAGATAATTGAACATTGCAATATTGCTTGACCCAAGAATTCGGGTACATCTGATCCAGATAATGTAGGCTGCGACCGATGGGAAAATGGCAACATAGGCAAGCAGGCTTAAGTTAGGAAGTGATGTCTCAAAACCTCCACGAATATAAAGCTCAACAAGGTAGAACGGCAGGAGTGCAACGATGCCAATACCCATTAGCACTGTTAGTAATGGGGCGCCTGTAATGGGTAATTTAAAGTGATTCAGCAATACCGTATACAAGCTCCAGCACAGCGTCGCGAACAGCATTAGCCACTCACCACCACCAAACTGCAAAGTCAGAATCGTGTTTATATCACCACGGCTGATAATGGTCAGCAACCCTGTAAACGCAATCGCAATACCGAACAATTGCTGCCGTAACGGCCACTCTTTCAGGATAAGAATGGAAAGACCTATCGTAAACAGAGGCAGACTTGTCTGAATAAGGCTGATATTGACAGCCGGCGTCGCAGGCGCGGCCAGATAAATCATGGTATTAAAGGTCGCAATGCTCGGTATCGCTAAAGCAATCAAATACCATTTATAACGAAGCAGAGCAGTCCGGTGTTGCCATAAATCATTTGCTGTAAATGGCAGCAACAGACATAAAGCAATAACCCAGCGCCAGAAAGAAAAAGCCAGAGGAGGCAGATCTCCAACACTTAATCTTGCCGCTACACTGTTTCCCCCCCAAAACAATGTGGCCAGAATAACAGCAGCAACGGCAATCAGCTGCCGCTTTGGACCCGACTCAAAACTCATACTGCAATATCTCTTTTATTATTAAAAAGGTTTACTTGATATCGTGATCAGGGAAGATCAGATTCAGGGGGTAGCTGATATGATCGGTACATTCTATAGTGCCAGCCTGCTGCTGGAAACCAGTATCTGCCTATAAAAACGCATATAAAAATGCCGCACAGAGAATTAATTCAGCACGGCATTTTTAAAGCAGCTTATCGAGGCAGTTACGCGTCGATAGAAACCCACTTGTTCAAAGCAACCAAGTCAGCTTCTTCCAGAGTACCTGCAGCCTGCTTCAGCTTCAGGGTATTCAGAATGAAGTCATAACGGGCATCCAGGTAATCCTGCTTAGCAGCAAACAGGCTGCGCTGGGCATTCAGTACATCAACAACGGTACGGGTACCTACTTCATAACCTGCCTGCACCGCTTCCAGTGCACTTTCGTTAGACTGGATACCCAGCTGACGTGCTTCTACACGCTCCATATCAGCTGTTACAGTCTGGTACAGGTTACGGGTCTCGGCAGCGACCTGACGCAGAATACTGTCAGAGCTTTCCTGAGCTTCTTCCAGCTTAAAACCAGCCTGACGAACTTTAGAACTGGTCGCACCACCGCTGTAAATCGGCAGGTTGAACTGCAGACTGAAAGAAGTCTGGCTGCTGTCGCCAGTCAGTGTGCCATTATTTTTGGCGCTCAGAGATGAAGATGCATTGGAAGTGTAAGAAGCAACTGCATCAACAGTCGGCATATGACCTGCACGAGCAGTCTTCAGAGAACCTTCAGCAGTCGCCACATTTTCACGGGCAGCTTTCAGAGTCAGGTTACCGGCAACAGCATTTTCAACCCAGGCTTCAGCGGACTGAGGCATTGGGGAATTAACCGGCATACCTTTGTCCAAACCAGCCACATCATCAACCGGCTGGTTAATAATCACACGCAGGTTTTCATTGGCAACAGACAGGCTGTTCTTGGCCAGAATACGCTGAACACGTGCATCGTCGTAAGCAGCCTGGGCTTCAAGAACGTCAGTTTCCGGAATCAGGCCAACGTCATAACGCTGTCTGGTTTGATCCAGCTGGGTTTTGAAAGCTTCTTCCTGAGCAACGGTAGTGCTCAGCTGATCTTCAGCACGCAGAATGGTGAAGTAGGCATTAGCAACACGCATGATAACGTTCTGCTGTTCTTTCGCAAAGTTGGTACGTGCAGCTTCGGTCATGGACTCAGTCTGCTCGTGAGAGTACCAACGGTTCATATCGAATACTGGCTGACGCAGGGTTGCAGACCAACCATGGGCGTTGAAGTCGTCGTTGTAGTCACCACCAGCCTTTTGGTCAGCGCTGGTCTTGTTGTAAGCAGTGTTGGCACCCATGGACAGGCTTGGCAGCAGCTGTGCACGGCTCTGGTTCGGGTTCTCTTCACTGGCACGCAGGGAAGCATGAGCTACAGCCAGTCCCTTGTCGTGTTTCAGCGCCAGTTCATAGGCATCCATCAGGTCAACACTACCTGCCTGTACACTGGCAGAAACAGCGACAGCCAGAGCGCTTGCAGGCAGGAAGCGCATTACAGTTTTTAAAGACATATCAGACTCTTTGTGTGAAATGCTTGGTACTTGAAACCGAGTACTCAATGGTGGATACCGGCAAAACCCCAGCACGGCATCCTTATAAAATTTAATGCGGTATTGAACAATACAACCAAACAGATTGACATAGTGATTTCTCCCATAATCGGTGCATCAACCTCTTTGCTTCCGTTTATCTACCTATACAAGCAGACGACGACGCTACCAAACGGGTATAACTCAGCAGAGTTATGCAGCGAAATAACACTTGAAACAACCGAAAGGCTTTAATCGGTCACTGCGGGCACGAACAGACACATAGTAAAATGGTCATTTAAGACAGTTGCAGAAAGTCAGAATGCAAAAAAACAATATCAATCTGGGAGCCTGCGATTCACACTGGTTTGATGCCGGGGGTGACGGGGATGTACTGCATTTCTATCATGCCAACGCTTACCCTTTCGGTACCTATCGCCAGCTATTACAGCATTTAACGGATCAACATAAAGTGATTGGGTTGAGCCATCGGGCTACCTGGCGAACAACAGCAGAACCATCCAAGCGGATAACCTGGAAAACCTACGCAAAAGATTTAATTCATTTTCTGGATACGCAGCAACATACAACACCGGTTATCGGTGCAGGTCACTCCATGGGTGCTGTAACGACGCTGATTGCTGCGGTATTGCAGCCGGAACTGTTCAGAGCACTGGTATTAGTCGATCCGGTCTTCCTTCCTAAATCCACATTAACCATGCTTTCTCTTTCACCCAGGCCGCTTAAACAACGGCTGCCTGTCATTGCTAAAGCATTAAACCGGCCCAATCAATGGCAAACAGCAGAGGAATGCATTCATTTTCATAAAAGAAAATCAGCTTTTGCAAGATTTTCCCCTGAAGCAATGACCGACTTCAGCACCTACGGATTAAATCAGCGGGATAATCATTATCATCTGGCCTTTCCCAGAGAATGGGAAGCTCATATTTACAGCACGATTCCCAATGTCTGGAACCAGCTTGAGGAGCTGAAGGTTCCGGTACTGGTCATTCGTGGTGAGCATAGCGATGTGCTGTCACAATCATCATGGGCAAAGATGCAACGATTGTTGCCGCATGGGGACTTTACTGAAGTTACTGAAGCGGGTCATCTGGTGCCGCTGGAAGCCCCGGAGAAGACAGCATTAATTATAAAAGACTGGATAAGCTCCCTACCAGATACTGAGAGAAATGAAGTATCAGCCTGAAGCGCCAACAGCAAGGTAAACCTTGCTGTTGGTGACTGATGAAACCCGTTAGATAATATTGCGCTTCACTTCATCATCCTTACGATCCAAATAATGAATTGACTGAATACGGCGGATAGTACGGGACTTGCCCCGGATAAGCAGTGTTTCAGTTGATGCAATATTTCCCTTACGCTGCACTCCGGCCAGCAAATCACCCTTGGTAATACCGGTAGCTGAGAAAATCACCTCATCACTGGAAACCATCTCCTCCAGTTTCAGAGCAACACCCGCTTCAACGCCCATTTCCCGGCACCGGGCAATTTCCTGTTCTCCGGCAGTACGGTTTTCCGGTGTATCACCCTTTGCCTCGTGGCGTGGAATCAAACGTCCCTGCATATCACCATCCAAAGCCCGGATAACTGCAGCAGAAATCACACCTTCGGGCGCACCGCCGACACAATACATCACATCCACTTCACTATCTGGCATGCAGGTCAGAATAGATGCCGCCACATCGCCGTCCGGAATTGCAAAAACGCGGATACCTACATCCTGCATAATGCTGATTACTTTATCGTGGCGGGGTTTGGCAAGCGTAATCACGGTGAGCTCTTCAAGGGATTTACCCTGAGCAGAGGCAATATTCTCAAGGTTTTCCATCAGCGGCTTATTAAGATCAATAACACCCTTGATACCTGGCCCAACCACCAGCTTTTCCATATACATATCAGGCGCTTTCAGAAAGCAGCCCTTTTCACCAACCGCCATAACGGCAACTGCATTGGGCTGCCCCATTGCTGTCATCCGGGTGCCTTCAATCGGGTCAACCGCAATATCAACCGCATCCCCTACGCCTTTGCCTACCTGCTCACCAATATAAAGCATGGGCGCTTCATCGATTTCCCCTTCACCAATCACGATTTCACCATTGATATCGATCTGGTTCAGCAAAGTACGCATTGTTTCGACAGCGGCACCATCGGCAGCATTTTTATCACCGCGCCCCAGCCATTTGTAACCTGCCAGTGCAGCAGACTCCGTTACCCGGGAAAACTCGATTGCCAGTTCACGCTTCATAGGGGATATCCACAAGTGTTGGTTGCGGAAGCGACTTTATAGCAAGCTCAAACAATAAGAAAGAGCACATCAACCAGAAATGAACACAAACCAACATCCTCTCGGTTTGATATTTATGAATTATCTCTCAGTGCTCTACGCTTGAGATCTATTCCATTATGATGAATTTCAGATGGCTTTCTTTTCCTATTTATACGATCCCACTCAAAACCATGGCTGTGTTGTCGGCGATAGTTGAAGGGCTACAACCCCTATATTTCCTGCATTTCTGGATAAGCCTATGACTCGTGGGCATTACATAATTTTTGTAACTTCTGCTAATCATAAGTCCCATCGGAAAACCTGTGATTGGTGCGTTAGTACGCCAACTATTGTCGGCAACACAGCCCAAAACCATCCTCAGGAATAAAAACTAAAAATTCTTCTTTTACTCTATGCACCTGTACATACAAAAAACAACAATCACAAAATCTATAAATTACTGCATCAACTGTCACTCTAGCGTTAGTTCCCGGATAGTGCTCACCCCCCGAAAGCATAGTGCATTCATTAAATGCATTTAGCCATTCTATTTTTTGGCTCTTCAGGCATATCTGTGGGTAAACAGAAACGAATTTTGAGGGTAGAAGCACCAGCGGCTGACTTCTGGTAATTTTTTTGTTTGCAGACAAAAAAGAACAAGAAGCGCGCTGATGCTGATAAAAACTATCCTCAATAAAGTTCATAAACTCAAGTCTTTTGTTTATCAGGATGTAAAACTCGGCTTCTACCAGGGCTCTGAAGTATTCAATGTGACTGTGGCTCCACGGAAGAACAGTCATGCTATCTGCTCAGGATGCAAAAAAGCTGCTCCGGGCTATGACCGCCTTGCTGAGCGTCGCTTCGAATTCGTTCCCCTCTGGGGCATCAGGGTTTTTCTGCTCTACAGAATGCGTCGGGTTGAATGCAAGACATGTGGCGTAAAGGTTGAACAGGTTCCATGGGCGGATGGCAAGAAAGAACTTACCAAAGTCTACATGCAGTTTTTGGCAAACTGGGCCCGAAAGCTCTCGTGGAAAGAGGTGGCCTGCATTTTCAATACCTCATGGGAGAAGGTCTTTCATGCTGTTGAGTATGTGGTTGAATGGGGCAAAGCACATCGCCCTCTCGACAATATCAAGGCCATTGGTGTGGATGAGGTGGCGTATCAAACAGGCCATAAATACCTGACTGTGGTTTACCAGATCGACCGTGACAACACACGACTGTTGTGGGTTGGACAGGAGCGAACCGAAGCCACCATTCGCAGTTTCTTCTCATTCTTTGGTGCACAGAGAAGCCAGCAGTTGAAGTATGTCTGCTCTGACATGTGGCAGCCCTACGTGAAAGCGATTGCGGAGTATGCCAGCCAGGCGCTGCATATTCTGGATCGTTTCCATATTGTTGCCATGCTGAACAAGGCCATTGATGAAGTCAGAGCCTCAGAGCACAAACAGCTTCAGGCAGCCGGATATGAACCTGTTCTGAAAAAAACTCGCTGGTGCCTACTCAAGAGAAAAGAGAACCTGACCGAGAAAGAAGAGATCAAGCTAAACACAGTGCTCCAGTACAACCTGAAAAGTGTCAGGGGTTACCTGCTCAGAGAAGAGTTCCAGGTTTTCTGGGACTACATTTCACCACACTGGGCAGGAAAGTATCTGGATCGGTGGTGCACAAGAGTCATGCGATCAAAGATAGAGCCAATGAAGAAAGTGGCTAAAACTGTTCGGCGACATAAGCCGCTTATCCTGAACTGGTTCAGGGCAAAAAAGGCATTTTCCAGCGGAATTGTTGAGGGGCTGAATACCAAGATAAAACTCACTACGAGAAAATCGTATGGATTCAGAACCTATAAATGTGCAGAAATTGCTTTATATCATGCGCTTGGCAAGCTGCCTGAACCAGAAACTACCCACAGATTTTGCTGACGAGGCTATTTTTTAGCTCGGCCATCTATAGAAGTCATAATTTTTTTGATCAATTTACAATAGGATAAATCTTCGCCCGCTTCACGCATCCATGTTTTTATTTGACTCGGGAGATATTCAATATCTTCTTTGGGGTCGAGTGGGTTAAAAGTTAAGTATGGCTCGAGCTGACTAAATAATCCTAATATATTTTTAGCTACCCAAGCATCAGGAACCAAAAGACTAACCCACTTACCTGAATTCCCATTATCTGGATAAGTTTCATATACTGCTATTCCTGACTTATTATAAATTGCATATTTTTTATCACACCCGAAACAAATCGAAACAAAGAACAAAAAGCAAGGTAACTATTCAGCACCCTCACAATAAGCTGGTATTTTCGTGATTTTGTGTCATTTTCAAATACAGTTCTTCTCTGACCAACGCTTGTTATGAGTCAACTTGATCCCGAGTTTCAGATTATCGTCACCCTCCTTGCTATCGTAAATGATCAGCAAGAGCAGATCGGTGGCCTGGGCGATCAGGTAGCGAAACTGGAAACAGAAAATAAGGAACTCGCGGACAGACTCAACATCAACAGCCGGAACAGCAGTAAGCCTCCCTCTACAGACGGTTATGCAAAGCCTGCTGCCAAACAGAAAGACTCATCTGCCACGGTGGAGGGTGAGCCACAAGACGACAAACCTAACCCAAAAAGCTTACGACAGAGGTCTGGTCGAAAGCCCGGCGGTCAGAAAGGTCACAAAGGTTCAACGCTTCAGCAAGTCGCTGACACTGACCGCACCCAATATCACCCGGTTATAGACTGTGAGAAGTGCCATCAGTCCCTGCACTCTGCAAACATTGCCAAGTTGGTTGAAAGGCAAGTATTTGAACCGGGTCGTTTTGGTCACTTTGAAGTGACAGCCCATGTGGCCGAAATCAAAGAGTGCCGCTGCGGTCACATGACACAAGCCCGTTTCCCTGAAGGAGTTGATGCTCACGTGCAGTATGGACCGGTGACTCAGGCGCTGGCCGTGTATCTTTGTCAGTATCAACTTATACCTTGCAAGCGTGCCTCCCAGTTCTTCATGGATATTTTCGGATTGGAAGTCAGTCCGGGTTCCATCTGCACCTTCCAGAGCAATGCTTATGACCGGTTAGCCAGCACTGAGCAGGCAATAATTTAGCTAGGAGCCTGTCGGACTTAAGACTGTCCTACTGCGGTTACGATAAATTGGTCTAAAAATTCCCTTTTGACATTGAGTTACTGTAAACAAGCCCAGATTAGGTTTTATAGACTTGCGACCTTGGGGAAGCTTAGGTTGAGGACACCTAGTTGCGGGTACAACTGGACCCTACGATTTGAGAACCCCCGGAGTGTTGGCAAATGCTCTGTAAGATGGCCAATAAGATGAATGAAACTCTGCATGCCCGTGCGAGCAATTTGCTCATCGAAGTAACCATCAAAGCATGGCCACGTTTTTACGTAGTCGCGCAGCGCTGTTGCGACTGCATTGAAATGGTAATAACCATGAAAATGCGTATCGCAATCGGAGTTACCTTTGATCCAGCATTAATCATTAATGCGCTCTCTGGGCTGTTACTGGTTCTGCATCAAATAGGATGGCTCTAGCTTGAAGTCCTCGGCGGTTATCGCCGAGGCACTTAGAAGCTACCAAAGGAAGCAACCGAAATGATTTTCTTTAAGGGCAATACCAAACCCCTCCAGCTTGATAACAATTTTGTACGTTCCTTTGTCCTCCATATATGAGAGGAGGGTTGAAAATTGGTACTTTAAAGCTATCTGACTGTTGAAGAGCTTTACTGCTTGCTTGTTGCGCCGCATTGCCCATTTCTTGAAGAGTTTTAGCAAGTTCTTTCAGAGATTGACTTCTTCTCGATGAATTATACTGAATAGGACGTTTTTCGTCATAAGCCTGAGCTGGTTGCTGGGATGCACGGTATTTTTGCAGGCTGTTAACGGAGGTAATAATTTTATCACAATGGCTTTTTATAACACCTATAGAAAGAGACATGATTTTTTTATATCTATTATCAGCTACAGTGCTCAAGAAAGTCATGTCGAAATCAAAGCGATTTTTATAATAATTCGAATAATATGCAGAATATGTGGTTGATTGAAAGCTGTTAACTAACCCCCTCTCCCTACATATGTAAGCATATACATTTTTGTCAGCAAGACCATGGTATGCTTCTAAACTTGGCTGCTCCTTAGGATTGTTTTGTACAGATTGACTTGAGCAGCCAGTAAACATCAAGCTTGTCACTAAAATTAGCACTATTTTTTTTATCATTTATCGTATCCTGCATCAAATTAAAGCAACGCGAAAAATTCTTCAATATGGGACTATATCACAGCAGCTGATTCAATCGTGATTAGGTAGCTGCCGGAATAAGGTTTGATTCTAGTAGTAATTGATTTCTCTCTCCTTTTTATCTCGTCTATCACATTATTTAATCACTATGTGAGACAGGGAGCAAAATGAAACAATTTACAGCATATATTCAGATCAGCGACAAGAGTCGGGGGAATGAATTCAGCCAGCATGAGAGTATCGGTGCGTTACTTACCGCTAAGAAAAAGGCATTTAGGCTACTGAAACTGTGAGTGCATCCAAAGCCGATAGTGACGCCCTTAAGGTTGAACCCATTGCAGGCGCTGATGAAACAGGCATGAGAGTAGCCGGAGCGCTGTGGTGGATGCATGTCCTGCGTACTGACAAGTGGACGTACTATCATCTGGACTTGAGTAAAGGACATTCCGCCATAGAGACGATGGGTATTTTGCTGACCTTTGCCGGGATACTGGTTCATGACCACTACAAGGTTTACTTCCGCTATGCTGCGGCTCATGTACTCTGCAATGCCCACCACCTGAGGGAGTTACAGGGTGTCGTTGATCGCGACTGCAACTATCTTGCGGCTCGTCTTCAGCGGCTGCTGAGACTGGCCTGTCACCTCAGCAATGGTTTTAGAAAGCTGGGAATGAAGGCGATGCCGGAATCCATCCGCCAGCGTATCTCTTCACTGTTCGAGCGAACAGCAAAAAGGGCGCAAGCGGAAGAAGCCGACTATATGGAACGAGTACGGCAACGGTTGGGGCGTGACAAAGTCAAGAATACGAAAGCGTTCAACTTGTTTAAGCGGTTGGTGGAGTACAAGGACGAAACTTTGAGGTTCATGACCGACCTCAACATCCCCTTCGACAATAATGGCAGCGAGCAAGACATCAGAAATGGCAAGGTGAAGCAAAAAATATCGGGCTGCATCAGAAGCGAGGAAGGGGCGAAATGGTATTGCCGAATACGAAGTTATGTTTCATCTGCGAGAAAGCAGGGGCAGAATGTTTTTGAAGCCCTGCTTATAGCCATGAAGAATTGTAACTATTCAGCACCCTCACAATAAGCTGGTATTTTCGTGATTTTGTGTCATTTTCAAATACAGTTCTTCTCTGACCAACGCTTGTTATGAGTCAACTTGATCCCGAGTTTCAGATTATCGTCACCCTCCTTGCTATCGTAAATGATCAGCAAGAGCAGATCGGTGGCCTGGGCGATCAGGTAGCAAAACTGGAAACAGAAAATAAGGAACTCGCGGACAGACTCAACATCAACAGCCGGAACAGCAGTAAGCCTCCCTCTACAGACGGTTATGCAAAGCCTGCTGCCAAACAGAAAGACTCATCTGCCACGGTGGAGGGTGAGCCACAAGACGACAAACCTAACCCAAAAAGCTTACGACAGAGGTCTGGTCGAAAGCCCGGCGGTCAGAAAGGTCACAAAGGTTCAACGCTTCAGCAAGTCGCTGACACTGACCGCACCCAATATCACCCGGTTATAGACTGTGAGAAGTGCCATCAGTCCCTGCACTCTGCAAACATTGCCAAGTTGGTTGAAAGGCAAGTATTTGAACCGGGTCGTTTTGGTCACTTTGAAGTGACAGCCCATGTGGCCGAAATCAAAGAGTGCCGCTGCGGTCACATGACACAAGCCCGTTTCCCTGAAGGAGTTGATGCTCACGTGCAGTATGGACCGGTGACTCAGGCGCTGGCCGTGTATCTTTGTCAGTATCAACTTATACCTTGCAAGCGTGCCTCCCAGTTCTTCATGGATATTTTCGGATTGGAAGTCAGTCCGGGTTCCATCTGCACCTTCCAGAGCAATGCTTATGACCGGTTAGCCAGCACTGAGCAGGCAATTAGTGACGCCCTTAAGGTTGAACCCATTGCAGGCGCTGATGAAACAGGCATGAGAGTAGCCGGAGCGCTGTGGTGGATGCATGTCCTGCGTACTGACAAGTGGACGTACTATCATCTGGACTTGAGTAAAGGACATTCCGCCATAGAGACGATGGGTATTTTGCTGACCTTTGCCGGGATACTGGTTCATGACCACTACAAGGTTTACTTCCGCTATGCTGCGGCTCATGTACTCTGCAATGCCCACCACCTGAGGGAGTTACAGGGTGTCGTTGATCGCGACTGCAACTATCTTGCGGCTCGTCTTCAGCGGCTGCTGAGACTGGCCTGTCACCTCAGCAATGGTTTTAGAAAGCTGGGAATGAAGGCGATGCCGGAATCCATCCGCCAGCGTATCTCTTCACTGTTCGAGCGAACAGCAAAAAGGGCGCAAGCGGAAGAAGCCGACTATATGGAACGAGTACGGCAACGGTTGGGGCGTGACAAAGTCAAGAATACGAAAGCGTTCAACTTGTTTAAGCGGTTGGTGGAGTACAAGGACGAAACTTTGAGGTTCATGACCGACCTCAACATCCCCTTCGACAATAATGGCAGCGAGCAAGACATCAGAAATGGCAAGGTGAAGCAAAAAATATCGGGCTGCATCAGAAGCGAGGAAGGGGCGAAATGGTATTGCCGAATACGAAGTTATGTTTCATCTGCGAGAAAGCAGGGGCAGAATGTTTTTGAAGCCCTGCTTATAGCCATGAAGAATTACTGCGGTCACTCTTTGCTGGGTGCTGAATAGTTACGAAGAATTACTGCGGTCACTCTTTGCTGGGTGCTGAATAGTTACAAAGCAAGACCAATAATACGACACATTTATAATTCCCAAGCATATGTATTTTTGTTTGGATATTCCAGTGCAGCTTGAGAGTTAGAATATTACCTTTAAAAGAAAGCACAAAAGCATTAAGCAATCGCAATGCTTTTGTACTATAGAAATTAATTATTTGCTTCCAACTGCTTCTTATACTCTTCTGATTCTCTGTAATCCTGAATCTGATCAGCCTTCATAGAATACATCGCATCAGAGAAACGACTGGTTTTCTTCTCAGTCTTCAGCTCACCATAAATCCAGTAAGGTACTGATGCCGTTTCTTCATAGGCAAGGCCATTTTCAAAAACAATATGAACAATCTGGTTAGCTGGTGGTGGTGGCAAATGTACACAGGCGCCCATGGTTGGTACCAGCAAGAACTCGGTAGAGCGCATATCGCTGGTCATATTCAGCGGTACCAGATAACCCGGCATTTTCACAAACTGTCCGTCTAAATCTGCAACTACTTGCTTGTTATAGACTTCCAGATATTTATTAATCTCGTCGTAAGTCACTTCATTGTTACGATAACGGTTCACCAGTTCCTGATCAATCGGTGGACGCAGGGCATCCCACGGCAGGCTTTTCGCCTTGGCTTTCAATTCAGGGCTGACTTCTGTTGGCAGGCTCTGCTCAACTACACCCTGGCGTTTGATCTGACCATGAGAGAGTTGAGTCGCATCAATAGGTGCCTGAGACTCAGCAATAGCACTGGTGGCAAGTAGCGAAGACAATACCACGCTGCAACCTGTACGCAGGAAAGAGGTCGACAATTTAATTTTCATTGAACCTGTTCTGATGATTACCGGGATCGTTCAGGGTATTGATATCAGCTACAGGTATCAGGCACAAATAGGGAAAGCCGCAGAGACCAACACGACAGCAATCATTTTCGCCCTTTTAATGCTTCGATTATTTCTCTGACAGACCGGCCTCGCAGAAGGAATCTGGGCATAATAATCCCCGCTGCCAGCGAGATTGCTATAAGAAAAGCAATCAGCATGCTGCGCCCCATTGCCACAAATGCCTGTTCATCGGCACCACCATCAGAAATCAGCGTTAACAGGCTCACAATCGAGTCATAGAAGTAAGTGCCTGGCACCAGAGGCACAACAGCCGCCAGCGTAATAACTGTAGGCGGGCGAAACTGGTGTACGGTCAGAATCATCCCCCCAAAACCAATACAGAGCGCAGCCACCAGAGAACCAAAAACAATACCACCGCCAGAAGCGAGATACAGTTCCCGGATAATCCGTCCCATGGCACCCAGAAAGGCTGTTGCCAGCAGCGCCCGTGGCGGCACGTTTACGAGCAATCCAAACCCGGCAGCAACAATCGCAGCCAGCACACCACTGATGAGAACAGTCATAACTCAATCAATTGATTAATGCCATAACAGTGCAGCACTATCACAATGCCAACAGCTGTCGTGAAAACAATCACGCCACACCACATACAGCGGGTAATGCCGTTGGTAATATGGCCATACATCAGATCACCAAACCCCAACACCAGCGGCACGCCCGGCATTAAAAACAACACAGTGTGAGCCGCCGCTATATGACTATCGACATCCATCGGCAAAAAAAATCCCGCCGCCGCGACGGCAACAGAAGCACTGGCAGCAATCAGTGTAATAAAAACACCTTTATAACCTGCTGCATGCATTTTCTGGCGCACCAGCATTCCGGCGACACTTCCCAGAAAAGTCATCAACATCGTTGCCAGATCACCTCCTGCCAGACCCGCAATAGCAGCGCAGGCGGCTGCTACTGACGGAACAAGAATGAATGCAGGGTAGCGATAATTTGCTTCTGACTTGATGGTTGCAAGCTGTGCCTTTATTTCAGACAGTGTCATCTGTTGACGTTGCGCATTCCAGCTGAGTTCGTTGAGTTTGTCGACCACATTCATATTCACGACAAGGTCCGGTATTTGTCTTACCACCGTGTAACGCATACCACTACCATCATGCAGCGTCAGGACGATACCACTGCAGGTAATCAAGCTATCCGCTTCAAACTGAAGTACTTTGAGCAATCTGTTCAAAGCCCAGTATGTCCGCTGAGTGTGGCTTCCAGAGCACATCATTAATAACAGAACATCAACAATGATATGAGTAGCCTTTTTAAGGTCATTCATAAAAATCAGGCAAATTCAGGATCACTAACAAAAATAGCTAAAAAAACCAATTTTCATACGCATATGGAAATGAGCAAATTTCTTGTCTATATCCTCTAGACACTAAAAAAACAGCAGGAATATAAGAATGAATCTCAAACACTCCAGTAACACAATACAAACTTATTGCCTTATATTTTGTAGCCTCATATTTATAAATACAGCTAATGCTGCAAAAAACAGAGCCATATGGATTCTAACCAGCAAACCTGCTGATAATGTCGTGCTTAATATCAGCCAATTCACCCCGGATGACAGCTCTCGAATGAGCATTACACTAGAGGAGCAAGTCACTACAGGTGCATCTTGTAGCAGCAGATATAAAGCAGACTTTAGACGACCATGCATGGTAACACTTGAAGCCATATCATCTGTAAGCAGCCTCAAAACCATAACATTATTATCCAGTGTCAATACAAACCTAATAGCAGGCTCCAGCAAGATGGGGCATATAGAAAACCCTGACTCTTGTCAGCTATTAGAGTCAGATCTGTTTTTCTTTGATGACTCTTCAGAAGAATATCGTGTCACCAGAGCTTACTTTGTATTCATATCAGGCGATGCAATATCAATACAATGCTGCTCTGATGAAGATATCAATGGTTCTTATGTAATTCCTGACGACGAAGACTACTCTTTAAAATTTGCTGAAACCCAATATATTGCAATCTATATTGATAAAAATAAGACGTTGTATTCTAAGCAAGAATCAAAGGAGCCTGAAGATTTAGGGTCACACCAAAGCAAAGTAAAAGGCTCTAAAATTTCAACCAAAAGTAAAGTAAAAAGCAGTTTAGTAGGATTCTTGTCTCCATGTAACGGCAAAGGAGAGCGCAAATTCACCCGGTGTTCTGCACCTCTTGATGTTACTCAACACACATGCTCACCCTATGTCTCTGTGATCAGTAAGGAAGGTTCACCAAAGGATCATGATCGTAAAGCCTTCTCCACACCCAAAAGTGCTACGAACTGGTTATCTTCAAGAGAATTGGCAATCCATAGTGAAGCACATGCAAAAGCGGAAGAGGGACGCTATAAAGCGGCTTTAGATCAGCTTCAGCCTTTAAGGCGAGATTGCTATAACAGGCAGCAAAAAGCAGTCTATCAGCTTCAAGAAATAGTTTACCTTATTGATTCCGACCAGCGGAGTACTGCTGAAGATAAACTGGCCTCTCTATTAAGAGATAGCCGATCATTTAAAACCGGTGGAGCAATGAATCCTCACATAATCGAGTTATCCCAAAGTGGTTTCATTTCATTACCGGCAAGCAAGTAATTAATTTACAGAACATCCAACTTGCTATGCCAAAAAGTTACGCATAGCAAGTTGAACCACGTACTAAACTCTAATTGTTAAACCATCCGCCAAAGAATTCCGATAAGCCCGCCAGGCTGGCGCAATACCCATCAAAACAGCCAGCACCACAACAGCGCCCAGCATCATCAATTCGAATTCACCCGGCCAGCCAATTGCAAACTGCATACCCAGAATACTGTGCAATACCGGCTGCAATACAAACAGCAGCCCGTAAAGCATCAGCAAACCTAGCAGGCAACCCGCTACGGCATACAGCAAAGCTTCTGCCAGCAACAGGAAGAAAATATGCCACGGGCGAGCACCAACAGAGCGCAGAATTGCCATTTCACGACGGCGTTCATTCAGAGATGTCAGAATAGACGTCAGCATGCCCGTTAAACCTGCCAGCACCACAAGTGCAGAGATAGCCAGCAATGCCTTCTCACCGGTTCCGACCAGCGCCCACAGCTTTTGCAGTGCTACACCCGGCATAATTGCCTGCAGCGCTTCCTCTGGGTACTCATTGATTTCACGCTGCAATCGGAATGCTGAAATACGGGACTTGAGACCAACATAAGTTGCAGTAATCGATTCCGGCGTCAGATCCATTGCCTTAACCTGATCCCGGCTCATTTCAAAACCGGGAATCGGTGGCGCACCGCCCAGCCAGTCAATATGCAGGGCATTAATACCTTCCAGAGAAATCATCAGCACCCGGTCCATTGGTGTACCGGTTTTTGTCAGAATACCACTCACCCGAAATGGCTTGTCTTTATGATCCTGCAGGGCAACCTCATCCATACCATGAGACAGAGTGATTTCCTGCCCGATGGAATACCCCAGAGACTGGGCGACATCAGCACCGATAACAACATCGTACAGATCACTGAAAGGTTTGCCTTCCTGAACATTCAGTTTGCTATCGTCCTGATAACGGAAATGCTCAAAGATAGAAGGCGATGTCCCCATTACCCGAAAGCCACGATGGGAATCACCCAGTGCAATCGGAATAGTCCATTCAACAACCGGCTTGGAAGCAAGATCCTGATAGCTTTCCCAGGAAATATTATTGGTCGCATCACCGATATGGAAGACCGAATAAAGCAACAGGTTTACATCACCTCCGCGCGCACCAACAATCAAGTCAGTGTCGGAAATAGTGTTCGTAAAACCTTGTTTAGCCTCAACCCGTACCCGCTCTACGCCCAACAGGAGCATAACGCTGATGGCAATCGAGAAGATCGTCAGCAATGCAGTAACACGACGGTTAGCAATGCTTTTCCCTGCAAGTTTCAAGAGTGACATGCAACCTCCGTATCGCTGTTTGCCGCGGCTTTTGCCTGCGCTGATGCACGATTAATATCAGCCAGTGCCAGCCCCCGGTCGAACAGCTTTTCCAACGCGGGGTCATGACTGACAAACAACAGTGTGCTACCTGCCGCTTCACATTCCTGAAACAGCAGTTTGATAAATGCTTCTCTGGCATCGGCATCGAGTGCAGAGGTCGGTTCATCGGCAATAATAATTTCCGGGCGACCAATCAAAGCCCTGGCGGCAGCAACACGCTGCTGCTGACCAATACTCAACTCGGTAACCTGACGTTTTAACAATGCCGGATCATCCAAACCAAGCTGAGTCAGCAGTCGTTCTGCTTCCTGTTCCAGCGTTACGCCCTGCTCAGTCACACGTTGTTTACGACGAGGCGCAAATGTTGCCGGCAGCACCACGTTTTCAACAACTGAAAGGTACGGAATCAGGTTAAACATCTGAAAGATGAAACCGATATGCTGCGCCCGAAAGGCGTCTCTCTGCATCGGTGAAAGCTGATTCAGAGAAGTCCCCAGCAGTTTTATATCACCACTTGCTGGTTCCAGCACACCACCAATCAATCCCAGCAGTGTGGTTTTACCACTGCCGCTCGGGCCTTTGATAAACACCTTTTCACCTGATGCAATCTGCATTTCAGGTATGTCGATAACCGGATTCCCGGCTGCCCAGCTATAAAGCACCTTATCGAGTACGACAGGGCTCACTGTTGTATCAGTCATAGATTAGAACTTGATTTGTGAAGCGGCAGGATTCAGTTTGACAGCAACCTGACTAGTTTCTGTCAGCGCCTGAACAGCCACTTGCTTCAGGGTAGGTAGTTGTTTGAATAAACGAGTATCAATAACTGTCAGCTTTGCCGGAGCGTCACAGCGGTAGGTCCAGCTGGCATGAAACTCAAGGTGACTACTTTCTTTTTCATGAGCATGGTCATCATGATCGTCGTGCTTAGCTTCGTGTTCATGATCATGCCCTTCATGACCACCAACATCAGTGCTCACATCAGCATGCGCTTCAGCCAGAGTGCACTTTGCAGCGGCAGGCAAAATCCACATATCACCCGCTGTCAGCTTTTCTTTTGCAGCTGCTACCTGGCGGCGCTGCTCGTCCGTACGAACAGATTCAAAACCAGTGACATCGCTGCCGGGCAGCTCAGCTTCGATATAAAGCAGGTTACCTTCAGTCGCAATATTCACTACGCCTGCGCCATGGACATGAGCATCCACACGACGCATATTGGAATGACCTTCAGCCTGAGCCATAGAAGATACAACAGCAGTCGCCAGCGCAAGAGGTAATAGTTTGTGCATAAAATTCACTTCTGAAATACAGGAAAAAACAGAGACCGCATAGCAGAAAACGAGGTCCACTATACTGTCTTGGTATAAATTGAACGATTCAGATCAAGCGTAATTCAGAGGCGGCGCCCGAATAAAACAGTACTGCAATGTTGACGCTTCGTAGACGACAGATACAGTTTTTGAGCGTATGATTTCTGACAGGGGAGCTGAATGCAGATTAAACGTATTAACAGCCGCCGCCTGAGTGGCGTGCAGCATTAAGCATGACAGGTGGTCATGTGCTGAAGCAGAGTCATCATCATGGTGGTGCAATACACCGGCCATAAACCAGTAGCTGAGAACAACCAGCAGCAAACATAATCCGAGCACCCGTTTATTCGAGTGTTCCCGGTTCAGGATGGCAATCGTCCCTGCTGCTTTGGGTATATCAATCATGTTCAGAGCTTATCTGCCTAGGGGCTGGCAAAGGGCAAAACTAACAATAAACGTTACACTATAACATTTTCGAATTCTATCTTACCTGTAGCGGCGGGTCATCAGATGAGAATGAAAACGCGTATTTTCCGCAAAGCTCCGCCATTAGGCTAAAAATAAAATCTGCATAAGCAGCATTGCGACAACAACTATCGTCAACAGAGGACACTCTATATATGCAGGTCCTGAAAACTGATATTGCAATTATCGGAGCCGGGGGCGCCGGGTTAAGAGCAGCCATTGCTGCTGCAGAATCCAGCCCTGATCTCGAAATCACTCTGGTATCAAAAGTTTACCCGATGCGAAGTCACACCGTGGCTGCGGAAGGTGGATCGGCCGGGGTAATTCAGGATCATGACTCACTGGAACATCACTTTCAGGATACAGTCTCCGGGGGCGACTGGTTGTGTAATCAGGATACTGTCGACTACTTTGTTGAACATGCCACAGAGGAAATGATTCAGCTGGAACACTGGGGTTGCCCATGGTCACGCAAAAGTGATGGCAATACCAACGTACGGGCATTTGGCGGCATGAAAATTGAACGGACCTGGTTTGCCGCCGACAAAACCGGGTTTCACATGCTGCATACGCTGTTTCAGACATCCCTGAAATACCCTTCCATTAAACGCTGTGATGAATTCTTTGCCGTCAATTTGGTTATCGAAGACGGTCGCTGTCAGGGTCTGGTCGCTATTGAATTGAAAACCGGAGAACCGTTCCTGATTCAGGCTCGCTCAGTGATTCTCGCAACCGGTGGTGCCGGTCGTCTGTTTCAGTTCAATACCAATGGCGGCATTGTTACCGGTGACGGTATGGCGATGGCTTATCGCGCCGGAGTCGCCTTGCAGGATATGGAATTTGTCCAGTATCACCCGACAGGGTTACCGGGTTCAGGCATTCTGATTACTGAAGGTTGTCGTGGTGAAGGCGGCATTCTGCTGAATAAAGATGGCTACCGGTACCTGCAAGATTACGGGCTGGGGCCGGAAACACCACCGGGGCAGCCCCAGAATAAAACCATGGAGCTTGGCCCCAGAGATAAACTGTCGCAGGCATTCTGGCATGAACAACGACAGGGACGCACCATTGAAACACCATTAGGTGATGCGGTTCATCTGGACTTACATCATCTGGGTCAAGCCAAGCTGAAAGAACGCCTGCCGATGATTCTGTCCCTCGCTAAAAACTATATGGGGATTGATGCAACGCGAGAGCCGATTCCGGTACGTCCTGCCGCTCACTACACGATGGGCGGTATCAGAACCGATATGACAACAACCTCCCTGCCCGGACTCTATGCCGTGGGTGAATGTTCCAGCGTAGGGATTCACGGCGCTAACCGGCTGGGTTCCAACTCACTTGCCGAACTGGTGGTATTTGGCAAGGTTGCCGGACAGAAAGCCGCTGAATATGCCGCAGCAACACCAAACAGCGATTTCAACAAACTACAGCAACAAGGCGAAGCACTGATTGATGAGGTAGAAAAACTGCGCCAGGCACAGGGAAAAGAAAAAGTCTCAACCCTGAGAAAAACCATGTGTGAAACCATGGAAAACGCTTTTGGCATCTATCGCCAGCAAAGCGAAATGCAACAGGGGCTGGATAAAATAACCGAACTTAAACAACGTTTTTCAGATATCAAAATTGAAGATAAGAGCCGTGTTTTCAATACTGAGCTGCTGATGGCGTTTGAATTGAAAGCATCTTTAGATGTTGCCGAAACGATTGCTCTGTCATCGCTCAACCGGAAAGAATCACGGGGAGCCCACCAACGGCTGGATGAATATAACCAGCGTAACGACACGGATTATCTACAGCATTCACTGGTAACCTTTCAGCATGATGGGCAGCCGCAGCTATCCTATGAACCGGTCAATATCACTCGCTACCCTCCCGGTGTTCGTGCTTACGGCAAGGCAGCGGAAACGGCTTCCACCAACGACCAGCAACAGGAGAACCTATGAGCGATACGACGATAACGCTGGAGATTCTCCGCTATAACCCGGAGTCTGATAATGAGCCCGCATTCGGGACATTTGAGATTCCCTACAACGACAGCTGGTCAATGCTGGATGCACTCGCTTATATCAAGGATGAAGTAGACTCATCACTGGCTTACCGCTGGTCCTGCCGAATGGCTGTTTGTGGCAGTTGCGGGATGGTAATTAATGGCGAGCCAAAGCTGGGCTGCGAAACATTTTTAAGGGATTACTATCCGGGTTCGATGAAGGTTGAACCGCTGGCAAACTTTCCTATTGAGCGAGACCTGATTGTCGATAGCGAAGACTTCATGCGCAAGCTGGAATCTGTAAAGCCCTATATTATTGATGCCGCAGCAGACACTCATAAGACGACACCCTCACAGGTTAATAAACAGACACCTGCCCAGTTAATGCGTTACAAACAATATTCCGCCTGTATTAACTGTATGCTTTGCTATTCCGCCTGCCCCCAGTTCGGGCTGAACCCATTATTTACCGGGCCTGCCGCCCTGACGCTGGGACATCGTTATAACCACGATTCCCGAGACAAAGGCAAAGAACAGCGCACAGCGGTGATGCAGGATAAAAACGGAGTCTGGACCTGTACCTTTATCGGCTACTGCTCTGAAGTTTGCCCCAAATCTGTTGATCCTGCGGCAGCCATTCAGCAGGAAAAAGCGACAGGTACTCAGGACTGGGCGCTTTCATTTCTGTTTCCTCGCTCAAATAAAAGCTCAGATAAAGAAGAGGTGCGACCATGACTCGTCGTCCTTATCACCGCCAGATGTCACGTACCTGGTATTTAAAACATCCCTGGTACCGTAACTATATGATTCGGGAAATGAGCAGCCTTTTTATCGGGCTGTGGACGTTGAATCTGTTAGTCGGCCTAGGCTGTCTGGTGAAAAGCCCGCAATCCTGGGAAGGCTGGGTGAACAGCCAGTCAAACCCATTGATGATTGGCTTCAGTTTTATCACCCTGCTATTGGCGCTTTATCATAGCTGGACATGGTTTCACGCGGCTCCCAAAGCTATGCATTTGCAGGTTGGAGAAAAGAAGGTTTCAGCTCAGCTTATCACCCGAACACACCTTGGGGGCATGGCACTAGTGTCCATTGTGGTTCTGATTGCTGCTGTGTGGGGAGTGTAAAATGAATGAAGATCAGATGCAGTGGAAACACAACGAACCTTTTTTCTGGTCGTTATTTGGTGCCGGTGGGGTAGTAACTGCTTTTATTACGCCAATACTGGTGCTCGTTATCGGAATATTAATTCCGCTCGGCATTTTACCGGCAGAGATTCTCGACTATGAAAGAATGCTGGGCTTTGCCGGAACCCTGATCGGGAAACTGTTATTACTGGTTATTATTGCCCTGACCTTCTGGCATTGCGTACACCGTATTTATCACAGCCTGCATGATTTTGGATATCATCCCGGTCCCGGAATCAAGCTACTCTGCTACGGTATTGCTTTTACCCTGAGTATTGCCTGCCTCGTACTTATTCTTGTCGTTTAATTAGTATGACTGGAAGCAGTACTTCCAGTCATCGCCTTTAATCAGACGTTGCGTACTTCGTGGCTCCAGCTCATCTCAACACTTTTGTTCAGCATCAGTGCTACTGAACAGTATTTAGTCATAGACAGTTCAACCGCCTTGGCAACCTTTTTCTCACTCAGCTCACGGCCAGTCACGACGAAGTTAACATGCATTTTGGTGAAAACCCGCGGTGCTGATTCTGCACGTTCAGTGGTCAGTTCTGCTTCACAACTATCAAAATCCTGACGCATGGTGGTCAGAATATCGGTAACATCAATGGAGCTACAGCCGCCGACACCGGCCAGAACCAGTTCCATCGGGCTTGGACCTGCCTTGGTTGACCCATCCATTAGCAGATCAAAATCAGATTCAGTTTTAGCGGCAATTTCCATTCCCTGAACCCAGCGAGTTGTCGCTTTCATGAGTACTGTTCCTTATCAGTCTGTCATTTACGCAAAAACATAACACTCTCACCTGCCACTGCCTGTGCGCATATACCGATACAGTGAGAGTCGTCAAATATCAGATTTTGGAAGGCAGTTTGACTTTAGTCAGCAATGTTTTATCAAATGGATTTACCTTGCCATCGTAGTTCAACAACAACTGAACACTGTATCCGTCTTGCTTACAATCAAGCATATAGTCAGCACCATCCGCATTCTGACTGATCTTGCAATCATAAATAAAACGCGCCAGCGCCCACTGACCATTATATTCTTTTGTCGAAACCACCAGCTCGCCATTCAGAAATGTGCTTTTTAGCGGCACTTCAGCATAGCGTACCGGCCAGGTGAAATTGCGCCAGAGTCTTGGACCATGAGCATAATTCAACTGCTGACTACTGTCCTCCAGAGTAAAGCGCGTTGCTTTGGGTGTCAGATAAGCCTTCCCTCAAGCTGTAACTCAAACTGCCAGCGCCCACTGACATAGGCGAATAACGCATTAGCGAGGCGAGAATCACTATTCTGTATTTGTTTCAGCAACGATCGGATATTTAAGAACCGCCAGGCCACCAGGTTAATTCACTTGGCAGCCATTCAGTTTTTTTGTTGAATACGACTGTAGATGTATAGTGCTACCTTTTAGCGGAACTACCGCTATCCCTTGGTACTTTATTAATCAAGTGCAGTTCATTAGCGTACAGTGGAAACATAACGGCACTGCCTGTGCGCAGGAATACAGAAGTCGTCATATGCGACTTTAGTCCAGTTTTATCAAATGAGATTTACCTCTCTGTAAATCAATCAACAACTGACACATCCGTCTTGAGCAAGCATATAGTCATTCAACTGATCTCATAAATAAAACGACTGACCATTATATTCTTGTCCAGCTCCAGCATAGTAAAGCGCGGACCATGAGCATAATTCAACTGCTGCTTCCTGGGTGTTTGGGTGTCAGATAAGATTCCCTTAAGCTGTAACTAATCGACAGTTTGCCGTCACTGACAGGGAAAAAGCGGTGCTGGATTGTTTTCAGCAACTGCAGCTGGGAGATGGTTGATTCTGCAATGGCAACCTGCTTGCCATCAAAAGAACCCAGCTTCATTTTCCCATCCCGGTTAATTACAAAAGGTTGCAGATGCTTTTTGAAAAACGTATCAAAATGACCACCCGGTTTTAAGAAATCAATGAAGTTATTAATATCGACTTCTCGTTTACTGGTCACGTTGAATGGAAAGAATCCTCCCATTGTCCGTTCCCACTCAGGATAGAGGTCAACCTGCCAGCGGTCATTAATCCAGCCATGGGTCTGCTGTAGTAACTGTGCCCAGCATTGATCACACATATTGTATAACCAGTGTGATACCGGGTCCGGTGCCAGCCCGGCCAGACGACGCAATTCTGATAATGGATCTTTCTTGCCAGCAGCATGGGCTGATGCCTGTTTAAAAGCCGATTCACCCGGATAATCAGCTTCAACAACCTTGCTGACATACTCATACAGTTTCTGCATTTGCTGCTGGATCTGCGCCCCGAGACTACCTGCTGAATCCTTGCTGCTTGCAACCATGACCCGATAAGGCTGAAACGTGTTGTCTACCCGTACTTCGAGTGCCTCTGCTGGCTTCAGCTTTCTGGAAAGAGACTGCAGTGCTTTATCTGCAGCTTCAACATTTTCCTTACTTTGCTCAGGCAATAACCTTTTAGCTACCTCACCTTTGCTTTCACCTGCGCCTTCAGCTCCCTTTTCCCCCGGTTTCTTATCTTTACTCTTGGTATCAACCAGCCGGGTATTATCGACGGTGACTTCAAATATCTGCTGTAGCGGTGAAGTGTCCTTGGCACTCAGTAATTTAAATGCCGTCCGCATTTCCGTTAATGAATGGAAATAATTAACCCGCACAGCACCGAGTACTTTCTGCCAGTGGGTGATGTAGTCATCGAAGTAGCGCTCAGATACCCGTCGGGAAAGATCAACATCATACTGCAATTCCTCGGGGCGGCTTCTGGAATCAGCCGGAATATCATGCAGGCGCTCATAATAATCTTGCGTGTGATTGAGCGTTTTGGACTGATAACTTAAATCGAGCTGTCTGAAACGCTCTCGCATAAATACCTGCGGCAACTCTTTCGCTTCAGGCGCAAGATAAAAAATATCCTTGAAATGACTGCCAAGCAGGGTCGCAGTATTCAGCCTTTTAGCATTTTTCGGCTGGTTTCTTAGCCAGAGATAGGCCAGCAAATCTTCCGGGTAACTGTTCAGCTTGGTATGACTTTCAGTCAGCAGCTGGCTATTCGGTAAAAAGGTCGGGTAGCCCTGCTCTTTAAATAAATCGCGAATCAATGCTTCCAGCTGTTCAACCGCAGACTCTGGCAGAGTATTACACTGAAACCGTTCGACCAGAAATGGCGACAGATCACCGATGATTAATTCCGACTCATCAAACAACATCTGATAAAGCACAACCCCCTGTAATAATTCTACCGGGTTTTCAGCTTTTATCTGGTCACGAATAAACTGCTCCGTCATTGCTATTGCCCGCGGTAGCAGTAGTTCCTTCAGTTGAATATGGTAACTGCTTTTGAGTGCAACCCCTGTCTCGCGTTCAAGTAACGGCCGGAACATATACCAGTCAGGCTGGTGACGATAATCTTCGTAGGTTTGTCGTAAGTAGGCTAAAAGGCTGATCAGGTTGATAATGTCATTATCTTTATGTTTCACCTGTTCGGTCATTTCAGCATTATAAACGACCAGTCTCGACAGGGTTTCACCGCGTAGTTCATCTTCATGCCACAAGCTGAGTAATACCCAGCCTATAAAACTACTGCCCGCCAGCAATAACAGGGTGTAAGCCGAAATGCGAAAAATCTGAAACAGTCGCTCTGAACGTTCGTTGAAGCCCGCAAGCGGAGCACAGGGCTTCAATATCAAATGGGGAATAGTACGGGCAAATAACTGGTGACTGGCAATGCCGGTCATCGTAACCGAACGTGATGAAAAACCATATTCACCAGCCAGATGCCGACTCAGTAGATCAACCCGCTCACCATCCTGACTGCAGCTGGTTAACATATAACCCTGTATCCGCAGCGGCTTATACAGGACAGATGTCGACAACAGCGATTCCATCAGGTTCTGAATACACGGGCCTGCCAGTGCCATCTGTAGCGGCAATGCCATAACCGATGGCTTACGCTCGGGAAAATGATCATTATGCAGGCTTTGCCGGAACCGCATGGCAACCTGATTGATCAGCCGGTGCCATGAATTTTCAAACCATTCGGTTACCAGTTCACTGGCATCATTGGCGGTACGGAAATCTCCCAGAGGTTGTTCAAGTTCTTCGCCTAACCAGCCGCTGACTGACTCATATAAATCAGCCAGATGATCTGCCTGATTAAACAACAGATAAACCGGCAAATTCATATCCAGACTGTTATTAATTTCCGTCAGCCGCTGACGCAGCATTTCACCACGAATATTGATGTCATCACGGGTCTGACCACATACATCATTCAAGCGAAGGCTTTGTAGAATACCATTCAGGGGCTGGCGCGGACGCTTGCGCCGCAGCAGATACATAATATGCTGCCGTAGCTCACTGCGTTCTTCCTCAAAGCAGCGGGCGGCCAGCTCAACAACAAGAATATCTTCGTTTATCCAGAGGGTACACGCGACACCGGCATAGTCCGGAGACTCCATACTTTCGAGCCCCATACTGCGCAGCAAGGTGCGCTTCCCAGCCAGAGCTTCCCCAGCAATAAGAAACCACGGCTGACTGTAAACATCCCAACGTCGCCCGAATTTCTTTTTCAGGCGTTTCATGCAGGCTTTAAAATAATCGTTAACCCGTCGTTTTTGTATCTCCAGTGCAATTCTTTCGGGATCAACTTCTTCACGGCGATTACGGCGGATAAAAAACACCACCATCCCTATCACTGCGGCAACAACGGCTACGCCGAGCAGTATCAGTAAGCCCTGATAGCGCCAGAAGCTGAATACCAGCCAGATAATACCGGCCAGCAACAGCAGCAAAACCAAAAATGTAATGCAGCGACTGACCGCTGTTCTGAGCGCAGTCCCCATTATTGCCATCTCATGGTAAAAGTGTGAGCACGATGACTATTTCTCTTTGGGAAACAGTGTCTGGTGAATATCCGCTGTATTTGAGCGCAATAGATTATCCGGAACTGGCCACTGTTTTTCATCAAGCTGATGTAAAAGCTCCAGCGGCTTTTCCTGCCGTAGCACGACCCAGGTACCAGCTCCGGCAGAAGAAAAAAGAATAACCAGAAACAGTGTCATACAAGGCCAGAACCAGGACGGTGACTTCGGCAGTTTCAGCCCAGTAGTGACTTCACCCAGAATATTTTTGAACGGCTCGGATTTACGAAACTGTGCCAGCAGCCGAAACAACTGGGCATTCAGTTCACTGATTCGATGCTGTTCTTCAATACGACAGCGACCACGAAACCCCAGATTAATAAAAACCCACGCCAGTTCCAGAAAATCCAGATGCCGACCCGGCTGCAGACAAGCGCGGTTTACCAGCAGATAAAAGACATCACCACCATCTCTTCTTTTAAAAGCACGACTGAGAAGGCTGTTACTTTCCCAGTTAACCTGCAGCCCCCAAGGGGTCTGAACAATCAATTCATCAAGCACCGCACAGTACAGAAAGCAACAGCGCGCCACATCAGTTTCCCGCGAGCCTTGCTGTAATAACCTGTGTCTCAGGCGAACAATTTCTTCGAGCATACTTTGCCGAAATGCAGCGACCTCTCTGGGCTGTTCCATTCTCGGCAGTGCCAGCATAACTGCCATCAGTTCAGTGCCCTGACTCAGCAGCGGATTATCATAAGGGCGAAAGCGTCCCAGCACAGATTGCTGACGTTCAAAGATCTGCTCTTCAGAAGCAGGCACAGCGGATGTTTCTGTACCGGTAGTCTCCAGTGCATCACCGGAGACTACACGGGTAGGTTCATCATCAGCAATCATGTGACATCACATCATCTTGCAGAATAAAGATAATCAACCGTACGACGAAGCGCTTACCTGACAGCAAACAGTCGTATCGTTGCTTCTGATATTTGTTCATCCAGATGAAGAGCCAGTTCATCCTGATTTAATACCAACTCTTTCCAGAGTGGCGCTTCAGTATCTACTTCAAAGTAGCAGGTATGCGGTTCACTTTTGAGTTCAACCGGCGGCAGTGGCTGATAACTGATATCAATACCCGGCAGATAGTTATGCACCAGCTCATTAATCCGCTGACTGGGTGCCAGCTTCACTGCCTGAGGGAAGATAACCGCCGTTCTTGCTGCTGGAAGGCTGGTCTGCACCGCCAGAATAAAACGTTTGGACTGGTACAGGGTTTTACTGGGTAACTGGGTGAACAACAGGCGTCGACTTTGAAACAGCCGCTCATTCCACTGGATTTCAATAACGACATCATGATGAACCATCCCCAGATAATGACGCAGTCGGGTAAACAGCGCCGTAAATATCCGCGTTGGCTGAGCATGGCGATAGCCGGGATTATTCGGCACCGGTTCCAGCACCAGCGCACACAAATCACCCAGTAATGCACAGAGCTCTGTATATAGCTGACGGGGTGTCAGCAGTGGCAACGCAACAATATCATCAAGCTTTGCCTGCCAGTGACTCAGCACCTGTAACCAGCGAAAATCCATCAGCAACGTATGCGAACTCTTATACGACGATTGCAGCTTTACCCGTTCAAGCACCGAATGCGCCCGTTGTTTAACCAGCCCCTGCAGTTCCCGCAGATACCCCATTAATGTGTCTGATGCGCTGACAATCAGACAGGCAGGAATAAAACTTTCATCAAGCACCAGTGCACCGTCGGGAGTCACCTCCCGTATGGAAGCTACCGGCAACACGGTATAGTCAGATAAATCCTGCCCCTGCATTTTCAGGCTGAGATTCAGTCGTTCGACCATCGTTTCCAGCGGGTCATTACCCACATTGACCGTATCAAACAGCTCAACCTGTTCAAGCTTATAACGCCTTGGTTCCTCTGCACGTGTCGCCACTTCCACAGCACCAGCTACCTGTAAAGGCAAGGTCAGATAAGCAATACCATGGGTAAAGTTTTCCGGAATATCCCCCACCAGCGTTTCATTAAGCGAGAATGGCGTACCATCAGGAAAGATACCCTGTACCTGTTTAATAGCCAGTTTGCCGTTTTTCAGAAAGGTATGATCAAACTGCAAACCTGCAACCCCGCAAACTCCGGGCTGCATACTGGAGAGGTACATCAATGCCTGACTGAGGATATACCGTTCCTGTTGCTGAAAATGCTGCGGGCTGACAAACATGCCCTCCAGCCAGGCGACTTTCCGGTTATCCAATCGCTACTCCACTGTGTCTGTGTTTTTAGAAATGGCAGTTCAAGAAAACCTATTCTTCATCTTGTGTCAGCAGGATACGATTACCTTCGACCGTTAACCGAAACCGGTTATCTTCATTCGCTTTTATATGCTGAACCTGCCTGTTAACACCTTCCTTAAAGCGACTGAAAGCCGCCAGCAAACCGATAAACTTCGTTTTACTATCCAAGACAAAGTTGTAAGTGTAGCTTTCGCCGGGAATAACCGGAGGAAATTGTCGGCGACTCACCAGCTCCGCTCCCAGCTGCTTTTCTTCATTCTGAAACAGCAGCAGAAAGTCAGACTGGGAAAAGTGATCAGGCTTGACCAGTTCGTAATAGATTAACGTCAGTGGCGAGGGTTCATTACGGCTATTGGGGTTAATTCCTTCCGCAGCCTGAACGGTTAAAGACAGGGTGGTCGGTTTGGGTTTTGCGGGTGGAATAACAGCATGATAAATATTCTTGACCGTATCACACCCCTGCAGCAGTAACAGTAAAGGAACTGCCAGTAGCCACTGCCGCATACTACCTCCCGCTCTGTTGTACTGTTTTCTGACCCTGACGGGTCGGGTTAAAACAACTGACAACCATCGTATAGCCCGGCACTTGGATCACATCGCCATCCTGTAGCTGTAAACGGTTTCCCCTTCCCAGAGCCCGCCCGGAATCATTAATAAATACACCGTTAGTACTGGTATCCATGATCAGGTAGCTTTCGCCGCTGGGGCTAATCAGCGCGTGGTGCCGGGACAGGCGATGCTGACTGTCCGGCAGTAACACAGCACAGTCAGCCGCCCGCCCAATCGCTCCACCGGCTTCAGGCATACAGATACTGCGCTGCGCGATTTCTTCTCCTTCAGGCTCATCAATAATATGCAGGATCAGTTTCACTTCTTGTCCTGTTTCAGCCAGCCTAGGAGCTGTTAAATGGCTACGGTTTCAACATCACCCGGATCTTCGCCTTCAGTGATATCAGACATATCATCGACAGTTGTTGTATAAGTTTCTGTCACCGCCGTGTAATTACTATAGGTAGCATTTCCCAGTGCCGAAAAGGTACCGTAGATTGCCATCGCCCCGGCGCCCAACATCATAGCTGTATTTGCCATCATCGCCACTGTTGCCAGACCTTCTACTGCAAACCCGGCCATCTGGCAGCACACTGTTGCCGGACCACTTAATGCTCCGGCAACGGCTCCCATCGGTGCAGCTAACGCGCCTGTCACTGCGTGATACCCGGTTTCTACCGGACTCATCATGGCATTAGTGGCATAATCAAGCCCGTTACCTATTGCACTGAAGGGCGTCATCATGGCATTGGTAACATAATCCATACCATGCCCAAGTGCGTTGAAGGGTGTCATCATTGCCGTGTCGAAAGCGTTCGCGCCTGCAGTAAATGAGGCGGGCATGCCGGGCATTGGCATCATACTTCCGCCACCAAAGCCGCCAAATCCACCACCGAAGCCTCCGGCATAAGGCATCATGCCCATCCCTGACTGCCCCATGGAGTTCATCGCATTGATACCCATCATGGTATGCATCATCATATTACTGAAGGCACCGCTTGAGGCTCCGGCACCCGCTCCGCGACCTGTAGCGCCGACACCAGACGACGAACCACCGCTACTGCTACCACCACCGCCGGAGCCGGACATTCCTGCATCAGTTGCCGTACTATTACCGCCACTACCTTCTGATGCAGCGGTACCTGAAGCGGTTCCGGTAAAGCTGCCGGAACTCTGTACCAGTCCATTACTGCCAGGCCCATCAGGTGTATCACTTCCTGCAGTGGGTGAAGAAGCTCCCTGTTGTTGAGCCGTCGTTGCCCCCCGGTCACCGACAGAGCTTAGAAAAGCTCCCAGACTGCCCAGCGATAGTCCTCCGGGTAAACCGCCTCCGACACCTGCGCCGCCAGCATTTGCTGAGCCACCGTCTGGTGATACGCTTGTTGCTGAACCCGAACCGGAACTGTCATGACCACTATGCCCATGACTCATCACCCCACCGATGGCTGCCAAAGCTCCCAGTCCACCGGCAATACCCGCCAGCCCTGATGAGGTTCCTCCAGATCCGCTGCCGCTACCTTCAGCAGCACCCGGTGCTGATGCTGTACCGGCAAATGCACCTTCTAACTGAGCGACACCATTGCCTGCTGCGCCCTCACCTCCATCTGCGCTGACTCCTGCAGAGCCAAGCCCCGGTAAACCGGGTAAGCCACCCAAACCTTTAGCTCCGGAGCTACCTGCGCCACTATCTGCGCTACCCCCACTACTGCCGGAAAGCTCACTGACAAGATGCGCTAATGGTTGCCCATCAATATTTCCCGGTTGTGCTCCGGTATTCCCCATAGACATAAATGAATTGACCGGCAGCTTTGACAGCCCTGAGGCACCTGCAGCGTTACCCGCTCCGGCAGTGCCTGCCAGTGCTTCAGCACCTTCCATCGAGAACTGGGGATCAGAACCGGCAATCAAAGCCGCCTGCCCCAGCATTGCTACCGGCGAATCCTGTGGTACTGCGGGTAATGCTTTGGCAACACCATCCAGTGTTCGCTGACTGGGAGAATAAGACCAGGCTCGTGCAGCCCGGGCGAGAGTTTCTTCTTCCGGCGTCCATTTCGCACCGGTATGATCGAGACAGTCAGCGCCCCACCATACGGCCTGCCGGGGCGTCATCGCGTGAGCAAGAAACTGCATACTGTCGTGTGGTAGCTGGTTGTCTATCAGCGCCTGATTAAAATCCATCGGGCTCATATCAGGCTGCAGTAAATCTTTAGCCTCCTGACTCGCAAGGAAACGCGCCAGAATCTTTCCGGCTTCGGTATCCGCAGGATTAAACCCTGCCAGCCCGGCACCACTATCTGCAGGTGGGTTACGGGCATCCAGCAATATATTACGAGATGCCTGCAGAGCATTATTTGCAGTATCAGTCAAGCCACCAGCGGTGCCTGCTCTTGCCGGTGAACTCGAAGGCAGTGATAACCCTTTCGGTGCAGGTACCTGCGGTTGAGGCATTGAAGGGGCTTCAGCTCCTGAGTGATCTATGTGTGCCAGCCCTTCCTGTATCGCTGCCGCCATGCCCATTCCCCGCAGCGGACTGACCGGACCAACAAAGTCCGGGCGAACTCTGGCTCGTCCTTCAGCAACACCACGATCGACAACATTTTCAAAACCGGCTGGCAGTCGTGTTCCCGTTGAATATCGCTCTGGCATATTCGGCAACCGATCAAAGCGTCGGGAGCCGGTACTCAGCGGCAATTTTTCCTGAGGGTTTTCACTCGAACTATCCGACTCCGGGTCATCATCACCTTCTGAGCTTTCACCGCTGACTTTCAATGAATCAGGTGACAGTGAACGCATACCACCCGCATCATCAGAACCCATCGCATCATTATTCTGGCGTGAAGTAACCGCCTGTTTTCTTGCAAGGCTTTTATTAAACAGCGAGATGCCTTCCTGGCTGACCGCAACCGTATGCTCTGCTGCTGTTTCTGAAGCACTTCCGCCACCACCGGCAAAGCCCTGTGCCTGCATGCCTCCGCCAATACCCAGAGCAGTTTTCAGAACGGAGGCCAGTACACCGGAATGATGTTTCGGTGCCGCAGGTGCAGCTTTTGTGACCGGCTGACCGAACTGGCCACTCTTCATTGCTCCCGCTCTGAAATCACCCTGAACAAGGCTGCTCTTCATACCAGCCGGTACAACAAAACGTACCCCCTGAGGAATATCTGCCGATCGGGTAACCAATACTTGATACCCGGGAAAAATCAGCAGATCACCCTCGTGCAAAGGGGAAGAGCGACCTTTGCCCAATGGCTGATGTCCATCATTAAGAATCAAGCCATTCGAGCTGAGATCCGTCACCCGGAAAACTCCACCAGCCGATGAAATCAGGGCATGACGTCGAGAGATAAGACAGCTGTTATCAGGAAGACACAGCATGCTGTCAGGGGAACGACCAATCACCCCGCCTTCCGGGGGAATTCTGACATGCCTGCCACGAATACTTATTTCAACAGCTGTATTGACGACATGAAGGTACATACTGATAAAACCCCGCGTCGCTGTTGATTATGTCGTTATTAATTATGGTTCATTGATTGCGCTTTAGGTGAGCTTATTCATTACTTGTAGCTGTATGTTTTTCCACTACTTCACACTTTCGCCACGCGCGATAGCCAGCCCTGCCTTTATAAACGACATTCGCATTACAGGCTTGGCGCGCTCACGCACTTCACGTGGCATACCCGTAATCGTTCTTCCCATTAATAACTTCAGCGCACTGTTTATCGCTTTGGAATATACGCCTTCAGGAGGTGCTATAAATGGTTTGTCCGGTGCAAGAATACTACCACCGCTCCAGAAAGCGGCCTGAGCGAGCCAGCCCTCCGCTGTTTTCAGGCCGGCTTTGCGCGCCATTTTGCCAGCATGGCGTCGTGTTGCTTCGTTTGGCTGATTGATCCATCCTCTGGCACTGGCAAATGCATTGCTGATATTGACTTCATTATCCGGATCATCCTCCTGTGGCCGGGGAATACTGTCAAAACAACAGATAGCCCAGTAAACAGATTCTCTTGGTGGTAGTGCCACGGCGAGAAAAGCAATACATTCTTCGTGCAGCGTTTCTTCTAACAGCTTGGAAATAAACAGCTCAGGTTCAAGGTCTGCGTCTTCCAGCAGCGCCATCGCTTTTTTTTTGAGCGCCGCATCTTTACACAGCTTGCGTGAAGATCGGGACATAAACTTGCCACGCCACTCTCCGGTTAATGAAGACAGTTCTACCGGTGGTCCGGAAACAACATGAACCATGTCAAATACCCGTTAAGCAATTTCTACAAAAGCACCATCAATAGCGACCATTGTCGAGGCACTGACATCCATAATCGTTTCCGCATCGATACTAACCACCATGCCAGTAATATCGGTTGTCATTTCTCCTTCCAGAGAAACCATAAAACCACTGACTGTTGTCTCCATCTCACCGTTAATAGTGATGCTGGGAGCGGTGATAGTAATACCTTCAGGATTTATAGATATGCTGCTGGTTTCTGATTTCAGTGATATCGAGGCTTCACCATCAACAGAGACTTCCAAGCCTTTCACGTCAAGATTCGCCTGAGCAGAAAGTGAAGCATTGGTATCCGCCGACATACTGAGCTCCTGCTTGGCACTTTGGCTGATACTGGCATCACTGGAAAGCGACATGTTCTGTTTTGAAGATACCGACAGCTGATTTTCAGTGCTTTGGGTAAAGGCTTCTTTCACACTGATTTTGCATTCTTTATCAATCTCCTGAGTACTGTTACCCTGAACCTGTTCAGTTTTATCGTTTTTAACGGTCAGCTGCAGATCCTTCTGAGCCTGCATAACAAACAACTCCTGATTTTTATGGTCGTTAAATCGCAGTTCATTGGCATCAGTGGATTCTCCCTGCGGGGTACTGTGCGTCAGTACACCACTGACTTCCTGCTCTGAATAGGGCGGTTTGTTTTTACCATTATAAACGACAGCCGTTACAATCGGACGATCAGGGTCACCATCGATAAAACAAACCAGTACTTCGTCATTTATTCTGGGCAGAAAACGACAGCCAAAGCCTGCACCCGCCATCGGCTGGGCAACCCTGATCCAGCAACTGGAGTTTTCATCATTCTTGCCTTCCTGGTCCCAGAAAAACTGCACCCGTACCTGACTGTCAGCATTGGTATAAATTTCATTGTTGCTGGGCCCCGTACAAACCGCCACCTGCAAGCTGTGAATTCGGGGCTTGGGCATGACCCGGGAACGAAAAGGAGTAGCCGCAGGAATACAGCGAAAGCGATTTGAATACTCCGGTTGTTGCCCTGTCTCACCATCATAAAGCTGATGTACTACTTCAACGATGACGTATTCGCCCTGCTGTTGACTATCAACATGCTTTTTAAGCTTAAAGCGGGAACCGGCTGTAAATTCAGGGAAGCCGCCGGAACCTCTCACATAAGTACCCTGAGTATCTTCTGCTTCCTGACGCAGCTTCGCCGCACTGTCAGCATCAGAGCGCTCCGTAAACAGCCCCGGATAATAATATGACACAGGGGTGGATGAGGCGTTTTTATCCTGTGTTTTGTTCTCGCTACTGGTTACAACCGTAGCCTGAAGCGGATCATAATCTGCCAGCATTGAACTGCCACCATGAACGGCCAGACCCGGCAGCCAGGTGTCAACGACATCAGCCATTTGTTTATAACCCGCAGAGTAACTGGCTTTCGCACCAGTATTTTCAAATGCCTGATTATCACTACCGATTATCATTTTGTGACCACTGGCACTGTGAACAAAGTGATAGTGCATACCTTCTTCTGTCAGCAGCCGGGAAATGAAGTCAAAATCGGTTTCATTAAACTGGGTGCAGTATTCCCGGCTTTTACTCCCCCCCCGTACCTTAAAGCTGTACTGCCCGTGGAAACCATGCTCATCAAAAATTTTACTGGCGATATTCTGAACAGAAAGGTTTTGATATACACGACAGTTAACCCTGAAACGCAAAAGCCAGAACCAGGGACGTAAGGTCATAGCATAAAGCTGCAAACCCGTCTGAATCAGATAGCGCTGTTGTTCTATCTGACAGACAACACCATTAAAACAACGTTTTTCTGTTCTCTTTTTACCCGCTCCCGGCTGGTAAGTGCAGCAGGCGGTTTTACCGACAACCCCGCCCAGATCCAGATCTTCAACAATAAACTTCAGTCGCATTTCAAAAGGGCGGGATATGTATTCACTGACACGTAAATCAACGCCCGCAAACTTATCGCCTGATTCTGTTTTAACCACCAAGGGGCGCACGTCTGTGACGGGAGCCTCTTTTGCTGACATAAACTTTCACTCTTCTCACTGTGCAGGAGGTCTTAACATAGACAATACTTCGCCATCAGCATGGGTTGAGATGGGTGCCTGTGTTTATCAGTACATAGATATGCAAATCAGGGTAATGGCTAATGCCTGACAACTTACAGAAATCACTTTTGCTTGTAAAACTGATTAGAGATTACGAACTTTTCACCATGAATGCTTTTTCAAAATCGTGGGTACCGAAAAGTTCTTTCCTGTACTCATGCCAGTTGCTTCTGCTAATTGGTTTGCAAACCACGCTGCTGACAGGCTGCAGCCATCACCGTACTGACTCAACACCCAGAATTTCCAGTCCACCACCTGAAAGTGCCAGCCATACACTACATCAGCCATCCCCCGAACTGGTCGCACATAAGCTTTTCAGTGGCAAGGCATTACAGTCTGACTATCGTCAGACACTGCCGCTTATTCCCTCTCTGCATCAACAGATAGAAGCCCGTAAAGACACTTTGTCCCAAACTGATGCTGCGCGCCTGCAACCCTTATTACACCCAATGATAAGCTGGATTCGGCAACAGGCCGTTCAGGGAAACGCAAATGCCAGATTAATGCTCGGCTATTGCACATGGAAAGGTTTAGGTGTGCTGCCGGATACGGCACAAGGACTTGAATGGCTGCAAAAATCCAGCGCTCAGGGCAATGCTATGGCGACCTGGCAACTGGCACTATTGCGAATGGAGCTGAAAAAACCGAACACCTCTGATTCCATTGCCAGTGCCGCCAGAGCAGGAATACCTGAAGCCTGTCTGCTTTATGGCGAAATCAATCGTGACGGTATCAATATACCTCAGAATTACGCCACCGCCCGCCGGTGGTTTGAAAAATCAGCCACAGCCAGTCAGCCTCTGGCGCAGCTGAATATGGGATTGATGAATATATACGGTATGGGAGGTGCACAAAACTTTGATATTGCCAGACAGTACCTGACTAATGCCCTCGCTCACCATAAAGAATCAGCTTACTGGCTCGCCCGGATGGCGATCGATGGTTATGGCCCTGTTACCACCCCGGAAACAATTCATGCCTGGCTGCTTAACAGTCTCGAAAGTCAGGCAAGCCGTGAATCGACCACCCTACTCGGTTATGTCAATGCCAGAAACAGAGACTTCGAATCCGCAGCCAGCCTGTTCCAGCGCAACATCCCTCTGGATCCATTAGCCAGCCACAATCTCGGCACACTCTATTTTATTGGGCTGGGTGTAGCGCCTGATTATGCGTCGGCATTACTGTTCCTGGAAACCGGCGCTAACTATGGACTGCTTTCATCCATGCGACTGGCTGGTTATCTCTACCTGAACGGTCTGGGAACACCCACGACACCTGAACGCGCCTGGCACTGGTTTTACAAAGGCGCCACGCTTGGTGATGCCTGGTCTGCCTGGGCAACCGGACTGTTACTGGAAACCGGTTTCGGGGTACCTGCAGATTTAGTTTCCGCTTATGCATGGCAAAGTGTTGCTCTGGCATGGGGCTGGACGACAGGTGCCGGACGACGCGATGCACTTGCTGCCCGCCTTGACCGCCATGCACTGACACAAGGGCAAAAACTGGCTCAGAAAATCTTTAATGACTATAACTATCAACGGACTGCTCCCGTTCCTTACCTGATCCATCGTATCCAGATGGCATCAGAAGCGGGAAAGCCGATCTGAATATGGCTTCGCATTCCTTCAGAATAAGTTAACACTATGAACCTGGACGACGAACTGATCACACGCCTGAAACAACCTATTGAAGGAGACTCTCCGACAGGCGTTGTTTTACATTCCAGCCCGGAGCTGTATCGTCCGTTTCGTAACACGCTGAATCTGGCCCGCAGCAGCTTTCGCGCACTTGAGCAAAACCCTGAGCCGGAACAACTTGATGAACTGCGAAGCACTAATAACCGTAACTGGCAGCAAGTCAGTGATCTGATTTTACAGCTACTGAACGAAAGCACCCGGGATCTGGATCTCCTCGGCTGGCTGCTTTATTCCCATCTTTTCACCGATGATCCGTATCAATCCATGCACCAGTGTCTGGTATTGATACGTGAATTGCTGGAAACCTATGGTGCCCTGCTACGCCCTCCCGGTGATGAAGAAATACAGGCACAAAAACAACAGACTGAAGTAGCCGAACAACAATCTGATACCGATCAGGAAAGCGAAACTGCTGAGGCTGAAACAGCCGACGAAGAAAAAGAATCTGAAAGTGAAAATGAAAACGAGGAGGATTCAAAAGAAACCGAATCGCCCTCTTCGACAATTGCGTCATGTAACAGCAATGACTGGATAAAAAAACTCAAAATCTGTCAGCAGATTATTGGCGATGTATCCGGTGACGGGCTGGTACAGATTCCCCTGCGTATAGCACCACTTATCGGTCTGATGTCACTACTGGATTATCAGCATGGTGCCAGCCGGGGTCAGATGGAATCAATGGGAAAACGGGCACGCAGTGCGCTGAATCAGGACAAGGATGGTGTGGTTGCCAATATTATTGCCATTCAGGGCAGTATCAGTGAGCTGCAACTGATTGAAGCAACACTGTCCTCTCATTGCAGTGATGGTGCTTCATCCCATTTATTGAATACCCAGCCTCTGCAGTCCTGTCTGAATGAAAGCCTTAATGCAACTAAAAGCCTGCTGGGGCAGCTGCTCAGACCCTGGCCGGGTGAAGAAGTAAAAGAGCAACCTGCCAGCGAAACCACTGATTCATCAGAAAACGATTCTGAAAATTCCGGGACTTCCAAACAGGCACAGCATACAGGGCATGGTAACAGCAATTTTGAAATATCCGGGGATGCTGTCGCCCAATATATCCAGAGTCAGGATCATGCGCTTGAAGTGATGCGCCAACTGTCTGCTTTTTTCAGGCAAACCCAACCCTATAGCCCGGTTTCATACATTCTGGAAAAAGCGCTGCGAATGGCGCAGCTGACATTACCTGAATTTCTGCAGGAGGTGATGAATAACGACACCAGCATGCTGGGCAATATTTATCTCCGGGCAGGACTCGATCTGCCGGATAAAAGCATGCCGGTCAGTGACGTTCAGTTCAGTACAAGTGCCCCTCCATCCACTAATGGCAATGGAGAGGATATTGAAGAGGAACCCGAAGCGGAAGAAGAAGAAACAGAGGTAGAAACAGATACAGGCAGCGATGCATTTATGTAGACCACTTACGAATCAATGATGCCTATGCCTGAAGGAGGCTGAAATGGCTGATTTATATATGCAAGTCGAAAAGATTGCTGTGCAGGGACTCACTGATAAGGACAAGCCGTCCATTATCAGTGTTAAACCTACAGCAAGTACCGGCGATCTGATTCCGATTAACAGTCTGAACTGGGCAGCAGTACGTGCTATCCCAATGGATATCGGGGGAATGGCAACCCGTGATACAGGCATGGTTGCTTTCAATGAGTTTGTCGTTTCCAAGCCCGTTGATGGTTCTTCAGAAGGAATTGTCTCCGCCATGCTATTACCGGGAAAACTGGGCCGCCTTGTCAATTTTTACAAATGCGTACCCTCACCGGATGAAGGAGATCAGGGACGCCAGTTGATGATGCAGATAAAGATTGAATATTCACGATTGGTTCACTACGGGCTGTCTGTTGGCAAGGATGGCAATGCAGCTGAACGACTGGCCTTTTCCTATAACGTCTTTGAAATCACCCAATGGTTTGAAGAGGTCGGTGGTGACTGGAAAAAAGGTAGCCCGGTCTCATTTATCCTGTCCGAAGGCAAGGTGCTTTCCGCAGGTCACAAATCTGGAGGGGGTACATCAGAATCTCCGTTCTGATAACTGTTTTCTGTTTGTTCAATTGACGATTGGTTGGGGCAGATGATTTGTCACAGCAGTCGAGGAACGATAGAGGTACAAGACAATGGCTGCAGGAATTTTCATTCAGATAAAGGGTGTCAAATACCAGGGAACCCAGAATGCTAATCTGGTGCTTATGGAAGGTGTCAACTCCAGCAATGGTGACCTGTTTCCCATAACAGGCATGCAGTGGGGCGCAATCCGCAATGTCAGTATGGATGTGGGTAATATGCAGCATGCTGATGGTGGTATGGCGGCTTTTAATGAAGTCACGATGACTAAAGACATGTGCGGGGCATCTGAAGATCTCCGCTCCCTGTTACTGGAACCCGGTGATGAAGGTTCTGAAGTAAGAATCTTTGCTGTCGGTATGGAACCCAAGGCAAGCAGTAACAAGGGCATGACGTTTAAACCGAAAATACAGATATTCCTCGAGCAGGCACGACTGGCTCATTACTCTCTTGGGGTGAGCGATGGTGGACTGCCACAGGAACGTCTGGCTCTGGCTTATACTGTTATTCACCTCAAATTCTGGAATACAACAGGCTCAGGTGGTGGCTGGAAACCCGGTGGTGAAGTCGCATTCGACTTATCGAATGGCAAGGTTATTTCTGCAATTAAACCCGGGCAACTGAAGAGTAAAGACGTATAACCATTTGCCCGACACTCAGGAAATATCACCAATATCACATGAGGTACGTGGCAGATGCCGCTTAATGCCCAACACAAACGGATTCGCAAGAACCGTGTCAGTATCACCTATGACGTTGAAACCGGTGATTCACAAGAACAACGTGAGCTACCCTTTGTTGTCGGTGTAACCGGGAATTTCTCTGGTGATAAAACGGAGGAACAACTGGAACCTTTTGAAGACAGGGAGTTCATACAGGTTGACCACGACAATTTTGATGAGATTATGAGCAGAATTGGCCCCGCTCTGAATATGCGGGTTGAGAATGTATTGTCCAGTGATCCGGAAGCTTCGGATATGCAGGTCAATATGAAATTCAACCGTATGCAGGATTTCACCCCGGACGAACTGGTCAACCAGATTGAGCCGCTGAAAATACTGGTCAGTATCCGCAATCAGCTACGAGTACTGCTCAGCAAGGCCGATCGTTCCACCGATTTTGAGCGGCTGATCTGCAAGATTCTGAAGGATGACGAATCCATTAAACGTCTGGCCAGTGAGCTGGGTGTAGAACCCCCTCAGCTTGAAGCACCAAAAGACGAGAAAGAGGAGAAGCAAGCGAAAGAAGAGAAACCGAAGAAGGGTAAAGATAAGGAGAAAAAATAGCCTCAGATACAAGACAGCCCATGCAGCATCATGGTCCGTAATTAAACCGACAAGCTGTCAAACAGCACTGGCCTGCGTCACAGGCAAGGTTGGAATAAACACGGTAATGTCGCCGGTAACGGTTGGAGTACATCAATGAGCACGACAGTAAAGGAAGAGCCTCTCGAAGGCACGGTCATTACTGAAGAAGAGATCAGTCTTGTCGACAAAGCCTGCATCGCCGTCCGGTTGACGCCGGAAGACACGACAAAAAAGTTGCTGACAGTTTTCACTGAACAGGCAATGGCTGGCACCCTCAGCTGGAACCACAACCTGACAAAATCTGTCGGGTTGGCCGTTGAAGCTATAGACAAAAAAATATCGGAACAGCTTTCCAAGATCATGCACCATGAAAACTTCCAGAAACTGGAAGGCACATGGCGTGGATTACACAAGCTCGTAAAAGACAGTGATCTGGGCACTGATCTGAAAATAAAAATTCTGAATGCTGACCGGGAAACCCTGCTCGATCAGTTTGAAAATGCTACCGCTATAGACCGGAGCCCCTATTTCAATAGGGTCTACCAAAGCGAATATGGTACGGCAGGTGGTGAACCTTACAGTGTAATTTTGGGTGATTATGAATTTGGTTACGGCGATGAAGATGTCGCTCTGATGCGCTACCTGTGTGAAGTCTCTGCAGCCAGCCACGCACCGTTTGTTGCGGCGGCTTCACCCGCCATGTTTGATTTTGATAACTTTACAACCTTCTACGAAGGCAAGCCTGTCGCTCCGGGCTTTGATTCACCTGCTTATGCTGCATGGAACTCTCTGCGTGACAGCGATGAGTCCCGTTATCTGGTACTGACCATGCCCCGGGTTATGGCGCGTGCGCCTTATGGTCAGAACGGACTTAGTTCAAAAACTTTCCATTTCGAAGAGTTTCCTCTGGATGGTTATGGCGAGCCTTACCCGACCAGTGCTGCTGATTTCACTTGGACCAATGCGGCATTTGCCATGGGGCAGCGGGTCACTGATGCCTTCTCTATGTTCGGCTGGTGTACTGCGATTCGTGGTTTGGAGAATGGCGGCAAGGTCGATGGTCTGCCGACATTTGTCTACCGTTCTCCATCAGGCGACAAGGTTATGCAGTGCCCGACTGAAATTAACCTTACCGATGAACGGGAAAAAGAACTGAGTGACCTCGGGTTTCTGCCGTTGGTTCATTACAAAAATCAGGGTTATGCCGTCTTTATCGGTGCCCAGACAATTCAACGACCGAAGCAGTATATTGATCCGGACGCAACGGCTAACGCTGCGATCTCTGCCCGCATGCCCTATATCATGGCAAGCAGCCGGATAGCACATTACCTTAAAGTTATCGGACGCGACCGGATTGGTTCAAACGTAGAGGCAGGCGATCTGGCAAGAGAGATGAATATCTGGATTCAGCAATACACTAATGCCAACGCCATTGGTAATGAAGCCAGAGCCACTCACCCGTTGCGAGAAGCCAAGATTGATGTGAAGGAACAGCTGGGACGACCCGGTTGCTACTCTGCCGTTGCTTATCTGCGCCCATGGTTACAGATGGAAGAACTGACAACGTCACTGCGGATGGTCGCCAACATACCGGGTGGCAGCAACTGAGCATCCAGTACGAGCAACTCGTCAGCGCCGCAACCCGTGCCATAAACCGGATCGACCGGGAAATCAGTCAGCAGCTTGAACTGATACTGGCCGATCCCGATTTTATGGCGCTTGAAGCATTATGGCGCGGGCTGCATGCCTTGGCACGGCTGCCTATTGATAAAAACCGGGTAAGGCTACGGTTACTGGACTGCCGCTGGAGCGAAATCGAAAATGACCTGAACCTGCCCGCATCAATCCGTTATTCCCACCTGTTTCAACTGATCTGCAATAAAGAATTTAACACTGCCGGAGGAACCCCCTACGGCATTATTCTGGTCAATCACTTTTGCGGTGCCGGGGACAACCTGAGAAGTATCTACAGTGATTTACACACTGCAGATCTCTTTGCTCAGATTGGTGCTGAAGCTTTATGCCCGATCGTATTCAGCCTGACAGATGACTTCTTTGGCGATAATGAACCTGAGCTGATCATGAATGCTCCGCGCATTGACCGGGTTCTCAGTTCAGAAGATATGCTGCAATGGCAAATACTCCGGCAACAACAACATACCCGGTTTCTGGCATTTATCTGGCCGCATTTATTAATGCGCGACAGCTGGCATGAACGCGGTGAAACCTTCTGCTTCAGAACCCGGCGTCCGGAAAACCAACTGTGGGGAAATGGTGGCTTTGCTTTACTGGCAAACCTGATGCGTGAATTCAGTCGCATCAGCTGGTTTGGTTTTATTCATCAGTGGGAAGTCAGTGGTACCCAAGGTGCCATTATTAATATTGATTCTGACGATGAAGCACTGGCGCTGTTTAACCCGCCCCGCTGTAACTTCCGACTGCATGAATCTCAGGAAGAAGTGTATGCCGCACATGGGATCATCCCCATAACGGGTTGTTATTTATCTGAATACAGCGGCATTTTCTGCTCACCAACTGTTTATGCCTGCTCAACAGAGGAGCAGTATCTTAATTCACTGGTGAATCTGTTAACCGGCTGCCGTATAGCTCATTATCTGAAAATCCTGATTCGCGACAGCCTCGGCGAATACATTACTCCTTCCGAATGTGAAAGCCGGTTACATAAGTGGCTGGAACAATACACCAGCAATATGGAATATGCCGACGAAGAGATCGCCGCTAAATTCCCACTTCGTCAGGCGAAAGTCTCTGTTTCAGATAACAGTTTGCTGACTGGCAGCTATAGTTGTCATATCACCATTGTACCGCAGTATCTGGCTGAACCACTGCAACAGGAAATTGTTATTCAGGCAGATGTATTCCCGGGCCGACGGGGTATTTAGTTTTTTCATTCGCATCACAATCATTATGTTTCTTGAAGCGTTTGACTCCTCCGAAATACAGGTTTACAGGCTGTCTGGCAGCAGGATCAAAGTCATTGATCATTTAAGTCTGATGCTGGGCAGTCGACGTACACTCTTTGAACCACCGGAATCATTACAGGCGACCTCTCACAGCATTATATTCTGGGGAGTTCCATGCCTGCGCCAGGGATGTATAAAAGGTGACCCGGCGGCAACCTGCGACATGCTTCAAGACCTTATCAGCACCTTCGAGCCCAGGCTGGATCAGGTCAGTGTTGACCTGGCACCTACCACAATGGGGGAACGCAGCAGCCGTCACTATCAAATCACAGGCGTATATATGGGAGAGCAGCAAGCCGAAGATTTGAATATGACAACCCGTATTGTCGAATTTGGCGGCCGACTGGTCGTTGAAACCCTGCCTGATGAGTAATCATAAAAACAATGCTGACTGACAATTTACTGTATTACTTCGAACGGGAGCTGAATGCCCTGCGTGAAGGCTTACGCCGATACGGGCATGCGTATCCGGATGAAGCATCGAAACTGGGACTCGGTGATATTATTTCCGATCCGGAAATGCTGCGATTGCTGGAAAGTGTCGCCTTACTGAATGCCCGTCTCGAAGAACGTCTGGATGAAGAATACCCTCAACTGGTTCGCTCTTTACTGGAACTGATGTTTCCGGACTATCTGCGCCCACTTCCCAGTTTCAGCATGCTGGCACTGGATATCAGCCGGGATGCCAGAGAAACGGTTACGATTCCTCAGGGTACCCGCTTCGAAGTGCGTTCTGATAATACAGAGCGATTAATATTCACTACCTGTCACAAAGCCACCATCAAACCAGTCAAAGTCAGCCGGGCAAGGATTCACTCAGGACCTTTTGAATTCGACCTGCCGGAATGGGCAGAACACGGTCATGCTGTTCTCGAACTTACGCTCAGCCTTCCCGGCAGCGACATGAATTTTGAAGAAATCGACCTGCAAACGCTCGGTCTACATATCCCTGCACGACAGCCCATGGCAGCACTGTTGTTTGACGTTTTAATGACCCGTTCGCTGGCAACCTGCATGATTCATACACCGGATGAACGACATATCTGGGTTAAATCGCAGGATGTGGTCAGCTGCCCCGCTTTCCATTCCGGGAAAAGCCTGCTTCCCAAAGTTCAGGGATCATTTATGGGCTTTACCATGCTCAGGGATTTTTTTGCTTTCCCCTGGGCATTTCAGTCGTTACAAATAGACTTTCATCATTTCCCGGCAGCTCCGGCAGGTAAGCAGCTCCGGTTACTCATTTTGCTGGAAGAAGCACCGGTGGAACTTACCCGCAGCGTATCAGCTGAACACTTCCATCCGGCCAGCGTACCTGTCGTTAATCTTCAGGAAACGCTCACTGAACCCATTCGCGTTGACCATACGCGGTTTCAAAACAAAATCCCCCTCACTGAGAATAAATACATTTACGACATTCAGGAAATACTGGATGTTACCAACCCAGAAGAAACACGCACATTGCCCAGGCTGCTTGAATTTAACTACCTTCATAAAGACAAAGGCGACTACTGGCAGTTTGTGCAGGTCAACAAAGGTGGAGGAAAGATCGATAATTTTATTGCCCTGTCTGACAGAAACCTTCGTCCCAGCAAAGATTCAGGAAAAATACTGGTCGCAAAAATGTACTGCTTTGATGGCAATAAGCCACGCCATCTGGGCTCAACATCATCTATAAAGTGCATAGACCCCGTCACATTTAATGCACGTCCAAAACTATTGTATAAGCCATCAACATCACGACTGGAAGCACCTGAGTCACAAATGAACTGGGCAATGCTGTCCCATTTTGCACTTAATTTTCACAGCCTGTTTGATCCGCGCAGTGGTCTTGAAGCAATTCGTGAATTGCTTGGGCTTTATCTGCATGAAAGCAGTATTGTTGACCCCTCTTTACCCGACCATATTGTTGCTGCGCTACGCTCTCACCAGGTAGCTCCCATTAGTGTTGAAGGTAAACGGTGTTTTGCTCAGGGCACCCTGCTGACACTTTATCTTAAATCAGAACAACTGCATCCATTGCCTCTGAATCTGTTTATCGAGTTGATGGATGCTATTGCCAGCTGTTACTGCCCTTATAACAGCTTCACTCAATTACAGGTCAGGATTCAGGGACGTACGGAGATTTATCGAAAATGCCAGCGCCGCCTCGGTTGCCGTCCGGGAATGTAAATCCGCAACAGCCTGATGTACTGACAACATCGATACTGGCGCAGCCTCACCGGTTTGAGTTCCGTCAGGTTATGCGTTTGTTATACCGGGAACACGATATACACAGCACAATGTCGGTCACACTGGGATCATCAACTGTATCCGCATGGCGACCTTATGAAACAGAATCTGTCAAACGACAGAGAAGTGATAAGTGGCATGTAACGGTAAACCGTCCGGCATTAATGGGCCCCGAAGCCACGTTACCATTTTACCTTCAGGATATTACCTGCCTGCAGCTCTGGGAAAACCACAGTCGCTCAATGGCAGATTTTTATCAGTGTTTTGACAGCCCGATGTTGTTGCGTGACTATCGTTGCACTGTCAAACATCAGCTGGCTTTACTGCTGGAAGAAAACAAACGCCAGAACAGTTTATGCCCGGATATTGAAAGCCTGCTATTAAGGCTCGCCGGGTTAAGAACTCTGCATCATTTACCTGCCCGGCATTTGATTCGTTATGCCGGATTACTGACCAGCAAATCAGCGTCTGCTGCTGTACTAAAGCCTGTACTGGAAGGCTACTTCCGGATGCCGGTTGTCATTGAGCCGGGACCGTTGCAACGGGAACCCGTTGAAGCGGACTGCCTGAGCAGAATTCACCGCTACCTGCGCCAGAATAACCAACTCGGTCATTCACTGATGATCGGCAACCATACAACGCTTTACTGTAGCCATATTAATATTGTTATTTTCCCCAACTCCCGCGAGCACTGGAACAACATCCGCAATGATGCCGGGCTGGCAATGGCTGTTCAGGAAGTAGCCAGAACCTGTATGGGTATTAATATATCCGTTCGGGTTTATGCCCGGCTCGGGAAAGAAATGCTGGACTCTTCACATATTGCTCAGTCCCGCAAAATCACTATGCGACTTGGCAATTATACCATTTTGGGTAGACCGGAAAATGCACCAGAGACCGTGACGATAAGGCTAACTTAAACTTGGCTTGCAGCTTCAGATAAAAAGCAAATGTCAAAATTTCTGGAGGAAAAAATCAAATTGAATTACCTTTATGCCACTTTCTGTGCTCTCGGCACACGTTATTTATTTTACGCTCTTAATTCTGAATAAAGGTAAACTACATTTTCTCTCCCTTCTGGCTCGGAATTATTCCATGCAAGACATCTTAGAAATGTTGCGGGAACGCAATGAAGAAGTCCCCATTCCTCTTGATTTACCCGATGAAGACGATCTGGTCATTATTCAGGAAGAAATCCTGATTCATCTGCCAGATGACTATAAGCAATTCCTGCTACTGGTCAGTGATGTGATCTGTGGCTCCATTGAGCCTGCAACTGTATGTGACCCTCAGTCGCACACCTATCTGCCGGATATTGCTTCACGTGCATGGGATATCGGTATTCCCCGTGAACTGATTCCCGTCTGTGAGGTTAATGGTAATTTCTACTGTATTGCTGAAGACGGAGAAATTTCTTACTGGGTAGATCTGGAACCCACCGAAGATAACTGGAGTTCAATCTGGCACTGGGCAAAAGATGTCTGGCTTGATAGCTAAATAAAAAATAGCCTCGTCAGCAAAATCTGTGGGTAGTTTCTGGTTCAGGCAGCTTGCCAAGCGCATGATATAAAGCAATTTCTGCACATTTATAGGTTCTGAATCCATACGATTTTCTCGTAGTGAGTTTTATCTTGGTATTCAGCCCCTCAACAATTCCGCTGGAAAATGCCTTTTTTGCCCTGAACCAGTTCAGGATAAGCGGCTTATGTCGCCGAACAGTTTTAGCCACTTTCTTCATTGGCTCTATCTTTGATCGCATGACTCTTGTGCACCACCGATCCAGATACTTTCCTGCCCAGTGTGGTGAAATGGGTGAGTAGACCGGCGGAACTTCCCCGCCAGCCCCTCTTAGAACGGTACGTGAACCTCTCGATTCATACCGCTCCCATCAGGTAAACGCCTATCACAATTCTGAGACATTTTCTGACCTGTACTTTTTCCAGCCAGTGACAAACAGATTTGCCTCCATGTGACAACCGCCCTGCCCGTTGAGCAATGTCATCCTGTCCCTCCGGTTGCTGACTACGTCCCTTTATAGGCATCCAGACAAGATCCTTTGGGACAGTTGCATTCCACAACGAGCCACCTAACGCAGCCCCTTCGCTCCCCCCCTATTACAGGAGCTTCAACACTACTACGAGCTACTCCGCCCCTGTGCGCAGTATCGGTACTCAGTCTCTTGTGGTGGTCGCCACTTGAGAGTCTCCCTTAACACCTGCACGACAGGTTCCCGCAGTTCCATGAAAGAGCCCAGTACAGAGTCATGCCTTCTCAACGCCGGACACCGCCTGCACAGCATTCGAAATTCACTTGCAGACTTATCCCTGAGGAGGACTAAGCCTCAGGTTTTGATGCCGAAAAAGTTCCTTACGACGCTTCAACAAAGATTCGGGTTTACTCATCTCTCTGTACCATACCTGACGAATTTACTTTCGCCTTTTCCTCAACGCTCACTACCACCGCTCTTAACGACAGCAGCTTGAGGTGGTTTGAAACCTGCTTTCGACAGCCGATTTCGGCGGGTCTACCGCCATCTCTTCCATAGCTTCCACATCTTCAGAAAGTAATCCTTTTACTTCCCTTGTATGTGCTACGGCACACTAGTCCCAGAAAACCTGGAACTCTTCTCTGAGCAGGTAACCCCTGACACTTTTCAGGTTGTACTGGAGCACTGTGTTTAGCTTGATCTCTTCTTTCTCGGTCAGGTTCTCTTTTCTCTTGAGTAGGCACCAGCGAGTTTTTTTCAGAACAGGTTCATATCCGGCTGCCTGAAGCTGTTTGTGCTCTGAGGCTCTGACTTCATCAATGGCCTTGTTCAGCATGGCAACAATATGGAAACGATCCAGAATATGCAGCGCCTGGCTGGCATACTCCGCAATCGCTTTCACGTAGGGCTGCCACATGTCAGAGCAGACATACTTCAACTGCTGGCTTCTCTGTGCACCAAAGAATGAGAAGAAACTGCGAATGGTGGCTTCGGTTCGCTCCTGTCCAACCCACAACAGTGGCTGTGTTGCCGGCAATAGTTGGCGTACTAACGCACCAATCACAGGTTGTCCGATGGGACTTATGATTAGCAGAAGTTACAAAAATTATGTAATGCCCACGAGTCATAGGCTTATCCAGAAATGCAGGAAATATAGGGGTTGTAGCCCTTCAACTATCGCCGACAACACAGCCCACAACAGTCGTGTGTTGTCACGGTCGATCTGGTAAACCACAGTCAGGTATTTATGGCCTGTTTGATACGCCACCTCATCCACACCAATGGCCTTGATATTGTCGAGAGGGCGATGTGCTTTGCCCCATTCAACCACATACTCAACAGCATGAAAGACCTTCTCCCATGAGGTATTGAAAATGCAGGCCACCTCTTTCCACGAGAGCTTTCGGGCCCAGTTTGCCAAAAACTGCATGTAGACTTTGGTAAGTTCTTTCTTGCCATCCGCCCATGGAACCTGTTCAACCTTTACGCCACATGTCTTGCATTCAACCCGACGCATTCTGTAGAGCAGAAAAACCCTGATGCCCCAGAGGGGAACGAATTCGAAGCGACGCTCAGCAAGGCGGTCATAGCCCGGAGCAGCTTTTTTGCATCCTGAGCAGATAGCATGACTGTTCTTCCGTGGAGCCACAGTCACATTGAATACTTCAGAGCCCTGGTAGAAGCCGAGTTTTACATCCTGATAAACAAAAGACTTGAGTTTATGAACTTTATTGAGGATAGTTTTTATCAGCATCAGCGCGCTTCTTGTTCTTTTTTGTCTGCAAACAAAAAAATTACCAGAAGTCAGCCGCTGGTGCTTCTACCCTCAAAATTCGTTTCTGTTTACCCACAGATATGCCTGAAGAGCCAAAAAATAAGGTAATTACACTGGTAATTACCTTTTAACTGCTTGGTAATAATTAGTGCCTGTCAGAAAACGCATGAACTATAGCTGCCTGTGTTAATGAGTCACTGTTAGGTGGATCATTTGAGTTTGCTGTTCAATCAATGCAGCGGTTTTCAGTCACAATTGTTCAAAAAATGTTCAAAACCTTCACTCCGTAGATGTCAGTAAGCCTCACGACATGCATGATCTGAACGAACACCGGATTACCAAACCATCAACAGGCGACTATTGCCGATCCCTTTCCAACAGCACTTTGCCCAGACGCTGCAGGTTATTTGCCACAACAGCCAGCGAAACATAACGCTTGAAGGCATCCAGCCCTTTATCCGGACATTTATCCAGACCATGGGCTTCCAGAGCATTAATATCCGACTCAACAGCAGAGTGCTGTCGTTTTGCACGGACAAACGCCAGGTGTGATTCCCGTTTTTTGTCCTCTAACGAGATCTTTCCTTTTTTAGGTAGTACAGCCCTGTCCAGCAAGTTTTCCAGTTTTACAAGATTATCCGGACTCCAGAACCCCTTGTTGTAGCTGACTTGACTCAAGACTGGAAAGCGCTCTTTGGCTCCCTTGGCCATAGGAACCGTTACCTGGTCGTCCGTTTGCTTTTCCATGACCTGGTGGTGAAGCGTAAAGCCGAACTGATCCTGCAACACACAAACACGCAAGCCCAGTTCAACCGGTACGCCCGCCTTGCCTTTGCTGACCCACTCGGTATGAGGTTCAAACAGCGAAAAGATTTTCTCTGCATGCGGTATGGTTTCATGCTCAATGACCCGCCGATGAATCAGACTAACCTGATGTTTGGCATGCAGCAGATAGTAGCTGAGCGCTTCAAGGCGTGGTTCATCAGGTTGATGCTTTGTCAGCACGGAGTACGTTACATCGGCCATCCGAATGATTTTCAGGCTGAGCTTCAGGTACTCAATATGCGCCATTTCAATGTCATGCTGTCGTTTGCTTTTTTGTAACTCGTCAGCTGACGTAGAGTGCTTCAGGTTACGCACTGTATGGTAAAGCTTCTTATGCTGCCGCTGCAGGTAGCGATGCTGTCGCCAGCCGGGGAGTTTGTGCTCATGAGCTGAAGCCGAAGCAAACTCAATGATTTTACGACAAGCATCGCTCAGCAAGTTAATGTCGGTGGGGAAATGGACATTGGTTTTTACGACAAACGAATCGGCACGGCCATGTAACGGTTCGCTCTTTTTTTTACCAGCGAGTGCCCTGCCGCAACGACAACCTGATTGATCTGATCCAGCACCTGCGGGGTAAACAGACTGATATTATCCTGCAACGTCTGTATATGGTAGGTGTGCGTGCAATAAGGGCCATGTCCGAGCATCTGACGCAAAGTGCCGTGTTCATTGGCCAGTTCCTGCAAACGGTCATAATCGCAATTGATCACCAGGCGGAGGGTGCCAAACACGAGTATTCTCCAGAGTTCCATCCCGGGGCGACCGTTGTTTTGGTCAGATAGAATCATGGAGTCGAGTACCTGAAAGACCTGCTGTCTCAGCTCTGGCGTTGTGTAAATGTGCTGCAATGCTCGCAGGATACGAGGGATATCGTCTCTGGACTTGGGGTTAAACTGGACGGATGAGATATCGACTTCACCCAGCTGCATTTGTGGATTGATGGTCTGGCGCATAAATTTGAAAAACAGCCTGTTTTGGAAAATCTTCAATAGTTATATTTGGTTGCAGGCTGCTATTTTCAAGGTTTGAGGGTTTTCGGACAGGCACTAATTATGATCCCACCGTCACCTTTGTATTGCTAAGCTCAACCAGCTCATCATCAGGATCGTGAGTCGACAGGAATACACCGATTCCCGTATCTTTCAGCTGTAGAACATTCCCTGCAAGCTCGGCCGCCCGCTCTTCATGGGCATCATTAAGAGCCTCCATACTCTCATATGAACGCCCGACTGCAGGATCCATAATCGAGTTGTCCTCACGCCGCATCACATAATGCAGCCCCGGCGTTGCTGCGGATAACAGAAAATCCGGCAAACAGGTAAGATTAGATGAATGCCAATAGACGACTCGCAGTTCCCGCTGATTGGGCGCCAGTACTTTGTCTGACAAGCTGACTCTATTCACTAGAATATTATGCTGCTGTGCGAAGTCTTCCTGACGGCGATAACGGATGCGCTGAAAAAATGATGCTGTTCCGGGCGCACAGTAAATAGATCCATACAAAGTCAAAAATCTGGCAACTAGCACGATGCTTGTCGGCATCGAGTAAAGTACACCTGACCGGTTTGTCGGCTGTAATGCTATCATCGTCTGGATACTGGCCAACGAACGACGGTCAGGGTTTAGTGGTGTTCTCTGCCTGGTATCCTGCCAGTCCTTGATACCCAGTTCTATTGCGGCACAGGTAAGACATGCGGCACTACATGAATTTTCTTCAATCTGCCTGAGATCAACACGTGGCATGAACTTGCCCTTTATCAAGGCGATGAGAGGCTGAATTAGTCAGTGCAATAAGCAAGCGACAGTTCAGAGAAAAGCGCTGATTTAAGTGCTCTCGGCGCAGCGAAAGATGAACCACTCAGTAGCTTCCAGAAATTCTTCGGGAGTTCATCATCTGTCGACTGCCGATAACCCGTCAGGCGTTCCAGCGGAATATCCGCACAACCATCATTATCAATATCATAGCCCAGCGGCTCCCCACTACCGTCATCCACTCGTCTGACCTGATAGGCCGCTTGTGCATAAGTATCCACAAAAGGATTGTCAGCAATATAGTGATTCAGTCCTTCTTCCTTTGCACCAACCGTTGTTACACCTGCAGCAAAAGAAAATGTATTGACCATTCCGGAACCACCGTTACCGGCGATGGTATAGACAGCCACTCCATTATCAACCAGCGCTTCCAGTTGGCGGATTATCTTGTAAGTATCGTCCCAGACAGGGTATTCGCTCCCCCACCTTCGGATCTCCTGCTTGTAATATTCAGCATGAATCAATTGCAGAGGCTTTTCAAATGCACTGATCAGCGTTGATGACTCCCACGACAGGATCAGTGCATCAACAGGCTGCACCTTTAGCCGGGTATGAATTTTCTGCAGGTTAAGCAGAATTTCAGCCATCGGGGCTTTGTTGTCACTGATGGGATAATTAATAAAGGTGATCTGAGGGTGTGCGGCAATCAGCCGTACAACATCGCCATGGTAGTAAGGCTCTTTTCGCTCATCACCATCCAAATCAAGCAATCCGTATAGCCAGCCATGATCCACACGCTGTTCATCATCTTCAAACCCTGCAGCAGGAGGAAAGAAGCGATCAACAATGGCAACCCGGTAGTTTTCTGACCGTACAGTTTCAATCCTTAGTAATAGCAGGCAGCAGGCCAGAAGCATCAGGTGCCGAAGTTGAATCACTCAATTACCCCAACTTTCCATGTGGCAGATTCTCTGTGAATATAACTGATGATAGCGATAACCGGTGTCATAATGATGAAGCAGCAATCGTTATAGTGTTGTTATATTCTTTAATTCATCGACGTTTTTTGTTTATTCTTCAGAGTACACCTAAAAAAAAGCCCACAGAAAAATAGTAACTATTCAGCACCCAGCAAAGAGTGACCGCAGTAATTCTTCATGGCTATAAGCAGGGCTTCAAAAACATTCTGCCCCTGCTTTCTCGCAGATGAAACATAACTTCGTATTCGGCAATACCATTTCGCCCCTTCCTCGCTTCTGATGCAGCCCGATATTTTTTGCTTCACCTTGCCATTTCTGATGTCTTGCTCGCTGCCATTATTGTCGAAGGGGATGTTGAGGTCGGTCATGAACCTCAAAGTTTCGTCCTTGTACTCCACCAACCGCTTAAACAAGTTGAACGCTTTCGTATTCTTGACTTTGTCACGCCCCAACCGTTGCCGTACTCGTTCCATATAGTCGGCTTCTTCCGCTTGCGCCCTTTTTGCTGTTCGCTCGAACAGTGAAGAGATACGCTGGCGGATGGATTCCGGCATCGCCTTCATTCCCAGCTTTCTAAAACCATTGCTGAGGTGACAGGCCAGTCTCAGCAGCCGCTGAAGACGAGCCGCAAGATAGTTGCAGTCGCGATCAACGACACCCTGTAACTCCCTCAGGTGGTGGGCATTGCAGAGTACATGAGCCGCAGCATAGCGGAAGTAAACCTTGTAGTGGTCATGAACCAGTATCCCGGCAAAGGTCAGCAAAATACCCATCGTCTCTATGGCGGAATGTCCTTTACTCAAGTCCAGATGATAGTACGTCCACTTGTCAGTACGCAGGACATGCATCCACCACAGCGCTCCGGCTACTCTCATGCCTGTTTCATCAGCGCCTGCAATGGGTTCAACCTTAAGGGCGTCACTAATTGCCTGCTCAGTGCTGGCTAACCGGTCATAAGCATTGCTCTGGAAGGTGCAGATGGAACCCGGACTGACTTCCAATCCGAAAATATCCATGAAGAACTGGGAGGCACGCTTGCAAGGTATAAGTTGATACTGACAAAGATACACGGCCAGCGCCTGAGTCACCGGTCCATACTGCACGTGAGCATCAACTCCTTCAGGGAAACGGGCTTGTGTCATGTGACCGCAGCGGCACTCTTTGATTTCGGCCACATGGGCTGTCACTTCAAAGTGACCAAAACGACCCGGTTCAAATACTTGCCTTTCAACCAACTTGGCAATGTTTGCAGAGTGCAGGGACTGATGGCACTTCTCACAGTCTATAACCGGGTGATATTGGGTGCGGTCAGTGTCAGCGACTTGCTGAAGCGTTGAACCTTTGTGACCTTTCTGACCGCCGGGCTTTCGACCAGACCTCTGTCGTAAGCTTTTTGGGTTAGGTTTGTCGTCTTGTGGCTCACCCTCCACCGTGGCAGATGAGTCTTTCTGTTTGGCAGCAGGCTTTGCATAACCGTCTGTAGAGGGAGGCTTACTGCTGTTCCGGCTGTTGATGTTGAGTCTGTCCGCGAGTTCCTTATTTTCTGTTTCCAGTTTTGCTACCTGATCGCCCAGGCCACCGATCTGCTCTTGCTGATCATTTACGATAGCAAGGAGGGTGACGATAATCTGAAACTCGGGATCAAGTTGACTCATAACAAGCGTTGGTCAGAGAAGAACTGTATTTGAAAATGACACAAAATCACGAAAATACCAGCTTATTGTGAGGGTGCTGAATAGTTACGAAAAATAATAAAACAGAGTCAACACCATGCTTAAAGAACAGTTTATAGAAGCCTTTAGTCAGCAACTGACCCGTTTTTATAAAACGTCAGATGGGCATTCCCCCTCATCAAAAGAAGAGCAGCTTCGCTGTGAAGGTTTTATGGAGGCAGGAATACAGCTTGGTTTGATTACATCGAATGAATTGAAAAAGCTGATTAACGAAATCCATTATGCCGTCTATGGCATGTCCCTTGATGCCAAAAAATCGATGACTGAGGGAAAGTGGCAGCAGAAGAATCTGGATTATTCCGCCTATGATCAGCCAACTTATGAGCGCCGAAAGAGGTAATCACTACCCGGTCTGGACTACACACACCAAACCGGGTATTTATCTTACTGTTTTGACAGTTCAGCTTTTAGCCGTTCTACCTCAGCAGTCAGCAGTTTCACCTCATGCTCCAATTCCTGAATTCTGGCTTTATCATCTGCCATGGTGCTGGTCATCACGTCATGGGTTGTTGCCATTTCAACTTCACCGGAAAACAGGTGGGCAAAGCGGGATTCCCGCCGTCCGGCTTCTCTCGGCAATTGAGCAACCAGCTCTTTTACCGCCATTTCCTGCAAAGTTTGCTCGACAGCTTTAACATCGGCAAATTTAGCCAGCCTGCCGGTTCTGCTGCGCAGTTCTCCCGGTGTCTGAGGACCACGTAACAACAGTACACAAGTAATTGCCCGCTCTTCTTCTGTTAGCTGCAAATCACCAAAAGGTGTATTGCAGAAACGATGTTTGAACTTGCTGACTCTGGAACCCTCTTCTTCCCTGACCAGCAATTTATCTACCAAATCATTTAATGTACTTCTGACTTCTGCTTCAGTCAGGCTTAGTACCGGCTCGCGGTTACTTTTCTGATTGCAGGCATTGGTCAGACCATTAAGGGTTAACGGGTACTGCTCTGGTGTCGTGCTTTCTTTCTCCAGCAAACAACCAATAACACGGGTTTCGTTCAGAGACAGGTTCATATCCATGGCAGCTTTTCCCTGCGGTTGGAACAGACGGAAACAGTTAGAGTGATGACGTTCAGCAAATAGTAACATTCTTAAGTTATCGCCGTACTTGATATCAGTCTTCCGAAATCACAATAACTGAATAGCAACTGAAACATGTTCCCCTTCGGCATCGACTGCCGTCAGTTTATAATTACCCCTATCCATATCTGACAGATCCAGTTCGGGCTTCGCGAGCAAGTGCCCATTACAATACCAACTCACTACACCCTGCCCTCCCTGAGTCATTAAAGGGAGGCTATGCCGACCAACAGCCACTTTCATACCACACCGAGGGCTAAGAATATTCAGATGTTGATCACCAAATGCTGAAAAACGTTCCATTATGGCAGGTGGTGTTGCCGGCGCTCGACTATCCACCAGCCAAGCCGTTTTTACTTCTCCACATTTCTGTTTCTTTGTTACGCAGCACCGGCCTGATGGCCAACAAATTTCTGCCAGCTGTACATTATCCGGTTTTGGGTGACGGTATTCATGCTGCGATGAAGGTAACAGATCAAAAATATCAAACAGAATGCCGCCTGCTGTTTCCGGCCCGGTAAGCGCGGATTGAGGCGAGCCATCCGCTCTGCCAATACTGATGCCAACAGTATATTCACTGCCAACACCAATAGCCCAGACATCGCGATGTCCATAACTGGTGCCCGATTTCCAGGCAATACGCTTCTGACCATCCAGATCAGCTCGTCCCGGAATACCAATATCTTCCAGCAATGTCCGAATAATCCAGGCACTTGCAGATGACAGCAGTTGTTTTTCCTGCTGCAGCTGATCCGGTCTATAGCGTAAAGTCGTGCAATGCCCTTCCTTTGCCAGAGCAAGATACATACGAACCAAGCTGTCCAGATTAATACCACCCGCCCCCAGCGCCAGACTTAAACCCGGCTCATCACTTTTCAGTTCAATTCCCGCTGTTTGCAGCCGTTCCAGAAATATTCGCGGTTTCAATTGTTCCAGTACCTGAACAGCAGGCACATTAAGAGACAGCTTCAACGCATCAGCTAATGTGACAGCACCATAAAAGCCACCACTGAAGTTAACCGGACGATACCCATCAAAATCCCAGGGCAAATCTGCCAGCAGCGTTGCTGAGTGAACCAGCCCGTCATCGATTGCCATACCATAAATAAACGGCTTTAAGGTTGAACCGGGAGAACAAATCGTGCGTACTCTGTCTGCCTGTGCCAACTGATCATTCCGGTTGAATGAACCACAGGCGACAACATTTGCATTTTTATTGGAGGCAATCAGTACACCTAACTGTGTCGCATCAGGCAATTCTGAAAGTGACAGAGATGTAAAACGTTCCAGTGCATCCTGAATATCAATATCCAGTGTCGTCGTTATCTGTTTGCTGTCAGGATATGCCTGACTTAACTGCCGGGACAGCCAGGCCGCATGACACGGAAATTGCTGCCTTACACGGGGTAATGGTTCACCTTTAGCTCGCTGAGTACGCTCCTCGGTCCAGCAGCCAGCCATAGACATACGCGCTAACACTTTATCTCGGGCCAACAATGCCTGTTGAGGAAAGCGATCTGGACGGAAGCGACTCGGAGCCTGAGGCAGAACCACCAGTAATGCCGCTTCTGCATCAGTCAGTTTTCTGGCTGACTTACCAAACCAGCTATACGCCGCCGCTTCAACACCGACAAGGTTACCCCCGAAGGGCGCATGATTCAGATAAAGCGCTAATATCTGCTGTTTTGAATAATGCAGTTCAAGCTGCACCGCCCGGAATAACTGCCTGAATTTACCAATACAGGTGCGCGGATGAAGTTCTATTAAGCGCGCCGTCTGCATTGTTAAGGTGGAGCCGCCGGAAACCACCCGCCCGAAATGCCACCATTGCCAGAGGGCACGTATCATGGAAAAGGGATTAAAACCGGGATGGCGGTAGAACTGCCGATCCTCATAAACCAGCAGTGTTTCAAGATAGTTTGCCGAAATATTTTTCGTATCGACAAGTAGCTGATAATTTCCCTGCTCATTGGTAAACACCCGCAGAATACCGCCGTCAGCAGCGGTTACCTGTACCGAGGGTGTTTGCAGTTTGTCTGTCGGAACAGGATATAAACGATCAAGTGCAAGTAATAAAATGACGCCTGAGCCAAGCATGACAGCAACAACAGACAATGCTATTTTAAAGCGCTGCCTGACAGCCCACCTCATTTTTCTGCCCTGCTACTCACAACTTTCAAGCGACCACCACCCGATGCAAAGTGACGTTCCGGTGTAAACATATCTTCAACCCATACCGGCGGTACGGCATATTCACCTTCGCTGACCGCCCGTAATAAATAGGCGAACCGGTAAACCTGTCCTTTTTCCATTGATGCTGATGCAACATACCGGTCTGATCGTTGCTCCTGATATTTCGGTGATGTCAGCTGTTCTGACAACGGACGACCATCCACCTGAATCTGGTTTAATAATGTACGCAGATTGTCTGATTTTTCCGGTTCCAGCCCTGCAGGCAATAAGTCCACCAGCAAGGCTTCATAAACCGGTTCGTTCACCGAGCAGGTGACAACCGCAATAATAATATCGCCTACAGCAACTTTGCCATCTGCAATCAGCTTACCTTCAACTGAGTAGTACTGTCGTTTTGCTGTCTGATAAGGAAGCGTTGTTTTGATCTTGTTATCCTGAGGGTAACCGTCCAGCTCCCAGAACAGATACAAAGGCTGATCACCGGTATTACGAATCGTATAGGCTGCAGGTGTCCCTTCCTTATCGGCACCAAAGGTTTGACCTGTCAGTGAAAAGGTTGCGATCCCCTGCCTTTCAAGCGACTGATCACCCCATTGCGCCTGCCATGAACGGGTTGCCTGTCGTGCCAGAATCAAGCCGGCGCGAAACAATATCTGCCGTTCCTGAGTGCTGGGCCATGCGGTATGACTCAACATCTTATCCAGTTCCAGCGCAGACTGTTCTTGCTCTGGCAGACGATGTGCAAGTAAAGCTTCGTCTTCAAGCTCATCACACAAAATCAGTCCCCAGGCATCATCACGCAACTGGGAACCATAATCACCCAGCCAGTATGGCTGTGTGGGGCGTGATTTAGTCAGTCCTTCCCTCAGTAATCTTTCACCACGCGTAGCATCACCCTGCCGTATAAATGCGGCTCCGAGTTGTACCAGCGATAGCCCGGTTATACTCGACGGGCGCAGATTAAGTAATGAATCCAGTCTGGGCAGCGGGGCTTTAAGCTGACGGGAAAGTACACTGGCAGCATAACAACGCACAGAGAAATCACGAATCACATACAATTGCTGATTATTATCGGGGGGTAATCCCTGATCCAGCCACAGTTCCAGTCGCTTAAGACCTTTATCTAAAACATCTTTCGGAATAGACAGGTGCGATTGTGCACGTAACAGAAAATCAACAGCGTACACCGTCAACCATGGATCTTCAGCAGCAAATGAATTCCAACAACCAAATCCACCGCGACGGTTCTGCATTCCGATAATGCGTTGTACTGCATTTTCCAACCTTGCCTGCCCCTGCTCTTCTCCAAGTTGGGGCAATTGCAATGACTGCACTTCCGGCTGGTCTGCATATAACAGGGGAAATGCCTGACTGACTGTTTGCTCCAGACAACCATAGGGATATGCAAACAATCCGTCGGCAATAGCGGACAAATCAACAACCGGACCTGACGCCAGCAACAAATGACCTTTAACACTGCCTGTCACCAACCCTGCCAATTCCTGCTTTCTTAAGGTGAACTGTTCATCTACAGGAATAACCAGTCGGCGTACTCGCCGCTCTGCCGGTATAACTGGTCTGACCGGAATCTTCCAATGTCGTTGCAGGCTCAGGGATTCCGCACTGGCACCCAGTTCTAATACACCACTTTTAGCATTTTCTGATTTGTTCTCAGCACCAAGCCAGTAATCAAAAATTTTCTGCTCAGCATTTTTAATCGGCAGCGCTGCAGGCAATGCCTGTTTTCCCGGAGCAAGGGTCAAGGGTGGTTTAACACTTACCGTTGGTTTCAGTGCCAGATCTATTCCGCTCAGGTTATGAAACTCCAGCACAATACGGCTGCGGTCCCCTGGTGCTACAAACCTTGGCAGGGAAGGTTCAGCAACAACCGGAGCATGGATAGGTATTTGCTGCTCAGCCTTGCCATAAGTATTATCAGTAAAGACAACGGCAGACAGTTTTCCCTCACCATTAAAGTCCGGCAAATCCAGCATCACTTTTGCCTGTCCCTGTTGATCCAGTTTTACCGGCTGGCTCATCAGGGCTACGGTTTTACGCTCAACCAGTGCTCTGGGTGCGCGGCTGCTGCGCTTCATCATCAAACCGCCATCGGCCCCGCAATGATATTCGGCGAACGGGGCTTTGGGTTGATCAAATATGCGCCAGTAAAGATCAAGCAAATCAGAGCTATATCGTTTTCGTCCAAAGAAGAAACTGGCCGGGTCAGGTGTCGGATATTTACCCAGTGCTAAAATACCCTGATCCACCAGCGAGATAACAACAGCGGCATTGTCTTCAGGTTTAATGCCTTCGGCCTGAACCTGAATATCAAGCTTCGTTTCCGGAAGGGCTTTACCTGTTTTCAGTGCAACTGATAACTGCCGTTTATCACGATCCAGCAAGATCGGTTTGATTCCAAGTAAACGCTGGGGAAGACCTGATTCCTTCTTTGAAAACAATAAAGCAGATGCGTACAAATCATGCCGCTGCCAGTCTTTGTGCAAATTAAAAGTAACAGATGTCTCACCGGCATCTACGTGCGACCTTTGCTGCCAGAGCATCCGATCACTTTCCAGAGCAACCAGCATTTCACCCACTTGCGGCGAATAAACCTGCAAAGTCACTTTGTCCCCGACATGATACCGGGGCTTATCTGTTCTCAGTGTCAGCTGCCCCGGTTTAGGGGGTGGGATATCATCACCCCAGCCAGCCCGGAAAGAATACTCAGTTAAAGGACTGGAAGAATCTTTATCACCCGCATACTGAATACGTAAGATGTATTGTCCTTGCGTTACAGGAAAATAAACCCTGACGGGTTCACTGCCTGATGTCAGCGTACGAACAGCCTGCGGAATATCGTGATGCTCTTCCTTTAACTGCCAGCCCCGCCCTGCTTCATATACCCAGAACACATCCCGCTGTCGTTGAATAAGTACGGCATTAAGTGACTGACCTGTTACCACACTGCCGTTAGCATTCACCACAATTACATTGAAGCCGGCTTCACTGTTCTCTTCGATCTGATAATTGCTGAACTCAGGATAAATACCGGGAACAGCCTGTTCGGGCCATAATCGGGCTTCTACTTCTCTGGTAACCGGCCTGCCTCCCCATTCCTCCAAGCCAAGGTTCAGTCTCACATTCAGGGGCGTTGGTCGTTCAGGTAAGGGTGGTGTTACCGTTAATGAGCCCTGCCCTTCAGCATCAAGTTTTACTGGCTCCAGATTTTGAAACAGGCGGGGCAATTGTGGCTGATGACCAAAGATATAACCTTTCCAGTCCGGTTGACTCTCAGGCATCCAATACCATGCAGCATTTGCTGTTACCTGATTACCCGATGCCGGTGATCCAAACAAATAACGCCCTTTCAAAGAAACAGCGAAAGGCTTTTCAAGCAAGAGGGCACCATCCGGCTTACCTGTTTCAAGCGCCATACGTTCCGGCAGGAATTCCTGCACATCAAATGCAAGTGTCTGCAAAGGTGCTGCGGACGGATCGCTATAAACCAGTACTCGCCAGCGCCCGAGAGGTGCATCCGCAGGAACAGTAAATTCGGTTCGATAAAAACCATTGATTTCAGGCTGCAGCCTGCGTTCAGAAACTATACGACCATCAGCACTCACTAACTTAAACGTCAGCGGCTGAGTTGTTACCTGACGACCATCCATATCCCTCAAAAGCACACACCATGGAACGGCTTCTCCGGGCTGAATCAGGGTCCGGTTTGTCCAGCCGAATACAGATAATGGTTTGGATACTTCACCCTTGATATCAAACCCGGACAAATCCAGCGCCACATCCCGAAGGGTCATCAGGCTCATATCATCGGCAGTACGTAAGAGCAGTACATCATCCGGAGCAGGTCTGAAATCGAGTTCAACAATGCCGTCTTTATTAACAGCGCCCTTGAAGCGTTCTCCCTCTTTACCTAATACAGTCAGCTCAGCATTTTCAGGTACATTGCCAGAACTCAAAGCCGCTGCAACTATCATGCAGCGCTCCGGATAAAGCCTGACATGTAGCCCAAGGTCAGTTCTCAATACGGTTCTGATATTGAAGTCCCGGTAGTCGTATCCACCCGCTCTTTTTAAAACGGCAATATAAAGCCCGCGTCCGGGCAGCCAGTCGAGGCTTACACGGCTTATAAATTTCTGATTGGGAAGAGCCGATACATGATAACGGCGGGAATCCAGACTGGTGCAGGAGCCGCTGAGTCGGCTCAGATCCCAGGTACTGCGATCACGGTTCCAGTAAAACAACTCAGCAAAACGATGCAGGTCGTTTACCTTGAGAAACTCAATATCAAACTCGGGCGCATTCACCGTTTCAACAGGCAATGTGTCGCCCGCTTCAACCGCCACAACAGGTCCACGACCTTTGAAGCGGGCAACCGGTGCGAGTGGTTTTATCTCAACAGTAAATTCTGCAGTCGCATCGGTTCGCGTATTATTTCCAGAATCAGGTTTCAGGCTTTCAGATGCAGCTAATCCGGACACATCAAACAAGTTAGTATCGGTCACTGTCACCTGATAGTGATGACCAGACATAACTGGCTCATAAATAAGTAATGCACCATCACCCGCTATACGCCATCGCCCTGTTGCCGATCCACTTAAAGGCTCAACCCGCAGCAGTTTGTCCCAGTCATGCTCACGGCTAAAAGGCTGATCAGGCGCAATACCTAGTGCTAATCGTCCTTCTATATTAACGGCACCGAGGTAAACCAACCTCATAACAGGCTCTGCAGCAGGAAGATTACAAGAAACAGCAAGAAGAAAAAGAAAAACCAACTGGCAAATTGCCGCCATAGACTTCCGCATGCAAATACTCCCGTCACAATGGCATGCACCTGAAACCCAGTGAGTATAGGTAAGCATTTCTTTACCAACTTGATACCTGACCGAAAAACCGTTTTTAAGCATTAGAATGTCTGTACTGGCATGGTTTATTCTATTGACCTTTCTGGTTCTTCCATTGGGTATTGGTCTTAAATACCGTCTTAATATCCGGAATGTGCGTGATTATGCTTTGACGCCTGATTTTCCGGGACTGCCACACTGGCTAAGCTTTCAATTTATGCTGAATATATTGCTCTCTGACATAAGCAAGAGTTTGGTGATCTGTGGTATTCTCGCCAACGTTATGTCATTAGCTGACAGTTATCTGAATACGGCAGGAGTCGCGCTGTATCATGGTCTAATCAATCCTCCAGGTGTCTACATTCACTGTTTGCCCTGTCTATCAGGAGCAGCACCTGAACAGTGGCTTTCTGCAAGCATTCACCAGACTTCTGACCGTAATTGTCGGGAAAGTAAGGACAATGGAACAAAGTATTAGATTAAGCAGTCTGATTGCAGGAATGACTCGGAAAAGTACCCTCCGTTGAGGACGGCTGTATTGGCACCAGTGATTCACAAGCCTGGGCATTTCATAGCCTGAAAAGGCCTATCAATAAAGAATGAAGAGAAGAATCAGGAGTTTCGAGTGACGGATACGCCCTCTTTTACCGCCCCCGGTGAAGCTGCCGGGCTGTTATTGGATGTGGCATCCCTGTTAATGCAGTCCGGCGCCCATACCGAGCGGGTCAGGCGTAACACAATGCGGATTGCAACCAGTCTGGGTTACGAACCTGAACTGTTTTTTTCCCATTCAGGCATTACCATCACTTTGCAGCACAAGACTGATTCAGCAACACCTGATCAGACAATTACCCAGTTTCGTCATATTGAGCACCACGGCGTCCAGCTTTCTACGGTTTCAGCAATCAGCCGCCTGAGCTGGAGAGCAAAGAATATCGGGTTATCTTTTGACGAGCTGACACAGGAAATTTCACGCCTGACCCATCACAATACTTATCCGGTATGGTTCCTGATATTAATGGCACCATTAGGTACTGCAGGTCTTTGTGGTCTTGCCGGTGGTGATCATATGGTCATGCTGATGACAGCGCTGGCAACATTCTGTGGTTTTATCTTTCGACATTTATTGCTCAAGCTACATTACAACCCATTTCTTACAATCGCCTCAACAGCACTCTTCACCGAAAGCATTGCCGGTACAGCAACACTGATGAACGTAGGGCATCAGCCGGAACTGGCAATGGCAACCTCTATTCTGTTTCTGGTACCCGGTATTCCGCTGATCAATAGCCTGATTGATATGCTCCATGGTCACTATATAGTCGGGCTGGCCCGGGGCGTTCACGGAACACTCGTCGCTTTTTCTATTGCTCTGGGTATGTGGATTTCTATGTCACTGTTGGGGGTGGGTCTGCCATGATCAATACTGAAATTCTGTTACGAATGCTCTATGCCACCATGGTTGCCGGTGGTTTTGCGACTATCTTTGGTGTCTCACTCAGTCGTGTACCACTGGCAATGCTGGTCGCTGCTGTCGCCTGTCTGGTGCGCAGTCTTTATATTGAACATGGCGGAGGCATTATTGGCGGCAGCCTGATTGCTGCCTGTGTTGCCGGGATGCTGAGCCTGCTGATTTGTGCCCGTATGCTAACACCGTCAGTGATTTATTCTCTTCCCGCTATGATCCCCATGGTACCCGGCATGCATGCATATACGACCATGCTTGGCTTAATGGAATTAATCCAAAACCCGGAGTTTAATGAGGTGTTACTCTACAGCACACTGCGCAATGGGCTTTATACCATCTTTATCCTGTTGTCACTCGCTATAGGTGTCGCACTGCCCAATATGCTCTTGAGAGGAAAAAGCGTCAGGGATATAAAACTGCTGAGCTTCGGAGCCAGAGAAATCTGAAAAGAGTGGGCAGACGCCTGACACCTGTATTCTGCCTTACGCATCAGTATTCGTATTCAAGGCTACAGTTAATATTGACCTCATTTACTGTGGCAAAATCCGGCTGTCCCAGCAGAAACTTCACGGTTTCACCAATATCGTCCGGCTCAATCACATTCTCAGGACAGGTTGCCGCTACAGTGGCAGCCATATCCGTTCTGACAAAACTGGTGCAAATAGCCGTAGCCCGGATACCGTGCTCCCAACCTGCCAGCCGACATCCCTGATGCAAGGCTCGTGTCGCAAATTTGCTCATACCATAACCTGTGGTACCAACACTTTTTACACGTTGTCCTGACAGGCTGATAATATTGATTATCCGGGCATGCTCACTTTGTTTCAGGTATGGAAATGTTGCCCGAAGCAAACGCCAGGGACCTTTAACATTCACTTCCCACATGGCATCGAGATCAGCTTCACTGCCGTCCTCAATACTGACCTTGCGATAAATTCCGGCATTATTAACAACGCTATCGATACAACCAAAGCGATCAACTGTCTGCTTCACCCACTGTTCAGTATCTTCAGGCACCGATGCATCAGTAATTCCCGAGCACTTGATTAAAACCAGTGATACCAAGGGATAGCGGTAGTTCTGATATTCCCTAAATCGCAGACTTTGAGGTACAGTATGCAGACTATACATCTACAGTCGTATTCTCTGTGTCTTCAACAAAAAAACAACAAAAAGCGCTGGCTGAAAAACTAATCAGCGTCGTCTCCAAAGAAGCTGCCAAGGTTCCAGATTTTAGGCCGGTGAACAACCATGACAAGATCGCACTGCATGATGCCATCATGTGTGGCCTGGCGGTCATGCACCTTAAATATCCGTCGTTGCTGAAATTTGATCAGGACTGCGTACAGAATACAGATAAAATTCACAACCTGAAATCACTCTACAATGTCAATAGAGTGCCGAGTGATTCTCGCCTCGCTGAGCTGCTTGACCCGATCGAAACTCGGTATTTGCGGAAATTTTTCACGGCGTTATTCGCCTATGTTCAGCGCTCCGGGCGGCTCAGGCAGTTTGAGTACTTTGAGGAAGGCTATCTTGCGCCTATTGATGGGACGGGGCATTTTTCTTCGGGAAAAATTGATTGTCCAGAGTGCTGTGTGAAAAAGCCAGACAGCAAGAATCCCCAGTATTATCACCAACTATTGGGCTGCTGTCTGGTTAAGCCGGGCAAGAAAGAAGTGCTGCCTTTAATGCCGGAACCCATTATTCAACAAGTCGATGCTTCAAAAAACGACTGTGAAAAAACAGCACTCGAAAGGCTCCTGTCGAATATTGCCAGAGAACATCCACACCTTAAGTTGGTACTGAATTTTGACGACTTGTACTCCGATGGTCCCACGATCAAATTGGTGAAATCCTACGACTACAGCTTCATTATGGTCGCGAAAGACACCAGCCATGTGTCGCTTTATGAGGCCGTCGATGAGATGGACATCGCCGGTAAGGTCACACGTTATGAATTCACCGATGAAGACGGCTACCGGCATTGGTTCCGGTTCATCAATGGCGTTCCCATCAACAAATCCCATCAGGATATTCTGGTCAACTACCTTGAGTACGTGGAAATCAGCCCCAATGACAAGAAGTACACCAATACCTGGGTGACTGATATTGAAATCACCAAAGAAAGCGTGGCAAAAATCATGCGAGGAGGACGCGCTAAGTGGAAAATAGAGAATGAGACGTTTAACACACTGAAAACACAAGGCTACAACCTGGAACACAACTACGGGCACGGTAAAATGCACCTGGCGACTAACTTCGCCAGCCTGACGTTTACCGCCTTCCTTATTGACCAAATCGAGCAGCTTGCCTGCCCTCTTTTTCAAAAAGCGTTATCAGCATCGAAATCAAAGAAAGCGCTTTGGCACGCTATCAGGGGCTTGTTCGACTGGTTCTTCATTGATTCATGGACAGAGTTTCTTACGGCGATCGCAAGGGGAAAAAGTGTCAGCCTCAAAAGCCTGGAGCTTGATACCACATAGAGGCTGAGTAGCCTTGTGTTTCAGTGTTTGATATGTAGAGAAATTGACTGCTCTGCGACGGTGGAGAAGGCTTCTTCGTCTCCAACTAATTCTATTGGCCACTCCGAAGTATAATTAGTTTGTCGTTTAATGTTCGGGAATTGCTGCCGATGCATTATAACGACAGACAAGAACATTTTCGTTATCCACTAAAGAACTATCTGCAAGTTTATCAGGCTCCCTGACACCAAGACTCAGCCGGCAACCTGCGTTCATTAAAGTTTCTGCAACTGCCTTGCCAATCCCGCGATTGGCACCTGATATCATGACCACAAGGTTGTTAATCGGATGCATTGCCACTCACTCTATGCTTACCCTGATGATGAAACAGAAACTAAGGGCATAAATCTAGACAGCTAAGATAGCGCTCGCCAGTATGGAAGCTATCTCATGAAAGAGCTATGTGCTTTCGGCACACATAAGAAAACGGAGCCTCTGGGGCTCCGTTAATAAATAGCATTCAAGTTGATAAATTTACAGGCTGACCTTAGAGGGGGGGAGGGGGTTCTGCAACTTCGGTTTTCAGTTCAATCCCGAGCTGTTTAAACAGCTTCTCATTGATCTCACATCAGACCTGTAGAAACAGATAGCCACCCCGTAAATCAATCAACTTGTCCGCTTTTTGTTATTATTATTTTTCTTTTGGTTTTTCTTATTTTTGTATTTACTAATAACGCAGGGAATGTGCCAAAAACAATTTATGTATATTTATCAGCCAGTTAAGAGATAATTGTTGATATTAAAATACTGCGGCAAATAATATGCGTTACCCCGCAGCACAATCCCGGTAACACTTCATTAAACTAGTAACACCACCTGCAAAAAAGCCGGTAAGTCATAGTAAATAACTTACCGGCTTGATATTTCGTCCGATTCAGCTTACCACATCAGATCATCCGGAATCGGTGGATAATCATCATCGCCCTCTTCCTGCACTTCAGGCTTGTTGACCAATACAAAAATGTCCGGTTCCCGCTCCTGAATTCGCTCAGCGATATCAAGCTCAAGCAGGTAATAGGTTTCCTCAAAGAACAGTACAGCCAAGCGTCCGCGAGCCAGCTTATTCTGTTCATCCGCGGTGACATAAAGGCGTTTAACCTTTTTATCATGCACAAAATTATAGCCAACATCGCCCCGCCCTACGGGCATCCGGTG